>NZ_JAFEUL010000013.1:51800-123958 GCF_016901225.1 Actibacterium sp. 188UL27-1 | reverse complement strand
AAAGACGCTCGAAATGCGCCGCTTGCATCACCGCCAGCACGCCGCATAATCAAACCAACCAGATGAGCCAAACTCTCTCTTAGCTTGAGCCGCATTTGGTGCCAAAAAACCCGACGATGGACAATCAACACGACCGGTGGTCTGGCGGGCTGCCCCGATCTGCACGCATTGCAGGATGCCTTTATCCAGGGCTTTGCCGCGCAATGTGGATTTTGCACATCCGGCATGCTGATGGCCGCCAAGGCGTTGTTGGATGCGAACCCTACCCCTTCGCGTGATGAGGTGATCGAGGCGATCTCCGGCAACCTATGCCGCTGCACCGGGTACGAGCCCATCGTTGACGCGATCCTCACCGCCGCCGCCCGTCTGCACGGGGGGGGCCGTCTAGATGTCCAGCATCGAGTTTCGCAAAAACCTGTTCGCAGATGAGCGGGATGACGACCTTAAGGAAATCGGCAAGCCCACAATCCGCCAAGACATCCTGGGCCATGTGACGGGTCGGACGGCCTATTACGACGACTACCTCTTTGACGGGCTGCTCCATATGCGCGCCGTCCGGTCGCCCCACCACCACGCACAGATCCGCTCCATCGATACCTCTGTTGCTGAAAAGATGCCGGGCATCCGCCGCGTGGCAACGGCCAAGGATGTGCCGAACAACCTCAACACATTGTTATAGCTGATAAATTTCGGTAGAAATGATGAACCGCTCCGCGCCTATGACAAGGTTCGGTACTTGGGCGAAACGGTGGCCTGGGTGATCGCCGATACCGAACGACAGGCGCGGGATGCCGTCGCCCTGGTGCGGGTCGACTACGCCGTGCTGCCCCACGTGCTGGATGTCGAAAAGGCGCCGGCGCCCAACACCCCCGTCGTGAATGAGATCTATCCCAACAACAGCTTCGACTATCACGGCAAATACGATCACCAAAAGCTGCGCTTTGGGGACGTGAACGCCGCCTTCGCCCAGGCCGATCACGTGGTTGAGGCCGAATACCACATGTCGCCCATCGAACAGGCCCCGATTGAGACCTGCGGCACCATCTCAGCACCCGAAACCAATGACCACTTTGCCTGTCATACCAATACCCAGGCGCTGTTCTTTTCCCTGGGCAACACGGTAAAGCTTTTGAACATCGCCTCATCCCGGTTGCATTTCATCGGCGGCACGGCTGGGGGAGGGTTCGGCGGTAAGGTCGACTCCATCGTGGAGCCGACCGCCGTTCTGGGCGCGATGCTCACCGGGCGTCCGGTGAAATTTGCCTGGGACTGGTATGAGGAAATGCAGGGCGGCGAGCGCTGGCGGCTGAAAGATAGCGTCATGAACGATGGCCACATCGTCGCGCGCGAATTCACCGGCTTCTTCGACAGCGGCGCCTATATGCGACTGTCACCCTACGCGATCATCAAAGGCACGGGACATTTGCCGGGGCCCTATTCCATCCCCAACGTTGGCATCCAACGTCTATTGCTGCATCACCAACCGCACGCCCGCGACGGCCATGCGCGGCTTTGGGATCACGGCGGTGGATTTCACCATGGAATGCCAGATGGACCGCGTGGCCGAAGCCGTCAGCATGGATCCGGTCGAGCTACGGATCCTCAACGCCTATCGCGACGGCGATATGAAAGCCCACCGGAGGGTCGCCAAGAACACCGCCCTGATCGAATGCTGTCAGGTCGCCGCGGCAAAGGCCGATTGGGCGATATCGCAACAGGCGGCGGCGCAATCTTCCCTTGCGCCTCTGCCGGAGCGACACCAGATCCCCGAAACCGTCACCGATGAAGAGGGCAAAATCGGAGAGCGGCGCGCGGGCCGCGTCGCCAGCACGGCCCTCAGCGCGCATCCGACGGGACGTGTCCCCGCGGGGACACGGCGCGACGCCATCGCCGGTGCGCCTGTTCAGAACGTGGATATGCAGATCGATGCAGACCGGATCGGGCACAAAATGGGATCGACCCCGGCAACCATCCCGGCACCGGCAGCAACAGCGGAAACGGGCCCAACCATGCCAACGGCGACTCCTCCACCCGCGCAAACGGCACGACCAACCGCGTCAAGCCCAGCGCCTCCGCCAGCCCCACCATCCGCATCAAGCCCACCGCCGATGGCCCCGCCCGAGCCCTGTAAACCAGCCACGCCATTTTCAGGCGGGGTCAGGCGACCTGACAGTTCGCCTGTCACCTCTGGCTACAGGAAGCGCTGAGATGGCCATCCAGAAAGGACGCGGGTTCGCCTGCATCAACTATCCCATAGGCATGAACCTTGGGGGCGATCCGTCCCAGGCGCTGATCCATTCCACACCGGACGGGAAGTTCATGGTGGCGCCGTCCTCCATCGACCTGGGCCAGGGGATGAAATCCGTGACCCGGCAGATCGCGTCTGAAACGTTGGGCATCCCGGTTGCGGATGTCTATGTCGATATGGCCGACAGCGATACCGGCCCGCATTGCATGGGCTCCTTTGCCTCCCGTGGGACCCACCGGGTGGGCAATGCCGTCATCCGTGCCGCTGCCGAAGCACGCAAACAGATGATGGAAGCCGCCGCCGAAGAGCTGGAGGTAAACGCCACCGATCTGGATACGGACGGAACAGGCAACATCCATGTAAAAGGTGCGCCATCGCGATCCATCACCGTGGCCGAAACGGCCATCGCCGCCCAGTTCAAGCAGGGCCGCACCTTGTCCGGTCGCGGCATCTTTCTGATGCCACCATCGGAGGCGGATCCCGAAACCGGTGATATGACCCCCGTGATCTGCTTTGCCCATGCCGCCTTGGTCATCGACCTGGAAGTGGATGACGAGACCGGCGACGTTACGGTCAACCACATCAACTCTGCCTATGAAGTGGGCCGCGCGCTGAACCCCAAGCTGGTTGAACAACAGCTAATCGGCGGTGCCTGGATGGGTGTCAGCCACGCGCTTTGTGAAACGACCGAACCCTGCTATCCTCCACGCGACCACGGGCCAGAGGATTTCAACACCTACCTGCAGCCTGGTCCGGGCCAGATCGTCCCCCCATGATATCGCCGTTCTCGAACGCCCCGCCGAGGATGCGCCATTCGGGGGCAAGGGCCCGGGCGAGATGTGTACCAACCCGTCCTGCCCACCATTGCCAACGCGATTTACAACGCGGTCGGCGTGCGCTGTGACTATCTGCCGATCACGCCTGAAAAGGTGTTGCGCGGTACCCGCGAAAATGGCGGCACACGGCCACAGGCGATGCGCGCCTAGATGGTCGTCAGGCCCAACATATCCGGGATCGAAACGCCTGCCGGCCTGCAAAAGGCCCTAGTCGATGCGCAGTACCTGGCGGACGATGCGCTGGCGACCGCGGCCTATCTGGCGCTGGCCTTGGGCAAACCGATGTTGCTGGAAGGCGCGCCAGGCGTCGGCAAGACGGAAGCCGCCAAAGCGCTGGGCGGGGTGCTGGGCCGCAACGTGATCCGTCTGCAATGCTTTCAAGGGATAGACGCAGCGGCGGCTTTGTATGAATGGAAATATCCGCGCCAGATGTTGGCCATTCGCCAGGCCGGTGACGATTATGTCAATTTGTATGGTGAGGATTTCGTGCTGGAGTGGCCCTTGCTGTCGGTTCTGCGCAACCCGGGTCAATCGCTGCTTTTGATTGATGAGATTGACCGCGCCGACCAGGAATTTGAGGCATTCCTGCTGGAATTCCTATCAGATTTCACCATCTCGATCCCTGAAACGGGGACGGTGCGGGCGACGCAGCGGCCAGTCGTCGTCCTGACCTCGAACCGCGCCCGCGACCTGCATGAGGCGCTGCGCCGTCGCTGTGTCTACCATTGGATCGACTACCCCGATCCCGCGCTTGAGGCGCAGATCGTGATGACCCGCGCAAGTTCGGTGGCCCAGGCCACCGCGCAGGCGGTGGTGGCCAGCGTCGGAATGCTGCGTCAGGAGCCGCTGGCCAAACCGCCGGGTGTGGCCGAAACCGTGGAATGGGCGAAGCCGCGACGTTGCTCAATACCCAGGGCGCGCGGTGGCCCGAGGCGTTCAAACGCTCCATCGGTGTGGCCCTGAAGGACCATCACGACCTGACCTATATGGCGGATCGCCTCTCCGGCGTTTTGCCGGGGGAGGCCGCATGACCCTGCCCCGCCCCTTGGATCCGTTCCTCCGCTTTGCCGAGGCCTCGCGCGGCGCGCGATTTATAGTGTAACCCGTTCAAGATATTGATTTTGTTAAATATATTGCTATTCTTGGTCCTCAGAGTATGACCGATATCTACCGCGCGGCTCGTGCACTTTTCGCGATCCCGCCCAAGCGAACAGCAGAATTTGACGCCCTGTTTCGCGCGGTGTTCCTGGGCGAGGTCATCCAGGCCCCCGCCGATGGGGATGAAGACGACGAGGTCGAGGCATTCGAACCGGGTCAGGATACCCGGCAGATCGAGGCAAAGGACGATCAAAGCGAGGTCGGTGCCGAAGCCACGGTAGCGGAGCGCCTGTCACAGCGCAGCCTGACGGAGGGCGACCACCCCCTGCAACGGTTGCGACGCGACGCACCGGGGGCGCTGCCCCGCCGCGCATCCTATCGCCGGATGCGCGCCAATTCCGGTGACCAGATCGATATGCGGCGCACGCTGCGGGACGCGGCCAAGTGCGATGGCAACGTGTTGCGCCTGTTTTAAAGCAAGCGCAAGCAGCGCCAGCGGCGTGTTTTGTTGCTGATCGATGTCTCCGGCTCCATGGCGGATCGGACGGAGCCGCTATTGTGCCTGGCCCATGCCGTTACGCAGGCGGCGGACCAGGCGGAGGTGTTTACTCTGGGCACGCGCCTCACCCGGATCACGCAGGCGCTGAAGGTCAGCGATAGGCGGCAGGCCTTGGCCCGTGCCAGCGCGGCCGTTGCCGACATCGATGGCGGGACGCGGATCGGTGATGCGCTGGCCGCGTTCCTGGCAGTACCCCGCTATACGGGTTTTGCGCGCGGCGGGGCTGTTCTGGTGCTGTCGGACCGGTTGGAACGCGGCACGCCCGACGCGATGGTTGACGCCGTGCGCCGCCTGTCACGCGCTGCGTGGCGGCTGGACTGGCTTACCCCGCTTGCCGCAGACCCGAATTATGAACCGCGCACCGCCGGGCTTACCGGTATCCTGCCGGTCTTGGATCATCTGGGGGATGGCGCCTCCACCGACGCCGTGACCGACCACATTCTGACCATGGCGAGGCGCTGGATGATCGGTGCCATCACCATATCTGGCTACAAAAGGACCTGCCCTGGCTGCTGAGCCCGGAACACCCGCGCATCTTTGGCCCCTACCGCGCGATCATGCGCGATTATACGGCGTCGGAATTTCTGGCCGATCTGGCGGGGACCGGGATCGCGAAAACTGTCTATGTCCAGGCCAATTGGGCGCCCAACTGGTTTGAGGATGAGGTCGCTTGGCTTCAGGACCAAACCGATGAATATGGCACGATATCCGGCATCGTGGGCTATGCCTATTTTACCGGTGACATCGTCCAGCAGTTGGATCGGCTGAAGAAATATCCGCTGATGCGGGGGATCCGGCAGCAATTCCACTGGCACGACAATCCACTTTACCGCTTTGCCAAGGACCCGGACCTGTGCCGCCATCCGCAGATCCAGGCCAATGTCGCCAAGCTTGCCGATTATGGATGGTCCTTTGATCTGCAGGTGTTTTCCGGGCAGATGGCAGGGGCGGCCGACCTGGCGCGCGCCTGCCCTGATGTGGCGTTCATCCTGCAACATGCCGGGATGAAAGAGGACCTGAGGGATGCCTGGCACGCCGCCTGGTTTGAGGCGATGAAACGCCTGGCCGATTGCCCGAATGTCGTGACCAAGCTGTCGGCCTTTGGCACATTCATCCACCGCAATGACCCGGATTTCATCGCGCAGATGGTAACGGATACCGAGGCCCTATTTGGGGCGGATCGCTGCATATATGGATCCAACTTCCCGATTGAGAAGCTTTGGACCAGTTATCTGCAACTTTCAACGCCTTCGAGGACGCCACCAAGGCGCTGTCCAGGAAAAAGCAGAAGGCAATTTTCAATGCCACGGCCGCCCGTGTCTATCGTCTTTGAGGGAGGACAAAGGATGGCTTTGCAAATTCACGTGTTGGATTACGGGGATATCGAGCTGAAAACCAGCTTTCTGGTTCTGGGCCATGAATGCGGGCGGACCCGGCGCGTGCCCGTCTATGGCTTCCTGATCACCGGTGGGAATATCCCGTGCTGGTCGATACGGGGTATCGCGACAACGCGATCATGGAGAGCCTGGGCATGCGGTGGCTGCAATTTCATGACAACATGATCGAACAGCAGCTGGCGCGCCATGGGCTGAAACTGGGCGATATCTGCTACATCCTGCACACCCATCTGCATATCGACCATGCCGAGCAGGACGATAAATTCCCGATGAACACAACGGTGGTGCTGAACCGGCGCGAGATGGAGTTCAGCGTCTCTGGCATCATGTTCCCGCAATATCGAAAGCCCGACATCAAGCACTTGGTGGACCGGATCTACGAACCCGAAGCGATCCGTTTTCTCGACCTTGATATCACCACCGCGGAAGAGATCATTCCCGGTATCCGGTGCGCATATGCCGGAGCCCATACCGAAGGGTCGATGAAAGTGGTCGTGGAAACGGCGGAGGGTCTGGCCTGTATCTGCGGCGATGTCATCTATGATTTCAACGACCAGGTCGTGAACCATATCTATACCAACAACTGGATGGAGCCGCGCGTCACCGGCAACCATTCCCAGTCCAAGCGGGAAGAAAAGGGCGCGATCAAGAAGTTGCTGAACAACTACACCTTCCTGCTGCCGATCCATGACAAACCGGCCAAGATCGAACGGCAAAAGGTGGTGGGCCGTCTGGCCATGCAGGTGCCCGGCCCGCTGACAGAGACGTTGCCCGATAGGCCGTGGTTCCCGGTCTAAGCCATGCATCACGCCATCGCAGACAAGTTCCACACACTGATCGATGTGGACGCCCCGATTGAGGCATTGGGCACAGGTTTTACCTTCACCGAAGGGCCACTATGGCATCCGGTTGAGCAAACGCTGATTTTTTCGGACATGCCGGGCGATGTGCGTCGCAAATACACGTCCGGGCAGGGGATCACCGAAATCGCACGCCCGTCGAACAAGGGCAACGGCATGACCTATGATGCCGCCTTGAACCTGCTGGTCTGTGAGCATTCCACCAGCTCGGTCGTGCGGATCATGCCTGACGGCGCGCCAGAAACGCTGTGCACCCATTTTGAAGGGCAGGAGCTTAACAGCCCCAATAACATTGTCGTTGGCAATGATGGGTCGATCTACTTCACCGACCCGACCTATGGCCGAATGGAGGGTTTTGGCGTTCCGCATCAGACCCAGCAGGGCTTTCAAGGTGTCTATCGCCTGCCGCCGGGCCACAAACCGGGGTACGCGCGGCAACTGGTCGTGGATCGCGCAACCTTTGGCCAACCCAACGGCCTGTGCTTTTCACCATGCCAGAAATGGATGTGGGTGAACGACACCCAGCAGGCCAATATCCGTATGTATGACATCGCCCCGATGGTCGGCTGATCAATGGCCGGATCTTTGCAGGCGGCATCATCGATGACGACCTGACTGGTGTGCCGGACGGCATGAAAGCCGATGAACACGGCAACGTCTATGTCACCGTACCCGGCGGGATCTGGGTCTATTCCTTTGAGGGTTATTTGATGGGCAAGATCACCTGCCCCAAATTGGTCGCCATATCCACTGGGGTGGGCCGGATTGGTCGACCCTCTATATCTTCGCGACCACCTCGCTTTATGCACTGAAGACCAAGGTTAAGGGCCAGGATGAGCCATTCATGCTGGCCTGCAGCGGGGGTTGAAAGACAATAACGCCCTCGTGCACGGGACATGGGGCGTAGCGCCTGGCCCCGGTGTTGAACCTCAGCCCGGCGATCTGATGGTTGAAAAGATGAGCATGAGCGCGTGGGATACCTCTCGCCTAGAGGCCTACCTGCACCATGGCGGCCGCGACACGATCATCAATACGGGCAGCTGGACCAATATGAGCGTCGAACACACGACCCGAACCGGCGCCGACAAGGGCTTTCGCATGGTCGTGCCCGAAAATGCCTGTTCGGCCCGCAATCATGATTGGCACCGCGCTTCGATCAATTACGCAATGCAGGATATCGCCACTGCCACAAAGGTGGGCACCGTCATTGCCGCACTGCGATAGGCAGGGCACCACGCCAGTGCGCGTCAAAGCGTGATCCCAAGAGATACAACCTGTCGACAGCCTCACCTGACCGGCCGGCTGTCGCGAATTTGGGGAGGCGTTACGTTGCCCGCTGGCGGCGGGAGACAAAACCGACCGCAGCAAAACCGGCAAGCAACAACGGCAACGATGCCGGAAGAGGCACAGCCGACACTTCGAACGAGATGTTGTCGATCGCGCCTGAAGCTGCACCAAAATCAAATGTCAGGCTTGTCACGCCGGCCCAGCCTAGGCCGGAAAACGATTGAAACTGGTTGTCATAATCCAGGCTAAGGCCACTGATGGACTCGCCGGTATCGGACGTCACCTTGAAGTTCGTCACATCATCCAGAACGTCAAACCCGGTGAACCTGATCGCCTGGTCGAAATTGAACGTGATTTTCCCACCTGTCCCGTTGTCATCAGGATCGCTCGCATCACCGTCTTCGGAGACGATGAGGATCTTGCCCGGGTTCAACGTCGCGGCACCCACTGTGGGTGTGCCGTTATGCGTGGATCCGGTGAAGCTGTCATAGAATGGCGCCTCAAGGTCGTCATCACCGCCGGTAAAGTTGTTGGAGTCGAACACCATCGCCTGGTTCACCGCACCGCCAACCGCGCTCACCGTGCCCGTGACGCCACCGGCGGTGAACGAGGTCACGACATCACCTGCCGCGAATGTCTCAAAATCGATGACAGCAGCCGAGGCGCCACCTGCGATCATGATAGCTGCAAACGCCGCCAAAGATACTCTCATTTGATAGGTCCCACTGCACTACGTAATTCATAAACCACGTTCGCCTTAGACCTTGGTCCGGCCAGAATTATGGCCATCCCAGGTGGAATAGTGTCAAAATCTGGGACGCTGATCAAACGACGCAGCGTAAAAGCGGTAGGCTTTGAATCAGGGGCCCGGCTATGCCTCCCCTGGTTCCGCCCGAACTAAGGGGCAAAGGTCGCGGCCTTGGCTCATCATCTTTCCAGCAGGCGACTATTTATCCATTTGGGCTACCGCTCCCGGTTGTCACGTCAGGGGATCTCCCTCAGCGACCGGCAGCACATTGATGTCCCTCTATCATCGACCTGCCATCGGCTGCGCAGGTTTCGGTCGAAACCAACGCCAGATCGCAACCAGTCCTTGGCAAATGGACCACAGTCTGACGAATGGGTCAGCTGTGATGGTGGCGCTGGAGCATGCGGAAACCGGCTGTCCCAGTGATGGTTTGAGGAAGATCAATCTGCGCTGCTCGATTGGCGCTATCGTCTGGCAACGATGTGCCGCGGCCATGTTTCCGGTTGGCCAAACGTGCCACTTGAGACCCGCGAGCGTGATGCGTTTTTTGCGCGTTGCCCGGCTAAATTGATTGAGGTCAAGGCAGATTGACCGCGGCAGTTGAACCTAGGCACGACGACGGCAGAAAGAGGCGACCGCGATGGATCACGCAAAGGACAGCGCCTTGCTGAGCGCCATCATGGAGACAACTGCCGATTCCATGATCGTCTCAGACAGCCGTGGCATGATGATCCGTGTCAATCCGGCCACCGGGCGGCTCTTTGGATATCGGATCAGTGAACTGGTTGGACAAAGCGTCAACCTGCTGATGCCCGACGCATTGGCGGATCTACATGATGGGTTCATGCGCCACCACATAGAGACCGGTGAAAAACGGATCATCGGATTGGGTCGCGACGTGGAAGGGTTGCGCAAGAATGGCTCCCTCTTTCCGGTGCATCTGTCTGTGGGCCATGCGGATATCGGCGGGGAACAGCTTTTTGTCGGGATTCTTCACGACCTGACCGACCGTCGCGCGGCAGAGGATGCGCTGGCGCGTTCACAACGGCTGGACGCCATCGGACAACTGACCGGGGGTATGGCCCATGACTTCAACAACCTTCTGACGGTCATCATCGGGAACCTTGAGCTTCTTGAAATGCGCGGCGTCAATGACCGCCAGTTGGCGTTGATCGAAGACTCCCTGGACTCCGCCGAACTGGGCGCCGAGCTGACCTCACGCCTGTTGGTTTTCGCGCGGCGGGGTGACCTGAAACCCGTGAAATCGGACTTGCGGGACCTTTGCAAGGCAACACTTGCCATTCTGCGGCGCACGATTGGCGATGACTACCGGGTCAAAACCGATTTTGCAGCCACCATCAGTCAGGTCATGGTAGATCCGGTGCAACTTCAATCCGCGCTGATCAACCTGGCCTTGAACGCGCGGGATGCGATGCCGGGTGGTGGCGAATTCCTGATCTCGGTCTCTGATGTCATCATCGATGACACCTACATGGCCCAGGAAACCGACATGGAACCGGGGCACTACGTGCGACTGTTCGTCAGCGATGATGGCGAGGGCATGGGACCGGAGGCGCAAAAGCGGGCGTTCGAGCCGTTCTTTACCACGAAATCAGACAAAGGGGGCACCGGCCTGGGCCTTGCGATGGTCTATGGCTTTGTCCGGCAATCCGGCGGCCACATCACGCTTTACAGCGAGCCCGGCCATGGAACCAGCTTTGGACTGTATTTCCCGGTCAGCCAACCGGTGCACCATGACGGCAGCACACCCGCCGCCAACGCAGCCGACATACCGCAGGGACAAGGGCAAATCGTTCTGATCGTTGAGGATAATCCAAAGGTGCGCCGCCTGTCGGTCGAACGTGTTCGCGACCTGGGATACCAAACGCTCGACGCCCGGAACGGTGACGCGGCTTATGAAACGCTCGTCAGCGGCACGCATGTGGATGTTGTGTTTTCGGATCTCGTGATGCCCGGCCACCTTAACGGATATGAACTGGCTGCCAAGGTCCGGCAGAGCTTCCCCGACGTGCAGGTCCTGCTGACCTCCGGCTATGCCAGCGATGTCGTCACGGCGAGTATGGGCGGCACCACAGAATATGACGTCCTTCACAAACCATATCGCCAGGTGGAATTGGCCCGGCGGCTTCACGCGCTTTTGGCATGATCACCGTAGGATCCGCGTCGCACCACATCCTGTGCCAGCATGTAGCCGATGCCGCGCACCGTCTTGATCAGCTTCGGGTCCGACGGGTTTCTCTCGATCTTCTTGCGCAGGCGCGCCACCTGATTGTCGACGGTTCGATCCAGCGGGGACCATTCCGTTCCGCCGATCAGATCCATCAACTGATCGCGAGATAAGGCGCGTTTCGGGCGCTCCAGAAAGATCTTGAACAAGGCCAGATCGGCCGTGGTGACATCGCAGGGCCTGCCGTCGCGGGCAATCACCTCCATCCGGTCGGGGGTCACCGTCAAACCGTCCACCAGATAGGAGAGCACACCGGGCGGTTCGGCGCGGTCTTCATGTCGCTTGCGGCGCAGCACGGCGTGCACGCGCGCCAACACCTCGCGGATATGGAACGGTTTGGTGATATAGTCATCGGCGCCGATCTCAAGCCCGACCACCCGGTCGATGACGTCATCTTTGCCGGTCACCATGATGACGGGAACTCTGGATATCTTGCGAATGTCGCGCAGGATATCCAAACCGCTCTCGCCATTCAGTTGGATATCCAGCGTCACCAATGCCAGCGTCGTCGTTTTTACAATTTCCATGGCCGCGCTTGCGCCTGCGCTTTCCAGCACCGAAAACCCGTCATCTTCCAACAGGTTGCGTAACACGCGCCTGATCTTTTCATCGTCTTCGACGACAAGCGCCTGTGCGGTTTCGGTCATGGCCCCCACCCTCTGGACAGACAGCGGATCCGCCAAGTGCAACTGGGGCTGCTCGCGCGACCTGGTTACATTTTGATACGTAATGCTGCGCCGAAACCTTAAGCCAGATTACACCAGCCGTCCAACAAGGTCCCCATCGATTATGGGAGACCTCAGATGTATGTCACGCTATCGGGCAGGCGGGCTCGCCAATCCGCTTCGGCCTTTGCCCCCACGGACGCCAAGGAGATTGGCAAGACAATCGCCGCAGGCACTTATCTGTACTTTGAAGGTGATGACACCACGCGCCTTTATATCATCAAACGTGGTGTCCTGCGTTTGACACGCGTGCTTGAGGATGGGCGACGTCAGGTGATTGCCTTTGGGTATCCCGGGGATGTGATCGGTTTTCCGGCTCAGGGCCGCCACCATTCCGATTGCGATGCGCTGGCTGACGCGGAATTGCGCCTCATACCGCTGGCGGCCTTGGAAAGCGGCGGCGCAGACCCGGCACTTCATACCGCATTGATGACCGCGGCATTGCAGGAGATCAGCGCCATGCAAGATCACCTGATGGTGCTTGGTCGCAAGTCGGCGGCTGAAAGAGTGGCCTCATTTCTGGTGACGCTGGCAGACCGAAACGGGCGCGGTACGGCAATCGATCTCCCCATGAGCCGATCCGACATCGCCGATTTCCTGGGGCTTACAACCGAAACGGTCAGCCGGTGTTTCACCGCCTTGCGCAAGGCGGGGATCATTCGCCTGGCAAGCGCCAATCTGGTGGATGTCGCAGACCGGACGGCGCTGACACAGCGCGCCTTGGGGCAATTGAACTAGCGTTGCCCCAACCTCGCGGCACAACCGCTGCTAGCGGGTCAATAGCAGCGCCGCCGCCGGTCCGGTAAAATGGAGGACCCGTGCCGCCAATCCGCCAAGGCCGATCACGGCGGCGGAGATACAAGCGCAATTCAGGAACTGCCCCAGCCCGCGCCGCTCGATCATCTGCCGAAACAGTAGTGCCGTGGGCGATGCCGCAGGCCGATCCGCGCAGAAGACAAGGCAGATATGTCCACCAGGGCGACTGACCCGCAAAAACTGAGCCAATGCGGGTATCGGATCCTCTACCGTTTCCAGGCCCCAGGCACAGGTCACCAGATCAAATCACTGGTCCGGGAAAGGGAGCGCCTCGATCCGGCCGATCAGGCGCCGGGCCGGGATATCGCGGCACTGATCCAGCATGGCCGGGGCCGCATCCAACAATATCACATCGATGGGACCATCCAGCCCCGCCAATAGGCGCCGCGCCACCACGCCTGCCCCACAGGCTGCATCCAGAACCGCCATGCCCGGGCGCAGCAATGCCGCCGCTGCACCTTCAAAGGCACATTGCGCCTCACCAAACCCATGCGCAACCACCGCAGATGGGCGCGATCATAGCGGGTAGCACGGCCACTATACCGATCCGCCGGGCCCATTGCTCTGGCCCCGGAATTTGGCGAAGGTTGGATTGGCACTAGCTTAGTCATGTAAGTTGACTACATCGGAGAGCAGACTTGGTCAATGAAATTGACGAAAAGTGGGATGATCTGCGCCCTGATCATATTGGTGTCCGTCTGTGGGAGGCGGCGCAGCACTGGAAAGACCGCTACCTCGCAGAAATGAAAAAGGCCGGTCACGGCTGGCAGGCGGAGGCGCGCGGCAGCATCACCGCCCATATCCACCCGGACGGGACCCGCCAGGCCGAGATTGCCCAGCGCATGCCGATCTCGAAACAGGCTGTGCATCAGCTCATTGCCGAACTGGAAAGCCAGGGGATCGTGACCCGCGACCTGGACCCGTCCGATGGTCGCGGCAGGATCATCCGCTTCACCGAAGCGGGACTGGCTGTTCAACGCGACGGCGCCCGCATCAAAGGTGAGATTCACGATCAGATGCGAACGCAGATGGGGGCCGAGGCGTTTGACCGGCTCTACGCACTGCTCGGTGCCGCTGTGAAAGCACCGGAAGAGAATCGTTAGGTATCTCACCGACCGATTGATCGAATCGATGCGGTGGTCACATGATCAATTTTCGCGGTTTCCGGCGAATTTGAGACCGCTTTGATACATTAAATGCTCAAAAAGTTACAAAAGCGCCCATGTGTTACGCAAGGTCAGGTCACGTATTCGGCCACGAATTGCGGCGCAAATGTGGCAGCGTCGGGGCGAAGCGAGACGCAGGATTTCAGGCGATCCGTATGCATGGGATATGTATGCCATGCATACGGGTTGTGCATACGCGGTGCATCACTCAAAAGGAGGGCGACGCGCCAGCCCTCTTCCAGGAGATCCAAGATGGAACGCTTTACCACGCTGACCGGCATTGCCGCACCATTGCCTTTGATGAATATCGACACCGACATGATCATTCCCAAGCAGTTCTTGAAAACGATCAAACGCTCCGGCCTTGGCAAAAACCTGTTCGATGAGATGCGCTATGCCGATGATGGCAGTGAGGTTGAGGATTTTGTTCTGAACCAACCTGCCTATCGGGAGGCGCAAGTCATTGTGGCTGGTGATAATTTTGGCTGTGGCTCTTCTCGTGAGCATGCGCCCTGGGCGTTGCTGGATTTCGGGATCCGCTGCGTCATCTCGACCAGCTTTGCCGATATCTTTTACAATAACTGCTTCAAGAACGGAATTTTGCCGGTGGTTTTGCCGGCCGAGGCCGTGGCTATTTTGACGAAAGATGCCGAAAAAGGTGCCAATGCCCGCATGACAATCGATCTGGACGCACAGACCGTGACGTCATCGGATGGCGAAGTTTTTGGTTTTGAAATCGATTCCTTCAAAAAACACTGCTTGCTGAACGGATTGGATGACATTGGCCTCACATTCGAAAAAGTCGGCGCGATCGACAGTTTTGAACAGACTGCCAGCCAAGTCCGCCCTTGGGTCTGACACGACTAAAATAACAACATCTAGGGTCGCTTTAGGGGCGGCCTTTTTTTGCGCACATTCTTGATGCAATCGCGCACCAGTTCTCCCGCAAATAAGCCCCATTATTCGTTAACTTAAAATGAAGATTGTTGCGGATTTTCGGACTGGGCCAAACTAAGACGGGATGAGGGCGACACCCTACAATTTGAACTGAATTGACGTCATGTGGTCATCTGCCGATCGTAGCGATGTTAAGACGAAGAGGGTAACGGGATAGTGCTGAACCGGATGAGCGGAGCTGCCATGCGCGCCGGACTGGTGGCTCTTTTGATCGCCACACCGTCGTTGCTATTGCCGAAAGTGTCACCAGACACGACCCAGGTCGTCGCTTTGATTGCGCTCTTTGCAGCCGCACTCATTTTCATCGAATACGTCTCCAGCTATCCTAGCCTCATCGAATTCCGCGACGCACCACCATTCAATCGCGTTCGGTTTCTTTGCCTGTTCTTCACCGTTTTCCTGCTATCGGTGATCATGCGCGGGCAAGAGGCGCCCAGCGGCTTGACGATGCTAACCCATGCAGTTGGAACATTGATCGGCAATGCCATCGACTTTCCCTACAGCCCTGTGCGTCTTGTGGTTCTAGGCATGGCGGATGTGTCCGACCCGCATAGCGTGGATGTGATCCGCACCGCGGCAGGTATCAGCTATCTGACCTCTCTGTTGTCACTGGCCATTTTCGCGCTGCTTCTGCGGCTGTTTGGCTGGCCCTCGCGCACCGGAGCGTTCAATGTGTGGATCAACCTGCCAACATTTGATCCGACAACAGGCGGCGATGTCGTGTCCCGCCTCAACCGGGATGCGCGCGTTAACATCGCTTTAGGTTTTTTGTTGCCATTCTTGATCCCGGCTGTGGCACAGGCCGCGGGCAGCCTGTTTGGGCCGTCCCTGGCTGACGCGCCACAAACACTTGTTTGGACAATGGCAGCATGGGCATTTCTTCCCGCAAGCCTCTTCATGCGCGGCATCGCCATGGGACGGATTGCAACAATGATCGAGGACAAGCGCAAGCGCTCGTCGCTCGACGGAACAGACGGTGGATTGCTGGTAACTTAACCTGCGCCGGGTTTCTGGTTGTTCTGCTGGCCGCCCAACACCTGTTTGCCCAAGCATCCGATACGGTCCGCATTGCAACTTACACAGCCGATTTAACCCGCAAGGGTCCCGGGCTTTTGCTGCGCGATATCCTTTCGGGAGAAGATGCGCAGATCATTGCAACCCAAAGTGTCATTGCCGAGGCCAATCCGGATATTTTGTTATTGATCGGGTTTGATTACGATTTGGATGGCGTTGCTCTCTCCGCCTTTGCCGATCAATTGAATGACCTTGGCGCACCATATCCCCATCGCTTTTCCCGCCGTCCCAATACCGGCATTGGCACCGGTTTGGATATGGATGGTGACGGACGGCTGGGCGGGGCGCGGGATGCCCAGGGTTTTGGCTATTTCTCGGGCTATGGCGGGATGGCAGTTCTAAGCCGCCATCCGATCCTCGCCCAGGATATGCGGGATTACACGGAAATCCTTTGGCGCGATCTGCCCGGCGCCAACACGGTTGACCTGAGCCAGGACGCCACAGCGATACAGCGCCTGTCCAGCATCAATCATTGGGCCCTTCCCATATCCATTGACGGAATAGGCGATGTGGAGTTGTTGACGATCGGTGCAACGCCCCCGGTTTTTGACGGCCCTGAAGATCGCAATGGCCACCGGAACCGCGATGAACTGCGCCTCTGGCACCTTTACCTGAATGGCGATCTGAGCGAAAAACCGACCGCGCCGGTCATCTTGCTGGGTAAGATGAATGTCGACCCGTTCGATGGAGATGGTCAGTCTGAAACGATCCGGGCGGTTTTGAAGGACCCAAGGCTGCAAGATCCCCGTCCTGCCAGCCCTGGAGGGCGCGCTGCCGCCGACAATACCCATAAAGGCCCGCCCGAATTGGACACGGCCGCGTTCCGGCCCGCCCCGGATGGCCCCGGAAACCTGAGGGCGGACTACATCCTGCCAGACGCTCGCTTAGAGGTCGCCGATGCAGGTGTCGTCTGGCCACGTTCAGGCGATCCGGGCGCGCCCGATATAGAGCGGGCCGCGCGTCACCGGCTTGTCTGGGTCGATCTGATGCGCAACCGCTAGGGCGAGCGCGGTCTCCAGATCAGTGCCCCGAAAGTCCGGCAATAGCTTCTTCAACGGATCGGGATCCAACCAATGTGGCAGGTCCCACAGATATCGCATCTGCTGCAGGCACCGGCCCACGGGCCAGAACGGCGCAGCCATCCCCAGGGGTAGCCACGACATCCGCCGTAGAATGTGCCGTCGCGCGGTTGCGCGGGCGACACCGTCACTCAACTCCAGCCCCGTCAGAGTAAACCCGGCAAATGGAATATCCGCAAACCGGGGCAGGCTGTGACGTTTCTCAACCAGTTGCACAAGGGCCCGCCCGACATCCGGCAGAAACGCCCAAGCATGGGAGACATCCAAGGCGCCCGGATAGCTGAACCGCCCACGGTCCAAACCCGCGACAATGACCTTGTCGAACCAGTTCCCGGATGCTTCGGTATCCAGAAAATCACCGCACCGCAAAACCAACACCCGTGCCCGCGATGCGGCCCAGGCGGCCTCCATATCTGCACGAACCTTTCCAAGCGCCCCGGTAGGGACATGGGGGGTCATTGGACCCATTCGTCCCGCGCTCTGGCCATAAGGATAGACATTGCCGGGGATCACCACCAAAGCCCCCGTCGCCTCGGCCACATCGATCAAAGCTGTGGTCTGGGCAGGTATCTCGCGCGCCCAATCGGAATAGGCCGGGTTCCACCCATTAAAGATCACATCGGCACCCCAAGCGGCATCCCACAGGTCATCGCGGGCCCGATCGAACAACCGCACCCGCCACCCGGCATCGCGAAAGGCGATATGGGCGTGGCGCCCAGCCCGGCCGGTAGCCCCAAGGATCAATACGGTGTTTTGCATCGCACCATCTCCGCAACCGATGTTTACGCCAATAACATGATCCATTCGTTCCACCTGGGGAATTGTCAAAAAACGCAGAGCATGTATTCATTTTTGCATGGAAACTGGGCTCGCCTCTATTGATTGGTCCCGATTACAGGCCTTCGTCGCAGTCGCTGAATGCGGATCCCTTTCCGCCGCCGCTCGAGAACTGGGGACAAGCCAGCCCACTTTAGGCCGCCAGATCAAGAGCTTGGAAGAAACGCTCGACGTGACCCTATTCCATCGTCAGGCTCGGGGGCTTATCCTGTCGGATACCGGAGCGGCTCTGCTGGCACCGGCCCGCTCCATGCGCGATGCCGCCCGCCAGATCGCACTATCGGCGGCGGGTCGCTCCAACCAGTTGGCAGGCACCGTGCGCATCACTGCCAGCCTCACCGTTTCAGCCAAGATGATGCCCCCGATCCTGGCCCGATTGCGCCGCAAGGAGCCCGATATCCAGATCGAGCTGGTCCCCAGCGATGAAAGCGAAAACCTACTGTTTCGCGAGGCTGACATTGCCGTGCGCATGTACCGGCCCGAGCAGTTGGATATCGTCACCCGCTACATTGGTGATCTGGCCCTCGGCCTGTTCGGCACCAAGGAATACGTCGACACGCTGGGCCCGCTGCGTACGGTCGATGACCTGCTGAAATGTGAGCTTGTGGGCTATGACCGGGACGAAAGGATCATCCGCGGTCTGCGCGATTTCGGTCATTTGGTAGATCGCAACGCCTTTGCCACGCGCTGTGACAATCGGATCATCTATTCGGAACTGGTAAGAGCAGGATGCGGCTTGGGCTTTGGCGCCGTGATCGATTTCGAGGATGATCCGAACCTGACGCAGGTCGCGGCGGACCTGCCGATCCCGCCCCTGCCCGTCTGGCTGGCAGCCCATGGCGCAATGCGGCAAACCCCGCGGATCCGCCGGATCTGGGAGACGCTTGCCACCGAGCTGACCCCGCTTTTGGACCCGCCCCAACCGGCCGGGAGCCCGGCTTGACCCCACAGCCCCTGCGGGCTAGGCCCAGCGTCGATAGATGCCAAGACAAGGAGCGCAGCCATGACCACACCCTCCCTTCTGATCCTGCCCGGTGACGGGATCGGCCCCGAGGTCATGGCGGAAGTGCGCAAGGTCATCGCCTGGTTCGGCGACCATCGCGGGCTCAGCTTTGATGTGAGCGAAGATCTGGTGGGCGGTGCCGCCTATGATGCCCATGGCACGCCCCTGACGGATGAAACCATGGCAAAAGCCCAGGACGCAGATGCCGTTCTGCTAGGCGCCGTGGGGGGGCCGAAATACGATGATCTGGATTTCAGCCTCAAACCCGAACGCGGCCTGCTCCGCCTGCGCAAGGAAATGGATCTTTATGCCAATCTTCGCCCGGCGCAATGTTTTGACGCGCTGGCCGATTTCTCCAGCCTCAAGCGCGATGTGGTGGCGGGTCTTGATATCGTCATCGTGCGCGAGCTGACTTCTGGCATCTACTTTGGTGAACCGCGCGGCATCATCACCGAAGGCAATGAACGCGTCGGCATCAACACCCAGCGCTACACCGAATCCGAGATCGATCGCGTCGCCCGCTCCGCCTTTGAACTGGCACGCCGTCGCGGCAACAAGGTCTGTTCCATGGAAAAGGCCAATGTCATGGAAAGCGGCGTCTTGTGGCGGGAGGTCGTGCAAAAGGTCCATGACGAAGATTATGCCGATGTCGAGCTGAGCCACATGTATGCCGATGCCGGTGCCATGCAGCTTTGCCGTTGGCCCAAACAGTTCGACGTGATCGTCACCGACAACCTGTTCGGCGATATGCTCAGCGACGCCGCCGCGATGCTGACCGGCTCCCTTGGGATGCTGCCATCGGCCAGTCTCGGCGCGCCCATGTCGAACGGTCGGCCGAAGGCCTTGTATGAACCCGTCCACGGCTCTGCGCCCGACATTGCCGGTCAAGGTAAGGCCAACCCCATCGCCTGCATCCTCAGTTTCGCCATGGCCCTGCGCTACAGCTTTGACCAAGGCGATGAGGCAACCCGGGTGGAAACCGCCGTTGAAACCGTACTGGCCAATGGATTGCGTACCGGCGATCTGATGGGACCCGATGGCGGCACCCCCGTCAATACAGACCAAATGGGCGACGCTGTGATTGAAGCCCTAACGGCGAGCACCGCCTAACATCATGTGTCCAGAAATATCCCCGCCGGAGGCAAGAAAGATTTTATGCCTCCGGCGGGGATATTTGAAGACACATGATGAGACAGGCCTGTCAGCCGGATCCGCTTTTCAGGCGTTTGATCGCCCAAATGGCGGCATCGGCTACGGTGGCATCCGGGTCTTCTGCAAGCCGTTCCGCGACCGCTATTAACCTGGCATTCTTTGAATTGCCGATCGCATATAGCACATTACGGACAAAGCGGTCGCGCCCGATCCGTTTGATCGGGCTACCTGAAAACTTTGCCCGAAAACCCTGATCATCCAGCACGGCGAGGTCGGCCAATCGAGGAGCGGCCAGATCATCGCGTGCGGCATAGCGTGTTTCCGTGGCAGTTTTGGCAAATTTGTTCCAGGGGCAAACCGCCAGGCAATCGTCGCAGCCATAGATCCGGTTACCGAGCCCCGGGCGCAGATCCGGATCCACCGCCCCTTTATGCTCAATGGTCAGGTAAGAGATGCAGCGTCGCGCATCCAATTGATAAGGTGCCGGAAAAGCATTGGTCGGACAAACGTCCAGGCATGCGCGACAACTGCCGCAATGGTCCATCTCGGGCGTATCCGGCGGCAGATCCAGCGTTGTAAAGATCGCCCCCAGAAAAAACCAATTGCCAAGGGCACGGCTGACCAGATTGGTGTGTTTTCCTTGCCAGCCCAGCCCTGCCGCCTGCGCCAGCGGTTTCTCGGGGACAGGGGCAGTGTCGACAAAGACCTTCACCTCGCATGGCTCTTGTGTGATCAGCCAGCGCGCCAGCCGTTTGAGGCGTTTTTTCACCAGATCGTGGTAATCCTTACCTTGAGCATAGACCGAAATTGTCGCGCGGTCGGGATCGTCCAAGTTGGCCAAAGGATCCCGGTCCGGCGTGTAAAGCTCCGCCAGCATGATCACTGATCGCGCCTCGGGCCACAAAGCGGCAGGGTTGCCGCGCCAGGAGGTTCGCTCTGCCATCCAGCCCATCTGCCCATGCTGCCCCTTGGCGATGAAATCCGCCAATCGTTCTGCCACCCGAGGCACCGCATCCGGCCGGGTCACCCGCGCCTCGGCAAAGCCCATGGCACGCGCCTCGACTTTCAGCGCTTCAGAAATCAAGGTTCGCGTATTGCGGCGGCGGCGGGAAGCCAGGCACCTGATCGGCCAGGATACCACGAAAGGCCGGGCGCGATTTGATCTTGGCGTACCAATCCTTGACGTTCTCGTTCCGGTTCCAATCCACGTCGCTGATGTAATCCAGGGCCGAGAAATGGGCCGCTGCCGCGAAGTCTGCAAGGCTCAGCATGTCGCCCGCCAGCCATCGCCGTTGATCCAGCAGCCATGACATGTAATCCATGTGGTATTTTATCGCCTTGGCCCCGGCTTTGACGTTCTTGCTTTCAGGATAGCCTTGGGCCATCAGTTTTTTGTTCACCCGCTCGTAAAGCAGGTTCGCCGTCACCTCGGTATGGAACTTGTCATCAAACCAGGCGCATATCCGACGCACTTCGAACCGGCCCGCGGCATCGCGTGGTAACAAGGGCGGCTCAGGCGTCATCTCTTCGAGATATTCGACTGTCGCCTGGCTTTCGGCCATGGTCTGCGCACCCATTTTCAGTACCGGCACCTTGCCCGCCGGGTTACGGCGCAAAAACTCCTGGGACGGCTCCCAATACCGTTCCTCGACCAGTTCCACCTCAATCTTCTTTTCGGCCAGCACCAACCGAACCTTGCGACAAAAGGGAGACAGAGGGACGTGATAGAGGCGGTTCATACATAAAGCTCCGAAAACCCAATCGTCATGCCCGCTTGGGCCACGGTTTTCAATCCTCGAAACAGCGTGCCCTGCCATCCGCCTTGATGGTGGCAGCCCCCGAGGCGACCTGGGCGGCGCGTTTGCGCAAGGTCGGCGACAGATTGTTGGGATCGCGCCCCTTTGGATTGGGCAGCACAACAGCCAGTCGCGCGGCCTGGGTCGACGATAACTCAGCGGGGGGCTTGCCGTAGTAATGGTGGGCTGCGGCATCGATGCCAAAAACACCTTCGTCAAACTCAGCGATATTCAAGTAAACCTCAACAATTCGCCGCTTGCTCCAGAACAACTCTGCAACCGGGGTCAACATCGCCTCCAGCGCCTTGCGGGTCCAACTGCGTCCCTGCCAGAGGAATACGTTCTTGACAGTCTGCTGGGACAGGGTCGAGGCGCCGCGCTTCGCACCTGCATCCAAAGCCGCACGGATCGCGTTCATGTCGAATCCCCAGTGGCGGCAAAAATTGGCATCCTCCGCCGCCACGACCGAGCGGATCATGACAGGTGCCACCTCTTCGATCGGCAGCCATTGCCGGTCGATCTCTCCCAGCCGCCGCCATTCCATCCAAATCGTGTGGGTTGTGGGCGGGTTGACCATCGCAAGCGAGGCCACAACGACCAAAATCAACATAACGGGCCCCCAAAATATCCAGCGCAGCCATATCCGCAATCGCCAAAACGGCGGTCTCGGCCGCCCGGCGCGCGCTTTCGTCTTTCGCTTGGGTTTCTTTTTGGCAACCGCTTTTGCCACAACACACTTTCTTATTGTTCCGAAATACTCCCGCCGGAGGCCTAAAATCTTCTAACCCGACAGAAAAGATTTTGTGCCTCCGGCGGGAGTATTTTCAACAATAAGAAAGTAAACCGTTACTCTGCGGGCACGGCATCGGCCTGCAGTGATACGGGCGCTGGAAGATGCGCCAGCATCTCCTTGGGGCAAACCTGCAGAAAATGACCAAGCTCCACATCCCAGTGTTGCAGGATATCGGCCGCTTTGGCGCTGCCGGTTTCCTCCAGATGTCGCTCAATCAAACTCTCCAGTTCGGCAACCCAGTGATCAACGGTAACAGGACCGGTGACCAGGGTTTCCATGTTCATCATGGGGCCCGCCTGGCCGTCAGGATCATAAAGATACGCCATACCACCGGTCATGCCAGCTCCGAAGTTTGCCCCGATATCTCCCAAGATGACCGCAACACCACCGGTCATGTATTCACAGCCATTGCTGCCACAGCCTTCGATGACGACATTCGCGCCAGAGTTCCGAACGGCAAAGCGCTCACCCGCGCGACCCGCAGCAAAGAGACAGCCGTCGGTAGCACCGTAAAGCACCGTGTTGCCAATGATCGTATTCTCATCGGCTTTCAACGGGCTGGCCATCGGCGGGCGCACGATGATCGTACCTCCAGACAAGCCCTTGCCGACATAGTCATTGGCGTCACCCGACACTTCCAACTTCAGGCCAGGTGCGGCAAACGCCCCCAGGGATTGCCCGGCAGAGCCTGTCAGCTTTACCGTCAGGTGATCGAGTTGCAGGCTGTTGCGCATCCCGAACCGTTTCACGATATGGCTCGATGTCCGGGTGCCCACCGTGCGAAGCGTGTTTTGCACCGCATAGCTCAGCTGCATCTTCTCGCCCTCATCCAAGAAGCGCGCAGCATCCTTAACGATCTCTGCATCCAGGGTGTCGCGCACCGGGTTGCGGGCACGGTCACGGTTATATTCGATCTTCTCTGCGCCATCGACGGTTATCAGCAACGGATTCAGATCCAGATCGTCCAGATGCGCTGATCCCCGGCTGACCTGGCTCAACAGATCTGCGCGACCGATCACATCTGACAAGCTGCGCGCTCCGATTTCAGCCAGGATCTCCCGCACTTCCTGGGCATAGAACGTGATCAGATTCACGACCTTATCAGCGGATCCGGTGAACTTGCCCCGCAATGCCTCGTTCTGGGTGCAGACACCCACGGGGCAGGTATTCGACTGGCACTGCCGCACCATGATACACCCCATGGAGATCAGGGCGGCGGTACCAATCCCAAATTCCTCGGCCCCCATCATCGCGGCCATCACGATGTCACGGCCCGTGCGCAGGCCGCCATCGGTCCGCAGCGTGATGCGTGAGCGAAGGTTGTTCATCGCCAAAACCTGATGCGCCTCGGTCAGGCCCATCTCCCATGGCAGGCCCGCATATTTGATGCTGGTCGCCGGGCTCGCCCCGGTACCCCCGTTATGGCCGGAAATCAGGATGACATCGGCCTCGGCCTTGGCCACACCGGCGGCGATTGTGCCCACACCGCTGGCCGCGACCAGTTTCACGGTCACCTTGCAGCGCGGATTGATCTGTTTCAGGTCATAGATCAGCTGGGCCAGGTCCTCGATACTGTAGATATCGTGGTGCGGCGGCGGGCTGATCAGGGTCACGCCTTTTGTGGAATGGCGCAGACGGGCGATCAAATCGGTCACTTTCATGCCGGGCAGTTGCCCACCCTCGCCGGGCTTGGCCCCTTGGGCGACCTTAATCTCCAACTCCTCGCAATGATTCAGGTATTCCGCCGTGACACCAAACCGGCCAGAGGCGACCTGTTTGATCTTGGCCGACGGATTATCGCCATTGGCCTCGGGCACGAAATGTGCGGGATCCTCGCCGCCCTCCCCAGAGTCAGACTTGGCGCCAATCCGGTTCATCGCCACGTTCAGCGTCTTATGAGCCTCGGGCGATAGCGCGCCCAGAGACATACCCGGCGTCACGAACCGTTTCCGGATCGAGGTGATGCTCTCCACCTCTTCAATCGGCACTGGCTTGCCCAACGCTTTGAAATCCATCAGGTCGCGCAGGTGAATGGGTGGGTTCGACCGCATCTTGGCCGAATACTGCTTCCACAATTCGAAGGAGCCCCGGTCACAGGCCGATTGCATCATATGCATCGATGTCGCTTCCCAGGCATGGGTCTCCCCCGACCGGCGCGCCTTGTAGAAGCCGCCGATCGGCAGCACCGACTGACCGCGCCAGCCGCGCGCATGAACGGCCTCCGCCTGGCGCTGGATACCGCCAATGCCGATCCCACTGATCCGACTGGTCATGCCGGGGAAGTATTCGGCAACCATGGCGCGGCTCAGCCCCACGGCCTCAAAGTTCAAACCCCCACGATAGGAGGAGATCACGCTGATCCCCATCTTGGCCATGATCTTCAGCAGGCCCTGATCGATGGCGTTGCGATACCGCGCGACCGCCTCGGTCAGCGGCCCGTCCAGCAAACCACGCTCGATCCGGTCGGCAAGGCTGTCCTCGGCCAGATAGGCATTCACGATGGTCGCACCACAGCCGATCAGCACGGCAAAGTAATGGGGATCGATGCATTCCGCGCTTCGCACGCCCAGCGAACAGAAGGTCCGCAGCCCCTTTTTCGTCAGCCAGCTATGCACCGCACTGGTGGCTAGGATCATCGGCATCGCCACGCGGTCGGGCCCCTGGTGCTGGTCGGTCAGCACGATATGCCCGCCGCCCGACCGCACGGCATCCTCCGCCTCGTCCCTGATCCGGGCGAGCGCTGCATTCAGCGCCATGGGCCCCTCGGCGCGGTCAAACGTGCAATCGATCTCGACCATGGGCGCGTTGAACGCCTGGGTCAGCCGCTCGAACTGCGCATTGCCCACGAAGGGGCTGTCCAGCACGATGATCTCGGTCTGGCTGCTATCCTCGTCCAGAACGTTCTTCAGGTTACCGAACCGGGTCTTCAGGCTCATCACCCGGTATTCCCGCAAGCTGTCAATCGGCGGATTGGTCACCTGGCTGAAATTTTGGCGAAAGAAATGGCTCAGCGGGCGGTACTTCTCGGACAAAACAGCAGATGGCGTATCATCCCCCATGCTTGCTAGGCTTTCCTTCGCATCCTCGGCCATGGGCGCCAGGATCTGCTCCAGCTCCTCAATCGTGTAACCCGCCGCGACCTGCCGCACCTTCAGATCATCGCCAGAAAACAGCGGTTTCTCGGTAACTTCCGCCAGCGGCCCGTCCATCTCGACGATCTTGCCGACCCAGTCCCCAAAAGGTTGTGCTGCGGCCAACACATCCTTCATCTCTTCGTCGCGGTAAAGCCGCCCTTCGACCATATCGACCGAAATCATCTGACCGGGCCCAAGCGCGCCCTTTTCAACGACGGTCGCCTCATCCGTAGGCACCATTCCCACTTCAGAGCCCGCAATCAGCAAGCCATCCCCGGTCACGACATAGCGCAGAGGCCGCAACCCGTTCCGATCCAGCCCGCCGCAGACCCAGCGGCCATCTGTCATCGCGAGCGCCGCAGGGCCGTCCCACGGCTCCATCACGGCGTTCACATAAGAATACATGTCGCGCCAAGGCTTGGGCAGTTCGACCGCCTGCTTTGACCAGCTTTCCGGCACCAGCATCGTCTTGGCCATGGGCGCGTTCCGCCCGGCCCGCACCAGCACCTCGAACACCGCGTCCAACGCCGCCGAGTCGCTCGACCCGTTCGGCACGATCGGCTTGATATCCTCCGCCATCTCACCAAAGGCAGACGACGCCATGCGGATCTCGTGGCTCTTCATCCAGTTCACATTGCCGCGCAACGTGTTGATCTCGCCGTTATGGGCCAGCATCCGGAATGGCTGCGCCAGCCACCATTGCGGAAACGTGTTGGTCGAATAGCGCTGGTGATAAATCGCAAACGCGCTCTCGAACCGTGCGTCCATCAGGTCGGGGTAAAACTCCGCCACCTGCTCGGCCAGCATCATGCCCTTATAAATGATCGACCGGCAAGACAGCGAACAGACATACATGTCATTGACCTGCGCCGCTGCCGCCGCTTTCTCAATCCTCCGCCGGATGACGTACAATTCGCGCTCGAACGTCTCCTCATCCACGCCCTTTGAATTGGCGATCAGGATCTGCTCAATCTCGGGCCGGGTCGCATTCGCCTTCTCGCCCAGGCAGGCCACATTCACCGGCACATGGCGCCAGCCATAAATGTAATAACCCTTCCGCAGAACCTCTGTCTCGACAATAGTCCGGCACGTCTCCTGCGCGCCGAAATCCAGGCGCGGCAGAAACACCTGACCCACAGCGATCAGTTGCGCCTTGTCAGGCACATGACCCGTCCGCTCGATCTGATCATAGAAAAATGGCACCGGGATCTGCACATGGATGCCCGCCCCGTCGCCCGTCTTGCCATCGGCGTCAACGGCGCCCCGGTGCCAGACGGCCTTCAGCGCATCGATGCCGTTCTTCACCACCTGGCGGCTTTTGCTGCCGTCGATCGACACGACCAGCCCAACCCCGCAGGAGGAATGCTCCTCCGCCTCGGCATACATTCCATTCTTGGCCATCCATTGGCGCTTTGCAGCCTCGGCCGCGGCCCAGTTCTGGTCATAGGTCGTCATCACAGTCTCCTTGGGTTGGGGCGGGATCTTACAGATCAACCGCACCGCATTCGTAGCGGGGCTTGGTCTTGCCAAAGGTCTTGTCACCGGGCCTCAGGATCTCGACCGGAGAATAATCACTTTCCTCCGTCACCCCATTCTCAGACCAGCTATCGGTGCCCAGCAGGAACAGCCGCTCCTCGGCCAGCACATATTGGTTGCCCTCGGTGGTGTGGCGGATCTCGCCCGTCTCCGGGTCACGCGCCACGGTGGCAAATTCGGTGATCAACAATTCCTCACCGCTGACGGTCTTGGTGTCGCCGGTCAGCCGGTCGATGCCCGCATATTGCGTGCGTTCCATGCCGTCAGGGCCAACCTCGGCGGTGGTGAAATCATAGACATTCTCGCCCGTCTCCAGCAGTTCCGAAAGCGAGGCCGGCTTGGGCCCCTCATCCGCAATCCGCTGCCGCGACCCATCAAAGAAAAAGAACGTGTCCAGCCATTGAAACTCGTCATTGTAGGTCGACACACTGATCGGGCCGTCCTCGCCATAGGTCGCCTCCCAGGTGATCCCGTCCGGCGCGGCCGAGCAGCGCCAATAGATTGAGGCGAGGCATCCTTTGTACTGGATCGTCAGAAACGCCTCGCATCCCGGCGGTGGCGTGGCCGATTGCGCCGATAGGGGCAGCGGGGCCATTGCAGCAGCAAAGGTCAGCGCCCCTGCCATAACACCGGCCAATCCTAAACCACGGGTAACCGCACCGCACGCCGCGTATGTATGGGATGTGTATGGGATATGCATGGATTGTGCCCCTATCCTGTATGCGTTCATTCCGCCGCAATGGTGGCTTGGCTGCTCAACTTGGCAAGAATAGCCTCCGCCGCCTCGCGCCCGTCCCGAATAGCCCATACCACCAGGCTCGCACCTCGCACGATGTCGCCCACGGCATAGACCGCGTCCATCGCCGTGGCGTGGGTGCGGAAATCAGCCTTCACAGTGCCCCAGCGGGTCACTTCCAGCTCGGGCTGATCCCACAAGGTCGGCAAGTCTTCGGGCTCAAAACCCAGCGCCTTGACCACAAGATCCGCCTCTTCCATGTAATCCGATCCCTCGATCAGCTCTGGCATCTGCCGACCGCTCGCATCGGGCGCACCCAACCGCATCCGCTCCACAACGACACCGCGCACGGGTCCCGCAACCGCGCCGGTATCGCCGGCATCCGTCACGCGCAGATCGCTGGCAAACGCCTTGGGCGCCGTAAGCCATTCAAACTGAACGCCTTCTTCTTCGGCATTCTGCACCTCACGCTGGCTGCCCGGCATATTCGCCCGGTCTCGGCGGTACAGGCACTTGACCGAGGTCGCCCCCTGCCGAATGGCCGTTCGCACGCAATCCATCGCCGTATCACCCCCACCAATGACCACCACGCGCCGTCCTTCGGCATTCAACGCGCCGCTCTCGAATTCGGGGATCACATCGCCAAACCCGGTCTTGTTAGAGGCCGTCAGATAATCCAGCGCCTTCACCACGCCGTCCGATCCACTGCCATGCAGGGTCAGATCGCGCGATTTATACACACCCGTCGCGACAATGACGGCGTCGTGGGCCTCCCGGATCTCGTTGAACGAGATATCTCGCCCAACCTCACAGTTCAGCTGCATCGTCACGCCGCCTTGCTCCAGCTGGTCGATGCGCTTCATCACCACATCCTTCTCCAGCTTGAAACCGGGGATGCCATAGGTCATCAACCCGCCCGCGCGATCGTAGCGGTCATAGACCGTCACCTGAATACCTTCGCGGCGCAGATGGTCCGCAGCCGCCAGTCCACCGGGCCCGGCGCCAATAATACCAACGCTTTCACGGCGTTCCGCATAGGGTTTGATCGGCTGCACCCAGCCTTCATCCCAGGCCGTGTCCGTTATGTATTTCTCGACCGATCCAATGGTGACCGTCCCATGCCCCGACTGTTCGATCACGCAGTTGCCCTCACACAAGCGGTCCTGCGGGCAAATCCGGCCGCAGATTTCGGGAAATGTATTGGTGGCCTGGCTGATCTCGTAGGCCTCGCGCAAACGCCCCTCGGCCGTCAGGCGCAACCAGTCCGGAATGTTGTTATGAAGGGGGCAATGGGACTGGCAATAAGGAACCCCGCATTGACTGCACCGCGCCGACTGCTCGGCGGCCTTTTCGCGGGCATATTCTCCGTAGATCTCGCCGAAATCTGCCCGCCGCTCATCGGCGGCGCGCTTTTCGGGCATCTCGCGCCCGACATCCACAAATTTCAGCATATCAGACATCAGCGTCCTCCCGATCCAGAGCCACCTTCTACACAGCCGCATGACGGAAATAAAGTCAGCAATAGTGACCTAACAAGAAGAATTTTCAGTCTCATTAATATGACCGATACTGCAACTGCAGGAAATAGGTCCGAAAAGATACATAAATTTGTGCTTTTGATTTAGAATCAGGGAACTAGGATGCCGCCGACTCAGCGGGAGGTCCCCAGTTGCCCTTGTTCCATCTGTTCCTGATCGCCGTCATCCAAGGTATTACCGAGTTTCTGCCCATTTCCTCGTCCGGTCACCTTATCTTGTTACCACAATTGACCGGGATGGACGATCAAGGGATTGTTCTTGATGTCGCTGTCCATGTCGGCACCCTGTTCGCCGTCGTGCTGTATTTCTGGTCGGATGTCCGCATCGCTTTGATCGGCACCGGTCGTCTGATCCGGGGCAAGGTCGACACCCAGGGCGCCTGGCTGGCCCTCTGCCTCGCCATCGCAACGGTACCGGTCATCCTCTGCGGCATTGCGATCAAACTCACCGGCCTCGACGCTTACCTCCGCTCCATCGCCGTCATCGGCTGGACCATGCTGATCTTCGGCCTCGTCCTCTACTGGGCCGACCAGAACAGCCCCGAAACCCGCGAAACCAGGGATTGGAGCCTCAAACACGCCGTCATCATGGGCCTCTGGCAGGCCATCGCCCTGATCCCCGGCACCTCCCGATCCGGCATAACCATGACCGGTGGTCGCTTTCTGGGTTATACGCGCGAAGAGGCCGCCCGCATTTCAATGCTCATGTCCATCCCCACCATCGCCGCCTCGGGCCTGGTGTTAGGCGTTGATGTTATTGGCCTTTCCGATTGGTCCCTGGCCCGCGATGCGCTGATCGCGGCTGTATTCGCCTTCGTCTCGGCGCTGATCGCCTTGGCCGCAATGATGTATTTCCTGAAAACCATCAGCTTCACGCCCTACGTCGTCTACCGCGTGATCCTCGGCATCATCTTACTGGCCATCGCCTATAGTTAACCGCGGGACCGGCACGACCCGCGCCATGATCGACAGCCCAATCTCGTCGGGCGTGATCGCGTTGATAGGACAAGCCGGTTCGATGAACGCGTCATCCTCTTTGCCAGGGCAGCCATTGCGGGCCAAACCAGACGCTTGCGCGTTCCACTCTCGCGGCAACGCCTGCGATCTCCGGCACCTCTTCGCGGCGGCGCACCCAATCTGTCATGGCCACATCGCCAAGCAGGTCAATCGCGCCGGGTCCGAAACTTTTCCATAGCGCTATAATAAATGTAATCCGTCCCACGCAGCTTTGCCATGGCAGACCCATGTGTCGGGCGATAATCGGCGGGGGCCACACGGATCAGGTGCCTCCCCCGCGCCCAGGATAACAGGAAGCCGTGCTCAGGGTCCCATGCACACTCGCCCGTCACCATGATATAAGGCGTGATGTCCCCGAAAATCGGATCCACCACGAGTGTCAACCGACGCGGTTCGACCAACCGCCAAACATCTTCCGGGCCCTTGGCGGGCGGGTCGCCATTTTCGATCGCCTCGCCCCCCATCACGTCCTGTACTTCGTCGTGATAAGCCATGATATGGCGACCGACCGGCCCGCGATCCGCCGGGGTCAACCTGCGAAAGGCCGCAAGGGTTGCAGCCAGCGCTGGCCCCAAACCGGGGCCGTCACTGCGTCCTTCCCAATCCAGAGGCAAAACCGCATCGTCAAAGAAGGGCACCGGCAACGCGCCCGACCCGGAAGCAGGGTTCGCCATGATCTGATCCAATACCGTCACTCTGCCCTCCGATCCGATGACACGGGACCGTGGCGCGTTGTATCCCACCGGTCAAGGCTGCAAACCAACAGTGCAGGCTCAACTCATGGGACCGAATGCGCCAATGGATGGCCGACCTTGCACGGATCTCCCAGGTGACCATCGTGCGAAACGCGCCTCAGGCGTCCGTAAGAGAATGTCGACGAGATCCGGGTCAGGCTGGGGGACCAGGGCGGGCGCGGGAAGGGTGATCTCACTCCGCAAGAAAGTACCACGGATCAGAGAACTGCCGATGAACGCCACCGCAAGCGAGGTCAGCACCAGCAGACTGTCGTGACCAAGATGCCCCCAAGTCCAGTGACCCATGGCTGTCAGATATCCTTTGCTACCGGAGACTGTGTTGCGCCATCATTCAACGCATCGCGCAATGCGTATGTATGGGATATGTATGGTATGTGCATCGCGTCTGCACGGCGGTTTCGGTGGACGAAACGGATTCACCATGCAACCGTTTTGGCCATGACGACCCACACCGATTTCGAACCGCTCTCCCCCGCCGAGATGCACCTGCTCAGGACCTGCAGCGGGCCGGAACGGGTTGTTCTGGCCGATGGCGGATTGCCCGAGAACGCGGGGCCAAACTGCACGATCCGGGCTGCCCTGCTGCGGGAGCTGGTCCTCGGGTCGCTGGATATTTCGCTAAATCCGAAAGGGTTACGTCTGCGCGGGGCTTGGATCAGTGGGCCGCTTGATCTGCAGGGCACCGATTGCGAGCGCGACATAACACTGGGCCATTGCATGCTGGACGGGGCGCTCAACCTGGTCAATGCCCATCTGCGCGGCCTGCATCTGATGGGCTGTCAAACCCAGGGGATCGCGGCAGATAATGCCAGCTTCACCGGATCACTCTATATCCGTGGTGAAACAACTATATCTGGTGAAGTGGCACTGGCTGGCACCCGCATCTCGGGCGATCTGCAAATGTGTGGCGTGGTGATCAAATCCAAGGACCAGGATGCCGTATTTGCCCCCTCTCTTCGGGTGGAAGGTTCTATTTTCCTTGGGAATTACCCCTATTCCAATGGCGTGACGACCCTGATGACCGAAGGGATGCTGTTCTTTTCGTCGGCCCATATCGCCCATGATTTCTTCATCTCCCACACCTCGATTGCGTTGCCGTCCGACCCGATGAGCGACGGGATTTTCAGCGCGGCGGAGGAGCATGGCCATAACATCGCCCTTTCCCTGGCTCGCACGCAGGTCGGTGGTATTTTATACTTGCAAAATAACCAGATAGCCAAAGGCATCCTAAATCTGGCAGGGGCGGTTGTGGCACGGTTGGGTGATGAACCAGCAGGGCCCGGCGCCAATTACGACATCCGGCTGGACGGGTTTCGCTATGCCGATTTCTCGCGCCACACCGACACTTCCCCCAACGCGCGGCTGGACTGGCTGGCGCGCCGACCCGGGGACCTGCCCTTCACCGCGCAACCCTATGAACAACTGGCCACCGTGCTGACGACGATGGGACACCGCACCGACGCGCAGACCGTGCTGATGCGAAAGGAACAATTGCTAAGATCCGAAAACCGCAGGCTTTTCGCCATCAGTTCCGGCAGTCGTCTGCGGAGTTCCATAATGCATGTTGGCGATATGCTGATGCGGGTGAGCATCGGGTATGGCTATCGGCCAGGCCGCGCCGTGGCCTTTGCCGTTTTGTTGATTGGGGGCCTTGGCCTGTTTTATCAGAAGGTCTGGAACGACGGTGACATGGCCCCCAATGCCGCGCCGATTCTGGTATCGCGCGACTGGATCGCCGCCACGCAGACCCACCCCGATCATCCTGCGCAATATTGGTCATCCACCGGACAAGCAGGGCAGGATTACGAGACATTTCAAAGCGTTGCCTATGCCGCTGATCTGGTGATCCCACTGGTCTCGTTCGGGCAGGAAGAGGCGTGGGCACCCTCGACGGCCCGCGGGCCCATGGGGCGCATCGGTTGGTGGCTCCGCTGGGTGGCCAAGTTGCTGGGATGGATTGTGACCGCGCTCGCGGCAGCCGCGCTGACCGGAGTCATCCGCAAGGATTAGGCAGGCCCGGCATCCTCCGACAAGGCAGAGGCAAGGGAGGGTGCGATGTAATTCTGGATCAACCGCCCTGCCAATTCATTGGCGTCTTTGCGCGCGGCCAGGGCCAGGGCCAGAACCTGATCCACCAGGGCCTCCCCACCACTATTACGCCACTGCTCTGTATCCGTCACCACACCCGCAGATATGGCGCGTCCGGCATCCGGAGCAGAGAAGGGAATGATCTGGGTGAAATCGTCTCCCGCCAGACGGTTGAGCCGGTCCAATACGCGCTGCCGTCCCTTGCGAATGGCAGGCAGATCCATATGCGTGACCACCAGAACGGAATGCTGGCGCAGGCGTTCGGGCAATTCAGACCAGGTGCGCCGCTCACTTTCTTTCCAGGATTGGACCGCATTGGTACACCAGATCATGACGTCGGAATGGCGTGCAACCGACTGCATCAGATCAACCAATGTGGCGGGATCACTGGTACCAGGCGTATCGGCCAGGCGGATTTTTTCAAGAAACGGGCTGGGCGCATTCAGGCGGATGTAGTCCGGTTCAACCGCTGTCAGCCCGGCAAAATCCAGCGTGTCAAAGGTCACATCTACCCGCGTATCCCACCAGGCGGCATGGGCTTGCCCCACCTCACCATGGCTGAATTCCACAGGCGGAATGTGATTGGCCAACACACTTGTGGGTATCAGGTCCGCGCCCACCATAAGGTTGGCCAGTGTCGATTTCCCGGCGCTGAACTCCCCGGCGATCAGAACCCGGGGCGGACCGGACAGCCGAGAGCGCAGGCTGAGCGCGCGATCATAGATCCGGCGTTCATCGCTGCGCAGGTCATCTCGCTCCGTCTGGGTAACGAAGCGATCGAGAATGGGTAGCGGATCAGGCGATGTGAGCATGCGATTCATGCGGGCACGTTATCATGTGTGAGATCCTGTTGCAGCGCTGTCAGCGTGTCCACCAGCGCTTGAATTTTGGTCAAATCGCGAAGTGCCGCATCACGCGCCTGTTCCTGTACCTCTTTCGTTGCAATGGAGGCAGGGTCTGTCGCATTCGCGACCGCGGTCAGCTGCTCCTGAAGGTCGGTCTGGAATTGATCCATCGTCTCTTTCAAGGTGTCGGAAAACAGCTTTTTCTCTTTTTCTGCCGTATCCAACGCAATCTCGGAAAACTGACTGCGGATCGTATCGATTGCCTTTTCCGTCAACCGGTCCGAGCTGCTGAAGATCCCGCCAAGCCAGGTTTTCGAAAGATCGAATGTCACAGTCTGGTTGAACGGGCTGGATCGCGGCAAAAGCCCGATGATCGGCAAGGTTGCGATGCGAACGGTTTGCAGCGGTTGTTCCACCCGTTTCGGCAAGGCCGCGCGGAATGAACTGTTGATTGACTTCAATTCATCCCACAGAACCCCCTGGATCTCGTCAAAGCCGGATTTGTAGGTCTTGGTCAGTTTCTCTCGCAGCGGATCAAGGTCAATCTCGATATCGCCTTCGCGCCCGGCCTCCGCCAAGGCAGCCCTGACGACCTGGCGCTGATCTTCGGTAAATTCCACGGCCAGTTTGCTGAGCTTACCGCCCAACGCATCACATGAGGTGATCATGACGGCCTCAAGCGTGCGCACATGTTTGTTGGCCTGGGTCATGATCTTGTGCAGCAGCCGGTCGCATTCCTCCCGCGTGAGCGCCGCAGGATCACCGGTTTTGGCATCATCGGTCTGGCCGGTCCGCAGCTTGAGCCGTTCCTCAACCTGGGTCGAGACGGTCAACAGGTCATCAACCATGCTCACCAGATGGGTGCGCGCAGAGCCCTGCAGTACCAGATCGGAGAGGGCGGCTTCAATCTCCCGCAAGCCGCTGGCCACATAGGCATCTGCCCGATTGTCTTCGAGGCCGGTTGCATCCAACAACTCTGCCGCGTCGTCCTGCAGTCGGCGCGCGATGACAAAGTCATTGAGCGCCGTCATGTCGGTGAATTCGCCATGCCCGGTAATGGCGTAGCTGGCCCATTCCGCGCTGCCGACGACGATATCGATATCGTCCTGATCAAGATGTTCGGCCAGTTGATCGGACACGCGATCCTTCAGCTGGTCGACACTTGCCGATGGATCATTGATTTCGTCCAGACGGTTCACAAAGATCACGAACCGGTTGCGATCCAGCGCTTTAAGCAGGCGGATCAGGCGCAGATCCTCCTTTGTCAGCGATTGATGGGCCGACAGCACCACAACAAAGAAATCAGCGTCTTCAAGGCTTTGCTGTGTGATCTCTTCGCGGATCAGCAGCGGATCGTTGATCCCTGGTGTGTCGATGACGCAAGCAGGGCAGGCAAAGGGGGGCTGCTCAAAGAAGATCTCAGCCGTGTGGGTGATGTCGGCAAATCGCCCGGCCTCCGTCTCGTCCACGGTGTCGCCGACCGGTTCGTCGCCTGCGCTGACATATTGTGCCATAACATCAGGGGTTATGGTGCTGAACCTGTGGGATCTGCCCAGCAGACCGTCAAATTCCTCCCCCAGCCGCTGCTCGGCCCGAGTGCGCATCGCCTTGACTTCGGTCAGAAGCTCGGTCCGCTTGTAATCCTCCAGCAAACCTTCGGTCAAAGCCGCCAGACGACCGCCGCGATTGGCCAGGATATCCCATTGATCCTCGTCGAAAAAGCGAAAGACAGCGCCGGAGGTTTTGCCGGAATAGTGCCCAAAATAAAGCTGGGTGACCACGGATGTCCACGGATTGACGTCGGCAGGCAGCAGATCAATCTTGCGCGTCAGGCAATTGGCAAAGGTCGACTTGCCCGCCTTGATCTGACCCACCACGGCGATCCGCACGATCATCTTGTTCAGGCGATCCTTGACCGGCTGAACCCGTTGGGACAGATCCTCTCCCGATACGGCAACCAGGGTGTCGGCTGCCTCCGACAGAGCCAGCCGTACGTCATTCAATTCGCTGCCAATGCCGTGGGTCAGGACATCTTTGGACGGTGCATCGGTCATGGTGTCACGCCATTTGACCTGCTGTCACGTCGAACGGCAGAGTGCGCTTGCACAAGCGTAACCGGCAACATGCCAGACTTTAAAAGCAGTCTATCCAACCGTACACCTTCCCGCGTGAGACAGTGCCACAGCTTTAGGCTGCAAGGCCATTCCCCATCCCTCGCGTATAGCGGGCCTTCGCCTATCAGACTTTGTCCCCTAGGTGCAGCCCGTTTTCACGGAATGCCCCCAAGAAACAGACTGTCATCCGGAATAATGAGGAGGATTTACTTCATTTCAACACGGTTTTGGGCCGTCGAGGCACGGTCATACCGGTTTTGCACGGACGCATCCGGCAATATCCTACTGCAGATCGGCAAAGGCACGGCGCAGACGATCCACCGCGTCCTGCACCACGGCGCGGGGAGCGGCAATGTTGAACCGCAGGAAATCGGCGCCGCCTGTGCCAAATGTCGGGCCCAGATTGACAGCGATCCGGGCATCTGTCTGAACCCTCTGCGTGAATTCCTCCATAGACATGCCCGTCCCGGAGAAATCGACCCAGGACAGATACGTGGCCTCCAACGGCATCGATTTCAGGCCAGGGATCCCGTTGACTGCATCATCGAACACGCGCCGGTTCTGGTCGAGATATTGGACCAGCTCATCCACCCAAGCCGCACCGTCGGGCGTATAGGCGGCGGTCGCCATGAAAAGGCCAAAACTGTTGGGGGTCAGACCCAACGCCGCCATGCGTTGGGCAAAGCGTGCGCGCAATTCGGTATCTTCGATGATGACATTGCCCACATGGGAGCCAGCAATATTGAACGTTTTGGTCGTGGCAGTCATCATGACAAGGCGGTCTGAAATTCCGTCAATCGCCGTCATTGGAATATGGGTGTGCCCGGGAAATACCAGATCGTGGTGGATCTCATCGCTCACCAGGATCAGGTCGTGCCGCTTGGCAAAGTCAGCCACAGCCTGCAATTCATCCCGCGTCCAGACCCGCCCCCCCGGATTGTGCGGCGAACATAGGACGACCATAGTCTCTGCCCCGGTCATCTGCGCGTCATAGGCGGCAAAATCCATCTCGTAGCGGCCAGATGTCTTGACCAGTTCGCATTCCACAACCTTGCGGCCCGCCGCCGCGATCACCCGGGCAAAGGCATGGTAGACTGGCGTGAACAGAACGACGCCATCACCCGGCGCCGTGAAGGCATCAATGCACATGGCCGTGCCATTGACCAAACCATGGGTCGTAAAGATGCTCTCCGGTGTCACGTGCCAGTTATGACGCGTCGCCATCCACCATTGGATGGCGGCCTTGTACCGGCTGTCATCGCCAAAATAGCCATAGACCCCATGATCGACCATGGCCTGGACGGAGTCCTGCACGCATTGCGGCGGCTTGAATTCCATATCGGCGACCCACATGGCCAGCCCATCCTGGGGTGAAACGCCATAGAGTTTCTCCATCATGTCCCATTTCACGCAATGGGTGCCGCGGCGGTCGATCGGTTCGTCAAAGCTCATTTGAATCTCCTTCGTGCCGGAGGGTAATCCTGATCGCCATCGGTGCAAGCAGGTTGTTGCGCGGGCGATGTGGCTGGATTACATGGCCTCCATGGCCGTTCTGAATATTCTGATCCACCCCGATCCCCGCCTGAAAAAGGCCGCCACCGCAATATCCGAAATCACACCGGATCTGCGTCAGTTGGCGGATGACATGCTGGAAACCATGTATGATGCGCCCGGTATCGGATTGGCGGCGCCACAAGTGGGCGTGGGACAGCGGATCCTGGTGATGGATTGCGTCAAGGAAAAGGGTGTGACGCCGCGGCCCATGGTGCTGATCAACCCTGCCATCACCTGGCAGTCCGAGGATCTGGCCACCTATGAGGAAGGGTGCCTCTCCATCCCAGAACAATATGCCGATGTGGAGCGGCCCAGCGAAGTGACCGTTACCTGGACCGATCTGGATGGTGCCGCACAGCAGGAAAGTTTTGACGGGTTGTGGGCCACGTGTGTGCAACACGAAATCGACCATCTGGATGGCAAGCTTTTCATCGATTACCTCAAGCCGCTGCGCCGTCAGATGATCACGCGAAAGATGCAAAAGCTGAAGCGCGAGCGGGCGCGCGCCTGATCCGCAATGGCCGTTCGCCCCGTTCTGACTTGGCCAGATCCACGCCTGTCTGAGGCCTGCGCACCGGTCGAGGCGATAACCGATGACATCACATCCTTGGCCCGTGACATGCTGGATACGATGTATGACGCACCGGGCCGTGGGTTAGCGGCACCGCAGATCGGCCAGATGCTTCGTCTTTTCGTAATGGATGTGACCTGGAAAGAGGGCAAACCCGACCCGATGATTTTCGTGAACCCACATATCAAAACGGCGTCGCGCGATCTGGTCCGGTGTGAGGAGGGGTGCCTGTCAATCCCCGATGTGACCGTCGGTGTTGAACGACCAACTGCCGTAACGCTCGGTTGGACCGACCTCACCGGAGACAAGCACAGCAAGCGGTTCACCGGCTTTGCCGCAGTTTGCGTTCAGCATGAACTGGACCATCTGGACGGGATCGTAACCCTTGACCGGATCGATGCCGACCAGCGCCGCAGGATCGAGGCTCGATATGGCGGTTAAGCCCTGTATTCCCTGGCCGGATCCGCGACTGACCCGGAAGGCCGAACCCGTGGATGCAATCACCGATGACATTCGCACCATCTGGCAGGATATGGTCGACACGATGGACGCCATGCCGGGTTACGGCCTGGCCGCACCTCAGTTGGGCATCCTGCTGCAACTGGCGGTCGTCGATTGTTCGACGGAGCGCGGAAAGGCGATCCGTATGGCAAATCCTGAGATCTTGAGTACCAGCACAACGACCCGCAGCCATGTTGAGGCGAGCCCAAACCTGCCAGGGCTATCCGCCAAGCTAGACAGACCGGCCGATGTCACCGTGGCCTTCATCGATGTAACTGGTCTGAAGGTGTGTCAGGATTTCGAAGGTCTGTGGGCCACGAGTGTGCAGCATCAAATCGATCACTTGAACGGCAAGCTGTTTGTCCACCGGCTCAGCCGGGTAAAACGGGACATGCTGCTGAAAAAGGCTGCAAAGGGGCGGGGATGAAACTGATCTTCATGGGGACGCCGGACTTTTCGGTGCCAGCACTTGATGCACTTGTGGCAGCGGGCCACGAGGTTGCCACCGTCTATACACAGCCACCACGGCCCGCAGGGCGCGGCAAGAAGGATCGACCAAGCCCGATTCAGCAACGCGCGGAGATTCTGGGGCTGCCGGTTCGGCACCCGGTCAGCCTGAAGTCGGCAGAGGCGCAGAAGGATTTTGCCGCGCTGAAGGCCGATCTGGCTGTGGTCGTTGCCTATGGCTTGTTGCTGCCGCAAGCCATTTTGGATGCACCGGCGCGGGGATGCCTGAACATCCATGCCTCCCTCCTGCCGCGTTGGCGAGGGGCCGCGCCGATCCATCGCGCCGTTCTTGCCGGGGATACCGAAACCGGCATCTGCATCATGCAGATGGAGGCGGGGCTGGATACCGGGCCCGTTCTGTTGCGGCGGCCCACGCCGATCCAGGCCGACGATACGACAGCAAGCCTGCATGACCGTCTTTCCGCCATTGGCGGCGAGGCCATTGTCGAGACGCTGCTCCAACTGGATCAGCTGACGCCCGTGCCCCAGCCGGAAGACGGGGTCACCTATGCGCAAAAGATCGATAAGGCCGAGGCGCAGATCGACTGGACCCGTCCAGCCGCGGAGGTTGATCGCCAGATCCGCGGCCTGTCCCCCTTTCCCGGTGCGTGGTGCATGATTGATGGAGAGCGCGTGAAATTCCTGAACAGCCGTCTGGCCGACGGCTCTGGGGCGCCCGGCGAGGTTCTGGCTGGGCTGACGATCGGGTGCGGCGACGGTGCTGTCGAAGTGACGCTCGCCCAACGGCAAGGCAAACGCGCCATGGCACCGCAGGATTTTCTGAACGGGATCACACTGCCCCGGTACCTGACCTGATCAGGTCGCCTTTCCGTAGAATTCGGTCTTTGGTGGGGAAAATGCACCGGCCAAGGCGCCGGCATGGAAACCGCCCCGCATGATCCAAAAGGTCAATCGGCGTTTATTCAGGATCGAGATCAGGGCCCGCCCCCCACAAAAGCCGACCTTGGCGAGGCATTTGGCCATGAAAACTGGGCGCGACGTGCCAGTTCCCGCCAACAGGCAATGTCCATAAATCTTCCCCGTCGTGTGCCTGCGACGCAGCAACCATTGAAACGACATACGTCGCCGTTCAACCGGTTCCGTCACGGCGGCGTCGTGGCAGATATCCATCACGACCCCCTTGCGGTGCAAACGAAAGAAAAAATCAACATCCTCGCCACCGGTTCGACCGAATGTGGGGCTGAAACGTTCTTCACCAACGCGGTCATCTGTCATGTCCAGCAGGACATTGCTGGAAAAGCCGGTTTCGACGACGTCACCGTTTCGGTTTGGAATATTGGAATGAAAGCTGTTGCTGCGCATCCAATCCGGGGCATCACTGGGATAAACGGCATGGGCCGGCCCAAAGATCACCGGGACGGCTTTGGCTTGAAATGCGGCCAGATGTTGACGGATCCAATCAGGTTCTGCGAGTTCGTCATCATCAATGAACAGCAGGATCGTGTCGCGGGCTGCGCTTAAGCACGCGTTCCGAGCAATTGAGATGTTTCTCGCTGGAGCGTGCACGTAAGTTAGATCTAAATCGTTTTCTGAGGCAAATTGGGCAAGTGATTCTGCCAATTTGGCCGACTCATCATTGTCAGCGACCACAATTTTGACCCGCACGTTAGGCGGAAGTGACTGTTCGGCAACACTCTTGAGGGTTGCAAACAGACTACTTCGTCTAAATGTACAAATTCCAACGGTTACATCGGTCATATTCAGCACAAAGAAGGCATGATTCCGCCAATATCGCAACAAAAGTGACAAATAAGCTGATCGTTAAGGAGGTGGTACTACTTATGAGGGTACCAACCGCGACAGCGTCACGACCGAGAGTTGATTGATCGACATGAAAATGACCAGCCTTCTATATCCGCTTCTGATGTCCGTCGCATTGTCGATAACAGGATATCTGACGATTGGGGGTTCGATTTTGTTATGGATCATCGCAGCGTGGTTATTCAGTGCTCCAATCGCACTGATTTGGGCCTCAAAAGTCGGGTCTACCACGCAAGCGCAGCAGACCGTTAGACAAGCGAACTAAGTTAATTCAACGTTGAACGCGCAGTACGTTCAGCAAGCGCCGCTCAACCGACCTGACACGAACGATGTGACAGTCTTCACAAAAATCCGAAGATCAGTCACCAAGCCTGCATTCTCAACATACCAAACATCTTTGGCAACCCGTTCAGCATAGGTCGTGTCAGACCGTCCACCCATCTGCCACGGCCCGGTCAAACCCGGTTTCACCGACAGATAATGATTTTTGTACGGACCGTACTTTTCCAATTCGCTTTCCGTGACCGGACGCGGACCAACGATGCTCATATGCCCCAAGAGCACGTTGAACACCTGTGGCAGCTCATCCAAACTGGACGACCGGAGAAGATGCCCGATGCCAGGGATAATCCGGGGATCATTCGGCAACTTTTGCGCCAGTTCCCACTGTTCCCGCATTTCCGGATCTTCTGCCAGGATCCGCTTGAGAACGACATCGGCGTTAGGCACCATCGTTGTAAATTTCAGGCAACCAAATTTACGCCCATCCTTACCGACGCGGGTGTGACGGTAAAACACCGCCCCATTGCCTTTCAAGCGAACCAGCACACCAATCAAAAGCATGATCGGCGCAAACACCATCAACATGCCAGATGCCAGAACGATATCCGTTGCTCGTTTTACTATTTTCGTGACGCGTGACTGAAACGGTACAACACCAAGTTGGCGAACCGGTGTCACATCATTCATATGAGAAGAATTTGTCAGCACTTTTTTCAAAACCTCGCCACGGGGCGACCTAAGAACCATCATTATACAGCCCCCTCAGGATGTATAGAAAACCAAGAAAAAACCACGGATACATCCCGCCTGATCATGAACAGTAAACAGCTTCAATGCTGTTGATTTAACTTATTGGTAAGAATTTGTAAAGCAAATGCCCTTGCGGAAGGCCAATGTCTACAGACCTGACAAGGTGCCTTAATTTGCCCCAAATGTGGCCAACATAAGTGTAATTGCTGCCATTTTTGGCGGTGCAGCAATATGTCAGCGATGCTGAAACAGTTTGTTCTTTCGTGTTGAAAAGGTGACAGTTTTTATTGTGCGGTACCAGAGTACTCAATTTATGGTTGACCAATGCACGATTCCGAAACTTTTGCTTGGTCAGACAACCGTGAATTTAACGTCCCATTGCGCTGATTGCCTCTAGTTGCTCGATCGTGGCCACGGACCGAGCCAACGGCATGCGATCACTTTGTGTTTTTTGGCCTTTGACGCAGCGACCGACCTCATCAATTTGAAACTGAAGGCCGGTGCCGGGAAAGCCTTGTCCGAAAGAGAGGCCGTCATTTGATGTGACTGCCTTGCCCACGCGCCGGATAATTGGCCAAAGCGGAGAGTTCTTGAGCGCGCCTTTGACCCCAGACGCTGAGGGAACCTGACCTCTGCCCTCTCCCATCTTGACCGGCCGCTGCCATGCCCGCTGGCACTGAATAAACGGGGCATCCGTTACGATCTTTCCCTGTGTCCCGAAAAGACAAAGCGTATTGGTCAGCTCTGTACCGTGGCTCGCCGTTATTGTTGTTAATGGCGATCCCGTCGTCCCATCATGACGCAACAAGACAGCCACATCCCGGGCAGATCCAATGACCGATTGCGACTGACTGGCAGAGACAACCGTAGATGGCCCCAAAAGGTAATCAGCCATCGATACGCCATAGATGCCCAAATCCATCAATGCTCCACCGCCCAAGGCAGGATCGGTAATTGGGTCACCCTCTTCGGCCAATCGTGGAAATCCCAGACTGATCTGCAATTGCAGAATGCCACCAAGATCGCTGTTCACAACCTTTTGGTTTATGTCGACCATTGTGGGCAAGAAACGGGTCCACAACGCTTCCATGCAAAACACGCCTGCGGTGCGCGCTACATCGGCGATTTTGGACGCTTCAGCGGATGTCGTTGCGAATGGCTTTTCCACCAAGACGGCCTTACCCGCATTGATCGCAAGCAATGCATGGTCGCAATGCAAGCTGTTTGGCGTTGCCACATAAACCGCATCGACGGCATCGGAAGCGACCATCAACGCGTAATCGTCAAACGCCTGGCAGGTAGAATACGCAGCGGCAAATTCCTGGGCACGCGACGCTGTCCGCGACGCAATCGCAGATAAAACCCCGGTGGTGCTGTGTTGCATGTCCTGGGCAAAGCGATGCGCGATATTGCCGGCACCCAGAATGCCCCAGCGAATGTGATCGGTCATTTCAGATCTCACTCCGATACACTGCCCTGGCGGCCAAAAACGCGACGCGTTGACCGCAGATACAATTGCTCAATAAGTTTTCCCACCAATGATAGACCAACGGCCGGCGGCCCTGCAAAACAACCAATAGCACGGCTGATATCACGTTGTTTGACAGCATCGATCAATCGCATCCAGTGCCAGCGCTTGCGCGTTTCGATTTTGTGCTCTTGCAATGCCCCAAGGTCAGCGGCGGTGAGATTGGGCAGTTGCGCCAGTTTATCATCGGCAGATACGAGCGCACCCAGATCCTTGGCGGAATGCTGGCCACTGAGAGAGGTGGCCCGCGTAACGGCAACATATCCGGCGGGATCGGTCAGGCAGAACCGCGCGCCCTTGAGCAAGGCCGTCGCATAAAAGGCGTAGTCCTCGCCAAGTCGCATATTCTCATCATAGCGCAGGGCATGTTCCTGGAGGAACCGGTTGGAAACGAGTGGCTTGATGAAGCCCAACTCGCCACGTCCGCCATGGAGACGGGAAAGGTTGCCTCTTACAAAAAGCTGGAAGGTCAATTCCTGGATCCCGATCACATCTTGCGACCATAGCCGGTGGCGCGGCCCGTCCGGTACATCTTCTGCCACTTTGTACAGATCATCGGCCACGAAGTCCCAAGCGCCACTTTCAGCGATCATCACAAGCTTCGACAACCGATCCGGTTCCATGAAGTCATCTGAGTCCAGCGGCGTCACGAACCGGGCCTGGGTGGCGGCCAGCCCCCTATTTCGGGCGGCGGCCGGACCCCGGTTCAGCGGCTGGTCCAAGGCCGTGATCCGGTTGTCTTGCTCAGCCAGTCGACGCGCGACATCCAAAGTCCCATCGGTTGAGGCATCGTCGACCACGATCACCTGGACCGACACGTCATGCTGCGCCAACGCGCTTGAAACAGCACGCTCCAGCGTTGCCTCGGCATTCCAGGCCGGGACAATCACGGCGATATCGGGCGGCGACATGTTAACGAATCCAATACGGTTGTTCAGACACCAAACCGGTCGGGCCGACAGCTGACAAGAGACTGTGTTTCAGAATATTATCTGAAGGGCGGCCTGTGGTCTGGAAACACTAGAAAATGGTATATCTTTGCCAGCGGATATGTATCTTCCATCCTATCATGTAACTGCCGGTATGTGAGTTCAATGTTTGATATCACTGTGATCATTGCCGCTTGGCAGGCTGATCCGACCATTGACCGCAGTGTGGATAGCGCGCTTTGTCAATTGGATGTCTCAAAACAAGTCGTAGTGATTGATGATGCATCCCACGATGGGTTGAAAGACCGGCTCAGCACCCGCACCGATATTGAACTTGAAGCCCTCCGCGTGAATGGCGGACCGGCCGCGGCGCGCAACCGCGGTTTAGACGTGGCGCGTGGCACATGGGTCGCTGTGCTTGATGCAGACGATACGATGGAGCCGCATAGACTGCGCCGGATGATCGATCAGGCAGAGCGGCAGAATGCAGACGTCATCCTGGGTAACTTTCGCCGTGTGGATGAGGCGGGACAACCCGTTGATGTACAACCATTTCTTGATCCACGACGGGTCAAGCATGATGAACCTGTTTCGATGGAGAAGTATGTGGGGCGCAACCAGGTGCGCCCTAACGCGCCCAGTTTGGGATATCTAAAACCGATATTCCGGCGTTCCTTCCTTGAGGCGAAGGGGCTGCGTTACAATACCGAACTTAGGAACGGTGAAGACTGCCACCTGATTTTCGCATTTCTGGCTGCCGGGGCCCGCGTGTTCATCGCCCCTGAACCTGACTACTTATACACAGTCCGATCTGGATCGATTTCCCACAGGGCCAATCCCGAGCATATCTCGGCATTGATCAATGCCGACAAGGAATTTGTGAACCAGTTTACCGGTCAATTGTCCTCGCAGGTAAAGCGACTGTTCCAATCGCGGGATCGAGCGTTGAGCCAACTGATATTAACCGAACGAGCAATGCAGTTTCTGAAAAACCGTCAAGTGGGGGATGCAATTTCGCTGTTGATCCGTAACCCCCTCGTGACCGGTAGAGTGACGCGCCAGCTTTGTGAAAGCCTGACTAAGCGCGTCGATCGACAGCTAAAGAGGTAAAGCTTGGTCCAAGTCTCCGATTGGGAGAGGTGGCTCCTTATGTTGTATAGGTTGGGGGTGGAATGCAGATGTCCGTGTCGGCAGAGGCTGCGACAAGTCCCGATTTCACGCGCACTCGCCCGATTGTTACAGTATTGATACACCGCAGGCTGGATGACGTCCTGTCTGGAAGCTGCGTATATCTGCTCGGGTGCCTGTCGTGTTTTGAGCAAGCAGGATTTCGGGTACGCATCGTCATGGCACCGGTCGCAGGTTTTGGCAGCAAGCCGTTTTCCCGTCCAAACCCGGTTTTCATCAGGGGCGGGCGATCCCTGCATTGGCCTGGAACCCTGAAATTCGGTGCGACATATATTTCGACCCGACCAGCCGTGTGGTATCGCGCGATGCAACGCGTCTTCAAGCAGGTCGCATGGATCCTGCATGGCCGTACCGAATTCAAGATACCGGCCATTCCCAGCAGCCTGGGCCGCCCGCCAAATCCAAATGAACAAGCCGATATGATCCGCACCGCCAATCAGGCTGAAACCCACATTGCACTTGCCGAATATAGTTCGCTGGCCGGTTTACTGGATCGATGCAGGGCAACGCGTCGGGCCGTCCTGCTGCATGACCTGTTTTCCGAGCGGAGCAATTCATTCCGTGACGTGGGTCTGGAGCCCGACCATGAAACCATCACATTGGACGAAGAATGCGCCCGCCTGGAGCATGTGGATCTTTGTATCCATGCATCTGTGACAGAGGCGCAGTTGTTGCGGAGCAAGTTGCCAAGCAAACATCACGTCTGGTTACCACCGCAACCAGATGGCATCGCGCCCAAGGATCATGGGCCAGAGCGAGTCATCTTTATCGGGGTTCGTCATGGCGGCAATCAAGATGCGCTCAAATGCATTCTCGAAGAGATCTGGCCTGCTATACATCACGCGCGCCCACAAACAGAGCTTTGGATCATTGGTGAGATCTGCGAGATGGTTCACAAACAACACCCCGGCGTGCACGTATTGGGCCGCGTTGACGATCTGTCGGATATTGGCGGACCAAGGGCCGTCGGTATTGCGCCAGAACGGGCCGCAAGTGGGATCAGCATCAAGCTGGCGACATATCTGAGTATGGGAATGTCAGTGGTGACCAGGCCCTGCGCATTGCCTGCCTATGGCGATGCGCTGGATGATCTGGTGGAGACAGCCGATACGCCTGAAGAATTCATCAAAACGGTCCTGGACCTGCTGGATGACACGGATCGGCGTCATAAGCTGGCGGCCCGCACCAAACTTTCCCTACAGAGCCGTCTTAGCCAGACCGAACTTATCGGGTATCTGGAAACGGCAGCGGCATTGCCACAGCCAAAGATTTAGGATCCGTCGGGGTCCAAAACCAGCACCTGGGAGACACGCAGGATATCACCCGGGCTCAAACGATCCGTAGTCGCCGCTGTCTGCTCGTCGCCCTCGGGATCGTCGGCCCGTGTCACGAAAAAGGTCGTCTCGATCTCTGCCGCATCTGCCGAAGAGAGCGTGCCACCTCCTTCGGCAATCGCCTCCCGCAGAAAGGCGCGTTGATTGTTCAAACGCTCCAACTCCGCGTTGACCTTCTGTAGTTCCACGGCGGATTGAGTTGAGCTTTTGGTCCGCAAGGCAACAAGATCGCGCTCGGCCTCCTTCACGCGTTGCTGCGCCCGGAACATGGCATTGCGTAGGTCAATTTCTTTGTTCTCCAGATTGAAAAGGTCGCGTTGCACATCCACCAGCTGCGTGGCGCGGGCCCGACCGCTTTCCACCAGTGACTCAATATTGGCGAACCGGGTACGCGCCAGTTCCAACTGGGTTGCCAAGCGATCCAGTGTTCCTTCAAGCCCGGCAATCTCGTTGTTAAGGATCCCTTTCAGCTCATCCAGTGTCTCAGCCTCCAGGTTCAAGGCGGCTCTGCGGGACCGAAAGACTTCCGCTTCCTCCTCGACAACCTGCGCGGTTGGTCCGTCACCGCTTGGATGGCCGATGTCGCTTGGGATTGCGATGTCATCCGCCCCCGACACCTCGGCTTGCAAACGGGCGGCGCGTACGGTCTCGCGGAATATATCGACATTGGCCTGCTGCAAGGCGCTGGCTTCGCGCAACATCGTGCCCTGTTCAGCACTGGCGGCCTCAGCAGAGCCGCCCCCCGCCACGGCAAATGCCTGTCCAATGGTAAGGCCCGGTGTCGTTGGATAAACGCCCGGCCGATTCACGTCACCAATGATATAGAATGGCCGATGTTCACTGATCTCTACTGACGTTGCCGGTGTTTCGATCAGGTTGGCCCGGATCTCCAACGCCGCGGAAATGTCTTCCGATAGCTCAGCCGGTGTTTTGCCCGTCGCATCAATCGGACCTGCGATCGGGACAAGAACATAACCGTCTGATTGAACCGCGTAAGATCCACTCACCGCCGTCCAAAGCTCATATTGCCGGGCGACCTCGGCCCAGACCACGACACGTATGTCCAAGCGGTCTCCGGCTCCTAGGGTGTAGGGGGCCGGTGCCGTTTGCGCCATTCCCGTACAAACAGAGAGCGCTAAAAACACCACAGAGAACAGGACGGAACGCATTAAAAACTCCTATAAATTCGCATAATCAAGTGGCGAAAGCCCCGTCTGCGACTGGACAAATCTGCTGGTCTTGGTTCTATACCCCGGAAATATCTTTGTGTTGAAAATATTTACAGGGTTTGCATCGTGGCAGGTCAGATCACCGCGATTGTGCCAACATATAATCGCAGCACATACCTTGTTGAAGCCGTTCAGGCCCTGTTATCGCAAACTCGCCCGCTTCATCAGATTATTGTATGGAATGATGGTTCCACCGATGAGACAGCGCAGGTGATGGCAGACATAACGCGTCAAAACCCGGGCCGTATCACCTATCATGAAGCGGCGAATGGCGGGAAGTCCAAGGCATTGAACGCAGCCATGGCGCTTGCCACCGGCGACTATGTCTGGATTTGCGATGATGACGATGTCGCCCTGCAGGACGCGGCGGAGCGCATGGGTGCGGTCTTGGACACGTCAGACGCCGCCATGGTCGCTGGATCGCATGTCCGTTTTTCGGTCGATCCAAAAACCGGCGAGCACGTTTTGTCCGATACCGGGTATTGGCCAGATCTGAGCAGCGGCAGCATTTTGCGTCACCTTCTTGAGGATATCTTTTTTTTTCAAAACGCAGCCCTGGTGCGGCGCGCGGCATTTGAGGAAGTTGGACCGTTCCGCGAAGATCTTGCACGCTCCATCGATTATCAAATGTTTGTGCGATTGGCAGCACGTTTTCCGGTGCAGATGGTGAATGGCGTCTTGTTTCACCAGCGCAAGCACGATGGCCCCCGTGGTTCATCGGGGGCCAGTCACAGTGCAAGCGAGTCTGAAAATGTCTGGCTGCACCATGACCGCGCCATCTTTGCCGAGTTTCGGCAAAGCCTTCCGCTTGCCCTGTACGAGAGCTTTTTCGACGGGCCAGCTGAGATCGTGAAACGCGCGGCTCTTTTGCAGCGGGCCTGTGTCTATGCGCGGCGGCTGGATTGGCCAGCTGCGATTGAAGATTTTTCGGAAGCGACCGGGATAAGTGCCGATCAAGGTTTATCGACGGTCGAACAAAACTGCATACGTCGCGCCTTGTCCGGAAAGCATGGCTGCGCACCAGCCTTTGTTTCGCCGGTGGCAGGTCAGCTTTTGGCATTGCGCCAACGAGGGCCGATCGGAAAAGCAATTGTCGCGAATCTGGCACGAGGGGCGGTTTGGCGCGTGCGAATGGCACATTTGAGTCGCGATTACGCCGAAGCGCTGCGGGTCATGGCGTTCATCTTCCGCGCCACATTGGCTGGGTCAAAGGGGGCGATCTCACCGTTGGTGGAGCGGGATAAGTTACTGCCAGAGGCCTATCAATGGTAGATGTGACAGCCCTGGATCCGGCAACCGTTGCAGTGATCATTCCGACTTTGAATGAGCGGGAGTACATCGCCGAAACTTTGGCACAGATCATCGAACACGACTCCTTAGCAGCGAAGTGCATGGTGATTGTCGCGGATGGTGGAAGCACCGATGGCACCCAGGATGTGGTGACACAACTGACCACCCGATACGGCAATCTGGTTTTGCTGAACAATCCGGGGCGCACCCAGGCCGCAGCGGTGAACATGTTGTTGGACCAGGCCTACGACAGGGTGGACGTGCTTATTCGTTGCGACGCCCATGCGAGATATCCGACCAACTTTGTCACCGACCTGGTCGCGGCATTTTCGGAAAAGCAGGCCGCTTCTGTTGTGATTCCAATGGATGCAAAAGCGGGCGATGACTGCTTTCAACGCGGATTGGCCTGGATTTCGGATACGAAATTGGGGGCAGGCGGCTCCCCCCATCGCGGCGGTGTGGCATCGCGATATGTCGACCATGGCCACCACGCCGCCTTTAGAATGTCGGTCTTTCGCGATTTGTGCGGTTACGACACACGCTTCATCGCCAACGAGGATGCCGAATATGATCGAAGGGTGATCCTTTGCGGAGAGCAGATCTGGCTCGAAAGCGCGATCCGGATTGACTATTTTCCGCGGCGAACGGCTAAGGCGCTGTGGCGGCAATACTATCGATACGGCCAGGGACGCGCACAGACCTGCTTTAAGCATCGCGTCCCGCCAAAGCTGCGCCAAATGATCCCCGTAATGCACATTGCGTTATTGGCGTTCAGCATTCTGATCCTGCCTTTCAGCATTGCGGGCTTGGCTTGGCCGATCATTTACACTGCCGTGGTCTTGGCTGCCGGTGGGGCGATGGTGCTCAAGCACAAATCGGTCTGTGGGTTTGCGGGTAGTCTGGGTCTCGCCGTTATGCATCTGTCCTGGGGACTTGGCTTTATCGGACAGGCGGTACGAGAGTCGGCCTCCGGCAGAAAGGCGACATCTCAATGACAGATAACACAGACGGTCACATCGCATTCTTTGGTCACAATGCTGGCGATGCGGCTGTACGCCGCCGTGCGGATGCTTTCCTGAAATCCGGCTATGAAGTGACGGGTTTCATGCCGCATCGTGGCCCGGTTCTCGCCTCTCCCTGGCCCGTGATCGATTTGGGGGAGACGCGCGACAATGATTATCTCCATCGCATCCGCTCCATATTTAGTGGAGCACGCCTGGCCATGGCCCATTCCGACATACTGCGCGATGCGAGCCTGATTTATGCGCGCAACCTCGATATGCTGGCCACGGCCGCCCATGTGAAACGACGCCTCGGCCTAAACGCAGCACTGGTCTACGAATGCCTCGATATCCACCACAAACTGACCGGACACTCGGCGATCGCAAAGATCTTACGACGGATTGAACGGCGGTTGCTGCAGCAAAGTGCGCTTGTGGTCATCTCCTCCCCCCGATTTGAAGCCGAGCATTTTGCGGTACACCATCCAGGGCAATATCGGAGCTTCCTGATCGAAAACCGGTTGGTCGCCGATGAAGGGCTACCCGAGCGGCCGCAACCATCCGCACCATCAGACGGGCCCTTGCGCATCGGTTGGTTCGGCAATCTGCGTTGCCGCCGGTCGCTTGATCTGCTGCTTGACTTGGCAAAACGCTTTCCCGATGACGTGCTGATCTACCTCAGAGGATATCCTGCACTGGGTGTTTTCCCTGATTTCGAAGGCGAGATCGCACCCTATCCCAACGTGACGTACGGAGGCAGGTATCAGGCACCTGACGATCTGGAGTTAATCTATCGCGCGGTTGATGTCGTATGGGCCGGGGATTGGTACGAGGCTGGCGCAAACTCTGTCTGGCTTCTACCGAACCGCGTCTACGAAGGCGGTTACTTCACGACGCCTGCCCTCGCACCGTCGGGAACAGAAACGGCAGCTTGGCTGACGCGTAACAATGCGGGCCTTCTGGTCGACGATCCGGTTGAGCAAACCTTACCCGACCTCGTTGATCGTCTGATCAAAGACCGCAATATGGTACACGAACAACAGATAAAATTGCTGGATTGCCCGCGGAGCACCTTTGTTCAGGATGCCAATATCATTCCGCGGATGGTAGCGATTGCTCAAATGAAAACGCCCTAGGACCAATCCATGGGGGCCACAGATTGCGCGGTGGATTGGGGAATGTACTCCGTACCAAACCGCTCCGGATGCTGGATCGCCAGAGACACTTCCGTGATATGCAACGAGAAATTACCGGCAAGTCTCGGAGCGCGACCTGCTTGGATCGCCTGCGCCATTTCCGCCACGCCCAACGCAAAATCCATGTGGTAACCCCGCCGCGCTGTGGCGATCTTGCGGTTTGAGTTTGGTTTCAGGATCTTGGCACGATCCCAGCCAAAGATCTTTTGAAACTGACGGTGTAATCTGGTCTCTGCAACCGGTATCGATCTGACCTTTGCAGCGAAATCCCAGGTCTCATCCAGACTTAAGATGCCATCGTCACAGAACACCCGAAACGTGTGGTCGTGGGGCGCAATGATACTGTTTGTTAATCTGGCGGAAACGCCGTTGGCAAATTCCAAGGACGCGCAGGAATAGTCGGGTGTCGTATAAGCTTGCGGAGTGTCGGGCCCCTTATCTTTGATCAGACATCGGGCATAGGACACGACGCGCTGGACCGGCCCAAACATGACGACCAGCCAAGTCAGGGCATAACCAGCATGTTCCAAAGTGCAGCCTGTCTGAAACTCATCGCGGGCCGGCCATAAAGCGCCCGATGCTGTCCGCCAGTTCTGGTATCCCATGCGATGGACAAGGCCATCGTCAATTTCTGCATAAATCAGGCGCGGCGTTCCACGAGCCTGGTCACGAACAGCCTTGATTAGGGTCTGTGCCGCCTCACCCAGGGTACTGGATGGGGCCGATACGATGTGGAGGCCGGCTGCCTTGGCCGTTTCAATCAACTCTTTGGCTTGCTCAAGATCCAACGCTAAGGGTTTTTCCGAATAGACATGTTTGCCGTGCTCCAAGCACCGCTTCGAGACTGCATAATGTTGATCGGGGTTGGTGAGGTTTACAACGACATCCACAGTTGGATCGTTCAACAGAGTGTCGACATCGGTGTAGGTTGGGACGCCGTAGAAATCACCGAACACCTTTAGGCGGTTTGGATCGATATCGAAGACGCCGCGCAAATCCAGCGTATCTTGCCAGTTGCTAAGGGTCTTCTGATACAGGTCAGCCACGTACCCGCATCCGACATAGGCAATGCCAACTTTGGTCACGCAATCAGATCCTATTCGCTGTTGGAAGGCCGAGCCCTCCAAACCCGATCTCCGGTATAGTCTTGGCAGCTTTGAAAAAGGTCATGGTTCTGAAATCCCTAAAGAATATCTACAAGCACTGTTGGCTTAACATATCGCACTGTGAACACCATGAGGTTTCCCAAACAGACCATGTGCAGCTGAACCGTTTTCAATGAAAGAGCCCCGCACCGAAAGGGTGCAGGGCTCCATAACGTTAGTTAATTCAGCGGTCTGTCAGACTAGGCCAGTTCGTAAACCCCGTCTTCGACGTTGACCCAGCCCACGCGTTCACGCAGATGCCAGACTTCGCTATCAAGCGATTTCTCTTCCTCGATTTGCACACGCACACGACCACCTTTTTCATCGTAGCGCAGGCCAGCCGTATCGTTGCCATCGAATGTCTGCATCGCAGCGAGGAAAGCATCATCGGCATCTGCACCGGCAACACGGGTCCGAACGTGGTTCACGTCAAGAAAGCCGGTATCAAAAACGCTGCCATTGTCACCACTGTCGATGGCCATCCAATGCACATCTTCGTTGGCATGGGCCTGTCCGGCCTTCGACTCTTGGTTCTGCAACCGGAACTCGAAACTGTCGGAAAACACACCGCCTGCGCGGGCAACGACCGCCTTGTCGTCATTGTCGCTGGCAACCTGAGCCAGGACAATCGGCTTACCACCAAAGGCTTTGTCATCAAGCGATACCTGCTGCTGACGTTTGCCATCGGCAACAGTCTGGCCAAACTGAACGGTCGTTCCACCAACTTCATGAGTGCCTTCGCTACCTGCGATCCAGCTGATCTCAACCTCGATCTGCTTACCGTCAAGGTAATCCCACTCGTCGATCTGGTACTCAAACCCTTCCGACGTGACATTGCGCACTCGCGCGACCGCCGGCTGGTTGTTCTCGTCAGAGATTGGACCCATGACGACAACAGCATTTTGAATGGCTTCGTCGAAGCTCACCTTGTGCCACTGCGATGGACCTTTCTGCACGACATTCTCCGTGCCGACCTCCATACGAGCCTTATCAGTTGAATCTGATGGTTGCTTAATCACCAAATCTGAGATTTCGCCTTTGAAGTTGTATTTGAAATCATCCTTTCCAGTTTTGCTCCCACCACCGAACGAACCGACTTGCAGATATTCCTCGCTATCAGACCAGCTGAAGTCATAGTTTTTGTCAGAACCAATGACGTTTCCATCGACCTTTACCGCGATCCCACCTTCACCAAAACTGATGTCGAGGTCGTATTCCTGGCCAGCTTTGATATCTTTCAGCACGTATTTGCGCTGCTCATCACTATTCTGGAAGCGAACCAAAAGATCACCATCCTCGACCCAAGCCGACAAATGGTTCCCGTCGCCAGTCACGCCCAGGGCATCCTTCGAAATCAAGCCAGCCTTGGAAGACACCTGATCAGCGCTGAATGAAAAAGAGATCTCAGCGCTGGAAATTGAAAACTCGTTCGTGTGCTCGTAGTTCTTCACCTTCGATGAAGACCCATTGAAATCCAGCGTGCCGTCCAACTTCAATACCGCATCACCGTTTCCGGGTGTGGGCGGATCAACCGGATCAGGGTCAACAGGGTCCGGATCAACCGGATCAGGGTCAACAGGGTCCGGATCAACCGGATCAGGGTCAACAGGGTCCGGATCAACCGGATCAGGGTCGACCGGATCGGGGTCAATAGGGTCCGGATCGACGGGATCAGGATCAGGTGCATCCAATTGATTGCCAATCTTTCCAATCTCGCGAACATCGACAATCTTGAATTCGCCAACACCATTTTTGTCGAGACGGGCGGGCAATTTACCAAGATTCTTTGCGCCATCAGGCAGATCACCGGCAGACGAAACGAAGGCAAGCTCGATCGCCACTTCGATATATCCTACGGTGCCGGTTAGACGGTCGCTGACCGCGGCATCCACAAGCAAATAGTATTTACCGTTTTCCTCGTAGTACCCATTATTTGCGGCGTTCTCGCCCCACCATTTCTTCTGACTGGCGCCCTGATATCGGTTCTTTTCAGAACCCATCTTGATTTCCATCGTTCCCAGAGAATCGGTTTTCTCCAAAACGATCGAGAAACGATCATAGAACTTGGTCATGACCAAATCCGATTTCGCCACATTTACCTTGGCGTTAAGTTTGCCAACATCGATTCCTTTGTCCCAGTTCTTCGAGTCATCGTGGATCAGGTAGTTATCCTTGGTCGCACCATCGGCATACAGACGCTTCTTCGTGACCACATCATCATAGACGTTTCCAAGAATGACATGGGCGAATTGCTGGTCGCGTTCATGGCTTTCTTCCCAGATGCCATAATCGAAATTTTCGAAGTGGTTGTTCACCAGCTTCAATTCATGAAATTCACGAGCGACAACACCGGATGTGGACAGGTTACCCGCGGCCGTATTGACGTGACCGCCATTCTTACCGTCTTGCAAGCCAACGAAAACACTGTCTTTGACTAGATAGTCGCGTTGATAGAAGCCGACGACGCCGGACCCCACTTCCCAAGCGGTGAAGCCCTCGATGACTGTCGAAACGTCCGTTTCAGAACCACGTTTGTCGGCGCTGGTATTGAAACCAACATGGGCCACGAGCACTTCATTATTTGCAAATGCGCGGTTTGGGATCTTGGAGGGGCTCACATCATCCTGCCCAAAGAATGGATCATACCCGTAGATTTTCTCGTAATCCGATGCGAGCGGGTCGATGTGAGACGGCGAACCGCCCTTCTTTCCCATGGGCCAGAATGAGTAACCTGCGCCATTGGAACTGACGGCAACATTATCTGTCGTTTCAATCAAACGAGATTTGAAACCAAATCCAATGCCCTGATGGAAAGAATCGTCGTGATTTTGCTGACGCGCCGCCGGATGGTCAGTTGCATTTCCATGTTCAGAATTGAATGTGACATATTTCCCGGTCGTATTGATCGTTATGTTGTCTTTCCAAACGCCAATCTCATTACCCGCTTCGGCAATAATTGCACCACCATTCACGCCATAAACAGCGTTAGAAATAACATCCAGGTTAGCGTCGTGATGCACTAATCCCCAACCGGGACTTCCCCAAATGGCATTGCCTTCGGCATGGGCTGGCTTTTCGCCTGCCTCCCCACCAGTTCGATGAAAGTGCAGAGCATAACGGCCAGCGACATTATCTTCATCATGCAAAACCTTCGACTTGTCTGTCCGACCAAGTTCCAAGAACTCCGCGTTTTGCACATCCACATCTGGGTTGTGCATGAACATGACATGCCCACGTTCATCAATTGGAACGGTTTTGCCATCATCCATATAGTCAGAGGGTTTTATTTCGGTGCTGATTGTCACGTTGCGTGTGTAATTCGCAACTGGAATCTTGAATTCAACACCAGCGGAATTGTCAGGGGGCGTGTGATCGTATTTTAGCGTTTGATCTAGATTGACTTTGTAATCACCATTCCCAAGTTTGGAAATGGATTTGATCGTAACGACTTCGTCTTGAAATTCATTGGCGGATATCAACTTGGTTCCGGCGACAACCAACTTGTCACCCACCTGCCAGCCGTCCGGCCGCTCATCAAAGATCAGAAAATTGTCGCCTTTCTCAGGCGCATCAGATGCTTTTAGATGATCATCCTTGTCCTGACCGGCGATACGAACCACGCCGTGGGTCACAACGCCCTTGGACAGCTGAGTCGGATCCTCTGCGACGTTGATCGGACCATTGTCGCGGTGGATGATAATCTCCGCCGAAACGTTACTTTTGACGGGATTATCTTCGGTTCCGATGGTCAGAACCGATTTCGGACCTGTCATCAGAGTGTCGACCATCATCTTCGTGTCTTTGGCGACTGCAAAATGCAGCTCCCCATCGACGGCAACCTTGTCGAGGCGATTATTGCTAACGTCATCATAAACAACGGAAACACCCTTTGGGATGTAAACGCTTTGACCATCCTGGGGCACTTTCCCGGTCGACCAAGTGCCCGGATCAAACCAAGATCCACCATTGAGCGCGACGGCTACTTTGGGATCGCTGGCATCTGGGAACAGATCTAACAGCGAGGAGTGGTCCTTCATGAGACCGCTATCGCCATGGTGAGCGTCGTGAGCAGCGCCGTGCGTGTCGGACGTTTGTGACGCAATGGCGTGCTTCAAGGTGACAGAACCACCTCCAACAAGGTCTTGGACAGCGCCATTGTGACCGCCGTGCATATTGTGCTGCATATTGTGCTGCATGTCTTTCATGTGTGCTTCGCCTGACTTGAATTCGACATAGGAAACCTATGCGCCCCGTCCACTGACATGATCCCCTCATGGTCAGCATTCGGGCGTTAATCCCTGTTTAAGGGGTGGGTTTGATTTGTCGACCGGCTCAGTGTCTCCGTATCTTTCCCCGGTAAATCGCTGGTTAACAGTGCCCCGGAAACAAGACTATTGTGTGGAGTTTCGATGACCGAAACCGGCAGATATCCGCGTGGTATGAGTGGATTTTCTCCTTTCGACCTGTCGAACAAAGCGGTATTTGTATACAGTTAGACAGATTTGTCGGCCATTTATCACCGAATTGGAAAAATAGGCCCCGTAAACCGCTCATATCGGTCAACCATTTGTCAAAGTCTGTCCGCGAGTGGTGACACATTTTCGACATAGTTACCCCAATACTCCGATGTGGTTCGGATCGAGATTCCTTCTCTCCTTTCATTCTCATTTAATGGATTCTTGAATTGCTAATTCAAAGAGCCATTTTGCACCAATTTTCATCTTCTCATTAACGACCAATTTCATTGGCGCCACGATTGCGAAGAATCGAAGTATGACTTCACAGAATCGCTTCTGCGAAAAATCACGTAGAACGCGCATTGTTTGGACTGATGTACTGATACCGATGCGCCGAATACATAATCGGAGCCAGCGTTTTAGTTGCGATGACAAGCGCTGATTTGAGGTATTGTCATTGATTGCTAATCTGAGAAGCCCTATCCCTTGGTCAACTGGAGTTCAGCAGCAATTTTGAGCAACTTTTCGCCGATACCCGTTTGACCTATCTCAATCTCACGTCGCTTTACGGCGATCAGGGTCCGTCATACCAAATGAAAATGAGCCTCCGGGCCGTCAGAGCGATTCTTGCGCGATCCCGTCACAGTCAGGACAGAGAGTCGCCTTCACAGGCCGATATCGACCTCATATTGTCCGCGTGTAGTTAGGATTTTGATGATGCGTATTTTGGTTCTGGCGCCACAACCCTTTATGACTGATCGTGGCACACCGATCGCGGTTAAGCTACTGCTCGAAACACTGTCGGAGCGCGGCGATCAGATCGATACCATCGTGTTCGCGGAAGGTCGCGATGTCCAGATCGACAACTGCCGCATTATCCGGGTGCCCGCATTGCCTGGCCTTCGAAATGTTCCACCTGGATTCTCTGTAAAGAAACTGATCACCGACATGGTCATGTTTCCAATGGTGATCTGGCAACTGCTCCGCAACCGGTATGACCTTGTCCTGGCCGTGGAAGAGGCTGCCTACATGGCCATGGTTCTAAAACCCATCTTTCGGGTGCCGTATGTCTTTGATGTGGACAGCTCGATACCCGAACAACTTCGCGACAAATACGCCTTGCCCGGCTGGATCGACCGGACCCTCACCCGAACCGAAGGCATGGCAGCCCGCAGCGCATTCGCGTCGATCACCTGCTGTGCGGCATTGAAGGACACCGTACAAAAGCACGCGCCCGATCTGCCGATCCAGGTGTTGGAAGATGTCACCATGCTCTCCCATGATCAGGACCACGCCGCGCCTGCCGGTTGGAATTTTGATGATCCGATTATCATGTATGTGGGCAATCTCGAAAGCTATCAGGGCTTAGATCTGTTGTTGGGAGGGTTTTCTCAGATTGATTTCGACAAGACGCCCGCACAGCTTGTCGTGATCGGCGGCAGCGACGACCACATTGCCGAGTACGAGCAAAAGGCCCAAAAAGCCGGTTGCGCGGACCGCGTTTTTTTCCTTGGCCCCCGACCCGTGGGTGAATTGGGTCGATATCTCAGCCTGTCGACCATAACCGCCTCCCCCCGAACACAAGGTCGCAACACGCCGATGAAGATCTATTCATATCTTGATAGCGGCCGACCCTTGATCGCGACGCGGCTGCCGACGCATACTCAAGTGCTGGACGATGACATCAGTATGTTGGTCGAACCAAATGCAACAGATATGGCGCGTGGTTTGACAGCACTGCTGGAAGATGACGGTTTGCGCCAACGTATGGCACAGGCTGCGCAGGCGCGTGTCGCCGCCGAATTCAGCCCGGATGCCTACCGACGCAAACTCTTGGGATTTTTCGACACTGTTATCGAACCTGGCCTGGCCGTAAGACAAGGACAGAAAGCCTGACATGCAATCGATCGACCTAGAAACCGCCAAGACCGAAGGCTGGGATGTCATTCTGGCAGGATCCAGCTTTGCGGCCTGCTTCTTTGCATATTCCCTCAAAGGCCGCGGCTTGAGGGTCCTGTTTGTTGAACGTGGGCCGTTCGCCGACCATGGATCGCAATTGGATGGGAGGTTCGACCGAAGTTACCCGAAGGTTCCACAAGACAATTCCTCTGGTCAGCGGAAGGATTGGATCGTCCGCCACCAATTTGGTGGATGTTCTAACTGTTGGTGGGGCAACACACCCCGCTTGCATCAAAATGATTTCAGACTGCAAAGCCTTTATGGTGTCGCTCAGGATTGGCCGATTAGCTACGGCGTTCTGGAATCGTACATGACCCAGGCGGAATACCTGATGGATGTAACGGGAACAGATGGCTGGCCCGTTGGGCCACGCTCCCGGCCCTATCCATTTCCACCGCACAAACCCACCAGAGCAGAGCGGCTCATGACGGAGGCCAACCCCTCCTGGCAACCGATGCCAAGTGCCCGGTCCAACGGAGGGCGGCGGGCAAATTGCTGTGTGTCTGGAACCTGTGGTCTGTGTCCAATCGATGCGAAATTCACCATCCTAAATGCCCTTGATCTGTTCGAGGATCCTGATTTTTATTATCTGACGGATGCTGAATGTCGGACAGTGGAAACCTCATCCGGGCTGGCGACAGGCATCACAATCCGCACATCTGACGGCATCCAAGCTGAGCTGAAAGCGAATTTCGTGGGCCTCGCGACCAACCCGATCTACAACTCCGCGATCCTGCTGCGATCAGGCCTTGGCGGGGAGAAGGTCGGCCGGGGCATCCACGAGCAGGCGGGACAGTTCATCTGGCTCGATATCCCGTTCGATAACTACTATGGCGGGACTTCTCTAACCGGAATGGGGCACGGGCTTTATGATGGCGACTTCCGGCGCGAGGCTGCCTCTGTCCTGATCGAAAGCTGGAACGCGCCACCCTCTCTCCGCCTTGAGCGGGGTAAGTGGCTACAGCGGCTGAAACTCAAATTGGTCGCAGAAGACTTGCCTCAGCCGGAGAACCGCGTGGTTCTGGAAGATGACGAAGCCAAGATCATTTGGACAGGTCACAGCGACTATGCCTTTGCCGGACTGGCCCGGGGGCGGGAGTTATTCGGTTCTCTGCTTCCGTTCGAGCATGAACTTGAACGGTTCAGTGATTTCGAACCGACAGAGGCTCACCTGATCGGAGGAACACCCATGGGCGACAGCCCAGAAAACGGAGTGGTCGATAAGGGGTGCAAGGTATTTGGCGTGCCGAACTTGGCCTGTCTTGGCTCTGGATCATTCACCACCGGTGCCGCGGCGAACCCAACCCTTACCTTATCGGCCCTCTCACTCTATGCCGGAGAACAGCTATGAAACGACGCTGGTTCATAGGGGGCGGTGCTGCACTGGTTGGGCTAGCAATCACACCCATCGCCCTCGGCGGCACCGTCAGCTTTTTGCGACGAACGTTGAGCGATCATTTCGGGCCAAACATCTTGAACATAGATGGGATTGACGGGTTTGTTAAGGATTATGCCACGCTGGCCGGTCAGGGAAGCACTGTCAAAAAACTGGGGGCAGAGGTCTATTTCGCGTGGCGTGGCGACAAGGTCCACATGATCGGCCAAGCCGAAGATTTGCAGGAACGGTTCCTGAATACGATCCTGACCCGCAGCAATATCATCGCCATTCAGCAAGGACGCGAAACCGCATTTGACTATGGCGACCCGGATCCATGGTCGCCGATTTGCGGCATCTATCTGTCTGCCTTGGCCGAGGAAACCGCCTGAGCCACACGCTCGCCTGCGATCAATCGGTCAGCGGCGCGTATGGTGGATAGGTCTGGCACATCACTGCAATCCGCGCCCGAAACCGGACCATCTGAAAAGCGCCAACCGATCATGGACATGCCACTGGCCACCTGCCGGGTCGCTGTTCCGCCCAGATCGTTTACCGTTTCGTACAATATCGTGGCATTCCGGCTATAAGCCCAAGGCGCGTCTGACAGGATCACGCCTGCCGGATAGCACTGGATGACCCGTTCCATATCCGCCAACTCCCCGGCAATGGGGCGCCCTGTGCGTCCATCCACAGTGAAGGGGCGGACATCAGGACCAACGGTGAACAGCAGTTCAGAGAACCGTGGCTTGTTAAAGCCCATGTCATAATCACCCAACCATTCGATTGTGCGCATTTCCTCGGTCGTGACGATCACGGCACGTTCTTGTATCCAAGGTTGCAACACGTCTTGGGCTTCAGCCCATTGCCAACGGCGCTTGCCCAACAGCTGATTTTCATCTTTGCCTAGCGTCAGCCGGAGACTACGCTCAAACGCAGCATTTGCTGCAATGAGAAACAGGATCGAAATGGCCAGGACGCCGAATGCGGCAATCCGGGCCATGGCCGGCGATAGGATCGGCTCCAGTGCCTTGGGGGCAGTCTCCCGCATGTACGTCCAAATGGGGGGGATAACGGCGCTCAGTGCGATCCCCCAAAGCACGAAAAAGAACGGCATTGTGGGGTAAAGGTAACGAATATTCTTCAAACCACCGAAAGACTGCAGCAGAAAGGTCGTCGTGAACAGGATCAGACAGAAAGCGGCGGGCACGAAATTCGCGCGCAACGCGATGATGGCTGCTACGGGGAACAGCGGCCAAAGCGTCGGATAATTGTCACGAAAGTTCCGATGATAGAACATCGTATCGTTCAGAGCAGGCCACGGCTCCCAATTGTAGGTCTGCCACAACCGCAGGATAGTGTCGGTGAAGATGCCGCTGGCCAGGATCCCAGCAACAGCCACAACGCCTGAGGCCACAACCCACCAAAGGCGTGGTTCAGACCGCAGCCATCCCGGTGCCAGAACAATCGCGATCCACAGCAGTATCCCACCCACGCCAAGCATCGTCAGCATCTGCAAATGTGCAGCGAACAGGAACAGCACCGCCGCCCCGATTAAAGCTGCCGCCCTGAGCCAAACGGGTTTTTCGCCCACCAGCGCCGTGTACACAAGGATCGCGCCACCGCCAAAGACCAAGCCCTGCATGGCGTAAAAACGGATATACTGCGAAACCTCGATCCCGTTGGGCCAGAGGACCATCAAGAAGGCTGCAATGCCCGCAACGACCAAGCCCGCCACGTACCGGGCCCACACAAAGATCAGCGCGACGAACAGAGCCCCGGGGACGACTGATGGCAAAAACCGCGCCCCTGCCGTGGAACGGCCGCCTGACAGGTCCAGGCTAAGCGCAATGAACTGGGTGAAAAGCGCGGCGCGATCATAAATCCCATCCAAAACGGCGAATCCGCGCCCATCCTGAAACGACAAGGCAGGAACCAATTGATACAACTCGTCGTAAATCGGCGGATGATCAATCATGCCCATGCGACTGATCAAAGCCACAAGGAAAACGATCAGCGTCGCACCAATGGTGATAAAAGCACCGCCAATCCCGCGGTTGATGTCAGAACCCGCAGTCATGATCTAGCGCTCCGCCATCCGGTCAGCGCGCATGACGACCGGCGTGCCAATGGTGGAAGCGAGGCCAACGGCGCGGCAGACACCTTCCAAAGTCCCTGAAATTGCCGGTTGCTTCAGCTTTCGATGTACGACCATCGGCAGGACGAATTGTCCGATATGCCTTTGGGCCGGAAATCCATGTTGTTCAAGACAGATAGACACATCAGCACGGCGCATTGTGTCGAACCGCCGCGTGTCCCCTTCCATCCGTTTCTTGAGGCCGAACAAAAGCGGCTCCAGCATGTTAAAGCCGCCGGGGATCGGGAAATCAAAGATCACAGCCCGACGAGCCACGCGAGTCATCTCTGCCAGCAAAGCTGACCAATCACCGATATGCGCCATGATCCGGAATGAGGTGACAATATCAAAGCTAGTATCTGCGAAGGGAAGCGGCAAGATTGGTCCGACCGTCGTTTTTAGCAGGTCGCTGTCGATATCCTTGACCTGACCCAAAGCAGCGTCAGACGTGGCCAAGACCGTTACCGTATGGCCAGCTTGCGCCAACGGCCGCGCGACCTGACCATGGCCGCCCCCGACATCCAGAATGGTGACATCTCGATCATCGCCAATTAGTGCCATCAGCGCGTCGGTCTGTCTGGACAGAAGCCACTCCCCGGCCCGGCCTTGAAACCGCGCCGCATATCGATCGGTCGATGGGTCAAGATCCGGCTGGTCAGACCCGATATCTGCAATCTCTACCGCGGCATCTGTCATGCCGCACTCGGTGCTGCTTTTTTCAGGTAGCCCTGCTCGCGATACCAGTCGGCTGTTCGGACTAGCCCGTCAGACAAGGGCACTTGAGGCTGAAACCCGATCAATCGCTTTGCCTTATCGACCGAAAACGCCCTAGCTTTGGTAAAGAACGAAACGCGGCGGCGATGTAGCGGAGGATCGATCCCAAAAGGTTTGCATGCAAATTCACAAACGGTCGCTGCAGCCATCAGCGGGCCAACGGGCAACCGCATCGATGGGGGAGACACGCCAAGGGTCGCGGCAACTTCATTCACAAGGCCATTCAAGGTGGTGTAGCTGTCATCACCGATCAAAAACACCTCTCCGATCGCCGCGGGATGTTCCCCGGCTAGGATCAGACCCTGCACCATGTCATCGACATAAGTCATGTGGTAGGCAATTTCCCCAGAGCCGAACATGCGAAATGTTCCGTTCTCAATCGTGCGAAATAGCTTCAAGAATCGGTCATCGCCCGGGCCATAGATCCCGGTGGGCCGCACAACGGAAACCGGTGCGCCCTTGGACATTGCATCCTTGGCAATCTCTTCTCCCGCCAGCTTGGAGCGTTGATAAACATCGCCAGGGTTAAAGGCCGTCTGTTCAGTCGCTGGAATTTCAGCAACGTCACCATGTACCCCGCAGGTGGAACAATGCACCACACGTTCGACCCCGTGCTTTTTGACCGCTTCAAGAACATAGGAGACGGAGTTCCGATTGATCTGAAAGTAGTAACTGTCTGGGTGATTGGCACTGCGATAAACTGCGGCGATGTGAAAGAAATGGGTCTGGCCCTCTGCCGCGCGATCAATGGCATCCGCGTCACCAACATCGCCTTGAACCAGTTCGATGCCATCAGTAGCCAGAGCTTTCGCCGATGCCGATGTCCTATCCCGCACCAATGCACGAACCGCATAGCCGCGTTTTTTTAACGTGCGGGCCAAATGGCCACCGGTAAACCCGGTCGCACCCGTCACGACAGCGCGCCGTTGCTCGCCTTGCGTTTCACTCATCAACAATGACCTTTCACATCAATTTAGGCTGGCCACAGCAACCATCAGTCAAATGCCCCAAAAACTAAACTGCGCAGCCCGCGCTGTACGGAAAATACAGCGGAAGTCTTAACGGACCACATTTATTGTGACAACGGCTTCGTTCGAAACCTCGGCCCCGTCGCTGACCGTGTAGGAAAATGTGGTCGACCCGGCAAAATCCGAGGACGGCTTGAATGTCACTTCCGCGGTTTCACGGTTCAAGGTCACGGTTCCGCCTTCCCCTTGTTTGACAATGGTCACAGATGATCGATCCAGTTGGCCGGCATGGGCATAGTCATTCGCCAAAAGATCAAGCGTCAGGGTCTGATCTCCGATAATTTGGAATTCATCCTCGACCGCCACTGGTGCCGTGCGCGGAATGAAACGAACCGATGAATACGAGGCTTGGGCAATGACATCCGGGTCCGCGACACCTGTAAAATCGCTCGATCCTGTCCAGACACTCATGTAAATCTGCCCGGGTGCTGGTGGCAGGCCAATATCGCCACGTTCCACATGTCGAACCTGCAAATCATTCACATACCAAGTGATTGAGTTCGGCGCCCATTCAAAAGCATAGGTATGTTCCGCCTCTGCCGCATCGAAGCCAAGATCCACGAACATGCCATCGCTGCCATCGGGGGTATGATAGGTAAGCAAGACCTTGGTTGTGTCTTCTCCAACGAATTCAAAGTCGATCTCGCTTTTAGGATCGTCAAAGAACGGCCCTGTATAGACAAAAAACGAGGAGAGAGCGCCAGTTTCCCCAGACGGGGTCATGCGGACTTCGTACCGGCCATAGTGGAACTTGCGCCGCGTCTTGAACTCCGCTCCGGTAAAGCGTTTTCCCTCCGCATCTGTTCCGTTCATCTCCAGCGTGACTCGCCCCGGCTCAAAGGTCAGGTTATCCCGTGACCAAGCCGTATCGATCCAACCACCCGCATTGGCGAAGTCAGAGATATACCAGACCTCCGGATCCAACTCATCAAACTGCGTCTCGAACGGGACCTGCGTTTCCTCTTCAATCGCCCAAGCGGGTGAAATCAGCGACAGACCGGCCAGGGCCAGGCTTATGCAAAATTTCAAAGCATCAAACATTGGATCAAACACGCTTTCGTTACAGGTCTGGCGGGTATCGCCGGTACAAGACAGGTAGATCCAACCAACCCTTGCTTCAACGGCTGATCCGGTCAAAGCCTGTCACATTATGGTCTTTGCCAACCTGGGCACCATGCTTGACCGCGCAATGCACGCTAGCGCAGCAAATTTGCCAACCGCAACGTGCGTCGCGCCACATTGCGGGCGGTGGTGAACTTGACGCCAACCTGCGTGAATAGCCCCTTTGGTCCACCTGATAGGCTGTGATCGATCACCAGGTCAGACCCCGAAAGCTTGGTTGTTCCCGCCTCGGTCACCGGCAATAGCCCCGATGGAACGGCCTCGATATCATCACGGGTATAATTGATACCCGTGATGGATCCGTTGATGGCTGCCAGAAAGCGGTCAATCTGTTCGTCAGACACAGCCTGTGTATCTGCAGCGCAATCAAACGGAAAATACCATGTTCCGGCAAAGGTTTTCTTCCCGTGTGGGTACAAAAATAGCATGTCGCCATCGCCGACGGAGGGGAAAACAGACAAACCTACATCCGCTGGACAAGGCCGGTTCAACAGCAGATTGAAAGCCATAGCCCAGTTATCTGTCAGCCCGCGCTGCGGATTCAATACGGCATGCAATGCAGGCGCCCATGGACCAGCGGCGTTGACGACGACTGGTGCATGAAAGTGCATGATCGCCTGATCATCGCTGCGGGCCGATACTCCGGCAACCGAAGCGCCCTGTTTGATCAGGCTCACGACCTCGGCCTGTGTTTCGATTTGAATTCCCAGCTGCGTTGCATGGGCAACCATGGCTTGAAAAAGGCCATCTGGGTCAAGAACCACCAGTTCCTGCCACAGCGCTCCACCCTGCAGCCCATCTGTTGGCACACCGACGCAGGTCTGGTGCACACCGTCTGCCGAAAGAACCCGACCCGGTTGGATGAAGTTAGCCTCGGACACACCCTGGTTACGGTCCCAACTAGTGATCGCATCAGCCAGAAAGGCCATCCGAAAAACGGCCGGGCGCTTGAGCCCACGGCCGTATAGCGGCATAAGAAACGGCATCTTCGACACATGGTCGGGGAAGGTCTGCGCAAACCACCGACGCTCCGTCACGGATTCGCGAAAACGGCGCAAATCGGCAGTTTGCAGATAGCGCAGCCCGCCATGAAGGATGCCGTACCACCCCGCGCTCGTGGCCTTCCCGGGCTGACCCTTGTCTAGGATGATGACATTGTAACCGGCCTCCGCCGCGACCATTGCCACCATCAAGCCATGCACGCCGCATCCGATGACAATCAGATCAGCGGTTCGCTCAACCACTCCGCCGCCATTTCGTGAAGGACCAGATCAGCGCCACCAATAGAATCAAACTGCTCAAAGTGAAAAAGCTCGCTGGAAGCCAAAAATAGACCAGCAGAATGGCGAAAAGACCAATCAGCAACGGCATCAAAGCGCCAGAACGTCTCATGACACGCGCATTGTAGTAGCGGCGCAAAGTTGCACTTCGGTCCGGGACAAAAGCCAACCCTTCACGACGCAGGTGGCACCATCGGCAAAGTCCTGTCTGACCCGGGACGCCAAAGCTTTGCGACCGGCTGGAGTATCCATCTGTTTCGCAATACCCGCCAAAGCATAAGGATCGAAAACGTCTGATCCCGGATGGTCTTGTGACGCGGCAGCCGCGATGGCTTGGGCAGCATCCCCATTGGGCCAAACTGCCTGATCGGCCACTATCATGCTGGGCACGATCATAGCACTGACGGCTGCACCGGTCACCATCACGAGCTGCCGCTTGGTCAGTGATCGACCGTGTTCACGATCCGCAAGGTTTGTCATCAATCGGCCCCGCTCTGCATGGTTGCTTTCAGATGATCCGCCAAACGCAAGGATAAGGCGACAATGGTCAACGTCGGCGTCGCATATCCGTGGGTTGGAAAGACGGCGCTGCCCGCAACATAAAGGTTTGACATGCCATGGACCCGGCAATCTGCGTCGACAACGCCTTGTTTGGGGTCATTTGCCATACGAGCCGTCCCGGAATGATGCTTACCGTGGCCGAGCGTCGGCCATTGACCGGGATGGCTCAGGAGCCCGCTCCACATGCGCCCATATCCCAGCCGACCAAGCTCCTGCGCCAAAATCTCTGCCACCCGACGGTTCGCATCCAGATCACCATCATGCAACTGCCAGTCTAACGCCGCCTTGCGTTGACCAAAAACCGGGTCCAGGGCGTCATCCAACACAACCCGACTGTCGGGGTTGGGCCGGCTTTCCACAGTCATCCAGGGGTCGAGCCATGTCCGCCTGATCAGATCATCGCCTGCATCCGTGACCGTGCGATAGACCTCGTTCGTGACACCGTCCAGATCGGTCAGAATATTCTGAATGTGGGTGCCCAACGTACCGGGCTGCGGGCCACGGCGCAGTGACTGTGCCGATTGCTGGCCAGGCGAGCGGTCCGACTGCTTTACCAGAAAGAACAGGAAGTTAGGGAGGTTTTCCCGCCGTAACAGGGTTTCCGAAGCCGAGATCGCCCCACGGATATATCCCCCCGCATCGAACTGGGATTCTGTGTAAAGGTCAAAGTCTGCAACCTTGTCATCAACCAAAGCCGTTAAGCTGGGTCGGACCGCGATATGATCCATAAAGAAGCGGCCCACCACATCGTTGGTGTTGCCCAGACCCGCCGTAGCCGTATTGTTCGACAATAGTAAAAGCCGTGGGACCTCCATGCCACCGGTTGCCACGACAACCCGACGGGCCGACACGGTGAACGGTGTTCCTGACAAGCTGGCCATGCGAATACTGGTCACGCGGCTGGCGTCATCAGAGGTCAGCAACTCCAACGCATTGGCATTCAGATAACAGCCCACATCCGTTGCCGCTTCAAGATCGGCCTCATAGGTGAGCCCAAACAGCGTTGGCGGGCTTTCCGCGTAAAGGTGGGTCTTCAGCAGGTCGGGGTCGAAGGCCAGCGGTTTTGCCTCAAGGCGCGCCATCCGGTCGTCTGTATCATACGCATCATCTGTCGGTGTCTCGACCAGTTCCTGCGCGCGCAAGTAATAGGGCTCGACGTCCACCAAACCTATGGGCCAGCCTGAATATTCAATCCCGTCCCGAGCTTCAAAATCGATGGCTTCCAACCGCATGCAATTGCCAGCCCAGTGATTGGTCGACCCGCCCAACATCCGCAGCCGCGCTTCAGACATCGGCGTGAGATCTAGTCCACGGTTCTCGCCTTCATAAAGCGACTGAGCCCGATCATCACCATTCAATCCACCGCTTTCCATCAAAAGAACGCGCAGCCCGGTCCCCTCCAGAGCCAAGGCCGTTGTGATGCCAGCTGCACCGCCTCCGATAATGCAGATATCAGCCTCAAGCAGCGTGTCGGGCGACAAAGTATTGGCGTCAAATAGCATTCACAAAGTTCCGAGGGTGCGCGTTATTGATCGAGCCGTGGCTACCCCAGTCAACGCGATAATCCAAGTAAAACTGGCCCTTGGGATGGGACGCATGAGCCAAGAAATGGAAGAAATATCTGCACCGCTTTATTCAACGGCGCAGGTGATAGATGTTGAGCTTAGCTTAAGAAGAAGTCGGTGTTGTCGACATATTGGATGACGTTTGGATCGTCGGTTAGGCTGAATACGCCACCGCCAAGATCGGCGCCCTTCAGCGACTGCACGCCCGAGCCGGTCACCACAATCTCGCCCGTGGAACCAACCGTTAGGACAACCGAAGCACCCGGGCCATCGGTGACCTGGATCTGGCCGTCGAAGCTATCCACAAAGACAAACCAGTCTTCGGCAAAATCGAAGTCCAGAACGCTGTCAGCATCGTTGGCACCGTGGCCATTTGCAAAGTCCGTATTGAAAACGAACGCATCCGCTCCGGCACCACCCGTCAGCAAGTCGATCCCGCTGCCGCCTTCCAGCCGATCGATCCCATCACCGCCATTCAGCTGATCATTTCCACCTTCACCGCGCAAAACGTCATTGCCGCCATTGCCATCAAGGCTGTTGGCTTGACCATTCCCAACGATCAAATCGCCAGCGGAACCACCCGATACAGCTGTGCTCTGTCCAAGGGCATTGGCAGATCCATCCAACGTTCCGGCTATGAAACCAATCTCTGACTGCAGGAATGTCGACAGAGCATTCGCATAGGTCGCATAGCCTTCGCCCGTGTAATGCACATTATCCGTCGTCAGATCTGCACCCGTCACCGGGTTTTCAAAGAAGTGCAAATTGTCATGGGTCTGTTGAGCCGTTTCCACTGTCGCCCTGTATCCCGGCCGGTATGTGCCATTGCCGACGTCCCCAACAACGTTGACGCCGTTGACCCGGCTGAAGCCTTCCAACAGGAACTCCGCAAACTCGATCTCGACGGCGCCGCCTTCTGTTTTTGGTGCCAGGCTGGAAATCACCAGATGGGCATCGGGGTTCTGGTTGGCGGCAAAGAACTGATCAATCGCAAGATCAAGATGGGTGATGATCCCATTATAGCGATTGAAAAAGTTGTTCGAGGCAAAGCTGTAGTCATTTGTCCCGGCCATAAACAGCAGGATATCAGGCTCATGGGTGTTCACATTGGCCGTGATGTTGGTGATACTACTACGCCCATCGGTGATCTTGGCAAGTGAGACACCACCCTCTGCCGAATGGTCGGTATCGAGCATCCGGGATGGTCCGTTCTGCCGACCACCGACATAGTCAATCCAGACATTCTGTGATTGCAACTGCTCGAACAGGTCTTCACGCCACCCTTCCAAGGCAGGCACGTCCAAAGGCAGATTTGTGTCGCCAACGCCCAATGACAGGGAGTCGCCGATCACCAGCACCTTAGATGCTTCGGAGAATGTGCCTGCCTGGAGGTTGATCGACAATGCTGCCGTCTCACTACTGAAATCAGACCTTGGTGCTGTGTCGAGTGTGAGGGCGGGGCCTTGGGTTGTTGTGGTGGCACCGTTGGCGTCCGTGGCCAGGATCGTGCTGGTCAGCGCGCCGTCGCTCAGACCGCTCAGGTCGATCACGACATCGCCATCCGCCGTCACGCCACCCGTCGCCGTGCTCACACCGTCCGTGACAGAGATCACCCCCGTCGCATCGGCATCAAGACCCGCAACCGTGAAGGTCACAGCACCCTGTTCGTTGCTGTCAATGTCCATATCCGGCGCGCTCAGCACCAGATTGCCATCGTCATCTGCACCAGCCGGCACCAGCGTCAGCGCAGGACCCGCCGCCGTGGCCGTCGCACCATCGCCATCCGTCGCCACGACCTGGCTGGTCAGCGACCCCAGGTTCAGGCCGCTCAGATCCAGTTGCATTGCACCGTTGCTGGCCGCAGCCTGCACCGTGCTCACACCATCCGTGACCGACACGACACCCGTCGTATCCGCGTCCAGACCCGCCACCGTGAACGTGGCCGTCGCCGCATCGTTCAGGTCCAGCAGTAGCACCGGCGCGCTCAGCGACAGATTGCCGTCATCATCCGCCGCCGACGGCGCACCAAGACCCAGCGACACGCTGTCAAATTCAATCGTCGCGACCTCGTTCTTGCGGGTCCGCTGATTGATGTAACCGCCCAACGTTAAGGTATGGTTGCCAGCCGACAACGCACCAAGATCAAGCACCACATCGACAAAACCGGTATCCTCGCCGGAAGTGTCGTTATTCGCCGCATCCAACCGCGCCACGACCGTCTCGACCCCGTCGACCGAGACCAGAACCTCGCCAAATTCACCCACGTCAAACCCGGCGCTCATCTCCAACCGGTAGCGCAGCGTCAACTCGCCCGACTGGCCCGCAACCGTGTTGAACGTCGTGCTCCAGCCGCCGGAAATATCGCTGATCGTCGACTTCGTGTTGCCGCCGCCAAGCGTCACACGCAACACACCATCCGCCGCAAGGCCATCCGCAAAACCAGGCTCAGACGTCCCACGAAACGCATCGTCAAAATAAGAAAAACCTGCCGCGCCGTTGCTGAAATCCTCGTTCAGAGCAGTCGGCGGGGCCGGTGCTGTGTCGAGTGCGAGGGCGGGGCCTTGGGTTGTTGTGGTGGCACCGTTGGCGTCCGTGGCCAGGATCGTGCTGGTCAGCGCGCCGTCGCTCAGACCGCTCAGGTCGATCACGACATCGCCATCCGCCGTCACGCC
>NZ_JAFEUL010000013.1:0-51701 GCF_016901225.1 Actibacterium sp. 188UL27-1 | reverse complement strand
TCGCTGATCGTCGACTTCGTGTTGCCGCCGCCAAGCGTCACACGCAACACACCATCCGCCGCAAGGCCATCCGCAAAACCAGGCTCAGACGTCCCACGAAACGCATCGTCAAAATAAGAAAAACTACCAGCACCACTTGTAAAATCATCAAACACAGCGAACCCCGTTGCTACCGTTGCTTCACCAAAATTAGAAATCTCGCCATCGGCGTTGGCCACCGAATAGGAGAATGTATCCACACCACGGAAACCGAAATCCGGGGTATATTCGACCTGTCCCGTCTGCGCGTTGACGGACACGGATCCATTTGCCGGGGCAGCGGTGATCGCCACCGATCCTGCCTCCAATGTCCCAATGGGCGCCGAGTCATTAGCCAGGACATCAACCGTTATCGGGCCCGATCCCGGGTTAAAGGCGATGTCGTTCAGTGCGATTGGCGCCGTGCGCCCTTCGAACGACACTGAATAGTAGGTTGCCGATGTCTCGCCCTGAAAATTCGGCACGCCAGTAAAATCGTTGGAATTCCCTGTCCAAATGCTCATGAAAATCCTGCCGGGATCGCTGGGCACGGCCAATTCAGGATCTTGGATGCTCCGCAACAGTACACCGTTGGCGTACCAGGAGATCGAGTCGGGGCCCCATTCAAACGCATAAGTGTTGGGGCCCGCCGCGGCGTCAAAACCAAGATCCACAAACTCCCCGTCAGACCCTTTGGAGGTGTGATAGGTTAGAAGGACCTGGGTGGTATCACTGCCGAGAAACTCAAAATCGATTTCGCTGCGCGAGTCGCCAAACGGTGCGCCAGTAAACATGAAAAACGTAGAATTGACACCGCGGGCAGCAGAGGGGGTCATCGTGACTTCATACCGACCATAGCTGAAAAATTCATCGGTATCGACTTCGGCACCCGTAAATCGCTTACCGCGACTATTGTCAGTGTCGAGGGTGAGTGTCAGAGCGCCGGTATCGGCCACACCGCCTGCACCATCAGGCAACGTTGCGCTCGGATCGACAGTCACATTGTCGGGCGACCAGGCTGTATCGATGAAATTGGCGTTGATGGCGAAATCAGAAATCCGCCATGTATTCGGATCAAGGTCGTTGTCTGTAAAACTGTCGTTCAAATTTTGTAGCATCAGTAACAATCCACACATCGAAAGCGCGATCACGATATCGGCCTCGTTTACAGGTACGATCTCAATCGAACCGCTCGAACAAATACGAGCGTGCAAAATCAAGACCAGGTCGGTTTACGATTCGTTAATACGATCAGTCAGATGTGTCCTAACAGGCCCAATGCCAAGGTCCGAGGTATTTTTTACACGCAACAGACTGTTCTCGCAAAAAGTTGTCATTGCGCAATCTAACGATCGCCACAAAGCCGCGATTTTCACCCTATGAGGGGGTATTTTAGGCTATTTCCATATCTCCTGCGAGTTGCCGCACCGAAAATTGGCCACAATCACAACAATATTGTCGTACCAGTGGTTGACATCTGCCCTAGCGTTAAGCCCGCAAAACCGATGTGCCAAAAGCCAATTTGGGCGGCTTACACCACAACCATACTGTTGCCACACCACCATGCTATTGATACCACCGCGGCAGATTTCTTTAGCCCGTAAATAGCTGTATGTATTGTCCGTCGTTTGCACGCAGGTTTGGAGTTCCAATTTGTCTGTCGAAATCTCCGCCATCATCCCCATCCTGAATGAGGAGGAGAGCGTCGCCCCGATGTACGACAAAGTGCGGGAAGCATTGGAACCGCTGAACCGCAAATTCGAGATCATTTTTGTCGATGATGGCTCAACCGATCGCAGCTTTGAACTGCTGGCGCAGATGGCTGAACGTGACCCCCGTGTGGTGGTGCTCAAGTTCCGGCGCAACTCTGGTCAGACCGCTGCGATGACGGCGGGCATCGAGTATGCGCGCGGACGGCTTTTGGTCACCATGGATGGCGACCTGCAGAATGATCCAGCCGATATCCCGATGATGTTAGAAAAGATCGACGAGGGAAACGACCTCGTGATCGGCTGGCGTATGAATCGGCAGGATAAATGGTTGTCCCGAAAGCTGCCATCAATGATTGCCAACAAACTGATTGGCAAGGTGACGGGATTGCCAGTCAAAGATAACGGATGCTCGCTCAAGGTCTACCGCGCCAGCATGATCAAGCGTGTACCGCTTTATTCAGACATGCACCGTTTTATCCCTGCCATGACCCTGCCTCTGGGCGCGCGGATCGCTGAAGTGGGCGTGCGGCACCATGCCAGGCGGTTTGGCAGTTCGAAATACGGACTGTCCCGGATTTTCAAGGTGATGCTCGACCTGATCGCAATCAAAACACTGCTGCTATTTGCGCGCCAACCGATGCGGCGTTTTACGGGTCTGGCCGCCGTGTCCGCGCTGCTGACGGTGCTGTTTCTCTGGCTCACACTCGCCAATAGCGGCAGCGTCATGGTTTACACGGTGAATGCGATGATCTTGGGCTCGCTCACCATATTCCTGCTTCTCTTGGGGGCTGTCGCCTCTCTGGTGTTTCAACGGACCGGCCTGCACGAGCCCGAATGGCTTGATTAGGTTCGACGTATTTTGAGGTAAGACTTATGGAATTGGTAAAAACGACGGTCGAGGCTGGTTTGGCTGACATTACACTATCCGTATTGGTTGTCGCGGAAGGCGATGGGCGCGGTCTGGACACGTTGCTGGAAAGCTACCGCACTGCGCTGGACGAACGGCCAGACGCCTACGAGATGATCGTGCTTTATGATTACCAGGGCACAAAGATCCGCGATATCCTTGCTGGCATTGCGGGCGACTGGCCCAATCTGGTTGATATGCCTGTCCGGCCTTGGACCGGCGACGACGCCGCAATTAAGATCGGCCTAGGACGCGCAAGGGCCGATACAATCCTGACATTGCCGGGCTGGCCAGAAATCGACCCTGCATCGATCAATGATCTGGTGGCAGCTGTTGGACCCGATGACATGGTGATCGGTCGTCGGACGGACAAACAGAACTCCGGCATGCAATCGCTGCGGTCAGGGCTCACGAATGGCCTGCTACGGCTTTTGTTTCAGCGGCACATCGACGATGTGTTCTGCCGATCCCGCGCCGGACGGAAAGAGGTGTTCGAGAGCATCGCGGAACTAGGTGTGCGCCAGCATTTCATGCCGGTCATCGCGGCCAATGAAGGGTATCGCGTGCGCGAGATCGATGTGGCCAGCGTGAAGGGCAAGGTGCCCATGGTGTATAAGTTCAAGGCGCAAGGTCACCTCGGCGCGTTGATCGACATGATGACGCTTTTTGTGGGCCTCAAGTTCCTGAAACGCCCCCTGCGGTTCTTTGGCTCCATCGGTTTACCACTGCTGGTTCTGGGCCTGCTGATCACAGCATACTTGGTGATCGAGCGTCTGTTCTTTGGCGCGCCCCTGGCGGATCGTCCCGCACTGGTGTTTTCGATCCTGATGACCGTCTTGGGGATCCAGATCCTCGCGCTGGGTCTAGTCGGAGAGATCATCATCTTTTCGTCCAGCCGCCGTATGCGAAACTATGAAATCGAAAAGATCATTCGCGGGCGATTGGTAGATCCGTCAGAGGCTGGATCGAGCGGCGATCAGGCAACGGAACCACCAGCCGAAAATGACAAGTAATCCGATATATGACGCATAGTTGCGTCTATTCCCGGCATGCTCATGGATTTGCGCAACTTCCAGCGTGTTTGCCGTCGTGAAGTGCCCTTTGACTGACACGACCGAAGAAGCGGCCCTGGGCACATTCGACAGGACCAGCATATCACCGGTCCAGATGCGCAATTGAACCGGATCCTGCTCCCATACAAGTGCGCGATCCAGTTCCAACGGTTTGCTGATGCGGTCGGGTCTGTCGACCAGCGTGTCGGTATAGTGAACATCGGCTGCCTTGGCCGCGGGTATCCAGATCAACGGAGCAAAGGCATAGCAGGCGGCAAGCACGAGCGCCGCAACCAGAACCGCGCCCCGTGGCCAGCGCAAATCAGCACCCGATACAGGCAGCCTAAACATCGCATAGGCGACATAGCCAAGGCCCAGCCCGTACAGCATAAGACTCGGCCAGGCCTCTGGCCAGAACCATCCGAAATTGAGCACGTCCCAATCGAACGGCGCAAAAAATAGCACGCCATTGGCCCACTTTGTCTGCATCGCATCCATGAGAAGATGCAAGGCGGACCCGATGGTCAGGATGGTGAGTGTCCGACGCCAAGCAGAGCTGAAACAAGCCGCAAACCCAGACATTACCACACAAAACACCAGGCTGCTTTGCACTACCGCATAAAGGCGTAGGTCATACGGCGAGACATCGGAAAGCCGAACGATCCGCTGCAAAATCCAAGGGAGATCGGGGATCAGGCAGCCCAGCCAGACCCATTTGATGTCGGCACCCCGCATGATCGCCCGGGTGATCAGGGCCTGTGCCCCTAGATGCCCCAGCGTGGCGGGCATCGGCTAACCCAGCCGTTTGCGGATTTGCATCACGACCTGCTGCACGACAAAGGGAAACGGCGCCGTCAAACGGCCATAGACCGGGGGCGAATATTGCAAACCGCGCAGCCAGGTGGCCAGAGTCACAAAAGGATAATCGCGGTGCAAGGCACCTGTCGCCGCGAACCCATATCGCCCGGACTGCCGCACACCACCCATCAAAGGCAATGGATCAGTCCCGGCCAGGATGCGCCACCCAACCCGTTCTGCTTGCAACAGCTTGTCTGGGCGTGCCATGGCAGATGACCGAACACCGCTATCGGCGAGAAACAAATTGGTGTCATCCACATGACCGGCGATGACCTCGTCCATGACCGCCGCACGGGCGCCGGACCACTTGCCAAAGCCCCAAGGCAAGACAACCAAAGCACCGGCAGCCGATGCGGCATCGATGACCGTTGCCAATGGTTGCCCATCGGCAAATGTCGCCCGCGTGCCAAGCGCCAGCACTTCCAACCCTTCATCGGTCAAAATCTGCCGACCTGACACGATGCCGATGACGGCACCATCCCCGGCACGGCGGGCAAGTTTGCTGATCGGCTCCTTGGTGTCGGACAGAACCCAGTTTCCGCACCGCTCGGGCAAATCGGCAAAGCGGTCGATCCCTGCAATCTCGGTTAGCATCAGCATCCCCTCGCCAGAGGCATCAGCCGACAGATCCATGTTGCGCGCTGCCGCTGATAAAACCCGATCCAGATCGAAACCGGGATGCAGATGCATGTGCGAATCCACCCGGTAAAATTCTTGCTGAAGGTCGTTCGGCATGCGCATTCCTCTCAGCTCCCGGTCTACCGCAGGAGCCGCCCAACGCACCAGCCCCAGACAGGCCGGTCATGAGGGAAAACAGGGTTGTTTGTGGTTGGCAGAGTATCGCTGACCCACTAACCTGCTTGCGTTTGATCACCCATTTTTCAGTACCAAGGCATCCGATGACCCAACCCGCAGCCGCACCCCAGCGATTTCCCGACTTCATCATTGGGGGTGCCCCGAAATGCGGGACGACATCGATCCATTTCATCCTGAAACAGAACCCCGATATTGGCATACCGGATGAGGAGATCCATTTTTTTGACGCCGACGATCCGGTCAGTCACCCGGATTTTCTGTTTACGGACGGCCCTAAACTCAACTGGTTCGACCCTCGGCCCCACCACGACCCAAGCGTGTCGTGGTACAACAGCAGGTTTTCGCACTTTGCTGCGGCTAAGCGGATCGGTGAGGATTCCACCACTTATCTGTTTTCGGATGTCGCGCCGGCTCGGATCAAAGCGATGCTGCCGGAGGTCCGGCTGATCTTTATGCTGCGCGACCCTGTGAAACGGGCCTATTCCCAGTATTGGCACATGATCCGTTCTTCGCGCGCCACATGCAGTTTCGAACAGGCAATCATCCAGCATCCATCGATCATGCTGGGCTCGACCTACACACCCAACCTCGAACGATATCTCAAAGTGTTTGGGGAGGAGCAGGTCAAGGTCGCGGTGTTTGAGGATTTTCTGGCCGACCAACAGGCCTTCATGGATGATATGACCGATTTCATCGGAGCTGATCGCATGTCGCTGGACTCCGCAGAGACATGGTTCAACCGAACATACTACCCCAGCAACCCGCAATGGCAGCAATGGCAAAACAAGGTTGGGCAATGGATCGTCCGGGGGCGGTACCGCAACCATATGGGGCAGCGCAGCGGTTGGCAGGAGCGGTTTCACAACAAGCTTCACTATCGCTGGTTTCGCTACGTGAACCCGATTCTGCTGACAGCCGAGAAGCCGCCCAAAATGCGGGGTGATACGCGCACTTATCTGGAACAGCATTTCTCTGCGCGGAACCAGGGTCTGTCCGCCCTTCTAGATCGGGACATGTCGCAGGTCTGGCAAGGATTTACGGGATAGGGCATGTCAGGGGTCGATATCCTTTTGGTGGCCGATCCGCGATTTTCGGGCGGAAGCTCCACCGCATTGATCACCGATGCCGAAGCGTTCGTGAACCTTGGCATGACCGTTGGGCTGATGCTCGTGACGTCCAGTTTTTTCACAGATCCGACAGATGGGGCCAACCCAAAGGTGCTCGCGCTGTTGGATCAGCCCGGTGTAACCCCCATCAAAAGCGAATCGGCAATCACCGCCAAAACGGCCTTCTTTCATCATCCCCTGCCTTTTTACCACGGCCTGCCAGAACAGGCTCGGGTTTCAGCCGATCAGGTGGTTCTGGTGGTTCATCATCCACCGTTTCGCGGCGATGGGTCGATGGAATACAACCCGGTCCAGACGCAAACGACCATTGCCCGGCAGTTCGGCCATCGCCCGCTTTGGTCCCCCGTCTCGGGCGCGATTCGCAGCCAGTTGCGCAGCTTTGCCCCCTTCATCCGATTGACCAATGCTGATTGGGTCAATGCGTTCGATGTTGGGGGGTGGACCCCGTCCCGCACCATCTTTCAAGATAATCTTGCTACGGTCGGACGGCACGGGCGACCCGATCCCCTGAAATGGCCCGACCGGGCGACAGACATTGATGCCTCCCTCAACCTGGGCGATGGATGGCAGACCCGCATCATGGGGTGCCCCAATGATCTCATCTCAGGTCAGGATAGTCCCAGTGCCGATTGGGAGGTGTTGGGCTTCAACGCCGAACCGGTTGACCACTTTCTCAATACGCTCGACCTCTTTTCCTATTTCTACAGCGATCTTTGGTTCGAGGCGTTCGGGCGCACCGTGACCGAGGCGATGTTGATGGAACGACCCTGTGTTCTGGATACCCGTCTACGCGATACCTTTGGTGATCTGGCCCAATATTGCACCCCGGATGAGGTGGCCGCAGTAGCAAACCGATTGCGGGAAAATCCAACAGAGACGCGTAATCGCGCCACTCGAGTCAAAGCACAGATTGTGACGCGCTATGGCACACAGGCCATAGCGGATCGCCTTTTGGCACTGGGCACCGACCATGGAACCGTCAGCCGCAACGGTGCCACCTTTGCCACACCGATGCAGACCATCCGCAAAGGTATCGGCCTTATGCGCCGCCGTCGGGCCGGGATTGAACGCTGATGCCCCTTGTTGCGGCGCAGACTGCCAGGGCAAAATCCTATGATATCTGTGTCGTTGGCGCCGGGGCGGCCGGTCTGGCCCTGGGTTTCGCGGCAACCACGCACGGTCTGAGCGTTTTGATCGTCGATCGCGGTGAGGTCGATCCACCAGACGTGCCCAACGCTGATGATGAACATGTCTTTGGCACGGATACCCCACATGATCCCCGCGCGAAAACCAACAGCGATGCATTGGGAGGAACCCTGCATCGATGGGGCGGCCGGTGCGTCCCATTCGATCCGCAAGACTTTGACGACCGTGGCGAAACAGCGTTGCCCCGTTGGCCGATTTCCTATGGGGACTACGCGAAGTGGATCGAGCCTGCGGCGACATTCCTAGGATCAGGTAGCGTCTTCACATCCCCACCGCCGGAGCCATGGTTTGATGCCCCCGGCCTGAGCGCCGATCGGGTTGAACATCTGAACGATCCCAATCATGTCAATCGGGTCCAAGAGCGGGCCAAGAACGACCCGAACGGCCCCGACATCGTGACCCAAACGCTGGCCCGCATGGTTTGCGTGATAGGCGCGCGATCACAGATAGAGCTTCAAACCGCGGGTGAGCTTTGGACCCCTGATGCCGCGGAAATCGTGCTCGCCGCCGGTGGCTTGGAGACCGCTCGCCTGTTGTTGGTCGCCCAGGCGCAGAATCCCGGCTTGTTCGGTGGGTCTAACGGGCCACTTGGGCGATACTATATGGGCCATCTTACCGGATCGGTGGGCGAGTTAACTTTTGGCAAAGCGAGCCATGTCACCGTCTTCGGTTACGCACAATTTGGCCCGACACAGGCGCGCCGCCGCATCATGCTCGACCCTGAAGATTGGACCAATACCGCCTTTTGGATCGAAAACACGGCGCCCGACGATCCGCGCCACCGCTCCGGCGAGTTGTCATTCAAACACCTGATAGCTAATCGCGGGCGGTCCGGAGACTTATCGGCCCATATGCGCAACATCCTGACAGACCCTTTCGGCGTACCAAACGCGGTCAGGTCAGCCTTGTACCGTCGGCTGCGCCCCCACAGCCGTTATCCCAACCGGTTAATCGCGCGCGGCCGGGGCCCTTACCGGTTATGTTTTCATGCAGAACAACGCCCCCTACCCCACAATCGCGTTCAATTGTCCAATGCCAAGGATCGCCACGGTCAACCCAAACTCAAAATCGACTTTCATTATGATGATGATACGATCCGTGCATTGGTGCGCGATCATCGGCGTCTTGCGGATCGGTTGAACGCTGCCAATTTGGCCACCCTGGATCTACCCGATGATGATGCGGTCATGGCAAAAAACATCGCCCAGCAATCGCGCGACGGCTATCACCAGATCGGCCTGACCCGCATGGCCGATACACCTATTCAAGGTATCGTTGACCGCAATTGCAAGGTTCATGATGTGCAAAATCTGTCCATCGCCAGTGCTGCCATCTTTCCGGTATCGAGCCAGGCCAACCCAACGCTATCGGTCGTGGCCTTTGCCCTGCGCCTTGCAGATTTCCTATGTGAACGCCATAAAACAAAAGGCGAAACCGCAACGAAAGGCATGTCTGGATGATCCAGTCGCGATCACTCAGCCTCCGGTTTGATATCCCTCAAAGGCTGCGCGACCATTTTCTGGTTACGCTCTGGTTCATCGTGACGTTCAAGCAGTTCACCTATGACGAACTGCTGCTATACCCGCTGGCGCTCTATTTCGGGTGGGCTTTCGTGCGGGATTTTCAACTGCTTTTGCCGATCCTGCAGCGCAGCCTGACTTTGTTCATCTTTCCGATCTGGTGGATGCTTTCGGCCATGTGGGGTGTGGAAACGGAGTTGATCCTGAAATCGGGCGCGCAACTGATCCTCACGATCATGATCTGCTACTGTGCCATTATTCGGCTGGAAAAGCGGGATCTGATCCTGTCGATGCTCGTTGCCGCTGGTATCTTTGGTGTTCTGAGCTTGCAAGCCGGCCTGACGGGTGGTCTTGCGGCGCGTGGTGTGTTCAGCAGCAAAAACGCCATGGGTGCCGCAATGGTTGTCCTATGGACCGCCGCTGTCTGCATTACATTGGATAACAGTCTTTCAAAATGGCTTAGGTTGGTGGCGGCAGGTGCCTGTGTTTTGGCCGCTCAACTGATCTTCATCTCAGACTCTGCCACGGCAGTTTTGTTGGCGGGAGGTATCACAGGTGTGGTGTTGATCTTTGGGCTGCTTCCGCGCAGCGGGCTTTTAAACAATCCAATTTTCCTCAGTTTCAGTTGTGCCAGCCTCGCTACAGGTCTCTTTCTGGCGGCTCAGGTTCTTGCTGTGCAACACTTCAATCCGATCACCAAGGTTCTTGAGGCATTTGGCAAGGATGCCACGCTCACCGGTCGCACCGTTCTGTGGGACTATGCCACGATCCAGATCCAGCAAAATCCACTGCTCGGGGTTGGCGAGGGTGGGTATTGGACACCCGAGGATTGGACCTCGGATGCGCGCAAGATCTATGTTGAATTCCACAAGAAATTTTACGCGCAATTCTCGTTCCATAACTCTTACTACGAAATTGCGGTCCATCAGGGGCTGATCGGCCTCGCTTTCGCCGTTATGGCTGTAACCTGGTGCCTTTGGCGGATCGTGCTGGGGGTCCTGCGGGAAAACGATATGGCCATGGTATTTTTCTTTGGCATCGCGTCGATCCACATCATGCGCAGCTTTACCGAGTCAGCTCTGATGTCTCCATTCTCGCTGCTGGCCATGCTGTTCATGATGGGCGCCTTGCTCACCGTGAAAGACAGTTTGCGTCGCGAAACACTGCGGCGTGCCGCGGGCGCGGTTGGCCCAGACATGCAAGTTGGTAACCGGCAGCTGCTGGCGGGCGGTTAAACTCTATTCAGACGGGCGTCGTTGTAGGCCGTCATGTAGATCTCGGCGGACTTCGACAGTGTCATCTCATTTGCGATAAAGGCCCGCGGATTGAAGGTATCCAGTTTGGACCAGAACGTGCCCCAATCCTCCATCATCGTGTCCGCCTTGAACCGAATGCCGCACCTCCCGTCGAAATAGGGCACGGAGGTGCACGGGATCGGAGCATCGCTGATCTCCCGTGCCTTTGGATCGAGCCACGTCCCCTCGTCCCAGGCAAAGATCGGAACGTTCAGCGAAAGACATTCCTGGTAGGCCATGCCTTGTGTCTCTGAATGGCAGAAAAACGCCATGGACCTGCATTTTTTCAACTTTGCGATGTAGTCTTCATACAAATAGCTGCCGTAGCGAATGACCGTGTAGGTCATGCCGTGCTCTTCAAGGTATCGGATGAACGGTGCAATCATCCGGTCATAATTTTCATCGCGATTGAAATAGATCTTGTCGTAGATCATCACGTCGAACTCCTTCGACACGGACAACGAGTCTGGAAAACGCGACACATCGAACCCACCAAACCAGGGCCGCAATCGATCACCGTAGAACGGCGTGAACATCTGAAAATGCCAATCACAGGTCGACACGAACAGCCGGTTGCGCGGATCATCAAACAGGTCCGGCTTGTCCAAGGGCGATGAAAATATCCCTGGGCCGATCAAGCGAGGGTTCGGAAGCCCGTCCATCTTGCTGAATATCGTCGGATAACCGACCATTCCAACCGGTTGATCAGGGTTTTGGCGGGCGGTCTTAAAGTCGTTCAAGCGGTAATCGATCCCTTCACGCTCCAACGCCTCCATCAGCATGTAAAGCCAAGTGTAATAACCCGACTTGCCCTGTTTCCCGCGCACCTTGTTGACCATCGCCCGGACATGGCGGCGCAGATCGGATTTCAGGCTGGCAAGCGGAGCTTCTTCAGCCTGACGTTCATGCCCGTCATAGAAAAGCAGAACAGGCGGACTACCGGACGCCGCTGCCATGGATTAGACCTGACCGTTGGGTTTGGTCGGGTGCTGGTTCCCACTCAAAAGCGTATCGAAGTAATCGATCGTCTTGCGCACGCCGTCCTCAAACGCGACGGTCGGTTGCCAGTTCAGTAATTCCCGCGCCTTGTCGATATTAGGGCGGCGCTGCATCGGATCGTCCTGTGGCAAGTCCTTGAATGTCAGCTTCGAAGCAGAGCCCGTCAGATCAATGATGCTCTCGGCCAGTTCCCGGATCGTCAATTCATGGGGATTGCCGAGATTGATCGGGCCTGTGACATCAGCCGGGCTATCCATGAGCGCGATCAGCCCGTTCACCAGATCATCAACATAGCAGAAGGACCGGGTTTGCAGGCCCTCCCCAAAGATTGTAATCGGTTCGCCCCGCAGCGCCTGGATAATGAAATTCGAGACGACTCGCCCGTCATTCACGTGCATACGCGGACCGAACGTGTTGAAAATACGTGCGACCTTGATCTCCAGCCCGTGTTGACGGTGATAATCGAAAAATAGTGTTTCCGCAGCGCGCTTACCTTCGTCATAGCAGGATCGGATGCCAATGGGGTTGACGTTGCCCCAATAGCTTTCCTCCTGCGGATGCACGTTCGGATCGCCATAGACCTCTGACGTCGAAGCCTGCAGGATCCGGATCCCCAACCGCTTGGCCAGACCAAGCATGTTAATCGATCCATGGACCGAGGTCTTGAGCGTTTGAACAGGGTCATGCTGATAGTGGATCGGTGCCGCCGGGCACGCTAGGTGAAAAATATTGTCAGCTTCAATGTATAGTGGAAAGGTCACATCATGCCGCATCATCTCGTACATCGGATTGCCGATATGGTGCAGGATGTTTCGCTTGCTGCCTGTGTAATAGTTATCGACGCAGATAACCTCGTCGCCGCGCGCCAAAAGTTTGTCCGTCAGATGGGATCCGACAAATCCGGCCCCGCCCGTCACAATAATACGTTGATGCTGATCCAGCATACGAACCCCTTAGAAATATGTCAGACCGAACCACAGGTCCGTCGTTTGAAATGATGTCTACCGCAGCACCGCCGCCAAGGACCAGCCCGCTGTCGCATGGGTATCATCGAAAAACCACCCTAGGCGGATCGAAAAATGGCGGTTACCGTTTGGCATATTTCAAGTTTGCCGGAGGGAAACCATGCGGCTTTCGATTAAGAATACACTTGCCAGCACCGCAAACACGCCATTTGGCGGATGGGTTCTGGTGCGATTGAAGCGCCTATTGAACCGGCTGGAGGCGGTTACCGTCTATTTGGAACGGCAACGTCAGACCCAAACCACCGAAGATCTGAAGACCAAGATCCTCAACGAACGCTTTTCCGACCTGACGGTCCACCATGGCGCATTCATCGGTCTGCGCTATCCCGGGATTGAGGCCACAGGCAGCGCGTTGCTGCCCAAGCTATTGGGCAGCTATGAGGTTGAGATAGCCTCCTTCATCGAACGGATCAGCCAGCGTTCCTACACTGATATCGTCGATATCGGATGTGCTGAAGGCTATTATGCCGTTGGCTTCGGACTGATGTTTGCCGATGCCCAGATCCACGCTTATGACGTGGACGGCGGCGCCCGGCGGCTGTGCAAGAGCATGGCGGAGCAGAACGACATTTTAGATCGGCTCAACCTCGGAAAATTCTGTAATCCCGATACGCTTATGACACTTGCCAATCGGCCCCGGATGCTGATCGTCGCAGATTGCGAAGGCTACGAGGCGGAGTTGTTCACCGAGCAGACAAGCACCGCGTTGGCAAATCATGATATTCTCATCGAATGCCACGATTTTAAGGATCCTGAAATTTCGGCGCGCATCATCCATGCCTTTGAAACGACGCATCATGCCGATCAGATCCGCAGTCAGGAAACCTACATCAAAGCCCACAGGTTAGCCTATCCCGAGTTCGAGGGATATGACTATGACATCCGCAAATTCATGGTAGATGAGGCCCGTCGCCATTCTGTGGTCTGGTTGCTCCTGACATCAAAAACGCCCTCTCAGGCCATCAACAATAGCACCCCGAAGGCAGAATTGTTCGAGCGGTCCGTATAACACCGGAAAAAACTTCAACTATTTTCATCGGACGGCCATTTTTGGGCTTATAATCTTTCCACCGAATGCTCATCTGTCCCCACTATAGATTGTCTGATAAATTACCTCTGTAGTCACCAGTCAGAGCATTGATAGACGCATGAATGAACCACTCGTCCTAAGATCGACGATCCAGGAAACCGATCCAGCGAAGAAGCAAGCCGTAACGCTTGATCTGAACGATATTGTCGGTGTGCTGCGCAGGCGTCTTATCCTGATCTTGGCGACCACAATTCTTGCCGCAGCCTACGCCGCCTATGTGGTGTTGCAGATCACGCCTCAATACGAGGCGCGGTCCCAACTGGCTTTGGGCGATGGTGGTCTTGCCTCTCCCGATACGTCGTTTTCACTGGTCGAGGCACAGGCAATCTCAAGCTCTGTGATCGAAGGGGAGATGGCCGTTATGCGGTCCCGCGCCCTGTTGGTTCGGGTCGTGCGGCGCTTGGAACTGGACAAGGATCCGGAGTTCAATCCGGCGCTGCGCCCACAAGAAGATCCCGGTGTCCTGGACGTCATCACCGATATGGCGCGTTCGGTCGTGCGCACGGTGATCCCGGTGCCCGAAGCCCCGCAGCGCATAGATGATGCTGGCGTTGAGGACGGATCGGAAGGTCAGGATCCTGTTCTGGAGGCCGCGCGCGCGCGTGACAACCTACTGGGCGATCTCGGCCCCGTTACCGGTGAATTGCGTGATGCGATTCGGGTGCGCCAACAAGGCAACTCTTTTGTAATCTCCCTGACCGCCACGTCGCAAAGTCCGCAAAAAGCTGCGGCGATCGCAAATACGCTGACCGACGAATACAGCCGCTTTCTCGTGGACAAACGGTTTGCAGCCGCCCAACGTTTCACCCGCTGGCTGGAAGGCCGGGTTGAGGAATTGGCAACGACGCTTGAAAGCTCTGAGCGTGAAGCGCTCGCTTTCCGTGCCAAGATCGAGGCAAATGCCGACAGCTCGCTGCGCCTGGAACAGCAGATGCGCGAGCTGACGACCAAATTGGTCAATGCCAGGTCCGAACTTGCCGAAGCTGACGCCAACGCCAACAAACTGGTCGAAATACGTGATCGTGACGGTGCGCTGGCTGCGGCCGCCACATTGTCGGAACCGACGATCCTGGCCTATCAGACCGACTTGGTCGACCTGCGCCGGGACGAAGCGAATGCGGCCATCCGGTTTGGCGATGATGCCGTCCAGGTCGCATCGATCCGTCGGTCCATGAACAAGATCGAAGAGGCGTTGTCTGCCGAAGTCGAACGCACAGTTCAGCAACTGAACAACACCGCCGAAGTACGCGACAACGTTGTCGATGCGCTTGAAACCCAACTGCGTGGACTGGAAGGCACCATCCTGATCCGGTCAAACGAACAAATCCGGCTCAGCCAATTACAGCGTGTGGCTGACGCAAACCGTCGTGTTTATGAGGATTTTCTGGGCCGCTTCAAGGAAACGAGCGAAATTCAGAACCTTCAGCGATCTGATGCCGATGTCATCTCCTATGCCTCGCCCCCCGGCAGCCCATCCTATCCACGCAAGCAGGTTGCCGTGGCATTGGGCGGCGCAGGTGGTTTGGCACTGGGTTTAGCCCTGGCTTTCCTGATGGAACTGCTGCCCAAACGCCTGGTCACAACACGCGAGGTCACAGAACGGCTGGCGCTACCGATCTTTGGTAAACTGCCGCGCGTTCCAACAAAAATGGGCCGCATGGGGTCGCTGCGCAACGTATTGCGTGATTCGTCTGCAACACTCACGAAATCCGCCCGAACGCTGCGCAACAACGTGGATCTGAATTCCGACCTGTCGGTGGGTTCTATCGTGGTAGCGTCCGACCAGCCCGGTGGGGTCAAAACCAACGTCTCCATGCTGCTGGCCTGGGCAGCGGCACAAAAGGGGCGGTCGTGTTTGTTGGTTGACGCTGATACCCGCACGGCCAGTTTGTCACGTGCCCTGGGGCATCGTCGGACGACCAGCTTGGTTTCGGTATTGTATGGCGAGTCCACCTTGGAAGACTCCATTGTCACACTTGGCGCACTTGGTGTCAGCATGCTCCCGACAGAGACGGTGGGCGCCGACCCTGCGATGATTTTTGACTCCTACCGCGCCAAGCTGGTGGTTGAAGAGATGATGCGCGAATTTGACGTCGTCATTTTTGACGCACCGGCCCTGCGTCACGAATCAGACGCGATGGCACTGCCCGTTATTCTTGACCTTGGCCTGTATGCGGTCGCCTCTGGCAGAACATTGGCGCGGGATGCCGACCGTGGGTTGGAGATCTTCCGCAAAACCAAGCTGAACGATATTGGCGCCGTGCTAACCGGCCTGAAACCCCGCGATATCTAACGGATGCTCTGCTATGCGACTTTGGCAAGATCCGGAAAACTGCGCCAGGGAAAACTGTCACGCCCCAAAAGCTTGGCCAGTTCCCGAACATCGGGCTCAAGTTCGGCGGCCAAGACAGCGCGGGTTTCAGCCGTGAGCGGCGGGGCCTCGACTCGAAGATCACGCTTGTTCAGGCTCATCAGGTAATTCACAGGACCAACACTTTTGAATTTCTCTAATGCGGTCCCCAGTCCCGCGCGACGCAATGCATTGCCACCGCTTTGCAGCACCGATTGCAGACGGTCATGGCGAAACGCTACACTTTCGTTAGAGCTGGTCCTGCTATCATCTATCTTCCCATCGGGATCGACCCCCAGAAATCCGTAAACCTCGCGAATGGCCTGGTCCGGCGTTTTCGTGATTTCCTCAAAGATCAAGGGCAGGATCTGCTCACGGGGAAAAACGTCGAACCAGCGTGCCATATGCTTGGCGTAACGACTTTGCTCCAGATAACATGGGTTATTGCGCAAGCCATCCTCGAACTGCTCGCTTGAGGTCAAATGCCAAGTTCGCAGTTCATGCAGATGATTTGAGAAGGCCCGGTCTACCGGATCGCGAAAAATAACGATCAGCTTGGCGTCTGGTTGATAAGCCTTGATCCGCTCAGGCGCCAGCGGGTGGTAAAAGTAGGACGGCGAGGTTTCCCCCCGGGCAAGAACAGTGGCGCCATCTGCAAAATGCCGTTCATACCACTCATATCCGCGATCATAGAACGCGGTGAAGAAATCAATTTCTTTTGGATCAGACATGAAGATCTGGGGATGGGCTTGCAAGACTTCATGCAACCAGGAGGTCGCACATTTCTGCACACCGATGCCTATGAAAGTTGGGCCGCCAATGGCCTGACGTGGAACAAAGCTGTGCGTTACCATAACCAATCCTCAAAAATGCCGGGTTCTGTTCGTAAACAATACTCGAATAATCACCGCCCGCCGTAGCCGAACCGATTGATCATTGGGAGATGCCAATCGGCTCCACCTGTAAAACCTTGGAAAAGGCAGTCAAACAGTAAATGATCATGCCGCGGTCGAATCAATGGTGCGATATTACGTTTACCCTCTTGGCACCGCTCCTGTTGGATTTTGAGCGGTTTGGAGATACCACACCGCAACCTTTTAGTACGATTTGGAGTTAACGCTTGTCTACGCTCACCAAGATGCCGGACTCTGCCCAAGATACCGATCTCGTCCCGGTAGAAACAGTGCCGCTGGTGGTTGATTTGGACGGGACATTTTCCCGGTCCGATACCCTGCACGAGGCGCTTTTATCGCTGGTCGCCAAGCAACCCAACAAGCTGCCGGAAATTGCTGGCTGGCTCGGGAGCGGCAAGGCCGTTTTCAAGGATAAAGTCGCGGAGGAGGCGCTGGTCGACGCTTCAATCCTGCCGCTGAACCAAGACGTCGTGGATTACGTGGCTGATGCGCGCGCGCAGGGGCGTAAAGTATTGCTGGTCTCCGCGTCGAACCAACGCCAGGTGACCGCAGTCGCCGATGCCGCAGATATGTTCGATGAAGCAGTGGGGTCTGGTCCTGACCGCAACCTGGCGGGGTCCAACAAGGCCGACTGGCTGGTCGAGCGTTTTGGCGAAAACGGTTTTGACTATGTGGGTGACTCATCTGCCGACTTAAAGGTTTGGCCAAGGGCGCGACGCGCCATCAGCGTTGGCGCCAACTCGACGATGCAGCGTCAAGTCGATGCGATTGATCCCGAGGCAGTCCACCTCTCTCCACCAACATCCCTGGCCAATCGCGTGAAGGTTCACCTCAAGGCGATGCGTCCACATCAATGGTTGAAAAACCTGCTGGTGCTGGTCCCGGCGTTCGCCGCCCATGATCTGTCAGCGGTCGGCCCATCCCTGGTGGCATTCGTCGCGTTCTGCATGGCGGCCTCGTGCATCTACCTGATCAATGACATGCTGGATCTGGAGGTAGACCGCAGGCATCCCCGCAAGCGCAACAGGCCGTTTGCAGCTGGCACCATTCCCGTGGCTCAGGGGGCCGTTCTAGCTGCTGGGCTCTTTGTGGGCTCCTTCCTGATTGCCACGCTAACCTCGTGGCTCTTCGTCGGGGTTTTGGCAGGCTACATCGTGTTGACCTCTGCCTATTCGCTGGTGCTCAAACGCAAGCTCATGGTCGATATCTGGATGCTCGGCGCGCTCTATACACTGCGGATCATCGCCGGTGGAGCAGCCAGCGGCGTGCCACTTTCCGAATGGCTTCTGGCGTTTTCAATGTTTCTCTTCCTGTCGCTGGCAGCCGTCAAACGGCAATCAGAATTGGCTGACCTGGCCAAGCGCGGCATGACTGAGACCGATGGACGGGGCTACCGCGTCTCGGACCAGCCGGTTATTCTGGGGGTCGTTCTGGCGGCGGGCTATTGCTCCGTTCTGGTTCTGGCACTTTACATATCCGGCACGTCTGTACGGGGGCTTTACGGTGAGCCCGGCCTGTTGTGGTTGGTTTGCCCGCTATTGCTGTACTGGATCAGCCGCGCCACGATGATCTCATACCGCGGGGAAATGGATGACGATCCAATCGTCTTTGCGATCAAGGACAGGGTCAGTCAGTTGATCTTCCTCACCTGTGCCGGCCTGTTCGTGACGAGCGCCGTGCTGTGAGCAAAAGCCAACTCGTCTTGCGCTATGTGGTGTTTGCGCTGATCTCCACCAGCGTGATCCTGGGCAGCCAGCGTCTTTTGCTACTGATCTACAGCGGATGGGGCGCGGTGGAGCTTGCTTTGGTCATCAGCACCGCGGCTGGGCTATTGGTCAAATATCTGCTCGATAAGCGCTGGGTCTTTGCCGATGACCGCACATCCGTGGCCGATCATACGCGACAGTTTTCGCTGTACGCCCTGATGGGCGTGTTTCCAACGTTAATTTTGTGGGGCGTTCAGTATATGTTCTGGCTGATATGGGCCACGCCTAACATGTTAACCATCGGAGGTGTGGTCGGGCTGGCCATTGGATATGTGACGAAATACCAATTGGATAAGCGTTTTGTTTTCAACACCCAGTCGGGCCAGTCGGTCAGACCCAATTGATCGGCCCCAGCGGAGGTAACGATGATACCACAGTTTACGGTGACCGATTTCTTTCTGGCCGTTGTGACAACTTTACTTGGTGCAGCGCTATCCTATGCGTTAGTCCAGGGCATCCCGCTGATCGGAATTGATGACGCTGCAATCACCCGATCCTATGCTGAAAACGTTGCGAATGGTCATGGCTACGTGTACAATGTTGGGGGGGAGCGGGTTGAAGGATCAACCGCACTTCTCTGGGTTGGTCTTCTGACAATCATATATTCGGCGTTTCCCGATCCCGAACTGCCTATCCTGGCACTGTCAGCGGGGATCACGGTATTTTCGATATATCTATCGCTGCGCATGGTGCGGTGGTTCAGCTACTGGTTGCAATGCGATGTGAAGGTAGCTGTCGGTGCCTTGGTCGTGTTCTTGATCGCCAGTCCAGGCTATTTCCTATGGTCCGTCTGGACGATGATGGAACTGGCGATCTGGTCGATGCTGCTGTTATGGCTGACGTTGATGCTGGTGAAACTGGTGGAAGTCGAAGCTGGCATTCTGACCCGCATCGGCATTGTGCTGGCGGCTCTGATCCTGCCAACCGTGCGACCGGAAGGCATTGCAGTGGCGCTTGGGCTTATCATCCTGGCAGGCGTTTTACGGGTCACAGCCTGGCGCACGTGCCTTGCCTCAGGAGCGGCAGCGATTGCCGTTTTCCTGGCCATCACGACCTTCCGATTGTCCTATTTCGGCTGGCCGGTGCCAAACACGTTCTATGCGAAGGTCTCGTCAGATACGATCCAGGGCATAAAAGATGGTCTGAAATACCTGCTGGATTTCCTGCAAAACTCGCCCATGGCGGATCTGTTTTTGGTCGTCTGGGCGGCGTTGGTGTTGTTTGCCATCCTGCGGCTTCGTCAGGACATGCCCGGCACACGGGCCCTGCTGATAGCAGGTGCCACGATATTTGGCATACTGGCCGTCTATGCAGGCCTTGGCGGCGATCACTTTGCGCTGTGGCGGTTCTATCAGCCCATTGCACCGCTTTTCCCGGTTGCCGCCGCCTTAGCCGTCGCTTTGGGCGTGACCTCCGTATCGGAATGGCAGCGCGGCTATGGAACGAGCCTTAGCCTCTCGGCGCTTGCCGCCGCAATGGTTCTCTCAGGGCTGGGGTGGATGCACTATTATCAAGCTCGGTTCGACGTTCAGAAAGAATTTACCCTGGTCGAACGGGGTCTGGGCTTTGGAAACTATCTCAACCGGGCGGAGCCGTTGCCCACGATCGGGATTGGGCCCGCCGGGGGGATCGCGCTCGCCTATGAAGGGGAAATCCTTGATCTCTTGGGTCTCAATTGGGTCGAAATGGCCCATGCCAATCCGGTCAAGGTCGGCCTGCGCAACCATGCGAGTTTTGATCGCCCAACGTTCTGGAAACACAAACCGGACATGCTGGCCGCCTTCAATCGAAGATGCGGGGATGGGGATGGGCTGCAGTTCTGGTCCACGGATGATGCAGCTTTCGATGGCTTATTCACCGACGAACAGTTCCGCGAGACGTATCAACCAGTTGTCTTTCGCGAGGGAGAAGACTGCTGGCCCGCATTCGCGCTGCCGGACTGGTTGGACACTGCGAAGGTTGAGGGGATGCGCGTGCTGGAATGGGATGAGGTCACGATTCTGAAGTGACCACCCGGCGAGCACCGCCATCAGGCTTTGTCAGATCATCAGATCCTCGGCTTTCCATCAATCACACCGGATGGTCGCGACGCGGCACCCCACGCCCGACAGTAACTTCAATAATCTAGCAAAAGATACCGGAAGAGGCGCTCCCCACCTTCTTGGATCGATATCCAGAATGGCACCAATCATCCCAGGTCTGGGAAATAAAAACAGCCAAGTGATACGGCGCATCCGCATATCACGGATGCGCCAGTTTTGTCATCAGATGCAGTCGAGGTCATCGTAATAGGCTGCGATAATGAATGGCTGCTCAAAGCCGCGACCATCGGATTGAGCATCGGGATTGACGATGATCCCAACAACATCGCCAGGCCCTGCTTCAAAGCCTTCGCCATTGGCCAATGCCAGTTCCTGGATCGCTTGGGCATCGTCGTCGTCACCGGCTCCATCCGCCAGGAAAAGCCCATCGTCAAATCCGGCATCTTCAAGCGACTGACCATCCGTTAGGGACCAGATTGCCGCCTGCACTTCACCATCGGTGTAACCCTGGCTGGTGAAGTCCTGGTTCAAGATCCAGGTGATCATGTCCAGATTTTCAGCCGCGGTTTCACCGTTGATCCCGATCGTCTCCAGCTCACCGTCGGGCAGATCGCCAACGCCTGCGACATGAAGGTTGCCGGTCAGACCGGGGGCAAGCTCGATCAATTCATCCGCGTTGCCGGACAGAACAGCATCATTGAATTGCAGGCCATATGCCTCGGTATAGACCGTATCCAAACGATCATCACCCGTAGTCAGCTTCATGGTGAACGCTTCATCAGGCGAACCGCCCGGACCACTTTCATCAACCACCTGAAACTGGATCGTGCCTTGGGGCAGACTCACGGCCACCTCGCCCAGCGTCTCCGCCACACCTTTGTAGGTGATGGAGATATCGGCAACAGCAGATCCACCTTGCTGGTTTTGCACCGTGTAGGTGTAGGACACGTCTTGTTCTTCACCAATGTCCAGCGCCACAAAAGAAGCCGTCGCATCGACCGTGAAGGTGCCGTCATCCTCCAGCGTGAAGATGACACCATCGATGTCTAAAGGCTCACCGACAAAAACATCGATACCATTCAACTGCGTGACCGTCAGACCGCCGCCGCTGAACTCGGTGTCATTCTCCAGAACATCCAAGACAAACGTCTCTTTCGCGCATACGACCGCGATATCGTCCTTGGGATCGGGTACATCGGCTTCGACGATCACGCCGGCATCGATATCCAGCTCCTCTTCCCCGGCCGAGAGTTGGATAACCTCGGTAAAGCCGGTCAGAACATCGGCATCGCTGTCATTGTTGACCTCATCATCTGCCGCAGTCCCCGGTGTGGTAAAGGTCAGATCCTGCCCAGCGGGATTAACGAACTGGACCCGGTAGTCACCAGCAGCCAAGCCGGTGAAAAGATATGCTCCGTCAAAGAACGTCGTCTGCGAAGCAATGAGCGCATCGTCATCCGTTCCAAAAAGACCGTCCCCTCCTGCTTGGAACAGGTTTACGGTGACAAAGGCCATGGCCGTGTCCGGCCCGTCGAACACCCCATTTCCATTTTCATCAAAGAACACAAAGTCACCAATGCTTGCAGTGACGGGGTCAATGATGTCTTCCTCAGCGACACCAGCATCAATATTGGCCGTTTCCTCACCTGAAACGACACTGATCATGCCAGTCTGGCCGGTCGCATCGACATCACTGTCGATCGCATCATCCCCACCCACATCTTGGGCGACAAAGTCGTTGCCCGTCGGATTGCCGAATTGGACGACATAATCGTCACCCGGTTCAAGGTCGTCAAAACGATAGGTGCCATCCGTGTTGGTCGTGGTTTGACCGACGGTCATACCGTTCTTCAGCAAGGTCACAACAGCGCCGCTCACACCGGTATCTCCGTCGGTTTCGGTGTCCGACAAATCGATATCATTGAAGAAGCGACCCGATAGCGACCCGGTGGGGACAGGCAGAACCTCGTACCCGACATCGACATCGGTGATCGCCTCGCCAGGGCCAACCGTGATGGTGGTTGTGGCGCCCGTATCTTCGGCAGCGTCACTATCACTTTCATCCGGTCCGACATTGGCCTCCACAAGCTGGAACCCGTCAACATCGGTGGGAAAGACAACCGTATAGTCACCTGCGGGAAGATCCGTGAAGCTATAGACGCCATCCTCGCCGGTCGTTGTCGTTGCAACCTCAGTGCCGCCATCATCCAGCAGAATGACCGTCAGCCCGACCAGACCCGCTTCATCACCGTTGTTGTTGTCTTGACTGTCATCGTCGCTGTCGATGAAGGCGCGGCTGATGATCGACCCGGTTTGCGGATCTGCGACACCTGCATCCACATCCGTTGTTGCCTGACCAACCAAAACTGTGATCGCTCCGGTCGCGCCATTTACATCAACATCACTGTCGATTGCATCATCAGCACCGACATCCTGCGCCACGAAAACCAGATCGGTCGGGTTGTCGAACTCAACCGTGTAATCCGTGCCCGCGGCCAGACCGGTGAAATCATAGTTGCCATCCGCATCGGTCATCGTCTCCGCAATGAAAACCCCGGCCTTGAAGAGCGAGACTGTGGCATTGCCCACCGCTGTATCACCATCGGTGTCTGTATCCGTGCGATCATTGTCTTGAAAGAACCGTCCTGACAGCGACGCCGCGTTCAGATCTTCAATCCCGGCATCAACATCGGTGACGGCTTCATTAACACCAACCAAAACACGGATCGTTGTGCCGATACCATTCGGGAAAACCTGAGTCACATCGGAATCGACCGTATCGTCATCGCCCACATTGGCGTCGACAAAGACCTTTTGCTCATCGTCGTTCAGGAACCGCACATTGTATGCGCCGCTGTTAAGGTTCTCGAAAATGTAGTTGCCGTTCTCATCCGTAGTGGTGGATTTGATCGCACGTCCGTTCTGGACCAACAGAACTGTGCCCCCAACGACCGGCAGGTCTGCCGCATCCTGAATGGAGTTATCGTTCATATCCATGAAATAGGTGCCGCCAAGGGAGGCATTGCCAGGATCAAAGATACCCGCATCGACATCCGCGGTCTCCTGCCCTGCCACAACGGTGATAGGTCCGGTGAAGCCGGTCGCGTCAACGTCGCTGTCGATGCTGTCGTCACCCCCGAAATCCTGAGTGACAAACAGCTTGTCGGTCGGGTTCTGGAATTCGACGACGTAGTTGCCGCCAGGTTCCAGGCCATCGAACCGATAATTGCCATCGGCATCGGTGGAGGCTTCCGCGATCACAACGCCATCCTGCAGCAAAATTATATCGGCAGAGACGAGCGGCATATCACCGTCAGTTTCCGTATTGCTTCGATCCGCATCCATGAAGAACCGGCCCGAAATGGCGCCTGGCGCTGGCGGCAGCGCCTCGTAACCCACATCGACATCCGTGACAGCTTCGCCAACGCCGATTGTGATGGTGGTCGTAGCACCGGTATCCTCGGCGGCATCACTGTCGCTTTCATCGGGTCCAACATTGGCCTCGACCAATTTCAGACCATCCACTTCGGTTGGAAAGACGACGGTGTAATCACCTGCAGGCAGGCCAGTGAAGCTATACACGCCGTTCTCACCAGTGGTTGTCGTGGCGACCTCATTTCCATTGGCGTCGATCAGGACAACCGATACGCCGACCAATCCCTCTTCATCGCCGTTGTTGTTGTCCTGGCTATCATCATCGCTGTCGATAAAGGCCCGACTGGTGATGGAGCCTGTCTGCGGATCCACCGGCGGCTCATGGTCAAAACACAGATCATCCACAGCACCGGAACCGGGCAGGTTCACCAGCATCAGCGCCACGCCATCGGCATCCAGGGTCACATCGGACTGGCCATTGTCGCCCGTAGCAGGGATCGGAACCGACTTGATCAAGCCACCATCAGCATCGAACAGATCGATGGTGCCGGTCGTTTCCTCGGTATCCAGCACCTTGATGGAGGTCACCTTCGACGGATTGTCGAAATCAAAGCGGATCACACCACCAGAGGCATTGTCATCGGGATCAGAACTGTCACCATCTTCCGAGATGATGATGACCTTGCCGACACCGGTATAGGACAGATCGTTGTCACCGCCGGTGGGGTTGTCGGTGTCAAAGATCATGGCATCGTTGGCAGAGTTGGGGCCATCACCCGCACGCTGAGCAGTGATGGTAACACCTTCGATCTGCTCATTCACAATTGTACCGGTTGCCAGATCGTTGAAATCGGTCTTGTCGTCATCACATCCGTCATCCGTCGGCGGCGTGATCGGAGTGCCAGGCACGAATTGGATGTCATCGACGGCACCTGAGCCATTCAGTTCAACTTCCATGCGCGAGACATCATCTGTCTGGATCAGGACTTGTTGAACGGCGCCATCCGCCACTTCGGGAATGGTCACAGTTTTGATCAGCGCGCCATTTGCGTCGAACAAGCGAACCTCGCCACCCTTTTCGGTGTCCAGGATTTTCAGGTCGAACACTTCTGATGGGCTGTCAAAGTCAAACACCAGGGTGCCACCATTGGCATCATCATCGGGGTCACTGCTATCCCCGTCTTCTGAGATAATCAGGACATTACCCAGATCCGAGGTCGCGAGGTCGTTATCACCCCCGGTCGGATTGGCGGTGTCAAAGACCATCGCCTCCCCGGTGGCCTGACCTTCCCCTTCAAAGATCAGTTGGTCGATCCGCATGTATTCACCGCCACTGCGGAATGAGACGATCTCCACCTCGGCACCTGCGGGGATTTCGACATCGCCAAAGCTGCGGGTCGAGAAACCACCGTTGTTGCTGCCGCCGCCGTTATTGTCCTGGTCCAGATCAAGGGTGGCGACAACGACACCATCAACCTTCAACTGGATGGTGCCTTGGCCGTCGGTTTCGTCTTGTACGCGGATCTTGACCTCATAGGTGCCGGCACTGCCGTTAAAGTCGGTGGCCAAGCTACCTTCCGAGCCAGAGATCTTGACCAGTTTCCCACCAGACGCCTGGGAGCCGTTGACGATGTTGTACCCGTCGCGGTCCATATGTTCGGCCTCGACCGTCTGCTGGTTGGCAGTGTTCTTTAGTGCAGAGATCGTGACCCCGTCATAGGCGGTGCCTAGGACAGTTCCCGCAGCCAGCCCTTCAAAATCGACCGTCACCATATCGGGATCATCGAATTCAACAAAGTCCGACATGGCGGGCGCGGTATCTGCGCTCAGCGCACTATAAGAGACGTCACGCTGGTCATGGCTGTTGATGACACGCAGTTGTGCCCCAGCAGGGGGCACGTCCCCGATGAACGAGAAAAGTTCAACGTTGGAACCCTCCTGCTCAATCTCGACCATGCGGTAGGTGTTGCCATGCTCGTCCCGGACCTTCCAATTGGCCTCGACATAGATCTGACCGCCATTCCCAATCGCTGCCGCCTCTTGACCATTATTATCGTCCGAGCGCTCGTTGCGCTTCTTATCCCCGGCGAGCTTGTCGTCATTATCCACGACAACAACCGACATTTCAGCGCCCGCGGGCATGGTGAATGTATCGCCGTTGCTGACATAGCCATTCAGGCCAGCATCTCTCAGGTCGTTCAGATCAATTGCAGTAAATGAATATGTAGTATCGGTCATGCGATCCTCGTTTCACAAATTTAAATCGTATCGACGCACGGACGGAGGGCCGCCCGCGCAAAATAGGCTGCGTCACAATTTGGTTAGGGACCGGAGAATGAGGCGGTCAAGCAATTTGAGCATAATTTTGCCGACCTTCACAATAATGCCTTGAAGTCTTTAATTTAAGGCGAGGCCGGACATCAACTTGCCGTATTTGCGCCCCATTTAATCAACTTAAGGTTGATTTATTTTTGCATTTCGAAACAGTTTATTCTCGCGGCACAGGTAATCCTTGATGACACTTTTTCGACAGCGAATCTCAATGTATTACCATTAAATATTTGATAATATTATATAATTTTTTTAAGCCTCAATGCCAATGATAACCGCTCCTAATATGAAAATTGGTTTCCACGGTTGATACAATGCCGCAGCTGCGACGGGATATAGTCAACTTTTGGGCAACCATGTTTTTGTATGGAATAACCTATGACCCACGATCAAAAACATCCCATAGATCGTCGTTCACCTGCGTTACAAGCCATGCACCGATATCTTGATTTGACAGGTCAGATCGATCCAAGACTAGTCTGGTTTGCAGATCTCGGACATCGCAGCGAGGAACGTCCGAACCTCTTGCCGGGTATTGTAGTGGCACAGCGAAACACGCACAGCAGCGGTCAGGCCAAGCGGTTTGAGGACATTTCCTGAATAATGATCTGACTTGCGGACATGCGTCCGGATGCCCTGATCGGACAATGCACCAACTATATCGGCGGCCGCCAAATGATCGACCGCCAAAGATACCAGGCCCTCGCGGCGGGGATTATCAACACCCCCAATAATCTGGACATTCGGCAGATCTGCCAATCCCACCAGGTTCCCCTCGCCATGCAGCATGATGTCGGTCAGCCTGGCTTCATGGGCATGAATAGCCTGCGCTGCCGCCTCGATCCGTGACCGACGATCTATGGTGTCGGTGAATTGCGCACCAAGCCATTCCAGATAACGCACGACCTCCGAAAACGTGGCATAGGCGCCGGTATCTCGTGTCCCAAGCTCCCAATTGTCCTCCGGCCCGCCCTCCAGACCGTCATGGGGGAGGGCCGCCAAACGATCACTGATCCAAGCGACGCCATAGCCGTGGCGCGAAAACATCTTGTAAGGGGAGATCGCATAACCGTCGATGCCATAACTGTCCAGGTCCAGCGCCCCATGCGCCGCGTGCTGGATCCCGTCCACAATGATAAGGCAGTCCGCTGCCACGGCCCGAATTGCCCTGGCAATGGCCGCCACATCCACCGACATCCCTGTCACGGGTGAAGTATGCAGGATCGTGGCAACCCGTGTCTCTGCCGTGACATAAGCTGCATAGGCGCTCGCCTCAACCGAGCCCGTGGCATCATCATGGGGCACCGAGATATACGGCTTACCCGCGATCTTGGCCCACCGCTTGGCAGCCGAGCGTGAGGCTGGATGCTCCAGCGTACTGCCGACCACCGTCCCGGCAGGTGTCCCAAGACAGGCATTCATGATCATGCGAAACAGCAGTTCCGTTCCGCTTTCACCGACAAAGATCTGGCCAGCATCTGCGTTCAGGACCACGCGCGCATCCGCCTTTGCCTTGCTAATTGCGGCGACCAATGCGTGGCTCATGGGGTTGTCGCGCCCCTGGTTATCAGGGATCGCAGCATAACGGACCGATGCATCCACCACTGATTTCAGCGTTAGCGCCCCGCCAGCATTTTCGAAAAAAATCCGTGGGCCCTGCTCCGGGCAATGATCGACATGGGCAAACCGGTCGCGGATCGCCTCGATCAGATCGGTGTCGAACATGGGGCTACTCCGGTGCGTTTTCGTGTTGGTCGATCAGGATCTGGTTGCCGTCAGGATCCACCACAACGAAATGGGTGGGAGCGGTGCCTTCCTTCGCACGGATGAAAATCTCAATCCCCTGTGATTCCAAGCGGGCCTGCAACCGCCGAACATCCTCAAAGGTTTCCATCGCTTGCGCCTCAGGCGTCCAGCCCGGATTAAAGGTCAGGCAATTTTCGGGAAGGTGGCCCTGAAACAGCCCCAAGGTACAGCCCCCATTGCGCAGGATGAGCCAACCCTGATCAGCACTGCCTCCGGCCAAACCAAACCCCAACTTTTCATAGAACGCACGGGATGCATCCAGATCAGACACATTCAGGCTCAATGAAAAGGCCCCCAGATCCATATTCGTCATGGTCAGTTCCCCGCACTTTCCATTTTGCGATGGGCCATGACGTTTTCCAGCCATCCCATCTTCATCTCTGGCACCGAACTCAACAACAGGTCGGTGTAATCGTCAAAGGGTGGGCGTAAAACCTGTGCTTTAGGGCCATATCGTGCCAATTTGCCCAGATGCATCACTGCAATACTGTCGGCAATGGCCTTCACCGTGGCCAGGTCATGGGTGATGAGCAGATAGGCGACCTCCTCGATCCGCTGCAGGTCCAGCAGCAATTTCAGAATGCCATCGGCCACCAGCGGGTCAAGGGCGCTGGTCACCTCGTCGCAAATGATGATCTTGGGCTTGGCGGCCAGGGCCCGCGCGATGCAGACCCGCTGCTTTTGGCCGCCCGACAGCTCTGCCGGGTAGCGTTGGGCCATCGCGGCGGGCATCTCGATCTCGTCCAGCAATGCCGCCACCCGACGGTCACGCTCTGCCCCATTGATGCCGAAATAAAACTCAAGGGGGCGTCCAATGATCGTGCCAACGGACTGGCGCGGGTTCATCGCCGTATCAGCCATCTGGTAGATCATCTGGATCTCGCGCAGATCCTCACGCGGCCGGTCTTTCAAGGCTGGTGTCAGCCTGCGGCCCTGAAACCGGATCTCACCGAATGCGGGTGGCAACAACCCGGTGATCACGCGCGCGAGGGTCGACTTGCCCGACCCGCTTTCGCCCACCACGGCGAGGGTCTGGCTGGCATGCAACTCAACCGAGACATCGTCCAGAACCGTCGCCCCAGTCCCGTAGGCCGCCGTGATATTCTGAACACGCAGTATCGGGTCCTGACCCGGCGCCTGTTCCGGATGATCAATCGATCGAACCGAGACCAGCGCCTGCGTATATTCTTTGCGCGGCGCGGTGATGATCTGTTCGGCCGTACCATGCTCCACCATCTGACCGTGGCGCAGCACCATGATCTCGTCCGAGACCTGGGCAACCACGGCCAGATCATGCGTGATGTAAAGTGCGGCAACCCCCGTCACCCGGATCGCATTCTTGATGGCTGCCAGCACGTCGATCTGCGTCGTGACATCCAGCGCAGTGGTCGGCTCGTCAAAAACAATCAGGTCAGGTTGTGAACAAAGTGCCATCGCTGTCATCACCCGCTGCAATTGCCCGCCCGAGACTTGGTGCGGGTAACGCTTCCCGATGTTCTCAGGGTCCGGCAGGCTGAGTGCGCGGAACAGATCGATCGCCCGGGCCTCGGCCTCGGCCCGGTTGGCCAATCCGTGCAGCACGGTCGCTTCCACCACCTGGTCGATCAACCGATGGGCCGGGTTGAACGCCGCCGCTGCCGATTGCGAGACATAGCAGACCTCGCGCCCGCGCAGCCCCATCAATCCGCGGCGCCCTTCCTTCAGGATGTCGCGCCCGTTCAGCAGAACCTCACCGCCCGTAATCTCGACCCCGCCCCGACCATAGGCCATTGACGCCAGACCAATGGTTGACTTCCCGGCCCCGCTTTCCCCGATCAGGCCCAGGACACGGCCCTTGGCCAAGCTTGCACTAATCCCGTCCACAATGGTCAGATCGCGCGGCGACTCCCCCGGCTGCCGCACGGTGACACCGATCTTCAGGTCGCGAAATTCCAGCAGATCAGCCATCGCTCCGCCCCCCTTTCAAATCGGTGGTGCGGTTCAAGACCCAATCCGCCACCAGATTGACCGAGATTGCCAGCAGCGCAATCGCCCCAGCCGGGATCAACGCGGCCGGGATACCAAAGACGATGCCGTCCTTGTTCTCCTTCACCATCCCGCCCCAATCGGCTTGCGGCGGCTGGATACCAAGACCCAGAAACGACAGGGCCGAGAGGAACAGCACCATGAATATGAAACGCAACCCCAGTTCCGCAACCAGGGTGGCAAGCGCATTGGGCAGGATCTCCCGGCTGATGATCCACCACCGACCTTCGCCGCGCAGCCTTGCCGCCTCAACGAACTCCATCACGTTCACATCCACACCCACCGCGCGCGACAGGCGGTAGACCCGTGTTGAATCCAGAATGCCCATGACCAAAACCAAGGTCAGCACGGTCGAGGGCAGTACTGACAGCACCACAAGCGCGAAAATCAGCGTCGGGATGGACATCAGCAGATCCACGCCCCGTGACATCATTTGATCCACCCAACCGCCGATGACCGCCGCGGTCATGCCCAGGATTGCCCCCAATGAGAATGACACCGCCGTCGCAAGAGCTGCGATGGCAAGCGTGGTCTGTGCGCCAAAAATCATGCGGCTCAGCAGATCGCGGCCCAGGTTATCGGTGCCCAGCCAATGAGCGGCACTGAAAGGTTCCCACACCTCTCCCACGACCTCGCTCAGCCCGTAGGGCGCGATCAGTTGCGCGAAGAGGGCTGCAAAAACGAACACTGAGGTTGAGCCAAGGCCAATCCAGGCGCTAACGGGAATGCGGCTCATTTCGGATGCCTCAAACGCGGGTTGGTCAGGATCGCCACGACATCCGCGACCAGGTTCAGCCCGATATAGATGGCCGCAAAGATCAGCCCGCAGGCCTGCACCACCGGCACATCACGCTTGCTCACATGATCGACCAGATATTGGCCCATGCCGGGATAGACAAAGATCACCTCAACCACCACGACGCCCACGACCAGATAGGCCATGTTCAGCATGACCACATTCACGATGGGGGCGATGGCATTCGGGAACGCATGTTTCCAGATCACGCGAAACCCGCTCAGGCCCTTTAGCTCCGCCGTCTCGATATAGGCCGATTGCATGACGTTGAGGATCGCCGCCCGCGTCATCCGCATCATATGCGCCAGCACGACCAGAGTCAGGGTCAGCGCCGGCAGGATCACCACATTCAACCGCCGGCCAAATGTCATGCTGTCGTAAACCGTGGCGACGGATGGGAACCACCCAAGGTTCACCGCAAAGACAAGGATCAGCAGGTAGCCAATGAAAAACTCCGGTAACGAGATCGAGGCCAAGGTCGTGGCGGAAATCATCTTATCCGGCCATCGGTTGCGATAGCGGACAGCGACCAGCCCCAGCAAGATCGCCAGCGGGATCGAGATCACGGCCGCAACCGAGGCCAGAAAGAGCGTGTTGTAAAGCCGCTTTGCAACCGCATCCGCGATATCGGCGCGGCTGGACAAAGCTGTACCCAAATCACCGGTCAGCACGCCCCCCAGCCATTCGAAATACCGGATCACAGCGGGCCGATCTAACCCCATCTCGGCCCGCAAATTCGCCAGCGCCTCGGGCGTGGCCGACTGGCCCAGTACCGACTGCGCCACATCGCCAGGCAGGATCTGCGTACCCGCAAAAATCAAGGCCGAGACGGCCAACAACAGCAGCAGGCCCAGCGTCAGCCGCTGGGCCACCAATTTCAGTGCAAGACGCACCGGATCAAGCTTCGGTCAGCCAGGTCTTGATCGGCGCGTAGGAGTTCATCATGCCGCCATTGGAATCCTCGGCCCAACCGCCGACCTTGTCTGACACACCTTCGATGAAGTTGTTGAACATCGGCAGGATCAGCCCGCCTTCATTGTGCAGGATTGTGCCCATATCGGCATAGATCGCCGTGCGTTTGGCATTGTCCAACTCGGCGCGGGCCGCAAACAACATCTGGTCGAACTGCTCGTTAAAGAACCGCGTGTCGTTCCAGTCGGCCGTTGACAGATACGCCGTTGAGAACATCGAATCCTGCGTTGGACGCCCGCCCCAATAGCTGGTGCAGAAGGGTTGCTTGTTCCAAACCTCGGACCAATAGCCGTCATTCGGCTCGCGCTTGATCTCAAGCGTGATGCCCGCCGCAGCCGCGCTTTGCTGAAAGAGCTGGCTGGCATCTACCGCCCCGGGGAACGAGTTCTCGGACGTCCGCAGCAGAACCGGCCCGTCATGGCCAGATGCCTTAAAGTGGAACGCGGCCTTTTCAGGGTCGTAACTGCGCTGTTCCATTTCGGTATAAAGCGGATAGGCCGCGTTGATCGGCGTATCATTCCCGATCGTGCCGTTACCGAACAGGATCTTTTCGACCATCTCCTCCCGGTTCATCGCGTATTTCAGTGCCAGGCGCAGATCCGCATTATCGAATGGCGCGGTATTGGCATGCATGATGAACACGTAATGCCCCTTGCCCGCGATGGATTTCACCTCGACCGAGGGCATCCGGCCGACCAGGCTGGCAACCTTTGGCGGCACCCGGTTGATCATGTGGACCTGCCCCGATTGCAAGGCCGCCACACGCGCCGTGTCATCATTGATGACGATCAATTCCACGGTCGCGGCATGGCCTCGGCTTTCATCCCAGTGACCATCGAACTTTTCATAGACGTGCCGCACGCCTGCTTCGTTCGAGACCATCCTGTAGGGGCCCGTGCCAACGCCTGCGCCCGGATCGTCAAACCCGCCATCGGGCTGGATCACCAGATGATAGTCGCTGATCAGGTAGGGCAGATCGGCATTAGGCTGGTCCAGCATAACGACGAACTTGTCACCGTCCACCGCCATCCCCTTGATCCCGCGCAAAATACCCAACGCGCCGGATTTGGTGTCTTCGTTCGTGTGACGCTCCATCGTGCGCATCACATCTCTGGGCGTCAGCTCAGCGCCGTTATGAAACTGCACACCTTTGCGGATCTTGAAGGTCCAGACGCTGGCATCAGCCGAGGCCTCGACCTCCTCTGCTAACCGGTTTTCGATCTCGCCGTTGGCATCGACCTCCACCAGCACGTCACCGAAGAGGCGCAAATTCATGATCGCAGTGTCATTCGCGGCCAGTGCCGGGTCCAGACTATCCGTGGAGGCACCACCCTGGATCCCAACCTTCAGCGTCCCACCTTTGACCGGCGCGGCATGGCCATCCGCCGCAGCTCGCTGCAGCAAACCACCCGCAAAGACAGCGCCAAATCCCAAAGCCGACGCGCGGCCCAGAAAATCACGGCGGCTCAACTTGCCGCTGACCGCTAGTTTACTCAGGTGTTTCAGTTTGTCAGACATCGTGTTCTCCCCATATGTCACGCATGCGTGTTGTATCCGTCAGCGCGAAACGCGCTCATGAAAATCGCGGGCAAAAACCTTCGTCTGCCCGTCCAAAGCCTCTAGCCGCGCCGAAATCTCAAAGGCGTCTGCATCGCCCGTCATCCGGGTCTCGCACAGCGTCCGCACTTCCCAGTCACCGCGTCGCATCCAACGCTCCCAGCTTATGTCGACCCGCGCCGTGGCGATGGCATCGCGCGCGATCTGCCAATGCTCCGTCAACCGGCTGCCAGTGATCAGGCCGTGATCGAAATCCTCGGTCTCGCCGTGATCGCCATGGATGATCAGATGCAGGCTTCCGTCTTCGTCCCAGGTCAGCTTGCGCTCCCGCGGCGGAAGAACGGTGTTCAAAACCGGCGCGGGCGCCGGGCGCGGCGGCACAAATCCGTGATAGGGCGGGGCCACATCTTGCACAGGCAGTTGCAACCGACCCGCCGTTACCGTCAACTCGACCGGTGCAGCTTCGGGCCAGATGAACGGCCAATAGGAGGGCGAGATCGCGACCCGCAACCGATGCCCGACAGGCAGGCGATAGGCGATCTGGTCCAGCGGCACCGTCACGTCGTAGGCGATGCCGGGTTCCAGATCGACCATTCGGTCATGCCCCTCGCGCTGCCGCAGGTTCAGCATACCATGGGCGATCAGGCCAACGCTGCCATCGAGGCGTATATCGCTCAGCCGCACCATCACCTGCGCCGCGGGCTGATCCGCCGCCAACGTCAGGTCAACCGACGCGGCGCCGATGATGATCTGTTCCGTCTCAAAGGCCGCACTGTCGAAGCAAAGCGACAGGTCATCGTCGATCTGCTGATCATCGGGCAACTCGCCGGGGCCAAAGCCAAACGGGAAATACTCCCCCGCCGCCCGTCCGCAAAAGGTATTCGTGGCGATCCTGCGCTGAAAAGCACAAGCTACCCCCATCCCGTCGGTACCAAAGGGCAAATCCAAAGCCCGCCCAGCGGGCCAGCTATCCAACGCAACCCACTGGCCGGGTCGTGTATCGAAACTCACTTGAGGGGCGACACTGTCCATCAGATAGGCGCGATAGGCCAGATCATCATCCACCCCGGTATCCATCCCATTTAACCAGTGATCCCACCAACGCAACGCTTCCCCCACGAAATCCATCTGCGGTGCAGGCGCTGCCAAATGCGGATATTTGTGATTCCACGGCCCTACGATCCCTTTGACCGGCGCCTCCAGGTTCTCGACCAGATGGGCAATCGTGTTGCGATAACCATCATGCCAGCCGCCGATGCTTAGCACCGCCGCCTTAATCGCCCCGTAATCCTCACAGACCGAGCCATGGCGCCAATACGCGTCCCGCGTGTTATGTCGCGTCCAATCCGCCGCCAGAAACGGGGTCGCCGCCAACCGCTCCTGCCAGACCTGCCGCCAATCGGGCACCAGATCAGGGTCCGGCGGGCTTGCAAACCACGACATGGCGCAGGCGGCCCAGCCGATATTCTCGCCCAGCAAACACCCGCCTTTATAGTGAATATCATCCGCAAACCGGTCCACCGATGAACAGATCGAGATCACAGCCTTCAGCGCAGGCGGCTGCAGCGCCGCCACTTGCAGGCCGTTGAAACCGCCCCAACTGATCCCCATGATCCCAACCGACCCGTCGCACCAGGGCTGCGCCGCGATCCAGGCAATGGTGTCATGAATGTCCTGCAATTCCCGGGCCGAGTATTCATCCTCGAATAATCCGTCACTTTCACCGCATCCACGCAGATCGACCCGCAGGCAAACATAGCCATGGCGCGCAAATTCCGCATGGGTGGTGGCATCGCGCGCCACTGTCCCGTCGCGCTTGCGGTAAGGGAGCATCTCCAGAATAGCCGGCACAGGGCCGCAATCCGGCCGCCAAACCCGTGCAGATAGCGTCACGCCATCTGGCATGGGAACACGTAGGCCATCCTCGACGGAGACCTGCATCCCACCCTCTATGTCACCTGCTGACATAGTGGCAAGATCAACCAATTCCCCTTGGGAGGCAACCGAAAGCCATCACACTTTCTTATTGGTAAAAATTACCTCCGCCGGGCGTACAAAATTCCCAAACCGCTATGCGTTCAGCGCCGCTACCTGTTTCATGAACCGGTCCTTGATCACCACAGGATCCAGCGGAATGACCGGCACTTTCACATTACCGCTTTCGCATTTGCTGATCACAACGGTCATCTGCTGGGCTTTGATGGCGTCGGCCACAACCTGCGGAGTTTCCTCGGCGGTGCATTCCACCACGTTTTCACAGCCACAGGCCTGCGCGACGGCCGTGAGTGAGGTTTTTCGCCCGGCATAGGTCGTCTGATCGCCGGTGGAGCCATAGCTGCCATTATCAATCACCAGCAGAACAAAGTTTGGCGCCTGATTGTTGGCAATCGTTGAAAAGGTGCCCAGGTTCATCAAGACAGAGCCGTCGCCATCAATCGCCACAACAGGCGCCTTCTGCGCCAAAGCCAATCCCAATCCGATGGACGAGGCCAGACCCATCGTCCCCAGCATGTAGAAATTGCCGGGCCTGTCCTCCAGCATATGCATTTCCTGGCTGGGCAGCCCGATATTGCAAACCACCAGATGATCTCGCAACACCGGCAACATCATCTTCAGAACTTCTGATCGGATCATGTCCGTTCCTCCCGTTTAGGGCGCATTACCTGGCTCAGCAGATCTGGGTCGCCACAGGCCCGTTCCGACCCCGCCGGAAAGACCTGCAAGGGCGTGAACCGGTCCACCATCGAATCCGTGCGCCACTCACCGTTTACGCAGACATCCTGCGCATTGTTGCCCGCGTTAAAGCCAAAGCCGGGATTACCGCAATTGCTGGCCGTACCATCAGCATTCCAGGCCTGCAGATCATTGTTGCCGGTGCTGCCCGTAGGAAATTCCAGCCGCGTCGTGTCAAAACTCAGCACCCAGGTCGTCTCGGGTGTCAACTGCGCCAATGACCATGATCCAAGGGGGGCATCGTCCCGGTATCCCCGGATCTCGAATCTTGTGATATCGTCTTGTGAGATCAGACCGGTCTCCAACAAGGCATCGTCGAACTGCATCCGGCCTTCCATCGTGTAACCATTGTCACCGATCCAGCAGAACGCATATTCCACGGAACTGGCCTGCACCGCCGTGCCCAAGGCGCAGGTCAAAGCCGTGGTAAGGGCCGCGTGTTTCACTGCAACTCCCCCTTCCAGAAGGTCGCATCCATCAGTACGGCAACGGGTTTCGACGCCATGAAGCAATGTCCCAGAATGCCGTCCAACTCCTCGACATCGCTTTGCCGATGAAAGTGATAGGTCGGGATGCAAAGCTGCGCGAGCAACGCCTTGGTATGCACCGCCATCTCGACCTGACAGGCCACGGGTTCGCCCACCTCACCGCGGTAACTGATCAGCATGGGCAAGGGCATCCGGTAGAATTGCGTGAGCGTCGCCAACGCGTTGATCGTAACCCCAATGGCGGTGTTCTGCATAATGATCGCCGGGCGCTTGCCGCCCATCCAGGCACCGGCGCACAGGCCCATCCCCTCATCTTCCTTGTTGGATGGCACATGCAAAATCGACGGCGTCGTATCGATCCCTTCGATGACACCGGCCAGTTGCTTGCACGGCACCGTCGTCACAAATTCGATCCGGTGCTTCACCAGATCCGCAAGGATCCTGTCATCAATTCCCATGCACGCCTCCCAATTTGGCCCAACCCTATGCCCGGTTCTTTGGTCAGAACAAGGCACGACGGATCAGGTTCAGCCCAACAATCACAAAAACATAAAGTAGTATTAAGCGAAATCGCTCAGGGGAGATCCTGGCCCGCAACCACTCCCCCAGGGTGAACCCAATCAGCGATGGCACCAACAATACCAGCGAATAGCCTGCCAATGGCCCCGTCAGAAACCCCGCTCGCGTATATCCAGCGATCAGAGGCAGGCTGCCCAGCAGGATCAGCAAGCCAGTGGCACGGACGAACTCATCTTTTTCAACGTGTCGCGCATGCAGGTAGGTCGCCATGGTCGGTGCCCAAATGGATGTGAGGCCACCCAAAACACCCGACGCTCCACCCATGATCAGTTGCGCAGTTGCGTCCCACCGGTCCGGCAGCCGCGGGATCTGAAACCGCATGCTGACCCCGGCAAACACCACCAGCACCACGCCCAAACTCCCCTGGATCACGCCATCGCTGACATTGACCGTCAGGACAGTCGTCACCCAAACGCAAACCACCAGCGCGCCGGCAAACAGCTTGTACCGCTTCAATGCTGCCCAGACCTGCCCCATACGCCAAACCTGCCAGACATTGGTCATCAACATCGGGAACAGCACCAGCGCGATGGCCGTCCGTGGGTCCAGGAAGAACGTCATCACCCCGATCGCCGCCATGGGCAGGCCCAGACCCGTTAACCCTTTGACGGCCCCCGCCAACACAAAGGTCACCGCCACAAACACAGAGAAGGTGACCGGATCCACTATTTGTAAATCGGTTCGCGGATAAAGGCTCCGCCTTGCCATTTCACCAACGGATCATCCGGATCATGGGGGGCCTCGAACCGGTTGCGAAATGGCTCGACACTGTCCTGCGGCTCCCACCCCAGATACCCTGCATCGCTATTGTCCCACCATCCCGTACTGGTCTGCGACACGCCCCACACCACCGGGCATCCCAGCCGCGGCACGGCAAATACCCGTTCCACCAGCCGCGCAAAATCATCCGGGCTCAGCCAGGTCGCCAGCCGCCGCACATCCGACGGTTCGTCCTCGCACGACCCGATCCGCACCCGCGCCGTCTCGATCCCGAATTTCTGCCAGTACAGCAGCGCCATCTGCTCACCAAACACCTTGGACACACCATAAAGGCTGTCAGGCAAGGTGGGTTCATAGCCTTTTAACCGTTGATCCTGCCGATAATAGCCGACAACATGGTTCGAACTGGCAAACAGCACCCGGCACGGATTCGCCCGCACGGCCTCATACAGGTTGTAAACGCCTGTGATGTTGGCCTCCCGGATCGGGTCAAACGGCCCCTCGACCGAGATCCCGCCCAGATGCACAACCCCGTTGCAACCCGCGACCAGCTCCCGCACAGCGGCACCATCTGCCAGGTCGCAGGCCACAAATTCCTCGCCCGGCCCGGCCTCCAATTCCGTCACATCCGACAGCCGCAATATCCGGGCCAGCCCTGCCAGCCGGGGCCGCACCAGTCGCCCCATGCCACCCGCAGCCCCTGTGATCAGCAACCGTTCCATACCGCGCCCCCGTTTTAGCAGGATCATGGACCATTGACGCCGGACGTACCATCGCCAAACCTGCACCCATGAAAATTGCCGCCATCCAAACCCATATTCTGGAACACAAGCTCGACACCGCGTTTGAGAGCGCCTCCGCCAGGTTCGACCACCGCCGCCACCTGCTGGTGGAGGTCACCTGCGAAGACGGCACCACCGGCTGGGGTGAATGTCTCGGCCCGCCTGCCCTCAACGCCGCCGTGATCAACCACTACAAACCGGTCTTCCTCGGCGCCGATCCCCTGCGGACCGAACCCCTTTGGCTACAGGCCTACAACCTGTTGCGCGACCAGGGGATGCGCGGCCTCGCCATAACGGCGCTTTCCGGGATCGACGTGGCGCTTTGGGACATCAAGGGCAAACATTTCGGTATGCCAGTCGCAACTCTGCTGGGCGGCCGCGTTCGGGATAGCGTCCGCGCCTATGCCACCGGATCCTTCCGCCGCGACGGCGTGGACCGAGTCGAAGATATCGCGGCAGAAGTCGCCGATTACCGCGCCCAAGGCTTCGACGCTGTCAAAATCAAAATCGGTTTCGACGTGGCCGAAGATCTGCGCGTGATCGCCGCCGTCCGCGATGCAATCGGCCCTGACATGGCGCTGATGATCGACGCCAATCATGGCTACGATACGGGAGAGGCCATCGCGCTAGGCCAAGCCGCCGCACCCTATGACATCGCCTGGTTCGAGGAGCCGGTGATCCCCGAAAACCTTACCGCCTACCAGGATGTCCGTGCAGGCCAGCCGATACCCGTTGCCGGCGGCGAAACCTGGCACGGGCGTTGGGCGATGCAGCAGGCCCTCGACGCTCGCGCCGTCGACATCCTGCAACCCGATCTTTGCGGCGTGGGCGGCTTCACCGAGATGCGGCGCGTCGCCGACCAGGCCACCTTGGCGGGCACACGCCTCGTCCCCCATGTCTGGGGCACCGGCGTACAGATCGCGGCATCACTGCAATGGATGGCCGCCCAACTTCCCGATCCGCCCCGGCCCGAGGCCCGCGACCCGATCCTGGAATTCGACCGCACGGATATGCCCTTTCGCCAAGCTATCCTGACCAAGCCGCTTGACCACAAAAACGGCGCCGTCCAAATCCCAGACGCCCCTGGCTTGGGGATCGAGATTGATCGCGCAGCCCTCGACCAGTACAGCCCCACGCCATAAAACGCTATTCTGTCCCGCGCGCTTTTGAACAGCATCGACATGTCTTCTGACACCCAGATTTTTGCCAGCGCCATCGACCATACAGTCGAGTTGATGCGATGAGCCAACCGGGGCTGGCGAGGACCTTGGACCCTTTTCTTTTCGATCCGACGCTGCGACGGTTCCCTCGACCAAGGAGGGACCATGCCCACAAGATTAATCACGGAATTCGGGATGGGGTCATCCCTCCGTCGGCAAGATTATACCCAGGCTGCCCGGCGCGGCATTCAGGACGCGCTGTGGCACAATTCGATCAACCTCGCAGAACTGTTCGGCCAACCGAAGGAGGCGATGCAGATCACCGTCCAGATCGGGGTCCAGCAGCCGGATCAGGTCCAGACGGACAAGCTGACCGACATCTTTCCCTACGGCCAGATCAGATTTGACGTGGTCCATGGCGGGCTGGATATCCCACGCCCCGATGGCAACCCGACTGTTATGGCCAATGTGGCGATCCATGTGGCCTTGGAGATTGCCCGATGACCGACCAACGTTTCATCATCGAAATGGGCATGGGCAATGACCTTTACGGTCAGGATCAGACCAAAGCCGCAACCCGCGCCATCGAGGATGCGATGCGTCATTCCTCGATCCCGCTTTTTGAAAGCCTTGGCATCAGTCACGATGAGATGCGCCTGCAGGTGACCATCGGCATACCCGACCCCGACAGCGTCGATATCCCGACGCTGACCGCAACACTGCCCCGCGGCAAGGCAACTGTGCGCGCGGTCAAGGGCGGCCTCTACATCACCAATCCGAATACCGGCAATGTCACGGTGGTGGCCAGCGCCGCAATCGAGGCGTTTCTGCCCCCTCAGAGCCAGTAGAACCGATGCGCTGTGATCTGCATCTATCCCGAAAAGGATGGCATTTCTGCATAGACGCTGATCGGCCGCATTATAATGTGAACACCAATCCGCCTTTCCAGGGCGTCTACGAGAGCCAGACGACAGGCGTCTGTTTCATCTGGAACACTGCAATGCCGGATGATGAGGATGATCCCTATACCGGAGTAGTGATGAAACTAACTCCGACCTTTTTGCGGCCCGGTTACTTTGCCTACAAGGTCGCAGCCGGTCTTTCTGAAATTTTCCTCGTTTTGCCGCCCAAACATCTGAAAGAAGATCGGCCCTGTCAATGGGTCGGACATGATAACATCCTGGACGCGGAATTTTTGAAGACGTGACCATCGGCCCAGCCCGGTACATGTTTGGCCATAGCGATCAGACCATCAGCGACATGAAAAAGCCGGACCCAACGGCCCGGCTTTTTCAGCACCCGGTGACCCGGGACACCACGTGTGGCGATCAGCCCAGCACGTCTGTATCGATCAGGCTGGTCCCGCCCGTGGCGGAGAAGGTGAACGTCACTTCCTCTTCATCCAGCATTTTGCCCGCAGCCTTGTCTGCGGCGTAGGATGCCAGCTTGAGCGTATGGTCACCGTTCGAAATCGCGCCCTCTTTGAAATCGCCGCGAGTGTCGCCGAACGCGGCGTATGGCTCAAAGTTTTCCAGCTGAACCGCGCCATCCAGATCGATCCGAACACTTTCGGCCGTGCCATCTTCGGACACGATCTCAAGCGAGAGGTCGTTCAGATCCAGGCCGCTTGTATTGATAACATCGCCATCCGCGATCTCGCCCAGGCGCAAGTCCCGCACCGCATCCACCAGGAACACATCAAAGGCGGAGGTTTCGGGTTCGGCAATCAATATCGGATCAGGATCCGCGACCAGCGTAGGATCATCCTCGGCCACGACCGATTTCTGGGAAGAATACACCGGGAACTGCTTCTCCAACGCGGCGATCTTGTCCTTGCCCTTAGTCCCGCTCAGATCAAGCTCGGCATTGTGCCACAGGTCGTCAGGGTCCTCCTGCCAGTCAGGTTTGTCCCGCTTGCCGTCTTTGGCATACCCGACATTGCCGCCGTTATCCCAAAAGTACGTCTTCCCAATATCCTCAGGCGCACGGTTGGCAAAATAATCCCCGCCCGACTGCTTCTTGGTATAGTTCGACGGCTTCCACATATCGTTCTCTATGAAATACGTGTCTGCCGTGATCTTCTTGTTCGGGCTTGGATACCATCCCATGTCACCCTTGGCGGTAAAGCCCATGGTATAAAGGGCCTTTGGATCGGGCCCGTGGGGTGAACTGGTATCAAAGTCCGCCATGACGGCCACGTTCTTCACGATGTCATTGCGCTGCGCCCCCTCCTCGGTGAACAGCGCCCAGCGCTGCCAGCCAAGGAAAACGTTCTCGAACGCAGCTGAGTCGTAGGTGCTTGCATCAAAATCGATCGCGTCAAAACCCGCCGCTTCGATCATGTTATGGGCGACTTTCACGTTATTGGACCACAGCGTCCAGACCCCGCGGAACGCAGTATCGTGGATGTAGTTGTTCGTGATCTCTACGTTGTTGGATCCGGTATAAGCAGTGATCCCTTGATCCACATGCGAGATCTCGAACCCGCTGACGCGAACATTGTCCGAGTTCTGGATATGCACACCATTGGCGTAGAAGTTGCTTTTCAGCAGCGCATTATCGATGCCGATCAGTTCAACATTCTCCTCACCTTCCACTAGGAAGACCGACTGTTCCTTTTGTTGGCCCAAACCATCCCGTTTGTTGTTGGTCCCGTTCAGGGTTATCTCGCCATCGACATAGATCTTAACGTTGCTGGGCACATCGATGGTCCGGCCGAAATCAAGGTCGCCCTTCAGCAGGAACGTCTTGCCATCGCCATTCTCGATCTGTTTCAGCGACGCTTGGCTGCTATCGCTGATCACGATGGCATCACCAGGCGCTTTTTCGGAGCTGTTCAACGCCTTGATCGTGTTGTTCCAGCCGTCGCTTTTGAGAACTGCGTCCTTAATGTTGCCGTCGATCTTGTTGTAGACGTAATCGATGGCCCGGGAGCTGACACCAGCCTCTCGAACCTCGGCCAGAGACACGTCCCCGGCAGGGGCGGGATTGGGCGCGGGTGCCGGGCTTGGGTTTGGCGAAGGCGCACCCCCACCGTTTGAGGCACCGCCGCCAATCTCAACCTTCAGAGTGCCGGTATCGGTTGCGCCTTTCTCGTCCTCGATCGTGTAGCTGATCGTTTCGGTCCGGGCGTTTCTGGCGGCACTCAGCGGATTGACCTTGATCTCACCGTCTTCGATGGAAACGAGGGAGGTTTTGCCGCCATAGGACACGTCCGTCAGGCTGAGTTTGCCACCGTCCGGATCACTGTCATTCGCCAGAACATCAACGCTAATCGTCTGGTTCTGACCCGTCTTTGCGATGTCGTCCTTCGCAACCGGTGCCTTGTTGACAGGCGGTGTCGGCGCAGGCGCCGGTGTTGGTGCGGGCGCTCCCGCACTGCCCCCGCCAACCGCTACCTTCAGCGTGGCGGTATCGGTCACACCCTCATCATCCGTGACCGTATATTCAATGGTCTCGGTCCGGGCGTTCTTGGCTGCGCTGAGCGGGTTGACCTTGATCTTGCCGCCTTCGATGGACACCAGCGCGGTATTCCCGTCGTATTTGACATCCATCAGGGTCAGCGTGCCCCCATCAGGATCACTATCATTGGCTAGAACATCCACCATGATGGTCTTGTTCTGACCGGTCGCAGCGGTGTCATCTTCGGCCACGGGCGCGGATGTGCCAGTGCCAGGTCCGTCAACCGGCGCGGGCGAGACATCACCAGCCCCCGTTTTTGAGGTCGGCGCATTGGCATCGCGCAGGACGCCGCCCTTGTTGAGGGTGATCATATCCAGCGCATAGCCATCAGAGCGGCCGGTGATCTCCAACCGGTACTCCTTGCCGTCCTCCAACTGTACGGTGGCTGGCGACTTGTTGTGGTTCTTGTCGAACGTGCTGCCGAACCGCAGATCCCGGTCGCTGCCACCAAGGCCGGTGAACAACTTGGTTGGGCCCGTGACCGTCTTGCCGGTTTCAACATCGATAACCGCGACATAGGCATCGTTACCCGTGTCTGTCCGAGCCTTGCCGTTCTCGAACAACTCCGACTGGCCCATGGTCGATTTCACACGACCTGAATGCAGTCCGATATGGTAGGTGCCTGCCTCATCGGTGATGAAGTTGTAAGACAACGTCTCTTTCGGATCGACCTTGCCGTAGTTGCTTGATGGCGCGTCCCACAGCAGAACAGATTTACCATCGACATTGGTCTGCCGCCAGTTGCCCTGCGCATCGGCACTTTCAGCCTGCAAGACGACCGTGCCGTTTTCGCCCAGATAGGTACCCGCCGTGCCGGGGTTCGGTTGCGGATCCGGCGTCGGAGTGGGTGTTGGCGCAGGGCTGTCCAGGTATTTGTCCAGATAAGCCTTGGCATCCTGCGGCGTTCCGTTTTGCTTGCCGGTCAGGGCGTAGAACAGCATGCCGGCATCCGAGGGATCGTTTTCTTTGCTCCCGCCAGCCAGTTCCATGGCATCGCGAGCTTCCTTGACCAGCGGGTCATTGGACTGGTCCATCCAGTTCCAATTCTTGTTGTAGAAGCCGCTCGTATTGTTGGTGCCCCCATTCTGGTCATTGATTTCGATGAAGTTCAGGTTTGGGAAGTCACGTTGCAGATCCGACCATGTGCGGGCCTGGATCACTCCGGGCGCATTCACGACATCGCGGTTTTCGTTCCACCCCGAATGCGAAACCAGGGTGACGTTATCGTGATAGGCCGGGTTCATCTTGTCGATCGCACGGTAGGCGGTTTCCATCGGCCCACCTTCGATCATCAAAACCTTCTGGCCCGAGTTCAGGATCTTCACCAGCGCATTGGTGGTCTTATCGGCCCCATCTTCGTAGCTGAGCGTGTCGATCCCCAGTTTGTTGGCCAGACGCGCCCCCTGGTCCAGCTTATCAAAGCGGCCGCTGAACCCCTTCTCGGCGACGTTATTGCCGTAGGCGAACGTCGTCTTGTCGGCCACGCCGCCAGCCTTGGCCAGCAATGCCGCCACCGGCAGCGCAGCAATATCATCCGGGTCGTTATTGTTGCCGTCAAAGTGGAAGATGATGTGAGCGGAATCCGCCGCAAGGTTTCCGGTCGGCGCCGGGGATGGGTCAGGATTGGGCGCAGGGTTCGGGTTCGATCCGCCACCCCCGACCTTAACCTCCAGCGTGGCCGTGTCCGTATCGCCATCGGCATTGGTCACGGTGTATTCGATTACCTCAGTCCGGGCATTCTTGGCCGCGTTCAGGGGATTGACCTTGATCTGGCCATCCTCGATCGAAACCAAAGCTGTATTTCCATCATATTTGACATCCGTCAGTGTCAACGCACCGCCATCACCGGCCGCATCATTGGCCAGCACATCTACCATGATGGTCTGGTTCTGGCCTGTGCTCGCCGCGTCATCCTTGGCATCGGGCCCGGTCTTGGCAGGCGGCGTAGGCGTCGGGTTAGGCGCGCCGCCGCCCCCGATCTCCACCGCCAGATTCGCGGTACTTTGGGCACCCTGCGCATCCTTGACCGTGTAGGTGATAGTCTCCGTCCGCGCCTCACTGAAGGCCTGCAGCGGGTTCACCTTGATCTGACCATCCTCAATGGACACCAGGGAGGTCGTTCCGTCATAGCGCACATCCACCAGTTCCAGCGCACCACCTTCGGGGTCGCTGTCATTGGCCAGCACATCCACCATGATGGTCTGGTTCTGACCCGTCTTGGCCACGTCATCCTTGGCATCCGGCGCTTTGTTCGCGGGCGGGGTCGGCACAGGATCGGGATCGGGAGTCGGCCCGGGTTGGCCTGCCCCACCTCCGCCAATATTGACCTCCAGAATGGCCGTATCGGTGCCTCCTTTTCCGTCAGAAACGGTGTATTCAATCACCTCGGTCCGGGCACCGGATGCCGCCTTCAGCGGATTGACCGACACTTTGCCATCCACGATCGATACGATGGAGGTGTCGCCATCATATTTGACATCCGTCAGGGTCAGCGTATCCCCGTCGCCATCCCGGTCATTGGCCAGAACATCGATCAGGATCGTCTTGTTCTGCCCGGTGGATGCCGTGTCATCCCGCGCCTCGGGCGCGTCGTTCGAACCCGGATTGGGGTCGACGGGTGGCGTCGGATCAATCGGTGTCGGGTCCGTCGGCTGGCTGCCGATAACGGGCGATTCCGGCGCATCGGCATTCCGCAACACGCCCCCTTTGTTCAGGGTGATCATGTCCAGCGCATAGCCATCGGACCGGCCAATGATTTCCAACCGGTATTCCTTGCCGGCCTCCAACTGCACGGTCGCAGGTGATTTCTTTTCATGGGCGTCAAAGGTGGAGCCGAACCGCAACTCCTGGTCACTGCCGCCCAGATTGGTAAACAGCTTGGTCGGTTCCTGGATCGTCTCGCCGGTTTCCACGTCGATCACCGCAACATAGACGTCGTTGCCGGTATCCGTGCGGGCCTTTCCGCCCTCAAACAGCTCTGACTGGCCCATGGTCGATTTCACGCGGCCGGAATGCAAACCGATATGGTAGGTGCCCGCCTGGTCAGTCACGAAATTATAGGTCAGCGCTTCGTTGGGATCGACCTTGCCGTAGTTGCTGGAGGGCGCATCCCACAGCAGAACAGTTTCGCCGTCGACGGTGGTTTCACGCCAGCTGCCTTGCGTCTGGGCGCGCTCGGCTTGCATCACAACGGTGCCATTCTCGCCCTGGAAGGCCCCGTCCGTGGCATCGGGTGGTGTCACTGGTGCAGGGTCGGGGTCCGGTTGTGGATCGGGGTCCGGCGTAATGACCTGGCCACCCGGAAATTCCGGTGCATCCTGATTACGCACCAGCAGGACCCAATCCTTGCCCCCATCATTGGGCGCACCACCGATTTGGACGGTGCCGCCACCATTGACCGAGCCGTCCGGGATCAGGTCGCCGCCGGTGCGGGGGTTGTACCAGAAGACGTCGAACGTCTCACCCGCCTGACCATTCAGGTTCAGGTTCACGTCACCTGCCTCACCATAGGGCAGATAGATCACGTAATATTCGCCATCCTTGGCCATGACATAGTCGTCATTGTCGGATGTCAGACCATCGGCCTGCCTCATGTCCCAGAACGGCACATAGGTATTAAAAAACTTGGTCGCAGCAGCAGTCCAGGTCCATAGCGCCTTGTGCTGGGTGAAATCGTCATAGTTCTGATCCAACGAGAATGCGTTGTCGTCCTTCAGATACCAGTTCCCACCGGATCCACCGGCCGTCAGCGTCCCCCAAAAGGCGTCTCGCTGCCCCCGCTGATTGGGCGCATCAAAATTGCTGTCTCCAGCTTCCAGCTTACCGTTACCGCTGGCATCTTCATCCCAGGTCAGAACCCATTTGTCGCCATTGGCAGCGGACTTATCCCGAAACTCCTCGACCCGGTCGCGGATCGAATTGCGGTTGGTCTGGAAAGAAGCGCCGTCAAAGTCGGTCTCGCCCAGCAACGGATTGTAAACCTGATCGATCTGGTTCGGAAAACTGTGGATCGTGACCAGGTGGTCATAGCCGTCCACGGATTTCATGTATTCCGCCATGTCCTTGCGCTGGGCATTGGTGTTGGTGTTTTCCTCACCAAGGTTCCATTGAATACCGTTGTTGTGGCCAAAACGAGCCGCCATTTCGCGCATATACACCATGCGCTCGACGCTCAGCGAAGTGCCATCGGCATTGGTCCCGCGGTCCAACTGCTGGTCATTCTCAGTCTCTTGCAACAGGACATTTTTATAGATGCCTTTGTTGTCCATGTGGTCGAACAGCAACTCCCACTGGGACAGCTTCGACACGTCATAGGTTGAAAATTTCGCAATCTCATTGCCATTCAACCCCTTGTCGAATTTCGGCGTGTCCTGCGCCGCAAATGTCCAGGGAGATACGTCCTGACCGTCGCCACCCGACGTATTGGTTAGCATGTAGATCGTGTTCTGGCCCTGCTCGGCCAAATAATTGACAGCACCCACGATGGCCTTGCCTTTGCCGCCATCCCAGGTCGGGCCATCCCCGTCAAAGTCTTTCGCATGGGTGGCATAGTCGTGCCGCCCATTGGCCGTATTGTCGAAGTCTTTGTTGGCCAAAAAGTTTTCTGGGACACCAGGGCCACCGCGCACGAAATAGTCGCCGTCGCCCTGGTGTTGCAGAAAGTGGGTGCCTTCGTCCTGGACAATCATCCCCTTGGCCCGGAAGTCCTCACCGGTCTTGTCGCTCGGTGTGACGTTGATCGTGCCAGAGTCTCCATCGATGAACGAAACCGCCGTTCCTGCGTTTGGTGCATCCTTGTAAGTGGTGGCTGCAACATCTTTGCCCGTGCGGAAGGACGCCTCGTAAGTCCAGTTGCCCTCGCTCGGGGGATTGAAATTCGCACTCCAGATATTTCCGGAGGTAGCGTTGCTGTTGGCCGCATTGCCATCCGCCGCAAAGAAACCGGGGACCGTGATGACCTCGCCGGTATCCGAATTAGTAAAGGTGACATCCAAGCGATAATCCCGGAATGTGCTTGGCTCTTCATTGAAATCCCGTGGTGCCTCAAAGTTGAGTGTTACTTTATGCCAGGTCTTCGTCTCACCGATGATGTTGGCCATATTGCCCCTCATTTGTTGTTCGACGTGACGGTCCCCAGCACCATCACATGCCCCCTGTGCAGCACTCCTTTAGCGCCGCATTTCCGGGCCTCAGGTAACAACGTATGCATCGGGTGGTAAATAAATCCGCCAAAATGAGGCGGTATTGTCGTTAACTCTTTCATCAATCACGGAGTTGTCCCCAAGATTGTTTTTTACCCCACAACAGCACCATGATTTTTGAGACGAATCACACGAATCCGAAACGCCAAAAATACCCATAAGACATTGAGATTTAAGAGATAAATTTTTCATGTATACGTAGATACATCGCCTACTATGAAGGCGATGTAAGACCGTTCGAAGGTCTGCTCCAGGCGCATAAAACGGTGTTCACCACCGTTAACTACGACTGCTTCCGCATTAGTGTATGCGCTATTTTGTCGATGCTTAGCGCAGCGGCTTGTCGCGATCCAAGCCTATTTTTCCGAACATGACGACAAAGCGAAAAGTCGCCATTTCCAGCCCGTTGCGCCCAAGCATGATGCAACGCGCGCAGCGTATGTATGGATTGTGCATGGCTTCTGCATTCGGCGTGTCACCGCTTTCAGGCGGGTTCACGGGCTTCTCCGGCGCGGCGGATTTCGCTCAATGTGGCTCCGGTCGACAGCGCCTCACCATCCGTCACCAATTCGATCAGTGACAGCTTGTTCGATTGTGTGGCTTGCTGCAATGCACCTCGGAAGTCTTCTGTTTTCAACACTTTGCAGCCATCCCCACCATAAGACTTGATCAAGTCCACAAAGTTGGGATTGACCAGATCCGTGCCACTGACCCGCCCGGGATAGATCTTTTCCTGGTGCATCCGAATGGTGCCATATCTGCCGTTGTTCACCACGATGACAATCACCGACGCGTCATGCTGCATCGCCGTCGACAACTCGTTCAGCGTCATTTGGAAACAGCCGTCACCTGCCATACACACAACTGTTTTTTCGGGATTTTCCAGCTTGGCAGCAATGGCTGCTGGCAACCCATATCCCATGGATCCACTGGTCGGGGCGACCTGCGTTCCGTAGCCCTTGAACCTGAAATACCGGTGAACAAATGCCGCATAATTACCCGCCCCGTTGGTGATGATCGCGTCCGGCGGGAGGGTGTCGGATAGAACCCGGATGATCTGCTCCATCTTGACGGCTCCGGGTGTGGTCTGGGGAGTTTGCCAGCTTTCGTAATGGCTCCGTAGCATGCGTAACCAACTGTCATCGTGTTGTTTTTCGGGCTGCGCCATCAATGCGCGCAACGCATCGGGGGCAGAGGCCACAGCGGAAAGTTGCGTCGCATAGACCCGCCCCAACTCGGCTGCGTCGGGATGGGCATGGATCAAGATTTTACCATGATCCTGCGGATCCATCAGCGAATAGCCATTGGTCGCCGTATCGCCCAGCCGCGTACCCAACGCCAGTACCACATCGGCATCCCGCAAGGCCTGGCCCAATTTTGGGTTCATCCCGACCCCCAGATCCCCGACATAACAGGCGGCGCGATTGTCGATGTAATCCTGCCTACGGAACGGAACCGCGATGGGAAGAGCGTGCCGTGATCCAAAGACCTCAAGCCGCGCGGCATCTTCCGATGACCAATGCGACCCACCGACCACCACCAATGGGCGTTTCGCCCCTGCCAGTCGGGCCAGTGCTTGTTCGGCAAAGGCTCCAAGGTCCGGCGATAACGGCAAGGGTTGCGGTCTGCGGTCCGGTACGTCGCAACTGTCCGACAGCATATCCTCCGGCACCGCCAAGACAACCGGCCCCGGTCGACCCGACATCGCAACCCGAAAGGCGCGGTCAATGTATTCCGGCAGGCGGTCGGTTTGATCAACCTCGGCCACCCATTTGACGAAGCCGCCAAAGAATTCAGAATAATTAACCTCTTGAAAGGCACCGCGGTCGCGATGTGCCGCTGCGATCTGTCCAACGAAAACGACCATCGGCGTCCCATCGTGCTGGGCCACATGCAAACCGGCACTGGCATTGCTGGCGCCCGGGCCACGCGTCACAAACAGCACACCGGGCTGGCCGGTCAGCTTGCCGTGGGCTTCTGCCATCATGGCGGCCCCGCCCTCTTGCCGGCACGTCACCACCTGAATGCCGCTGTCATAAAGCCCATCCAGCGCGGCCAAAAAGCTTTCTCCGGGCACTGAAAAAACGCGCTTGATCGCTCTGAGTGCCAATTGATCGGCCAGGATCTGTCCGCCATGTCTCAAAGGCATGGTTCTTCCTTTATATTGGTCCATCGGTGCAACATGGTGGTCGCGCGAGCGATGGCTGTGTAAGACCTCGACGTTGCACCATAAGTAAGAGGAAGACCATGTCATTGAAACTGCTGGGATTGTGCGGATCGCTGCGACAGGACTCGTTTAACCGCAAACTGATGTCGGAAGCCGGGCGCATCTGGGGGAACGAGGATTTCAGCACCGCGTCGCTGGATCTGCCGCTGTACAACGGCGATGCCGAACGGGCAGACGGTATACCGCAATCTGTTCAAACGCTGGCCCGGCAGATTGCAGAAGCCCATGCCGTGGTGATCGCGACACCCGAATATAACCAATCGATCTCTGGCGTGTTGAAAAACGGGTTGGACTGGATCAGCCGGGTTGAGGGTGCGCCCTGGCGCGGGAAACCCGTGGCCATCATGTCTGCCGCTGCTGGCCGGGCCGGGGGCGCGCGGGCACAATATGCGCTGCGGCTTTGTTTGAACCCGTTTCGCCCACATCTGCTGCCTGGGCCCGAGGTCATGGTGGCTGCGGCCTCTCAAGAATTCGACGATGACGGGAATCTCACCGGCGCGCTTTACGTCAAACTGCTGGGCGAACTTATGGATGATCTCAAAGCAGCGGCACGCACGTGAAAGCTTTGAGGTTTCAACCCGTTGATAAGTCTTGAGGGAAGGACCGCACGATCCTGAGCGGCGCGCAAATGCGATAACGGAGCGGTCATCGAATACCGCCCCGTTTTTGTTGCAACCAAGTAGAAATGTCACCCGGCGTGCAAAGCAGAAGTGTCACCAAAAACGCTGATGGTAGCAAAGCCTGACAGGGCGGAGACCTCACATATCGCAGCCCTGGCTGGCTTTGCGGA
>NZ_JAFEUL010000012.1 GCF_016901225.1 Actibacterium sp. 188UL27-1 | reverse complement strand
CGCTGGCCACCAGAAAATACAAGCCACCCAGGGTGATCCCGTTGAACAATGCAGACAGGAACACCTTTTTCTTACCGATGACATCGACCAGTTCGGGCGGCCAGATGGCGAACATCAGCCACAACAGCACGACGAACAGCATTGTCAGCATACCGGCCCAAAACGGGTGCCGACTGGCAAAAGATCTCATTCCCAGCCACCGCAAAAGGGCTGGCGAAATGCCAGTGTGCTGATCAACTTTTCCTCCCTGAGCCCCTCACCGGGCTGTTCGTTCCCCCGATGCTACGGCGGGCAAACGCGGCCCCGCATACCCTGTAGTCTGATGGGTTTTCACATCATCGGAAAAGCGCCATCGGTGACGTGGGCAACCCGGCGATACTCGCTTGGGGCGATGCCGACATTGGCCGAAAAGAAGCGCGTAAAGCTGGCCTGGGACGAAAACCCCAGATCAAGGGCGACATCCGTCACGGTCTTTGTAGTGTGCAACAACTCTTCGATGGCCCGCTCGGATCGCAAGGTGTTCATGTACACGTTGGGGTTACGCCCATATACTGTTTGAAGAGCTTGAAGAAATGTGGATGGGACAGGCCGACCGATCCGGCCAGGTTCTCCATCTCGAAGTCTTCACCGATCTTGTCCTGGATGAGACGCAGGGCCCGGCGCACACGGAAATCGCTGAACCTGTTGTAGGATTTTGCGCGGCGGTCACCCGACGCGTTGCTCCATGACTGATCGAAACAGGTTTGTTCTTCGCTATCGAACAGCAGGGCGGTTAAACGGTTCACAAACCCCGTGATCTCGGGCGTTACGGTCAGATCGGGTCGCCCGAACTTTAGCGCAAACTCCCCGGACGAGGAGTTTTCAAGAAACCACATCGGCTTGATGTAGAGCACCAGGCAGATGTTCTCCCGTCCGTCTTCCACACAAAACCCGTGGGGTTCCCAGGGGCTCACAGCCACCGCTTTGCTCGCGGTCACCAGACACACATCTCCGTTCGGGACACGGGCATTGCCGCCGTCCACATGAAAGATCAGGTGCCCTTTGCGGTGTGCATGGGTGATGATTGTCTTGTCCAGTCGGTAACGCGCGGCGCGCCCGAACTCGCCATGGCAGACGGCTATTGCTTGGCTCATCTTTGGACCCTCCCCGATCCTCAGTTATGCTGCTGGCAAACGCCCCTCCTCCAAAGGACGTCCCCCATCAGCGCCGTTCGGGTAGGGATCTGGCAAGCCTTACCGCGCAAAAATCAGACTAGGCGTTACGTTGGAAATGCGCATGGCATGGGCGAAAGGGGCCGTTTTCGACGCGTAAGCGCGGGTATAGCCGGTTTTGATCGTGGTGAAGAATTCGGCGGCATAGCTGCCTTGTTCACGGGGACCAAAGCTTGACCCTTTTGTCCCGCCAAACGGCACATGATAGTCTACACCGGCCGTCGGCAGGTTTACCATCACCATCCCGGCCTGGGCTTTACGCTTGAAATCGCTGGCATATTTCAGGCTTGTCGTGCAGATGCTTGCGCTTAATCCAAATTCAGTATCATTGGCGACGGCTAGCGCCTCGTCATAATCCCGCACGCGGATCACCGATGCGACGGAGCCAAAAACCTCCTCGCGGTTGATCCGCATATCCGGGTGAGTTTCGGTGATCAACGCGGGGTGCAGGAAGTACCCTTCCGTCTCGCACCGGACCTGATCGCCACCAGCACGCAAAACACCGCCCTGCGACCGTGCGGTGGCGATGTATTCGAGATCTCGCGCCAATTGCACCGGATCAACGACCGGCCCGATCTGCGTTTCGGGCGCCAAAGCGGGTCCGACGCGCAGCGCAGTAACACGCTCTGCCAGGATCGAGACGAAGCGGTCATGTAGACTTTCGGTCACGATCAGCCCGGAGGATGCAGTGCAGCGCTGCCCGGTCGAAAAGAACGCGCCGTCCAGGGCACAATCGACGGCGACATCCAGATCGGTATCGTCCATGACAACCAGAGGGTTCTTGCCCCCATCTCAAGCTGGATTTTACGTAGATGGGGCGTACTGGCTGCCGCAACCCGTGCGCCCGTGGCCTGACTGCCAGTGAAACTGATCGCATCAACCCGCGGATCATCCAGGATCGCCTGCCCCACAACTGGCCTCGGCCCGATCACCAGATTGAAGACCCCCGCAGGTACTCCGGCACGGTGCAGGATATCGGCCAAAGCCCAGGCGCACCCAGGCACAAGCTCTGCCGGTTTGAACACCACCGTATTGTCTTAGCATAGGGCGGGGGCGATTTTCCAAGCGGGGATCGCGATCGGGAAGTTTCAGGGTGCGATGATCCCCACAACGCCCACCGGCTCCCGCGTGACCTCGACACCCACCTCGGGGCGGACCTAGGCCAGTAGATCACCGCACTGTCGCAGCGCCTCTCCCGCGAAGAACAGGAATATCTGTCCGGCGCGGGTCACTTCCCCAACAACCTCGGACAAGACCTTGTCTTCTTCACGGGCCAGCAATTCGCCGATCTCCACTTTCCGGGACAGGATCTCATCACCCACGGTGTGGAGCAGATCATGGCGCGGTTGCGGGGTGGTCAGCCCCCAATCTGTCGCCGCTTGCGCTGCCGCTTTGATCGCGGCCTCAGCCTCTGCCCGACCGGCCTGCGCGTAGCTGGCGATGATGTCCGAGATATCCGATGGGTTCACGTTATCTACGGCGTGGGAGGTGGTGATCCAATCCCCATCGATCAGAAGCGGTTTCATTGCGATGCATCCCCGTAGACGTCATCCAAAGCTTGTCGGGCGCCTTCAAACTCCAGACCGCCTTTGCCAACAGCGGCCTGGGCCGCAGCATCAAGCGCACCATGTGGCACGCCCAGCCCCGCCAAGGTTTTCGGCCCCTCAACGGCACCCAGGATGCGATCCATCGCTTGATCAAGCGCAATATGCTTATGGCCCAAGACCTTGAGCAGCGCATTTGCCTTGTCGGTATTCACATCTTGCACCCGGATCACGGCAGGCAGAACAAGGCGGGCGAAATCCGCGTCCTCCAACCCTTGACCAAAACGCATCAGAACAGCGGATATAGCGAGCGCCGGACCGATCTCCTTTTCCTGGGACAAGGCCGCGTTCAGGTTGGCGGCCATCAGTTCGCGTTTGAGGTCGACACCGGCAATCGTCCCGATCTTGGGCAGATTGATCACGCAGCGGTTCAACCCATCCAGCGCCATGCCGTCGGCCGGTGGATTATACGCATTGGTCAGATAGGATTCGCAGCACCGGACGAGGCTTAGAACCGATGCGCGCTGGCATTGTACCTGGCCCGCGCCGATGGCAATGGTGGGGTCGCAAATCATGACCGAGGGCAATCCGGCTGGCCAGCTTTCCAGGTTGCGGGTGCACGGCCCCGGCAAACCGTCCACACCCGGAATGGCATAGAGTGGCAGCCTGCTCTTCAGGCGTTGACCCAGTGCATAGCGACACTTGCGGGCCAGTTCGATGGCACGCGCCGCTCCGAATGCGATGATGACATCCGGCACAAATTCAGACTTGGCCACGGCTTCGGCAATGTCACGAAGCTCGCTACTGTCCAGATAGGTCACGCTTTGGGGATACGCGGTTGCGGGCAGGCTGGCCCGCGCCCGGTCCTCCAATTCTTGCGGGGCAAGCAGGTGCGGCATGACAAGCAGCGGCGCGCGGTGCCCTTCGCGCTCAAGCTCGGAATGCGAAGCCCCCTCTAGCACGTCATCCGCAAAATGGACGCGTGTGGGATACGTGATGAGCGTCATGGCCCTCAATGGCTCTGAATAGCCCCCAATCTGGACGAAACTGCGCGCGTGCATCGGATGCGGCTTTGGCCCTGCCCCAGGAGGCATCGCAACCCTTTGTGAACGACACGTTCGGGGGCATCTTTGGCATATATTAAGCAGTGACAACCGACGGGTTCAGCGATGACCAGAACTATGATTTCGCGCTATACCACAGACGCGAGATACTCGCCGTCGAGGGGGTCGCGGATGTTGAGCTTGCGGGCCTGCCGCAGGAAACGATCTATGTCGAACCCAACCTTGCCGTTGCAGCCAATCAGAACATCCCCGTAGAGGCAGTCGTCAATGCGTTGGCCATGTCCGACTCCCTTGTTGATGCGGGCGAGCTTGGAAATACGCGTCTGCAAACCGCCGATGGCACCGACAGCGTCTCTGACATTGCGGGGCCGTCGGTTGGGCTGGCGTGTCAGGTCGTCAACACCGCTGACATTGCGACGGTATCCCGCGAGCGGATTCAGGATCCCGGTCTAATGATCCGTCACTACAGCTCGGATATCTCCACCATCGGCATCGCCGGGCTCGCGACGGAGAATATTGTTGAGGTCGGCAAACGGGTCGATGCGCGGCTGGCAGAGATCATCACGACTTTGCCTGCAGGCGTGGATCTGCATTCTATCTATGAGCAGCATGAGGTGGTGGATGCCGCCTCAAATGTCTTTCTTGTCAATCTTGCCATGTCGTCGTCCTCGCCATCTTTATGGGGCCACGGACCGCGATCACGGTAGGAGCCATACTTTTTCTAACGGTGCTGGGCACGCTTTTTTTCATGTTGTTTTTCTTGATCGAGATGGAGCGGATCTCGTTGGGCGTCTTGATCATTGCCATGGTCGTGCTGATCCATAATCCTATTGTGGTCGTCGAAGGGATGCAATCGGCCATGGACCGGGGGACGACCTCGCGCGAAGCAGTAAGCGAGGCTGCGGCAAAAACGCAATCGCCGTTGCTCGGCGCAACAGTGATCGGTGCCCTGGCACTTGCATCGATCGGTCTTAGTCCGGATTCGACGGGGGAGTTCATGTTTTCCCTCTTCGCTGTGATCAGTACTTCGCTGCTGCTGTCTTGGTTTCTTGCCCCGACGGTCACGCCGCTGATGGGCCATTACACGTTTCGGCAGGAGATAGCAGATGCCGGTCATGCCTATGGCAGACTGTTTTTCGGGGCTACGGCCTGATCCTAAAGGGTGTGTTGCGTGCTCGCTGGCTGGTCGTCGTTGCATTGGTGGCCATCACGGTTGCCTGCCTTGGAACATTTGGAAATGTGAAGGAGCAGTTCTTTCCCTATTCCAACACGTCGCTCTTTTTCGTGGACTAAAAGCTGCTGCAGGGGGTCACCATCCATGACACCAATTCCGATATCCAAGGTGCTGGGAGACTGGCTTAGTGGTCGGGATGATATCGTGTCTGACGCAGCCTATATCGGCGACGGCGCGCTGCGGTTCACGCTCACCTATACCACGGCCAAGGCCAACCCAAGCTACGGGCATCTGATCGTTCGCGCAAATGATGTGCTGGAAATACCCTGGATCATGGTCGAGATGTGCGGCTTTGCAGCGGAAGCCTTGCTGCAAGGTGAATTCGTCGCCAAGCAACTGGCCTTTGATCCAGGACGCAGAAACACGCATGCAAGCCGCCACCGACACCTTTGAAGGGCCGCGCATGGATTGGCGAGAACAGGAACTGGTCATTGCACCGATCTATGCAGAAGAGCGGGTCAAGGCCGCCGGTGTCACCCGCGATGATATTACTGAAAGCATGCGGTTTGCCACAAAGGGGGTGATCGGCGGAACATATCGGGAGGATGACCGCCAAATCCCCATCTATGTGCGGGCGCCCCAGGATAGTGGCACGGGGCTGGTCGATCACCTCGTTTCTTCCAATAGTGGCCCGCGCTTGATCCCGATCGAGCAGGTCATCGACGGGATGCCATTGAAGGTGCAGGATACGCTTTATCAACGCCGTGACCGCGTCCCGACGCTGACCTTGTCGGGTTCTATCGTGCCGGGCGTTTCTACGGCGGAGGTTCGTGCCGAGGTTTTCCCCGCCATTGAGGAGATCGAGGTCCCGGCAGGTTACATGATGGCGTGGGGTGGAGAATACGAAGACACCCTGGAGGCCAATAGGAGCCTGGCCAATCAGCTGCCCTTTGCCATCATTGCCATAATTGTGATTTCTATCCTCCTGTTTAATGCCTTGTGTCAGCCGTTGATCATTTGGCTGTTGGTGCCGATGGCCGCAAATGGTGCAGTTCTGGGGCTGCTTTTCACGGGTCTGCCCTTTAGCGTTTCCGCCTTGCTGGGTTTGTTGAGCCTGTCGGGCATATTGATAAAAGACGGTATGGTTCTGGTCGAGGAGATCGACCTAGTCCATGACAGCGGCATCCCCCTTGGAACATGCGATCATTCAAGCCTCAACCTATCGTCTGCGGCCCGTCATGTTGGCTACCGCAACGACGATCCTGGGTATGCTACCCCTGCTGGGCGATGCATTCTTTATGTCGATGGCCGTGACGACCATGGCCGGTTTTGCATTCGCAACGGTGCTGACCTTGATCGCGATGTCAGTGCTTTACAGGCTGATGTTCCGGGTTGCAGAGAACACGCACCAATTCGAACCGGCCTTGAGCTCCGGCAACGACGCAAGCACGTACCTTGAAGAGGCGACTTAGACGCCCCCAACAGGCGCTGTCTTTTTGGGGCGACAGCCGTGATCGGAAGGGTTGACGATCACGTGCGACGTGGATCAAAATTGCATTCCGATCCATAATTTGTCGTCCTGTCGCTGCTGGAAATATCCTTCGACATAGCGGGCCGTGTCGCCCATGGGATCGCACCATTCCCAGCAGCCGTCTTGATTGCACGTTAAGTCCTTTCTGGGGTCAAATCCCAGTTCATTCAGGACCCGGCACCGCTGCAGGTACTGTCTGCGCTCGTACGATCCATGGCGCAGATGGCGGAGCCGTCCAGGAACAGAGCCCAATGCCCGATATGCGCCGTTTTGGGGCGCGACGCGGCGGCGCCACGCACGATAGCTGCGCAGCAATGGGCTGTTTGCCCCCAATGCCGCGCCCAGGCAACCAACATCGCGATCCTCGCAGAATGCATGGGCCATCACATGGTCTCCACTGCCTACGATGCCTTCATCGAACAGCCCGGCCCCATTCAACACCTCACGGCGGATCGCCCAAACATAACCTGTATGGCCGTGTTTGGCGAAACCGGCACTGCTGAGATCCCGATCACGCGCCACGCGGGACGCGAAACTTGCCGCTGGTGGGTCAGATGCGAAGACCGGCCATTGACTGGCATATTCGAAGGGTTGCACGACCTCCGCATCCTCCAGTGCCCGGCGGGTCTGAAGCAACCAATCGGGGTTTTCAAAGATAATGTCCCCATCCAACCACATCACGGCATCGCAGGATGGAGGAAGGGCGTGCAGCGCGATGTTAAGCAGCCGCTCCTTATGCCACAAAACGGCTGTTGACCGGACGACGATGTGATTGTCCAGCCCGCTCAGTTCTGCCGCATGACCGGGCTGAATGCATTCAACCGTGTGTAAAAGCGTGCTCGCCTCGCCAAGCCCGATCACGAAACGACGAAAGTTTTCTCGCATGACCCGGCTTTTGGTCGGATTGAAGAAGCAGGAAATCAGTCGCACCATCTTATCCTTGGCTTGAGATCACGCCCCACGGCACCGCGTGTCCAACATCAATCAGCTGAGACGACGCGGCGCGGTCAGGCGCATTTCCAGCCGCTGGCAGATGCCGCTGTAAATCTCGATGTCGGTTGCGTTGTTGTGAAAAAATGCGGCGATGTCGTCCGCGTTTGGGGTCTGGTCTGGCGCATAGGCCGTTGGGTTGGCGTGCGGCACAATTTTCGGCGCGGGTTTGCCAAATTGATACGCCAGGTAGGCCAGGCATTCGGGAAGTCGCTCCAGCGTCCCGATAAACCAATATCGATCCAGCGCAGCTTCCCAATCGTCTTCCCCGCATTCGAAGTGGCGCTGCAGGCCCGCAGGCGCATTTCTGAGCCATTCACCGACCGCTTGGATTTCATAGGATTTGTCCTGATCTTTCCGACGCTCACGCTCAAAGTGATAGGTCGAAAGGCTCCGGCTGAGCGGATCGCGCACAAATGTAATCAGCCGCCATTTTTCGGGATCGGTGGTTTCTGGATACCGGATGCTCAGGGGCAGCGGATCGACGGAATAATGACCGCACAACAATTGATCTGGTCGCAAAGCTTGCAGATCCTGCTTGGGCGGCATCTGGAACCCCCAGCCCGCGCGGTAATCTTCGACCAGGTCAAACCACGTTCCCAACACGTCCTTTACCGTTGAGCCGCCGGTTTTTGGCAGGTGATGAAACACGTATTTCGCGGTGCAGGTGACCGGACCGGTCCGGCCAACAAGATTATCTCTCAACCACGTTTGAAGGGGCTCCTGATCGCGGCTGCGATTCAGGGCCCGGGTGACCATGCCGGACTGATCCTTTCGCTTGGTCAGATCTTTGACAAGCTCCCGTGCAAGCCGGACATATCCATCCACGGACCGGGTGATCATCTGGTCAAGGCCCAGGATCGTCAGCAGCCCTGCCCCCTGACGTTGCCTCACTGTCTGTCCGGCCAAGGCAACGACAGGTGTGCGGTGTCGCAGCGCGTCCGTCAAGGTGTGCAGATCGGCATGGTGGATGCCGGTCAGGTAGATATCGGCCACACCCCAAAGCTGCTCCAGCTCCAACTCCGACAGAGGGGGCAGGATGCAGATTTGCGATAGCGGTATTCCAGCTTCCGTGCAGGCCTGCTCGATCCTCGCCTCCAGGGCTGCAAAGGCTCGGATATGGGCCTTGCCGGGGGAAAACGGATTGATCACCAGCTTGGCCTGGGGGAGGTCCTTCAAAATCCTGATCCAGCTATCGACTGTTTCGGGGCCGATTTCCTTAGCAGTGACGGCATTGACCAGTATGACATCATCGGGTTGTGCGCCCACCTTGGGCCGGAAAAGTGCTGCATCTTTCGCGGCTGTTACCTTGAACGGTACGAGGTCCGTGGCAATACCCGCCTCCGGCGCAATCAGGACCCTTTCTGTGTAATCCACAGTCGCCGCAGGTGATGTGCATAGATGACCGACGATCATTTCATCAGTGGCGGATAACCCTGTTGTCGAACGACAATAGGGTGCCATGGCAATCTGACGGGGGGCAAGCCGGTGCGCCGCAATCTCCACTAACGGCAGATAGAAATAGCAGTCATCGGCTATTACCAGGATGTCCAGATCTGCCTTACGTATCTGCCTGACCGCAGCCGCAGTTGTATGGTTCGATAGATCGATGATCAACGAGGCGCCGGGTGCCTTGGCCTCGCCGGTGTCGGGTTCGGTCATGTACAGGAAAATGTCGGCACCGGATGGTTTGAGCGCGCCCAGCAGTGGCGCCAGCATCGTGGGATCATAACGGCGGACGAGGATGCCGATCCGCTGTTGCATGGGATGCGCGGTCAAAGGGCGCGCGCGGCGTCGGTGATGCAGGTTGTGACCCTCGCTCAGCAACCAGGCCTCGACGGCGCTGGCATAGGCTGCGACATGCGGTTTCAAGTCAATCGCGCTGAATAGCAACCGGTGCGCCTTGCATGTGCTGAGCATGGTATGCGCCATGGTGAAGAGGGGGCTGTTGCTGGGATATGCTGCAATGACACCGCGAAGCTCTTGCAACAGGCGCACCAAGTGACCTTGATGCAGCTTTAGCTCTTCTGCTGGTATGTCCACTCCTGGATCGGCGACCAAATAGGAGCCAATGACCGGCAAGTAGTCGGGTCCGACATCTGACAGATCCAGTATGTTGAGATCAGGAAGCGTCCGGTATGCAGGGCCGCAGAGCATGGCGAGGGCGATTTGACCCAGCCGTTCTGGCATCTCAGCGCTATCGGTCATCGTTTTTGGAGGAAGGATTGCCCCCAGTTCTGCAAGAATTTGCAAGCTATCTGCCGAAAGAAGATCGGGCAGGGCACTGGGAGCAATCCCGGGTATGGTCCGGATAAAGTCCTGCCGATGGACTTCAAGAACACATGCAGGCGCGATGCTCTCCAACGCGCTGCGCACCTTTTCCAGAAGCGATGCCAGCCCGGCTGACCGGGGCGGCGGCACGGAGCGCACTTCGTATTGCGGATGATCGGGTGGTGCCTCCAACCCGCGCAGGATTATGCCGCCATGGTTCAGCGTCTCGTCTGATGGCAGGTCGGGGTGGCGGATGGCAGCATTCAGACCGATCCGGATCTGGTATTCACCCGGCGGAGATTGGCCAGACAGCGACACGTTGATCACCGCACGGCTTGCCAAACGCACCGTTTGTTGCGGCACGTCATTGACCGTAACGCCGATCAACAGCTCACAGTCGGCGGCAAGCGGATCACAGGGTTCCAGATCCAGGGCAACACGACGTGAACCTCCAGATGGCGATAGAGTTAATTCTGCCGTCGGGCCATGCATGATGACCTCGTGATCGCTGGGGCCGGTCCAGCCATCCCCAAGAAATCGGCGTAGTCCCCCGGGGGTGTTTTCGTTCGCCCGTTGCCCTGCCAAAAGCAATCCAACATGGTTCCGGTCAAGGGCCCCGCCCGGTTGCCATCCAATTCTGTGGATGTGCAGGATTTCGTTGTCAAAGAAGTCATCCGCCCGAAAAGTGAACACCAACTCAATCGGATCCGGTCCCGATATCTGCGGTGCCAGAAGTTCGATCTGACACTGACCTGAGGGTCCGACCGTGCCGTCCCAAACGATCTGATCACCTGCAAGCACGACCAAGGTCCCCGGTACTTGCCGTTCTGAGACCTGGATATTCAGGCAGAAGGGTGGGTTTAGCGCTGGTTTTGCCAAGCTTAAGGCTTCGCCGGGACCAATCAGTGTTTCGTCGACCAAGGGTGCACCATCGACGGACCGGATCGCACCTTTCAGATCCGCTGGCCCAACGGTAGAGGAAACCGGCACAACGGCATCGACAAGGCGGCCATGATCCGAAGCAACACAGATGTCGTGGATCGTCAGCCGCACCGAGGGTCGAAAAATGCTCTGCAGACTTGCCGACCAGTGTCCCGCAACCTCCGACACGGCGAATGTCAGCAGGTCACCTTGCAACGTGAAACCGGACTGCGCAGGCAGCCGAAAGACTACGTCCTGTCGCCCCTCCAAAAGGAACTCCCCCAATGGGGCGCCATTGTGTAGCACCCGGAGCAGGACATCACGGTTGTCGGGTGGCTCAACATCTAATCTGACGATAGCAGGCCCCGGACCTTTGCGCCGGAAGATGAGTGTCCCGCTGCCGTGGTGCAGATCACAGCTGTTATTTTCGTAATCCCTGGTCCATTCAGGGCCATCAAGGATCTGCCAGATGGCCAGATCGTCTGTGATGTAGATATCGCCAAAAGGGGTCCGCGGGCTGACATGTGAATAAAGTTGTTCCGCCAGTCGGCGCCCCACCAGCGTGGCAAATATCTGTTGGACAAGCACCGGGCGCTTGGCGCGGTCCCGGATCCACCGACGCAACGTTTCACTGCGCGGTACCGTAATCCGGAGGAAGACCAGGCACAAAGCAAACCGAAACGGGGTGCGGGGCGCACCCAGCCTCAGTGCCTGGGACAAAAACTGGGACAGGCTGGCGCGGTCGTATTGGATTGCATCGGAACTCAGCCGTGTCCGGATCGCGGCCGTCAACAGCTTGGCGCGATCCGCAGTTGAAAGCCTGGTTTTCGATCGGTCGCAGAGGGTGATCAAATCCAGCCCAGCCTGCGAAGCGTGGCGCAAACCGATATGCACCTCCGCAACGGTCTGTCCGCCCGTGCGGAAATAATTGTTGTGGCCATGGATGCGATACTGACCCAGCGTTTGTCTGATGTGCCGGATCGGTGCGCGATGGACCGCCGCGCGGATCAACAACGCGTCTGCACAAATGCGCCACTGCTGTGTCGGCAGCGGGAAGGCCCATGCCACGGCCGCCCGGCAAAAGGCGTTCCCGCTGGTTGGCATGAATGGCAGCGTCAATTCGTTCAGCAGGGTCTGCTGTAGATCCCGGTCGGGTATTTCCATCGGGTAGTGTCCCGAACTACGCCCAGCCGCATCCACAAGATCCAGTTGAAAAGACAGTGCCGAGATACCGGTGTTCCACAATTGTTTGATGGTTTTAACGGCGTGCGGCATCAACAGATCGTCGGCATCCAGAAAGACGACGATCTCGCCAGTCGCCGCTTGAAACCCCGCGTTAAAGGCTGCTGCCTGTCCGCCATTGCCTTGGGTTATGAGGTGCAAATCCCGGGTATCAGCCAGAATGTCGAGGCTGGCATCTGTCGATCCATCATCGACAACGACGACCTGGTCAGCTGGCTGTATCTGTGCCCGGACGGAGGCAAGGCAGGCTTTCAGGAAATGACCGTAGTTGTAGTTGGTCACGATGATCGAAAGCGTCGGCTGACACGGTGCCGATATTTCGCCCGATGCGATGTCGTTGCCGCCCATCAGCACTGGGACATGACAGTTTGGTTGACCGCGTCCCGGTGTCCCTGCGCCAAGATGTTGTATTGCGAAGGAGCCTGCGAGAAATCACGAGGGATCGACGATGGCCATGCGCTTTTCGTCTCCACGTTTAAGACCGCAAGAGAACCTTGCTGGAATTCAGCACCTGTGCGACCTCCTGAAAATGGGCCCGCCGTTTCACAGAATTTCCCGCCGACCGCAAAAGACGCGTACTTGCCTCATCCACAATGGCGCGGGCTGCCGCGTTGGTCTGTTGCAACTTCGGCTCCTGCACAGCGCGGAAACTGCGGCCACGTGAGGATTGACGCGGCGCTGTGGTTGACTGCTGCACCACGGCGCGTGGTTTGGTGGTATCTCTGTTGGAGCGCACCAGACGGCTCAGGTCGCGCGCTGCCCGGGCAATTGTTTTTTGAACCGGGGCATATTCGCCTGTCTTGGGAAGGTCTTGGGCGATCCGCTCAAATTCGCTGCGCAGACAGTCGAGTTTGTAAATGTCGGGTACGCCGCTGCATCTGTCTGAGGACTCCTCAACTGCCCGGAGGATCAGCAGGGTATTTTGTTGTGACAACGGCGCGGATGCAGACACGATCTTGGGTGTGATATCGCGATCTGTGCCGCCGCCGCTATAGCCGTCGGACACGCCTTTGGTTGACCGGGTGATCCTTGCATGTTGTGGGGGAATGCCCAATTGCAATTGGATCTGAACTGGCACGCCATGAAGCGCTTCAATAGACAGGCTATCGATCACCTCCCTTGGCAGACGGCTCAGCTCACCGGCGGGCAATGACAACAAAACATGCGGCACCAAGGGACTGTCTGGATAGGCCCGTAGAAACCGGATCGCTACGCCTGCGTCGCGGGAGGCTCTTACCTGCTGATACAGAGACCGCTCGCCGACCTCTACGGACGGTGATGCTATCATGGGTTGGTCGCCCAATGCCCGGTCGGCAAAGCCGCCAGCCAGGGGAGCTGTTCCTAGCGCAGCACCAACGACAAGCCGCTTTCCCAGCAATCTGGATTTCGTATGTTTCGCCATGAAATCCTCCACCCAGGATGCCGTTGGAAAAGCTCTAGCAGACCGAATGGTGCGATTGCAAACGCAGTTATACGGCCCTTCTAATCCCGCCGCTGATGTGCCCTAGCGGTCGATATCGAACGTCTTGTTAACCGATGGGCTCATGCCGCGCGCAATGCCCAGTGTCGAGTTGAAGCGTTGGTAACCGAGGGCGCTTTGCTCGCGAATTTGTGACACCTGAACATACCCCTACGATTTGTTTTGGCTGGTTTGACGCCCACACATCCTGCTTCCATTTTACGCCGCCGGTGCCTTGGCAAAGGGCAGGTGACCGGTCTTGCTCCACACCTTCGCGCCGTCCTTCCCGGCCAAAGCCGTCAGCGGCTGACCGTCCGGCAAACGCAGCCATGAGCCCTTTCGCAATCTGTCCTCACCTTCCGTAATCGTACCGTCGATGACCAGAAGTTCGACACCGCCGGGCTCCTGAAGCGTCAGTGTCGCGCCTGCATCAACTTGACTGTAGCGGACGGTTTCACAAACATCTTGATGCAAAATAGTCTGGGCGACCCCGTCCCGCGTGGCGTCAAGTTCGGCTGCTATATCCTTGCGAAACTGGGTGCGGTCCTCCAGATCGAACTGCCATAGCTTAACGAAAATCGTGCAGCCCGACGCCGATCCAGGCGTATGGGCCGATGTCGGCGGATTACGCACATAGGTGCCGGTGGGGAAGTCACCATGTTCGTCCTGAAAGGTTCCGTCCAGAACGATGAATTCCTCACCTCCCGTGTGGGTATGCTCAGAAAAATGGCTGCCGGGTGCATACCGGACAATGCTCGTGGCGCGGGCAACCTCGCCACCGATCCGGTCCAGCATCCGGCGATCCACCCCCTTAATCGGAGAGGCTTGCCAATCCAGTTGATCGGAATGAACAATCACACGGGCCGAAAAGTCCGCATTCAGTTCCATGGGTTTGGCTCCTTTGATCTAGGCCGCAATGGACGGGCGGGCGGCAACTCGGCTCCGCCAATTGCGCAAATGGGATAGGTTTTCGGGAATTTCCACCTTGGCAAGATCTGCAAATGCAAGTCCGGCAAATGCCGTGATATCGGCGACCGAGAATGCGTCGCCCGCCAGATAATCCTGTTTCGCCAGAACATCATCCAGATAGACCATCATCTCGCCTGCGACCTCTTTCTGCCGATTGCCCCATTCCGCACATTGATCCGTTTCCAGCGTTGGTCCCAGGCCTGGTGTCGCATGGTGAAAATAGGCACTCACCGCGTTTAGCAGGCCGTTTTCGGCACGCAGGTTCATCATGGTGATCCGTGCGCGCGCGACCGGAGTGTCGCCGGTCAGGGACGGCCCGTCAAAGGACGCGTCGATATATTCGGTAATCGCGGTGCATTGCGAAATATGAGAGCCATCATCCAGTTCCAGACACGGTACCGCAGCATCTGGGTTTTTGGCGCGAAACTCCGCGCTGCGATGCTCACCGTTCATCACATCAACTGGAATGAATTCCACCTGATCCAGCGCGCCCTTTTCAGCCAACGCGATCCGCACGCGTGCTGGGTTGGGAAAGCCTTCGACATCATAAATTTTCATGGCTAATCGCTCCTTCTGATTCGATAGTATGAAAATATACCTACTATTAGGTAGATTTTTGAACAACCATCAATTAGTGCCATGCTTTGCTTCAAAGAGGGTTTTCGGAACTGTTCTTCCCTACGACTATCCGGAAACACATCGGGGGCACCCGTGGTGCCCCCAAATCAGGTTTCACAGCTTTCAATCTCACTCCGTCGGCGTGGCGGGCTTGCTGTCTTCGGTCAGCGCCGCCGCGGTGATCCCGGTCAGGCCGTCTTCAAGGTTGATCCCAACCTCTTCACCCAGCTTCTTCAGGGCGGGCAATTGAACCGCCATGGCACCAATCGCGTCAACAGCTTGCCCAACTGGGGAACTGCTCGTCGATGTCCCGCCAGCGCCAGGCGCAACACCATTCAGGCCGGTCACTTGGTGGATCTTGATCGATTCGATCTTTTCTGCAGGGCGGACCATCTCGGCAACGATGTTGGGCAGCGTGGTCAAACGGGCCATTTGCACCTTCATGGCCACGATTTCCTGCGACAAGGCGTTTTCCGCGTCCACAATCGCGCGCTGACCCTCAGCTTCCGCCAACTTGTCCGCCTTTTTCGCATCGGCCTTGATCTTCAGCGCATCCGCTGCCGCTGTGGCTTCTTCCCGAACGGCTTCGGCCTGGTCTGCGGCGGCTTCGCGTCCCGCCTTGGCTTGCAGCCGGATCCGGGTCGCCTGTTGTTCCGCCTCGCGTTGGGCTTCGATGATGGCGATTTTCTTGGACCGCTCCGCCTCTGCCAATTGCCGCATGCCGACGGTGTTAAAGGCGTTTTCTCATCAAGGCTTTCAAATAGTGTCTGGTCCAGGCCAGTCAGTGACACGCTTTCCAACTCCAGACCGTTCTTCAGCAGGTCTTCGGATACGGTGTTCTGCACCTCTTGCACAAATTCCGACCGGTTTTCGTGCAATTCATCCATGCTCATCTTGGCGGCCACAGCCCGCGGGCCATCGATCAACTTGCTTCGATCAATTCACGCAACTGGTCGACATCAAAGGTCCGGTCGCCCAAGGTCTGTGCCGCGCGGGAAATCCGGCCTTCGGTGGCGTTGACCGAGATGTAGAATTCCACACCCACACCCACATCCACCTGCATCCGGTCCCGTGTGATTAGGGACGCATCGTTCGTGCGCGACACTTCGAGGCGCAGCGTCTTCATGTTGACCGGACGCACTTCATGCAACGACGGGATCACGATTGTACCGCCATCGATGATCACCTTGCGACCGCCGGATCCGGTTTTGACACGGCTCACTTCCCGGGTCGCACGGCGATAAAGGCGCGCCATGACGATCCCAATAAACACCAGAAAGGCGATAACGATCCCGACAGGTATCAGAATGGATATGAGAAGCTCAGACGTTGATTACTCCTGGTTTGAAATTGATGGTGTAAGCTCGGAAACAGGGACAAGGCGCGGCGGCCCCCTTTGATCTTCAACAGCAGGACCTCAGTCCCCTGGGGCAGTTCGTCTTTCGGGTCGAGTGGCTCTGCAATGGTGTAATGGGAATTGCCGTGTCCATCCCGAAAACGCACCTGCGCGGGCTTACCCTGGCGTGCCGTCCCCACCGTGACCACACCGCGGCCCCGGTCAGTTGGGACACATCCATCTGGAGGAAGTGACCGATCAGGGCAAAACCGGTTAGCAGACCCGCCAGCCAGATCGTCGCCGGGACCTGCCTCAGACCCAGCCAACTTAGCAAACCACCCCCGGCACCCGGTGTAGTCGTGTCTGTCTCGGGTCCGATGGCAGCTTCCCCGGCCGCTGACAAATCCAGCATTTCAAGGGTGATGGGGTTGTCACCGCTCACATCAATGTCGGTCAGGTCAATGTCGCCGGCATCGAGTTAAAGATCGACATCCATATCGCCGTCGCTGCTGCCCAATACACTCAAGTCAAGCACAATGGCGAAGGAAATCTCAAACGGGCGCATGCCCGGATCTGCCAGTAACGCACCAATCGTCATTTCGTCCTCGAAAATAACCCATTATGTCATATAATGCATTTTTTATGCGAGATATGGCTTTGATAGCAAATAATGTATCAGTTAATGAAGAAATTCACGATTTGAAGAGCACCCCTTGATAAAACGTCAACAAATCGCCGCGGCCCGGATGTTATTGACCTGGACCCGGTCGGAGCTTGCAAATGCTGCGGGAATCTCCCTTCGGACATTGGCCCGTTTCGAAAGCGGTGAGGGTGATATCACCGCCACCAAGCTCGAAAAGCTGGAAGAGGCACTCTTGTCGGAAGGCATCGAATTCCTGGATGGCGGGGTCGCTTTGCAGCGCCTTAAGCGTACCCGTCCGACGCCTGACTAACCGCGCCAAACCGGGTTTGACGGCGATACATCCCTGCCGTTCCCCGCAGTGTTCCAGAAACCAATCGCAATGATACGATCCCACGCCGGTCCCGTTCTCGACAGACCGGGTGTTCCCGCCGTGCGAACGGTGCTTTACTCCGGCCAGACCAACGCCCGCCGGGCAAAAGGATCGCGCGTTCCATGACCATTCGCTTTTTCTCTGATCGCGACCGCCCGGTCCATATGGGCCGCTACCCGATCGAACGTCTGGCCCGCCAAGCCAGCACAAAACTCGATGCGGTGCCGCCCCCGCCGCATCTGTCCTTTGATCGAACCGATGCGCCGCAATCCATCGTCAACGCCATGCGCGAACACCAGGCGATGCTCGATGCGATCCGCGACGGGCTTGTCAATCGCGCTGTCGCCGAAGCCCCCACCGACCCGGCCGAACGCGCCAACCACCTAAAGGCGTTTGGCTATTTCTGCGATGCCGCCGCCATGGGCACCTGCCTGTTGCCCGCTCAGGCGCTCCTGGACCACCCCCGCGCCAACCCCGATGTCGCCCGGCTTGCCCATGATCTGAAGACACGCCAGACCAAGACACTCGCCTCGGGCATCGACCTCATCATGGCTGATCTCAAGGAATCGATGGAGGCGCCGCCCACCACTATCACCGGCCACAGCCACGCCCTGGTCCTCCTCTACGAGAACCCGCGCGACCCAATGCCAGACGAACCTGGCACCGCCTGGATCACGGATGCCCAGGCCCATCGCGCCGCGCTCCTTGCCTCGGAAACCGCTGTGGTCCTAGCCAACTACCTGCGCGTCCTTGGCCACCCGGCCCGCGCCCATACGGCCACCAGCACCGATATCGATCTCAACCGCCTAGCCGTCGCCGCAGGTCTCGCCACGGTCGAAAACGGCCAGCTGACGCACCCCTATATCGGCACCCGCTTCGGCCTTGCCGCCGTCACGACGACGTTCGACATGGCGCCGGATCAACCGCTCAAACCGACCCAACCCAAATCTGCCCACGGCCTCGCCTGGCAGTTTGGCACCAAAACCGCAAAGAACGCCTTCAACTACATTCCGTTCGCAAAACGCCGCTTCGTCGATGGGGCCCACCCGTTCGAAACCCTCAAACGGGTCGACCAGCCCACCACCTATATCGACGAGGCGCGCGTTGCCCGCGTCCCCAAACGCACCGACATGTTCGCCCGCGCCCAGTTCGGCGATATGGGAAAAACCCTCCAGGATGGCGCCAAAGGCGGGCATTACGTGCGAAAGGCTGCGCCGTCCACCGCGCAACGCCGCGCCCTGGGCGCCTTCGTACTGCTCCAGGACGGCACACCCGCCTCCGAAAAAATCAAGCTCGACCCGGCAGAGGCCGCAAACCTGATCAAGGCCACCAGCTATTTCCTGGGCGTCGACGCAGTTGGCATCTCCCGCTGCCCCGACTGGGCCTGGTATTCCCACGACGCGACTGGCGCGCCCATCGACCCGTCTCACGATCAGGCCATCAGCATGATCATCGACCAAGGCTATGACACGATGGAGGGGTCATCCGGCGACGATTGGATCGCCGTTGCCCAATCCATGCGCGCCTATTTGCGCTTTTCCCTGCTGGGCGGCGTCATTGCCAAACAGATCCGCAACCTCGGCTACAGCGCCAAGGCGCACACCGTGATGGATGGTGAGGTTTTGCAACCCCCGCTCCTCCTGCTGTCCGGTCTGGGGGAGGTCAGCCGCATTGGCGAGGTTATCCTCAACCCCTTCCTCGGCCCGCGCCTGAAATCCGGCGCAGTCACCACCGATCTGCCTCTGGCCCATGACAAGCCCATCGATTTCGGCCTCCAGACCTTTTGTAATTCCTGCAACAAATGCGCCCGCGAATGCCCGTCCGGCGCCATCACCGCCGGACCGAAACTGATGTTCAACGGCTACGAGATCTGGAAATCCGACAGCCAGAAATGCGCGACCTACCGGATCACGACCGAAGGCGGCGCGATGTGTGGCCGCTGCATGAAGACCTGCCCCTGGAACCTCGAAGGCGTGTTCAAGGAAAAACCCTTTCGCTGGGCTGCGATGAACCTGCCCAAAGCCGCGCCGCTGCTCGCCCGTCTTGATGATGCGGTTGGCAATGGCAGCCTCAACCCGATCAAGAAATGGTGGTGGGATCTGGAACTGACCGATGGCGGCGGCTACCGCCCCACTACCAAGCCGGTGAATGCCCGCACGCTCCAAACTGATCTCGACCTGAAATACGTCGATCAAACGCTGGCCGTTTATCCCGCCAACCTCGCCCCGCATCCCCATCCCTATCCGTTCCCCATGGACCGCGAGGCCGGGATCGAGGCGTATCAGGCCATGGTCACGGCAGAGGAATATCAGGCCCGCCTGGCCACGGGTGAGACCGATCACATCACCCATCTCTACCGCCAGGACGTCGACAGCCCCGTCCTGCGCGTTGAAATCACCCGGGCCGAGGCTATGGCCGATGGGGTCACCAAATACGAATTCAGCGCGCTCGATGGCAGTGACCTGCCCCAGTGGCAGGCGGGCGCGCATCTGGATATCGTCGTAGCACCGGAATTCCTAAGACAATATTCCATGAGCGGCGACCCCGCCGACCGCACCAAATATCAGATCGGTGTTCTGCGGGAGGAGGACGGGCGCGGTGGCTCAAAACTCCTCCACCAGATCTTTGCAGAGGGCCGCAAGATCTTTGTTTCAAAACCCATCAACCATTTCTCGCTGGCCCCGGATGCGACTCAGACCCTGTTGATGGGTGGCGGCATCGGCATCACTCCGATGATCGCCATGGCCCATGAACTGCACCGCCTGGGCAAACCGTTCCAGATGCACTATTCCGGTCGCGCCCGCGCGCAAATGGGGTTCCTTGCTGACCTCGCGGATATGCCTTGGTCCGACCGTGTCGCGCTTCACATCTCTGGCGAAGGTGGGCGCGCTGATCTGGATCACCTCCTCAGCGATTACCAGTCCGGCCAGCACGTCTATACGTGCGGCCCCGACCTGTATATGGACGCTGTGATCCAGGCCGCTGAACGGGCCGGTTTTCCCGAAGATGCCCGGCACCTGGAATACTTCTCGGTCCCGGAAACGCCGGACTACGAAAACCATCCCTTCACTCTGACGCTGGTCAAGTCGGGCCGGTCCTTCACGGTGCCTGTCAACAAATCCGCCTCTGACGTGCTGCTGGAAAATGGCATCGCCATCGATGTCAAATGCGCCGACGGTCTGTGCGGTGTCTGCAAATGCGGTCTGGTTTCAGGCGAGGTCGAACACCGCGATTTCGTTCTGTCAAAATCCCAGCGATCGGAGGCCATCATCCTTTGCCAATCCCGCGCGGCCCAGGCGGGTGGCTGCATCGAAATCGATCTCTAGACAGCCGTTTGGGCGCGTTCGAAAGCTGAATGAAAGCCTACAGCACCGCGCGGCGCGTATGCATGGGATATGTATGGTTTGTGCATCTGATCTGCATGGCCGGTGACAGCGCCAATCAGAACTCCGCATAGGCGGGCAGGGACCAGTCAAACGGAAAGGCCCACACCACGATCAGCCATCCGATAACGCCCAAAACATAGGTCATCGTCTGCGGATCGCGCAGGATGGTGATCAGTTTTGAGGGTAGTTTTGGATCATCTGCCAACGGTCATACTCCAAACAGGCTCAGCAGATAGGCGACTGCCGATCCGATATCAGGGCTCAGGGCAAAGCTAGATAAAACAGCGACATAGGTCATGGTAAACACCCATCCCGCCCCGTTCTGAACGGCTCGGATCGCCAGGGGGCTTGGGTCTACCGGCCTGGGTTGCTTGGCCTTGCGCTGTTTAAGATACATGTTCAGCGCCAGCCCTGCACCATGGCCGATCCCCCACAGGAAGTAGGGCAGGGCCAGCCGGTGCCATAGCCCCACAATGACAAAGGCCATAAAGATGGCAAGCGTCGGTTTGCCATAGCTCCGCACCAGGGGCTTGAACAGGTAAGTCCCTATAAACGCTCCTAAACTCAGGTGCCAACGTTGCCAGAACTCTTGAATGGATCGCGCCAGGAACGGGTAGCGAAAGTTCTCTGGCAGCTTGATCCCGAATAACAGGGCCGTGCCAATCGCGATCTCGGAATAGCCCGTGAAATCAAGGTATAGCGTCAGAAATTTCTGGTAAGTGATGATCCAGACAGCTGCTGTGCCATCCGGTGCAACACCTGCCCAGCCAACGGCATCGGCGCCCGCTACCGCGTTGCGAAACACAAAGAAAACCGCCGCACCCCACCCGATCCGCGCTATCCCTGTCAAGGCAGCCTGGCCCTCCAACCGCGCGGCAGGTTTGCGAAACGGGGTTGATCCGGTGATTGGGCCCGCGACGAAACTTCCAAAGAAAACCAATGACATGACGGCTTGCAGCGGGGAGGGCGCATTCCCGTCGATGATCTCTCGCGTGATGATGAAACTGCGGATCGCCGTATAGCTGAGCCCCAGCAACGCAAAACCGCGGATACCCGCAACATCCACCGCGCGCGGGCCCAGGAGCCCGCTAATGACCAGATCCACCGGGATAACTTCGACCAGCAGCAACGGCAGAAACAGGCCCCACGATATCATTTTGAGCCGACGTTTATCCGCCTTTGCACCAACCGCTAACGCAAAGACCGCAACCAAAACCCCAAAGCCTGTCACTGCGATCAGGATGAACGGGCTTAGCGCCCATAGCAGCACAACCGACACCACCGCCAGAAAGACCTGGCGCATCGCCGCCCAAGCAGCGGGCATCGCCCAATAGACCGGAACCGAAAGGCCCAACAGCCAGATTAAAAAGGAAAATTCGGCAATCATCCGTCCAGGTCAACACCCAGAGACTGCAACTCGTCCGCAAGCCAATTGGCAAAAACGGCTCCGCCTTGAAGGTTGAGATGGGCATTGTCGTAATAACCGTTGCGCGAGAGAACCTTCCGAACTTCGGGTGACGGGATCAGCAATGGTGCGTCGAACCGGTCGGCGAATGCCGGGGCCAGATCAGAATCCACAGGAACATCGATCCCGGGCAAAAAGAAGAAGATCGGGACGAAATTATGGGCATCGCCCAAGGCCACCATATCCTCGATGGTGGCATGGTCGAAGGCACGAACGGGATCGGTAATATAGCCCAGCGGCGCGGGGTCGTCCCAGCTTGCAAATGTTGCGCGATACTGGTCGATCTTCTGGCGCCGCAGCGCGCGCTGCTTGTCGGTCAGGCCGCTATCATCGCGCGATGTTTTCAAGGCGCAGATCTGGGCGCGGGAGGCATCGATTGAGCTATCATGCTGAAAAAGACGCGGAAAAATCCGCTTTTTCCGCAATAGCGCCAGCGTGTCGCTGATCCGATTGGCCGTCAGTGTCATGAGGTCGGAGATGGCAAGGGCGGTGTTTGGCGCATCTGTAAATGCCCGCTGTGCCTGATCGTTGAAGGACGTTCCCAGCGCATAGGAGCCCCGTGCGGGGCCCATGGACAGCCCAAGTATCGGCGGTTCAGTCGCCGGATCGATCTTGCGCTCTTCTTTCTCCATCTCCGAAGACCGGGCAATCACCTCGAACAAGACAAGATCCAGATCCTGTTTGCGGGCCAGTGACGCGATCACCCCATAATCATAGCCGAGTGCGACACTTGAATGGGCAAGGTTGGCGATCTGAGACCGTTCAAGATCCAGAGCATTCGCCAGATCGCCGGGATCAATCGCCTCCCGCGCGCGGGACGAGCCGATCGCGATCACCCGGGTTTCAGCGGGGAGTTGGGTTTGCATGTGATATTGGCAAGCATTGCTGCTGGGCAGGATTGCGGCACGGGCATAATGGGACTGCGACAGCGCAAAGACGCCACAGGATCCCGCAAAGGCAGCAACCAGGCAAAGCCGCATCGCCCAAAGCTGCCAATTTGACGGCCGTTCAGTCACGCGGAGCTATCCCGTTGGGTGGTCGATTGCGTCAAGGGTAACATCCCCGCCGACCGCGCGGCGCGTTAAGCTGCGACCATGAAGCCGACGATGGTTTTGACGCGATAATCGTCAAAGGTTTCCGTTACTTGCTCCAGCTTGGAGCCATGCACATCCTCAAGCTCGAACATGAATGTCATCAGGTCGAGCGAGTCCAACACGCCATCATCTACCAGATGACTGTCCATGGTCACCTTGTCGGACGCGCCAGGTGACGCGATATCCAAGGCTGTTTTCACGTTCTTGAACGCTGTTGTTTCGGCTTCAGTCATCATTCGCTCCGCTAAAAGTAAGTACGCCGGTGGCCCAGGACAGACCGACACCAAACCCTGAAATCAACACTCGGCTTCGGCTATCAAGTTTACCTTGTGCCAGCAACTGTTCGACTAGCAGGGGAATGGTTGAAGACACGGTGTTTCCGTAGGTCGCTATATTTTTCAGCACCTTCTCACCGGGTATGCGCGAACGGCGCGCGAGTGAGTCCAGCATGTATTCAGACCCTTGGTGCAGTGCGAACCAGTCGATGTCGTCAAGCGTCAGGTCCGCCTTTGTCAGGCTGTTGGCGATGCTGCTGGGGATCGTGGCGTTCACAAAGTTAAAGACCGCGCGACCTTCCATGATCAGTCGATGCGCGTCCCGGTCGCCGGTTTGCAGGCCGTCACCTGTGTCGAGTGCGACCAGCGGTGCCGCGGCTCCACCCGCATCAATGCGGATCGCATCGCCGCCACCGCCATCGGTGCCGAAGTCGAGGCCCGAGAGGGCGCTGCGTGTACCAGATCGCGTGACCAGCGTTGCTGTGGCAGCGTCACCGAAAACAGCGTTCGTGGCTTTGTCTTCTGGCGCCATGATCCGCGAATAGGGATCGCAGGTGACCAGTAGGGCATTTTCGATGCCGTGGGCCTGCAAGAACGCCTCGGTCACCGACAATCCGTAAACGAAACCGGAACAACCCAGGGACAGATCGAAACTGGCGACCGTTTTCGGCAGGCCCAGCGCATGGGCCAGACCGGCGGCATTGTTTGGCAACCGGCGATCCGGGTTCTGCGTGACGAAAACGAGCAAGCCGATATCAGCGGCCGTCAGATCCGTCTGTGTGAACAGTTTGGTGCAGGCTGCATCGGCAAGCCCGATCCCGGTCTCTCCCGGCCCCATGATATAGCGCCCGGCGACGCCGACCTTGGTCCGGACAAATTCAACGTCAGCGTCGCATTGGGCGGCGATCTCTTCCACGGTCTGGTGGAGCGCGGGGACAGCGGATGCAACCGCCTCAAGCGACATTGGTAAAGTCCTGCGATTTGAAGGCAAAGGATACCACAGCCTCAAACCCATGGCCGCTGGTTCCGTTGAAGTGAACCAACTGCATGGTCTGGTATTCGCCGTCCTGACCCATCAACCGATTATAGGTGATCTTCAACGTGCCATCCGGTGCCGGGAAATGGGCCATCTGCAGGTCGGCGCGCCGCAGACCCGTGAACCAGATATCGGTCACGTCCCCGGCAAGGGTCTGGTGCCGTTCCTTTATGGTTTGGATCAGCGCAACCAGAACGTCTTCGCCGGTTTTCAGCCCGGCCAGTTCGTATTCCGCATCCAGTGGATGGTTGCCTGCGCCATTGATCAGGCTCCATTTGCAACCGGCCGGGATATCGCCGCGGGGGGCAATGCCGGGCTGTTTTTCAAAGCTGACATTGATCTGCGTACCGTCGGCATCTGCAAACTGCGCGCGTCCAATCGCATCGGTCGGAGGTGTGTCCGACGGCCCCAATACAGTCATGGCGACCCCATGATCCGTTATGTTCTGAAACACTGCTTGCCTGAGCGCAACGTCGCCGGATGAAGAGAGGGCTTCAGCCGCACGCGCCAGCATCTGTGTGCCTTGAACATAACTGCGAGAGCCGTTCAGCACGACAGTCAAAGGGGTCGATATCATCTCGTCCGCCCTGCATTTTTCATCCCCCTCGTCGCTTTAATGGGGCTGGATGGGCAGGGCAACTGGCTTTGTCCCTCAGATGGAGCCATTGGCGTATTTCCCCAATTCTGGGGGTCAGATCCGCCCGACCTGCCCGGTTGTTGCGCCGGGAACGAGACGAAAGCCGATATCGTGGACATCCTGAGTGGGGGTGCCATCAAGGGAGGCGAGCAGAACCTCGGCCGCGACTTGGCCGAGTTTCAAGTGGGAGACATGGACCGTCGTGACGCGGTAGGGCAGGATTGACAGGATTGGAAGGTCGCCCCAACCGGCAATGGCGATATCGCCAGGGACGGACAGGTTGCGCGCGGCGCAATAGTGGATGCCGCCCACGGCCATGTTGTCATTCTGGTAGAAGATTGCCTCGATCTCGGCGCCCGATGACAGGAGTTGTTCAGTTCCGTAGTAGCCGGGGTAAAAGCCGGGGACGTCATGTAGGCACAGGTGGCGGGTCACTTGCCCGTCCGCATCCTGGACCGCCTTTGTGAAGCCGTTCATGCGGGCCGTCGCGGCGTTGGCCGTGTCATGGGACGTGCCAACATAGCCCAACTTGCGGTAGCCCAGACCGGTCAGATATCGGCCCATATCATAGCCGCTGTCGAAATGGTTCACCCCCACGCACAGGTCAATGGGGGAGGAGTTGAGGTCCCAGATTTCGACCACCGGAACGCCCGCGCCCTTGAGCATGACCAGAGATTTTGGCGTATGGGAGCGACCGGTCAGGATCAGCCCGGCAGGTTGCCATGACAGGACCGTTTCGATCCAGCTTTCCTCTTGGTCCAGCGCGTGTTGCGTCAGGCCCAGGACGCTTTGATGCGAAAAGGCGCCGAGTTTCCGGTCGATGCCTTCCAACACCATGCCGAACACTTCATTGCCCAGATCGGGGATCGATACACCGACGAAGGTAGATTTCTTGTCGCCCGCAAAAACGGTCGCAAGACGGTTGGGCAAGTAACCCAACCGTTCGACCTGGGCCATAACCTTGTCGCGGGTCGATTCCGAAAAGCCGCCTTCATCACGTAGAACGCGGCTGGCGGTCATTTTTGACACGCCAGCAGCCTTGGCGACCTCAGCCAGGCTTACCTTGTTGTTTTTCAAAGGGTTAACCCTTCGTCCTGCATTGATGTTACCCGTAACGTTTTTCTATTGACAGGTTTTGATCTCGTCCCAATGATAGGCGGACGTTACGGGTAACTCAATATCTCACCGGGAGGAATGTGGGGTAGTATGAGCCGTGACGCTGGGAGGATACGTGAACCAACACCTGCAAAACGGGCTGTTTTTCGACGCGATCGAAAAGCACTTTGGCGGCACTTACGCGCTGAAATCGGTCTCGCTGGCCGTGGCGCGGGGGGAGATTGTCGCGCTGCTGGGTGAGAATGGCGCGGGCAAGTCGACCCTGATCAAGGTGTTGGGCGGGATCCATCGGCCCGATGGTGGGCAGGTTCTGATCGACGGAGCACCTTATGAGCATCGCCCCAGCGGATTTGGCGAGCGCCAGAAGGTGGCGTTCATCCACCAGGATCTTGGCCTGATCGAATGGATGACGGTGGCGGAGAATATCGCGCTCGCCTTGGGTTATGCCAAGGGTGCCGGTTTGATCCAATGGCGCAAGGTTGATGCCTTTGCGCGCGAGGCGCTGGACAAGGTGGGGTGCGATTTTGATCCGACGACGCGGGTTCAGGATCTGCCGCGGACCGAGAAATCACTGGTTGCTATCGCCCGGTCCCTGGCCGTTGAGGCGGATTTTCTGGTGCTGGATGAGCCCACGGCGTCGTTGCCCGCGGATGAGGTCGAGCGGTTGTTTACGGCGCTCCGGCCTTTGCGGGAAAAGGGCGTGGGGATGATCTATGTCTCGCACCGGTTGGATGAAATCTTTCAGATCGCTGATCGGGTCGCCGTGTTACGCGACGGCCAGATGGTTGGCGTGCGCAGCATCGATCACACCACACCCGAAGAGTTGGTGAATATGATCGTGGGTCGCAAAACCCGCGAGGTGCTGAAGCCTGCCCAAGAATTGGGTGATAAAGTATTGAGCGTGCAAAACCTTTATGCGGGGCAGGCCGGGCCGATCAGTTTCGATCTGCATCGTAACGAGATTGTGGGGCTGGTCGGGTTGCGTGGCGCCGGGCATGAAAGCGTGTCGCGCGCCCTGTTCGGGGCCGCCCCCTTCGACGGTAAGATCTTGTTGCAGGGCAAGGCTCCAGACCTGACCAACCCACAAACAGCCTTGAGGGCGGGCATTGGCTTGGTCGCCCGTGACCGGACGGAAGAATCTGTCGCCATGAATTTGAGCATCCGGGAAAACACGTTTCTAAATCCGGCGGCGGTGGGGCGTGGGGCGTTGTCGTTCAAATCGTCCGGGGCGGAAGTGGACGAAGCCGTGGCGATCGGCCGGGACGTGGCGCTAAGCCCCAATGACCCGACCCTGGCGATTGAGGCCCTGTCGGGTGGCAACCAGCAAAAGGTCGTGATCGGGCGGTGGCTGGCGACGGGTCGCAAGCTATTGATTTGCGAGGACCCGACGGCGGGCGTCGATGTCGGCGCCAAGGCCGAGATCTATGCCCTGCTCAATGCGGCCCTCGCGCGCGGCGTCGCGATTATGGTCGTGTCGACGGATTTCGAGGAAGTGGCCGCCATCTGTCACCGCGCCATCGTTTTCAGCCAAGGCCAGATCGTGGATGAACTGACCGGCACCGGTCTGACCACCGAAAATCTGATCCAGACGGCATCGGCCGGGAACCATGGATCGGCAAAGGAACGCATCAATGCAATCACTTGAATCCAACGCACTGGAGCCAACCCGGGCCGAGATGCAAAAGCTGAGCACCGGGGCGCGATTGCTGCGCCTGCTGCCGGTTTATGGGCTGGTGATCCTGACGGTTTTCCTGATTATCCTGTTCTCGGTCCTGCTGCCGAATACGTTCCCGACATTGCTGAACTTGCGGGCCATCATCTCGGACAAAGCCATTATCGCGCTGCTTTCACTGGGCGCGATGATCCCCATGGCGGCGGGGCGGATCGACCTGACCGTAGGCTATGGCATTGTGCTATGGCACATTTTGGCGATCTCGTTGCAGACGATGCTGGGGCTGCCTTGGCCGCTGGCGGTGGCGATTGTGATCCTGCTTGGTGCGCTGTCGGGCTTTCTGAATGGCCTGCTGGTTGAGGTCGCCAAGATCGACAGCTTCATCGCGACGCTCGGCACGGGTACTGTCCTTTATGCGCTGGCCCTTTGGCACACTGGCGGGCGGCAGATGGTCGGTGTGCTGCCTGAGGGGTTCTTTGCCCTGAACGGCACGTTCGTTCTTGGCCTGCCGATTACCGGCTTTTACGTGCTGGCGATCACCATCGCCATGTGGCTGATCTTTGAATACACGCCCATCGGCCGGTACCTTTACGCCATCGGCGCGAACCAGCGCGCGGCAGAGCTGAATGGCATACCAACCCGAAAATACGTGATCGGGGCGTTCATGTGTTCGGGCACTTTGACGGCGATCACCGGCGTCTTGTTGGCCTCAAAATTGCGGATCGGTCAGGCCTCGGTCGGGCTGGAGTTTCTGTTGCCCGCACTTGTGGGCGCGTTTCTGGGATCGACCACCATCAAACCGGGACGGGTGAATGTCTTTGGCACGGTGGTGGGCGTGGCCATCCTGGCAGTGGGCATCTCGGGCATCCAACAGTTTGGCGGGGCCTTCTGGGTGGAGCCCATGTTCAACGGCGTGACCCTGCTAATTGCCATTGGCATCGCGGGCTATGCCCAACGGCGCAAGGCCGCCGCACCGAAATAAGAAGCATAAGGGAGGAAACTATGCTGAGACGATCATTCCTGTGGGCCGCGATAGCGTCGCTTGGCCTTGGCGCGCCGGTCAGTGCCGATGCTGTGGCCGATGCAATGGCGGCGGTTCAGAAACATGCGGGCCAGAAAACCGCCTGGGACGGCCCAACCGACGGGCCTGCCGCGGCGGAAGGCAAGACCATCGTCGTGTTGGCCGGTGACATGAAAAACGGCGGCATCTTGGGCGTGACCCGCGGCGTGGAAGAGGCCGTGGGGGCCATCGGCTGGGACGTTCGCGTGCTGGACGGTGCAGGTTCGATCCAGGGGCGGACAGCGGCCTTCGGTCAGGCTTTGGCACTGAAGCCCGACGGGATCATCATCAACGGCTTTGATGCCGTGGAACAGCAGGCCGCATTGGGTCAGGCCAAGGCATCCGGCATTCCCATGGTCAGTTGGCATGCCGGACCGGTCATTGGACCGGATGCGGAGATTGGTCTCTTTACCAATGTGTCCACCGACGCGATGGAGGTTTCCGCCGCCGCTGCCCAATGGGCCTTTGCCGATGCGGGTGGGGCGCCGGGCGTCGTGATTTTCACTGACAGCACTTATGCGATTGCCATCGCCAAGGCCGACCGGATCAAGGAAGAGATCGAGAAACTGGGCGGCACCGTCCTGGAATATGTCGACACGCCCATCGCTGACACGTCCAGTCGTATGCCAACGCTGACCACAGCCCTGTTGCAGCGCCACGGTGCGGCCTGGACCCACTCTCTGGCCATCAACGACATCTACTTTGATTTCATGGGGCCGTCCCTGGCCGCAGCGGGCATTGCCGGAGATTCTAAGCCAAAGGCCGTGGCCGCAGGCGACGGATCCGAAAGCGCCTATCAGCGGATCCGGGCAGGTCAGTACCAGTCGGTGACCGTGGCGGAGCCCTTGAACCTGCAAGGTTGGCAGTTGGTCGATGAGCTGAACCGCGCCATTCAGGGCGTGGAGTGGTCGGGCTACACCTCCCCCCTGCATGTCGTGACGGCTGACAATATCAGCTTTGATGGTGGCGATGATAACATCTTCGACCCCGGCAATGGATACCGTGACGCGTATCGCAAGATTTGGGGTAAGTAAGGTCACCCTTCCGGTCGCGGGCGTGGTGCCCGCGGGCACAACCACCATTGAAAGGGTTATGTCATGTCATCTGAACCGTTGGTCAGAATGCGCAACATCACCAAACGCTTTGGCGGCGTGACAGCCTTGTCGGGCGTCGATCTGGATGCCCATGCGGGCGAAGTGGTCGCCATCGTTGGCGATAACGGCGCGGGCAAATCCACGCTGATCAAGATCCTGACCGGGGTCTATCAACCGACCGAGGGGGAGATTTTTCTGGGTGACGAAAAGCTGGAAATGGCCAGCCATTCCGATGCCATCGATAAAGGGATCGACGCTGTGTATCAGACGCTGGCCCTTGCCGATCATCTGGATCCGGCGGCCAACATGTTTCTGGGCAATGAACTGACGACCAAATTTGCCGGCATCACCATGCTGGACAACAAACGCATGCGGGCCGAGACGGAGCGGGTCCTGTTCGAACGTCTGGGTGTGCGACTGAAAAGTATGGATGCGCCGACCGAAAGCCTGTCAGGCGGGCAGCGGCAGGCGGTCGCCATCGCCCGCGCGGTCTATCACGAAGGGCTGCGTGTGCTGGTGATGGATGAACCCACGGCGGCCCTGGGCCCGCAGGAAACGGCCCGAACGCTCAAGCTGATCGAGACGGTGAAGGCGCAAGGATTGGCCGTGATCCTCATCAGCCATTCGCTGGATGATGTGTTCCAGGTCTCGGACCGGGTGCATGTCCAGCGGCGGGGCAAATGTGTGGGCGTCGTCAAGACCGCCGACAGCAACCAGCAAGAGGTCCTGGGCCTGATTGTTGGCGTCGAAGAAGCGGCGTGAGGAAACCAAAATGACAGCCATTGACACCCAACCCCGCTCCATCGCTGACCGGTTCGAACCCTACCTGGCGATCATTGGCCCCATGGTCATGATCCTGGCGATTCTGCTATTTATGGGCGTGGCAGAGCCTGCCCGATATTTTCGGCTCAGCAACCTGAACCTGATCCTGTTGGATGCGGCACTTTACATGCCCATGGCGATGGCAATGACTTTTGTCATAACACAGCGTGGCATTGACCTGTCTATCGGCTCCATCGCGGCGCTGAGTGGTATCTTGATGGCCTTTCTGATCAAGCAATACGGGTTTCCGGCTTGGGTTGCCTTGCCGATTGCGATCATGCTGGGCGCGACGATGGGCCTGATCAACGGGCTGGTCATCACCAAGTTTCGCGTGCCGGATCTGATCGGAACGCTGGCCATGGATCTGGTCTATCGCGGCCTCGCTTTGGTCATAGCCAAGGGGCTGGTCCTGGCGCGTTTCCCCGATCTGATCACGGATATCGGGCGTGGCCAGATCCCCGGTTTCGTTCCCATTCCGGTCATTCTTGGTATTGCGACGATGATCGGCGGCTACTGGTTGCTGACGAAAACCTATTTCGGGCGTTACACCATCGCCATTGGCTCCAGCCCGGACGCGGCCGAAATGACAGGTATCGCCGTCAGCCGCCACAAGATCTATGCCTATGTGCTGATGGGTGCTGCGGCTGCCATGGCGGGCGTGATGCTGACCGGTAAGCTGAACGCGATCCAGGCGACCTCCGCCCCGTATTTCAACCTTCATGTGATCGCGGCAGTTGTTGTGGGGGGGACGTCATTGTTCGGTGGCCGTGCGTCGATGCTCGGTTCGTTCGCGGGTGTCTTGCTGCTGTCGATGATGATCAACGCCCTGGTCACCCTGCGGATCGAATTCTTCTGGCAATCCGTCGCCTCGGGCGCGGTCATCGTCAGCTCGGTCGCACTTTATACCTGGATGCAAAAGAAGGATCGCGACGGCTCCAAAGGCTTGTTTGCGGGTCTGCACACGCCGGACGGGCAAAAATTGATGCGCTTCACCGCCATGATCATTGGGGGGCTCCTGTTGCTGCTAGCGGTCGGTGGGCTGCTGGCCACGCCACCCGCGCCGAGCGGCTGACCACAATAAATCCCCCGGGCATCGCGGGTCCGGCGGAATGAGACATATCCGCGATTACCACCATTGGGAGGACTACCATGAAGATCTTGACAACCACGGCGCTCACAGCCGTTTTGCTATCCTGCGCGGCCTTTGCCGACGGCCACAGCGCCCTGCCACTGAACGAATTGCCCGATATCGCCGACCGTGACTACTGGGTCCCGGATGAGGTGAATGCCGAGGGCAAGCTGGAAGCCCTGCAAGAGGTGGTGGGTTCCGAAGCCATCGCCTTTGCTGGGACACAAGAGGCACCGGTTCAGATTGCACTGATCTACCCGTCGGCTGACACGTCGGACTTTTGGGCGCGCAACTATCTGGCCCTGACCAAGCGGCTGGACCAGTTGGGCATCACCTATGAAACGACGGAATTTGCAAGCCGACAGATCGAACATTCGCTGCAGTCGACCTATGCAAGCCAGGTCGAACAGGACGCTGACCTCTACGATTACGTCATCTTTGGTCCGTCGGAACTGGCCATCCAGGCTGACAATATTGACAAGCTGGCTGCCAATGAGGGGTTCAGCACCTATGTCTGGGCGTTCCATACGCCGCTCAAAGACCTGAAGACGCAGCCCGATGCGTGGTTTGATTTCTCCTCTGCCGCTGGTGCCCTGACCATGTGTGAATACATGCTAGGACGGCTGGGTGAGGGCGTGACCATGGCCATGAACCGCGGCATTCCCGGCATCACCGACAACCAGCGTTCGGGTGATTTCAAGGCCTGCGTTGAGGAAAAGGGCGGCTGGACAACCGCCTATGAGCATTACGGCGAATATCAAAGCGAGGGCGGTTTTGAAGGTACCAGCCTGATCATGCAGGCCTATCCGGAGGCCACCATCATCCACAACGCCAACACCGCCATGGCGATGGGCAGCGTCGAGGCGCAGGTGGCGATGGGAAAGGAGAAGGAGATCTTCTCAACCGGTTGGGGTGGGACGGGCCTTGAGCTTGACGCGATCCGCCGCGGCGAGTTGGATGCCACGCCCATGCGCATGGGTGACGATGTGGGTGCGGCCACGGCCGAAGCGATCAAGGCTGATCTGGAAGGCCGCGCTGATGAGTTGCCGCTTGTGTTCCTGGGTCGTATCACGGTCGCCCATGATCAGATGAGCGCCGAAGAGATCGACGGGCTGGAACAAGAGGCGTTCCGCTTCTCGGGTGTCGGTGCGCTCAGCCGCTGACCATGACAAGCTAAACGGTGTTAAAGCCCCCGCGATCTGATATCCTGGGGGCTTTTTTGTCATTGTATTCATAGGGGCCGGCCCTGTGTCATTCGTGAGCGTGGGATCTCAAATAAGATCGGCGTTTGTACCGGCTGGCATCTCCCCATTGCTTGTCACAAGCAATGCCGCTCGAGATAGTGCGCGGCGATCATGACGGCCTTTCTCCACGTGTTCGGCCGCCGAAAATTTTCATCATATCGATGGCGCCCCAGTGATGAACCTGCCCAAACGTGCATGCCTTCCCTCGATCAAACGGATTGCACCACCAAACGTCGGCATCGAACACCCAGCGCCTTCAAAATTGCTGTGTTGATCGGTTTGATATTTGGGCGCTGACCCGCGGTGTGACCGAGGAAGTCAAAATTTATCGGATGCGGTTCAAACGCATGGACCTGACCCGCAAAGTGAGAGAACCCCGTGCTGCGGATGCCGACATACGCGCTCAAGTCCAAAACTAATTCTTTTTTCAAAGGTTTGGCCGCTTAGCGCATGGAACCGTTTGCCGCCAACCAAGGCCGCCTCCGGAACCGCCACTCGCGCCGTCGAAATGCGCGTCCAACAGGTATTTCAGTATGGTGCGCAGGCCCATAGCGCATCCTTAGCAACGGTAACGTGCCATATTTCAAGCGAAGAACCAAATTTCAAGGTTGCGACAACACCCATGCATTGGGGCGGCTGCGATATGGTTCACTGTCGCGAAACTACGCTCTTGCGAAGCAATCGGGCCAACCGCTGCGCCGAAGATCCCTTTATGTGAGAATTGCCCGCGGCGTGGGCACCGCGGGCCTATTTGTGTCAGGCGGCCAGACCCAGTTTGTAAACGTGGATCTCGAACGTCGGGTGCATCTCGGCTCCGATCACGCCTTCCCTATGGTGGCGATAGGTTGACCGCCAGTAGGGCTGAATGACCACGCCTTCGTCTTGCATGATCTTTTGCAGCGTCGTCATTGTCTCGCGCCGCTTGTCGGCATCTGCGATGGCCAGCGCCTCGGTCAGGGCCGCGTCGAAATCGGGGTTGGAGAACCCAGCCTCATTCCAGGGTTCGCCCGATTTATAGGCCAGGGCCAGGACCTGAACGCCCAATGGCCGCTGTGCCCAGTCGGTGGTCGAGAACGGATATTTCGCCCAATCGTTCCAGAAAGTATTCCCGGGCAGAATGGTGCGTTTGATATTGAAACCCGCATCCCGCAACTGGGCGGCCACGGCATCGGTCGTGTTCTTGCGCCAGTCGTCATCGATTGAGATCAGTTCATGCTCATAATCGCCCAAACCTGCTTCATCCATCATCGCCTTGGCGGCCACTGGATCAAAGACCGGTGGCTCCACCTCGGCATATTCGGGGTGGATCGGGCAGACATGGTGGTTTTGCGCCACGACACCCAGATCGGCATAACCAATCTCAAGGCAGACCGCATTATCCACGGCCATGGCCAGGGCCTTGCGCACACGAACATCTTCGTATGGTTTGTTCCCCTCTACCTCGGCCGTTTGATTGGTGCGAATGACGAGCGTGTTGGCTGTGACGGCTTCGGATTTTGTCCATTCGATTGCATCGAAAATCTCGATGAACTCGCCAAGACTTTCATAGATCATGTCGACTTCATCGGAATCGACTGCCGCCACGATGGAGGCCTGGTCGGTTCCGAAATCCAGATATTCGATCCGGTCCAGCTTTGCCTCACCGATGACGCCCTTGCCCCACCAGTCATGATTTTCGTTCTTCACCAGAACGGCACGCACGCCGACCTCGAACTCTGCAGGCAAGTAGGGGCCGGTGCCGATTGGGTTGTCCAGCGGATCACCCCGGAAGGAGCTGTGGACGATGGCAGCTGGATAGTCAGAAAAACCGGCGATCAGCGTGATATCGGGGCTGCCAGGCACCAGCGTGATGGTGGTGTCATCGACGATTGTAATCGCACCTTCGCGGGCAACACCCGTTTCTTCGTCGATCAGGGACGCCATGCGGCTCGCCATTGAATTGCCTTCGACGCTGCGGTCACACCAACGCTCGATATTGCTGGCTACGTCTTGGGCGGTGAAGGCATCACCATTGTTCCAGGTTACACCTTCGCGCACCTTCAGGGTGTACTCAGTGGCGTCGTCATTCACCTCCCAGCTTTCCAGAAGGATGCCGCGGAAGGTGCCGTCGCTGTTATACTCCACCAGGTATTCCAGCCACCCGCGCGAGAAGTTGGACATTTGCGGCCAGTCATAGGTACGCGGATCCTTCATGGCCTTGACCGTGCTTTCGATCCGCAGCGTTCCGCCATCTTGCATATGACTTTCGGCGCGGGCCGGCGTGGCGGCCCCAATCAAGCCGTACGCTGTCGTGGCGCTGACGCCCAACGCCGTGGCGTGGCTCAGGAACTCTCGCCGCGAGAGCGTCCCTGCTTGTACCTCAGCGGCATAGGCCGTTACGGCGGGATGATTGGGTGGTTGCATATCACGATTGGTCATCTGGAGAATCCTCCTGGCGGGTGTAACGATAATTTGGGATTTGTGCGGTCCGTGGCCGGACGGCATCGGTGTCGCGTGATCCTGTTCTGGCAGCTTCAACCCGATGGTAAGCGTCAGCGACCCCACCATCAGGCATGGAATCAGGTCCGAGTGCAACCAAATGGTGCATCTGGCTCTGCGTTCCCTGCGGGTTCCGGCTTGCAGCCCGGTTGCGCAGATCGCAGTGTGCGGCAACACCGCGCAGGGAGGAGACGCGCATGACCTATGTCTTGGCCATCGACCAGGGAACAACATCAACACGGGCCATTCTGTTCGATCAGCAGTTGCGGCCCGCCCACCAGGCCCAAGAGGAGTTCGCACAGCATTTTCCCGCGTCGGGCTGGGTTGAGCATGATGCGATGGATCTGTGGCACACAACCCGGCGCACCTGTGCGGCCGTGATGGCCCAGGCCGGGGCCACAGCCATGGATGTTGCAGCGATTGGGATCACTAACCAGCGCGAAACAACGCTCCTATGGGATCGCAAGACGGGCGCGCCGCTCCACAATGCCATTGTCTGGCAGGACCGGCGCACTGCCGCCATGTGCGAGACGCTGAAAGAGGCCGGTCATGAGCCGATGGTTCGCCAGAAAACGGGGCTTTTGCTTGATCCCTATTTCAGTGGCACGAAATTGGCTTGGCTGCTTGATGAAATCGACGGTGCCCGCGACCGGGCGGCGGCTGGAGAGCTGGCTTTTGGCACGGTCGATACCTGGCTGATCTGGCATATGACCGGTGGTGCCGTCCATGTCACCGATGCCACCAACGCCGCGCGGACCCTGCTTTACAATATTCGCGATGGGCAATGGGATGCCGAGATCTGCGCGATGCTCGATATCCCGATGGCGCTTTTGCCGGAGGTGAGAGGATGTGATGCCGATTTCGGGATAACCGACCTTTTGGGCGGCCAGACCCCGATTCAGGGTGTGGCTGGCGATCAACAGGCCGCCACAGTGGGCCAGGCCTGCTTTGAGCCGGGCATGCTGAAATCGACCTACGGCACCGGCTGCTTTGCCTTGCTGAATACCGGCGACACCTTGATCGAAAGCGGCAACCGCCTTTTGGGCACCATCGCCTACAGCCTTGAGGGACATGTGACCTATGCGCTTGAAGGATCGATCTTTGTGGCGGGTGCCGCGGTCCAATGGCTGCGCGATGGGCTGCGGATCGTGGACACGGCCGGTGCGACCGGTGATCTGGCCCAGGCCGCTGATGACGGCCAGCAGGTGATCATGGTGCCCGCTTTCACCGGCCTTGGTGCGCCGTACTGGGATGCCAATGCCCGCGGCGCGATCTTTGGCCTAACCCGTAATACCGGCCCGGAGGAGATCGCCCGAGCCGCCCTTGAGAGTGTGGGCTACCAGACCCGCGATCTGATTGAGGCGATGAAGTCCGATTGGGAGGAAAACGACGTGGGCTCTGTCCTGCGGGTCGACGGCGGCATGACCGTCAGCGATTGGACGATGCAGTTTCTTGCCGATATAACAGGCGCTCAGGTTGATCGGCCCCGCGTGCTTGAAACCACTGCGCTTGGCGTCGCCTGGATCGCTGGCATGCGCGCAGGTCTGTATCCCGCTCAGGCCGAATTCGCGCAAACTTGGGACCGCGACCACCGCTTTGTGCCGCAAATGGCGCTGGCAGATCGCGGCGTGCGTTACGGCGCCTGGACCCGCGCGGTCAAGGGATGTCAGGCCTATTGATTCCCCAGTGCCAACAAGCCATTGCGCCAAATAATTGTCGAGACATGCATCCGGGCAACAGTATCCCCATGGCTGGTATACCATTTCAATCGCGACCTTGTTGTCGGGTAGCGGCAGTCCTACATCGCGTCGCATGAAGCGCTTTATCCCGTTTATGTCCTCCGATCCGGTGGTGGCTGTCGTACGTCTGAGCGGCATGATTGCTGCCGGTCCCCGTGGCCTGAATGATGAAGGTATCAGCGGTGCCATTGAAAAGGCGTTCTCCCGCGGAAAACCCAAAGCAGTGGCGCTGGTGTTGAACTCCCCGGGGGGATCCCCGGCACAATCGGCGCTGATCGCCGCGCGGATCCGTCGGCTGGCGGACGAGAAAAAGATCCCGGTCTTTGCCTTTGTAGAGGATGTTGCAGCCTCTGGCGGATACTGGCTCGCCACGGCTGCCGATGAAATCTTTGTCGATAGCAACTCCATCGTCGGCTCCATCGGGGTAATTTCGGCCGGTTTCGGGTTCCACGAACTGATCGAACGCTATGGTGTGGAACGCCGGGTTCACACGGCGGGCAACTCGAAAAGCTTCATGGATCCGTTCCGGCCCGAAAAACCCGAAGATATCGCGCGGCTCAAGGATCTACAGGAAAAGATCCACGCAAACTTCATCACCCAGGTCACCGAACGGCGCGGCGCAAAACTGCCAGAGGGCCGTGATCTGTTCACCGGGGAGATCTGGGTGGGCGGCAGCGCGATCGAGGTCGGGTTGGTCGACGCCGTTGGTCACCTCAAGCCCGTCATGCAGGACCGCTTTGGCAAAAAGGTCAAGTTCACGATCTACGGTCCTCGCAAGTCGCTCTTGTCCCGGTTCGGAGCGCAGGTGATCGGGCAGGTCGAAGAACGCGCCCTTTGGGCCCGGTACGGCCTCTGACGTGCTGGTTAAAATTGTCACATTTTTCCTGATCGGGATGGCCGTATTGGCCATGTTCGGCAAATTGCGCGCGCCGCGCCTGTTGCGGAAATCGCAACGGATCTGTCACCATTGCAAGGCCCCGTTGATCGGAACCGGTCCCTGTGCCTGTGGGAAAGGTCGCGGATGATCCTTGATATCGGCCTGGCGGTCCTGGGGCTGGTGATCCTTCTTCTGGCAGGCGACGCATTGGTTAAGGGGGCCGTCAACCTGGCCTTGCGCGTCGGTGTACCTGCCCTGCTGGTCTCATTGACCATCGTGGCTTTTGGGACGTCGGCACCGGAATTGCTCATTTCCATCCAGGCCGTGTTAGAAGACGTGCCTGGCATCGCCATTGGCAACGTGGTCGGCTCGAACATCGCCAACGTCCTATTGGTGCTGGGTGTGCCAGCGTTGATGGCGGGGCTTGATACGGGTGCCTGCGAGACCCGCAAGACCTACACATTCATGATCAGTGCGACGCTGCTTTTCATGGTCGTGGCCTTTCTTGGGCCCATCAGTTGGATCCACGGCCTTATCCTGTTGGGGGCACTTGGATTTGTTCTGTATGATGCCTTTCTCACCGCTCGCAGCCATCGTCGCAATGGCCGGGACATGCCCGAGGAAGATGAGGTCGAGGGGGCGGATCCGTCGGTCGAAGGCTGGAAGATCGCCCTGTTCCTTGTCCTTGGCATGATCGGTTTACCCCTTGGCGCTGACCTGTTGGTGGATAGTTCTATGCGGATTGCCAAGGCGCTCCATGTCTCCGACACGGTAATCGGGCTGACCCTTGTCGCCATCGGCACGTCGATGCCTGAACTCGCCACGACCGTTATGGCCGCGCTGCGCCGCCAGGCGGATGTGGCCCTGGGCAACGTGATTGGGTCGAACATGTTCAACCTGCTGGCCATAATCGGTATCACGGCGCTGGTGGGGGAGATCCCAGTCCCCATGGGCGTACTGCAGTTCGACCTGTGGGTGATGCTGGCAGCCTCGCTCCTTCTGCTGCCCTTCGTGTTTCGTGGTCGTAACATGGGTCGGACGATCGGTATTGTCTTCACGACGCTTTACGCGATTTATTTGATGACCGTGATTTTTTACGAGGGTGGGCATGGCTAAGGCACTTGTGACCGGCGCAGGCAAAAGGTTGGGCCGGGCGATTGCGCTTTATCTGGCGGAGCGAGGGCATGATGTGGCCGTTCACTATGCCAGTTCGTCACAGGCTGCGGAGGAGGTCGTGGCGCAGATAACGGCGATGGGACGAACGGCTGTTGCGGTGCGTGCCGATTTGCTGGACGAAGAGCAAATCCAGGCCCTGGTGCCCCGCGCGACCACGGCCTTGGAGGGCCCTCTGACTGTTCTGGTCAATAATGCGTCCATCTTCGAGCACGATACGGTTGAAACCGCGACGCGGGACAGTTGGGACCGTCATCTGGAATCCAACCTGCGTGCGCCGTTTGTGTTGATCCAGAACTTTGCCGCCCAGGCTCCGAAGGCCAGCATGGATGGTCAAGGTGAGCCCGTGGCCGGGGGGCTGGTGGTGAACATGATTGACCAGCGCGTCCATAAACTGACGCCGGAATTTATGACCTACACCATTGCCAAGATGGGGCTGTGGGCGCTGACCCGCACGGCGGCACAGGCCCTGGCGCCCGATATTCGCGTCAACGGTATCGGCCCGGGCCCGACGCTGCAGGGGGGGCGGCAATCGGCAGAGCATTTTGCCAAGCAACGCGCCGCAACCATACTGGAACGCGGTGCGAATCCCGATGACATCACGGCTGCGGTCGGATATTTTCTGGATGCGCCTACCGTGACCGGCCAAATGCTGTGTATCGACGGGGGCCAACATCTGGGCTGGGAAACACCGGATGTGTTGGGGGTGGAATAAAGCCGCCCGATCCACCAATTGGGTTGACTTATGCACTACGCCTCAAGCTGTCACATTAGTGTTAGAAATTTGGTAACATTTTCAAGATCTTGGTGCGGCTCACAAAAAATTCCCTTTAAAAACAATGCACTCCAACTTAGCCTAATTTTTAGGCAAATTAAGGAAAAGCCCGAAATTGAAAGACAAATTTGGGGTGACAAAAACTTCTCCTCCGACTTATCCACAGAAACGGTGGACAGGTTTACTCTTGCATACCGGGATCTGAGAGGGCAGCCGGGCCGGGGAATCGCCGACTGATGGAGAAAAATATCGAAAATCAGCCTGAGGTAGCAGAGGACCGGCCAAGCGATGTCACAGGCCACGCCTGCATCCAGAACTACGTCAAGACACTAGATAACTCGCCCGGTGTGTATCGAATGTTGGATTTGCAGGCGCGCGTTCTTTACGTGGGTAAGGCCAAAAGTCTGCACGCCCGCGTATCAAATTACGCACGGCCCGCCGGACATTCCGCGCGGATCGCCCGGATGATCCGTGAAACCGCCAGCATGATGTTCCTGACGACCCGGACCGAGACTGAGGCGCTGCTGCTGGAGCAGAACCTGATCAAGCAACTCAAGCCGCGCTACAATGTGTTGTTGCGTGATGATAAAAGCTTCCCGAATATTCTCGTGGCCAAGGACCACGGCTTCCCGCAGATCCGTAAGCACAGAGGGCGCAAGGCCGACAAGGGCAGCTATTACGGGCCTTTCGCCAGTGCTGGCGCCGTGAACCGGACGCTGAACCAGTTGCAAAAGGTGTTTTTGTTGCGCAACTGTACCGACGCGACGTTTGATGCGCGGACCCGTCCATGTTTGCTGTATCAGATCAAGCGGTGCAGCGCGCCGTGTGTCGGACATATCTCTGAGGCGGAATACGGCACCTTAGTGTCTGATGCTGAACGGTTTTTGCAGGGCAAGACCACGAATGTGCAAGCCAAACTGGCGGAGGAAATGCAGACCGCCTCTGCCGAGATGGAGTTCGAACGCGCCGCCGCCTTACGCGACAGGATCCGGGCTCTGACCCAGGTGCAATCCGCCCAAGGTATCAACCCTAAGGGCGTGACAGAGGCCGACATCATAGCGCTCCATATGGATAGTGGGCAGGCCTGCGTTCAGGTGTTTTTCATCCGGGCGAACCAGAACTGGGGCAACCGCGATTACTATCCCCGCACCGGGGGAACAGAGAATGCGGCCGAGGTTTTGCAGGCTTTCATGGGCCAGTTCTACGACGGAAAGGAGCCGCCGCGGCAGGTGATCCTGTCCGATGACATTGAGGACCGGGATCTGATGGTCGAGGCGTTGACCGAAAAACTCGGTCGCAAGGTCGAGATTTTGGTGCCTCAACGTGGTGAGAAACAAGAGCTTGTGGCGGGTGCTCTGCGTAACGCCAAGGAAAGCCTTGCCCGCAAGATGGCCGAAAGTGCCACCCAGACAAAGTTGCTGAAGGGTCTGGCCGAAGCGTTTGACCTGGCCGCACCCCCGCAACGTATTGAAGTTTATGACAACTCTCACATCCAAGGCACCAACGCGGTGGGCGGGATGATCGTGGCTGGGCCGGATGGCTTTATGAAGAGCCAATACCGTAAGTTCAACATCAAGGGCACGGAACTGACTCCGGGCGACGATTTCGGCATGATGAAAGAGGTACTGACCCGCCGGTTCCAGCGCCTGTTAAAGGAAGATCCTGACCGGAAATCAGATACTTGGCCGGATCTGCTGTTGATTGATGGCGGTGCGGGCCAGATCAGCGCGGTGGCCGAGATCATGGGTGATCTGGGGGTGGAGGATGTGCCCTATATCGGGGTCGCCAAAGGTGTGGACCGGGATGCGGGCAAAGAGGAGTTCTACCGCAAAGGTCAGCGCCCTTTTGCCCTTCGCCATAACGACCCGATTTTGTACTTTGTTCAACGGCTTAGGGACGAGGCGCACCGCTTTGCCATTGGCACCCACCGGGCCAAGCGGGCCAAGGCGGTTAGCAAAACCCCGTTGGATGACATCCCCGGCGTGGGCGCCACGCGCAAGCGGGCGTTGCTGTCGCATTTCGGGTCGGCCAAGGCGGTGGGGCGGGCCAATCTGGCGGATCTAAAGGCGGTTGATGGGATCTCGGAAGCGATGGCGCAAACCATTTACGATTTCTTCCACGACCGGCCCTGACCCCTGTCACAGGCCATGCAGAAGCCATGCACAAAGCATACACATCCCATACATACGCACCGTGCGGTGTTGTGACGATTTGGTAAGCTGCCGTCCCAGATATCGGTGGCGAAAATCGCCGCCTGTCCCTGCGATCAACAATTGGCGATTTTGGATACCGATGATAAATCCGGGAGATTCGACTGATCCGCGGTACGCCAACCGTCTGTCCAATATCGTTTTTGGGGGATGTCTTTCCCTCATCAAGCGAAGCAGGTAGAGGTGCGCCATGCGGTGGACCGTTCCGAATATCCTGACTGTTCTACGCCTGCTGGCGGCGCCTGGCGTTGCGGTGATGTTTCTGTATTTCAATCGGCCCTGGGCGGACTGGTTTGCGCTGGCCTTGTTCACGGTCGCGGCCTTGACCGACTGGATCGACGGGCGGCTTGCCCGGGCCTGGGGGCAGGAAACCCGGCTGGGTGCGATGCTGGACCCGATTGCGGACAAGGCGATGGTGGTGATTGCGTTGCTGGTGATTACTGGCTTTTCGGGAATGAATGCGTGGATCCTGCTGCCCTCGACCGTGATCCTGTTTCGTGAGGTGTTTGTCAGTGGCTTGCGGGAGTTCCTAGGCGACACGGCGGGGACGCTGAAAGTGACGAAGCTGGCCAAATGGAAGACCACGGCGCAGATGGTGGCGATTGCGGTCTTGTTCGCCAAGGGCGCTGTCGAGCATTATCTGGGCATGTTGTCGTTGGGCATGGATGATGCCCTGTTTGAGGATATCCTGGCCGGACGTGAGGAAGATGTTTTTGGCCTGCGATGGTTGGATTTCGGATGGGATGTCAGCTGGTATGGCGGCATCGGCCTGTTATGGGTTGCCGGTATTCTGACGCTGATGACCGGGTGGGATTACCTGCGCAAGGCCTGGCCGCATCTAAAAGAGGGGGGCGCTGCAACATGATCGATGTTTTGTATTTTGCCTGGGTGCGTGAGCGGATCGGCCTGCCCAAAGAGCAGATTGAGACACAGGCCGCCACCGTGGCCGATCTGGTGACCGAGTTGATCGCGCGCGAAGATCGTTATGCCGCGGCCTTTGCCGATCTGACGGCGTTGCGCGTCGCGGTGGACCAGGAACTGTCGGATTTTACTGCGCCGCTTGCTGGTGTGCGGGAGGTTGCATTCTTCCCGCCCATGACCGGTGGTTGACGTCCGCGTTCAAGAAGCTGCGTTCCAGGCGGGCGCGGAACTGGAAGCGTTTAGCGCGCGGCTGCAGAATGCCGGGGCTGTTGTGACGTTTTCCGGCCTCGTGCGCGACGATAGCGGCCAGATGACCGAGATGCTGATCGAGCATTATCCCGGCATGACCGAGGCCGCCTTGACCAAGATCGCTGAGGAGGCCGAAGATCGCTGGTCCTTGGCGGGTGTGGTGGTCATCCACCGCCATGGCGCGTTGCGTGTGGGCGAGCAGATCATGATGGTCGCCACGGCGGCCCGTCATCGCGGCCATGCATTCGAGGCGGCGGAGTTCCTGATGGATTACCTGAAATCCCGCGCCCCGTTCTGGAAGAAGGAGCGTGGAGCGGCAGGTGATGCCTGGGTTGCTGCAAAGGACGCGGACGAAGCGGCCTTGGACCGTTGGTAACGGATTCCTTAATTCTTCAAGCCTGAAACTTCTTGCTTGAAATAAATTTTGGTCCCTGCCACAGATTATGAATGAAGTTGCGTGCCCGTGGGGTGATCCCATCGGATATTGCCGGGGGTCGCGGCTGTGGCGGGCACAGTATCGTCTTTACACCGCCAGCCCGCGGCACCCAGAGTGGCAATCGTCAGCGATGTTGGTTGGCGCGCGTCTGATCTGCGAGGGAGAGATCCATGTCTGCTGTGTTCATCCAGTTCCGCTGCAAACCGGGAAAGACCTATGAGGTTGCGGATGCGATTGCCCAGCGGGAGCTTCATTCGGAACTGTATTCGACCAGCGGGGCCTTTGACCTGTTGATGAAGGTCTACGTGCCGGACGGCGAGGATACGGGGAAATACATCAACGACACTTTGCTGGATATTGACGGGATCGAACGGACCTACACGACGCTCACATTCAAGACATTCTAGGTGGTCGGAATAACAAGGGGAGAGGGTATATGACGAAGGTAACACAGACTTTGCTGGCTGCGGCTTGTGCGGCCATGGTGGCCACTGCCGGCCTGGCCGAGGTGAAGGTGGGGATGATCACCACGCTTTCAGGCGGCGGCGCGGGCCTGGGCATTGACGTGCGCGACGGGTTCATGCTGGCGGTTGAGCAATCGGGGCGCGACGATATCGAGGTCGTAATCGAGGATGACCAGCGCAAGCCCGATATTGCCGTGCAACTGGCCGACAAGATGGTGCAATCGGAAAAGGTGGATGTGCTGACGGGCATCATTTTTTCGAACCTTGCCATGGCGGTGATCCCGTCGGTGACGGCGCAGGGCAAGTTCTATCTGTCGCCCAATGCTGGGCCCTCTGCCCTGGCCGGAAAGGGATGCCATCCGAACTATTTCAACGTGGCCTGGCAGAACGACAACCTGCACGAGGCTGCGGGCGCCTATGCGAACACTGCGGGATACGGCAATTCGTTTATTCTGGCACCGAATTATCCTGCAGGTCAGGATGCGTTAACTGGATATAAGCGCACCTATCAGGGAGAACTGGCCGGAGAGATCTATACCCAACTGGGCCAGACGGATTATGCGGCCGAGATTGCGCAGATCCGCGCCTCGGGCGCGGATAGCGTATTCTTTTTCCTGCCGGGCGGGATGGGGATTTCATTCCTGAAGCAATATGCCGATAGCGCGGTTGGGTTGCCCGTGGTGGGGCCTGCGTTCAGCTTTGACCAGGGTATTTTGCAGGCCGTGGGCGACGCGGCCCTCGGTGTGGTCAATACCAGCCAGTGGAACAAGGATATCGACAATCCAACCAATGCGGCCTTTGTCGAGGCATTCCAGGCCAAGTATGACCGGCTGCCCTCGCTTTATGCCAGTCAGGGGTTTGATACCGCGCGCCTGCTGATTTCGGCCATGGAAAAGGCGGATGTGGCGGATGTGGACGCGTTTCGCGCAGCATTGAAAGCGGCGGAGTTCGACAGCACCCGGGGCGATTTCGCGTTTGGCCTGAACCAGCACCCGATCCAGACGATCTATGCCCGCGAGGTGGTGAAAGAGGGCGATGTCTTCACCAACAAGATCATCGGTGTGGCCCTTGAAAATCACGCCGATGCCTATGCCGCTGAGTGTAAGATGTAAGCGGCGCTGACCCGCGGCCCGAGATGTCGGCGATCCTGATCATCGAGCAGATCCTGAACGGGCTGCAACTGGGTGTCATGCTGTTTTTGATGGCTGCTGGCCTTACGCTGATCTTTGGGGTCATGGGGTTGATCAACCTGGCCCATGGCTCCCTTTACATGGTCGGTGCGTTTGCCGCCGCCGCCGTGGCAGGGGCGACGGGGTCGTTCCTGCTGGCCATGGTCGCGGCGATGGCGGCGGCGGCCATCGCAGGTGTGCTGATCGAGGTGGTGGTGATCCGGCGGCTTTACGCCAAGGACCATCTGGATCAGGTGCTGGCAACATTCGCACTGATCCTGATCTTCTCCGAAGGGGTGCGTTGGGTGTTTGGATCTTTTCCGCTGTTTCTGGACATCCCGGATTATCTGTCGGGGCCGGTCAGCCTGCCGGGTGGCATTCAATACCCGCTTTACCGGCTGGTTCTGATCGGCATCGGGATGGTGGTCGGGTTGCTGCTGTGGCTGCTGACCCAGCAGACCCGGCTGGGTATCCAGATCCGCGCCGGTGAGAATGACAGGGAGATGATTGCGGCACTCGGCGTCAATATCTCAAACCTCTATACGCTGGTCTTTGCCATCGGTGCTGCCTTGGCGGGACTGGCCGGTGCCTTGGTCGGTGCGATCCAGTCGGTGCAGGTGGGGATGGGGGAGCCGGTGCTGATCCTGGCCTTTGTGGTGATCGTCATCGGCGGCATCGGGTCGATCCAGGGCGCGTTTATCGGGGCGCTGATCGTCGGACTGACGGATACGCTAGGCGGTGTGTTCCTGCCGCAGCTGTTCCGCCTGTTTCTGGAGCCTGCGGGGGCGACATCGACCGGATCCGCCTTAGCCTCCATGGCGATTTACATCCTGATGGGAGCTATTCTGATCTGGCGGCCCACAGGTTTGTTCGGGCAGCGCGCATGATCCCGGAGCGGTGGTTGAACCTGGGCATATTGGCGGCGCTGGTGGCAGTGCCGATCTGGGCCCTGGTGGTGGATGAGCCGTTCATCATCACGCTTGTCACCCGCGCTGTCATTTTTGCCTTGGCCGCGGTGGGCCTGAACATCGCGCTGGGCCTGGGCGGGTTGGTCAGCCTGGGCCATGCGGTGTTTTTCGGGATCGGTGGCTATGCGATGGGCATTTTGGCCTATCACGCGCAGACCTTTACCCCGCTGGCCGAATGGCCGTTTCCGATCGATGGAACCAAATCGATGCCGGTTATCTGGCTGGTGGCGGTCACAACCTCGACTCTGGCCGCCTTGCTGATCGGGCTGTTGTCGCTGCGAACGTCGGGCGTGTATTTCATCATGATCACCTTGGCCTTTGGTCAGATGTTTTACTATTTTTCCATCAGCTGGGCGCAGTATGGCGGCGAGGATGGTCTGTCGATCTATGTGCGCAACGGCTTTCCCGGGTTGAACACGCTCGATCCGATCCAGTTCTTTGCAATATGTTTCGCGCTGCTTTGTGCGGTGCTGGGGTTCAATGCGCTGCTGGCCCGGTCCCCCTTTGGTCTGGCGCTAAATGCGGCGCGGCAGGTGCCCCACCGGGTGGAGACGATGGGGCTGAGCCCTTTTCGACTGAAACTGGTCGCCTTTGTGATTTCCGGCGCGGTTACCGGGCTGGCAGGGGCGCTGTTCGCGGACCTGAACCGGTTTGTCAGCCCGACCATGTTCAGCTGGCAGATGTCGGGAGAGATCATCATTTTTGTCATACTTGGTGGGGTTGCGCGCCTGATTGGGCCGGTGATTGGCGCCGCGGCCTTTGTTCTGTTGGAGCATTGGCTGGGCGGTTTGAGTGATTATTGGCACATCTATCTGGGGGCCATCCTGTTGGGCGTGGTGCTGTTTGCCCGCGGCGGCATCGTCGGGCTGGTCGCGCGCGCCCATGGCTGAGGCAGTTCTGTCAGCACATGGCCTGTGCAAAAGCTTTGGCGCGGTGCAGGCGACACATGACGTCTCTATCGATGTGCGGCCCGGTGAAATTCACGCTGTGATCGGGCCGAACGGGGCGGGCAAATCGACCTTGATCGCACAGCTTTGCGGTAGCATGGCATCCGATGCCGGGCGAGTTGAGCTGCTGGGCCGGGACGTTACGCATGACACGGTGCGCCGCCGGGCGCAGGCAGGGTTGGCGCGGACCTTCCAGATCTCGGCCCTGGCGATGGAAGATACGGTTCTGCAAAACGCCATGCTTGGCGCGCTGGGGGCAGCTGGGCGGCCGTGGCGGTTCTTGCGGCCCGCCCTGGGCGACCAGGATCTGCGGGACCGGGCCGAGGCTGCGCTGGAACGGGTCGGGTTGCAGGATGTGCGCGCGGCACGTGTGGCGGCGTTGAGCCATGGTCAACGGCGGCAATTAGAGGTCGCGCTGGCGCTGACTCTGTCGCCCAAGGCCTTTATCATGGACGAACCCATGGCGGGGCTTGGCGGCGAAGGTTCCAAATTGCTGACCGATTTGCTGAGCGCGTTGCGCGCTGATGCACCTATCCTGCTGGTGGAGCATGACATGGATGCGGTCTTTACCCTGGCGGACCGGATCAGCGTGCTGGTTTATGGTCAGATCATTGAGACCGGAACGGTCGATCAGATCCGCCGCAGCCCGGCTGTGCGCGACGCCTATCTGGGGGAAGGCGCGTGAGCCTGCTGGATCTGACGGGGGTGGAGGCTTCTTATGGCGCCAGTCAGGCCCTGTTCGGTGTGGATCTGTCATTGGATGCGGGCGACGTTCTGGCGCTGATGGGCCGCAACGGGATGGGCAAAAGCACGACGGTAAAGTCCATTTGCCGGATGTTGCCGGCCCAAGGTGGGTTGATTTTTGATGGGCATGACCTGAGCCGGCTGCGCAGCCATCAGGTGGCGCGGCTGGGCGTTGGTCTGGTGCCCGAGGGGCGCCGGTGCTTTGCCGATCTGACCGTGGCCGAGAACCTGATCGCCGCTGCGCGCCCCGGCCCGTGGGATCTGGACCGGGTGACGGCGATGTTTCCGCGATTGGCCGAGCGGCGGGCGCAGCGGGCCGCGTCGCTGTCGGGGGGTGAGCAGCAGATGCTGGTGATCGGGCGGGCCCTGATGACCAATCCGCGCCTGTTGATCCTTGATGAGGCGACGGAGGGGCTGGCCCCGATCATCCGCCAGGAGATCTGGGCGGCGATTGCAGACCTGAAACGCGAGACGGGGTTGGCAATCATCGTGATTGACAAATCCCTGGCCGAGTTGCGCCAGATCTGTGACCGTGCGGTCATCCTGGAGCGGGGGCGAACGGTGTGGTCGGGCGCCTTTGCAGACCTGGACCACGAGACCAGCGAGCAGTTCCTGGGGGTGGCTTGAGGAGATGAAAGCATGATGACCAAGGTCTATGTCTGTGATTACGCGCGTACGCCCATTGGCCGGTATGGCGGGGGGCTGGCTGCGGTCCGGGCCGATGATCTGGCCGCACTTCCTTTGACCGCCCTTGTGGGCCGGCGTGATCTGGATTGGTCGCGGCTGGATGAGGTCATCCTGGGCGGGGCCAATCAGGCGGGCGAGGATAACCGCAATGTTGCGCGGATGGCGGTGTTGCTGTCGCCGTTGCCAGAGGCCGTGCCCGCGCTGACCGTGAACCGGCTTTGTGCCAGCGGGATGGATGCGGTGATAGCAGGCACCCGGCAGATCCGCGCCGGGGAGGCCGATCTGATCCTGGCGGGCGGCGCCGAAAGCATGAGCCGCGCGCCGTTTGTCATGGGCAAGGCCGAGTCTGCGTTTGCCCGCACGGCGCAGGTGCAGGACACGACCATTGGTTGGCGGTTCGTCAATCAGGTGATCGCCGATCAGTATGGTATCGATTCCATGCCCGAGACGGCGGAGAATGTGGCCGAGGATTATCGCGTCAGCCGGGCCGATCAGGATGCGTTTGCGCTCTCAAGCCAGACCCGTGCTGCCGCCGCCGCCGGTTGGCATGCCGGGGAGATCATCCCCGTGGAAGTGCCCCAGCGGCGCGGTGATCCTATGCGGGTGGTGGAGGACGAGCATCCGCGGCAGACCACGCTTGAGAAACTGGGGGCGCTGAAGACCCCGTTTCGCAAGGGTGGGACGGTGACCGCGGGCAATGCCTCGGGCGTGAATGACGGGGCGGCGGCGGTCTTGCTCGCTTCGGACCGCGCTGTTGCGGATCATGGATTGGTGCCGATGGCGCAGATCATGGGCGCGGCCAGCGCGGGTGTTGCGCCGCGCGTCATGGGGATCGGGCCGGTGCCAGCGACGCAAAAGCTGTGCGCGCGGTTGGGAATGACACCTGCTGATTTCGGCATGATCGAGTTGAACGAGGCTTTCGCTGCGCAAGCCATTGCCGTTTGCCGGGAACTGGGGCTGGATCCGATGGCCGATCATATCAACCCCCATGGCGGGGCGATTGCGCTGGGTCACCCGTTGGGCATGACCGGGGCGCGGCTGATCGGAACGGCGGCACGCGCGGTGGCCGAGGGTACCGCGTGCCGGGCGTTGTGCACCCTATGTGTCGGCGTTGGCCAGGGCGTCGCGCTGGCATTGGAAGCCGTCTGAGATGACGCGGGATTGGGATGATGCCTATGCCAACATGGCGCATGTGCCAGGGTCGGAGGCGCTGCCCGGTAAATGGGCGGCGGAGGCGGCGGCTTACCGGGCCAGCGGTGTCCGGATCGAGCAAGATATCCCCTATGGCGATGCGGACCGGGCGCGTTTCGACCTGATCTGGCCGGATGGCACACCGCACGGCTTGGCCGTTTTCGTCCATGGTGGTTACTGGATGCGGCTGTCGAAATCAGACTGGACCCATCTGGCCGAGGGCGCGCGCGCCGCGGGCTGGGCTGTTTGCCTGCCCAGCTATACCTTGGCGCCGGAGGCGCGGGTTGCGACGATGACCCGCCAGATTGGGGCGGCGGTAACGGTGGCTGCTGGCTGTTTGGCGGGCCCGATTCGGCTGGCCGGTCATTCGGCAGGCGGGCATCTGGTCAGCCGGATGGTGTGCGGTGACACGCCGCTCCCCCTTGGGGTTTTGGACCGTGTTGACCATACCCTGTCCATCAGTGGTTTGCATGATCTGCGGCCGTTGATGCGCACCAAAATGAACGAGACCCTGGGGCTCGATACCGCTGAAGCCGTGGCTGAAAGTGCTGCTTTGTGCGAACCGCTGACCAATGCGGCGGTCACGACCTGGGTTGGCGGTGAGGAACGCCCTGAATTTGTGCGCCAGTCCCGATTGCTGGCGATGATGTGGGACGGGTTGGGGGCTGACATACGTTGTGTGACAGAGGACGGGCATCATCATTTCTCGATCGTCGCTGGGCTGAAAGATCCTGAAAGCCCGATCTGCGCGGCGTTTGTCGGTCAGGAATAACGCCGGTTTTTCTGGCTTGGCCGGGCTGACTGTGCCACCAAATTGGGCGAGGAGCCGCGCCAGATGAAAGCACTTGTCTATGATGCTGTAGAAACCCTGGCCTACCGGGATGTCCCGGACCCGCTGCCGGGGCCGGGCGAAAGCGTGGTCCAGATCGCTGCCGTGGGCATTTGTGGATCTGACATGCACGCATTTCTTGGCCATGATGTGCGGCGTCCGGCGCCCTTGATCCTGGGGCATGAGGCGGCGGGCCATGTTGTTGGATCGGGTGCGCGGGTGACGGTCAATCCGCTGGTGACTTGCGGGGTATGTCGCGCCTGTCTGACAGGCCGTGACAACCTGTGCCCAGACCGTGCGATCATTTCGATGCCGCCACGTGAGGGAGCCTTTGCCGAGCAGTTGGTGATCCCCGATCGCAATCTGGTGGAGGTTCCTGCTGACATATCACTGCCCCGCGCTGCCTTGGCCGAACCCTTGGCCTGTGGTTGGCATGCCGTGCGCCTGGGCGCGGCTGCGCTGGATCAACCCATCGAAACGGCGCGTTGCGTTGTGATCGGCGGTGGCGCGATTGGCGTGGGGGCGGCGCTATCTTTGCGCGCCTTTGGGGCCACCGATATTTGCGTGATCGAGCCGAATGAGCGCCGCCGCGCCGGGCTGGATCAGATCGAGGGGTTTGCCGCGGTGCCGCCCGGCATGGTTAGCGCGGCTGATCTGGTGATCGATGGTGTGGGCTATGCCGCCACCCGCAGTGTTGCCAGCACGATGGTTCGGCCTGGTGGTGTCATCCTGCATATCGGTTTGGGCGAGGATACAGGCGGGCTGGATATCCGTCGGATGACCCTGCAGGAGATCACATTTATCGGCACCTATACGTACACGGCGCAGGATTTTCGGAACACGGCCGCCGCTATTTTTGATGGTCGGTTGGGGGCACTGGACTGGGTCGAACATCGCCCCCTGTCGGATGGGGCGCAGGCCTTTGCGGACATCCGCGCGGGCCAGGTTGCTGCGCCAAAGATCATTTTGCACCCGAGCCCCAGCGATACGATGGTCGGATAGGGTATGTCGCGCGGCATTCATTCCAGCGACGACGCGCGGCGTCTGGCACGGCGCCGTCTGCCTTGGATGGTTTTCGATTACATCGATGGGGCGGCGGGGTGTGAAACCGGAACCGTTCGCACCCGCGCGGCCTTTGATGCGCTGACGCTGCGGCCCCGTATCTTGCGCGATGTCAGCGACCGATCGCTGGGTGTTTCGATCTTTGGTCAACAGACCAGGGCGCCTTTCGGGATCAGCCCGATGGGTATGTGCAACTTGTCCGGGCCCGCTGCGGATATGATGCTGGCGCGATTGGCCGCGCGGGAGCAAGTGCCGCTTGGCGTGTCGACGGTCGCCTCCACCGCGATGGAGCCGCTGATCGAAGCGGCCGAGGGCCATGCTTGGTTCCAGCTTTATTTTAGTGGCGACGGGACGGGGACCTTCAAGCTGGTGGATCGGGCCCGGGTTGCGGGGTATGACACATTGGTTTTGACGGTCGATGTGCCGGAACTGGGCCGCCGCCCACGGGAACTGCGCCATGGTTTCACCATGCCGTTTCGCATTGGACCGCGTCAGTTCCTGGATTTTGCACTTCATCCGCGCTGGTCCCTTGCGATGCTGTTCAAAGGGCGTCCAGAGCCAGCAAATTTCCGGATGCCCGGCTATGATTTCGACCGGACAGAGAGCCGGGCCAAAGCCGATTGGACCATGCTGTCAAAACTGCGCGACCGGTGGCCTGGCAAGCTGGTGGTCAAAGGGGTTCTGTATCGGGAAGATGCCGTGGCGCTGAAAGAGGCCGGTGTGGATGCGATCCAGGTGTCGAGCCACGGTGCCCGTCAGTTAGAGAGCGCGCCCGCCCCAATCTGCGCCTTGCGGGAGATCCAGTCCGCGGTCGGTGCCGATTATCCGTTGTTTTACGACACCGGATTGCGGTCGGGTGAAGATGTAGTGAAGGCCTATGGTCAGGGGGCGCATTTCACCTTTCTGGGCCGCATTCTGCAATTCGCCATCGCCGCCGGAGGAGAGGAGGGTTTGCAGGCATTATGGGACGTTTTGCGCGCGGAAACTTCCATAACACTGGCACTTATAGGGGCCACTTCACCGCGGGATCCGTTGATCGCAGAGGGCTGAGGCTTATGCTTGGTGCCGTCGGACTGTGCTGGTGTTGAGGTAGTCGACCAGACCTGGCAAGCTAAGCGGTTTCGAAAAGTAATATCCTTGCAAGCGCTGCGCTCCGAGCTTTGCCAGGATCCGGGCCTGTTCAGCGGTTTCCACCCCTTCTGCCGTGACCCCTATCTGGAGCGCGTTCCCGATCTCGATAATTGACTGGACGAGGCGAGACGCGCTGTTGTGTTCGGTCATGGGCGTGACGAGCCGCCGGTCGATCTTGAGTTGATCAGGTGCGATCCGTTGCAGAGCCACGATGGAGGCCCGCCCGCTGCCGAAATCGTCAACTTCGAGGGAAATTCCCATATCGCGCAACTGATCAAGCTGCATCAGAAACGCATCGCTTTCCTCCTCCAGGAAAATGGTTTCCAGCAACTCGAACGCGACCTTGCCCGAATAGCCACCCGCAAGGCGCCCGATCTCGGCGATCTCGTCAAACTGGATGCGGCGCGCGCTGACATTGAATGACAGGCTGGGGGGCTCCGGCAATCGACCCAAGGTTTCTTCGCATTCGATGATGGCCTTTTCAAAGATCATGCGATCAATTTCGGCCACAATGTTAAGGTCGGTGGCAACGGGTAGAAAACTGTCGGGTGCGCGAACACCTTTTGTGGGATGCAACCAGCGTGCCAGCGCTTCGACCCCGACGACCTTGCCGGTCTGTGCGTCGATCTGGGGCTGGTAATAGGGCAAAAACTCCCGGGCTTCGAGCGCGCGCATAATGTCATCGGCAAGGTTCTTGGTGCGGCGCATCTCGTCGATATCGGTGCGGTCGAATATGCCGATCTGCCCGCGACCGGATCGTTTGGCCTTGTAAAGTGCGACATCGGAATTGGTGAGCAGATCCTCTTCATTGGCCAAGGGGGTGCGCGCGATACCGATGGAGGCGCCAAATCGGCATTCCCGCCCTTCGAAAAAGGATGGCTTGCTGAGATCATCGAGCAGCGCTTGCGCCAGTTCTTTGGGGCGGTCGCTGTCTTCGGGGATCAGCAAAAGGATGACGAATTCATCGCCGCCGATCCGCGCGATGACATCCTCCTGCCGGACATTGACCCGGATCCGGTTCGCGACGTCCACCAGCACATGATCGCCTGCGGCATGACCGATCGTGTCATTGATCTGCTTGAACCGATCCAGATCGATATGTAGTGCGGCCAGATCTCCTCCTTCTTGCCGTCTTTGGGTCGAAAGCTGTTCGAATTTGTCTGACAGATAGCGGCGATTGCCCAAGCCGGTCAGTTCGTCATGCAGCGCCTTATGGGTAATCTCGTGATTGGCATCCTCCAAACGCTTAGCGTAGTCTTCAAGTGCCCGCCGCTGCCGCACGGCCTCTGTGATGTTCAACCGCAGAACAAGAAGTTCACCGTTTTCGGACCTGGACCGCATGATCCGGTAATGCCTGTCATTGTCGAACTCGAATTCTTCGGTTCCCGTATGCGGCATGTCGGGCGTCACGTATTCATCCAACCATTCCGCTTCCCGACCCTTTGCGGCAGGCACATGCCCGTTTTTAACTGCTAGACGAATGACATCATCGACGCTCATCCCGACAAAGACATCGTCGGGATTGTCCGTCAGCGATTTGGTAAATGCGGGGTTCCAAGTCAGCAATCGGATATCGCTGTCATAGATGGCGAAGGGATCCGGGAATGCGTTGATGGCCGAGATCAGGCGGCTTTGTATTTCTTCCAATGCGCGGCGCTGGCGGACAAGCTCCGTTGTGTCCAGCCGGATCATGACAAGATCACCGTTGGTAGATTTGGACCGCAGCACCCGGTGATGGGTGTCATCGGCCAGCGTGATATCTTCAACCGCGCGCCCGTTCCGGGCGGAGTGCAAGATGTCCTTCAACCAGGCTTCCTCCCGGCCGATGGCATCCGGAAAGCGACCGTTTTGCACGCCGATGCGCATGGCCTGTTCCAGCGTCATGCCGGCTTGGATTTCGTCCGGGTTGTTCGTCAGTGATTGGGCGTAGCTCGGGTTCCAGACGATCAGTTGGGCGTTGGAGTCGCAGATCGAAAATGGCGAGGGGTAGCTACTGATCGCCGATAGCAACCGATCTTGCGCCTCCTCCGCCGTGCGTTTCTGACGAACCAGTTCGGTGATATCGAGCCGGATCAGGACCCAATCACCATTTTCGGCCTGACTGCGCAGCATGCGGTGATGGATGTCGCCCGGAAACTCCAGATCCTCAACCTTTCGTCCGATGCGTTCTGGCCCGAGCAATTCGTCCATATAGGCTTGGCGGCCCTGCTCCGGTTCATGCAGGGTTCCGCTATCCATCGCTTCGACCAGCACCTCACGTACATGCATACCGGGGCGAATGGCGTCAGGGTTAGTGGACATGGACCGTTTGTAGGCCGTGTTGCACGTGACCAGGTTCAGATCCGCATCAAACACGACGAATGGATCGGGATAGGCGTTGATCGCCGATATGAAGCGGGTCTGGGTGGCCAGCAGTTCATTATACATCTTGTCCTGATCACGCAGCAGAGTTTCGCGGTCGCGCAAGGCGCGCTCGGCCTCCTCCTCCCGTGTTTTCAAGTCAGAGATATCGCGGAAAACGGCGGCAGTGTAGCGGCCGCCATTTTCATCGTCAGGGACAACAAAAAAGGATAGGCTGGCCCAGAATTTGCTACCATCGGCGCGAATGCATTTGGCTTCAGTACTGAAACTGCTCTCTCCAGAGGCGAACCTGGAATTGATGATGGCGAGATAGCTTTGCCAGGTATCGGGGTCGTGACTGATTGAGGCGGGTCTGCCCAGGACGTCTTCGGCGGAGCGGCCAAAAAGCTCCTCATAGGCCTGGTTAACATAGACAAGCTTGCCCAACTGATCATCGGGCCCCCGGTATCCGATACCAATCGCATCCTGTGTCAACGACAGGAAATTCTGCAATATCTCCGACAGTTGCATGCGCTCGCCTTCAGCTCGATGGCGCATATTTAGGAAAAATTGCTTACTCGAAGGGTAACCTTCGACTTTTAACGAACCTGAAGCAAACTGGTTCGAAAAGCTTTGGTTACCTTTATCACACGACGCGATGTTGCTTGCTTTTTGCCAGAACGTTCCTGTCCGAACGGCGTATGAACGTCGGCGCCACGCCGCGTGCCGACCCGTTGATCTGCCATTACGAATCCCTAGACTAAGCCGCATGGCAGGAGCTTTTTCAAACGGGATCTATCGTCGGCTTTTTCTGGCCCAGGTCCTGTCTTTACTGGGGTCCGGGTTGACGACCATGGCGCTGGGATTGCTTGCCTTCGATCTGGCTGGGCCCAATGCTGGCGCTGTCTTGGGCACGGCTCTTACCCTTAAGATGATCGCCTATGTCGGAGTTGCGCCGGTGGCGTCTGCCTTGGCCGCGCGCCTGCCTCGTCGGGCGTTTCTGATCGGTCTGGACCTGTCCCGGGCGGTGTTGGTCCTCTTTTTGCCGTTCGTTACCGAAATCTGGCAGATCTACATTTTGGTCTTTGCGTTTCAGGCGCTGTCTGCGGCATTTACCCCGACATTTCAGGCAGTAATCCCGGACATCCTGACCAAGGAAGAAGACTACACACGGGCGCTGTCCTATTCACGTCTGGCCTATGATCTGGAATCGCTCGTGAGCCCGCTGCTGACGGGTTTGCTGCTGACCGTCGTCAGCTTTCACTTTCTGTTCGCTGGTACGTCCATCGGGTTTTTGGCCTCTGGTCTGCTCGTTGCCTCGGTCGTTTTGCCTGCGTTGCTGCCAGACACAATGCCGCTGCCCTTTCGCAAGCGACTGACCCGCGGTGCATGGGTGTACCTGTCGACCCCGCGACTGCGCGGCTTGTTGGCCCTTTATGTATCGGTTGCAGCGGCCACTGCGATTGTGATCGTCAACACCGTGCCACGGGTGAAAGGAGAGTTGGGATTGGGGGACGCCATGGTGGCGGTTTATTTCGCGGCCTACGGCGTCGGATCCATGGCGGTTGCGTTGCTGATGCCCGCGATGTTGCGCCGGGTCGCGGTCCGCCCGGTGGTTTTGACAGGTGGCGCGATCCTGACAGTGGGTCTTGTCAGCGCAGCATTCGGGCCAGGGTTTGGAGCAGGTTTGATCATCTGGTCGGTTCTAGGAGCCGGGGCGTCTATGATCCAAACGCCAAGCGGTTTGCTGATCACCCAATCCTGCCACGACACGGACCGTTCATCGGTATTTGCAGCGCAGTTCACGTTGTCCCATGGATGCTGGCTGATGACATACCCAATGGCGGGATATCTTGGGGTGGCGCTTGGTTTAGACCAAACCTTTGCTGTTTTTGCAGTCATTGCCGCCGGGGCCGGTCTGGTGGCCCTGGCAATCTGGCCGGCAGGGGATCCGCGTGAGATCGAGCATGAACACCCCCAAATTGAGCATGAACATGCCCATGGTGATCCGGATCACCATGATCCGACATTAAGTGGCGCGTTAAAGCCCGTGCGTCATAGCCATGGCCCGCTGCGCCATTCCCATATCTACATTATCGACGATCACCATCCCATTTGGCCATCGTGACACGGGCTGTGTAGAAAGCCGCGCTTAGAATTTAAGCTAGATCTGTCATGGAATGCGTTGGACGCATTGATAGGGAGACCTCCCTTCCGACTGCCCGATCCCTGTGGTTGGCACAACGACTATGGCAAGGTGACAACCAGCCGGTTGATTGGCATTGCGAAACTGGCCTGCTCGCCTTGATCCATGTTTGCGCAAAGATACGCGGCTAGGTCGGTGAGCATCGCGGCGCGGCGATCCGGCGGCAAAACGAAAGCTGCGTAAAAGAAACCGGCTGCCTCTTCGGCGATCGTTTCCGCTGATCCGCGCATGGTCACGACATTCGGATGCACCTCAACGGACGCGGTGGGAAAGGCCCTGCGCGTGAGGTCTGCCAAGCTGTCCGTGTCACGCACGCGAGGATCGCCCAAATCGAATGCGCCGTATTGCGGCAACTCGACCTGAACATATCCATAGATCAAGTCATGGACGTTCCGGTATCCGCGTGCCATGTCCATGTCACCATCAACAATCGCTGCAAAGCGGCCCCCAGGGGCAAGGATGCGTGCGCTTTCGGCCAAAACCGGCGCGACTGGATCCATCAGCGTCAGCGCCCAATGGCACAACACAATGTCGACCGAGTTGTCCGAAAGGCAGGCCATCGATTGGGCCTGCGCCTCGATCAGGCGGGCGCGACCCACAGGCAGCCTGGCCTTTGCCAGGGCCAGTTCCTCGGGTGCCATGTCCACGCCGACCAGATCGACCTCCGCCGGAAACCGTTGGTGACAAAGCTCCAGAAGCGGGCCGGAGCCGCATGCGAGATCCAGGATCTTGCGGTGTTGTGAGCCATCAACAGCGTCGATGAGCCAATCATAGCTTGTGCGCCCGTCCGTATCGCGGCAGCGCATGGCGCAACGCTCGGTAAAGCCGGCATTTTCGCGATGCACGGCCCGCAGATGCGACCGCAACGCGGTCGCGTCAGGGGCGTCTCCATGGCTTACGATTTCGGTCCAGTCTGTCCGCAGCGGGCAGAGATTATGCATAGGATGCTTTCCCGGCCCGAGAGCGGGCCGTTTTTTATAAAGGGAGGGGTGTTTTGTCAGCCGGTGATGGTCAGTAACCAGACGCGTTGTCCAAAGCGCCAACCAGCTGCATCACGGCTGTGTGCAAGGTAGCTGGCGAGTGGTTCGGTCTTCTGCATCTGGATCAGGCTGATCGTGTCGTCAAAGACACAGCGGCGCAGATAGCCTTCGACTGCCTCTGTCGCATCGCCATCGGCCACACTGTCGTAGATGACTTCTTCCACTGACACGTCCGCACCCGTGCGGCGAAGCGTATCGGCAATCAACTCTGCCGGGACATATTGTTCCACGCCGGGTGTATCAAAGGCGGATAAGTAATGACCATGGAACGAAATGTAATGACCAGCCTCTGCCGAATGGGCGATGATCCCGTGGCCGCCGGGGGCTATTGCCGCCCGGAACTGGGCCAGGGCCGGCGCCAACTCGCTACGGGGGATCGCGTAAAGCGCGTGGGTGGCCCATACGATATCAAATCCACCAGTTGGTGGATCAAACGCTTGCAGGGTTGTCTCGTATTCCCCGTGGCACTGAAACGGAGCAGGCAGAGCCGCGCGCGCCTCTGCGATGGAAAAGGCGGACGGGTCCAGTAGCGCGGTCTCTATCGGCGCGATCTTGGCGGTCTGAAGGTTACCATGTTGCGCAAGCGCGCTTGGGAATTTGCCGGATCCACAGGCGACATCCAAAAGGCGCAAGCTGCGGTCACCGACCTTTGCCTGGGCCGCTTCGAAAAAGTCCACCCAATTTCGCGCAAGCGCAAGATGGCGGTAGTCGTCGGTGGCAAGATGATAAAACGCTTCCATACCCTTGCGCCCGGCTTCGGACCAATGGGCGGAACTTCGCGTTAAGATTTCACTCATCCGTCGTCACCGGCCAGCAGATCGGGTTAAGTGGGCTCGCCGCTATATCACCTGGTCCAACCCCCGGCATGAATTTTTGCCAGTCGCCGGATACCATCGTGGGCGAGTCCACGACCCGCGCGCCATCGACATAATAGGTATTGGCCAGGACGATCCGGCTGCGATCGGTTCGATTGCGGGCTGCGGTATGGAAGTTGAGGTTGTGGTGAAAGCTGACCTCTCCCATCTCGAACGGCGTTTCGTCGACAGCCACCTGGTGGCTGGCAAAGAGCTTGGCAACATTCTTGTCATAGCTGGTCGATGACTTCTCGAACGCCACGTTATCGACCAATTCCCAGATGCTGCGCGGATAGGCAAAGGCGAGCGGCCCCATTGCCAGTGGGATCGGCTGTGCAGGTGCCCAGGCCGTGACGACGTCATTGGTATCCAACGGGAAATGGTGATCGTCAAAATGCCACGGCGTGCGCCCGCATCCTGGCTGCTTAGATAGTACATTGTCATGGTAAAGACGCACCGCTGGAACCTCCAGCAGATCCGCACAGATCTGCGCAACACGGGGTGAAAGCACGTAAGCGCGCAGAAGCGGATTATCGGGCCAGATCATCTCAAGGCTTAAAAAGCGGTCTTGTACGCCGCTATCGGGATCGGCGCCGAACTCCGCCTTGAGCAAGCGGATCAATTCTGCCCGGAGTTTTAACACTGCGCCGGGTGAAAACACGCGCTTGAGCTTGATGAAACCGTTGTCGTGAAAGAACGCGACATCCGCGTCGGTCAATTCATAGGGCGCGGCCAGTTCCGCAATAACCGCCTCGTCAGAGGGTAGTGGAAGGTCGGGCAGCGGTGCGACGGCCTCAAATGTGGTGATCTCATCCTCGTTATCGGCAAGGCTGACATACCAGTCCCACCACGCTTGGTTATCCTTGTCCCAGGGTTGACTGACATCTGTATCGGGGTCACGGACCGCTTCGTTCATAGTGCACCTCTGACGCATCTGAATGCAGGAGGTAACGCGACGCTGTGTCTGTGCAATGCGGTGGCGTTAATATTCTCTGCGATGCTCAACGACCGGCCTATCAGCGCGCCTGCGATATCCAGGTCCATTGGCCATGGTCAGGTGAATATGATGTTGAGATCAACGTTCACATCCGAACCTTCATGCCATGGCCGCTGCGAGTGGTCCCGTGCATCGTGTCACAGTGAGTGGTCAGACAGCGGCGGCCTGCAATGCCGTGTCCAGCAGAGCTTTGATGTCGTCTTTGCGCGTGCCGGCCACGATGCGGCCAAGCTCCTGGTCGCCTTTCAAAACCACCAATGTGGATCGCCGAGGTATGGCCAGGCGTTTTGTGAGTGGATCGCGTTTATGGTCGTCCCAATCGATGTTAATAAAGGTGATGGCTTGCCCGTAAGCGGGGTTTTCCGCCAAAAGTGCGCCGATTACACGCTCTTGGGCCCGGCAGGTCGTGCACCATTCCGCTTTGAAATCGAGGAACACGGTTTCTCCGGCTTTTAACCGCTGATCCGCCAAACCTGGTGTGTAGTCCAACGCTGGGGTGGCGCGTGCCAGCGCTGGGACAACAAGCGCTGCGGACGAAAGAGCGATGAAATGGCGGCGTTTCATGGGTAGTCTCCTGATAGTTTATAACGCGACAGATAGGTCCTGGAGCCAGATGGGCAGCAGGTCGAGCGCCCAGATCTCCAAAAATTTATGGATGCCGAACAAGATGCCAAGGCCGACCAAGACGAAAACAATGCCAAGGATCGGGCGGGCGCGCATGGCAATGCTTTGCATCCAGGCCTTGCGCCGTTGTAAGGCTGAGCGGGCACCATAGCCCAATGCCAGGATCACGGTGGATACCCCAAGAGCAAAGGTCATCATGATCGATCCGGCCCAGAAAAGGCTTTCCCCTTGAAACGCGAGAGAGATGGCTGCGCCAAGGGTGGGGCCGACGCAAGGGCTCCAGACAGCGCCCAGCAGCATGCCGCCCAGGAACTGACCGCGTAGGCCGGTCGCGTCGACCTTGTCCATCTGGCTATCGGCGCTGGCTGCCATGCCAGCCGTTGCCGTGGCAAAGCGGGCCGAGAATTGCGGCACCAGTAGAACCAGCCCAAAACCTACCATGAAAATGGCTGCGACCTGTGCTACTGTATCTTGGTCTACGCCAAGGGATTGGCCTAGGGTCGCAACGCCCAGCCCAAGGGTGACAAAGGCCAGGCTCATTCCAGCGGCCAAGGCGACGGGACCCCAACGACTTGCCTGCAACGCGCCGGCCAGCACGATGGGCAATACCGGCAATACGCACGGGTTGATTAGGGTCAATAGGCCCGCGCCGTATCCGAGTATTAGGTCCATGACCGGGATGTGCCCTACCGATGGCCAGGTGTCATCCCTCTAAGTGATGACACCTGATAACAACCGCGTGGTCAGGGGCCTCGTGTCTTTGCCAACTGCACGGCAAGGATGCCCACCATGATGACCGTGACGCCAATCAAATCATAAAGACCAATCTGCTCCGACAGCAGCAGAGCAGCCACGGCAACACCAAAGAACGGGTTTAGGAAATGAAATGTCGCGGCGCGAACGGCGCCGATCCGATCCACCAGCCAGAACCAGACAAGCGTGGCAAGAAGGCCAGGTACAATTGTGGTATAGGCGAAGGCCATGATCAGTTCGATTGACCAACTAACATACCAGCTTTCGGTTGTGACGGCGATCAGAGACAAGGCTGCAGCCCCCACCATCATTTGCAGGCCCACCACCATCAACATGTTGCCGCCTGCTATCGCGCCGCGGACGGCCAGGGTCGCAAGGGCCAATGCCGCAGCGCCGATGACACACAGCGCAACACCGGTCAAATCGACCCCGCCCGAGACTTGTAAACGGTTGCCCATGATCACGGCGACACCCGCAAAGCCAAGCAACAAGCCCATAACCGACAGGCTGTTCAATCGATCTTGGAAGATCATCCATCCCAGCAACGCCACCAGAAGCGGCATGGTTGACGCGATGATGGCTGCGAGGGACGCCTCCACCGTCTGCATCGCATAGAAGTTGAGGCCCAGGTAAAGTGCGTTCTGACAGATGCCAAAGACGATCGTTGCGCGCCATTGTAGCGCTGTCAGTCGCCAAGTTTGGCCCAGGAACCGAGCTATAGCGATGGCGATGAGGCCCGAAATCAGGAACCGCAATGACAAGGCGCTGATCGGCGGCGCGGCGGCGACGATGATGCGTGCGGAGGTAAAGGCCGATGACCACATCATCGCAAAGGCGAGGCCCATCAAGATCGCACGAATGTCCAATTGGTCCCCCCGATGTCGGCTCGACCCGCTTAACGTATCGGACCAGGAACCTGAACCACCCGCAGCAGATTGGGCTACGCGTTCAGAAGATCTTCGATTTTTTTGTTGAACGCCGGCAATGCCATTGCCGGGTCAAGGTCGGTGAGGGGTTGGATATCAACGCTGATATGCCTGCGGCCCTTCCTGATCCCAAGAAAGCTCCAAAAGCTGTCATGTTTGGCGAATTGATACTTCCCCAGCCCATCGAGCTTTAGCAGCACAACCGGTATGTCCGGTTTCGCGCGCAGGATGTCATGGACACCGGACAGATACGGCTCAACAATTTCCTTTTCCTGTCGGCGCACCCGGCCCGCTGGGAACAGCAGGATAGAGTTGCCGTTGGCCAAAACCTTGTGAATGACCCCAAGGGTGAATGCCTTTCGTGCGATGCGTCGTTCCTCGGACCAGGTTTTGGGAGAGCTCATCGGGATCGCCGAGGCGACGTAGAGCGGGAACCACTGAAACCAGCTGTAATATTCGTCGTAATGCACGGTCGGCCTGATCCGCATGGTCGAATACAGGATAGCCGAGATCAGTGGGCCATCATGTCGGCTGACATGGGTGGCCAGGATCAGGGTGCCCGGCTGGTCTTGCAGCAAGTGTTTGTTGGTGCAACTGACATTGTAGAATAACGCATAATACGTCCGTACAAGCACGAACATGAAGTGCCGAAACCATCTGCCCAATGTGGCGTCAATGAACCGTTTCATACCAAAACCTCAGAACATCCCCGTGATATAGCCGTTTGTGTTTTCTGTTGCCTTACCGGTTTTCCGGCCCTTCAAAATGAAAAAGGGCCGCCCTAAAGCAGCCCGTCTTCCGTGAAACTGTCTGACCGGATCAGCCGTTGACGCTGTCTTTCAACGCCTTGGCGATGGTCATCTTGACGACCTTGTCGGCGTCTTTCTTGATCTGCTCACCGGTGGCCGGGTTGCGCACCATGCGCTCGGGCCGCTCGCGGCAATAGATCTTGCCAACGCCGGGCAGGGTAACGGCGCCGCCATCGGCAACCTCTTTGGTGATGATCCCTGTGATCGCATCCAAGGCTGTGGTTGCACTTTTCTTGTCCGAACCCATTTCGTCGGCAAGCGCGGCCACAAGCTGTGTCTTGGTCATTGGTTTGGCCATTGTTATGGTCTCCTCGTTCTTGACCCTTTGTTGGGGCTTATTCGTGTGATGCTACGCCATGTAGGGTGCGGCCACAACGTTTTGTGGCGGGAACCCCAGCAAATCAAGGGGTTTTGGCTAAGTTTCCGTGGCGTCGGGTCGTTTTTTGGCCCTAAAGGAAGGCCGTTTCGTCGAAACTGCGCAGTTTTCTGCTGTGAAGACGCTCCAATGGCATGCCACGCAGGGCTTCCATGGCTCGGATTCCGATCAGCAAATGGCGCGAAACCTGTGTGCGGTAGAAATCCGAAGCCATGCCAGGCAGCTTCAATTCGCCATGCAACGGCTTGTCTGAAACGCATAGCAACGTGCCATAGGGCACCCGGAAGCGAAAGCCGTTGGCCGCTATGGTGGCACTCTCCATGTCCAGTGCGACAGCGCGAGATTGGCTGAGCCGTTGCACCGGGCCCGATTGGTCCCGCAACTCCCAATTTCGGTTGTCGATGGTGGCGACGGTTCCGGTGCGCATAATGCTTTTCAGTTCGAACCCCTTTAGCTGGGTCACCTCGGCCACGGCCTGTTCCAGCGCGATCTGCACTTCAGCCAGGGCAGGGATCGGCACCCAAACGGGCAGGTCATCATCCAGCACGTGGTCTTCGCGCAGATAGGCATGGGCCAGGACGAAATCACCGAGGCTTTGCGAATTGCGCAAGCCCGCACAGTGCCCGACCATCAGCCAGGCATGCGGGCGCAGTACGGCGATGTGATCTGTCGCGGTTTTTGCATTCGATGGCCCGACCCCGATATTCACCAGTGTAACCCCATCGCCGTTCTCCTGGATCAGGTGATAGCTTGGCATCTGCGGCAGCTTTGCCGGGGTTTCCATTACGCCGGCAGGGTCACGGATGATCTGGTTGCCGGGACCAACAAAGGCGACATAGCCGCTGGCAGGGTCGGCAAGGGCTTTGCGGGCATAGGCCTCGAACTCCTCGACATAGAATTGATAGTTTGTGAACAACACATGATTTTGGAAGTAGTTTGGCCGTGTCGCCGTGTAATGGCTGAGCCGCGCGAGGGAATAATCAATGCGTTGCGCGGTGAACGGGGCCAAGGGGTTGGAACCGTCCTCATGCGCAAAGGCCGAATTGTTGACGATGTCATCATTCGTTGTCGCAAGGTCCGGCACATCAAAGATATCGCGCAAGGGGAACGACATGACCCCCTCATGCGGCACGGTGATCGAACTGTCATCAGACACGGCGAAATGCACGGGGATGGGCGTTTCTGACGGGCCAATCACCACCGGCTGGCCGTGATTTTCGATCAACAACGCGATTTGCTGGTTCAGGTAGTTCCGGAACAGTTCTGGCTGCGTGATTGTGGTGCTGTAGGTGCCCGGAGCCGCCACGTGGCCATAGCTCAGACGGCTATCGACACGGGCAAAGCTTGTCGTTTTCAGTCGGATCTCTGGGTAATAGGCTCGGTATCGGTGGTCCGGACGCTCTCCACTGGCGGTTTCAGAGAATGCTTTGCGCAGGAAGGTTGTCGCCGTGGCATAGAGCTTTGCCAGATAATCAACCGCCTGAGCTGCATCAGTGAAGGTCGCGGCTTCCTGATCAGGCGGTGTCAGGATCGGAGCGATGGGAGGGGCGGTCATGGCAAAGCTCCTTTTCTGGCGGACATGCAATCAGGTTTCTGACACCAAAAGATCAGTGAGTGCAAATTTCGTGACATCGACCAGACCCAAATCAGAGATCCGCAACTCTGGAATGACAACCAGTGCCAAGAGGGAATGCTGCATTATGGCGTTGTTTAGGGTGCAGCCCGCGGCGCGCATCGCATTTCCCAGCTGGTCGGCCTTGGCGGCGACCTCGGTGGCGGGGCTGTCGGACATCAGGCCCGCGATAGGCAACTCTATCAGCGCCTGTTCTGCGCCGTCCTGCCAAAGCGTGATGCCGCCACCGATTTCGGCCAACCGATTGGCCGCGCGGGCCATGTCGGCGGGGGACGTGCCGACCACGATCATATGGTGACTGTCATGGGCTACGGTGGATGCAAGTGCCATCTGGGTCGTGTAACCAAACCCTTGGACCAGAGCGTTTGTGACCTGACCCGTGGCTTTATGCCGTTCGACCAGGGCAATATGTGCGATATCCCTGTCCGGGGTCAGGTTGCCATCCATAACCGGAATTGTCGCCTTTAGCGCTTGGGTCGGCGCCTGATTTTCGACAACACCGATCACCTGTGCCTCAATATGACTGCAGCCCTTGGGTGCCGCGATCCGGAAATCATCGACCGTCACATCGCGCGCCATGTTCATAGTCTGGCGCGCCGTCCCAGGCCAATCAAGATGTGGACAATCGACAGTGATACCGCCGTCTTGGGCCACGGTCTGGCCGCGTGCGATGACATGCTCAATAGGCAATCTGCGCAAGTCCGATGTGAGGATCAAATCTGCGCGGCGCCCCGGGGCGATGCTGCCAATCTCCCGCTCCAACCCGAAATGGGTGGCGGTGTTGATCGTGGCCATTTGAAGGGCTACCAGCGGATCGCAGCCACAGTCGATGGCATGGCGCAGGACGCGGTTCATGTGACCGTCATTCACCAAGGTGCCGGAATGGCAGTCATCCGTACATAAGATCATCCCGCGTGGATCAAGGCCGCGTTCTGTGACCGCCGTGATCTGACTTTCAACATCGTACCACGCACTGCCCAGCCGGATCATGGCGCGCATCCCTTGACGCATCCGGGCGATGGCATCCGCTTCGCACGTGCCTTCATGGTCATCGGCTGGTCCGCCTGCTGCATAGGCGTGAAAGGCAGGGCCCAGATCGGGGGAGGCATAATGCCCGCCAACGGCTTTACCGGCAGCCTGGGTTGCGGCAATCTCAGCCAGCATCTTGGCGTCACCATGGATCACACCGGGAAAGTTCATCATTTCGCCCAACCCGATGATGCCCGGCCATGTCATCGCCTCTGCCACATCCTCTGGCGTGATCTCGTGGCCTGTCGTTTCAAGCCCTGGGGCAGACGGGGCGCAGGACGGCATCTGGGTGTAGATGTTGATGGGCTGGAGCGCTGCCTCCTCATGCATCAGCCGAACCCCCGACAGGCCCAGAACGTTGGCAATTTCATGCGGGTCCGTGAACATGGTGGTCGTCCCATGGGGGATGACGGCGCGGGCAAACTCGGCAGGGGTCAACATCCCGCTTTCGATATGCATGTGCCCATCGCACAGGCCGGGGATCATGTAGCGGTCCCGCGCCTCAATCACCTGGGTGTTGGGGCCGATGCAATGGCTGGCCTCTGGCCCGCAATAGGCAAAGCGACCGGCAGCTATTGCGATGTCATGATCTGGCAGCATTTCACGCGTGTGAACGTTCACCCAAATGCCACCTTTGATCACAGTATCGGCGGCCTCAGCGCCCCGCGCCACCGCGATCAATCGGGCGGCGGTATCCTGCCATGTGGGAATGGTCTGCGTCATGTCCTATTGTCATGCCAATGGACGCGGTGCGCAAGACGGTCAGGCAGTGTTGGCAAAAATACTCTAGTATCCTTTCAGCCAATCGCGGCGCTTGGCCCAGACGACGCCCCATTGCTCGGCCCGATGTGCGAACTTGCCCGGGTTCAGTCGTGCAGCTGTGGACAGCCCGTAATGGCGGATCGCGGACCACAGCCACATGGTGAACACTCCGAACGGTGCAGCGAAAGGTTTGCAATGGTCGCGGATCAGGGTGGTGCGGGCCTTGGCCACCCGTGTTGCCTTCTCACCGTTGACCGACTCGGCGGCGCCAAAGATATGCATGATCTCTGCATCGGGCGTGATCATGGGGCTGTAGCCCTTTGCTTTGGCGCGCAGGCACAGATCAGCTTCCTCCCCGTACATAAAATATTTCAGGTCAAACCCGCCAAGATCATCCCACAGGGCGCGGGGTATCAGCAGGAAACATCCCACAACGATGTCAACCTCACGCACGGTATCTCGCTTCCAGTCGCCCATACCTTCGGGGTTAAAGAATTCCGATCCCTTAAACATTGCAGCGAGCCCGATGGCTTTGGCGAAGTTCGACCAGACGGTGATCTTTTGCCAACACGACGCGATATTCAGGGAGCCATCGGGAAAGACGGTACGCCCCCCGTAGATACCTGCCTGCGGGTTTGCCTTGGCAAAGGCCATCAGGTTGTCCACGGCACCTTCGTGGCATTCCGTATCTGGGTTCAGCAAGAGCAGCCATTCGGTGGTCGCATCGGCGGCCACCACGTTATTTGCCTTGGCAAAGCCCAGATTTTCGTTCGACCGGATCAGTTCAACTTGCGGAAAATGCTCCGCCACGGCATCGGCGGAGCCATCATGGGATGCATTGTCCAGTACAACAGTTTTAAAATTCGTCTTCCGGGTGGTTTCGTAAAGCGTGCGCAGCGCGGCCAGTGTCAGCTCCCGGGTGTTGTAGCTGATCACGATCACGGTAAGGTCGGGTTTGGGTTCGGTCACAGCGGTATTCCCAGGGATTGGCGCAACATCCAGGCCGCGCGGGTCAGTCGTAAACGGGCAAGCGTGGCCAGGGCCGCGCGGCGTTCTGTGGCGCCCCGCAAAGCGGGATGGCGCAGCACTTTCGGTGTATGGGCCGCGATGCTCAGCGGCATTGCGGCTGCGCGCAGAACCCATTTCAGCCGACCGGCTGCGTTGGCCGGTTGCAACTGAAACGCTTCTTGCGTGGTGCGCAGCCATTTCTTGCGCAACGCAGGCCAGTCGATCCGCGTCGGGTGAGAGACTTTCAGTGTGTCGGCATAGACCAACCTTGCCCCTTTTGCCGTGGCGCGCTGACACCATTCCAAATCTTCGGACACGCCGACAATCAGGGGGCCGGTCCGGTCAAACACACTGCGGGTTGTGACCAGATTGGCGGTGACGGAAAAACCCTTATCTTCCACATAGCTGCGTTGGTGAAAGGCAAAGACTGTTTCAAATGCTTCGGCTCCGCTGCGAGGGGCAGGGGTTTCGTCAAAGACATCGATGCGTCCACCGATAACGGTGTTGTCGGCGGCCAAGGCGTTCGCCGTGGTCAACCAGTCGGGCGCAGGTACACAATCGGCGTCAAGAAAGGCCAGGGTTGGCGCGGTCGTCTCTGCCGCGCCTCGGTTGCGCGCAGCGGCGGCCCCTTTTAGCGGTTCGGTCACCAGTCTGACCTGCGGAAATTCTTGTGTGATGGGCTCAACGGGTGTGGGGGAGGCATTGTCCACCACCACGACCTCTGCCGCTGTCAGATCATTTTTCGCCAAAGCGGATAGGCACCGGCGGAGGCGATCATGGTCGTTATAATGCGGTATGATGACTGCGATTTTGGACGCTTGGATCATCGCAACCCCGGTCCCGCGTCAGTAGCTTTTGTTGTAGCTGTAATAGCCGTAACCATCCGAATGGAAGCGGCATTTGTTCAGGACCATGCCCATGACATTTGTCTGCTCGGCAAGCTCCTTTTCGCACATATCAACCTGTTCGAGGGTCGAGACACCGGCTTCCACCACGATCATCGCGCAGTCGACGTTTTTGAGGAAGGCCGACGTGTCGTCATTCACCAAGAGCGGTGGCATATCGAATAGCATCACATTGGGTTTGTAAGTTTTCTCGATCTCGTCCAGCACTTCCGATGTGCGTTGGCGAAGAAACAAATCCGACGGGTCGCGCATGGCGTTGAAATTCATCGATATCGCCAGATTGGTGCCGATCCATAGCGCTTGATCGGCAAAGGTGACCCGTCCTTCCAGAACATCGGACGTGCTTTTGGTACCACGTTGCATAAAGGCGTTCGACAGGGCCGGGCGACGCATATCCATATCCATCAACATGATCCGCAGTTCGGACTGACGGCTGAGGGATGCCGCCAAATTAGCGCTGGTCGTTGTTTTGCCCGAACCGGGAGAGGGCGATGTGATCGCGATACGTTTCCAGTCATTGGCGGCAAGGGTCTGAAGCACTTTGGTGCGCAACATGTCGAACGGTGTCGCTTCATGTCCCGCATCTATGGTTAACAACTTGCGGCGTCGCAGCCGGGTCTTGTCGATATCCATGGGTTCGAGATCGGCCCAAAGGGTGGTGAGATCCGGTTTATCATTGCGTAACAGGCGACTTTTGGGGCGGGCTGATTTCGTCGGAGTCGGCTCATTCAATGTCTCCGCACGCTTTTCGCGCGCTTTCTGGAGGGCCGCTTGCAGTTTTTCCATCGTGTTCGTCCGATCTCGCGTCGCGCGTCAGAGGAGGTTCAAAGAGCGGAACTGCTCAATAAACGCGTCGATCACCCGATCCAGCGGATACAAATTCAGGTGGATGTAATACATGGCTGCCGGAACCGAGACGCAGATCGTCAGCACCACGGCTAGGGTCCAGACGCGGCGTTTGAGCCGGTCATTCGCTGTCATGATGTAAGGGATAGTGGCCATAGGCGCGACGCCGAGGCCGTTGGTCAACTCCATCGGACGGCGGATCGATTTGTTCATGAGTTCAAGCAGCACAATCAGCGCAAAGCCTAGCATTAGGCCGCCGCCGATCCCGGCACCCGCGATGAACGGTCTGTTTGGACTGAACGGTTGATTGGGCGCAACCGCGTTTTCCACCACCACAAAGCGGGCCGACAGGGCGCCGGTGATCTTGCGTTCCTCCAAAGCCGCCCTGGCTAGGTTGCCTTCGGCGATGTCGTATTGTCGCTGAATTGCATCTTTCTCCCGCTCCAAACCGTCAAGCGTGATCGCAACCGTAGGTGTCCGGGTGATCGAGTCATCCAATTCGATGAGACGCTTCTGCGTTGCCGTCAGTTCTGCCTCATTGTCGGCGATGCGCGCATCGATCTCATCCAGTTCGGCCTGGAACAGCGCGGCATCACGATCAAGGGGCGCGTTGGCATCGGTGTCGGTTTCCCCGTCGATGGAGGTCGCGGAGAGCTGTGCCGCAACCTTTTCACGCTGACGATCGACCCGAGCTTGCAGCACTGACACGCGGGGGTTCTGCGGGGACAAAACAATCAGCAACTCGTCCAATTCAGCTTCCAGATTGGCCAAACGCGCCTCATCGGGGCTCCGCCTCTCGGTGGTTTCGACCGATCCGGAGTTTTCGTAGATCAATACGATCCGGTTGCGCCGATCACGAAGCGAGTCGATATCGCGTTCCAACCGAGTGACGCGTTCTTGCAACCGCGATTGCTCGTTCAGTTGGAAATTAAGCCGCTCCGGTAGGTTTTCGGGGTTCTCATTTTTGAATTCCACGATCTCAGCACTCTTCAGTGCAAGTTCGTTGCTGAGGCGGTTTACCTCCTGCTCGAAAAACGCCGTTGTTCCACCTGATCGATCACGCTGTGCACGGGCTGACAAATCTTGTATCCGCGTAACATAGTCGTTGGCCACCGCGGAGGCGATCGTGCCACTGCGCCCTTCAAATCGCACGCGCATGAAGGTGGCACTGTCGCGGCCGGTATTGTTGTTGATCGTGGTGTTGGCCCGCATGGAGCTGACGATCTGATCCGGCGGCATGGTCCGGATCCCTTCGAACACGTTATGATCACGGGCGATATCGATCAGGATCTGACGGGTCAAAAGCTGCTGACGCACCTTTTGCAATTCTTCTGCGGGTCGGAAAGATCCGCCACCACGCCGACCGGTATCTTCGTTCAACTGGCTTCGCTCATACAAAAGCAGGGCCTGCGCCGAATATGTCGGTGGCAGCAAGAAGGAAAACATCACCGCCGGTACGGCCACGAACAATGTCACAAAGACAAACAGCGGAAAGCGTTTGAAGAAAACGGAGAGGTAGTAGCGAAGTTCCGGGTTCATTCAGCAGCTCGTTCGGTGAGGGTAATCGCAGTGACGAAAACGCCATCGCTGATGACTTGTTGTACGGTTGTCTCGGTAATACTCCGCTCTTCCCCCATCGCGGCATATACCATGGCAAAATCACATAACTTGTTCACAAGACGGGGCACCCCGCCGGTATGTTGATAGACAAGCTCCACAGCTTCCTTCGTGAACTCATCACCTTTGCCGCCTGCATGTTTCAGGCGATGCTTGATATACTGTGATACCGTGTCTTCCGACATCGGAAGCAGATGATAGCTTGCAACGACCCGCTGAGCAAACTGGCTCAGTTCCGGTCGGACGATTTTAGCCCGTAATTCCGGCTGACCGACAAGGACCAGCTGCAACAACTCATCCTTGTTGGTATTGATGTTGGTCAACATGCGAAGTTCTTCAAGCACTTCCGCAGTCAGGTTCTGTGCCTCATCGATCACGATGATGACGCGGCGACCATCGGCGTATTCCCCCAATAAGAAGTCCTGCAACAGCTGGAACATGCCGACATAGTCAAGGTCGCGGCCCGTCTCGATTCCAAATGAATTCAAAACCCAGCGCAGCAAATCACCTCGATCGCCCTGGGCGTTCGAGATCAGCCCGATGGTCGTATCGTCTTGGATGGAGTTCAGCAGGTGCTGCAAGAGGGTGGTCTTGCCCGCACCGACCTCACCGGTCAGCACCGTGATGGGCGCCCGCATAACAATACCATACTCTAATATGGTATAGGCAGCGCGGTGTCCGCGGGACCAGAAAACGAAATCAGGATCGGGCAGCAGCGTGAAGGGCCGCTCCCGCAATCCGAAATACTCTGTGTAGATATCTGATGCGCCAACCATCTTGCCGAGTCACACGAGCCGTTTACCGAGGTGAGCCGCATACATAAGGATCATGCATCAGCTTGGGAAGTCGAGGCTGTGTTGCGCATCTTTTCTCAAGCGTCCAGCCCCTATCTTGCCGCAGAATCGGCGATCGATGAGATTCGCCCTACCAAGAACTATTCCGAAAGATGTTGTTGCGACATTGGCAACAATATGGCGCTCCAATCAAATGGTCGCCGAATTCAACACAAAGTGCAGCACAGCCTTTCCGCAAATCGCTAGGAATTCAGGCGCAATGGGGAAGAACACCGGAATGAACCCCTTAACAATGAGCCGATATCCGCTACCACTGGGGATAACACTGCGCGGAAAATGCCCAACAATGCGGCATAATTGGGCAGCGGCTGAGGTGTTTTTGGTGAAAATTGAATTTAAACAGTGAGTTAACCATGGGTGATCTTTCGGCGACACCGCCTTCTCTTTGTCTAAACTTTACATTAAGTCCTTAGCAGTAAGCGGGTATTTGTACCCCAGAGAAGTAAATGATGGGTCCGAAGCGCACAGTTATGCACACACCCGACCGCATGGTCCTAGCCGATAGGTGTAAGGAATAAAATGACTGCACATTTCGCAACTGTTGCTGATCAGGGCGAGCCAGTGTTGGCCGCTCAGGTCTTTCCGGTGCAACGCCGGCAGGGATACTACCGCAACGGGATGAAGCGCGCGTTGGATATCGCGTTAATCCTGCTGGCGGCACCGTTGGTTGTGCCGCTTGTTGCAATCATGGCGCTATTGATAGCACGGGATGGCAATTCGCCCTTCTATCGGCAGCAACGTGTGGGACGTTTCGGCCGCGTCTTCAAGATCTGGAAATTGCGGACGATGGTCCATGACGCCGATACGCAATTGGCAAATCATCTGGCCCATGATGCTGACGCTCGCGCGGAATGGCAGCGGAGCCAAAAGCTCAAGAATGACCCTCGGATCACCAATATTGGGCGCATCCTTCGCAAGACATCTTTGGATGAGTTGCCACAGTTGTGGAACGTCTTGACCGGCGACATGTCGTTGGTCGGACCACGTCCCATGATGTGCAACCAGCAAAAGTTGTATCCGGGTGCCGCCTATTACAGCGTCCGGCCTGGTATTACTGGGCTTTGGCAGATCTCTGCGCGGAACAACTGTGAATTCAGCGGTCGCGCCCGGTTTGATACAAAGTATGCCGACCAGATGTCGTTCTCGACCGATGTCGCGATTTTGTATCGTACGGTGAGCGTTGTTGCGCGCGGTACGGGCTACTAATTTAGCCTTCGATCACATTTCACAGCTATTTGCTTCGGCGAGCATTGATCTGATCACAGTCCTGTTGGTGAGACTGGTCAGGCCAGTCTCGCCGCTATAGTAAGCGGCAACCTTGGAGAATTTGGATGCCGTCTATTACCCCCTCTCGCCTGTTATTTGCCATGCTTTTATGTCTGGGCCTTGCAGGTTGTCAGACATCTGAAGAGCGTGCCGAAGGGCATTACCAACGAAGCCTTGAATTAATTGCCGAAGGCGATGTTGACCGCGCATTGGTCGAGCTTCGCAATGTTTTCAAACTCAACGGATTCCACCGCGAAGCACGTTCTTTATATGCGCTTACCGTTCGGCAGCGTGGCGAAAAGAACGAGGCGTTCTCGCAGTATCTGCGGCTGGTGGAGCAGCATCCCGACGCGTGGGATGCTTATCTTGCCTTGGCCGAGCTGTCGTTGGAATTTAACCGCTATCCTGATGCCGAACGGTATCTGAAGGAGGCACAGCGAACCAATTCCGACGATCCGGGCTTGCAGGTCGTCCAGGCGGCTGTGAACTACAGAAATGCCGTTTTGGAAGAGCAACCCGGGACACGGCGCGAGGTTGCACAGACAGCCAAGGCGCTCACCGAACAGTTGCCGGATAGCATGATTGCCCGTGGCATCGTCATCAACTCCTTGATCCGGGATGGGGAAGAGGTCGCGGCACTTGAGGAGCTTGATGCCGCCCTCGCAGTTGAAGACAACAACCGCGCATTCTATCGCATCAAGCTGGAATTGCTGGCCCGGCGCGGCGAAGATGACAAAGTCGAGGCCCTGCTGCGCGACATGCTGGGCAAATTCGACAATGACAACGGGATCCGCCAAACCCTCATCCGGTTTTACTTGTCTCGCGGTGACAAGGAGTCGGCGGAGAAATTTCTGCGCGATCAGATTGCGACCGATACATCGGGTGATGAAGAGCGAGTCACGCTGGTTCGTTTCATGGAACAGATCCGCGGTCGTGATGAGGCGCGCGCGTTGCTTGACGAATTGATCGATGAAGGGACCAATGATCAGCTCTTTCGGTCCATGCGCGCCCGCATGAATTTCGAAGATGGGTTCAAGCAAAAGGCGCTGGTCGAACTGGAAGAGATCCTGGATGGCGCTGAATCGAACGACCAAACCCGCGAATTGCGTGTTCTGCTGGCGCAGATGCTGGACGACACCGGCAACCATGTTGGCGCCCGGGAAGTTGTCGAGAAGGTTTTGACCGAAGACAGTCAATTGGTCGAAGCGCTCAAGGTGCGTGCAGCCTGGCTGATCGAAGATGATCAGGCGGACCAGGCCATCGTCGATTTGCGCCGGGCGCTCGACCAGGATCCCAATGATCACACATTGATGACGCTGATGGCACAAGCCCATGTGCGCAACGGCAACCGGGAATTGGCGGGGGAGGTCTTGGCGTCTGCCGTGGATGCTTCGAACAACGCCCCGCAAACGGCCCTGATCTACACGCAGTTCCTGTTGGCGGAGAACCGGTTGCGCCCGGCAGAGGCGGCTTTGGTCAATGCGTTGCGCATCACGCCGGGTCATCCCGAATTGCTGCGCGAACTTGGGGGCGTCTACGTGGCGCTGCAGGATTGGCCCCGGGCAGAGCAGGTCGTGCGATCGCTGCGCCGCTTGGATAGCGAAATGGGACGCAGGGTTGCCGATCAATTGCAGCTTGCTGTTTTGACGGCACAAGATCGCGAGGAAGAGGTGTTTTCGTTCCTCGATGAACTCTCGCAAGAGGATGGCGGCAATCTAGGTGCGGACCTAGGTGTGTTGCATCTCCACCTGCGCAATGGGGATACGGATGTCGCGGCGGCCCATATCGAAACCCTCATGGTAACTCGGCCCGATGATCGCGGCCTGCGCTTCCTTCGTTCCGTTGTGTGGGGGTTGCAGGGCGAGGCCGACAAGGCGATCGAGGGGTATCGCACCCTCCTTGCCGAAAATTCCGATGCTGAGCGTATCTGGATTGAGCTTGTCCGCGCTTTGAATGCCCAAGGCCAGTCAGACGAAGCCCTCACCACATTGCGGGAGGGGATCGAGGCGACGACGGCATCACCCAACCTGCAATGGATGCTGGCCAGTAGCCTTGAGCAAAGCGGAGATCAGGAAGGCGCGCTAGAGATCTATGAAGCACTTTACGACCAGAACACTGCAACCAGCGTGATTGCCAACAACCTGGCCAGCTTGCTGTCGACGCTGCGCGATGATCCAGAGAGCCTTGACCGTGCCTACCGCGTCGCACGGCGTTTGCGCGACAGCGATTTTGCACCCTTCCAAGACACCTATGGTTGGATCTCTTATCTGCGGGGCGACTATGAGGAGGCCTTGCGCCATCTGGAACCTGCCGCAGAAGGTCTGCCGCAAGATCCGACAGTCCAATACCACTTAGCCAAGGTCTATATCGCCTTGAACCAACCGGCTAAGGCCAAACCGCTTCTGGAACAGGCGCTGGACCTTGCTGGGGATGACCCCCGGGCCGCGTTCGAGGATGCGCGGGAGCAGTTGGATCGGCTGGGATCCGCCGAAACGGCCCCCACCACACCGTCTGAGTGATGCGAAAAAACGACGGATATTAACGACCTGCGCCAATTCAGACCAAAACATGGTGCAGGTCCTTCTCTGGCCTGCCCCAATCGCTTATTCCAGATTTGACCAGAAATGATTTCCAGGTGCAGATCGAAAATGCGGTATCTTGGCTTTTTGCTTCTTTCATTGTTCTTCGCCACGGCAGCGACGGCGCAGGGAAGCTACGGCATCCAACCGGGCGACAGCCTGCAAATCGAAGTCGTTGAAGATAACAGTCTTAACAGGAACGTGCTGGTAACACCGGATGGCCAGATCAGTTTTCCATTGGCGGGCACCGTAAATGTAAACGGCAGAACGGTTGAGCAGGTGCGCCGTGCCATTACCAGCCGTTTGGCGCCAAACTTTGCCAACCCACCAACCGTGTTTGTCGCCGTCAGCCGTATCAACGATCGGCTACTCGACGCGGAACCTGATTTGGAAACCATGACCATCTACCTGCTGGGAGAGGTTTCAAGCCCCGGCCCCAAACAGGTTGAACCCGGTTTGACGATCCTCCAGTTCCTGTCGACCAGTGGCGGATTTACCAAGTTTGCCGCCACCAAGCGGGTTCAGATCCGTCGGCGCGTTGGCCATACCGAGAAGTTGGTCAAAGTGAATTATAACGCCCTATCGCGCGGTGCTCGGCTTATCCGTGATGTTGTGCTGCATGATGGCGACGTCATATTGGTGCCCGAACGCCGCCTGTTCGAGTGACGCCATGAGGCTGAGAGATGCCCGCCGAAAAACGCTGGGCCTAGCTATTGTGATCGGATCCGTGGGTGGGGTTGTCGCGCAGGAGCGGCAGCCTCCTCCGGGTATCGAATACACGCTCGACCTGTCCACGGGGATCGTGACCAGCGACAACCTGGAAAACGTGGCAGATCCAAATGGACGCTCGACCCTTTCGCGCACAAATCTCACCTTCGGTGCTCGCAGCCAAACCAAGGTATCCGATCTGGCGTTGACCTTCGGCGGCCGGTTTGAGGCGGGGTATTTCGCACAGGACGATACGACGACTTCAGTGTTCGAAGATCCGTTCGCGACGCTGGCCTATCGCCGCGAGGGCGCGAATGCCAATTTCTCGTTCCTGGGCACTTACCGCGAAACCGATGTCAGCCGGTCGCGCGTGGTGGAGGATGAGTTCGAGAACGAGGATCTGATCGAAGATGATGGAACACGCGTAGATACCGATCTGCGTTTTTCGTTCGAGACCAATCCACAGGGCCCTTGGGGCACGGATGTTGATCTGCGTTACCGGACCCGCAATTTCAACGGCGTGACCAGCGACGAACTGACAGATACGGAGTTTTTCTCGATCGATGCGGGGCTCCGCTTGCTGATAACGCCATCTGCAACCTTGCGGCTCACCGCATCTCAATCCCAACTCATCGAAGATGACGATGTTGAGACAGAGCAGGAAACCACCAGCTATGGTGCAAACCTCGTTTACGAAATATCCCGCGCCACCCGCGTGAATGCCGGGCTGTCCGCGGTCCGGATCGAGACGGAACAGGACGAGGCAGGTGGCCGGTCCACCGATGTCGATGAGGGCCCATCCTTCAATTTCGGTATTGAGCATGATCGGCCAAATGGACAGATCAGCGCGACGTTTTCGAACACCCTGATCCGGAATGGGCGGCGGCAAACGATCCGTGTTGCCCGTGATCTGGAATTGAAACGGGGTGAGTTGAGTTTTTCAGTTGGTGCCACGCAAACCAACGGCAATGGTTTCGACCCCTTGCTGGCGCTGACCTATTCCGGTGATCTGAAACGTGGCTCCTACCGGATACGGTTCAGTCAGAACGCGAACACGGACACCGATGGCGACTCCTTTATCAACACGCGTCTTTCCGCAAATTACCGGCACGAGATCGATCGCGTCTCCGGTCTGGAACTGGATCTGTCGCTTACTGAAAGCGATGCTCAAGGCGACGATGGTACGGATCGTAGCCGTACAAATCTTGGTGTGACCTACACACGGGATCTGACGCATGATTGGCAATTGCGGACCGGGTATGAATACGGGTTGACCGAGACGAACGATGGTGATGGGCGACGCAGAAATACCTTATTCGCGACCATCAATCGTAGCTTTTCCCTGCGACCCTAGCGCCTTCTATGACGCGCATGTGATCTAGGTAACGGGTCGAATTTTTATGGGTTTTGCTCTATGCCGACCTGAGCAGAATCGACCTATATCCGCAAAACAGATCGGGATACGACAGGAATGAACACTACGACGGCCGTTCGTACGCTCAACCCGCTGGGGTTGTTCTGGTTTTCATTGTTGCTGGTCGCATCCGTGCCGATCTTTTGGATCGGGTTTGTTTCACTGGTAGAGGCTTGGGCCACGCCGGAATACAGCCACGGCCCGCTGATCCCCCTGATCTCCCTCTATCTCTTTATCCGAGAGTTGCGAAGATCACCGACCCCCTCATACGATGTGACGGACCGCACGCCTGGCGTTCTGCTCATCATGATCTCCCTTACGATCGCGATCCTGGGCAATATCGCCCGGATCCCGGATATCGTGACATATGCCTTTATCCTTTGGACCGGCGGGGTGGTCTTGACCGTCTTTGGCTGGAGACGCGGCATCACCCACTGGGCACCTGTGCTGCACCTGATCTTCATGCTGCCGCTGCCGCAGTTTCTGTATTGGCAGATGACGATTTTCCTACAAGGTGTCTCATCTGAGCTTGGGGTATGGTTCGTCAAGATGGCCGGTGTGTCGGTCTTCTTGGAAGGGAACATCATCGATCTGGGTGTGTTCAAGCTGCAGGTCGCCGAAGCCTGCTCTGGCCTGCGCTACCTGTTCCCGATCCTCAGCTTCAGCTATCTTGTTTCGATCCTTTATCGAGGCCCGATCTGGCACAAGGCGATCCTTTTGCTGTCAGCGGCACCGCTGACGGTGTTCATGAATTCCTTCCGCATCGGCGTTGTCGGGGTTGTTGTGAATTCCTATGGGATCGAACATGCCGAAGGCTTCATGCATTTCTTCGAAGGCTGGATCATCTTCCTCGCCTGTATCGGCATCCTGTTTCTGATGGCGATCGTCCTGCAGCGGCTGACCCCTAACCCCTTGCCATTGTCGCAGGCCATTGATCTGGATTTCCAGGGCTTTGGTCCCATTATGGGGCGGATCGGTGCCATCCGGGTGTCCCGCGCGATGATCACGGCATGTGTGCTGACCATCGCCGTAACGGCGGTCTGGATGGTGGCGCGGCCAAACACGCAGGTCACCAATTTGGACCGCGATCCATTCGTCTTGTTCCCGAACACGATTGACGGTTGGGCGTCGGTCCGCAGCTCACTTGATCCGGCGGTAGAGGCGACACTGGCTGCCGATGACTACCTGAACGCCACATTCTCCACCGCGGGAGAGCCGGCTGGTGTGAACATGTTCATCGCATATTATCATAACCAGACCGACGGTTCTGGTATCCACTCTCCTGAGGTTTGCCTGCCCGTCGGCGGTTGGGAGGTTTATAATCTGGATGAGCACAAGGTCAGCTTCACCGATACGGTCTATGGCGAGTTCGAGGTCAATCGCGCTATCATCGAAAAGGGACTGTCCCGCCAGCTGGTCTATTACTGGTTTGAACAGCGCGGCAAACGGATGACCAATGATTTCGCTGCCAAGTTCAGCGTGGTTTATGACAGCTTGTCCATTGGCCGCACGGACGGATCACTTGTGCGCTTTGTGACGCCGATCGCGCGTGGTGAGACCGAGGAACAGGCAGAGGCGAGAATGCAGCGGTTCATGGCATCGGCTTTGCCTAAACTGCCACGCTTTATGCCTAACTAAGATCCTGTAGGGCGCTTTTCATGGGTGAAAGCCAGATTGACCGGGCATTGCACCTCGCTCGCGACGCACATCGCGGGCAGGTCGATAAGCTTGGTGTTGACTATCTCAAACACGTTGAGGCCGTGGCAGAGGCAGTTCGACACCTTGGAGAGGTTTATCAGATCACAGCACTTCTCCATGACAGTATCGAAGACTGCGATGACCGTGATGTTGTGAGCCTGAAGGACATCGCAGATCTCTTTGGCGTGGCCGTTGCCGATGCGGTCGATTGTATGACCAAGCGACCGGACGAAAGCTACGATGACGGCTATCTGCCCCGTGTCTTGCGGAATGAGATCGCGCGCCAAGTGAAACTTGCTGATGTCCGACACAACCGCTCGCGGTTGCACTTGCTATCCGACCCCGCCACCAGAGACAGGCTTCAAACCAAATACGACAAGACCCTCGCGGTTTTAACCGCGCAAAGCTAACCCATGTATGGCGGTCGCGCCTCGTTTGTCACGGTGGGTTCGCGCAATGCGCGCGACGCCAAACCGATTTCCAGTTGAGCCTTTGCCCGGTCTGGGGGATGACAGGGAATGAACTCTGCCGCCTTTGATCCCGGATCTGACCGGTTTGGCCTTTGGTTGATCCTCGCAATCATCGCCATATGCACCGGGGTGGAAATTTCCTTTTTGGCCGCAGACTATGGTGTGCTCAACATTCCGCGTTTGCGTCAAACCGCCTACGATAACGGTGCCTTCCGTCCGCAATTGCTCCAGAACTGGCGGCCAAACTATCCGGCGCAACCATGGTTGATGTTCCTGACCTATGGGTTTCTGCATGGCGGGCCGCTGCACATGGCCGTTAATATGGCCACGCTTTGGTCCCTAGGTCACATCGTCGTTGACCGGATCGGCGGGCGCGGTCTGGCGTTATTGTACGTTGGCAGTTTGCTGGGCGGCGCGGTGGCCTATGGCTTGCTCTCGGAGTCCTTGCGCCTGATGGTCGGTGCCTCGGGCGCGCTTTTCGGGTTGGCTGGCGCCATGGTGGTCTGGCTTTGGCTGGACCGTGACCTGCATGAAGGCAACCTGCGCCAGATGTGGCGGCTTCTGATCTATTTGATCGTGATCAACCTCGTCATGTATTGGGCGCTGGATGGGCAACTGGCCTGGCAAACCCATCTGGGTGGTTTCCTTATCGGTTGCGTTTCGGGCTATCTTCTTGATGCGCCAGAACGGCCCCATGAAGATCCGCCTACAACGCCCCGTCCCGATCGGCTCACCTACATAATTGGGGATATCCACGGGTGTTTGCGCGCCTTGGAAGCATTGTTGAGCAAGATAGACACACATCGCCAGGGTCGCCCCGCCGATCTGGTCTTTGTCGGCGATTATGTCGATCGCGGCCCTGACAGTGCCGCGGTTTTGAACCGTCTCATGGCATTGGATAACGAACCGTACGTCACCTGCCTGATGGGCAACCATGACCTGATGATGCTGCGGTTTTTGCAAAATCCGGATCAACGCGCCGCGGGTTGGATTGGCGCCGGTGGACAAGACACCTTGTTCAGCTTTGGCCTGACCACAGCGCCCCAGGGGCCCAACGCGGCGGCCCGGCACCAGATGGTCGCAGAAAACCTGCGAAAGGCGATGCCCCCTAATTTGGAAGCGTGGCTGGCGGCGCGCCCGTTATGGTGGCAAAGCGGCGATGTGATTGTGGTTCATGCCCTCACCCAACCAGACAAGCCAATGTCCGCGCAAAGCGACGAGGTGCTCCTTTGGGCCCGTCCGACGCGCAATCAGACACCGCGCAGCGACGGGACTTGGGTGATCCATGGACATACTATCGTTGCCGAACCGCGGATCACCCCAGGTCATATCGCAATTGATACCGGTGCGTATCGCGGCAGGCCGTTGACCGCTGTTGTTTTAGGCAATGGCCCACCTGAGTTTCTTCAGGTCACAAGTACGGTGGAAATCGCCGCGCAGACAGGCTAAGCGCAGATCGAATTCGACCGGTCAGCCAAGAGGTTTGCATGATCTACCCCGTTATCCTTTGTGGTGGTTCCGGCACCCGCCTTTGGCCCAGTTCCCGCCGGTCCTACCCCAAGCAGTTCACCGGCTTCTTCGGTGATGAGACCTTATTTCAAGTCACTTTGAAGCGTCTGACAGGTCCGGATTTTGGCGCACCGTTGGTCATGACCAACGCTGATTTCCGCTTTATCGCGACCGAACAATGCGAACAGATCGGTCTGGCGGATGCCCGCGTTGTCATTGAACCGGCCTTGCGCAACACCGCCCCGGCGATTCTCGCAGCGGCGCTGCTGCTGGAGGAAGAACCCGACGCGCTGATGCTGGTGGCCCCCTCTGATCATATCATTGCCGGTGTCGATACCTTCCTCGATACGGTGCGGGTGGCGGCGACTGCAGCCGCGGACGGCAAGCTGGTCACGCTGGGTGTCATGCCAGACCGCCCTGAAACCGGCTACGGTTATCTGGAACTCGCCACACAGCCGGACGGCCTTGCAGCGCATCCCTTGGTCAGCTTCACCGAAAAACCCGATGTCGCCACGGCTCAGACCTTTCTGGATGGCGGCAAACACCTATGGAATGCGGGCTTGTTCCTTTTCCGGGTGTGCGACATCACCGCGGCCTATGAAACCCATGCGCCTGACATGCTGGCTCCCGTTCGAGAGGCGGTGAAAACCGGGGCGGAGGATCTGGGTTTTTTCCGTCTGGGCGAAGACGCCTATGCCAAGGCTCCGTCCGACAGCATTGATTATGCCGTGATGGAAAAGGCAGATAATATCGCCACCGTCCCCCTGAACAGCGGCTGGTCCGATTTGGGCAGTTGGGATGCGCTTTGGTCTGCTTCTGCTCCAGATGCCCAAGGCATTGTGACCCAGGGCGCGGCGACGGCGGTAGAATGTGAAAACACCTTCCTCCGCTCGGAAGAAGACAGCCTGCATCTTGTAGGCGTCGGCCTCAGCAATATCGTCGCCGTGGCCATGCGCGACGCCGTTCTGGTGGCCGACATGACCAAATCGCAAGACGTCAAAAAGGCCGTGTCCCTCCTGAAAGAGGCGCAGATCGAACAGGCTGAGCACTACCCGCGCTTCCACCGCCCCTGGGGCTGGTACGAGACGCTGTGTCTGGGTCAACGCTTTCAGGTGAAGCGGATCATGGTTAAACCGGGTGGGATCTTGTCGCTGCAAAGCCATGTCCACCGGTCCGAGCACTGGATTGTCGTCGGTGGGACAGCCGAGGTCACGGTGGGCGATGATAAGAAACTGCTCACGGAAAACGAATCCGTCTACATCCCCCTGGGTGCGGTCCACCGCATGGCGAACCCAGGCCGGGTTCCAATGTACCTGATCGAGGTGCAAACCGGCACTTATCTGGGCGAAGATGACATTGTCCGCTACGAAGATGTCTACAATCGCGGCTAGTCCCCTTTGAACACCCAGACACGATGCGGTAAGGCCCAGCCGACGATCCGCATAGGAAGGCGAAGAATTCTATGAAGGTTATTATTTTTGGTCTGGGTTATGTGGGCTTTACGGCGGGCTGTTGTATCTCGTCCGAAGGGCACCAGGTCATCGGTATCGATGTCAGCCAGAAAAAGGTTGATGCGATCAATGCGGGTGAGGCTCCCATCGTTGAGCCCAAAGTGTTTGATATGCTGACCGTGGCGCGCGCCAAGGGCCTGTTCATTGCTGACACCCAGATCGGTGGATATCTGGACGGCGCGGATTTGGCGATTGTCTGCGTTGGCACGCCGTCGGCTGCCGATGGCTCCCACAACATGGCCTATATCGCGGATGTCAGCCGTCAGATCGCACTCGCCCATGCCGAAGGTACCGGCAAACTGACCATCGCCTATCGCTCCACCATTCGACCCGGCACGATCGAAGAGCTGATCATGCCGATTTTCCGCTCTGTTCTGGGCGACAGCACGGATGACCGGATTGCCATTGTCTATAACCCCGAATTCCTGCGGGAAGGCTCTGCCGTGCAGGATTACTTCGAGCCACCCAAGATCGTGATCGGTACTGCGGATGGTCAGCCCAACCCCGCGATGGAAACGCTCAACGCCAATATCGAGGCACCCACCTTCCATGTGGGCTACCGGGAGGCCGAGGTGACGAAGTTCGTCGACAACACCTGGCATGCCGTCAAGGTGGCCTTCGCCAACGAAATCGGGCGCGTCTGTCTGCAAACCGGTATCTCCGCCACGCAGGTTCACCAGATCTTTGTCAGTGACACCAAGCTGAACATCTCACCCTATTACACCAGGCCCGGTGGCGCGTTTGGCGGCTCTTGCCTGCCCAAAGATGTGCGCGCTTTGCAATATATCGGCTCCGATACGGGATCGAACCTGCATCTGGTCGATAGCCTCATCCGCTCGAACGAGGCGCACAAACACGCGCTTTACGCCTATGCCAGCGAAGGTCTCGCCGAAGGTGACGCGATTCTCATGGCTGGTCTGGCATTCAAGGCGGGTACCGACGATCTGCGCGAAAGCCCAAACGTGGACCTAGCGCGCAAGCTGCTAGCCGCCGGGTTCAAGCTCGATATCTTTGACCCCGCCATCGCCGCCGATATGCTCGTCGGAGCCAATCTGGGCTACGCGTTCAGCCAATTGCCCACGCTCGAACGTATCTTGGTTGACCGCGAAACCGCGCAAACCCGCAGCTACGCCCGCATCATCGCCACCAATGCGACGGTGAAAGAGTTGGACCTGTCAGATGCCTCGCTCATCCGCGATCTGGGGACATTGCCCTGATGGATGCCGTCACCGAAGCCCAGACCCCCCGTATGGATGCGATCCGCGCCGCTCAACCGCTGGCGGGGCGCAAGGTCCTGATCATCGTTGAAAATCTGCCGCTGCCCTTTGACCGCCGGGTCTGGCACGAATGCCGCACGCTGACAGCGGCGGGCGCCCAGGTCTGCGTCATCTGCCCGACCGGCAAGGGCTATGAAAAGGCGTATGAGGAAATCGACGACGTCCATATCTACCGCCACAGACTGCCGCTGGATGCCTCCGGCGCCGTGGGCTATCTGGCGGAATACGGCGCGGCATTGTGGCACGAGATGCGCCTTGCCATAAAAATCGCCCGCAAGCACGGCTTTGATACGATCCAAGGGTGCAACCCGCCCGATCTAATCTTTTTGGTGGCCCTGCCGTTCAAGCTTTTCGGCAAGTGCTACATTTTCGATCACCACGACATCAACCCGGAGCTTTACGAGGCCAAATTCAACAAGCGTGGTTTTTTCTGGAAGCTGATGGTCCTGTTCGAAAAGCTAACCTTCAAATCGGCCAAAGTTGTGATCTCGACCAACAATTCTTACCGCGACATCGCCATGACCCGCGGTGGCAAAAAGCCCGAGGATGTGTTCGTCGTCCGCTCCGGCCCCGATCTCACCCGCCTGCACGTCCTGCCGTCGAATGACACCTGGCGCAATGGGCGCAAATACATGGTCGGCTATGTCGGTGTTATGGGAGAGCAGGAGGGTCTCGACCTGCTGCTGGAAAGTGCCAAAGACATGGTCCACACCCGCGGCATCGACGTACAGTTCGTCTTGGTGGGGGGCGGCCCGGCGCTCGCCGATCTGCAAGAAATAGCTGCTGATATGGGCCTGCAGGACCATGTGACCTTCACCGGTCGCGCCCCGGATCAGGACCTGTTCGAGGTGCTGTCCACCGCGGATGTCTGCGTCAATCCGGATCGCGTCAATCCGATGAACGACAAATCCACGATGAACAAGATCTTGGAATATATGGCGTTTTCAAAGCCTATCGTGCAGTTCGAGGTGGCCGAGGGGCGGTTCTCGGCCCAGGATGCCTCGCTTTATGCGGTGCCCAACGACACCAAAGATATGGCCGACAAGATCGCCCAACTGCTGGAAGACCCTGACAAGTGCGCCCAGATGGGTCAGTTCGGGCGCGCGCGGGTCGAGGCTGAGCTGAACTGGGACCACCAGGTTGACACCCTGGTCAAGGCCTATCAGCGGGCCGCCTCCTAGGACAGCCCGCGGATCCCCGTGGCCGTGGTGCCAGATGCCCAGACCTTGCAGACCCGGATCGGGAACATCGATCCGGCGGCCACGTAAACGTCACCGATATCACCGGTTGCGGTCGTCACGCGCATCGTGCCACTGCCCGACACATTCAGCGCGCGGGTCACATAGGCCAGATCGTTCGCGTCATTGGGGACAATCGCCTCGATCCGCTCGGCGGGAGAGGTCGGGCTCGTTGCAAAGCCTTGGAATTTGTCGGTTGCGGTCATCGGAAACTCCTGAACATGGGCCGGGGGGCACCCGGTTGCGTGGGGCACGTTCTAGGCGCAATTCTTACCCATCGGCTTACCATGCCGTACGCTGGTCCCGTCAGCGCGCAACACCGAATTCCGTTTCACCCCGCCCCCAAAACACGATACGATCCTTAAAAATCGGGGGTGATATGTCATCTGTTCTGTTCAGCAACCTGCCCAACATCAGCCATTGGTCCGACCGCGTGGACCTGGCCGCAGCCTTCCGCTGGACGGCCCGGCTGAACATGCACGAGGCCGTGGCGAACCACTTCAGCCTCGCCGTCAATGACACCGGCACCAAGTTCCTGATGAACCCCAACCAGATGCATTTCGCACGCATCCGGGCCTCGGACATGCTGCTGATCGATGCTGAGGATCCCGAAACCCTCGAAGGGCCCAACGCGCCCGACCCCACCGCCTGGGGCCTGCACGGTGCGATCCACCGCCACTGCCCCCATGCGCGCTGTGCCATGCATGTGCATTCGATCTTTGCCACCGTCCTGGCCTCTCTTGAGGATAGCCGCCTGCCGCCCATCGATCAGAACTGCGCCACGTTCTACGACCGGACCGTCATCGATGAAGATTATGGCGGCCTCGCCTTCGAGGAGGAGGGGGAGCGGTGCGCGGCGCTCCTGAACGACCCAAAGAAAAAGATCCTGATCATGGGCAATCACGGCGTAATGGTGATCGGTGACACGGTCGCTGACACGTTCAATCGCCTCTACTATTTCGAACGCGCGGCAGAAACCTATATCCGCGCCCTCCAAACCGGCCAGCGCCTCCGTCTGATCCCCAAGGATATCGCAGAAAAGACCGCTCAGGAGGTTGAGGATTATCCCGGCCAGGCCGACAAACATCTGTCCGAGCTTAAACTGATCCTGGATGCCGAAGGCGCGAACTATGCGCAATAGCCCTGGATGACCGGCACGCTCCTGTCCCTCGGGCATGGCTACTCGGCCAAGGCGTTGGCGACACTCCTTCTGTCTCGCGGCTGGACGATTATCGGCACGACCCGTTCCGCGGAAAAGGCCAAGACATTGCGCGCAACCGGCGTCGACCCTCGGACCGTCCCCGGTGATAATCTGACTGCCGACCTTGCTCGGGCCACGCATCTTTTGATCTCTGCCAGCCCTGACGAAAACGGCGATCCGTTCCTGCCGCTCATTTTCGATGCGCTCAAAACGCGGAAACCGGGCTGGATCGGCTATCTGTCCACCACTGGCGTCTATGGCGACCACCAGGGCGGCTGGGTTGACGAGGATACGCCCTGCACCCCCGGCAATACCCGCGGCAAATGGCGGGCGCGGGCCGAACAGCAATGGCTGGATCACGGCGCGCACATCTTTCGTTTGGCAGGTATTTACGGGCCGGGCAGGGGCCCTTTTGCTAAGGTACGCAACGGGACGGCCCGGCGGATCATTAAACCAAACCAGGTCTTTGGCCGCATCCACGTGGATGACATCGCCCAGACCGTGGCGGCCTCTATCGCCGCCCCGAACCCCGGTCGCATCTACAATGTCTGCGATGATGAACCCGCCCCGCCCGAAGATGTGCTGGGCTATGCTGCAGAACTCCTTGGCCTGCCACTGCCGCCTGAGGAAGACTTTGAGACGGCAGAGATGACCCCTATGGCCCGCAGTTTTTACGCCGAAAGCCGCCGCGTCCGAAGCAACCGGATCAAAGATGAACTTGGTGTCACCTTGCACTATCCGGACTACCGGGCGGGTCTGAAGGCTTTATTGGCGGCCGAGACAACCGCCTGACTCCAGCCGCCAACACGGCAAAGATCACGTATAAAATCCATGCAACCGCCAGATTAATGCAATAGAAAATCGCGCGTGCCTGCGCCTCCATATCGTTCAGAAACGGATAGGGAAGGCCACTGGTGACACTGCCAATGGGTGTGCGGTTCAGCGGCCCCACAAACAGCTCGGCCCAGGCAGCATAGGCCAAAACCAACGCCAGCAGCGCGCCTAGGGCGGGCACATGTCGCCGAAACGCGCGGGCGATGATCATCGCATCAATCAATTGTAGCAACGGCCCGACGAGATGCAGGTAATAATCAAGAACCCAGTCAATCTCTCGACTGCCGCTCACCAAAGATGGATCCTGCAGGTAAAGCCGCCAATACCGGATCACCACCATTGCGTTCAGGACCGCTGTGACACTGGCCGTCACCAGATGCGGCCGGGTGATCCGCCCCTCCGACACGGCCAGCATGCGCGAGGCAGAATAGAATGACAGCAACAAGGCCCAATTTGTCAGATAGCGAAATGGCCCGCCAGCGCCGTCATAACTGGCGGTGAAAATCTGATAGACGGCAAAGCTCGCCGCCAGCAGAAACACGATCCAACGATATACTAAAACCGGGCGGAAAAAGGGGTCCATCGCATGCTGTCTCCTCGTTACTGATCAACATTTTGAGCCTGATCCGCTCTGGTGCCAGATAAATTTGAACAAAATGGCGTGTCCTGCGTTTCACCTCCATGGAAGAGCCGCCAAAGCCGTTAGCGTCATCTGCTGAACTCCTGCCCGAATCCGAAGGGCCGCTGCCGCAAATCATTGACGACTTGCGCGACGCCGGCGACGAAGAGGTCGTGACCGTAGCAGATGTATTCGAAACCATCGGTGGCGCATCCTATGCGCCCGCCTTGTTAGTGCCTGCGCTGATCTTGATAACGCCCCTGTCCGGCATTTTCGGGGTGCCCACCATTCTTGCACTGATAATGCTGCTGATTTCGGCGCAGGCTCTCGTCCGTCGCCGGGATCTGTGGCTGCCGTCGATGTTGCTGCGCCGCGGGGTGCCAACGCGGCGGTTCAATCAGGTGCTCGATACCATGGATGAACCTGTCCGCTGGGTTGATCGGTTCAGCCGCAAGCGGTTGAATGTGCTGATATCTGGCCCTCTATCCTGGATCCCGTTTCTGTTAACGGCACTCATCTGTATCGCAATCCCACCGATGGAGATCATTCCGCTGCTCAGTTCCGTCGCAGCCCTTTCCATCGCGTTCATGGCCTTTGGCCTGCTTGCACGGGATGGTGTCTTTGTGCTGTTGGGTTACGGGATCTTTGCCGGCGTCGCCACGGCACTGCTCACATTCCTGTCAAGCACGTTTGGTTAACACCTCGACGCCCGAGACTTCCAACACCTTCGCCTCGATATGTTCGGCATTCATGGCGGCGACGGCATACATGTCAGCAGGGTTGGCCTGATCGATAAAGATGTCAGGCAGCACCATTGAGCGGTATTTGAGGCCTGTATCAAATACGCCTTCCTCCGCCAGAAAATGGGCCACATGGCTGCCAAAGCCCCCGACTGCGCCTTCCTCGATGGTGATCAGCGCATCATGTCGCGCGGCGAGATCCAGGATCATCTCAGTGTCTAACGGCTTGGCAAATCGCGCATCTGCAATCGTCGGCTTGATACCGCGTGTGGCCAAAGCCTCCGCCGCCTTTTGCACTTCGGACAGCCGCGTGCCAAAGGACAGCAGCGCCACGCCCGCGCCATCCGCGATGATCCGGCCTTTGCCGATCGGCAGCACCTCGCCTCGTTCCGGCATCTCGCAGCCCACCCCCTCGCCACGGGGAAAGCGAAAGGCAATCGGGCCGTACTCATGGGCCACGGCGGTGGCGACCATATGCTTCAACTCGGCTTCATCTGCAGCGGCCATGACCACCATACCGGGCAGGTTGGACAGAAATCCAATATCGAATGCACCGGCATGGGTTGCCCCGTCCGCCCCGACCAGCCCGGCCCGGTCAATTGCAAACCGCACGGGCAGCCGCTGCAACGCAACATCGTGGACGATCTGATCATAACCGCGCTGCAGGAAGGTCGAATAGATAGCGCAGAACGGCTTCAGTCCGCCCGCCGCCTGACCCGCGGCAAAGGTCACCGCATGTTGCTCGGCAATGCCTACGTCGAAGCACCGGCTAGGATAGCGGTCATGGAACAGCTTTAGCCCCGTCCCGTCAGGCATCGCCGCCGTGACGGCGGTGATACGCGGATCGTCGGCGGCCTCCTGCAACAGGCTCTCGGCGAAAACCTTGGTATAGGACGGCGCGTTGGAGGGGGACTTCTTCTGCTCCCCTGTCACCACGTCGAACTTGGACACGCCGTGCCCCTTATCCCGTGCCGCTTCGGCGGGCGCATATCCCTTGCCCTTCTGCGTGATCGCATGGATCAGGATCGGCCCATCTGCCCGCGCCTTCACGGTGCGGAGCACGCTCAGCAGCTGCTCAAGGTCATGGCCGTCGATCGGGCCCAGATACGAAAAGCCCAGCTCCTCAAACAGCGTCCCGCCCACGGTCATGCCCTTCAGCATCTCCTTGGCGCGCTTGGCCCCATCTTGGAACGGCTGCGGCAGCAGGCTGACGGCACCCTTGGCGGCGGCCTTCAACTCCTGAAACGGGGCACCGGCATAAAGACGGCTCAGGTAAGACGACATCGCGCCCACGGGCGGGGCAATCGACATCTCATTGTCGTTCAAGATCACGATCAGCCGCTTGCCCAGGTGCCCGGCATTGTTCATCGCCTCATAGGCCATGCCGGCACTGATTGCACCATCGCCGATCACGGCAATGCAATCGCCGATCCCCTCATCGGTCTTGCCACCCAGATCCCGCGCCACGGCAAAGCCAAGCGCGGCACTGATCGAGGTGCTGCTATGGGCCGCCCCAAACGGATCGTATGGGCTTTCCGAGCGTTTGGTGAACCCGCTGAGACCGTCCTTCATGCGCAGGGTGCGAATCCGGTCGCGCCGCCCGGTCAGGATCTTGTGGGGATAGCACTGATGGCTCACATCCCAGATCAGCCGATCCCGCGGAGTGTCGAACACGGCATGCAATGCCACCGTCAGTTCCACCACACCCAGCCCCGCGCCGAGGTGCCCGCCCGTGACAGAGACGGCGCTGATCGTCTCAGATCGCAGCTCTTGCGTCAGCCGCTCCAGATCGCGGTCACCCAGGCCTTTCATGTCTTTGGGGGAATGGATCTTATCCAAAAGCGGGGTCTTGGGTCTGTCGGTCGTCATGTCGTCCAGTCCTTACCGGTCGCGGGTGATCACAAAGCGCGCCGCGTCGCGCAGGGTATCGGCCGCTGCACCATAGGGTGCTAGGGCATCGCAAGCCTCATGCGCCAAAGCTTGCGCTTTCGCCCGGGCAGGCTCCAACCCCATGAGGGACACAAACGTTGCCTTCCCGGCGCCTGCATCCTTTTGCAGACGTTTTCCGGCGGTTTTCGCATCACCTTCAACATCCAATATGTCATCTGCGATCTGGAAGGCGAGGCCAAGGGTCTGCGCATAAAGCCGCAGCGGCGCAGGGTCAGCCCGCCCCAAAACAGCACCCGCAACGCCTGCCCATTCGATCAGCGCACCGGTCTTATGGGCTTGCAACCGCGTGATCTGCGCCAGATCCAGAGGCGCCTCTGCCGTTTCCGCCGCAATGTCCAAGGCCTGGCCCAGAACCATGCCGCGCGCGCCCGCCGCCTTTGCCAAGCTGCCCGATAGAGCCATCGCCACGCCCGTGTCATCGCCGCGCGCCAACATCTCAAAGGCAAGCGATTGCAGGGCATCCCCTGCCAAAATCGCCGTCGCATCGTCCCATTTCACATGGACGGTCGGTTGCCCCCGCCGCAGGTCGTCATCATCCATCGCAGGCAAATCGTCGTGCACCAACGAATAGGCGTGAACCGCCTCAACCGCCGCTGCGGCCGCCACTGCTTGGTCCGCCGTAACGCCGTGCAGGGCTGCGCCCTCCAGCACCAGAAACCCGCGCAACCCCTTGCCGCCACCCAGGGCATATCGCATCGCATGGATCACCGGTGCGTCGGCATCACTTGCAAGCTCAGCCTCAAGGGCCGATTGCACCCGGTCCGCCGCTGCCGTTAAAGCTTGCGGAAAGCTCACAGACCCTCGACCGGTTTGGTGCCCGTGGCTTGCCCATCGCCGTCCAAGGTGATCGCAGCGACCTTTTCCTCCGCCGCTTTCAACTGCGCCTCGCAGCGTTTTTTCAAAGCCGATCCCCGTTCATAAAGTTCAATCGAGGCTTCCAGCGGCACGTCGCCTGCCTCCAACTGTCCCACGACCTTCTCCAACTCGGCCATCGCCTGTTCAAAGCTCATCTCATTCACAGGTGTGTCGGTCATGCGCCGCGCTCCATCAAAACTTTCACATGGGCGGCGATGCTGTCAGCCAGCCCGCCCAGATCGTATCCCCCTTCAAGGGTCGAAACCACGCGACCCCCGGCATGTTTGTCCGCCAGATCGCACAAGGTCCCGGTGACCCAGGCAAAATCCGCCGCTTCCCAATTCAGGTTTGCCAGCGGGTCATCCCGATGGGCGTCAAACCCGGCAGAGATCAGCACCATCTCCGGCGCGAACTGATCCAGGGCAGGCAAAACCTCTCGCTCCATCAGCTTGCGGAAATCCGCTCCATTCGTATGCGGCGCCAGGGGCGCGTTGATCACATTGCCATGTGCGCCCGTCTCACTCGGGGCGCCAGAGCCAGGGTAAAGCGGCATCTGGTGGGTCGAGGCGAAAAGGCAACGCGCCTCATCCCACATAAGGTCCTGCGTGCCATTGCCGTGATGCACGTCGAAATCCATTATCGCCACGCGGGATAGCCCGTGGTGATCGAGCGCCCGCTTTGCAGCCACTGCGATACTGCCGAACAGGCAAAACCCCATGGGCGTTGCATTTTCCGCATGGTGCCCGGGCGGCCGAACAGCGGCAAACGCATTCGCAACCGCACCCGCCATCACCGCATCAACCGCCGCCACGCAGGCTCCCGCCGCGCGCTGGGCTGCTACCAGTGATCCCGGCGACATATGGGTATCAGCATCCAGCGACACGCCATGCGCCTGAGGCGCTGCCGCCTCAATCGCCGCAACATGGTGTTCGGGATGAACGCGCAGCAACTCAGCCCGGTCCACAATCGGAGCCTCCCGCCGGTCCAGCGCGTCAAAGGTTGGATCAGACAGAGCCTCCCGAATGGCCTCCAGCCGCGCCACCCGCTCAGGGTGCCCCTGCGGTGTCACGTGGTTCAGACAATCATCGTGCCAGTACAAAGCCGTTGCCATGCCGCGCCCTTATTGCATTCCACCGTTCAACTTGGATAGCCAATCCGATGCACGGTGTCAGCCCGAAAGCTGTGCAGATCGTATGTATGGTTTGTGCATGGGATGTGCACGCTTTGTGCATTTAGTAAATCCCTGATGTAACGGGATAAAACTGGCTTTCCTGCCCAATGTGTTGCATATCTCGCCAAACACCGGGCGCAGATCGGTCAGTCGGGGGCCAGCATATATCCCGCCCCGCGCACCGTCTGCAAATAACGGGGCTGTTTGGGGTCACTCTCGATCTTGCGGCGCAGTCGGGTAATCTGCACGTCGACCGCCCGCTCCTGCGCTTGCCCGCCATCACGACCCAGATCCTCCACCAGTTTCGACCGGCTCACCGCCTCCCCCGGGGAGCCGGAAAAGATCCGCATCAATTGCGTTTCGGTCGCGGTCAGGCGTACCAGGTTCTCGCCGCGCCACATCTCGCCCCGGTCAATGTCATAGCGAATTGGCCCCAAATTCAATACCTTGGGCCGATCTTCCGGCGTGATCTCCGCGGGCATCCGGCGCAGGATCGCGTTGATCCGCAACAGCAGTTCCTTGGGTTCGAACGGCTTGATCAGATAGTCATCCGCCCCGGCCTCAAGGCCCGCAATACGGTCCTCGGTCTCGCCCTTGGCTGTCAACAACAGGATGGGGGTGGTCAGCGTTTCCAGCAGCGCCTGCGTCAACTCCACCCCATTCTCCCCGGGCATCATCACATCCAGCACGATCATATCAAATTCTAGCCCACTCAGCAGCCGCCTGGCATGGGCCGCGTCGCGCGCCGCGCTTACGATAAAACCGTGACGCATCAGGAACTTCTGCAAAAGCTGGCGGATCCGTTCGTCGTCATCAACGATCAGCAAATGGGCATCGACATCCATGGTTACTGTCCTCTCTCCACGACGCTTTGATAGTGCCGTCGAAGATCGGGGTCCATCATAGCTTCCAAAACAGTGCGAAACCCGGCCACAGCTTCGGGCCCCGCGCTGCGAAAGGCCAGCCGCATGCGGGCGCGTTGCGCGTCGGACAGGGCCTGTTCCAGGGCTTCACCCTTTGGGGTCAGGTGCAAATGGCGCTCCCGCCGGTCCCGCTGCCCCACCCGGCTTTCCACCAACTCGTCTTCGATCAACGTGCGCAACACCCGGTTCAGTGACTGTTTGGTAACCCCAAGGATGGATAACAGGTTATTCACCGTGGTGCCCGGCGTGCGGTGGATGAAGTGGATAGCCCGGTGATGCGCGCGCCCGTATCCATAATCCTCTAGTATACGATCCGGGTCGGCGGTGAACCCGCGATAAGCAAAGAACATCGCTTCAATACCCTTGCGCAGATGTTCGTCCGTCAGAAACAGTAATGTCTCGCCACCGGGCCCGTCCGCCATGGCATCCCTCGTTTTATGTTTCTCGTATTTTTAAGTCAGCGTTGTTGACTTTACCAGAATCAATTGGTAGCGATCCTCACTTTCTGCGCAACTAAATGTCCGCACCGGACCTATATTGCGCAATATTTGGAAATCTGCGGAGGGTTCGACGATGGCAGGCGCATATGATGACCGCGACGGTCAGATCTGGATGGACGGCAAAATGGTGCCGTGGCGCGATGCCAACGTCCACGTTCTGACCCATGCCATGCACTATGCTTCCTCCGTGTTCGAGGGCGAGCGCGCCTATAACGGCACAATCTTCAAAAGCCGTGAACATTCGGAGCGATTGAAAAAATCAGCCGAGATGATCGACTTTGACATCCCCTACACGGTTGACGAAATCGAGGCCGCGAAAGAGGCCACGCTCAAGCAATCCGGCCTGTCTGACGCCTATGTCCGCGCCGTTGCATGGCGCGGTGCGGGTAAGGATATGGGTGTCGCCTCTGCCCGTAATCCGGTGCGCCTTGCCATCGCCGCATGGGAGTGGGGCGCCTATTACGGCGATGCCAAGACCAGGGGCGCCAAGCTCGATATCTCGAAATGGAAACGCCCCAGTCCCGAGACGATCCCAAGCCACGCCAAGGCCGCCGGTCTTTACATGATCTGCACCATGTCCAAGCACGCGGCAGAGGCCAAGGGATGTTCCGACGCAATGATGTTCGACTATCGCGGTTATGTCGCCGAAGCCACGGGCGCCAACGTCTTTTTTGTCAAGGATGGTGAGGTCCACACCCCCACCCCCGATTGCTTCCTCAACGGCATTACCCGCCAGACCGTCATCGGCATGCTGCGCGACCGCCAGATCAAAGTTGTCGAGCGCCATATCGACCCCGGCGAGATGGAGGATTTCCAGCAATGCTGGCTCACCGGCACCGCAGCGGAGGTGACTCCGGTGGGCCAGATCGGCGATTACAACTTCGAGGTCGGCACCCTGACCCGCGACATTGCTGATGGATATGAAAAACTCGTGCGCGATTAAGGGGATGTATAGCCTTTCGGCCTAAGACTGCTCTTAATAGCTGGAGCAGGCATATGGCAGAACGCGACGGGCTTTCCCTCCTCACGATCATCACAGTGATTGTCGCCACACCGGCGACCATTGCGCTCAGTATTTTTGTCCTGACACAGGATTACAGCTTTCGCCCCCTCGGCATCACGGTCGACCGTTTGGAAGTGTCGCAATCCGGTCGGCCCCGGCTGCGAGCCTATGTGGATGTGCCCGATGACCAGACATCCCTCTCCCGGGTCCCAGACTACGCGCGGACGATCAAGGCCGCGTTCAAGGGGAGGGGGCTCGATGTCCCGGTTGAGGTGCGTCGCCAAAGCGGCCTGGATGAAATGACAATCACCTACCGCGTCGGCGCGACCGAGGTTGGTCCATTTGCCGCCCGCAATGCGTCGGCAGGCATACATGCAGCGACGCAAGCCTACTGGATGCAGCAGGAGGCAAACGGGCTCTAGGAGCTGCGCGTTGCCGAACCGGACAGCTGGTTTAGGCGCTGTCGATCATCACCCGGCGCGCCACCTGCAGCAACAGCCGGTCCAGGTCAAAGCTGTGATCCGTGGAAGAGACCTTTTCATCAATCAGCAGAAAGGACAGGCCATGGACAAAGGTCCACAGCATAAAGGCCCGTTCCTTGGCATCTTCATCCACGCCGCCCCGGCCCAGAAACGCCGCGACCTCACCTTCGACAAAGCCGTAATGCCGCGGGCCATCTTCCATCAGGCCCTCATGCATCTTGTGGTCGCGCGTATTGCCAAAGATCAGTCGGAACACACCAGGCTCGTCCCGGGCAAAACCGACATAGACCTGCCCCAATGCTACAATCCGCTCCAGGCTGCCTTCGGGGTGCTGCTCCACCGCGGCGACCATGCGCTGATATTTGCGATCCATACCCTCTTTGGTGACCGCCAACAGCATCTCGTCTTTGTGCTTGAAATGGCGATAGGGAGCGGCCGTCGACACACCAGCCTCCCGACACGCCTCCGATACTGAGAAATGATCGGGCCCCTTATCCTCGACCAGAACCCGCGTTGCCTCGATCAATTGCGCACGCAAATCACCGTGATGATAGCTTTCGCGCTTTTTCGATTTTTCCGTCTTTTCCATGATCCGATACATGGGGGCCTCCGTACCTCTTGTCAAAGTTAGAGTTTCTAACATAGCCGAGGAGAGGTGCCATGGCTGATACCGCAGAACGTCCCGGATTTCTAAGGCGCGCTATCCGGCGCATCGCAATTGTCACGGTCACTGGGGTTACGCTCCTGGGTGCGGGGTTTGCCGTGACGGTGGGGGCCGACCTGTTGCAGGCAAGGGCCACGGCGGCCAAACCCGAAGGCACCGCCAAGCCGATCCCGGTTTCGGTCAGCCCCGTGACCTTTACCGACAGCTACACCGTGACCCGGCGCTTTATCGGCCAGGTGGAAACGGCGCAAAGCACTGATCTGGCCTTTGAATTTGCAGGCCTCGTCTCCGATGTCCTGATCGATGAAGGCAGCGATGTTGCCAAAGGCGATATAATTGCCAAACTCGACACCGCCCTGCTTGCGAATGAGTTGGAGCGGTTGCAAGCTTCCAGCGACGCTCTCTCTGCTCAACTGTCTTTTGCCCAGATGTCGGTCGAACGGCGTGAACAGTTGAAAAGGGACGGGTTCACCGCAACCGAAGCCTTCGACCAGGCCATTGCCACTCGGGATGAGTTGACTGCGCGTCTGGCAGAAACCAAGGCCGCCATGGCCCGGACGCGCATCCAGATCGAAAAATCGACACTCACCGCGCCGTTCGATGGGCGGATTGCGGCACGAGGGGTGGATATCGGTGCCACCGTCAACCCGGCTCAATCGATTGCCACGTTGCTGCAAACGCAGGATCCCAGGGTGCGCGTTGGCCTTCCGCTTTCCATCAATGCGCAACCAGGCGACACGTTCACGGTCGTATTGCAGGGTGTGCCGCACACCGCGACCCTGCGCACTTTGCGCCCGGATGTTGATCCGCAGACCCGCACCCGCACGGCGATATTGAACCTTTCAGACCTTGATCGCCCGGCCTACGGCCAGATCGTGACGGTGCAATTCGACAGTCAGGTTTCCGCGAAAGGGGCCTGGGTGCCGACCCGGGCCATGCGCGAAGGGACCCAGGGTTTGTGGACCGTGCTGACCGTTGGCGATGACAACATTGTTCGGCCCGCTGCGGTTGAGATCCTGCATACCGAGGCGGATCGCGCCTTTGTCCGCGGCAGCTTTGCGCCGGGGGATCGTTTGCTCGACAGCGGGCCGCACCGCGTCACACCCGGCCAGACGGTCCGCATCGCAGGGGAGGTCTGATCGATGGAGACCCTGACCTTTCGACAGCCGCGCCTTGTCGCCTTGATCCTGATGGTCCTGATCGCTGCGGGCGCCTCATCGTTCCTGTCGCTGGGTCGTCAGGAAGATCCGACCATCACCAACCTTTTCGCGACCATCACGACATCATTCCCCGGCGCGGACCCCGCCCGGGTTGAGGCCCTGGTGACAGCCAAGCTTGAAGAAGAACTGCGCGAGATCCCCGAGGTTGATACGATTGACTCGGTCTCGGGCAATGGCATCTCCGTCGTGTCGGTCGAATTGCTTGAGACCTTGGACGAAGCCACCATCGAACAGGTCTGGGGAGAGGCGCGCGACGCCGTCGAAGACGCGCGCCGTGACTTTCCCGCCGGTGTCCAGGTTCCGGATTTCGACGCGGACGGGATCAGCGCTTATTCCACCGTGATCGCCGTCAATACGGCACAGCCCGACGTACCGATTTCACTTGTCTCCCGCTATGCTGAGGGGCTTGCCGACCGCCTTCGCGGCATCCCCGGCACCAAGGCTGTCGAACTGTTCGGTCAACCTGATGAAGAAGTTCTGGTTGCCGTCGATATGGACCGTGCCGCCGCCCTTGGCCTGACGGCCCAGGACATTGCCACCGCAATTCAAAGCGCCGACGGCAAGGTCCAGGCCGGGCGCCTGCGCAACACCGGAACAGACCTCGCGATCAACATCTCGGGCGAGATCAAAGCGTTGGACCGCCTCCGCACCATCACCGTGCGGCAAAGTGCCGATGGCGCCCTGACATTGCTTGATGACATCGCCACCATCACCCGCGGCGCCAAAACTCCGGCCGAAGAACTCGCGCTGTACAATGGCAAGCCGGCGATCCTGCTTGGTGTACTGGCCCAGGATAACCTGCAGATCGACCGCTGGATGGGCTTTGTCCACGACCTGCTCGACCAAACCAGCGCCGAGGTCCCGGTGGGGATGGAACGCACGCTCGTTTTCGATCAAAGCACCTACACCCAGGCCCGCTTGGCCGAGGTTGGCACCAATATGGCCATCGGCGTGGCCCTTGTTGTTGCCGTCCTCTTCTTTACCCTCGGGGTTCGTGCGGCAGCGATCGTCGCGCTGATCCTGCCCGTGGTCAGCCTTGCTACCCTTGCCACGATGAACATCATTGGCCTGCCCATCCACCAGATGTCGGTCACCGGGCTGATCGTGGCCCTTGGTCTGCTGGTCGATGCTGCCATCGTCATGTCCGACGAGGTGCGCCAGCGCCTGCTACGCGGCATGGCCCGGATCGATGCCGTGGGCCAATCGGTCAAACGCCTCGTGGCTCCGCTTCTGGCCTCCACCGTCACCACGGCCTTGTCCTTCACGCCCATGATCCTGCTGCCAGGTCCCGCTGGGGATTTCGTCGGATCCATCGCCATCGCCGTGGTTCTCATACTCTTTTGGTCGCTCTTCCTGGCTGTCACCGTCACGCCCGCCTTGGCCGGGTGGATTCTGCCCACGACCGACAAAGGCGGCATCTTCGCCAGCGGCATCAAAGGCGGCGCACTGGGCCGCGCTTTCCAGCGCACCATTCAATGGTCGGTCAACAACCCGATCAAATCCATCGCCGTTGCCTTGATCCTGCCGGTCCTCGGTTTCGCCGCCTTCCCGACACTCACCGCGCAGTTTTTCCCCGGCGTCGACCGCGACCAGTTCTATCTTGAGGTCGAGATGCCCGGCGGCACTTCCATCATCGAAACGGAACAGGTTGCCCGCGAAATAGACATGCTCCTGGCCGATGATGACGGTATCAACTCGGTCTATTGGTCCATCGGTAAATCTGGGCCCGCCTTTTATTACAACATCGTGGGCGATCGCAGCCGAGAGCCCGGCTTTGCCCAGGCGCTCATCAACTCGGCCTCGCCCGAGGCCTCAAAACGCCTTGTCCCCGAACTGCAGGAAACGCTCGACCAGCAATTCCCCAAGGCGCGTATTCTCGTGCGCGGTCTTGTCCAGGGTCCACCCGTCGCCGCACCGGTTGAGTTGCGGTTCGTTGGCCAGGATATCACTGTCCTGCGCGAGCTTGGGGATGAGGCCCGCTCCATCATGTCCGACCTCGATTTCGTCACGCAGGTGCGCAGCACCGTCAGCGGGGGCGTTCCAAAGATCCGCTATGACATCGACGAAGCAAAGGTGCGCCTCCTTGGCCTGGATCTCACCACCGTGGCGGCCCAACTCCAGGCGAGCCTTGAAGGGGTCACCGGCGGCTCCCTTGTGGAAGGGACCGAGGAGCTTCCAGTCCGCGTGCGCTTCACCGATACCCTGCGCAGCAACCTCTCCGCCGTCTCCGACCTGCCGATTCAACTGCCCACGGCTGCCATCCTCTCGGCCAATGGTCAGCTATCGACCGTTCCATTGTCCGAACTGGCCACCGCCCGGTTGGAACCTGCCGAAAGCGTCATCACCCGCCGCAATGGCGAGCGTGCCAACACGGTCCAGGCCTATATCCCGCCGAATATCCTGCCAGAGGAGGCCTTGAAAGCCGTCCAAACCGCCCTTGATGATCGAGGTTTCACCGTGCCCGCGGGCTACCGGCTGGAACTAGGTGGCGACTCCGATGCCCGCTCCAATACCCTTGGCAATCTGCTGGCTTCGGTCGGGCTGATCGTCACGCTGACCATCGCCACCATCGTGCTAACCTTCAATTCGTTCCGCCTCAGTGCCATCACCCTGGTCGTGGCCATCCTATCGGCGGGCCTTTCGATGTTGGCGCTGGCCGTCTTTCAATACCCGTTCGGGATCAACGCCATCATCGGTGTGATTGGTTCAATCGGGGTCTCGATCAACGCGGCCATCATCATCCTGACCGGGTTGCAAGCCGATGAAAAAGCCGCACAAGGTGACAAAGCCGCCATGGCCCAAGTCGTTTCTGGCTCCAGCCGCCATATCGTTTCGACAACTATCACGACCTTTGGCGGCTTCCTCCCCCTGATCCTCGCGGGCGGTGGCTTCTGGCCCCCCTTCGCGATGTCCATCGCGGGCGGGGTCCTGCTTTCGACGGTGATCTCGTTCTATTTCACGCCACCTATGTTCGCGTTGTTCTACCGCAAGAAAGCGAAACAAGCGCAGCCGGTGGAAGCGGCCGAAACGCAGCAGCAACTGCCGATCTCGCTGCCGATGGCCGCGGAATAACGCAAGCTCCGGGGCGCCTTTGGCACGACCGCCCCGGAGCCTGACAATACAACTGCCTTACACTAGCGCAGCTTGAACGCGACCCATCTCGGTCGCACGATCCGGCATCGTGTTCGGCGCACCATCGGAATGGCATTTGCTCAGCAGCATTTCCTCGAACGCTGCAAAGATACTGCGCATATGCGGCGCTTTGTATGGAAAGGTCACCTCGCAATCCATGTCATGGACGATCAAGGCATTATCCGCCTCGAACACGACCAGATTACCCTCCGCATCCTCGGCGCAATCAACCCCGAAATAATCAAGGCCGATCCCTTCGGTCAGTGCCTCAAACCCTTTCTGGTGACGCCGGGCAAAGTCGTGATCAAAACTGGCCATAAAGGCCGCCTCTTCGCCCCGCTTGGTGGCACAATCCGCCATCTTTGCGTTCATGTACCAGACATCCCATTGGTCCGAGACTGCCATGTGCACCGGAAAGGGCCTGCTATCGACAAAGACCACGCGGTACTTTCGAAACTGCCCGTCTGCAGGAGAGGCGTAGTTAATGAACTCGCACAGGTAATAATCCGGTTCGTCCCGCTCTGCCAAATAGGCCATCAGATCGTCTTTGGACGCAATCCGCCGCAGCCCCATCCCAGCATGGGACCCAACCGGCCGAATGACATGCGGATAGTCCCCCAGGTTGCTGCGGCAGATATCCTCCGCCTCCAGCAGGGTGTGCCGAGAAACGCGCATGGTTTTTGGAAATCTCAACCCGTCCTGTCCGCGAAACCTGTGGTCCAACATATCCCGGTCGAGTTGAATAAAATCTTCGGGTGAATTTAGAACCGGCTGTCCGGTGCCGTCCGTCAAATGCCGCACGTTGTCAAAAAAGGCCTTGATCCCTTCCGCGTCCGCAGGTGCTGCGCAAAAGGCGATGTCATGGTCGGGCAGGGGGCGGCGCGCCTGACTGGGTTGGTCGAAATTCGGATAATACGTGATGACCTCGAACTCAGAGTCTCGCATCAGGAATTCGACTGGCGTGTTGCCTCCCATATGGATCGGCGCGGCAAAGACCAGCAGCTTTTTCCGGCGTTCCTGTCGTTGCCAGGTTCGAAACATCCGGCATGTTTCAAACGCCTTGGATTGCCAGTGCAGACCCGTTTCCCGGTTTCCATGAAGCTGCTCGACGACCGACAGATCCATCAATGCGCCCGCGCTGTCCGCGCCATGGAGGCAATGCGCCGCAAGATCGGATCTAAGCGGCCCAAGATCCGCTCCATTAAAGGCCATGCTCGTCAATTGTGCCAAGCCGATTCGTGTTTGAGGTACCATTCTGGCTCCATTCGTTTCGTGGCGGCATACTGGCACGGTCTCCTTTATAAATGATGCACCTTGATCGCCACGGCGCCGACGATGGCTGTTGCGCCAATATGTTGACGCTCCGCGCGGTGCGTATGTATGGGATATGCATGGAATGTGTATGGGTTCTGTATCGCAAAAACACGGGGGGCTTGGCTTCCCCTTGGTCAGTGCTCTCGCTACCGTGCTGGACGATTCACAGCGACCAGAAAGGACGCAAGATGGCCTTGCGCATCAATGATACCGTGCCCAATTTCACCGCTCAAACCAGTCAGGGTGAGATCACGTTCCATGACTGGATCGGGGATCAGTGGGCGATTTTGTTCAGCCACCCCAAAGACTTCACTCCGGTTTGCACGACCGAATTCGGGGCGGTGGCCCAGCTTGCGGAGGAATGGGAAAAGCGCAACACCAAGGTCATTGGTGTATCGGTGGACGGGGTCGAGGATCACAAGAAATGGATCGGAGATATTGAGCTGGTCGGCGGCGCTTCTGTCGGCTTTCCCATCCTCGCTGATAATGGCCTGGAAATTTCCAAGGCCTTCGACATGCTCCCCGCAGAGGCTTATTTACCCGACGGTCGTACTCCTGCCGACAGCGCGACTGTGCGGTCCGTCTTTATCATCGGTCCGGATAAAAATATTAAGTTATCAATGACTTATCCGATGACGGTAGGTCGCAACTTCGGGGAGATCGTGCGCGCCCTCGATGCGTTACAGACCTCGGCCAAGCATGGCGTGGCCACCCCCGCTAACTGGACAACCGGGCAAGACGTCATCATCCCCGCCACCGTTTCGGATGATGATGCCAAGGCGAAGTTTGGCGATTTTAAAAAGGTTTTACCGTATCTTAGGACGACCAAACAGCCGGGCTAGACGTCTGAAATAGGTGTGGTTTGACAGCCTTGTCAGACCACATCACCCCGTGGCAGGCTCCTCGAATTGCATTCTGCTCCATTCAAAAGTCTGCCAAGGAAAACCCATGACAACACGCCGTCATCTTTTGACAAGTGGCCTTGCTGCTCTTGCCACACCCGCCCTGATATCTGTCTCCCACGCCGCGAATGGCCCAAAGGGTTGGACGCTCGCTGATGAGCATAAGCCGCGGTTGGTAAAGGTAAAAAAGGAGCTTGCCGCGGGTCAGATCCATGTCGTGACCGGCAGCCATTACCTCTATTTTACGCTCGGCGATGGGAAGGCCGTGCGCTATGGAGTCGCTGTTGGATCCGAGGGGCGCAACTTCAAAGGCAGCGCCACGATCCGGCGCAAGGTCGAATGGCCCAGTTGGACGCCTACCGCCAACATGATCGCGCGTGAACCTGCAAAATACGCTCGTTTCGCGGGGGGCATGGCTGGCGGTCCCGGTAATCCGCTCGGTGCCCGTGCCCTTTATCTCTATCGTGGGGGCCGCGATACCTATTACCGGATCCACGGCACTCCGCAGCCTTGGACAATTGGACGTTCAGTCTCTTCGGGATGTATCCGCATGGTGAATGAGCACGTGACGCAGCTTTATCAGCGTATTCCCATCGGCACCAAAGTTACCGTATACTAAATACTGATACAGAATGATTTCGTGCCTCCGGCGGGGATATTTCTGAACACATAATGGCGGTAGGTTTGCCGTTTAATTGCTTCGTTGCGGCAGCTGCGTCCCGGTCCAAAGGACCCGGCGCAGCTGTCGGGCCCAACGCTTTAGGATGCATCTTTGATGCAGTCAAAAAGGGGCGGGAGTTCCCCTCCGGTTGATTTCAGTGAACCACGGCATCGTCCGGGGCGGGTCTGTTGGAACTTGCGATCCGGTCGCCGATCAGTAGACCGTCGGGACCGGCACTGACCTGTAGCGTGTCGCCGTTCCCGACATCGCCAGCCAGCAGCATTTCGGCCAGCGTGTTCTGTAGGCTTCGTTGGATCACCCGCTTCAGGGGTCGGGCCCCAAAGACAGGGTCATAGCCTTCGTCGGCAAGCCAGGTCTGCGCCTCCTCATCCAGATCCAGCGTGATCCCCCGTGTCGCCAAGCGCTTGGTCAACCGCGCCAGTTGGATATCCACGATCCCGTCCATATCCCCGCGGGACAGCCGGTCAAAGATAATCGTTTCGTCCAATCGGTTCAGGAATTCGGGGCGGAAATGGGTGCGCACGGCATCCATCACATCGCGCTTGGCATCGCTTGCATCCGAGCCATCGGGCAACTGGCTCAAGGCCTGCGCGCCGAGATTCGAGGTGAGAATGATCAGCGTTTGCTTGAAATCCACTGTCCGGCCCTGCCCATCGGTGAGCATCCCGTCATCCAGCACCTGCAGCAGCACGTTGAAGACATCTGGATGCGCTTTCTCCACCTCATCAAACAGCACGACCTGGTAGGGTCTGCGTCGCACAGCCTCGGTCAACACGCCGCCTTCATCATAGCCGACATAGCCCGGCGGCGCGCCGATTAGTCGCGATACCGCGTGTTTCTCCATAAACTCCGACATGTCGATCCGCACCATCGCGCTGTCATCATCGAACAAGAACGCGGCCAGGGCCTTTGTCAGCTCGGTCTTGCCCACACCTGTGGGCCCGAGAAACAGGAACGACCCCAGGGGCCGGTTCTCATCATTCAACCCGGCCCGCGCGCGGCGCACGGCGTTTGACACGGCGTTTACGGCGGAGTGCTGCCCGATCACCCGGCGGCCGATCTCTTCTTCCATGCGCAGCAATTTATCGCGCTCGCCTTCCAGCATCTTCGAGGTCGGAATTCCCGTCCAGCGTTCCACCACTTCGGCAATTTGCTCGGGCCGCACGGCTTCTTCGACCATGCGGGTATCTTGCCCGTCCTCGGCTTCGGCGAGCTGTTTTTCGAGGCCGGGAATGATGCCGTAGGACAGCTCCCCGGCGCGGGCGAGGTTGCCTTGCCGCTTGGCACCGTCCAATTCTGCCCGGGCTTTATCCAGGTGTTCTTTGAGATCGCGCGCAATATCCAGACTGTCGCGGTCTGCTTGCCATTGCGCCGTCATCTCGGCTGAGCGTTCTTGCAAATCGCCCAATTCCCGTTCCAGCTTGTCCAGCCGATCAGCGCTCGCCTGGTCATCTTCCATCCGCAGGGCCTCGGCCTCGATCTGTTTTTGCAGGATCTCACGGTCGAGCGCGTCCAGCTCCTCGGGTTTGCTGTCCACCTCCATGCGCAGCCGGCTTGAGGCTTCGTCCATCAGGTCAATCGCCTTGTCTGGCAGGAACCGGTCGGTGATGTAGCGGTGGCTAAGCGTTGCGGCGGCCACAAGCGCGCTGTCGCTGATCCGCACGCCATGGTGCAACTCGTACTTTTCCTTGATGCCCCGAAGGATGCTGACCGTATCCTCGACCGTGGGCTCTTCGACGATCACGGGTTGGAACCGGCGGGCGAGGGCCGCGTCTTTCTCCACATGTTTGCGGTATTCATCCAGGGTCGTGGCGCCGACGCAATGCAATTCCCCCCGCGCCAGGGCGGGTTTCAGCAGGTTGGAGGCATCCATGGCCCCGTCAGCCTTCCCGGCGCCGACCAATGTGTGCATCTCGTCAATGAACAGGATAATCTCACCGGCGGCGGATGTCACTTCAGAGAGGATCGATTTCAACCGCTCTTCAAACTCACCGCGATATTTCGCACCGGCGATCAGCGCACCCATATCCAACGCCATCAACTGCTTGTTGCGCAAGCTCTCGGGCACGTCGCCATTGACGATCCGCAGGGCGAGGCCTTCGGCAATCGCCGTTTTACCCACACCGGGCTCACCGATCAGAACGGGGTTGTTCTTGGTCCGGCGGCTCAGCACCTGCATCGTGCGCCGGATCTCATCGTCGCGGCCAATGATGGGGTCGATCTTGCCGTCCCGCGCGGCCTCGGTCAGATCCCGGGCATAACGTTTGAGCGCGTCATAGCCCTGTTCGGCATTGGCGCTGTCTGCGGTGCGTCCTTTGCGAACATCATTGATCGCTTCGTTCAGCTTCTGCGCAGTCACAGCACCGGCTTCCAAAGCGGTCTTGGCGCCGGAGCGAACAACGGCCAGCGCGGTCAGGATCCGCTCGACAGGGATGAAACTGTCCCCGGCCTTCTGGGCAATTTTTTCAGCCTCGGACAGCACCTTAACGGTCTGGCCATCCATATAAAGCTGCCCCGCACCGCCAGAGACCTGGGGTTGCTTGGCCATCGCGCCCTCCAATGCCTCGACCACGCGTTCAGGGGCACCGCCTGCGGCCTTGATCAGGTTGGTGGCCAACCCTTCATCATCATCCATCAGGGCTTTGAGCAGATGTTCGGGCACTAGGCGCTGGTGATCGTCGCGCATCGCTATCGTCTGGGCCGCCTGCAGAAATCCGCGCGACCGCTCCGTGAACTTTTCCATGTCCATCGGGTCTCTCCTTCATGTTCAGCATCTCACCGGGCACCCGCATTCGCAGCCTACCCCTTGGACCTGATCCCTACATGGGCAAGCGGGGCGCTGATCACAAGATGTCACACCGTTTTCACGATCAACCACATGGGCGTGACACGGTGATGTAACGCCCGGCGGCCAGTGCCCATTTGGCATTCAATACCGCGGAGAGCGGTGTGAGCCAGAAGGGATCGGACGATGAAGGTTCTTCATACGAAAGTGGCGCAAGCCTATTGGGAGCGGGATTTCGGACGGGTCGAAGCGCGTGTACATCTGTTGGTTCAAGAGTATCCGGGCGCGCGGCCAAGCGGCAAAAGCCTGATGGTCAGCGTTCCGGCCAAGGCACCGCTGGCCGAAGGCAGCCTGCGGGACAGGTTGCACCAGGAGGCGCACCAGATGGCCCAGCTGTTTCACCGTGCTGAGGAGGGCTACCGCGCAGCGATATCAGATCAATCTCCCGTGCGGTTCGATCCGGTGGCGGCGTCGGGTTGATCGGCGGGCTTCGCCCTTTCCAGATTGAGTAGTGCGGCAAGATCGGGGTCGCAAATATGCAGTTGGTCCCCGGCCGATATGGTTTGATCTCTTGTCAACAGCGGCTCGACTGTCCAACGCCATTTCCGGGTCACATCGGTGCAACCCGGGATGTTGTAATGCGCGGGTGATATACCGATGCCGCAGGGGGTTATGGCGCCATCAACTCCCCTGATCCGACCGTGTGCGCGGGTGTATTGTGTGCCGTGATGGGGAAAATCTGGCACGACAATGACGCGACCGGTGGACAGGTGAAAGACATCCTTAACAATTAACAGGACATACCAGATTTCGGTTTCTGACGCGTTTTTCATATTGGTTTCCAAGCTCATCGGCCCAGGTTGCGCAGGGCGGCGCACCTTGACAAGGGCGGTCTCCGGAGGTTTTCAGCGAACAGCCGACAAAGGATCCTGCCCATGACCCCATCCGATAAACTGATCGTGGCACTGGATGTGCCCAACGCTTTGGCGGGCTTGGATATGTCGCAAAAGATCGGCCCCGCGGTCAGTTTCTATAAGATCGGGTTGGGGATGCTAACCGGTGGCGGGCTGGCCTTGGCCAATGAGCTGAAACAGGAACACGGCAAACGCATTTTCCTGGATATGAAGCTGTTCGATATCGGTAACACGGTTGAGGCCGCAACCCGCGGGTTGGCCGAGTTTGAATTGGATCTGCTGACTGTCCACGGTGACCCCCATGTGGTGCGCGCCGCGGTAGAGGGGCGCGGCGGGTCCGGCATGAAAATCCTGGCGGTGACGATCCTGACCTCCCTGGATCGTGGCGATCTGGATGCCAGCATGATCTGTGACGGCGCGCTGCCTGATCTGGTGATCGAACGGTCCGTGCGCGCGTTCGAGGCCGGGGCGGATGGTGTCATCGCCTCGGCGCAGGAAGCAGCGTTTGTCCGGGCGCTACCTGAGGCCGAGGGCAAGCTGATCGTGACGCCGGGTATTCGCCCGGCGGGCAGCGCATCGGGCGATCAAAAGCGCATCACGACGCCGCAAGAGGCGATCAGCAATGGCGCGGACCACATCGTTGTCGGTCGACCGGTCTGTCAGGCTCCGGATCCCCGTGGTGCGGCGCAGGCCATTCTTGCGACGCTTTGATCCGGGCATTTGTCCCGCCGCGTCGGTCATGATGGCCGCGTCAAAGGGTGGCCAAAAATTGGGTCAGCCGGGATTGAAGGGATGGGATTGCCTGCGGATGGTTGAGGAACTCGGCGACGGGCATCAGACGCATAGCCTGGCCTTCGTCGCCTAACACCATCATTGCGACCTCGGCCTCGGTCAGCCATCCGCCAAAGAACCATCCCCGCGGCGGGCCGGGCAAAAGAGCCCTATATTGCGACTTATAGATTAGCCGGTCCTGCGGCAGATCCAGGCCGACCTCTCCCAATGTCTCGCGCAGCACTGTCTCTTCGGGTGTTTCCGCTCCTTCGCGGCCACCGCCGGGCAAATCCCACATATTGGCGAAGGGCAGGCCCGGCTTGTCATCCCGCAATAGGCTGATCACGCCGTCGCCGCACAGCAATGCCACCTTGGCCCCTTGGAACGCAGTTGTATCGGCGGCTTCGTCCATCACGTCACCCTTCATGCGAAGGCGAGGCCAAACGCGGCCTCGCCATTGGCAATCGGTCTATCCCAGTGAGATCGGCGATGCCTCAGTTATCGTTGATGTCATGCTCGAACGTCTGAACACTGCCGGTTTTCAGACCAAACACCTTGCGCAGCACGATCCAACTGGCCAGCGACATGATCGCGAAAAAGGCCAACAGCGCAGGCAAAGAGGCGGACATCCCGATCGCGCTAGTGACCACCAGGACCATCCCTGTCAGCGCGGCCCCGGTTGCGAACCCCAGCAACACATAGCCGGGGATCAGCATTTCCAGGATGCCAAAGAGCAACGCCCCGGCCATCCAGACCCACCAGGTGTTCCAGAGCGTCTCCATTAACGGGCTCCCTTCAACATCTTGAACGCGTCGCCAAAGGCTTCCAACGCATTGGCAGGCAGAACGATGGTCTGCGTGCCGTCGCCACCGCCAAGGGTATTCAACGCCTCGACCTGCTTCAGGGCAACCTGATATTGCGCGGCCTCCAACCCGTTCTGGCGAATAGCCTCGGCCACAACGCCGGTGGCATAGGCTTCGGCATCGGCTTCGATCCGGCGCGCTTTGGCCGTTTGCTCAGCCGCATAGAGCTCCGCATCTGCGGCCAGTTCCACCGCCCGCTTGGTGCCTTCGGCTTCCATCACCGTGGCCCGACGGGCGCGTTCGGCATTCAGCTGTTGCATCATGGCGTCGCGCGTGGCCTGGTCCAGGTTGACGTCCAGGATTTCGGCCCGCGTGACCTCGATCCCCCAGTCATCCACCGCATCCTCGACCAGCGACTTGATCTGCGCAATCAGTTGGGCGCGGTTCGACTGCACCTCATCCAGTTCCATCTTGCCGATCTCGGCCCGGACAATACCCGTTACCGTCGTGGAAATTGCACCATCGACGTCGCGGATCCGATAGACCGTCTTCTCTGGCTCCAGGATCCGGTAGAACACGCTCGTTTCAACCTGTACCAATACGTTGTCACTGGTGATGGCGTCCTGGCTGGCATTGGGCAACTGTCGCTCCAGTATAGAGATCCTGTGCGCAACCTTATCCAGAAACGGAATGATCAGGTTGATGCCAGGCCCAAGTACGGAACGCAGACGCCCAAACCGTTCGACAACGTATTTCTCAGACTGGGGAACGATCCGAACCCCAAGGAAAATACAGGTGATGATGAAAATCGCGATCAGCAAGATAACGATCTGGCCGCCCGAAAGTATGAATGGCAGGTCTAAGTCCATGAAGTCCTTCCTTTATAATCGTCGTGTCACGCCCCCCGGGGCTGCACCCAACGGGATGTGTCACAGCTCACATATAGGAATGGTTGACCATTATTTGACTCCGCAACGGCGAAATTTGGCCCAATGGCGGCGTGTCAAGGCAGATTTCTTGACATAACGCAAAGGAATCATGCCGGACGCGACGTGCCCATCGTGACAGGTTGGGCCGTTGGCCGATAAGCTCCCGCCACCACATGTCCGATCATGTCCGCCGTTGCACCGCTGAGGGTCCAGCCTAGATGGCCATGACCGGTATTGTAAAAGACCTGCGGGTGCCGCCCGCGCCCAACCTTTGGCATCATCGAGGGCATCATGGGGCGCAAACCTGCCCATGGTGTCACATCCTGGGTTGAGACATCAGGGAACATGGTTTCGGACCAGCGCACCAGTGGCGCGATGCGATCCGCACGGATGTCCCGGTTTTCGCCGTTGAATTCTGCCGTGCCAGCGATGCGCAACCGGTCTGGACCCAGGCGGCTTGTCACGATCTTGGCCTCATCATCGAGCAGCGACACCCATGGCGCGGCCCCTTGACTGGTCTGATCATTGAGGTTGACGGTGATCGAATATCCCTTGACCGGATAAATGTTCACATGGTCTCCAAGGGCCCGCGCCATCCAGCGGCTGGCCACCCCGGCGCAAACGACGATGCCGTCAAAGGCCTGATCATTGACATGGACCTGGTCACCGCCGCGGCGCAGATCCGTGATCTCGTGCCCCAACCGTAGAACCACGCCCTGGCGCTCCAGCCACCGCGCCACGCCGACAGTAAATTTGTGGATGTCGCCCGTCATATCGCTTTCCGTCCAAAAACCGCCGACAAACGGACCGGTCAGGGCGGCGTCGCGGGCCCGCACCTCGTCGCCCGTCAATTCCTGCCGGTGCAGCCCGGCCTCTGCCAAAAGGCCGGTCACCTTGCGCGCATGATGGAGCGCGCCAACCTCGCGATAGACATGCAGGATGCCGCGCTTTTCCAGATCGAAATCCACACCGGCCCTGTCTGCCATCTCTGACAGAAAGGGGCGGGCCGCGATGGCCAGACGGGCGCTTTTGATCGTGTTGCGGCGATAGTTCGGGATATTGCCCAGAAACTGCGCCATCCAGCTGACCTTGTGCCAGGAGGGGCGCGGGTTGACTAGCAACGGTGCCTCCGCCTGCAACATCCATTTCAAACCTTTCAGCACGGTGCCAAGGGTTGTCCACACCTCGGCATTGCTGGCGCTGAGTTGGCCACCATTGGCAAAGCTGGTCTCCATGGCCGGGTATCGCTGCCGGTCATAGACCGTCACGTCAAACCCGCGTTGATGCAGATGAAAGGCCGTGGTGACACCGGTAATCCCGGCACCAAGAACAGCGATATGGGGCATTTTGACAGTCTCCTTGGGGCGCAGACAGGCCGCGCGCAGCGAACCTCCCTAACCCCCTCCGTCACTGGCCTGAGAGATTCACCTGATACGCGTTTCGCATCCGGCTTGCTCCTGCGGCGGGCCTTTCAGCCACTCTTCGGAGTGTGAACGCCAGACCGGTCCGGTTGCCTGAGAGTTTTCGGGGCGATTGCTCCTTCGGCGGCGGGTTTTCCCGCACTCTCCCGGTCTGTCGTGTACACTTGGATACATGACATGAAGCGCCTGTTTTCTCAAATCAAATCCATTCAACATGTTTATGAGATGCGCGTGATTTTGCTGGTGCAGCATTGCGATATGTCAAAGCTGCAATCGTTGCCTGACGCGGCGCGCCATGGTTTGGTCAATTCAACAAAATGCGACGGGGGAAAGCTGAATGGGCCGCATCACGCATGTCTGTTTGTCGGATGTTCATGCGGGGGCGGCTGCCAGCCTGGCGACCCGTGTTGATGATGCATTGGCGGTGCATCCCGCAGCGCCCAGCCCGACCTCTGCCGCCTTTGGCACCGCGATGCAGGATCTGCTCACGCGGCACAATCAGGATCAGTTCGGGGCGCCCTATGCCGGGGCCCACAAACCCATGGCGATCCTGATGGGGGATTTGCTGGACCTTGCCTTTTGCAACCGGGCCGACGCGGCGGTGAGCTATTGCAGCTGGTTCAGTGCCATCACCGGCGGCGGCAATGATTGGTTCGCCGATGACGCAGTGATGCTGCCGGGCAACCACGACCATTCCCTATGGACAGCCGCCCGGTTCGCGGATGAGGCGCGCGCGGCCGAAACGGGCCAGGTCGAGGGTTTGCTTGCGGCCACCAAGGCAGCGCAACCCGCCTTGGCTGATGGATTGCGCGGGTCTGCCACGGCTTCCGGCATCCTTGCCCCCATGATCACCGCCCTGAACCGGCGCTGCGGTCTGCCGGGCACGGTCACCATCAACTATCCGAACTTCGCGCTTGTGTCAGACGATCACGCCCGCGCCGTTGTCTTTCATCACGGTCATTTCGTCGATGCGACCTACACGATGATGAGCCGCCTCGTGGATGTGCTAACCGGAAAGCGCCGCCGCCATTCTGCGCAAGCCCTGGCCGATGAAAACGCCAATTGGATCGATTTTGGCTGGTCCAGCTTTGGCGAGGCCTCTGATCTGTGCAAAATTGTTAACGATCTTTACACCGGGGCCGAGAATGGCGCCGAGGCGCGCCAACTCCGCGACCGCGCCGCCAAGCTGATCGAGCGTGCCATCGTTGCCAAGCTGCCCATGGGCGGCGATACGACCCTGCAAACCTGGATAGAACGCGGCGTGCTCGCGGGGCTCGACACCACGCTGGGGGCTTGGTCCGACAGTGAACGATATTCGAAAACCCTATATTTGTCCCCCGACGGGCTGACCGGCCTCACGACCTATCTGGACGGCGCGGTCAAACCTCAACTGGTCGAGGAATTGGGTGCGGTCCCCCCCGACCTCACCTTTATCTTCGGTCACACCCACAAACCGTTCGTTGATCAGGTGTTGACCGCCGCTGGCCAATCCATCTCCGTCGCCAATACCGGCGGGTGGTATCTGGACAATACCCGGCTTGATAGTCGCGACGGGGCCGCCATGGTCCTGATTGACGAGGATCTGAATGCCGTCTCCATCCGCTATTTCGGGGTGCCGACCAACGACATCCCGACCCGGGTCAGCGTCGATCTGGTGTCGAGGCCTTCCCCCTCGGCCACCGCGTTTCATGACCAGATCAGCGGCTATGTGCAGGACGGGCTGGCCGTATGGGACGCACTGTCCGAGACCGCAGCAGACGCCTACCGCCTCCGCCAAACGATGATGTTCGCGCAACTTGACGCCATGGATGCCGAAGCTGGCCAGACCGGAGCGATCCTATGACCCAGATCCGCCTGTCTCAGCCCCTGGCCAAAGCTGCCGATCATTACGATGTTATCGTCGTCGGGTCTGGTTACGGTGCCGCAATCTCTGCCTCCCGCCTGGCGCGCGCTGGCCGCGATGTCGCAGTCTTGGAACGCGGGCGCGAGATCCGTCCGGGCGATTACCCCCGTGCCATGGGCGACATTCTGGAGGAGGCGCAGGTCACCATCCAGAACTCGGGCGAGACGCTCGGCCGCAAGGATGGCCTGTTCGATGTCCGTCTGAACGGCGACATGAATGTGCTGGTCGGTTGCGGCCTGGGCGGCACGTCCCTGATCAACGCCAATGTCTCGCTCGAATTTGACACGCGGCTAATGGACTATTTCGGCTGGCCCAAGCTTTATCGCGACAATCCCGACATGCTGGCCCCCTATTTTGACCGGGCGCGCAAGGGGCTTGGCGCCACCCCCTATCCCGATGAGTACCAAGACCTGCCCAAGCTGGACGCGTTGCGCCAATCCGCCCGCGCCATGCAGCAACCGGTCTATAACCCCCCCATTAACGTTACGTTCAAAGACGGCGCCAACGCTTTTGGGTTCGACCAAAGCGCCTGCACCCTGTGCGGCGATTGTTGCACTGGCTGCAATTACGCCGCCAAGAACACGACGCTGATGAATTACCTGCCCGATGCCGTGGCCTGGGGCGCGCAGATCTTTACGGGGGCTGAGGTCAGCCATCTGTCGAAAGCCACCCATTGGCAGGTCCATATTACGGGTTGCGATACGCCCATCACCGCCGAACATGTGATCCTTGGAGCAGGGACATTGGGGTCGACTGAGATCCTGTTGCGCAGCGCCCAAAAGACCGACCTGAAATTCTCGGGCCAATTGGGCAAACGCTTCTCGGGCAACGGCGATGTGCTGGCCTTTGGTTACAACGCCAATGTTCAGGCCGAGGCCAACGATGCCGACAAACGCACGCCGCTTTATGGGGTAGGGGCAGGAGCCCACGCGCCCGACGGCCCTGAATATCAGCCCGGCCCGGTGATCGCCGGTGTCATCGACATGCGCCCCAAGGATCGCCCAGTGACCGAAGGTCTGGTGATCGAAGACGGCATTCTTCCTGGCCCGCTCCAGGCCGCGTGGTCCGCGATCTTTTTCCTGAACGAGGCTGTGGCGGGCAACATGTCCCGCTACGGTGATTTCGCGATGCGCCTGCAGGATGCCGCGGATATCGGCGCCGCCGTTCAGACTGACCCGACCCATCTGACCGAATGGTCCTATAAGGGCCCGATTTCGCGTACCCAGACCTACCTGGTGATGAGCCATGACACCAGCAGCGGCACAATTACGTTAGATCACGGGACGGGTCGCGCCGGGGTCACCTGGCCCCATGTCGGACGCGAGCCAACCTATGCGCGCGACAACAATATCCTGCAACAGGCTGCCGACGGGATCTGGGCTGAATTCATGCCAAACCCGATCTGGACCGACCCGTTCGGGGATAAGCTGATCACCGTCCATCCCATCGGTGGCTGCGTCATGGGCGACGGCCCCGAACAGGGCGTGGTCAACGCGTTTGGTCAGGTTTTTGCCCCAGCAGGGGACCATCGCGATGCCGATGGCCAACCGGTCCATGACGGGCTCATGGTTTGCGATGGTGCCACGATCCCCGGCGCGCTGGGCGTCAATCCGTTGCTCACGATCTCTGCCTTGACCGAACATGCGATGGACAAGCTGGCCCACCGGCAGGGATGGCGCATCGACCATGACAGCCTTAAACCGCTGCCTGCCGCGACCCAGATCGCCGAAGACGCCGCCGCACCGGCCCTGCCGGACCAGACGACTGCCGAAATGCTGGCCGGGGTCATCACAATCCTCGCCACGATCAAGCATGACATTGATACCGGTGATTTTGGTGCCGCCCGGGACGCTGTGATTGCCGCCTATGACACCGTCCTGGCACCTGAAGATGACCTGAAACACATCCTCAGCGATGCTATCCTTGCCCTTTTGCTCACCGACGGCAAGCTCAAGCATAATGTCGGGCCGGTGATTGCCGAGTTCATGCCAATCCTGACGGATCTGGAACGGGCCATCACGGCCAAGAATTACGGGCAAGCCCTCAAGGTGCTACGCGACGCGATGGGCGATTTCTCCCCCGGTCTGGCGTTTTCCGAGACGATGCGCGGTCACATCTCGCCCAGCGGTCTCGACCGTGCGCACCCGATCAGCGATGCCCATGCCGTGGCCGCCCGCGATGGCGCGGCTTTGGGCGATGACCACGCAATCACCGGCCATTTCCATATCGCTACGGATTCACTGGATGCGATGCTGGCGGATGAAACCCATCCCGCGATCCTGAGCGGCACGATCGAATGCGATTACCTGAAAGGCCCGTTCACCATCCAAGACGGTGCCACATTCGAGCTGTTCAAACCGAACGATGGCAAGGTCGAATGCTGGAATATGATCTATGCCGGGCAGATCTCATCCGGTTTCTTTGGCCACAGCTATTACTTTCACGGTCAGAAGACCCTGCAAAAACGCCACGGCAGCACGTGGTGGGGCGATGTCACCACCCTGGCCGTTGATATCCACGATGGTGACAGCCGCGCGGCGCCTGTCGTGGCGCGCGGAATGATGACCCTTGGCCTGCAGGACCTGGCCAAGCAGGGCTCGACCCTGGTGGAAGAGTTCGATGCCCCCGATGAAACCACGCTTGGTCTGAAACTCGGGTGGAGCTGGTTCCGCGATCATCTGGCTGACAAGCTGGAAGACCCCGAAATGCGCGCCGATCTGATGAAGCTGATGCTGGTCAAGGCGGCACATGCTGGCCACCCCGCGCTCGCCAACCTGATCCGGCAAAGCTATGTCGCGCGGTTCGGCGCGCTTTTCGCCAACCTGATTTTCCGCAGCTATGGCGGCATCCTGTCCTATTTGCAGGACTATCCCGGCGCCGACGATGCCAAGCGCACGGAATACCTCAAAACTCACCCTTTGACGCGCAAACACCCCGCGCCCAAGCCTGAACACCACATCCCACGCCCAGAGGCTGGCGTCGATCTGGCGCTGACCCGCTACAATGGCGGAAGCAAGGGCCCGGTGATCCTCGCCCCCGGTTTTGGCGTCACGGCCGCGTCCTATGTCATGGACACAACGGATGTGAACCTGACGGAATACCTGTGCGCCCAAGGCTATGACGTCTGGCTTTTTGACTATCGCGGCAGCCCTGTATTGAAAGCTACCCAACAGCCATTCACCATCGATAACGTCGCGCAAAAGGATTGGCCCACAGCGATCAGGATGGTGCGCGAGGCAACCGGCCACGATGTCCAGATCATCGCCCATTGCGTGGGTTCCATGTCGCTGCTGATGTCACTGCTGAAGGGTGTGACAGGCGTGCGGTCGGTGATCTCGTCCCAGACCTCGCTCCACCCCGTTACCTCCTGGCTCAACTACGCCAAGGCCGACATGCACCTGGCCAGCGTCCTGAAAGACGGCGCACCCAAAAGCATGGATGGCATGATCGACCGGCTGGGCCTGGATCCCGCCACAGCCGAACTGCTGAAAAACGGCCTGCCCACGGTCAGCATGACCACCACCGATGACCCGGCCGACCCCAATTACAAGCGCGACAAGGCCATCGACGCGTTCCTCTTCAACATCCCGTTCCCGGGGGAAATGCCGTGCCTCAATCCCGTCTGTCACCGCGTTTTCGGTGTGTTTGGCGCCAGCTACGTCCATGATCAACTGAACGAGGCCACCCATAACGCCCTCCGACAGGTGTTTGGGGAGGTCTCTTCGACCCCGTTTCTGCAACTCGCTACCATCATGCGTGCGGGCCGCGCCGTCGATGTCACCGGCGCCGATACCTACATGACCACACCCGAAAAGATCCGCGTGCCTATCGATTTTATCGCGGGTTCCCGCAACCAGATCTTCTACCCCGAAACCACCCTGCGCACGCTCCATTGGCTGCAAAAGACCCACCCAGAGGCGCCAAAGGATATGTTCTCCCGCTATGTTTTCCGCAATTATGGCCATATGGACCTGTTCGTCGGGCGCAATAGCCACACCGACATCTTCCCCTACCTATTGGAGCGACTGGAAAAACGGCGACAACCCGGATAGTTTGCGCGCGCACTGGCCTTAGGGGAGGCCCATGAACAAGCTGGCCGAAGGCACACGGCGATGGACCGCAGTCTTCTTCACTGACATGGCGAATTTTTCGGCTGTGACCGAGGCGTTGGGGTCCGAACGGACTTACCAACTGGTTTCGCGTGTCATTGAAATTGCGGTCTCCGTCGTCGAACAGCATGGCGGAAAACCCCTGACCTTTGCCGGTGACAGTCTTCTGGCCTCGTTCGGGGCGCCCGAGGCGCTGGAGGATGCCGCGTTGCAGGCCTGCCGGGCCAGTCTGGAATTTCAACGCCAACTCGTGGCCGAATGTGACCGGCTGGACCAGCAGTTTGGCGTCCGGCCCGAATTTCGCGTGGGCATTTCCGGCGGCATGGTCGTGATGGGGCGCATGGGGCTGGAGGGGAAGATGGACCTCAATATCATGGGCGCCCCGGTCAACGAGGCGTCCCGGCTTGAGGCGCTGGCCGAACCGGGGCAGATCCTGATCTCCGAAGCTGTCGCCGCCCAGGCCGAAGGCTGGCTGGACCTGACGGATCTGGGCGAACGCAAGTTGAAGGGCTTTGCCCAGCCGACCCGGATCTATCAGTTGATCGGATTGCACCAGACCCGTGCCCGGTTCGATGCCACGGCTCGCCGCGGCCTTGTGCCCATGGTCGGGCGGGAGGCTGAGATGGCCCGCCTCTCCCAGATCTTTGCGCATGTCACCGCACCTACCATCGCCGCCATTTCGGGCCCGCCGGGGATCGGCAAATCCCGCTTGTTGCATGATTTTCAAAACCAAAGTGCCGCGCGGATCCTGCTGGGGCAATGCAATCCCGCCACGGCCAAGATCCCCTATAAACCCTTTGCCGAGCTGATTTGCGCCGCCGCCGGCACGACATCCGAGGAGGATGGCGTGGCAACCCTCGCCGCGCTGTCTCAAGCCATCCCGTCAGGCGTTCCCGTCACCGATCTGTCGCTGCTCTTTTCCAGGGAGGGCGACAGCCCTGCCGCGGGTGAAGACCTCGTGCGCCTGCGCAACGCCATCGTCGCCACCATGGCTGCGCTCTTTCAACAGCAGGAAACGATCGTGGTGATCGAAGATGCCCATTGGCTCGACAGCGCGTCGGCCAACCTCTTGGGGAGCCTTTTCAGCAGCGGCCCCCAGCAGATGGACACGCCCTGGGCGCTGATCCTGACCCACCGTCCGGAATTTGCGCCCGTGTGGATGGGCCATGGTGCGGTCCAAAGGTTGCCGCTCGAACCCTTGACCCGCGATCAGACCAAAGTGTTGGCCACCCGCCACCTGTCGGACCGCGACCTGTCTGTCGAACTCAACGATTTTCTCTATGAAAAGGCCGAAGGTGTTCCGCTCTTTGCAGAGGAAATCCTGCGGTTCCTGACGGCCAGGGACCTGCTCAAGGATCGACCGGACGGTCTGACGCTGGAGACGGCCGATATGCCCGATCTGGTCATGGGCAACGTCGCACAACTGATCCTGCGCCGGGTCGACGCGATGTCGCAAGAGGTGCGCACGACCCTGTCCTATGCCGCCGCTATCGGTCGGCAATTCGCCACCGCCCTGTTGGGCCGCCTGGTGACCGAAGAGGATGTGGCGCAGGTCCTGTCATCGGGGGTTGAGGCTGGCCTGATCGAACAGGACCCGACCGCTGGTTCCGAAGACTGGCGGTTTGTCCATGCCCTCTTGCGCGACGCGATCTATGACGCCCTTTTGGAAGGGCAACGCCAACAGATCCACGCACAGATCGGTGCGGCGATGGTGGAGTGGCAAACCACCCAGAACACGGATCTCAGCGCTGCCTTGGCCTATCATTTCACCCGTGCCGATGACCCGGCGCGCGCCGTGAAATACCTGGTCGCCAGCGCCATGCGCAACGCCCGGGTCTACGCGTTGGATCAGGTCAATGCTGACCTGTCGCGCGCACTGGACTTCATACGTCGGGATCCCGCGATCATTGATGACGATACCCACAATCAGATGTGCATCATCTGGGTCACGGCCTTGAACGACATGGGCGATTTCCGTGGCCTCATCAATGTGGGTGAGGAGCTTTTGCCGCGCATCAAATCCAGTGGGGCCGTGGCCGAGGCGGATCGCGTTATCGCCATGCTCGGCATGGCCTTGGCCCATGTGCGCGATTACACCCGCGCCCGCCAGATCCTGGAAGAGGCGATCGCCCGCTGCGATGCCCGTTCAGATACATCCGGGGGCGGCTGGTGCCGTGCCGCCTTGATACGTGTGTTGGAAGAAACCGATTGGGAAGAGCCCGATACGATCCAGGAACTGGCGCAGACCACGATCCAATACGCCCGATACAATCTGGATCACCGGCTAGAGATGATGGCGCGTTACCTTTTGTCAGCTCATTTCAGGTCCATGGGTGATGTCAGCCGCGCCCGCCTCGCGGGGCAGGAACTGATGCGGTTCGCTGATGCCAATGACGATATGCGCGCCCGCTCCTATGCCTGCTGGTCCGAGGCCATCGTTCTGCAAACCAGTGACGAGATCGAAAAAAGCGCGGACCTGGCCCGCAAGGGTCAGGCATTGGCTGTTCCCGGCACCGCGGATGGCTATGTCTGCCTATCGATCCTCGGGGCCGCGACGGCCCAGGGCCCCAATCCGGACGAGTTGCGCGACGTCATGGAGGATCTGATCGAAAAGGCTGAACGCCTGTCCGATTACAACATGATCCACGGCAATCGGATGACACAGGCCGTGGCAAACCTGCGGACAAAACGGCTGGCGCTTGGCTGGCAACAGCTTGATGCCTTGGTGCATGACGTGGCCTCAGTTAGCAATGTGCCCTATGCCAAGTTTGTCCTGATCCTGCGGGCCGAGGTTGCAATGACCATCGCGGGCATTCTGCGCCCATTGCCCGCGGCCCCTGATCGACCGGACCGGTCGGTCGTCAATCCCGCGCGCATGACCCGTGCCGATATCTTCACGGCGCTTCGCATCCGGGTGGCGGGGCGCCGCATGGCACGCCGGGATCTGCGCGCCGCCCGTGAACTGTTCCGTCGTCCCGAGGGCGCCATTTATGCGCGCCTGCGGATCTGCGAAGCCGCGCTGATGCGCAAGGGCGCCGAAAAAAGCGCGGCATTGGCAGAGGCGCACAGGATCGCCGCGACGCACCAACTGGGTCACCTCATGCGCCGGATCGATGCCCTGTTGGCGGCTTAATCCGCCTGATCCCCGACAAAGCGATGCCCGGCCTTTGCCAGATGGTTCCGCGCAGCCGTAAGATCCTTGCCCTGGATCAAAAGATAGTCGCGGTAAAAGGTCGAGATTACGAAAAGCCCCAACCCGTTCTCCGAAAGCGGGCGCACAACAGACAACACTACGCCGGCTTCGTCGAACTCAAACTTGGTCGATACCTTGATCGCGACCCAATCCGGCGATGTCTCCACCCCGTCCGGCACTCGATCCGCTTGGCACAGAATTGACGTTTCGTCCGCCGCTTGGGTCACGTTGATCAGGCCCGGGCCGTGGATCCAGTCAGGCAGTGGCCCGCTGGGATCCAGCCGTGTGACCGCGTAGGTTTCCGCCAACAGCTCCAGATCTACCACGACAGTCATTTCAAGCATCCATCGTTAAATTTGAGACCCGTAATTTCATTAAAACATCAACTGGTATTTTTGGTCTCATTTCTAATGATACGTGAGCGAACAGGTACTTTGTTCTCGGATTGGTCGGTTATTGAGACTGCTGGCCAAGATATCGCACTTGGTACGCGAACGGGTCCGCATGAACTATTTAAATCTGAAAACAACGTGTTAGCGACCAATTGTCAGTTTTGGCCACATAGCGCTTGCTAAACTGGTCCTATGGCCGCCCAATGGGCACGGCGACAACCGGATCGCCTCTCGGTCAAATGCCCGCTCGGGCGACAAAATTACAAGCAGGAGCGTCTCTCCATGGCCCCCGTGCAACCCGTACTCGACACATCTCCAAAAGTGTCGGACGAGATCCGGAAAACCACCTGCTACATGTGCGCCTGCCGTTGTGGGATCAACGTCCATATGAAGGACGGCAAGGTTGCCTATATCGAGGGCAATCGCGACCACCCCGTCAATCGTGGCGTCCTATGCGCCAAGGGCAGCGCCGGGATCATGCAGGTCAATGCACCTTCCCGCCTGCGCATGCCCTTGAAACGCGTGGGCCCCCGTGGCTCCGGCGAATTCGAGGAAATCACGTGGGATGAAGCACTCGACCTCGCCGCTTCCTGGCTTGAACCTGTTCGCAGGGATAATCCTGAAAAGCTCGCCTTTTTCACCGGCCGCGATCAGTCGCAAAGCTTTACCAGCTTTTGGGCTCAGGGCTTTGGCACGCCGAACTACGCGGCCCATGGTGGGTTCTGTTCGGTCAACATGGCCGCCGCTGGGATCTACACGATGGGCGGCGCGTTCTGGGAGTTTGGCCAACCCGATTGGGAACGGACCAAGCTTTTCATGCTCTTTGGTGTCGCCGAAGACCATGACAGCAACCCGATCAAGATGGGTCTGGGCCGGCTCAAGGAACGCGGCGCCAAGGTCATTGGCGTCAACCCGATCCGCACGGGCTATAACGCGGTCGCCGATGAATGGGTCGGCATCACGCCGGGCACCGACGGCCTGTTCATCCTGTCGCTGGTCCACTGTCTGCTCAAGGCCGGCAAGATCGATCTGCACTACCTGGCGCAATACACCAACGCGCCCGCGCTGATTGACCCCGATACCGGCCTGCTGGTCCGCGACAACGATGGTAAGATCCTGGTCGCCGACCGCGCGCAAGACGGCAAACTCACCCCGTTCGACCAGAGAGGCGTGCAGCCCGACCTTTCCCGCCCCGACAGTGTCATGGCCAAGATCGCCGAGCGCTACCTCAGCGATGATTACGCGCCCGAAGCCGTGGCCGACCGGACCGGCATCCCCGCCGACCGCATCCGCAAGATCGCCGCCGAACTGGCCCGCACCGCCTTTGACGAGGCGATCGAGCTTGACCAGCCTTGGACCGACTTCCGTGGCGAACGCCACAAAAAGATGACAGGCCGCCCTGTCAGTTTCCACTCCATGCGCGGGATCTCCGCCCATGCCAACGGATTCCAAACCTGCCGCGCGCTCCATGTCCTGCAAATCCTGCTCGGCTCGGTTGAGGTCCCCGGCGGCTTCCGCTTCAAGCCACCCTATCCCAAGCCGCCCGAGGCGCATCCCAAACCGCACTGCAAGGTCACGCCCGACAGCCCGCTCGACGGCCCCCATCTGGGCTTTGTCCACGGACCAGAAGATCTGGCGCTGAAACCCGACGGCACTCCCGCTCGAATCGACAAGGCCTTCACCTGGGAAAACCCCATGTCGGCGCACGGGCTGATGCATATGGTGATCTCGAACGCCCATGCGGGCGACCCCTACAAGATCGACACCCTGTTCCTTTACATGGCAAACATGTCTTGGAACTCCTCCATGAACACCGGCGGCGTCATGGAGATGCTCACCGACACGGACGACAATGGCGACTATGTCATCCCCCATATCATCTATTCCGATGCCTATAGCTCGGAAATGGTGGCCTATGCCGACCTGATCCTGCCTGACACCACCTACCTGGAACGGCACGATTGCATCAGCCTGCTCGACCGCCCGATCTGTGAGGCCGAGGCCGCCGCCGATGCCATCCGCTGGCCGGTGATCGAACCTGACCGCGACGTCCGTGGTTTCCAAACGGTGCTGGTCCAACTGGCCAACAAACTCAAACTACCGAACTTCACCAACGAAGACGGCAGCGCGAAATACACCGATTACGCCGATTACATCGTCAACCACCAGCGCAAGCCCGGGATCGGCCCCCTGGCCGGGTTCCGCGGCGAAAACGGCGACCAATCGGGGCGCGGCGACGTAAACCAACAGCAGATCCAGAAATACATCGACAATGGCGGTTTCTGGGTCAACCACATCCCTGAAGAGGCACAATTCTATAAACCCTGGAACACTGCATACCAGGATTGGGCCGTTGGCATGGGCATTTATGACAGCCCGCAACCCTACCTCTTCAACCTTTATGTCGAGCCAATGCGCAAATTCCAGCGCGCAGCCGAGGGGCACGGCGACCGCCAACCGCCGGATCACCTGCGCGCCCAGATCATCGAAAAGCTCGACCCGCTGCCCATCTGGTGGGACCCCGCCGATGACAACAAGGGCGACGACTACCCCGTAACCGCCCTGACCCAGCGGCCCATGGCGATGTATCACTCCTGGGGGACGCAAAATGCCTGGTTGCGTCAGATCCACGGGATGAACCCGCTCTATGTCCCGACCAAGATCTGGGAGGAAAACGGCTTTGCCGAAGGCGATTGGGCGCGCGTCATGTCCCCGCACGGGGAAATCACCGTGCCTGTCGCCCATATGGCCGCGCTGAATGAAAACACCGTCTGGACCTGGAACGCCATCGGTAAACGCAAGGGCGCCTGGGCGCTCGATGAAAAGGCGCCTGAGGCCACCAAGGGCTTCCTCCTAAACCACCTGATCCACGAACTGCTGCCTGCCAAAGGCGACGGCCTACGTTGGGCCAATTCCGACCCGGTTACCGGCCAGGCTGCCTGGTTCGATCTAAAAGTCCGCATCGAAAAAAGTTGGGCCCCGGTTGAGGCCCAGCCCGCATTTCCATCTCTGTCCTCCCCTGTTCCTAAAGGAACCAAAACAATCTTTGATGGGGATTAGACGTGATCAAGAAAGTTATGACAGGCCTATTGGCCGGGCTGGCCGCAACCGGTGCACCGGCGCAGGATCGCCCACCGCTGCCGGAAACCTATGAACAACTGATCGAAATGGCCTTCCACCATGCGCAAGCCCTCCAGGCGGGCCATAATGCCGGTTGGGGCATGGACAAAGCCACGAGCTACGATGTTGACCTAAGCGCGGGCACAATCACCTTCTTCCTTCCAGACGGAAAAAAAGCCCAAGCAGCGGCACAGCTTTTGGGCACCTGGAATCCGAACGACGAAACCTTCCTTTGGGGATGGGATCACCCATCGGCCCCACTCGGAACCGCGACCGCCTCCGCCGCCCTGCGTGGCCATGCCTCGCAGCATGGCATCGACCAGCTTTCCACTCCAAAGATCACATGCGATTTCGAGGCCTGTTTTTCCATCGCCGCTACCGCCATTTTGGTGGCCGACCTGCAGGGCATCTATCGCCTCGATGCCGGTGGGCCCTGGGCCTATATCGGCTTTGACACCGTCACCCTGTCCCGCCAATGATCCGTGATCCCGCCTCCTCCAAGGCCATGCGGCCTGCATGCCACGCCGCTGGCGGTACTGTCACATTTTCGCCGGTGGAACGTCCAGGACACCAAGGCGCTTTTTCAGTTTGCCACCGCCAGCGGTCGGTCCTCGTTCGCCCGCTACGGCCTGGTTGCGTCCTGGAATGTCGACACGCACAGTTGGATGTAGGGGTGGTGGGGCATGACGGATGGCGGGATCCATCCCAATGCGTTGGAAGGGGTCACACAATCCCGCGAGGTCGGAGAGCAAAAGGCGTGGGATATCCTGACCAACTGGATGCTGCTGGTCGACGAACACGCGGCCTGGCACCTGACCAAACTCACGGCTCACCTGTCGAACATGTCTCTAGTCTATCGCGTCAAGGTCAACGACGCGAATTACCACTACTACGCGATCGAGCGACGGGTCTGGGCGATCTAACCGCGTCCTGTTCGGCCTTCTCGTTTCCTGTTGTTGAAAACATCCCGGGGGTTAACAGTCGCGGCGCCATGGGTTCAATCCCATCGGCGATTGCAGCGCTCCCGTCGATCTTCGCCAAGCCAAACCACCGCCTGAAACCCATGTCGCGTATGTATGCCATACATACGCGATATGCATGGAATGTGCATAGCCAGATATGACCCAACTCCCTGCCTCCACCGCCCGCAAGATGGGCCTCGTGATCGATCTCGATACATGCGTCGGTTGCCATGCCTGTGTGATCTCCTGCAAAGGCTGGAATACCGAGAATTACGGCGCGCCCCTCAGTGATCAGGATCCCTATGGTGCTGATCCCAAAGGGACTTTCCTGAATCGGATCCACAGTTATGAGATCACACCAGATGAGGGAACAGCGCAACTCGCCCATTTCCCGAAATCTTGCCTGCATTGCGAAGATGCACCCTGCGTCACCGTGTGCCCTACGGGAGCCAGCTACAAGCGGGTCGAAGATGGCATCGTTTTAGTCAATGAATCCAGTTGTATAGGCTGCGGACTCTGTGCCTGGGCCTGTCCCTATGGCGCGCGCGAGATGGACGCCGCCGAGGGCGTGATGAAGAAATGCACCCTCTGCGTTGACCGGATCTATAATGAGAACTTGCCGGAGGAGGACCGCGTCCCGTCTTGTGTGCGTACTTGCCCGGCGGGTGCCCGCCATTTCGGTGACCTTGGTGACGAAAATAGCGAGGTTTCTCAACTGGTTGCCGAGCGTGGCGGCTTCGATCTGATGCCGGAACAAGGCACCAAACCGGTCAACAAATATCTGCCCCCGCGTCCCAAGCAAGACCACACGCCAAAAGGCGATATCGACCTGTTGGCCCCCCTTCTGGCTCCGGTCAGTGAAGAGCCCAAGGGTTTTCTGGGCTGGCTCGACAAAGCTCTCGACGCGCTCCCGGGTGCTGAGAAAAATAACTAAAAGACAAAGGCTTAAGCCATGCATCCCGCGCCCTCCATCATCGCATTCACCGTTCTGTCTGGCCTTGGTTTCGGCATGCTGGCCTGGCTTGGCATCGGCTCACCCGCCCCAACTGGCTGGGTCGCATTCGGATACTTCGTGCTGGCCTTCGCCCTCGCCGTCGGCGGCCTCATCTCCTCCACCTTCCACCTGGGCCACCCCGAACGGGCCTGGCGGGCGCTCAGCCAATGGCAGTCCAGCTGGTTGTCGCGCGAGGGTGTGATGGCTGTTATCACATTGATATTGATGGGCTTTTACGCGCTCTTCGCGGTCTTTGGCGGCACTCATTTGACTGTACTTGGCTGGCTGGGCGCGGCCTCCGCCGTTGCCACCGTCTACACGACCTCGATGATCTATGCGCAGATGAAGACTGTGCCGCGCTGGAACAACTGGACCGTCCCCGGCCTTTTCATCGCGCTGTCGCTCACCGGCGGTGCGATGCTGACCGGGCAGGTCATGGCCACCACCTTATTGCTTATTCTCAGTGGCTTACTCCTCGCCCTCCATTGGCATGATGGTGACGGCGCGTTCAAAAACTCCGGCACGACTCTCGCCACCGCAACCGGCCTGCCTGGCAAGGTTCGCGCGTTTGAGCCACCGCATACCGGCACCAACTACCTGCTGACCGAAATGGTCCATGTGCTGGGCCGCAAACACGCGACCAAGCTGCGGGTCATCGCTTTTGGCCTGCTCATCGCGCTGCCGCTGTTGATCTGCATCGCCTTTCCCAACCCGGTCGGCTTTGTGATCGCTGCCTTGTGCCACATCGCGGGGGCCTTGGTCAGCCGTTGGTTGTTCTTTGCGCAGGCAGAACACGTGGTCGGCCTTTACTACGGGATGCGCTAAGCCCCTGTCCCTGAACGGCAATCCGGCCTAGGCTGCAGTCGATGTTGGATTTTCGCGATATGGAACTGCTTGCCGCACTGGCGCGCCACGGCCATTTTGGCCGCGCGGCAGAGGCCTGCGGGATTACGCAACCCGCCTTTTCGACCCGCATTCGCAACCTCGAACAGCGCCTCGGCACGCCCATCGTCCGCCGCGGGCACCGCTTTGCCGGGTTCACGGCAGAGGGGGAGATTGCGCTGCGTTGGGCCCGCCGCTTCCTGCAAGAGGCGCAAAGCATGCGACAGGATCTGACCGCTGCGCGTACTGGCTTGACCGGCATGGTCCGCATTGGCGTGGTCCCCACGGCGGCCACCTTTGCCGCGCAGGCCACGATCCTGCTGCGCCGCGAACATCCCGGCTTGAATGTGGAACTACGCTCCTGCTCTTCCGACCAGATCAAGCTGGGCCTGACCGACATGTCGTTGGATCTGGGGGTGACCTATCTGCGCACCCGCTTTCCGCCGGGGATTGAGACGCGACCCCTCTATGATGAACGCTACGAACTGATCGCTCCCCGCCGTCTGGTGGATCCGCTGCGCGAGACGATCACCTGGACGGAGGCTGCGGAATTACCGCTTTGCCTGCTGTCATCGGACATGAACAACCGCAAGATCATCGACCAGGTCTTCACCGATCTGGGCGTCACCCCCGATCTGGAGCTGGAAACCAATGCCTTTACCGCAGCACTTGTCCAGGCCGCCGCCGGGCTCGCGGCAACAATTGCGCCCGAAAAGCTGGTGGAAACCCTGCCCATCCGATCGGAACTTGTCGGCCTTCCCCTGACTGACCCGGATGTGAGTGAGCCCATTGGCCTTGCCTTGCAGGTTCAGGAGCCGCCATCTGCGACCACCACCGCTTTGATCCAGGCCTTTACCGAGGCTGCTTCATAAAATTTGCTTATGAAGGCATTTGCAGACGCAATTTGAGCGACCCAGGCAAACCGCTTTAGCTGCGTTCAGCGAAACGGGAGAGTAGCCATGGCACCGCTAGATGCAAACTCTGACAAAGGCGTTTGGAAAAGCGGGAAGGGCAAGGGCCGTCGCACGCCCAAGGGCCGTCAATACACGGACGCGGCCTTGGCCGAGGTGCAGCACCTGCTGGGCGACCGCCCCCGCCGTGCCGATCTGTTGATCGAATTCCTGCATCTGATCCAGGACGCCCACGGCCATCTTTCCGCTGCCCATATCACCGCGCTGGCCCATGAGATGCGGATGAGCCAGGCCGAGGTTTACGAGGTCGCCACGTTCTACGCTCATTTCGATGTGGTGCGCGATGGCGACCCGGTCCCGCCTGCGCTGACGATCCGGGTCTGCGACTCGCTGAGTTGTGAACTGGCGGGCGCCCAACATTTGAAGGCGGCTTTGGAGGACGGGCTGGACCCGTCCGAGGTGCGCGTCCTGCGCGCGCCTTGCATGGGGCGCTGCGATACCGCGCCGGTGCTGGAGATCGGCCACAATCATATCGATCAGGCCACGCCGGAAAAGGTGCAGACAGCCATCGCTACGGGCGATATCCATGCCCACGCGGCGGATTATGAAACCCTGCTGGCCTATCGTGCGGAGGGTGGCTACCAGACCTTGCAACGCCTGCGTGAGAGCGGCGATTGGGAGCAGGTCCAACAGGATATGCTCGACAGCGGCCTGCGTGGCCTGGGCGGCGCCGGTTTTCCCTCGGGTAAGAAATGGGGTTTCGTGCGTGGCAATCCCGGCCCCCGCTATCTGGCCGTGAACGGTGATGAGGGCGAGCCCGGCACGTTCAAGGATCGCTACTATTTGGAGCGGGTCCCGCATCTGTTCCTGGAAGGGATGCTGATCGCCGCTTGGGCCGTGGAGGCAGAGCGCTGCTACATATACATGCGTGACGAATATCCTGCGGTTTTGCACATTCTGCGTACCGAGATTAGTGCCTTGGAAGAGGCCGGGATCGTCGCGAAGGGCTATATCGATCTGCGCCGCGGGGCTGGGGCCTATATCTGCGGCGAAGAAAGCGCGATGATCGAAAGCATCGAGGGCAAGCGCGGGCTGCCCCGCCACCGCCCGCCCTATGTGGCGCAGGTCGGTTTGTTCGGGCAGCCGACCTTGGTCCACAATATCGAGACGTTGCATTGGGTCGCGCGCGTCTGCCGCGAGGGGCCCGAGGTTCTGAACAGCGTCGAAAAGAATGGCCGCACAGGGCTTCGGAGCTATTCGATCTCGGGCCGGGTGAAGGCACCGGGTGTCCATCTGCTGCCGGCCGGGTCCACGATTACCGACTTGATCGCGGCCGCCGGCGGGATGCTGGAGGGCCATGTCTTCAAGGCCTATCAACCCGGCGGTCCCTCCGCGGGGATCCTGCCTGCCACGATCAGTGATGTGCCGATGGATTTCGATACACTGCAGGCGCACGGCAGCTTTATCGGGTCGGCGGCCATCGTGATCCTGTCGGATCAGGACAGCGCCAAGGCCGCCGCGCTGAACATGCTTCGGTTCTTTGAGGATGAAAGCTGCGGCCAATGCACCCCCTGCCGGGTCGGTTGCGAAAAGGCCGTGAAGCTGATGCAAGCCGATGCCTGGGATCAGGATCTGCTGACCGACCTGTGCGATGTCATGGTCGATGCGAGCATCTGCGGGCTGGGCCAGGCGGCCCCCAACCCGATCAAGCTGGTCATGAAACATTTCCCTGAGGAAATTGGGTGAGATGGCTCATCGTCATCCTATTGATGTGCGGTCCGGCCGCAGCGCAGGACCCGTGCCCGTTTACCGAGGCACGGCGGCTTTATCAGCAGTTCCGGCCCCTGTCCCATCTGCTGATCGCCGTGAACTACCGCAAGGAATGCGGGCAGTTCGACGATCGCGACGTGGCGGCCATTCAATCGCTGCATATCTCGCTGGGCTGCCCGGTGGACAGCGGTGTGGGCCAGTATTTCAAGGATCGCCTCGACGCACCGCTGACCGATCAGAACCGCCATCCTGGCCTTGGTATGCTGCGCCAACGGTCGCCTCGCGATTATGCCCAATTCTGCAGGATGGCGCAGACGATACCATGGCCTCAAGGCTCTGCCGCGTTCCTGATGGAGCAACCCGAGATTGTGGCTCCCAAAGATCTGCAGCCTTTTCAGGCCTTCTGGGCACATCTGGAGGCCATGCAAAACGAACTGACCCGCGCGGTCACCGCTATCACGCCCTAGGGCAATTTAAGGATTTTTGCCGTGCTTGATCAGGCCAATCTGGAAACCGTGACCTTTACCCTGAACGGTGCGCAGACGACTGTCCCCGCGGGGACAACGATTTGGGAAGCGGCCCATGGCAAGGGTCTCGTCATCCCGCATCTGTGCCACAAGCCCAGCCCGGGCTATCGGCCCGATGGCAATTGCCGGGCCTGCATGGTCGAGATCGAGGGCGAGCGGGTTCTTGCGGCATCGTGCATCCGTGAGGCAACGGATGGTATGGTGGTTAACGCGGCCAGCGCACGGGCGGAGAAGGCGCGCGCCGTGGTTGTAGAGATGCTGGTGGCGGATCAGCCTGAGCGCGACGCGGCCCATGATGCCAGCGCGCATTTCTGGGATATGGCCGATGCCAATGGCGTGACCGAGAGCCGGTTTCCCAAACTGGAACAGACCCGCGTGCCACTGCTGGATGACAGTCATGTCGCCATGAGCGTCAACCTGGATGCCTGTATTCAGTGCGGCCTGTGCGTGCGGGCCTGCCGCGAGGTGCAGGTGAACGACGTGATCGGCATGGCGGGGCGGGGGCATGACGCCTATCCGGTTTTTGACCAGGCCGATCCGATGGGTGCGTCCTCCTGTGTGGCCTGCGGGGAATGCGTTCAGGCCTGTCCAACGGGCGCGCTGATGCCGTCGACCGTTATCGATGAAGACCAGCGGGGCGATCGCAAGGACTTTGATGAAGAGGTGAAGTCGGTCTGCCCATTCTGTGGTGTGGGTTGCCAGGTGTCGTTCAAAGTGAAGGGCGGCAAGATTAAGTATGTCGAAGGGATCGACGGCCCCGCCAATGAGGGGCGGTTATGTGTCAAGGGCCGGTTCGGGTTCGACTATATCCACCACCCCCACCGGCTGACCAAACCGCTGATCCGCCGAGACGATGCGCCGGCCAAGGGGTTGAATGTGGATCCGGGCGATGTGCTGACCCATTTCCGCGAAGCAACCTGGGACGAGGCATTGGACGCCGCTGCGAACGGTCTGAAGGGCAGGGGGCGTGAAGTGGCGGGCTTCGGGTCTGCCAAATGTTCGAATGAGGAGGCGTATCTGTTCCAAAAGCTGATCCGCCAGGGTTTTGGCCACAACAACGTCGATCATTGCACGCGGCTGTGCCACGCCTCCAGCGTCTCGGCGCTGATTGAGAATGTCGGATCAGGGGCCGTCACCGCGACCTTTAACGAGATCGAGAATGCGGATGTGGCGATTGTCATTGGCTGCAACCCGGTTGAGAACCACCCCGTCGCCGCCACTTATTTCAAACAGTTCACCAAGCGCGGGGGCAAGCTGATCGTCATGGATCCGCGGGGACAGGCGCTGAAGCGCCATGCCACCCATATGCTGCAATTCAAGCCCGGGGCCGATGTCAGCCTGCTGAATGCGATCATGCATGTGATCGTGGATGAAGAGCTGTATGACCGGCAGTATATCGAGGCCTATACCGAGAATTGGGAGGCGCAGAAGGCGCATCTGGCCGATTTCTCGCCCGAGAAAATGGCGCCGATTTGCGGGATTGATGCCGACACCCTGCGCGCCGTCGCCCGGGATTTTGCCGGTGGCTCCGCCGGGATGATCTTTTGGGGGATGGGCGTCAGCCAGCATATCCACGGCACGGATAACTCGCGGTGTTTGATCAGTCTGGCGCTGATGACAGGCCATGTGGGGCGTCCGGGGACGGGGCTGCACCCGTTGCGGGGGCAGAACAATGTGCAGGGCGCGTCCGATGCCGGGCTGATCCCGATGTTCCTGCCGGATTACCAGACGGTGACCGATGACAGCGTGCGCAGCGCATTTACGGATGTCTGGGGATCAGGCGATTTCAGTGCTGAAAAGGGACTGACCGTTGTGGAGATCATGGATGCGATCCATGCCGGTGACATCCAGGCGATGTATATTCTGGGTGAGAATCCGGCCATGTCGGACCCGGATGTGACCCATGCTCGCGCGGCCTTGGCCAAGCTGGATCATCTGGTGGTGCAAGATATATTTTTGACGGAAACGGCGAATTATGCGGATGTCATCCTGCCATCTTCGGCCTGGCCCGAGAAGACCGGCACCGTGACCAACACCAATCGCCAGGTCCAGATGGGCCGCCCCGCCGTGCCGCCACCCGGTGAGGCGCGGGAGGATTGGGCGATCACGACAGCGTTGGCCACCCGCATTGGGCTGGGCTGGGAGTATGACCACCCCAGCCAGATCTTTGCCGAGATGAAACGCAACATGGCGTCGCTGGATAACATCACCTGGGACCGGTTGTTGGAGCAAAATGCCGTGACCTATCCATCGCTTAGCCCCGAGGATCCCGGTCAGGCAATTGTCTTTGGCGATGGCTTTCCGCGCGCCGAGGGCCGCGCCAAGTTCACCCCTGCCAACGTCATCGCGCCCGCTGAGGTGCCCGATGCGGAATATCCGTTTGTCATGATCACCGGGCGGCAACTGGAGCATTGGCACACGGGGTCGATGACGCGACGGGCAAACGTGCTGGATGGGTTGGAGCCGGAGGCCAATGCCTCAATCCATCCTCGTACCTTGCGGGCCATGGGGCTGGAGCCGGGCGACATGATCCGGATCGAAACCCGGCGCGGTGCGATCGAGATCATGGCACGGGCTGATCGTGCCGTCGCCGAAGACAACGTTTTCGTGCCTTTCGCCTATGTGGAGGCCGCGGCGAATACCCTGACGAACCCCGCATTGGACCCTTTCGGCAAGATCCCGGAATTCAAGTATTCCGCCTGTCGGATCAATCCGGTAGGGTCTGCCATGGCTGCCGAATGATGGCGGCTTTGTGACCAAATTGCGTCCTGAGTGATTCGTTTTCCTGACTAATTGGGGGCATCTATCGGTGTCCTCTTATCTCTATACCACCCTCGCCAGCAGCGCTGGACGAGGCCATTTTTGTTGAAAAACCGAGTAAAAATCGACGTATACATAGTTCAAATCCGCATAATACCTCACTGTCGCGCAAGATTTTGATAACAAACAGTTAATAGCGCTGGTGCGTGTTAACAATTTCAACCTGACGCAAGATCATTGAAGAAATTGCCACATTGTTTGCGTTATTCGCTGGACGTCCGGTCGCTGGGGGCAAGATAATTGCGGGAGTGTCGCAGCACGCAGACACATCTGACGACTAGGGAGAAACAAAAGATGTTCACCAAACGCTCCATTCTGGGAGTTGCTACCGCCGCAGCAGTGTCCTTTGGCCTGACCGGTGCCGTCCATGCCGACAGCTTTGAGCCGACGAAACCAATCGATTTCGTAATCATGGCCGGCAAAGGCGGTGGTGCTGACAAGATGGCGCGTCTCATGCAGTCCATCATTGAACAAGAAAAGCTGGCGGCACGTCCCGTTGTGCCGACCAACAAGTCGGGCGGATCCGGTGCCGAAGCGCTTGTTCATATGAAGGGCGCCACCGACCCTGATCACACCATCATGGTCACGTTGAACTCCTTTTTCACGACACCGTTGCGTCAGCCTGGCCTCGCTGTGGACATCATGGAATTTGCCCCGGTCGGTCGTATGGCCGAGGACACGTTCCTGCTGTGGGTACACAAGGATGAAGGCATCACCACGTTTGATGAGTTTGTTGCCGCAGCGCAGGAGCGGGGCGACGGCTGGGTCATGGGCGGCACCGGCAAGAACTCAGAAGACAACATAATCACCGATTTCCTGAACGAGAATTACGACCTCTCGATCAAGTACATCCCCTATAAGGGTGGCGGTGAAGTGGCCAAGCAATTGGCCGGCCAGCAGATCACAAGTTCGGTCAACAACCCGTCCGAGGCATTGGGTTTCTATGAATCTGGCGACGTGATCCCCCTGGTGGCTTTCACGGATGAGCGCCTGCCGCTTTTCCCCGACGTGCCAACACTGAAGGAAGCTGGGGGTGACTTCTCTTACTTCATGCAGCGGGCCGTTGTCGGTGCGCCGGGCATGTCGCCTGAGGCGGCTGCCTATTACACGGATCTTTTCACCAAGGTGTACGAGTCCGAGGCATGGCAGAAGTACAAAAGCGACAAGTCGCTGATGGGTGAGTTCATGGCGGGCGAAGATCTGAAGTCCTACTGGGGCACACAGCGCGACCGTCATCAAAACATCCTGAAAGCATCGGGCGCGATCAACTAACCCTGATCGACCACAGTTACAGGGGCGCCTGCGATGCGGGCGCCCTTTTTCGTGTCAAGGCGCAGACCCGTCGATACAAGGGTGCAGATTGATGACCATTGGACCGACAGAGGCGTATCGGCCACGTACCGTCTTGAGATGCGGTGTCTGGGAGGTCGGCCCCGTTCGTTTCAAGATCTATGGTTTGCTGGCGGACGGTCAGGAATTGACCGATGAGATGAGTGCGGCGGCCGAGCAGTTTCTGCAAAGCGGTGTTTTGACCCGTGTCGATGCAATGGGCGATAGCAACGGGTTGGGATTTGTGATCATCCATCCCGGTGATCTGGGTCTGTCGATTTCGGCCCATTGGTGGGTGCAAGGATGTGTGCTGTGTCAACATATGCACCGCCAGCTCTATGGCGCGCGGGAACCGATGGACGCCACTTCCCGCCCGGTGATCGGCTGTGTTTGGGAACTCGGCTTGATCCAGGCCGAACAGGAAGCATGGCGCGTTCATATGATGGGCGATGCCCCCGATGCGCCTGGATACCTAGGGCAAGGTCAATCGTAACGGTTCCGGTTTGGGGCTGGTATCTAAGGGGTTATGGCTGTGTCAGTCTGACCGCTCACCCTTTTTGGGGCTCAGTCCGTAGCGCGCCGCCAGATCCCAGACATGAGCCGGAACCATGGAGCGGAGCTTGTCCGGGCGGGCATGCCTGAGGTGAAGGATGGTTTCGATGGCCTTCATCTCCACTCGGGCGCGGGCGAACTCCAGGCCGCGCGGGCCAATTCGGGGCATGAGCCACCCGACGATACCGCGCAGAAAGCCCGGCATGCGGCGCAAGGGCAATCCGCCTGCGGCACGTTCGGTGTTTTTAAGAAAACCGCGGACGGCCCCGTCCCTGTTCCCGCCGGTATCAAGGTCGGATAGCTCAACCTCCCCCGCGATCCCGTCCAGCATCTCCTGCCCGCGCGCATTGCGGACGATCAGCCATTGCTCTCCCTGTCCAGCCATGTAGCCGACGGTGATGTCTGCCAGAACGTTGGTGTAATCCACGCAGGTCTTGCAGGTCAGCGGGAAGAAGTCACCGGGCAAATCGGCGAGCGGCAGTTTCAAGAAGGGTATGCGCCTTGTGTGACCGTCGTCAAACCGCAACTCCACATGATAATCAGCGCAGAATTCCAGATAGCTGATCGTGTCGGGTTGATCGGATAACAGGCTAAGAAACTGATGAAAGTTCGCAGTCGTCGTGTTGTCGGAACAGGGTGTGCCGATCACGTAGATCCGATCAAGGCCCAGTTTGGCTTCAACCGCGCGCAGGGCATGGACCTGGCAGGGTATGCCTATGATTGCGATCTTGCGATGGCCTGCCGCAGCTGCTGGTTCCAGCAAAGCCAGAACCGGGGCATATCCCATGCGCATCCCACGCGCCTGTGCCATCCCGGCGGGATCGGTGACAATAATGGGCTGGGGCCGCCACCGGTCATTGGGATGCGGTCCGACGGTCAACACGGCATCCACCGCGCCGGTTTCCAGCAATCGCTGGGCCAGTCGGGTCGCCAGGCCGGTCCATTGCGCACCTGGAGCCGGATCGTCCAAGGCGGCCCGGTGCATGGTCAGGTGGGGGCCGAAAAACGTTTCATCCACGTTGCCCCGCTGGCGCCCCTGGACCTGCTCTTCGAGTGCAGGAAAATCGGGCTGGATGAATTGGCAGGCCCGGCCACATTCCCCGGCAAGCGCCATGCGAGACAGGCCGCAATCGGTGCAAAGCGGGCGCGGCTTCGGCGCTGGAAGTTCTGGTGCCACAACGCCTTGGCTGTCCGATTGGTGCGGCATGGATAGTGATCCCCGTTCTGGTTGCCAGTGCCGAACGTAAGCAGCGTTGCGTGCGACGCCAAGCGGCTTTGCGGAGTTCGCACTTGGGAACCGGTATCTGGCGGGGTAGGGGAGGGTTAACCGCACAAATCCGAGTCGTTCCGCCATGACCCTGCAAGCCAACACCAAAGGTGCCCTGATGGCCCTTGCGGCCTTTGGAATATTTGCGGGCCATGATGTTTTGGTGAAGGTCCTTGGCGGGAATTACAACGCCGTCCAGATTGTCTTTTTCAGCGTTTTGCTCGGCTTTCCCATCGCCACGTTGATGCTGATGCGTGATCGGGCAGGTGGCAATCTGGTCCCTGTCCATCCGTTCTGGATGGGATTTCGCAGCTTGGCCGTGGTTGTCACAGCAACATCCGCCTTTTATGCATTTTCGTCCCTGCCTTTGACGACGGTTTACGCGATCCTTTTTGCGACACCGCTGATCATCACGGTGCTGTCCATTCCAATATTGGGAGAGACCGTGCGGTTGCGCCGTTGGATGGCCGTTCTTGTTGGCCTGGGCGGCGTGTTGATCGTGCTCAGGCCGGGGTCATCGGATCTGACCCTGGGCCACCTGGCTGCCCTGATCGCAGCCTTTGGGGGGGCCTTCGCCTCGATCATCGTGCGCAAGATCGGGCGGGAGGAGCGCAGTGTCGTGATGATACTTTACCCGATGGTGGCCAATTTCGTGGTCATGGGGTGCATCTTGCCGTTTGTGTACGTTCCGATGCCGTTGATCGATCTTGGGATGCTGGCCTTGATCGCGGCCTGCGCGTTCGGGGCGACGCTGTTCATCATCGCAGCCTATCGGGCGGGGGAGGCTGTGATTGTCGCCCCGATGCAGTATTCGCAAATCCTTTGGGCCACCTTTTATGGCGCGCTGTTTTTCAACGAATTTCCGGATGGTGTCACGCTGATCGGCGCAGGCGTTGTGATTGCAAGCGGTATCTACATTCTGACGCGAGAGGGGCGCCAGGAAGTGTCTGAGAACCGGCCCAATCTGCAAACCCGCAGCCGCCCGGAAACCGGCACCTATCCCCGTGCCGGCACGCTGTTGGAGCGTGACGAGATGCGGGAGGGCACGCCCCCCGACCCGCTGGACAAACCCGAACTCGAACGGTAGAGCCTCCCGCACGGTCGGAGTGTAGCTCAGTCTGGTAGAGCACTGTCTTCGGGAGGCAGGGGTCGGAGGTTCGAATCCTCTCACTCCGACCAATAAATCCAGATACTTAGCCCGTTCTACGTTGCGCCAATTTACGGCCGCTCCGGATTTGATCCGGACTACGCGGCTATTCGGGCGGGATTCTTTGGAGAAAAAGCCTTTGAAAACCGAAAGGCCGCTGACTGGGATGGCACCCGCGTCAACGGCCAAATCGAAAATTTTACACTGAATGGATACCAGCACGCGCCCTTGACCGCAATCGCGGGAGGGGTCGATGTCTGAGCTTCTGCCCTTCTGCAAGATCAAGCTGCAATACCTGCTGGAGATGGTCACTGACCATGAGCTGGACGACAACGCCCTGCGCGTAGCGCTTTACCCGGCGCTGGCACATGCCGACCATGAGACCGGGGAAAGCCGCCCATCCTTTGAGACCATCGGTGCAGCCATTGACAAACACGCCAAGTCGGTCAAGCGAGCGTTGAACAAGGTTGACCCGTTGCCCGAGATGCTGCGTGGCGATCCGGCGCGCACAGAAGCTCTGATCGACGCCAGCCGCCACCAATGGACCTACCGCGCGGGCGTGATCAGCTTTGCCGCTGTGGATGCGCCGAGCGAGGTCCAACAGGCCGAAGTGATGGACACCTTTGAGCAGCTGGCCTTTGCCGGGATGGACAGCGAGCAGTATGACATGCTCCGGGTCCGTCACAGCCACGAGGATCGGATTGAACTGCATTTCTGCACCCCGCGCCTGGAGCTGACCACAGGGCGCAGCCTCAACATCGCACTGCCGGGCTACCAGGACGCCTATGACAGCTTGCGCCACCTGATGAACCAGCGCCACGGTTGGGCCGATCCGATGGAGCTGGAGCGTACCCAAGAAGTCCGCGACACCGTCGAGGCCCCGACCCGCGCTCAGGGCCGCGACGAGCTGCATGCGTGGATCCTCGATCAGATATCGATGGGTCTGATCGAGGATCGCGCCAGCATGCTCGATGCCCTTGCCGATGCGGGCTTCGACCTGTCGCGAGTCGGCAAAGCTTACCTAATCGCCCAGGACCCCGAAACCGGCGAACGTTGGCGCCTGAAAGGAGAGATTTTTCATGAAAACTGGCAAGCTGGCCCGGCTGAGCGAGAAATTGAACGCGGAACTGGACACGATACGCCAAGACTACGCCGCCTCGATGTCCTCCCAGCTGGAGAACTTCAGGACCGATTTGACGAGCATTGCGAGCGACGCGCGGCGTACCATCGAGAATGATACGCGCCGCTTCCTGAACGAGAGCAGGAGCTTGTTCGAGACACGGACCGAGCAGATCAGGCGCTGGCTGACGATCTCTCCTTGGGTGATCTCAGGGCTGATCGTGACGGGGATCGCCTCGATGATGGCCGCGAGCTGGTTCTGAACGGTGCAACTGACACGCGCGGGGCTGACAGAACTCGGCCTGATGCGGATCGACCAGGGGGAACAGATCTTGCTGACGCTAGACCCGGCCCGGACCGAGCTGAAGACCTGCACGCTGGCCGGGACACCGGTCATCTGCATCAAGATCAAGGAGGAATGAATGACGACGCCCCTGACAGCCTTGGAGCGCAACTTGCTCGCCTGCGTCGAGCGGTTGGTGACGGCCTGCGAAACCTCAGCAGCGGAATTGAGCGGCTTGGAAGCACGCTCGACGAAGAGGATGCAAGCCCAGTTGGATGGTATCGCGGCCTGCGCGACGTTGCTCATACGCTCGCAGATCGCGTCAATGAGGGCGTTGCGTGGCTTGCTGAACGAAGAGGCCACCTACAACGCGCTGGACGCGCAGTTGAGCGAGAGCTTGAGCTTAGTGAAGGCCGCCGAAGAGAGGCTGAAACAGAGCTGAACGAATTGCAGAGCGAACGAGGCCGCAACCATGGCCTGGAATTTTAGCGAGCAAGGGAAACCAATGAGTTTTGCACACGACCACTTCACCATGGGCTACTATCAAGCCCGCGACTATGGCATCGACTATCGCGGTTTTGAAAAGGTGGCCTGCCTTCCAGAAGGGGTTTTGCTTATTGCCGTAGCGGGTGTCTGGGGCGACTACCAGAACATGCGCTGCTTATTTGTGGACGTCGCTGGAAATGGCTACATGCGAAATATCCGTTGGTGGGGCGATAATGGTTATCCGATCAAGGAGTTGGGTATTGATGCGAAGAAAATTGCCGTTGGACAGCAATTTTTCCTCGCGGAAACTGAGTGATTGCTGCTCGAACTTCCCCGCACAATCAATGAGTTTGAGTGGTTCCGGATTTGAATGTGCTTAATATTTTTGTGATACTATAGCAGAGTAAAGTAAAAGTTTTAGAAATACTACAGTGTTGCAAATTTTTCTTTTATGACATGTTAAGATATTACAAATATAAAAATTATGCAAACCTATAGGTTGGCATATGTCCGCTTCAAGCGCAAAACAGCGGCAAGCCGAAGGCAAGATAAATCAAGCTAGACAAGTGGCTCAAGCCTTCGCAAAGCCACTGGGAGGTTGGATCGCGACCTTCCAGGAAGCCATTGGCATGAGCGCACCAGCGCTAGCCGAACGGCTCGGGGTGTCCAGGAACAGCGTTTACAGCTCTATCCAGAAGGAAAAAGCTGGAACAATCTCCCTTAACCAGCTGGACAAGATGGCTGAGGCGATGGGCGGCAAACTGGTCTACGCGATCATTCCGCACAAGGGAGCGGTCGGGGAGATCGTAATGGCTCAGGCTCGCAAGAAGGCCAAACGCATCATACAACGCACCCGCGCGCACATGGCCTTGGAAGA
>NZ_JAFEUL010000011.1 GCF_016901225.1 Actibacterium sp. 188UL27-1 | reverse complement strand
AACCACCGTCCGCACACAAGCCTCGCTGGTATGACGCCAGCCGAATATGCTAACCGGTCAAAGGAAGACCAAAACCTGAACAGAGCTAACCTAAATTAGCGGACTCTAAGGGGAGCAGGTCACTACCAACGTCGTGTTCCGCAGAAGTTGCAGGCTCACCTAGGTATTCGTAGATGGCAATTGCCATGTGGCGATGTCAGATACTCCAAGGCTGTTCAGATGGTGGTGACTTGGGCTGAAGAACACGACGAACTCATCGCCAAACTTCGCAACCCTGACAGGCTGGGGTGGCTGCTGTGCGGGAGGCTAAGGCCAAACGTTCTGCTGAACCTGATCCTCTGGGCCTCCCTAGCTTCTACGAGATGACAGAACAGCTTGAGGGTGAGAAACAATACTTCACCCGAGAATCCCTGCCCCGCCCCTGGCAGGCAGCGGCGAAGATGCTGGCCGAGGCCGACTATGCGGGAAAGCCTTCATTGGACGTGCCGATCTGGGAGATCAACTATCGAATTGAAGAGGTGAAACGTGGTGACGCTATCGTTGGCAAGAAGTCCCTTCCGGGGTTGCCGGGGCTGAAAGAATACGTTGATACTCTCGACCCCGAGTTGGTTGCGGCTGCGAAGGTCGAGATACGCGATACTCCGTTGATGCCGATCTACACCGATCTGCGCTTGGACAGGTTGAAGGCTGCGTATGCGGTTGGCTTCGGACCAGATCGGGAGCCGCCCGCTGATGTAGATCTGGAGTTGGAGTTCCCCCGGTTTCGTGGACGGTTATGGGCTTAGAGATTCCAGCCCTTCAGCGGCGGTCCTTTCGTAGTTGATTGGTGACTTATACCCCAAAGCTGAATGGCGGCGCGAGGGGTTGTACCAGCCCTCGACGAACTCGAAGCAGGCCACTCGGGCCTCAGCCTTGGTCTTGAACTTGCGCCGGTCGAGCAACTCGCATTCAAGCGTGGCGAAGAAGCTCTCGCACATCGCGTTGTCGTAGCAATCACCGACCGATCCCATCGACGGTCGCACGCCCATCTCTTTGCAACGCAGGCCAAAAGCCACCGATGTATATTGCGATCCCTGGTCGCTATGGTGAATGACGCTTTTGGCTTGTCGTCGAAGACATCCGTCACGCCATCGAGGAGCTGGTCTTTCCACTGCTTGATCTGGTTGGGATGCACATCGAACTGCGTCGCAGGTTCGCCCGTGCTTCATGGAAAACCGTCCACTGGACGCTTTTCTGATCCCTCACACCCTTGTCGCCCTTCAAAGCCGCCAACGCGACTTTCGCCTTGAATGCAGGGCTGTGGTTCCGTCTTGCCATCTTCGCTCCTTCGTCCCGGCAGGCTGCCGGATCACGAGCGAAAAATCCACCTAACTCAACTGTTCAGGTTTCTCAGGCCACCTCTGAAAGCGATCTTTGGCGTCCTCGGCTTGAAAATAGAATGATAAAGAATTGCTCTTAAAGCTTGCAAGAGACGACTGCTCTAACTGACCTGCTCAGACATCGGCGCAACCGCAGCGAAATGGCGCTAGATCCGCGAAGCCAAGATGTTCACAATTTGTTCCTAAAGATGCCCAACTACGCACGTTCGGCCCAGATAGACCATCCAGTTGAACCCAGCGATCCGAAAGGTCTGATCTTTACGTTTCAGAATGACCAGGCGCCAGTCTTTGCTGTCAGGTCAGTCCTTCATCAGCACTTTGCTCTCATATCCCGGCAGCACAGTCGGTCTGGCTTTAGTCGGAGATCAGGACACCGCCGCCATCAAATCTTTTGTCAGACACCATGGATGCGAGGAAAGCTGCAACGCTGGCGCGGGCGACGGTCGTGGGCTGTGGCTGCCCCTCGAAGTCCGTCATGTGCCGCAGATCGCTTCTGCGTTTGCCGTCTGTCAGTTCCGCTGGCTGCACGATGACCCATTCCGGTAGACCGGAGGCCATAACCACCTCCTCTTGGACTACTCGGTCGGCCAGGATGTTGCGCAGCAGAAACGGCGCAATGATGTTGCGGAACGGCCACCGGCCCCGACCCTTGGAGAACCCTGCGCCGATGCTGGTCATCGCGATCAAGCGTGGTACGTCATGGGCCTGCATGGCCGCCACCACGTTGCGCGTGCCGACTTCGCAGATATCCGTTGGCCGCAAAATCGTATCGCGGTTCAGGGGCGCGCCGAAGGTCAGGATCACCGCGTCGTGGCCAGGTACCGCCGCCTTCAGATCTTCGGAGCTACGAACATCTCCTGATGCAAGATTGAGCCCGGTTGCCGGCCCAAACCCGCGCGAGGATCGGGAGAATGCGGTGACCTCATGGCCCAGTTGCAGGGCTTCCGCCACAGTCTTCCGCCCAATATTGCCGGTTGCGCCGACCACTAGAACTTTCATCTATCCGCCTCCATTTCTTCATCTTTATTGCGGCGTGCACTGCGGATTGGCCGGAGTAGCTGCCACATTTGCCACCGCGCTCCCGTCGCCGCGTAAGAACGCCTGTTTCGCGGTCATACCTGCCGGAGGATACGACTGTTTCGCCACAGCCAACGCGCTGGAAAGAATGCCACAACGCAACCGAACATGGCCATTATCAGCGAAAGGGTAAGAGGCGTATTCGTGGCACTGCCGATAACGACCGAGGAATAGGCGAAGTAAAGGCCAATGCCGACAAACGCGGCAATACCCACATTGCTCGCCCCGATCAGGACGGCGCGGCGCCAATCCGCCGCGGCACTCAGCCACAAGTCGGCCGCAAGGATCAGACCACCAGCCATCAGCTCCACAGCGGCGAAGGCCAGCGAGAAACGGATATTTGCAAAGACACCGGCAAAAAGCGCTTCAACCTCTTGCGGCAACGGTTCGCCACCGGTCATCGTCGTCATAGGCGCGAGAAGATTAGCTGGAGAGATCGTCGATAGGTAGCGCGCCACAATCGGTTGTGCGACCGGTGCCGCCAAAAGGATACCACCGATGATGGTCCAGTTGCGGCTCAGGCGATCCTGCGGCCACGAGGCATTGGAAGTGGTTTCGGTCATGGTCAAACACTCCGGGAAAGGCCGCCGCCCTTTCATCTGAGGGCGGCGGTGGAAGATAGGGTTACTCACCCGCCATCGGGATCGGCGGGTGGCCATTCAGCCCCACAGCCTGACGGACCTCATCGGCATGGGTGGCGGTTCCGAGGAAGTTGTTCATCGCCGCTTGATATTGCCCCATATGCTCGCTCAACAATTTGCCGATGTGGTGGCCATTGACCTGGGTGTTCCCAGCGAGCTCTGCCAGTACGGCGACCCATGTGGTAACAATAGCGCCGGCAGCGGCAAGCCGGGTGGCGGTCACCTGCGTGATGAGCGGGTTGAAATCGGCGGAGGCGTCGATGACGACGTAGACCTCGTAGCCGTCGCGCAACGCCGAGATCGCCGGGAAGGCAGCGCAAACCTCGGTCGCCAGGCCTGAAATCACAAGCTTTTCGCGCCCCGTCGCTTCGACTGCCTTGCGCGAAGCGTCGTCGTTCCAGAAGTTGACGAAGGGCCGGTCGATGACCTCAACGTCAGGAAAGATCGCCTTGAGTTCCGGCATCGTTGGGCCGTTTGGACCTTGTGGCCAGCTGGTCCCCATAATCACAGGAATATCGAAAGCCTTGGCCGTTTTTGCGTGGCCCAAGATGTTGTTCTTCATCAGCATCGGATCTGCCGAGTTAAGGAACTGCATCAGGCCGACCTGATGGTCGATCATCAGAAAGGCGCAGTTATCGGGGGTGAGTTCTGAACTGGGTAGAGTCATTGGGGGTCTCCTGGTTGGGTTGGAACAAGTGCGAATGACAGGGCTATGGTGATATTCTGGCCGTCCCGGATCTTTCAGCGAACCACGATAACCTTTCAGATTACTCGGTTCGGACGGCCCCTTGCCACGGGCAGCGACAGCGACAGCGACAGCGACAGCGACAGCGACAGCGAAGGGAGCAACATTGCTCAGCTGGTTGGAGTGTTCTTCATCTCATCCATGAAGCGTTCGAAGGCAGCACGATCCTTCGCAACCCGCAACCGATCGCGGTAGGCAGCAAAGGCTTTCGCCTCTTCCTCCAGACGTGCCAATGTCTCGGCCCGGTAGGTGTCAAAGGCGGTGCTGTCGGTCCTGGGTGCACCCGTCTGCTCCCGCGCAGACGACCCCATGGCGTCAAACATGCGCGCCCGGTGTATCCATGGCAGAGGCATGGCCCCGTCGGCTGACCAGGCCTTGCGCGCGAACAGGACGGACGCGCAAGCGAGCATCGGTAGGAATGCGGCAAAGGCGAAGACGGTGAACATCAAGATGACGGGAAACGCGGATATGTGTGAAAAGTCGTGCATCGTTTGGATCCTTTCTAGCAGCCGGCAATCCAATGGCCGGCATGACTTGCGATTGCCCTTGGATGTGGTGCTTAGGTCGCGTTTCGCATTAGGTAGAAATGACATTGCTTATTGATCAAAATGGAATGGTGATGTTCGAAACCTTGTCCGATGCGCGGTTACTGGTCGTCGCCGGCGAAAGCCCAAGCTTTGCCGAGGCCGGGCGTCGTCTGGCCATGCCGCCGGCGACGGTGACGCGCCGGATCGCCGCGATGGAGGCGGCCGCCGGATTAAAGCTGTTCGAACGGTCGACCCGCGCCGTGCGACCCACCGAGGTCGGCGAGACACTCATCGCCCATGCAAGGCGCCTGATCGACGAAGCCGAGAGCGCCGCGATGTCGATCGAGACTTTGCGCGACACACCGCGCGGCTGGATCAGGGTCACAGCGCCGGTGATCCTGGGGCAGAGCCTACTTGGAGATGTCATCGGCGGCTTTCTGGCGCAGAACCCCGACTGCGATGTCTTCCTCGATCTGTCGAATGAGCGGACCGATCTGATATCGGACGGTTTCGACCTTGCGATCCGTTTCGGGCCGGTGGGCGCTGGCGACCTTATCGCGCGCAAGCTCGGCACGGCCAGTGCCGCACTTTATCGCGGTACGGCCTCGCGTCAGACGCCCTTGGCAGGTCTCGACGATCTCAAGGGATTGCCGGTGGGCTTACTGCGTCGTGCGGATCGCGATGGACGCGTCATACGTTTGACGGATGCAGCAGGCACGATGCACGATCTCCATGTGGCGCCGCGTTTGATCACGCTCGATCCGCTTGTTCTTTGCGATGTGGCGCTGGTCAACGATCTTGTTGTAGCGCTGCCGCGCATGGTGGCCTACCCGCATGTCATTGCTGGCCGGTTGCGTTGCGAATTGCCCGAGTATTCGGTGCAACGTTCCGATGTGTCCGCGGTTTTTCCCTCGCGGCGATTGATGCGGCCCGCCGTGCGAGCCTTCATCGACCATGTGGCCTCTGAGCTGCCGGACAAACTCGAGCGGTATGAGTTCCCTGATCCCTAAGTGATGCCCCCAAGACCGGCGTCGTTGCCAGATTGCTGCGCTAAGGATCGGAGAATTGTGAAAGACGCAGCCGCGCCATGACGCCTATCCTTCCGAAATGTTTCTATCGAGGCTCGTTGCGATGCCCGACCAAGGCTCAACTGAATTCGATGAACGACTGAACTGCGCGTTGGTTCTTTCGTCGTCGCTTTATTTCCGGCTTGTCGCCATGGATCAAACCGAGCGTCGTCAGCGCCTTTGGAGCTGGGACGGCATCCTGCATGACACCACCCGCGACCTCGCCACCTTGTCGGATGCGACAGGCTCGGTTGACGCCCGCATTCAACATATCTTTTCCGGTATATCAGATTTGCGCCACAGCCTTTTAGATCTGGCGGACATTGCCCCGATTGATACGGACCAGCATTCGGTCGCTGTTAACATCGCTGCCCTCAAGGTGGGTGACCTCGCTCTGAACCCGCCGACCATAAGCGATCCCGTAAAGGGATCCGGCACGGGTGTCGCTTCGAGAATGCGCTGACGCAATGGTGGCACGTATTGATCGGTCATCAGACCTTCCGGTCGTCAGATGGAGAAGGTCCCAATCGCCAAACAGGCAAACCATACCACTCAGCCAATCTACCGCTCCAGCCTAGGCAAATCCCTCGCCAGCAGCATCAGTACCGCAAAAGCAGGCTGGTATGTCTTCGCATCATGTCAATTGATGACGATGTTTTGAACATCCGGTTTGGGTCAGAAATGCTTGGCGTTTACGCTGTTTTGTATGGCGCGGCACCTTGATCGGACCCCGAAAAACCGATGCGCAGACGCAAATTGTACCGCGTTTCACCGGGGGTCGGTCCCAGAAGATCACCAGCCCACAGGTTGCTATTTGATCGTCAGGCTGCTGATGCGACCCCTTTTGCGTGTTTTTGCATCCAGTCGTCCAGGGTTTTAAGCTGCTCGGGCGCAAGGCGGAGGCCGAGTTTGGAACGGCGCCAAGCGACGTCTTCGGCGGTGCGGGCATATTCTTTTTGCATCAGCCATTTGACCTCTCGTGCCGTCAGGGTGGCACCGAAATCCACGCCCAGATCGGCGGCAGTGGTTGCATTGGCCAGCATGTCTGCAGCTTCAGTCCCGTAGGCGCGGATCAAACGCAGAGCCCATCGGTCAGTCAGGAATGGATAATCAGCCTGTAACTGCGCAACCAGCTTGGGAGCGCCGCGAACGGGGAAGTCCCCACCGGGCAAAGCGATCCCGGCTGTCCATTCCGCAGGGGTGCCGGGGAAGAAGGGCACGATCCGATCCAACGCATGTTCGGCCAGCTTCCGGTAGGTGGTGATCTTGCCGCCAAAGACATTGAGGATGGGCGCGCCGCCTGCTTGATCGACTTTTAGCACATAGTCACGGGTTGCCGCCGTCGCACTGCTGGCCCCGTCATCGTAAAGCGGGCGAACGCCCGAATAAGTCCAGACGATGTCGTCCTGGGTCACGGGCTGTTTGAAATAGTTCGAGGCGAAAGTCAGCAGGTAGTCGCGCTCCTCGGGCGAGCATTCGGGTTTTTGCGACGGATCCATATGTTCGGCATCGGTGGTACCGATCAGGGTAAAATCTGTCTCGTAGGGAATGGCAAAGATGATGCGCCCGTCTTCACCCTGGAAGAAGTAGCATTTGTCATGGTCATAGAGTTTGCGGGTCACGATATGGCTGCCGCGCACGAGGCGGACACCTTCGGTCGCATTGATGCGGGCACGGTTGCGCAGCACCTCCTCAACCCATGGGCCGCCCGCATTGACCAGCATCTTAGCAGTGACCGTACGGGCGCCGGTGGTGTCTTCGAGGGTGATAGCCCAGTGGTCTGCGTGGCGTTCGGTGGCGGTCACCTTTGTGCGGGTCATGATCTGCGCCCCACGGGTTTCCGCGTCGCGAGCGTTGAGGATGACGAGGCGCGAATCCTCGATCCAGCAATCGGAATATTCGTAGGCCAGTTGGAACCGGTCCTGCAGCGGCTTGCCCGCCTTGTGAAACCGCAGGTTTAGAGTGCCCGTACCCGGCAAAATGGCGCGGTGAGCCAGGCTGTCATAAAGGAACAGGCCCAGGCGGACAAGCCAGGCCGGACGGCGCCCTTTCATCCATGGCATGATGCGGGTAAGCAGCCGAGAGGTCGGCGTGTCACTGTCGAACCGCATGTCGCGGTGGTATGGCAGGACGAACCGCATAGGCCAACTGATATGTGGCATGGCACGCAAAAGCGTTTCGCGCTCGATCAGGCTTTCGCGGACGAGCCGAAATTCGAAATATTCCAGATACCGCAATCCTCCATGGAAGAGCTTGGTGGAGGAAGACGAGGTCGCAGAGGCCAGATCGTTCATCTCTGCCAACCCGACGGTTAGGCCCCGCCCCGCAGCATCCCGCGCGATACCACAGCCATTGATACCGCCGCCGATGATGAACAAATCGTAATCCATAGTTCTGGGTCCTTTAATTCACCTCGCGTCATACGCGCAAAGGACTTTCGATCAAGAACGATGACCGTTTATGTTCGGTTTGCTCTGAAACGAACATGGGGACGGGCTAATGACTGAAAGCTTACGCGTACCAGAGATCCTGGCACTGGCCCGGCGCGACGGTGGTGTGCGGGTGGAGGATCTGGTGGCGCGGTTCCAGGTGACCCCGCAGACGATCCGGCGCGATCTGACCGCCCTGGAGCGCGCCGGCAAGCTGGAGCGGGTGCATGGGGGTGCCGTCATGCCATCGGCCACCCGCAATATCGCCTATCAGGAGCGACGCGCCCTGAATGCCGCCGCCAAGACGCGGATCGGAGAGGCTTGCGCAGCGCTGATCCCCGATGACAGCTCATTGTTTTTGAATATCGGCACCACGACCGAGGCTGTGGCTGGCGCATTGCTGCACCATCGCAACCTAATGGTTGTCACCAACAATTTGAATGTCGCGATGATCCTGGCGGCCAATCCAGAGGCACAGGTGATCGTCACGGGTGGTAAGGCGCGCGGGGCCGATGGTGGGCTGGTCGGCGCACTGGCAATCGATTGCATCGAGCGGTTCAAGCTGGATCACGCGGTCATCGGGTGCTCTGCGATCGATACGGGAGGTGATCTTCTGGATTTCGACCCTGAGGAGGTGGCGGTCAGCAAGACGATATTGGACCGCTCCCGCACCCGGATCCTGGTTGCGGATCAAACGAAGCTATCCCGCCCGGCGCCCATTCGGATCGGAACTCTGGAGCAGATTGATCGGATCGTCACCGATGCGCCGCTACCTGCGCGTTTGGGTTTTGATTGCGGGCGCTGGCGAACCACGGTCGAGATCGCGGGTCCCGAGACAAGCGGCTAACCCCGTCCCGACCGCTGGTGCTCCCGCCCCCTTCCCTCGGCCTTGCGGCCTCATCAGGTGTTGGGCCAGGCCGCCGCACTGCCGTGCAACGGGATCCCGTGCCTCAGGCGGGGATATTTTCGAACACATAATTTGGCTGGGTCCCACAGCCATCCAATTCCGTGAGGTTAGGTGGTTCATGGTTTGAAAATAAGCGATGTCCCTGTCTGGTATTTTCTGGCTGACGGACTGGCAGATTGCACGACTTAGACTGTGTTTTCGAAGGCGTGCGACCAGCTGCGTATTAACCCCAGTAGGCTATTGCTGAGCACCATTCCGAGAGGAATGTCGGCGCGTCCCAAGCAGGATGATCTTCATCAATTGCAATACCTTATGGTGGCAAAAAGCACTTCGAAAATGGGACCCGCTATAGGGTTTTCCAGATCCGCCGGAGTAAGTAGAACTGTTCGCCAGGGTGCCGACCTCGGCATGCGCCATATTCCCGCGTCAAGACGCGAACACATGACGCAACCAAGGTTCGGATCGGTGGCATCATCCGCCAGGCAGCAAATTTCAAGCGTCGACCGAGACGACGTTCCAAGACGCGCTTACCCGTCACGGCGCGCGAAAGTGCTCGCTTACAAACCTAGCGACGTTTCTTGCGCGCCACGCCCAACGGGAGCGGATCGCGCGTGTCGCGCGTCTCCGCTCCGGGCGGGAGCCGTCCTCACCTGGTCAGCGTGAGCTGGGTGGCGGCGTACCATTCAGCGGCGGCGCGCATTTCGGCCTCGGTCAGGGACTTTGCGATGTCGGTCATGGCCGCATGCCTGCGTTTGCCGGTGCGGAAGGCTTTGAGCTGTGTTTCGATATAGATGACGTTCTCACCGGCCAGGTTGGGTGCGTCTTGCATGAGCGACAGACCATCGGCACCGTGGCAGGTGATGCAGGCCGACGGCGCAGCATCGGCGGAAATTCCATCCGGCAGATCCGATATCGCCGTCACACCACCATACCAAGCCGCAAGATCCGCGATTTGCATGTCGGTAAGGGATTTGGCGACAACACTCATCATCTCATGCTGGCGGGTGCCCTCGCGAAAGGCGGTGAGCTGTGCGGCCAGATAGGCGACGGGTTCACCGCCGATATGCGGGGCGACGGGGATCTGGGCATATCCATCCGCCCCGTGGCACGTGCGACATTGCCCGGCAAGCTTTCGACCCGCCTCGGCATCGCCCACCAACTCGGCATGCGCGACACTCCCGGCGAGCATGAGCCCGCCGAGCGTAAATGACGCCAGAAGGAAGATTATTGGCGTCACAGACGATTTACTCGGCCCCGACCCTCGACAGCCTGAAAAAAGGTGGCAGCATAGGATCGGGCGCACGGTCATTCGTAACTGATCCGGTAAAGCGCCCCGGCCAGGTCATCCGATACCAGGATCGAGCCATCGCGCAGGTTCACAACATCCACGGGGCGGCCCAGATATTCGCCATTCTCGTCGATCCAACCTTCGGCGAATGGCTCTGTCGTGGCTGTCCCCTCATCATCGATGAAGGTGACCATCACCCTTGCGCCAACAGGCGTTGTCCGATTCCAGGAACCGTGCTGGGCCGAGAAAATGGCATTACGGTACTTCTCCGGGAACATGTTGCCAGTGTAGAATGACATGCCCAGATCGGCGGCATGGGCCACGGTCTCTGATGCGGGCATCACGACTTCGACCGGGACTTCCTCCCCCTCATATTCTGCCGTGCGGACCGAGCCACCCCCATACCAGGGTGCGCCGAAATGCTGGCCCGCTTCGGTCTGTCGGTTGATCTCGCCGGGTGGGATATCGTCACCCATCCCGTCTACCTGGTTGTCTGTCCACCATAACTCCCCCGTCTCCGGGTGGAAGTCATGGCCGACGGAGTTGCGCACGCCATACGTATAAACCTCACGCGCGCTGCCATCGACATTCATGCGGATGATGCCGCCAATGCCGACCTCATTGTAAAGGTCCAACTTCTCCGCTGGCGCGACATTGAAGGGCTGACCCAGCGAGATGTAGATCTTGCCGTCAGGCCCGATCTTGCAAACGCGCGCAGTGTGGTTGAAGCTTTCTTCCTCCACCGGGATCAGCTTGCCTTTTTCAACCAGATTGAAGGCCGCGACATCAGGGCTTTCATAAAAGAACTCCGCTGCCGGGAAGAGCAGCACGCGGTTCTGCTCGGCGATATAGAGAAACCCATCCTTTGAGAAACACGGACCGTTGGGGATGCTAAAGGTCAACGAGGGGGCGAAATCTTTGACCTCATCGGCGATGCGATCCTTGTTGCGGTCGGTCACGGCCCAGACCTTATCCTTGCGCGTGCCGACGAAGGTGACGATCCCCTGGGGGCCGACGGCCATGTGGCGGGCATCGGGGACGACCGCGTAAAGCTCGATCTTGAAGCCATCCGGCATCGTGATTTTCTCAAGGGTCGCCTTGATCCCGGCAGCATAATCGCCGCCTTGTTCAATAAACGTGAACTCCGTCACGCCGGTCTGTTGGAAATTCGAGAGCTTTTCGAGGTTATCTGGCACCCCGGCCCCTTGCGCCAGGCCAAGGCCCGCCATCAGGGCCAGGGCCGCGATGGATGAAAGAAGTCTGTTCATGGTGATCCTCCCAGTTTGCGTTGGTCTGTTGGCAGGCTGGCTCGCAGCCCCCGAAACCCGTGGCGCCGCCACATACTCGGAAAAATCGCGCATTCAGTCACAGATAGATCCCTGCGAGGCGGTCAGGTGACGCTCCGCAAGTCTGCTCTTATAGGGTGCCACGCCCCAGTTCTGCGGCGATATGGTCCGCCTGGCGAATGGCCAGCGCCACGATGGTGAGGGTGGGGTTCTCTGCCGCCCCGGTTGTGAATTGCGACCCGTCTGAGACGAAGAGGTTCGCGATATCGTGGGTTTGGCCCCACTTGTTGACCACGCCGTCCCGCGGGTTTTCCGACATTCGGTTGGTGCCCAGATTATGCGTTGACGGATAAGGCGGCGTCGGAAAGACACGCGTCGCCCCAACCGCCTCATAAACTGCCATACCCTGCCCATAGGCATGGTTGCGCATTGCGACATCGTTTGGGTGATCGTCGAAATGCACATTCGGGGCGGGCAATCCGTATTGGTCTTTCACATCGTGGTTTAGGGTGATGCGGTTGGTTTCCTGGGGCATATCCTCTCCCACGATCCACATGCCTGCCATGTTTTCATATCCCTCCAAGGCGGTGGTGAACTCGCGCCCCCATCCGCCGGGATCAAGGAAGGCCGCCATGAACGGCAAGCCCAAGGCCAGCGTTTCCAACTCGTACCCACCGACAAAGCCACGGCTGGGGTCATGGCGGCTTTCATCCTGAATGATGCCAGCCATGGTGGTACCGCGCCACATCTTCACCGGTTTGTCGAACATCGCATAGACCGAGCCTGTCATGTGCCGCATGTAGTTGCGCCCGACCTGACCCGAAGAATTGGCGAGCCCGTCGGGGAACATGTTTGAGGCAGAGTTCAGCAGCAACCGCGGGCTTTCAATCGAGTTGCCCGCCACGCAGACCACCCGTGCCTTTTGCAGATGCTGATTGCCATCGGCATCCGCGTAAAGCACGCCTGTGACTCTGCCACTGTCATCATGTTCGATCTTCAGCACATGGGCGCGGTCGCGCACTTCCAGGTTGCCAGTCGCCTCACCTTGGGGGATGTCAGTATAAGCCGACGACCATTTGGCCCCCCATTTGCAGCCCTGAAAGCAAAACCCAGTCTGCTTGCAGGCCACACGGTCGCCATCGGCAGAGTTGATGGCCATGCGGCCCGTATGAACCTGTTTATAACCCAATGCCTTGGCGCCAGCCTCGAAGACCTTGTAATTGTTGTTGCCAGGCAATCCGTCGCGGCCGCCGGTCCGGGTAACGCCCAGCTTGTCTTCCGCCTTGTCATAATACGGGGCCATTTCCGCCGGATCGATAGGCCAGTCGAGCAGATTGGCGCCTTGGACAGGGCCGTATGTCGTGGCTGCCTTCCATTCATGATCCTGAAAGCGCAAGCTGGCCCCCGCCCAATGGGTCGTGGTGCCGCCCACAGCCTTAACGATCCAGGCGGGCAGACCGCTGAAGTCTTTGGCCACGCGCCAGTCGCCCGATGTTGTGCGCGCATCAAGCCAGGCCAGTTGCCCGAAACTGTCCCATTCGTCGTTGATGTAGTCTTGTGGCAGGTGGCGTCCGCCAGCCTCCAGAGCCACGACATGTACGCCTTTCTGGGCCAGTTCATTGGCCAGAACACCGCCGCCTGCGCCGGTTCCGATGATCACGACAACCTGGTCGTCGTTGAGGTCAAATGGTGCCGTCATGGTGCCGTCCTCCTCTTAAACCCAAGTGATGTCGTCAAAACCGCGGTCGATATAGCCACCTTTGGAGTAGCTCTCGCCCTCATATCCAAAGAGCGGCCAGACCGCCTTTTGGTTATAAAGCCCGGTGACGAGCCCGCCGCGCACGGTCTGGAAAAACGCGCTGTCTTCCATCGCGCGCAGCAGGTCGACGCGGTCCCGCTCCCACCCGGTGGCAAGGTAGCTGGCAAAGCCTGCGCCTTGGGCAGCGGCGTCCAGACCGGCAATCCCGGTCTCGATGATAGGTGCCCTTTCAGCATCGTCATAGCCTTTGACGGCGGCAGCGTAGAACGCATCCGCCACATGGTCATGGGGATAGATATCGCGCGCCATCTGGATAAGCGTGGCCATGGTAGTTGGTTGAAGATGCTCCAGTTCCATCGCCCAGGCCGCATCGCGTCCCGTCACAAACCCCGTGCCCACGATGAACGCAGCACCTGCCGCGACACCGCGCGACAGCAAGGTCCGCCGTGTCAGTTTTTGCCGTTCCTCCAGCATGTTATCCTCCCGTTTCATTGGTAGCGGCCATGCCGCTGCAGCACCTCGATCTGGTAACCATCCGGATCGGCCACAAAGAAAAACCGCGCCAGCAAAGTGCCGTCGCGGTTGAATTCGACAATTTTGCGGGGGTTCAATCCCGCCTGGCTAAAGCGTTGATGTTCGACATCGAGATCGCTGACGCTAAAGGCCATATGCCCGTAGCCATCGCCCAGATCGTAAGGTTCAGTCTGGCCTTTGTTGACTGTCAGTTCCAGCTCGAACCTTGTTTCGACATTACTAAGATACAGCAGCGTGAAATCGTCAAAATCCAGCCGATCGGCCACATCCAGATCAAATGCCGTTTTGTAAAACGCAACAGAACGCGCTTCTTCGAGCACGCGCAGCATCGCGTGGATCGCTTTGGCCACAATCTCCTCCCAGCGCGCCTTTGTGACGTCGCCTCATGATTGTGTGGCCGGTATATGCCCCGTGGTAGTAACCGGGTACTACATCGCGCTTTTATTCAGCCGCCAGGGGCTGGGGCACGGCCTGACCCTGGTGGATCAAGCAGGCACAGCGCAAAAGCGAAGTGAAATTCGGCGCCTCGCCCCGCAGTTCCAGCACCTCGGCATGGAGTTTTGACACAAAGGCCGGCGTCGTGATGCCTTCGGCGGCGGCAATGGTATCGAGGATATCCCAATAGGATTGTTCCAACCGGATGCTGGTCGATTGGCCGTTGAGCCGCAATCGACGGGTGGTCGGTTCATAATTGGATGGGTCCTGGCCAGCGAAGATCTGACACATCGTCATTCCTCCCAGATTTTAGATGGAGGCTCAGCTTGCGGCAAGCGGGGGCGCATTTCAACAAAACTATGGTCGGACGCTCCGCGCAGCAGACCCGTATCGTGCCAGTACTCGGAGATACGATTAAACTCCGGGTGATCTCTGATGGCGTGATTTTCTTCGAAAGTGCCTGTCACACCGGTAATGGCGATTTTTAGCCAGGGTTCCACACCAGCCCCCATTTCAAGGCAGATCTTCGGCGCCTGATCGATGTCTAAACCACTGTCATCATGTGTCTGAAAATATCCCCGCCGGAGGCACTAAAATCAAATGGCGCAAGGGATAGATTTTGCGCCTCCGGCGGGGATATTTTCAGACACATGATGAGGGATCGGATGCGCTTTTTGCTCAACCCGAGAGAAGAGCTTTTGCGGCTGCCCTTGCGGCATCCGTTATAGTGTCACCGGCCAGCATGCGCGCCAGTTCCGTGATCCGGTCATCAGGGGCCAGCGGCACTACGGTCGAGGTTGTCTGATCGTTCTGGACCTGCTTTTCGACGCGCCAATGGTGGTTACCCAGTGCGGCAACCTGTGGGGAGTGCGTGACCACCAGGATCTGAGCATCGGATGCCAGGGACTTTAGGCGGCGCCCGACAGCATCTGCCGTGGCGCCGCCAACGCCCCGGTCAATTTCGTCGAAGATTAGCGTAAGACCGTCGGTTTGAGCCGTGAGACAGACCTTCAAAGCCAGAAGAAAGCGCGACAACTCCCCTCCAGAGGCGATCTTGTTGAGCGGGCCGGCAGGGGCGCCCGGATTGGTCGCGACAGTGAAAGCCACTTCATCGACGCCGTCCGGTCCGGGTGTTGCTCTCGACATTTTGGTGGCAAAGATTGCCCGCTCCATCTTGAGCGGGGCGAGTTCGGTGGCCATGGCTTTATCCAGTCTTGCGGCGGCAGTCTGGCGGACTTTGGTCAGAGCCCCGGCAGCATGGTCATAAGTGATCTGAGCGGCATCCAGGGCCTGCTGTAATCCCGCCTCGCGATTGGTGCTGTTGTCCAGCGCCTCCAGCCGCGTGCGCAGATCAGTCGCGAACGTGCCAAGATCATCTGGCGCGACATCATGTTTGCGCGCCAGGGCGCGGATCGCGAACAGACGCTCCTCGACCCGCTCCAATTCATGGGGGTCAAAGGAAAGCGCGTCCAGGCACCCTGCAACGCCATGTTCCGCCTCCCCGAGGGCATCCAGCGCACGCGCCAAGGCATCGAGCGGGGCGTCGAGCCGCCCCTCAACAGCGTCTGATGCTGCTTCGAGCCAACGGATGGCATCGCCCAACTGCCCCTCGGCCCCGTCTAATGACAGCGCGTTATAGGCTTTGGCAATATCTTCGCGGACCCGATTGCCCGCCTGCATGGCGCGGCGGCGGGCATCCAATTCGGCCTCTTCACCCTGTTGCGGGTCCAGCTTGCCCAACTCAACCACGGCGTGGCGCAGGAATTCTTCTTCGGCGCGCAGGCTTTCTGCCTCTGCCCGAGCGGCCCCCAAAGCGGCCTGGGCCGCGGATAAAGCACGCCATGCCGCGCGGGTGGCCGTCTGCGCGGCCCCCGAACCGGCAAAAGCGTCAAGCAGCGCGCGGTGTCCGTTGATGTTCAGCAAGCCGCGATCGTCATGTTGTCCGTGCAATTCCACCAGAACAGCGGAAAGCGCGCGCAGAACCTCGCCTGAACAGCGACGGTCATTGATCCAGGCCGTTTTGCGGCCATCGGCTGTGTTTACGCGGCGCAGGATGAGGTCACCGTCGGCAGACAGACCCGCCTCTTCCAAAACATGATGGGCCGGATGGCCGGAGGGCAGGTCAAACCACGCGGTCACCTCCCCCTGGTTAGCGCCGCTGCGGACCAATTCAGCCCGACCACGCCAGCCGAGCACGAACCCCAAAGCGTCCAATAGGATGGATTTGCCCGCCCCCGTCTCACCAGTCAACACGTTCAGGCCCGGCTGAAACTGCAGATCCAGCCGGTCAATAATCAGAAGATCGCGGATTTCAAGACCGCGCAGCATGGCACACCCTCACCCACCCTGCTGTTCGAACGAAACCCCAGAGGATCAGATCCACTTACCCTGAATCATCTGGCGATAAACCTGGCGCAACCAGCCGTCACCTTTGGCTTCGGCTGTGAGGCCGCGCTGGACCAAAAGGCGATAGCTGTCCTGATACCAATCCGTGCTTTGGAAATTGTAAGCCAGGATCGCTGCGGCAGTCTGTGCTTCGGGTTCCAAACCTAAGGACAGGTAAGCCTCAACCAGACGGTGCAGCGCCTCGGCCGTGTGTTCGGTGGTCTGAAACTCTTCGATCACGACGCGGAACCGATTGATGGCGGCGGGGAAGTGATCACGGCGCAGATAATATCGCCCAATCTCCATCTCCTTGGCGGCCAGATGGCTGAAGGCGAGGTCAAACTTGAGAATCGACGATCGGGCATATTCGCTATCGGGATACCGCTCGATCACGGTCCGCAACGACTGTAGCGCCTGGAAGGTCAGGCCTTGATCGCGACCCACCTCATCAATCTGATCATAGTAGCTGAGCGCGAGCAGATATTGCGCGTAGGCCGCATCTTCATCAGCCGGATAGAAATCAATGTAACGTTGTGCTGCCGCGCGGCTGTTTTCATAATCGGTGTCTTTATGAAACGCGAAGGCCTGCATGATCAGCGCGCGTTTGGCCCATTCTGAGTATGGATAGAGCCGTTCTACCTCACCAAAGAACTCTGCCGCTCGATCAGGCGAATTCGTGGCCAGTTCAAATTCACCGCGTTCAAAGATTTGTTCGGCAGTGAAAGCTTCGAGGTTGGGCTTGCCGCGGCTGACACCGTCCCGAGCCCCGCCGCATCCGGCCGCCACAGCCGTTGCCAGCAGAAGTCCGACCAGTTTCGACCGTGATCTGCCCGATACCATGCGTGCCAACCTCATAACCGTGATGCCGGACCACCACATGACCCAGCCGCCTTTCGGGTGTTAGCATAGAAAATTGGGGGGCAAAACGGCAAAAGATAGCGCGCCTTTTCAGCGTGTTGCTGGTGCCTCACGCAACGGCGGGCAGGTCCGCCACCCGAACACCGACACCCGGCAGACGCGCAATGGTTTCCGGCCCGCAGGACATCCACTCATAGTTGCGCGGATCGGCAAAAAGGGCATGCAACAACCGGTTGGTCATGGCGTGTCCGGCGCGCACGCCTTCGTAGGTGCCTAGGATCGGGCCACCGGCCAAAGCCAAGTCACCAAGCGCATCAAGCATCTTGTGGCGCACCGGCTCATCTGCGTGGCGTAACCCTCCCGGGGTCAAAATCTTGTCGCCATCCACGACGACGGCGTTCTTCATCGTCCCGCCCAATGCCAGACCCTGCTCTCGCATCGCATCAACATCAGCCTGACGACAGAAAGTCCGGCTGTCACAGAGGGTGCGGACAAAGGCACCGTTGGCCATGTCCAACGCCTTGGATTGGGTCCCGATGGCACTGTCCTCAAATTCGATATCAAAACGGATCGTCAGGCGGTCCGCTGGCGTCAACCGTGCCACGGCCACCCCCTCACGTACCTCGACAGGGCGCAGGACAGAAATCGCGCGCAGTGGCTCATCAAGGCGCTGGAGGCCCGCCTTAAGAATGGCCGAGACAAACGGCGCGGAACTTCCGTCGAGAATCGGAATTTCGGGGCCCGACACTTCGACCAACGCGTTCTGCACTCCACAACCAGCAAAGGCCGCCATTAGATGCTCAACGGTAGAGATCGAAACGTCGTCGGCGTTCTGCAGCAATGTACAGAGCTTGGATTGTTTCACACTGTCCCAGCGTGCGGGAACATATGGATCACCGGCAACGCGATCCGTGCGCTTGAACCAGATACCCATTTCGGCAGCCGCCGGAGACACCTTCAATGTCACCGGGCGTCCTGTGTGGAGACCAACACCTTTTAAGGTGAAGGATGTTTTCAACGTAGACTGCACCGGACCCTCGCATACTTACGTCGCGGACAAATGGCAGCGCGCGACAACTTCACAACTATGGAGGGGCCTGCTGCACCTCAACTCAATCATTATGACACACTGAAACATCGCCTTTTTCAGGTCGGCAAAGATTCGCTTAATCGTTTAAGAATATCCGCCAAAGCTCTGTATATGCTGGGTTTTGGCATCGTGAATCACTTCAAAAATACCCTCGCACAGCGTGTATGAATTGTCGTCGCGTCACAATTTCAGAGTCCGTTTTGCAACAAAAAAACCGCCCCAGAAGGGGCGGTGAGGTAGACTGGAGGTTGCCCTGTTAAGCCGGGCTCGATGAAACCTGATGGGCTAGACTACTGTCTTGGGTCAGTTGGCCTGGCGCCGCAGGAATGCTGGGATCTCGATCCGGTCCTGATCCGGATCGGTGTCATTTTCGTCATACTGCGCCGGTCGCTGGGACTGTACCGGAGGCTGCTGACGCATGGTGTGAACAACTTCGTTCCCCTGCCCCGACATCCGCGTAATGAGGGAGCCGATACCAAACCGCGCTGCTCTCTCGCCGCCATCATCTGCCGTCTGGGACACACCGCCATTGGTACGGCCCACAGCGGCCTGAAGGCGAGCCAATGCCTCGGGCGACGGGGTTCCGGGCGCAGGGCGCTCGGCCATGGCCTCCATCGGCATCTCGGCAGGAGCTTCGAGTGTCTCCGGCTCAGGCTGGGGCTGATAGGCTGGGGGCGGCAAGTCATCATCTGCCTGCGGAACCGTTGCCACAACTGCCGGACGTGCGGGTGGCATCCCCTCGAACAATGTCGGCTCTTCTGCCTGGGGCACAGGTTGCTGCACCATCGCTACTGCGGCCTCGGCGACGGCAACATCGGGAACCGGTGCCAATGCAGCGGCAGGAACATCCTCTGCCTCTCCCAGTACGGTTTCCAGGGGCTTGGCCATGGAGCGGCGCGGCACAGGCACATCGCTGGTCTTTTCCGCGGCGTCGATCCCGGTGGCAACGACACTTACGCGCATCTTGCCTTCCATCTCGGTCTCCAGCGTGGAGCCGACGATGATGTTTGCGTCGTGGTCAACCTCTTCGCGGATGCGGTTCGCTGCCTCGTCCAACTCAAACAGGGTCAGGTCATGGCTGCCGGTGATATTGATCAACACACCCTTCGCACCGCGCAAGCTGATTTCGTCGAGCAGCGGGTTGGCGATGGCCTTCTCGGCGGCCTGGATGGCGCGATCTTCACCCTCTGCCTCGCCAGTGCCCATCATCGCCTTGCCCATCTCATCCATCACGGCGCGGACGTCGGCAAAATCGAGGTTGATCAGACCAGGCCGAACCATCAGGTCGGTGACGCCCTTGACACCCTGATACAGAACATCATCGGCCATGGAGAACGCCTCGGTAAAGGTCGTTTTCTCATTGGCCAGCCGGAACAGGTTCTGGTTGGGAATGATGATCAGCGTATCGACGACCTTTTGAAGGCTATCGACGCCCTCCTCGGCCTGGCGCATCCGCTTGCCACCTTCGAACTGGAACGGCTTGGTCACGACACCGACAGTCAGAACACCAAGCTCACGCGCCGCCTGGGCGATGATAGGCGCGGCCCCCGTGCCTGTCCCACCGCCCATACCGGCCGTGATAAAGCACATATGCGCCCCCGCCAGGTGGTCGACGATTTCTTCGATCGTCTCTTCCGCCGCAGCCGCACCAACCGATGGCCGCGCCCCGGCCCCCAATCCTTCGGTCACTTTCAGACCCATCTGAACCTTGGCGACAGACCGACTTTGTTGCAGCGCCTGAGCGTCAGTATTCGCAACGACGAACTCGACCCCTTCCAACTGCTTTTCGATCATGTTGTTGACGGCGTTGCCGCCCGCGCCACCCACACCAAACACGGTAATCCGCGGCTTCAGGTCATCCTGCTCGGGAATCAATAGATTCAGTGTCATGTCTGCTCCGCCTGTCACTCGTTTTTTGGTCGTTCTGGCCGAGGTTGATTTGCCTGTCCCCGGTAATTGACAGACACCTTAAGCAACTTCGGCAGCCAAGTCACTAAAAAAAGGCAAAAATGCCACAAAATATGGAGTGTTCTAAGCGGTCTCTTGCCAGTGGCAGGGGTGCAACCCCGTATCTAGCGGTTTCACGACCACTCAACCCACCCAAGAGCTTGGCTTCAGATGGATTGGCGGTGTCCAGATACCGAATCAATGCGTTAACAACGCATCGCGATCACCAGTTTTCCCGCACCCAGGACAGAACGCGTTTCAGGCTGCGGGCCGGATAGCGGTCCGCCGGAATATCGAAATCCCACCATTCGTCCTGCGGATGGGCGGCGAACAGACACAAACCCACAGCACCGGCAAAGGCCGGGCCAGTCGCCGCCTGGGGCAGACCTTGCACCCGCAGCGGACGACCCAAGCGCACTTGCTGGCCCAGGATCTTGGAGGCCAAACCGTCCAATCCGGGGATCTGGCTTGCGCCACCGGTCAGCACGATCTGTTGGGCTGGCAAATGGTCAAAGCCCGCCGCGTCCAGACGTAGCCGCACCTCCTCGAAAATTTCCTCGACCCGGGGGCGCATGATGCCGATCAACTCCGCCCGGCTGACGGTGCGGCGGTCATGGTGCCAATCGCCGGTATCACCGCCGATCTCGATCATCTCGCGGTCATCCATGCCAGTCGCGACCACCCCGCCGTAAAACGTCTTGATCCGCTCGGCCAAGGCCAGGGGCACCTGGAGACCTTTTGAGATATCCTGCGTCACATGATCCCCGCCGATCCGCACACTGTCGGCATAGATCATGTGCTTTTTGATAAAGATGGACAGGCCGCTGGCCCCGCCGCCCAGGTCAATGCACGCCCCGCCCAGTTCCTGCTCATCCTCGACCAAGGCAGACATGCCCGAAACGTAAGCGCTGCTGGCCAATCCGGCGAGTTCCAGATCACACCGCTTGATACAATAGGCCAGGTTCTGAACCGCATCGCGGTCGATGGTCAGCATATGCATATCGGCAGCCAATTCATTGCCCATCTGCCCGCGTGGATCGCCCAGGCCTGAGCGATGGTCGATGGCAAAGTTGACGGGCTGAGCATGCAGCACTTCCCGCTCCACCCCGTAATCCGGCACGTCACAGGCCGCCAGAACGCGCGCCACTTCCTGTTCGGACACAACCGTATCGTCCAAAGGCACCCGACCATCCAACCCATAGGATCGCGGGCGCGCCCCGGCAAAACTGGCAATCACATGGTCAACGCGCACATTGGCCATCTTTTGCGCAGCCTGCACTGCGGTGCGTATCGCGCGCTCTGTCTCCTGCATCGTCTCGATCTCGCCAAAGGCCACACCGCGCGACCGTGTGGTCGCGGCTCCAATGACCCGGAACCTGGACTGCCCTGCCAAGCTGCCGATCCCGTCACTTTCCGCAAACCGCGACGGACCGTCGAACCGAAGCACAAGACACGCGATTTTCGAGCTGCCCACATCCAAAATGGCAATCACACCCCGATCCATGGCCTGCTTGCGCATCCGGCGCATGGTCCGCTGTGCGAGATAAAGGTCGGTCATTCCTGGGGCTCTCCTGCCTCTATGCTTTTGATCCGGCGCATTGCCTCAACCGCCGTGCCCGCCAAACGCAGGGTTGGTCGGCGCGGATTGCGCAGATCGATATGGGTGATGTCGCGGGCCAGCATGTCCTGGGCCTTGTCCAGCGCGATCAGGCGTTCCAGTACGGGCACCGGATCGGTCTCCGGCAACTGGATCAACTGGCCCCGATCCAGGGCAATGTCCCACCGTCGCGCACCTTTGCGACGCAGGCCGCGCATCCGGTCCGCAAGCGGTTCAGCAGCCGCAATCAGGGCCAGCGCCTCGGGCACCGCATCATCCGCCCCATCCCCTGCGATCAGGGGCAAATCGGCGCGGTCCGTGCGCAGGGTCAGTGTATGGATTGGGTGGCCGGTCTCATCCAGGCTCAGCAAACCGGTAGGCGAACGCCAGACAACAATCGCCTGCCGCTCCTCGATCCGGACCTGCAACACACCGCCGGGCCGGATATGCAAATGCGCCGCTGCCACAGGATCAAGCGTTTCGATAAGGGCACGGATCGCCGGTAGGTCCATGTCGAACGAACTGATCGGGAAATCCACCGGCACCAGAGTATGGATGTCACCGGCCAGATCGGGGGAGGCGCCCTCGACCGACATCAGGTTCACCATGAATTCCGGGCGTTGCTCGATGGCGCGGCGGGTGTCCTCGTACGTGGCCACGATTGCCGCCCGCCGCTGTTCACTTTGCAGAAACCAAAGTGTTGCGGCAAAACAGATCAGGAAAGGCAGCCCGACGCGCAGCATCTTGCGGAACATCGGTGTGAGCCACAGCCGATGCATCCGATATGCCACCCGCGAGGGGGCCGGATCACGGGGGCGGACTGGTGGTGGTGTCACCTGTCGCATGAGGCATCCTCCACCATCCATCGGCACAGTTGGCCAAAACTGATCCCGTCATGTGCTGCCTGTTCCGGGCTGAGCGAGGTTGGCGTCATCCCTGGCTGGGTATTGATTTCCAGCAAGATCAGCCCGTCCAAACCCTTTGTGTCATCCCAACGGAAATCAGTGCGAGTGACGCCGCGACAGCCCAAGGCATCATGGGCGCGCAGGGCGTAGTCTTCGCAGGCGCGCGTGATCTGGTCCGGGATGTCAGCGGGCAGGACATGGCGCGATCCGCCGGGTTTATATTTGGCATCATAGTCATACCAAGCATCGGTAATGATGTCGGTCACGCCCAGCGTGCGGTCACCCATCACGGTGGCGGTCAATTCGCGCCCCGGCACAAAGGTCTCCACCATGACCTGATCCGGCATGATGTCAGCGAGTTTCGGGGGACCGTTCGCCCCCTCATGGACCAAATACACCCCGACGGAGGATCCTTCATTGTTCGGCTTCACCACGTAAGGTGGGGCCATCACATGGCTCGTCATAACCTTGGTCTTGGGGGCAATCACGCTCTGGGTCACTGGCAGACCTGCCGCTCGAAACGCCGCTTTGCTGCGCGCCTTGTCCATGGCCAAGGCCGAGGCCAGAACGCCCGAATGCGTGTAAGGGATCCGCAGCCATTCCAGCAGGCCCTGGACACAACCATCCTCTCCCCACCGGCCATGGAGCGCATTGAAGATAACGTCAGGCTGATGAGTGTTGAGGTCCGCAACCAGATTGGCACCGGCATCAATGCGGGTCACGTCAAAGCCCTCGGCCTCCAACGCATCCGCGCAGCCAGTTCCGGTCGAGAGCGATACGTCACGCTCAGCCGACGGTCCGCCCATCAGGACGGCTACTTTTGGGTCTGCCCTGCTCGACATCCCGCCTCATATTTCCGGTCGATAGTGCCATTCTGGCCTTCGACCTTGTTATATGTCTGGTCCGGGCGTCTTTTTCCGCCAGACCGCCTGTAGACTTATTGTCCGCTCAAGGGGCTGGTTCACCAACCCTCATGATCTCCCATTCTAGGGTTATTCCACAGGCCTGGTAAACCTTTTTCCGCACCTCTTCGCCCAAAGATTCAAGATCTTGCGCAGTGGCGTTGTCTGCGTTGACCAGAAAGTTGGGATGTTTTGGGCTCATCTGTGCGCCGCCTTTGGTGGCACCGCGCAGACCCGCATCATCAATCAGCTTCCAGGCCTTCAAGTCGTTGGAATCGTTGGGGTCTCCGGTTGAGGAATGCCCAGCGGGGTTACGAAAGGTGGAGCCAGCGCTGCGATCTTTGGTCGGCTGCGTTGCGTCGCGTTTTGCCAGCTGATCCGCCATCTTCTGTTTCAGGTCAGCGGGTTGGGCACGGTCCGCGCGGAAGATGGCTTGGGTGAGAATCCATCCCTCAGGCAGATCGGTTGAACGGTATTTCATTTTGAGATCAGCGGGTTGCAGGGTCTTCACGGTACCCTCCCGGGTCACGGCCTGCACCTCGACAAGATGATCAGCGACATAGGAGCCATAACACCCCGCATTCATCCGCACCGCCCCGCCGATCGAGCCCGGAATGGTGCGCAGAAAGGTCAGATCAAGCCCCGCCTCCGCCACCTTGCGAGCGACATGGGCGTCAAGGGCTGCGGCCCCCGCCACGACCCTATCCTCTTGAATCTCAACGGAATTAAACCCGCGCCCCAGGCGAATGACAACGGCGCGCAAGCCCCCATCGCGTACGATCAGGTTGGAACCGACACCCATGGGAAAAACCGGAACCTCTGGCGCGAGCCCCGCCAGAAAGCCCCGGAGATCGGCCAAATCCGCAGGCTGAAAAAGCCAATCAGCAGCCCCCCCCACCCGCAACCAAGTCAGATCATGGAGCGGCCTTTCCGGCGTCAGCACCCCCCGCACGGTCGGCAGATCCAGCATCCCAAAACCCCCGAAATCACGACGCACATCCTATGCACAAACCATACATATCCCATACATACGCGATATGCATAAGCCCCGATCTAACACCACTACGGTCTGTGTCAGATTATTGTTCAGGAGCCTCCGGCGGGGATATTTTTGAACACATAATGAAAGCGCGAGCGCGAGAAGAGACAGCGGCGATCCTGTCTTTCATGGCAAGGGAAGCTTTGACGCGTAGTCGATAAGAGCCTTGGCGAATGTTTGGACAGCCGGTTGTTTTGCAGCGACGACCGCCGCGAGGCCATATGCGATGGCCTTTCCAGCGGTAGACCCGACCGCCTCCGCGGTTTTGACAATCACCTTGTCAGCGATCTTTCCGCAGTATTGCAGGGCGGCGAGGAGGGTTCGACCAATGGCCGCCAGCACAGTTGGATTGGGGTCGTCCTTCTGAAGCTCTTTTTCCACCTTCTCCAATTCACTCCAAACCACCACCAGTTCACGGGCGACACCCACTTCGGTCTCGACCAACTCCGGCGGATGGTTGTGAGACCGCTGAACCAACGACGCTGCTTGGGACTTTGCCTGTTCCAACTCGGCCTTCAACATTCGGGTTTGCGCGAGAAGCTCATGCTTTTCTTGGATCAAGTCGATATTTTGGGTGAGGGTGGCGAAGTCGGCTTCCCAGATGTCGTCGGGGAGGAGGGCGATGTCGCGGAGCATGTCCCAGCGGTCTTCGGTTCCATCGAGGGCGCGTTGATACCAATCGATCCAGAAAGACCAGTCTTCACCGTAGCTGGCCTCTTTGGACGGCAGATGAGGAGCAACGTCCAGTGGTGAAACGATATGATCGTGCTCACTCTCTGTTTGGCGAGCCAAAAGCGAAGTCCAAAGACGCTCAAATTCTGAAGGTATCCGGTTTGGAGGCCAGAGTGGAGTACCATTGGGGGTCTCTTGATCAAGCACCTTGATTGCATCCGTTTGAATGGCAATTGTCCAAAGCGGATTGAGCATTTCGGGACTTTCACTGGTCACATCAAAGATGGCGGTACTTGAAGCTGATAAAGCGACGACAGGATCGGTCGCTGCGTCGGCGCATACCGAAACCGCCACCGAGTACAATCGGTCCACGTCCAATTGCTTTACCGAAGCGTCCGAAATGTTCGACAATAGCGAAAGCACCGTGTTTGAAGCACCTCCACACCATACCTGTAAAGCCGTCAATGCTCGGAATGAACGGAGAAGTGGACGCAAAAAGACCTCACGAGATGCTTCCTTGCTACGTGTCCCAGTATAGTATTCGGTGCCGGTTCCATAAGGATTACGATCAAAGAACTTACGCCAGTAAGCCGGCAGAGATCTCAATAATCCACGGTGGGCGAGCCAGACGCAGACCTGTTGGGGCTGGCCGGTCTCTTCCAGCCACTGGAGGAAGCTGTCCGCATCTTTGATGTCGGCGGTTTCTACCATTGGGAGAGCGTGCCTTGCCTTGACAGTGGGGGCAAGGGGTTACCGCTGCGTGGGGAGCGGAGCGCCCGGCCGTCCAGCCAGGCGTGCGTTTGCGGCTTAGTTGTCGGCGGGGGTGGGGGTGTCTTCGTCGGGGCGTTCGCCCATCAGGTGGCGGCGCAGGAAGCGACCAAGGTAGATGAGGGGCCAGCGCAGGACAGAGGCTCCGGCGGCGAAGCACAGTAACCCGGCGAGGGGTCCGTTCTCATACGTGACATAGCCCAGCAGCGGGATGCCCAGCGCGATCAGCACATAGGCCGCAGGCCAGTGATTGCGCCGAGACGGGAACATTGCGGTGACGGTCGCACCGAGGGCCCACATACAGACCAGGATCAACGATATGGGCATGGCGCCCCTCCCGACAACAGTTTCAACTGCGGTTTCTCGTGTTGCCGTCGCGCATTGGACCCGGCCGATTCGTCAACGGTGTTGTTCTACCCAATAGTTAATGACTGGGATTCCCGTTGGCCAGCGGATAATCGCCATAAATACTGATATAGATAGCAAGTTTATGCGCATATGTAGACCTCGCAACTAAATCAGACAGCTGGAAAATACGGAGGATATTGGAGAAAATACCGCAAAACCAAGCCCCTGAGACGCTACCTTTATGGCAGCAATGTTGTGAGATGTTGGTTAATGAAAGGCAAAGATGTGGCAGATGACTTGCCCGATTTTTCAGCACATCTGCCGAAACATCTGACCGATTGTTCAGATCCAGGAAACAAACCGGTTGTGGTAGCAACTTTCCGCTCGCGGCCGTTGCCGGGTTATCTGGGTGGTTTTGGGTTTTGTCCCCGCAGCCGCGCCCAAAGATAGCGGAGCGGGTTTCGGAACATGGACAGAAAAGCCAAGAGGGCTGCGGCGGCGGCCCAGATCCCGACCTGCCAGCCGATCAATCCGATCAGGATCGGCGCAACGAGCAGCAGCGCCAAGCCGGGTCCATATTGGTAGCGCATCGGAAGCATCGCGACGGTCGCCCCCGCCAGGACCCAGCCAATGCAGGCCCAGGCGAGCCAGATCACCCCTGGAGGCGGGCAGGCAAACCGTTGGCCCAGGCGCTGATCGTACCGGCGCCAAGGCAGACGACCATGTCGCCGTCGCTGGCCTGTTCGCGGACGAGGCGTTCGAGGTCGTCTTCGCCCAGGATGGCGCGGGCATGGCGGTGACCGTGCTGGATGAGGCCACGCACCAGATCATCGCGGGACGCGCCTGGGATGGGGGCTTCGCCCGCGCCAAAAACCTCGGCAATGGCGACGACATCGGCTTCGTTGAAGCAGGCGCAGAAATCATCGAAGAGGCTGGACAGGCGGGAATAGCGGTGCGGCTGGTGGACGGCGATGACGCGGCCATCGGTCGATTGGCGGGCGGCCTTGAGGACAGCGGCGATTTCGACCGGATGGTGGCCGTAATCGTCGATGATGGTGACGCCACCCACCTCGCCCACCTTGGTGAAGCGGCGGTTGACGCCCTTGAAAGCGGCCAGGGCGTCGCGGATCTGATCACCCGTCATGCCCAGATGGCGTGAGATGGCGATTGCAGAGAGCGCATTGGACACGTTGTGGTCGCCGGGCATCGGCAGACTGAGGTCCTTGATCACCGTGTCTTCGTTCTGCAAGGCGACGTCGAAATGGGCGACACCGTTCTTGTAATGCAGGTTCTGGGCGCGGATATCGGCCTGGGCGTTGAAGCCGAATGTCACGACACGGCGGTCGGAGATGCGCCCGACCAGGGCCTGAACCTCAGGATGGTCGGTGCAGCAAACGGCGAGGCCATAAAACGGGATGTTCGAAACGAAATCATCGAAGCCCCGGCGCAGGTTTTCGATACTGCCCCAATGCTCCATGTGTTCCGGGTCGATATTGGTAACGATGGCGATAGTGGCGGGCAGGCGGTTGAAGGTGCCATCGCTTTCATCGGCCTCGACCACCATCCATTCGCCCTGCCCCATCCGCGCGTTGGAGCCATAGGCGTGGATGATGCCGCCATTGATGACCGTGGGGTCGATCCCGCCGGCATCCAGCAACGTGGCGACCATCGTCGTGGTGGTGGTTTTGCCATGGGTGCCCGCGACGGCGATGTTGGATTTCAGGCGCATCAGTTCGGCCAGCATCTCTGCCCGGCGGACGACGGGCAGGCCGCGCAGGCGTGCCTCGTCCAGTTCCGCATTGCCTGGCTTGATGGCGGACGAGATCACGATGACCTCTGCCTGGTCCAAATTTTCGGCCCGCTGCCCCTCGAACACGGTAGCGCCCAGCGCCTCAAGCCGCTCTGTGATTTTCGAGGGCTTCAGATCGCTCCCCTGCACCTTGTACCCGAATTCCAGCAACACTTCGGCGATGCCCGACATGCCGATCCCACCAATTCCCACAAAATGTATGGCACCCAGTTGGGTTGGGAGTTTCGTGACGCCTTGCATGATATTGCTTCCATCCATTGGTCTATCCCTCGTTCTTGTTGTTCTGTGTCGATAGGTCGAGTGCGAGTGTCACCAAACGCTCTGTCGCGTCGGGCCGGGCCTGGGCGAGTGCGGCATGGGCCATGTGGACCGCTGCATCCGGCTGGGTCAACACGGCGGCGACCTGTTGGGCCACGCTTTCCGGCGTCAGTCGGCTTTCCGGGATCAGGATCGCGGCCTCGGCGTCCACCAACCCGCGGGCATTGGCGGTTTGTTCATCGCGAATGGCAGCGGCCAGCGGCACCAGGATCGACGGGCGCCCGATGATGCTGATATCGGCCACCGACGAGGCCCCAGCGCGGGAAATCACCAATTGCGCCTCACTCATCTTGGACGGTACATCCTGGATGAAGGGCGCAATCTCGGCGGTGATGCCAGCATCAGCATAGGTCTGTTCGACCTCGGCTGCGTCTTCGGGCCGAGCCTGATGCGCGATGCGGATGTTGCGGCGCAGATCCTCCGGCAACAGTGCCAGACCGGCCGGGACGATGTGCGACAAGATCCGCGCGCCCTGACTGCCGCCCATCAACAAAAGGCTCATGGGGTAGTCACCTGGGGGAATGTAAGGCGCGCCATGGCGTTCAAGGATGGCAGGGCGGACCGGATTACCGACCTCTACACCCTGCACCCCATCAGGCAACTTGGTGGGCCAGGTGCCGCAGGCCACTGCATGGACCCGTTTGGCAAAAAGGTCATTGACCCGCCCCAGAACACCGTTTTGTTCATGGATCATCCGGGGCAGCTTGAGAAACGTCGCGGCAGACATGGCCGGGATCGTGGGGTAGCCACCAAAACCCACGACGATGGCAGGAGGATCACCGCGCATGGCCTTGATCGCCGCAAGCGTACCAGCGGCAATGCGGACAGGCACGATGGCCTTGGCGAGGATCCCACCGCGGGCGAATGTGCCGCTATCGACCTGTTCAATCTGCACCGCATCCGGGAAGCCACCAGTATAGCGCGCGCCGCGCGAATCGGTTGACAGTTTGACCCGCCATCCGCGCGCCAACATCGCCTCGGCCAAGGCCTGGGCCGGGAACATGTGCCCCCCCGTGCCGCCTGCGGCGATGATGACCAGAGGGGTCATATTGCGCGGGTTCCGGTACTGTCGCGGGAGCCAGATGGACCAATGGGCGTTTCACATGGCCCAAACGGGGTCTGAAAATTGACTGCCGCCGATATATGCGACGGGGCCCAGCGCTCTGCCATGCGGGGTCGGGCCATGCCAATTGATATCCGTGAGCGTCGCACGCTACCCATCTCGCCGCTGGAACATGTCACCGATCTCGCCCTGGGGTCTGCTGCGTGTAAACGCCAGCAGCATACCCAAAGCCAGCCCACCCGCAATCAGCGACGATCCACCATAACTGACAAACGGCAAGGTCATCCCCTTTGCTGGCAGCAAACGCACCGCCACGCCCATATTGATCATCGCCTGCACCCCGAATGTGCAGGCCAGCCCCGTCCCCGCGAGCCGGATAAACGGATCCCGCTCCCGCATCAGGCGGGTCAGCCCGCGCACCACGATGGTCGCATAAAGCAGGATGATGACGAGTACGAGGATCAGGCCGTATTCCTCAGCCGCGACCGCGATGATAAAATCCGTATGAGCATCGGGAAGTGACCATTTCACCTGCCCCTCGCCCACGCCAACCCCCAGAAAGCCACCTTCGCGGATTGCGTTGGTGGCATAGCCGAGCTGGGTCGTGGGATCGACATCCGGCGTCAGAAAGCCGTCGATGCGGCGGGCAAAATGTTCTGACATGTTATAGGCCGTAATCCCCCCGACCACGACCAAGGCCGCGATGGAGATCAAAAGCACGATCGACGCGCCGCCGACGAAATACATGACACCCCAGGCGAACAGGATCAGGGCCGCCTGCCCGAAATCAGGCTGCACGGCCAGAAACGCCACGATGATCATCGCCATGAAAAACGACAGTGACCGGCCCGGCGGCCCTGCCGTTTCTTGGGCAGCGGCCATCATCCAGGCGGCAAAGACCACGAAACCGGGTTTGAGAAACTCGGATGGCTGGATGCTGGCAAACCCCAGCGAATACCACCGCACGGCCCCCTTCCCGAAATCGGTGCCGAAAACTGGTAATAGCATTAGGGCCAACAGGGCCGCGAAGAAGCCGATGATGGCAAGACGCCTCACCAGATTGGGTGCCATCATCGACACGACCAGCATCACCAGGATCGAAACCGACCCAAAGAAGGCCTGCCGCTGGACGTAGTAAAACGGCTCCAACCCGTTCTTGGCCGCCAAGGGCGGGGACGAGGCCAGGCCAAGCAAAAGCCCGATCCCGAACAGCATTAAAATACAGGACATCGACCATTTGTCGATCGTTCGCCACCAGCGCGGCAGCACTGGATCACCGACGCGCCCAGGCGCGGCACCATACACCATTTCTGTCATGGGTTACCGCCCACTCATGCCTCTGCTCCGCCCGTTTGTCCGGGTCTGACTTCTCCATAGCCGGGATGACGGGCATTTTCCAGAAATTTGACGAAAGGCCGCGGGAAAGTATGCGGACTTGCCTCACCTGCGCCTTTCGGGGCAAAGGCGAGCTATGCAAATCGATACCATGATCGTTGGTGCCGGTGCGGCCGGATTGATGTGTGCGGCCCATGCCGGGCCCGGTACGCTGGTGGTGGACCATGCGCGTGCCGCTGGCGAAAAGATCCGCATTTCGGGGGGCGGGCGCTGCAATTTCACCAACCTGCACACCGCGCCCGAGAACTTTCTGTCCGAAAACCCGCATTTCGCCAAATCGGCGCTCAGCCGTTACACGCAATGGGATTTCATCGATCTGGTGGATCGGTCCGGCATCGCGTGGCACGAAAAGACGCTGGGTCAGCTTTTCTGCGATGAGAAGGCAACCCAAATCACCGCCATGCTGATCACAGAGCTGCGCGCCGCGGGGGCTGATCTGTGGACCGGAACTCAGTTTGTGTCGATTGCCCATCATGATGGTCGCTTCCACGTGGCCCTGCAGCGTGACGGACAGGACATCACTGCGGTTGCCCGTCATCTGGTCGTGGCGACAGGTGGCAAATCGATCCCAAAAATGGGCGCGACGGGGCTAGCCTACCAAATCGCCGATCAGTTCGGGCTGCCGATGGTCGAAACCCGGCCCGCCCTTGTGCCCCTGACCTTCGGGGAGGATGTGATGGACCGGCTCAAACCACTCTCCGGTGTTTCGACCCCCGCCCGGGTCAGCGCGGGGGGCAGCAGCTTTGACGAAGCACTGCTGTTCACCCATCGCGGCCTGTCGGGCCCCGCGATCCTGCAAGCTTCCTCCTACTGGGAGGAACGGAGTCCGATCACCATCCGCCTTTGCCCCGACCTCGACCTGTCTGGTGCGCTCAAGACCCTGCGCCGATCCGAGCCGCGCAAAACCCTCGCCACGGCCCTGGCCAATCTGCTGCCCAAAAGCCTGGCCGAGCTGAAGGCGCAGGAGGCAGGGATCACCGGCAACATGGCCGACCAATCCGACGCGACGCTGGACCGGATCGCCGACAGCCTGACCGATTGGCAGATCACCCCGAAAGGCACCGAAGGGTACCGCACGGCCGAGGTGACGGCAGGGGGCGTTGCCACCACGGCCCTGTCCTCCCGCTCGATGGAAAGCCCGGTGCCAGGCCTCTACTTCATCGGCGAATGCGTCGATGTCACAGGTTGGCTCGGCGGGTACAATTTCCAATGGGCTTGGTCCAGCGGCTGGGCCGCAGGCCAAGCCATCGCCGCCAGATCGCTATAGCGCGACCCGCGCAAAGGGCGTCTCCCTCCCCCGGAACCGGGGGAGGGATCAAGGGAGGGGGCGGTAAAACACCTAGCACCTCACCCAGACAAAACGCGCTGGACCTCGGCCACGAAATCATCGCCCCGCTTCTCAAAATTATCATACTGATCAAAACTCGCAGCCGCAGGCGCCAGCAGCACCACCTCGCCTGCCTCAGCCTCGGCCACGGCGCGGGCCACGGCGGCCTCCATCGTGCCGCAAACCTCTGCCTCGACCCCGCCCAGCTTTCGGGCAAAGGCCTCCGCCTCCCGCCCGATCACATAGGCTTTGGCCACATGGTCCAGCCCGGGTGCCAATCCGTCCAGACCCCCTTCTTTCTGCAGCCCACCGCAAATCCAGCGGATCTTTGGAAAGGCCAGCAAGGCCTGCAGCGCCGCATCAACATTTGTGGCCTTGCTGTCGTTGACAAACCGTACCCCATCCCGCTCGGCCACGGTCTGACTGCGATGGGGCAACCCGGCAAAACTGTGAAACGCAGCCTCAATCACCCGCGGAGCCAGCCCCAATGACCGCGCCACGGCATAGGCAGCGCAGGCATTCTGATGGTTATGCGCGCCCGGCAACCCGGATACCGCCCGCAGATCCAACGATGCCACCTGCCGCCCTTTGCGCCATTCCGCCAGGAACCCCTTGCGCGCAAAGACCTGCCAGCCCGGCCCGCTGAGCCTTGACGCCGATGACACCCGGATCACCCGGTCATCCACCGGGCTTTCCGCCATCTGCCCGGCCATGAACTGCCCCTCGGCCTCGTCCACGCCAATCACCGCCCGATCCGGTCCGCCTTCGGAAAAGAGCCGCCGCTTGGCCGCAAAATACCCACCCAATCCCCCATGCCGGTCCAGATGATCCGGCGACAGATTTGTGAAAACGGCAATGTCCGGGGTCAGCGCCCGCGCCAACTCGGTCTGATAGGATGACAGCTCCAACACCACCACCGCGCCATCGGCTGCCGGGTCAATCTCCAACACGCCCAGCCCGATATTGCCCGCCAAATCCGTAGGCCGGTGGGCATGCTCCAACACGTGGTGGATCAAGGCGGAGGTCGTGGATTTCCCGTTCGACCCGGTCACCGCCACGACCTTGGGCATGGTGTCGAACCGGTCCCAATCCTCGGTCGCGTAGGAGCGAAAGAACAGACCGATATCATTGTCCACCGGCACCCCCGCCGCCAAGGCCCCCGCGACCACAGGATGCGGTGCGGGGTACAGATGGGGAATGCCAGGCGAGGTGATCAGAACCGTCAGATCAGACACCGCGCCCTCCCGGGACAGATCCAGCAGGGTCAGCCCGGCACCTTCGGCGCGCCCACGCGCCTCCGCCCCGTCATCCCAGCACAGGGCCGTCGCCCCACCGGCCTCCAACGCCCGCGCCGCCGACAGACCAGACCGCCCGAGCCCCAAAACCCCAACCCGCGCACCGCGATATCCTCGTACCGGGATCATATCTGCCCTCCCCCAATTTCGGACCTGCTTATCCTGCGTCCGAGGTATCGGCCAGACCCGCCAGATGTTGGCGCATGCATGCCACACGCTCGGCCAACGGCACTTTTGGCAGAACCAAAATATCATATCCGCGGGCGGGATAGGCGATGGACAAGGCGTCATATTCGGCAACAGCGGCCTCAAACCCATGTCGCCGCTCGGCATCGCCCACAAAGATCTCAGCCCAAGGCGGCGCGAACAGAACCGTGCGATGATACGGCAAGGGCCCCAGATCAGGCACCTCGCATCCCAGCCGCTCCAGATGGCACAGCGCATCAATGACCGACCGGTCGAAAACGGCCGGGCCAGGCTGATCCGCCGCATCACGTAAATCGGTCAGCGCCATGGACAAACACGCCTGCGCGAATGCCTCGGGCGCGGTCTGCGGGTCAGGACCGCCAGCGCGCAAAACCCGCCGCCCGGGCTCTGATACCGTTGAGATCCCTTCCGCAGCCAGTGCCGCAACCAAGGTGGACTTTCCGCCGCCAGAACAACCCGATAAGATGATGAAATTCGACGTGAAATCACGCCTTGGTTGAAGTCTGTGCCTATGTGATTCGCTCAAGTGATTCATGAGATCACTCGCAAAAACAGAAACAATCCCAGCATCTTCCCTGCATTACTTCAATCTAATAAACTGAGGCCAGCGAAAGCCACCAAATTCTCATTTTTGCTCCCTCAATATGGGTGGTTTCTTGCCGGTCCCCTAAGCGCCCCGTGGGGTAGCTAGACACAGCGACGCGCCTGAAACTACCGTCACGCCAACTTATCGGACGATCCAATATCAACCAAAATGAGGTGTCATATGTGGCCGGGGCAATTCAACAAGACCTGGTGGGGACGCGAGCGCGGCGCAGATATCTTCCAAACGGCTGGCACCTCTGAAGACCCCGATGAAGACAAATCTGCGATATTGGATAGCTCCTATTACGAAGGCCATATCTGCGGCGAGGGATGCGACTGTGGACGTGACCACAGCCACCAACATGACCCCTATGATGATGTCGGCCCGGAGCCAGCGCCCGAACAGCCAGCCGAAGATTCCAAGCTGCGTTTCTTTCTCGCCGATATCTCCGGCGGCGTGGACGAGCAGGAGATCCTGACCGCGTTGACGGATGGCACTGCCATCGACCCCGATCTGCTGAAAGACCGCCAGGTTACAATCTACGCCACTACCGAAGGTCGCAACGACGTGGACAGCGTACGCCTGTTCTTTCAGGAGCTGGAAGATGGCCGCCGCATCGACAGCCGCTTCAAGGTCGAGAATTTTGAGCCCTTTGCCCTGTTTGGCGATGATGACGGTGACTTCCTTTCGGGCCTGACACTGGACGGCGGCACCTATGCGTTATTCTACGACGCATTCAGCGGGGACAATGCCCGCGGTGAGTTGTTGGAACGAACAACACTCAATTTCACGGTGGCCGAACCGTCAGAGCAGACAAACCGTGCGCCCGTTGCCCAGGACGACCAAGTCACCATTGATGACGGTGCGCCTGCCCTGGTCGATGCGCTGATCAATGATCGTGACCCCGATGGTGACACGCTGACCCTGTCGCGTCTGCTGGATGTGGGCGATGGTGTCACTGCCGAAATTCGCGATGGCCGGATCGCCGTGACCCCCACCGACGGGTTCGAAGGCACCACCGCGATCCGCTATGAAGTCACCGACGGCAATGGCGGCACGAGCGAGGCTGAAGTGTCCGTGTCAGTGGTCGCACCGGCCCCTCAGCCTGACCCCGAACCGGCAGAGACCGAGGTCAGCTTCTTCCTCGTCGACATCCGCGGCGGCGTAGGCCAGCAACAGATCCTGGCCGAATTGACCGATGGCGCCGTCATCGATGCCAATCTGATCGCGGGGCGGCCGGTCACCATTTACGGCACCAGCGACTCGGATCAGTTGGAAAGCATCCGCCTGCGCTTTTCCGGTGAGAGCGAAGACGGCAATATTCGCAGCATCAACCGGGTTGAGAATTTCGACCCCTACACGCTGTTTGGTGACAATGCGGGCGACTTTACCCGCGGGATCAACAACTTTGGCGAAGGCAGCTACACCTTGCGTTACGACGCGTTCAGCCAAGACCGCGCACAAGGAGAGCAGCTGGCCAACGATACGATCGCGTTCACGGTCGTTGATCAAACCCCTGATCCAGATCCAACGCCCGACCCCGATCCGACACCTGATCCCGACCCGACGCCTGACCCAAATCCGGGCGGGGACCCGTTCGAGAACGGCGTGATCTCCAGCTACACGAGCGGAGGCCCTGCGGCGACGAGCTTCAACATCGACCTCAACTTTCAGGGCGGCGGCTGGACCGTCGATATACAGCGCGCCTTTGTCGATGCCGCGGAGTTCCTGAGCGACGTGATCATAAGTGATACGCAGGACAGTCCGGCCCGCTTTGGCCAACCGGCCATCGATGACATCCGGATCGACGTCAACCTGAACGATATCGACGGCGTGAACGGAACGCTGGCCTTTGCCGGGCCGCGCGCCCTTGGCCCCGAAGGTCTACCATCGCTCGGCGCGTCAACCTTTGACCGCGCCGATGCAAGTCGATTGGCCGACGTGGACCGGCTCGACGATGTGGTGGTGCACGAGTTTTTCCACGCGCTTGGCTTTGGCACGCTCTTCAATCGAAACAACTTGCTAGAAAACGACCGCTTCACCGGTGAATTCGCCACCCGGGTCTACAACCAGGAATTCAGCGAGATCGCCGCGCGCGACGGCGGATCCAATCTGGGCATCCCCATGCAACGGGGGGGCGGCCATTTCGATGAAAGCACCTTTGGCGCGGAGTTGAACACGCCATCGCTGAACTTCGGGCGCACCTACCTGTCGAACATGTCGGTCGCGACGCTTGAGGATCTGGGCTACGATACCTTCCTCAACAACCCGTTCGACCCCAATGACCAGTTCGGGCCGGCGCCAGCCAACCCGATCACGGATGATGCCTTCCTCATCGCCTGATCTGTCATTGACCGGATTGAAATGGGGTGGGCCGATGGCCTGCCCCTTTTTCGTGTCAAACACCGGCGCAGCCCCTTTGACCTGACCTGCAAACATCACCATATTACACATGGAAGTCATTTCAGGACGCATATCATGGTCAGCAAACCGATTTGCCATTTGGGTCACGTTCATGCCTGCCCGTCACTGGTGCCGCGGCCCCATATCGGCGGCCCCGCAATTTCCCCAGGCCAAAGCCATGTCAAGATAAACGGCATCCCGGTGCTGGTCGAAGGGGGCGTGTGCCTGTGCACCGGTGTCCCGACCAAGGCCAATGCCCAAAAGGGATCCAGCCGGGTCAAGATCAACAGCAAAGGCATCATGCGTCTGGGAGACACCACATCCCATGGTGGTAAGATGGTGGGCTGCTACCCACCCATCACTGTCTGCTGATCCGCGCGCTTGCGGATCGATGGCCTACAATACGCAAACTGGTCGGAAAAGGTTTTTCGGCAAATGCGCGAGGGCGGCGTAGACGCGGTCCATGTCACGATTGCCTACCACGAAACCTTTCGGGAAATGGTGCTAAACCTTGAGGCTTGGAATGATCGGTTCCGGTGCCATCCCGATCTGATCCTGCCCGGTCGCTGGGCCAGCGACATCGACATCGCGCGCCGGACGGGACGAACGGCCATTTTCTTTGGTTTCCAAAACCCAAGTCCGATCGAGGATGATATCGGCCTGGTGGAGATTGCGCATACCCTTGGCATTCGCTTCATGCAGTTGACCTATAACAATCAATCCCTTCTGGCGACCGGCTGTTACGAAGCCGAGGATCCCGGCCTCACCCGCATGGGCCGCGCGGTGATCGCCGAAATGAACCGCGTCGGCCTTGTCATCGACATGAGCCATTCCGCCGACCGCTCCACATTGGAGGCCGCCGAGGCTTCAACCCGGCCCATTGTCATCAGCCACGCCAACCCCCATGACTGGCACCCGGCGCGGCGCAACAAACGCGCCGACGTGATCCGTGCCGTGACAGAACGGGGCGGGATGCTGGGCTTTTCCCTTTACCCGCATCACCTGAAGGATGGCAGCGCCTGCAGCCTGCAATCGTTTTGCGAGATGATCGCCCGCACCGCGGATCTTGTCGGCCCCCGCCATCTGGGATTGGGCACGGATCTGTGCCAGGATCAGCCCCATAGCGTGGTCGATTGGATGCGGGTCGGACGGTGGACAAAGCAAACGGATTACGGCGAAGGCTCCGCTACGCAACCCGGCTTTCCGCGCATGCCCGGCTGGTTTCAGGACAACCGGGATTTCGGTGCCATTGAACGGGGCTTGCGAGACACCGGCATGGCCGAAGACGACATCCACGGGATCATGGGTCGCAACTGGTACGTGTTCTTTGAGGACAATTTCGCGCCGTTGGGTTAAGCTGCGGTAATGAGCCAGACGCAAGATCACAGCGAAACCCGGCCCAAGCGCCCCCCCGAAACCGTGATGCGCCTTGCCCGTCTGGGAGCATCGCACCAATGCAGGCTGTCCTTCATGCGCATTCTGATGCGGCGCATGGCCCGGGACGCATGGACCTTTGCAAAAACGACCTTTGATATTGATACCAATGGGGTTGGGCATGCCGTCTATACTGTGACAACCCCACAGCGCCGGTACGCCCTGGTGGCCTTTTCCCACGATCTGCCCCCGACACAACGGTCGGACCGCGTGATCGCCACGGCGTGGGATGCCACTTTTGCACTAGTTGACGGGGAACCGAGCGCGGATGACATTAACCGTCTTTCGCGAAATGTCCCCCACCAGGAGGCGGGTCGGATCAGCGAGAAGGAGCTTGTTCTGTCCCGCGCAAACCGTTCCGGCCGCCTTTGGGCCCATGTCGTCGATGCCCTGGCCGCCGGGCATCAACCCGATATCGAGCGCTTGCGCGACACCGGCTATCTGATGCGCACCACGGCGGTTTATGGCTCAGGAAAATTCGGCGCGGCAGATTTCGCCTACATTAAAGATAGACCGGAATTTTCTGCACCCTTCCAGGCCGAAATGTTGACTGTTTACCTCATCCGATTGTTTGTCCGTGATCTGGCAAACCACATGGCACTGGCCAAAGGCGGCGAGCGTGCCGCCACGCTTGATGCGGATCTGGCGCAGGAATTGGGCGTGGGCAATGCGACCGGGCTCGGCCTTGCTCCGTTCGTCATGCACCACCCCCGGCTCATCCATAACTGGATTGCCGCCCGTGAAACCGCGGTTGCCCGGGTGCGCGCGCTGTCGATGGCCACAGACGATGCTATGGCCACCTTTCGGTCCCGCCTCGCGCAAGTCCGACAGCACGTCGCCTCGTGGGAGACCGGGGATCCGATGCAGGGACGCAAGTTGGTCGGCCTTCAGCAGGATCTGACCCTTCTCTCAAGCCACATGGATAGTGATGAATTTGTCACAAACTATCCATGGAATGAACTCTATCTTTGGTCAGAAGGGGCATTGTCGCTGGAAGGGCAGGAATGCCTTACCTCGCTGATGCTTGAACCCCATGGCGATCTGGTCGATGACCTCGCTCAAACCATGGCTGTTCCCAATCCCAGATACATGCCCATTGACGGCACAATGACCGTTGGCACGTTGAAGGATCACATTCGGCGCCGCTACGATTGGGCACTGTCTATCGACTGGGATGACCCCCGGAATTCGGCGCGGATCTGGTATGTCTCTGCCGACAAACTGGAGCCCCGCCTGAGCGACAGAATGACCGACGCGCTGGCCCCTTATGCACAGCCTGTCGCCCCCGGTCGGGATGTCTCGCGACTTTATCAGGCCTTGACAGATTGGCCCGAGGATGCGCGCATCGCGACGTTGTTAATGAATGATCCTGTCTATCGAAGTACCGTGCGCCGTATTCAAACCGCCCTCCAAGCACCTTACAGTGAAATTAGAGACAACACGATCTCGGCGGACATGCATCCGGTCGATCTGTTGCGCTGTGTGCTGGCTTTTTTTGGGGCAACCCGGTTCGATCCGAAATCCGACCGCTGGTTGCGCATCTGCATGTATGCGGGCGCCCCATTTCCCGAAACCCTGACCCCGGATACTGCCGAGGATTGGCCTTTTCCACGGATGGTAAAGTGAAGCCGTCCCTGAATGAAGTCGATGCTTTGGTTCGCAAGGCATCAAGGTCCGTTGGCTTGCCCTGGGGGCTTGCCGATGAAGCGGCCTGGGCAGCCTCGTGGCTCAGTCAGTTCGATGTTCAGGGGCTCATCATCATGACCAACGCCTTGGACGCCTTGGCAAATGCCCCGCTGTCCAAAGTCTTGCCCCAGACCAAGCAAGGCGATGGAGAATGGACCTCCCGCGGAGAATGGCTTTGTCCCATCTGCACCGGCGCCAGCCTGGCAGATTCGGCCATCCTGTTGCGGGCAGAACCGATCTCGACCAGCGCGGTCCGCAATCCGCTGATCCTGGCACCATTCGCCGCTGCTGCGTCTCGGCAGTTGGATACGCCAGTGACGTTGGAGTGGCCCGATATCGCCATTGAGACGGATGGGGATCGCATGGCCCTGCTGGGAAATGCAGATATGATCGCGGCTGGGGATATCTTCGATGCCAAATGCAGCATCGGCGGCGTCCTGGCCGACGATACGTTGCTTGCGAAAAATACCCGCGTGCCCATCCGGTTGGCAACTTGGCGGCGCCTGACAGATTTGGCCGCCCAGACCCACGCCCCCTCCAGCGCAGAGCAGGGCCCGCCCAACGCAGATAGCAGCCAGGCCGAACAGGATTGACACGGCGGTCCAATCGCCCTCTTTCTGCACCTGCACAATAAACCGGCAGACCCGCCTAATCCGCAACCGGATCAACCCACACGGTTCGACTTTTGTCGCCTGATCAACGGCTTTCGCTTTACCCTCCGAACGCGCGCTTCGATCAACGCTTGGATGGATCGCAGCCTGAATATCGTCGTTGTCGAACCCGACCGGGACCGCGCCCGCGATATCATCGAGGGGCTGTCCAAGGGCGGCTGGACCGATGTCACCGTCCTGGGTGATACGGTGGGCCTTGCGCGCAAACTGTCTGATCTCAACCCCGACCTCGTCCTGATCGATCTGGCCAATCCCAACCGTGACCTGCTCGAAAACCTGTCCGCCGCCTCTGGCGCGACCGAACGCCCGGTCGCCATGTTTGTGGACCGCTCCGATGACGAGATGACCCGCTCCGCCCTTGCCGCCGGGCTCAGCGCCTATGTCGTTGATGGCCTGCGCAAGGACCGCATCAAGCCCGTCCTGGAAACCGCAATCGCCCGATTCCAGATGGTCAGCCAGATGCGGACAGAGCTCGAAGCGGCCAAACAGGCCCTTGCCGAACGCAAAACCATTGACCGCGCCAAGGGCCTGCTGATGCGCGCCAAATCCATCTCAGAGGACGAGGCTTATAGCCTGCTGCGCAAAACCGCGATGGACCAAGGCCGCAAGGTCATCGACGTGGCCGAAGCGCTCGTCACCGCCTCGGACCTGCTCCTATGACACCCCAACAGCTTGATTGCGGCTATGTCCCGCTGGTGGACAGCGCCCCCCTGATCATCGCCCGCGCCCTTAACTTTGACATCGAAGAGGGCATCCGCCTCAACCTGTTGCGCCAACCTTCCTGGTCGGCCCTGCGCGATCTGCTGGCATTGGGTCACCTCGACTGCGCGCAGATGCTGTCGCCGCTCCCGATCGCCATGTCCCTCGGTCTTGGCGGTATCCCCTGCCGGATCGACGCGCTGATGGTCTTGTCGGTCAACGGCAACACAATCGGCGTCAGCACGGCCCTGGCCCAAATGATGCGCGCCGAAGGCTGGCATGGTGGCTTCCAAACGCCAATGGAAACCGGCCATGCCCTGCTGGGCAGCGCCCGGAACCCGCTCCGCATCGGCGTGCCCTTCCCGTTCTCGATGCATACCGAGCTTCTGCATATCTGGCTCCAGGGCTGCGACCTGCCGGACCCTGGCATGCTGCAGATCATCACCATCCCGCCGCCGCGCATGGCCGAAGCCGTGGCTGACAACCAGATCGACGCGTTTTGCGTGGGCGAACCCTGGGGCAGCCAGACGGTTGAGGCGCAGGTGGGCGAACTCATACTTCCCGGCAGCGCCATCTGGCAGTTTGCGCCAGAAAAGGTGCTCGCCGTGCGCCACCGCTGGACCGACGAGGCGCCCCAAACCACCGCCGCCTTGATGCGCGCGGTCTTTCGCGCCTGCCGCTGGCTGGATCAAAAGGATAATCGCACACTCGCGAGCGAAATCCTCGCCCGGTCCGAACATCTGGACCTGCCCGACGCCGTGATCGACCGCGCCCTGATGGGCCGGATCGTGCCCAGCCCCGGCAGTATCGGAGAGGATGTCACGGGCTTTCTCCACTTCGCCCGCTCGGGTGCGACCTTCCCCTGGCGCAGCCAGGCCGCCTGGATTGCCCACCGCCTGGCCCCCCGCCACGGGTTGGACCGCGCGGCCTCCATCGCCACCGCCAAGGCCTGTTTCCGCCCCGATCTGTACCGCGCCAATCTCGCGCCATTGGGCGTTGATATGCCCGGCGCGTCCGAGAAACTGGAAGGCAGCATGATCCACCGCACAGCGGTCGCGTCAGTCAAAGGGGATATGATTCTGGGACCGGATGCCTTTTTCGATGGCGCGATTTTTGACCCTGCATCCAGTTGACCGCTCAAAAATCAGGCATCGTTGGGTGTAATCTCGAGCAACCTGATGCTGCGCGCGAAAACCGGTTGTTCTGCAATGCAGCACCCGGTTACCACATTGTTAACGCGAGGCAACATTGATGTCGCTTCGCTCCGCCCTGCACCGTCGCAGGACGCGCCAGAGCAGCGCCGCTCGATCTGTCAACGCCCTCTCCTCCTCCCGGGCAACGACATGATCGTGCGGCGCTTTTTTCTGTCCCACCCATCCTGCCACCTCTCTTTGGCCCGAAAGGAAGACACATGAAATCCATCTTCACCGCAGCCCTTGCCACCACCGCCTTGGTTTCGACCGGCGCAATGGCAGAGCTTTTGGATGTTGAAAAAGATGAGCTGACCTTTGGCTTTATTAAACTGACCGATATGGCCCCGCTCGCCATCGCCTATGAGAACGGCTATTTTGAAGATGAAGGTCTCTTCGTCACGCTCGAACCCCAGGCCAACTGGAAGGTCTTGCTGGACCGTGTGATCGACGGCGAATTGGACGGTGCCCACATGCTGGCGGGACAGCCGCTTGCTGCCACCATCGGTTACGGGACAGAGGCGCATATCATAACGCCTTTCTCCATGGACCTGAACGGCAACAGCATCACCGTATCGAATGAAATCTGGGAGCAGATGCGCCCCAATATCGAAAGCCGCGAAGACGGCCTGCCTGTCCACCCGATCAGCGCTGCCGCCCTGAAACCTGTGGTCGAGGATTACAAGGACCAGGGCAAGCCGTTTAACATGGGCATGGTCTTCCCCGTCTCGACCCACAATTACGAAATCCGCTATTGGTTGGCCGCCGGCGGGATCGAACCCGGTTATTATTCGCCCCAGAACGTCTCGGGCCAGATCGGCGCTGATGTCTTGCTCTCTGTAACACCGCCGCCCCAGATGCCCGCCACGATGGAGGCTGGCACAATCTATGGCTACGCCGTGGGTGAGCCGTGGAACCAGCAGGCCGTGTTCAAAGGGATCGGTGTGCCGGTGATCACCGATTACCAGATGTGGAAGAACAATCCAGAAAAGGTCTTTGGCCTTAGCGCTAAATTCCAGGAGGAAAATCCACAGACCACGCTGGCCCTGACCAAGGCGCTGATCCGTGCGGCCATCTGGCTGGATGAGAACGATAACGCCAACCGCCAGGAGGCGGTGGAGATCCTGGCGCGCTCCGAATATGTCGGCGCCGATGCTGAGGTGATCGCGAACTCCATGACCGGCTTCTTTGAGTTTGAAAAAGGCGACAAGCGCGAAATCCCGGATTTCAACGTCTTCTTCCGCTACAACGCGACCTATCCCTATTATTCGGATGCTGTCTGGTACCTGACCCAAATGCGTCGGTGGGGCCAGATCGCCGAAGCCAAGCCGGACAGTTGGTATGACGAGATGGCGCAAAAGGTCTACAAGCCCGCGATCTACCTCGAAGCCGCCCGCATGCTGGTCGATGAAGGCCTGGCGAACGAGGCCGACTTCCCGTGGGACAGTGACGGCTACAAGGAGGCGACACCCGCCGGCGATATCATCGATGGGATCGGCTATGACGGTCGCACGCCCAATGCCTATCTCGAAAGCCTGCCCATCGGCTTGAAGGGCGAGCAAAAGGTCGTGGGCAACGAAGTCCAAGGCTAGGTCGGGGGCGGGGTTGACCCCGTCTTACCCCGGTCGGAGGGGTTAACACCCTCTGACCCCACCGAACAAACCGTATGTATGGGATATGTATGCTTTCTGCATGGTTTCCATACGCTCCGAATACCGCTTCTTTCCAAAGGTGCATCATGACAGCCATCGATCCCGAAAGCCTTGGTCCAGACGCCGCGAAAGAGGCGCGCAAAGCCAAGGTCTTTACCCGTATCAACAAAGCCGATGCTTGGTTTCAGGTGATCGGTTTGGCCTGGATGACACCGGTCCTCAAGGCGATTGCAGGGGATAACCCCAAAGCACAGGTTCGCGAAATCTGGCAGCTTTTGGCCGTGCCCCTACTCGCCATAGCGGGCTTCCTGGTTCTTTGGGGCACGCTGGCGCCCACGGTGCAGACGTCGTTGGGTGCCATCCCCGGCCCCGCACAAGTGTGGGAACAGGTCGGCAATCTCCACGCCGATCACGTGCGCGAACGCGAAAAAGCAGTGGCCTTTTATGAACGCCAGGAAGAACGCAACGCCAAGCTCATCGCCGATGGCCGCACCGACCGCGTCAAAGAGCGGATTTATACAGGAAAGCCAACCTATTACGACCAGATCTGGACCTCGATCCAGACGGTGTTTTTCGGCTTCCTGATCGCCACCATCGTGGCTGTTCCCATGGGTATCGCGGCAGGCCTGTCAAAAACTGCCAACGCGGCCCTTAATCCCTTGATACAAATATTTAAACCAGTCTCGCCGCTCGCTTGGTTGCCCATCGTCACGATGGTCGTCTCAGCCTCCTACAGCGGCGGCGATGGTATGGTCTCAAAATCCTTCCTGACCTCGGCGATCACCGTCACGCTCTGCTCACTCTGGCCGACGTTGATCAACACAGCACTTGGTGTCAGCTCAATCGACAAGGATTTGGTCAACGTTTCGAAGGTCTTGAAGATGGGCACCTGGACGAAGATCACCAAATTGGTCCTGCCCTCGGCCCTGCCGCTGATCTTTACCGGTCTGCGCCTGTCCCTGGGTGTCGGCTGGATGGTCCTGATCGCGGCCGAGATGCTGGCCCAGAACCCCGGCCTTGGCAAATTTGTCTGGGACGAGTTCCAGAACGGTTCCAGCCAGTCGCTGGCCAAGATCATGGTCGCGGTCTTTACCATCGGTATCATCGGCTTCCTGCTGGACCGGATGATGTACGCGATCCAATCCGCCTTCACCTACTCAGCGACACGGTGAGCATGATGGGTATCCTGGAACTTTCCAACGTCAACAAAGGCTTCGGTGAGGGCACGGCCCACACCAAGGTCTTGCAGAATATCAATCTGGATATCGAGGACGGCGAGTTCGTCGCCATCCTCGGCTTCTCCGGCACCGGAAAAACGACCCTGATGAACCTGGTCGCTGGGCTGGAGATGCCCGATACAGGCTCCGTCGAGTTCAAAGGCGCGGCCGTTACCGGGCCTGGCCCTGAGCGCGGTCTGGTCTTCCAGTCGTATTCGCTGATGCCGTGGCTGACGGTGCAGGGCAATGTCGGGCTGGCGGTCGATACTGTTTTCCCAAAGCTCAGCAAAGCCGAACGCAGCGAACAAGCGTTGCATTACATCAAGATGGTGGGCCTGGGCCACGCGGCCGAGCGCCGCCCGGCAGAGCTGTCCGGCGGGATGCGTCAGCGTGTTGCCGTGGCCCGCGCGCTGGCCATGTCGCCCGATCTGCTGCTGCTGGATGAACCGCTTTCGGCGCTCGATGCCTTGACCCGCGCCAACCTCGCCGATGAGATCCTTGAGATCTGGGAGCGGGACAAAAAGACCGTCCTGATGATAACCAATGACGTGGATGAAGCCATCATCATGGCCGACCGCATCATTCCCCTGAACCCGGACGGAACACTGGGTGAGGCCTTTACGGTCACCATCCCCCGCCCCCGGGACCGGATTGAGATGAACCACCATGACGGTTTTAAAACCCTGCGGGCCGAAATCACCAAATACCTGATGGATTTGGGGATCGACGCAAAGGCCGAAGGGTCGACCGAGCTGCCCAATGTCACCCCGATCCATGGCCTACCGACAGCCATTGCCAAGGCGCAGGAAGGGCTGATCGACCAAAGGTTCCTGGATTTCAGCCAGTTGCATAAGGTCTATCCCACGCCCAAGGGCCCGCTGACCGTGGTTGAGGATTTTAACCTCAAGCTTGATCGCGGCGAGTTCATTAGCCTGATCGGGCATTCCGGCTGTGGCAAATCCACGGTCCTGACCATGGCCGCGGGCCTGAACGAGATCTCGAAAGGCGCCATCAAGCTTGATGGTCGCCATGTGGAGGGCGCCGACCCTGAGCGTGCTGTTGTGTTTCAGGCGCCCTCCCTCTTTCCTTGGCTGACCGCGCGGGAGAATGTCAGCCTCGGCGTCGACCGGGTCTATCCCCGTGCCAACCAGGCCGAGCGACAGGATGTTGTCGATTACTACCTGGAACGGGTGGGCCTGGCCGAGGCGATGGACAAGCCCGCCCATGCACTGTCGAACGGGATGAAGCAGCGGGTCGGCATCGCGCGGGCCTTTGCGCTGTCTCCGAAACTGCTGCTGCTGGATGAACCGTTCGGGATGCTCGACAGCTTGACAAGGTGGGAGTTGCAAGAGGTCCTGATGGAGGTCTGGTCGCGCACCAAGGTAACCGCGATCTGCGTGACCCATGATGTGGACGAGGCGATCCTGCTGGCCGACCGCGTGGTGATGATGACCAACGGCCCCCAAGCCACTATCGGCAAGATCGTCAACGTCGATCTGCCCCGGCCCCGCACCCGCAAGGCGCTGCTGGAGCACCCCGATTACTATACGTATCGGCAGGAGGTGCTTGATTTCCTTGAGGAATACGAGCACGGCGCCAAGCCCAAGCCGAAACCCCAAGCCATCGCTGCGGAGTGAGCCATGACACCGAATGATATTGATCTGGTGCAATCGAGCTTTGCCAAGGTAGAGCCCATCGCAGGCGACGCTGGCCAGATGTTCTATAGCCGCCTGTTCGAGATCGCGCCTGAAGTTCGCCCGTTTTTCACCGGCGACATGACGGAGCAGGCCCATAAACTGATGACCACCTTGGGCTTTGTTGTGCGTGGGTTAACAACGTTGGAAACGGTGGTGCCCGTTGCCCAGAAACTGGCCGTCGCCCACGTGGATTACGGTGTGAAGGCAGAGCATTACGCGCCCGTCGGTGCGGCATTGCTGGATACGCTCAGCAGCGGTTTGGGCGACGACTTTACCGATGAGACACGCGCGGCCTGGGAAACAGCCTATGGCACACTGTCCTCGGTCATGATCACAGCCGCCTATGGGGAGACCGTTCAATGACCCAGAACCTTGTTATCATCGGCGCGGGCATGGCTACCGGCCGCGCACTGGAACATCTGCTGGATGCGGAACCGGATGCTTACAACGTGACGCTGTTCAATGCCGAGCCGCGCGGGAACTACAACCGGATCATGCTCTCGCCCGTTTTGTCGGGCGACAAGGCCTATGACGAGATCGTCACCCATACCGCAGAATGGTATGACGAGAATGGCGTGACCTGCCGGTTTGGCGAAAAGGTCGCCGGGATCGACCGGACTGCCAAGACCGTAACCGCGGCCAATGGCGATGTCGTGCCTTATGACAAACTGCTGCTTGGGACCGGTTCGAACCCGTTCATGATCCCCCTGCCCGGCCATGACCTGGAAGGGGTCATCGCGTATCGCGATCTGGAAGATACCGAACGCATGATGACCATGGTCGAGGGCCAAAAGGTCGTCGTGATCGGCGGCGGTCTGCTGGGCCTGGAAGCCGCCGCTGGCATGGCCGCCCGCGGTGTTGATGTGACCGTGGTCCATCTGATGGGCCATCTGATGGAACGCCAGTTGGACGAGGCCGCGGGCTATCTGCTGCGCAAGGCCCTGATTGACAAGGGCATTACCGTCAAATGCTCGGCCAACTCCAAGGAGATCCTGGGCAAGGACGGCCATGTCACCGGTCTGCTTCTGGAAGACGGGACCGAATTGCCCTGCGATCTGCTGGTCATGGCCGTGGGCATTCGCCCTAATACCGCGCTGGCAGCAGAGGCCGGGCTGGCGGTGGGCAAGGGCATTCATGTGGATGACCAGATGGTCACCTCCGACGCGGATATCCTGGCCGTCGGTGAATGTGTGGAGCATAACGGCGCGCTATTCGGCCTGGTGGCGCCCCTTTATGAACAGGCCAAGGTCGTGGCGCAGACTCTGCTGGGGCAGGAGGCGGCCTTTGTCCAAAAGGAGGTCTCAACCAAGCTGAAGGTCACGGGCTGTGATCTGTTCAGCGCAGGCGATTTTGCCGATGGCCCGGGGCGCGAGGATATCGTGTTTCGCGACCCGGCGCGTGGCGTCTACAAACGGCTGGTTCTGGAAGAGAACCGCGTCAAGGGCGCGGTGTTCTACGGCGACACCGCCGACAGCAACTGGTTCTTTGGCCTGATCAAGGACGGCACCGACGTGGCCGAGATGCGCGAGACGCTGATCTTTGGCCCCGCCTTCCAGGGAGGGACCCCCCTGGACCCTATGGCGGCCGTTGCAGCCTTACCGGATGACGCAGAGATTTGCGGCTGCAACGGCATTTCCAAGGGCACCATTGTGGCCGCTATTCAGGATGGCGCCACCGATCTGGCCGCCGTTCGGACGGTGACCAAGGCCAGCGGGTCCTGTGGAACCTGCACCGGGCTGGTCGAACAGGTTCTGGGTGCAACATTGGGTGATGATTTCGTCATCCCCGCCGCGCAGAGCATGTGTGGTTGCACCGATCTGGCCCATGAAGAAGTGCGGCGGTTGATCAAAAGCAAGGGCCTCAAAAGCATGCCCGCCGTCTGGCAAGAGCTTGGGTGGAAGACGACCTGCGGCTGCCATGTCTGCCGCCCGGCCTTGAATTTCTATCTGCTGGCCGACTGGCCGGTGGAGTATCAGGACGATCCGCAAAGCCGGTTCATCAACGAACGGAAACACGCGAATATCCAGAAAGACGGCACGTTCAGCGTCGTTCCCCGGATCTGGGGCGGGATCACGAACCCTGATGAGTTGCGCGCCATCGCCGATGCCGCTGACAAATACCACGTACCAACGGTCAAATTCACCGGCGGTCAGCGGATCGACCTGCTGGGCGTGAAGGGCGAGGATCTGCCGCATATCTGGGCCGATCTGAACAAGGCCGGTCTGGTCTCGGGTCACGCCTATTCCAAGGGGCTGCGTACGGTGAAAACCTGCGTGGGCACCGATCATTGCCGGTTTGGCACACAAGACAGCACCGGCCTTGGGATTCGACTGGAAAAGATGCTGTGGGGGTCGTGGACGCCCCATAAGCTGAAGCTGGCCGTGTCGGGTTGCCCGCGCAACTGTGCGGAAGCCACATGCAAGGATATCGGCGTGGTCTGCGTCGATAGCGGCTACCAGGTCAGCATCGGCGGCGCGGCGGGCATGGATGTCAAGGAAACCGAGCTTCTGTGCCAGGTGGCCACCGAAGACGAGACGATGGAAGTCGTCGCGGCCGTCACACAGCTTTACCGCGAGAATGCCAAATACCTCGACCGGATCTACAAGTGGATGAACAAGGTCGGGCTCGACTGGATCAAAGATCAGATCGACGATCCAGACACGCGCCGCGCATTGGCCGACCGGTTCGAGCTGTCCCAAAGCATCTATCGCAAAGATCCTTGGGCAGAGCATGCACGCGACAAGGCCGAAACCTATCAACCCCTTGCCAATCTGACTTTGGAGGCCGCGGAATGACCAATTGGATCGATATCGGCGCGTTGGAGGATGTACCTGCCCGGGGCGCGCGCATGATCAAGACGGCGTTCGGCTGTGTGGCTGTATTTCGGACCGGCGATGACCAGGTCTTTGCCCTGGACAATGCCTGCCCGCACAAGGCCGGACCACTGGCCGAAGGGATCGTGCACGGCACCAAGGTCACTTGTCCGCTGCATAACTGGGTGATCTCGCTTGAGACGGGACAGGCCCAGGGGGCAGATGAAGGCGTTGTCAACACCTACCCCGCCCGTATCGAGGAGGGCCGCATTTTGCTGGACGCGGCCTGCCTGATGCGCCGCGCGGCCTAAGCGACCGAGGTTCGGACCGGGGAGAGTTCGGTTCCATGTGGAGGAGCAAGACGCTGGTCCAACAGCGTAAATGCCGTCAACGCGCGGATCATCGCAACCACAACAGGGACACTAAACCATGTCATATGTAACACCCGGCGACTTTGCCGAAAAAATGATCGACGCCGGTGAGGCGAAGGTCAAAATGTCTACGAAAGACACGCTCATCCGGTCCTACATGGCGGGCGCGATCCTGGCCCTGGCCGCCGCTTTTGCCATCACCGTCGCCGTCAATACCGGCAATTTCCTGATCGGTGCGTTATTGTTCCCGGTCGGGTTTTGCATGCTCTATCTGCTGGGTTTCGACCTGCTAACGGGTGTCTTTACCCTTTGCCCACTGGCGCTAATCGCCAAACGGCCCGGCGTTACCGTCAAGGGCGTGCTGCGCAACTGGGGTCTGGTTTTTGTCGGTAATTTTGCCGGTGCCATGACCACGGCGTTGTTCATGGCGATTATTTTTACCACCGGCTTCACCCATGAACCCAACGCGGTGGGCCAAAAGCTGAGCGTGATCGGTGAAAGCCGCACCGTTGGTTATGCAGAGGCAGGTGCCGGAGGTATGTTGACCCTCTTCGTCCGGGCCGTGATGTGTAACTGGATGGTCTCCACCGGTGTTGTGGCAGCCATGATGTCCACCAGTGTGTCGGGCAAGGTTATTGCGATGTGGATGCCTATCCTCGTCTTCTTCTACCTGGGTTTCGAGCATTCGATCGTGAACATGTTCCTCTTCCCCTCCGGCATCATGCTGGGCGGAGAATTCACCTGGTCCGACTACTTCCTTTATAACGAGATCCCGACCGTCATCGGTAACCTCGTGGGCGGTCTGACCTTTGTAGGCGCCATGATCTACGCCACCCACTACAAGCCGACACCAACCGAACAGCCCGCCCCTTTCGGGCACCCGGCTGAATAAGAAGGACCACGGGGCATGACCCAGACCAAGACACAGGTTCGGACGACATGCCCCTATTGCGGGGTGGGCTGCGGAGTTCTGGCGGGGGCCGATGGGTCCATCGCCGGAGATCCCGACCACCCCGCAAACCTCGGTCGTCTTTGCTCGAAAGGGGCTGCCTTGGGCGAAACCTTGGATCTGGAAGGGCGGCTTCTGCACCCTCAGATCGACGGCGCACGGGCCGATTGGGACACGGCACTGGATCTGGTCGCGTCAAAGTTCAAAGCGGCCATCGCCGAACATGGCCCCGATAGTGTGGCCTTCTACGGCTCGGGCCAATTGCTGACCGAAGACTATTATGTCGCCAACAAGCTGATGAAAGGCTTCATCGGATCGGCCAATATCGACACGAATTCAAGGCTTTGCATGGCCTCGTCCGTGGCGGGCCACAAGCGCGCGTTTGGCACCGACACGGTACCTGGAACCTATGAGGATCTGGAGCAGGCCGATCTGGTCGTGCTGGTCGGATCGAACCTGGCATGGTGCCACCCGGTTCTTTACCAACGTATCGCCGCCGCAAAGCAAACCCGGCCTGCGATGAAAGTCGTCGTGATCGATCCGCGTCGCACCGCCACATGCGATCTGGCCGACCTGCACCTGGCCATCCGCCCTGATGGAGATGTCGCCCTTTTCAATAACCTGCTTTGCCATCTGAACCAGCAAGGCAAGATCAACCCAAATTACATCGATGCCCATGTCGATGGCATTGATGCCGCGCTTGAGACAGCAGAGATGACCAACGACAATGCAGGTCTTTCTTCGCACGATATCCAGCATTTCTTGAACCTGTGGGCCGAGACCGAACGGGTCGTGACCGTCTATTCCCAAGGTGTGAACCAGTCGGCCAGCGGCACTGATAAGGTCAATGCGATCCTGAATTGCCACCTGGCCACGGGCCGGATTGGGCGGCCCGGCATGGGGCCGTTCAGCGTCACCGGTCAGCCCAATGCGATGGGCGGGCGCGAGGTTGGCGGGTTGGCCAATATGCTGGGCTGGCACCTGGATCTGGAAAATGCGGCCCACCGCGACGCGGTTCAGCAAGGATGGCAAAGCCCGACAATCGCAACCAAACCCGGGCTGAAGGCAGTCGATCTGTTTCAGGCCTGCGCCGATGGTAAGATCAAAGCCCTGTGGATCCTGTCGACCAATCCCGCCGTTTCGATGCCCGATGCGCGCGCCGTGGCCGAGGCGATCCGCGCCGTGCCCTTTACCGTCGTTTCCGACATCATGGCGCGCACGGATACCGGCGATCTGGCGGATGTTCTGCTGCCTGCCGCTGGATGGGGAGAGAAATCGGGCACCGTCACCAATTCCGAGCGCCGCATTTCACGCCAGCGCGCCTTTCTGCCCACACCCAGTGAGGCACGTCCCGATTGGCGGATCATCAGCGATGTGGCGGGACGCATGGGTTGGGCAGATGCCTTCACCTACCATGGCCCCGACGATGTCTTTCGCGAATATGCAGACCTCTCGGCCCTCGCGGTGCAATTCGGGCGTGACCTTGACCTGACCGGCCTTGCCGACCTTGATCAGGCTGCCTATGACGCCTTGCCGCCGGTGCAGTGGCCGGTGCCCAAGGATAAACAGCCGGGGGGGCGATTCTTTGCGGATGGCGGTTTCTACACGAACAATGGAAAGGCGCAGATGTTGCCGGTGGTGGCACCTGTCGTAGCACAGAACACAGATTTTCATCTGAATACGGGCCGGGTGCGGGACCAGTGGCACACGATGACACGGACCGCCCGGGCACCGCGCCTGAACGCACACATGGCCGAACCCTATCTTGAGATCCACCCGGAGGACGCCGTGGCCCTTGGCCTGCGCCACGCCGATCTGGCCCGCATCACGGCGGAGGGGGGGCAGGCGATTTTACGGGTCCTGATTTCAACCGCGATCCAACCAGGGCATGTCTTCGCCCCGATGCACTGGACAGCGCAGACCGCTCCTGCGGGTCGTTCGAACCCCATGATTGATGCGATCACCGACCCGGTTTCGGGCCAGCCAGCGCTAAAAGCCGGACGAGTCGAAATCGCGAAGTTTGAGGCCAGATGGTTCGCCTTTGTCGCCTCCGCAACCCGACCTAACATATCGCGCCCCTATGCGGCCATCGCGCGAACTGAAACGGGCTGGCGGGCCGAAGTGGCGGGCGTCAAAGCCGTGGGTAATTGGGAGGTTGAGGCGCGATGCCTGACGGGCCTAACAGACGGCACAGCCAGTGTGGTGGCCGACCCCGCCACGGGCACGGCGCGCATCGCCATCGTGCAGGATGGCCACATCACCGGACTGGTCTTTGCCGCCTCTACCCCCGTGGCCGCCGCCCGCGCCCATATCGTGACGCTTGTCGGCACCGACACATCGACCCTGGTGGCATTGGCGGGCCGTCCCGGCGCGGATACGCCGGACCCGGGTGCAATCGTCTGTTCCTGCTTCGGCGTTGGCATCAATACGCTGCGCGCCGAGATTGCGAGCGGCGCGCGAACCGTGGCAAAGTTGGGGGAACGCACCTGTGCCGGCACAAATTGCGGCTCGTGCAAACCTGAACTGGCCGCATTGCTGACGGCCCGTCAACCGATGGCCGCCGAATGACCCTTGCCCCTTATGTTCGTATTCTTGGCCGTGGCCCCGGTCGGGCCCGCGCCCTGACCGAGGATGAGGCATTTAAGGCGATGCGTCTTATCCTGTCAGGCGATGCGGCTCCCGAGGCTGTGGGCGCACTGCTCATGCTGATGCGCTATCGCGGGGAGAGCGCGCCTGAGATCGCGGGTTTCACCCGTGCCGTTCTGGACGATCTGGGGTCTTGGAAAGCCGTTCCTGCGACGCTCGACTGGCCGAGCTATGCCGCCGGTCGCACCCGCGGCCGCCCGCTGTTTTTGTTGTCGGCCAAGCTGCTGGCGGCCGCGGGGCAGAAAGTGCTGCTGCATGGCTGGAACTCGCATCAATCGCCGCTCGCCTCTGTCAACGATGCGTTGGCATCCTTGGACATTCCTGCAGTATCCAGCCCCCATGAAGCCACCGCACGGCTTGAAACCTGTGGTATCGCTTATGTCCCGCTTGAGGCCATATCGCGCCCGGGCTACAATTTGATTAGGCTGCGCGACATACTGGGGCTGCGATCCTGCGTTAATACGGTCCTTCGGATGCTGAACCCGGCAGAGGCCATGGCCACAGTGCAAGGTGTGTTCCATCCCTCCTATCGCGACCTGCAGCAAGATGCGGGCGCGCTATTGGGGCGCAGCACCATTCTGGTGGTAAAAGGCGGCGGTGGCGAGTTCGAGCGTCATCCCGGCAAGTTGACCCAGGCCTATGGGCTTTTAGGCGGCGCGGCGGCGACCTTGGATGCCGCACCGCTGCTGAATGCCACGCGCCGCTTGCATGAGCCGGATCATCCGACACCGCCGCTGGCAGATCTGTGGCACGGGACAGCGCAGGATCCATTTGCCGAAGCGGTTGTGGTCGGCACTGCCGGCCTTGCACTCATCGCCGCTGGCCTGTGCCAGACACCCGCCGAAGGTGACGCCATGGCCCGCGATCTGTGGACCAACCGCGCCCAACAACACGCCGCCCGACCGACCGAGGACGCTTGATATGAAAACCTTTCCAATGTTCCTCAAGATGGCCGGGCGCCGTGTCGTGATTGCCGGTGGCGGCGAGCAGGCGGCGCAAAAGTGTCGACTGATACTCAAGACCGAGGCCAAAATAACCATTCTTGCGCCTGCGCTGGAGGATGAGTTGCGCAGCTTGGTCGACGAGGGGCGGATCAGTTGGAGTATAGATCGTATCACCCCAGCGATCTTTGGTGACACGGCTTTGGTTTTTGTCGCCACTGGGTGTCCGGGGATCGATGCAGCCCTGCATGACCTGGCCAAGACGGCGGGGGCTGTCACCAATGTGGTCGATCAGCCCGAGCTATGTGACGCGTTGACACCATCGATTGTCGACCGGGATCCGGTTGTGGTCGCCATCGGGACGGAAGGCACCGCCCCTGTCCTGGCCCGTCAGATCAAGACGCAGTTGGAACAGAACTTAGAACCACGGTTGGGCGATTTAGCTGCATTGGCGGGGCGCCTGCGCGACCGAGCCGCTATGCGTTTGGGCCCCAAGGCGCGGCGCGATTTGTGGCGGTGGGTGTTTGGTGGCGAGCCTCGCGCAGATCATGCCAGAGGCGCCGAACGCGCCGCCGCGCGCCGGATCAAGGACGCGATCGAGACCGGCGATTTCACTGCCGCAGCACCGGCATCGGTGGCCTTGGTCGGTGCCGGTCCGGGCAGTCGCGATCTGATTACCCTTCGCGCGGTACAGCGCCTGCAAGAAGCGGATGTTGTCTTTTACGACCGTCTGGTGGATCCGGACGTTCTGGAGCTTGCCCGCCGCGATGCGGAACGTGTCTGTGTCGGAAAGGAACCCGGTTGCCATAACTGGCCCCAGGATCGGATCAATGGCGTGTTGGTGGCTGCGGCCAAACAGGGCAAGCGGGTTGTCCGGCTGAAATGCGGCGATCCGGGCGTGTTTTCCCGCGGGGCAGAAGAGATTGCCGCGTTGAAACTGGCGGGCCTGAGTTACGAAATCGTACCTGGCGTCACCGCAGCAAGCGCCGCGGCCGCCACGGCGGGAACGTTTCTGACCGAAAGGGGCAAGACGGATACCGTCGTGCTGACCACGGGCACGACGCGGGACAATACCACGCCGGACTGGATAGATCATCTGGCCCGCGGTACGCGGGTGGCGGTCTACATGGGCATCAACGCCGCTCCCCAGTTGGAACAGGATCTGCGCCATGCCGATCTGCTGGATGAAACCGAGGTCTTGATTGTCAGCCAAGCGGGCCACCCCGGTGAGAGCATCACGACCTGTGCGGCCTGTGACCTCGCACAGACCATTGCAGAAAGTCAGATCCCGAACCCTGCCATCATCTTCCTGACCCGGTGCAAATACGGCGAGCCGGTAATGCACCAGATCGCGGTTTGAGCGGTTCGAAAATCAGGCAAAGCGCCAGACGATTGGCAGATGAGCATTCGTTAATCAGGCATGTATTTGCGCACGTTGCCGTATGAATTGAAAAAGAATTTCACCTACCACCACAGCCCTCGCCATGAACCATCAGGCAAACGTTACAAAACCGTAGCGTAACTGACACATTTCCCGCGTTTAGGGGCCTAGTCAAAATATCTGGGGGTTCCCGACATGAAAACGACTGTCCTGCTGGCAGGTGCTTTTGCCACCGCCACATTTTCGGCAACAGCCGAACCCATAAAAATCGATTGGTGGCATGCCATGGGCGGTGCCTTGGGCGAGACCGTCAACGAGCTTGCCGTCAAATTCAATGAAAGCCAGGATGAATATGAAATCCTGCCGGTCTATAAGGGCACATACGAAGAAACCCTGACCGCCACCATTGCTGCATTTCGCGCAGGTGAGCATCCAAACATCGTTCAGGTGTTCGAGGCAGGTGCCGCCACGCTGATGGGCGCGCCTGGCGCTGTGATCCCCGTTGAGGATCTGATGACCGCCAATGGCGTGGATTTCGACATCGAAGACTACATCTCGGGCGTGCGGTACTTCTACGCCGACGAGGCGGGCAAGATGGTCGGTATGCCGTTCAACAGCTCGACCCCGATTCTGTACTATAACGTCGAAGCACTTGAAAAAGCCGGTGTAACCCCGCCCAAGACCTGGGAAGAGTTTGCCAGCACCACGGCACCTGCCCTGAAAGAGGCCGGTTACATCCCCGCGGCGCAATCGCATCTGCCGTGGATCTTTACCGAGAACTTCTTCTCACGCCACAATATCCAGTTCGCCACCGACAATAACGGCTACAGTAGTGCTGCCCCGAAGATTTTGGTGAACAACGACGCCATCAAGGCGCACTTCACCGCCGTGAAGGACTGGGTTGATGCTGGGCTGTTCGGCTACTACGGTACCGGGTGGTCTGATAACCAGACCCCGTTCGAAAACCAGGAGGTCGCCATGTGGATGGGCTCTTCCGGCTCGTTCGGTGGTCTCAAGCAGGCGGCTGACTTTGAGTTCTCGGCCACGTTCCTGCCCTATTGGGAAGCCGTGACGACCGAGCCCAAGCAAACCTTCATCGGCGGGGCAGCCCTGTGGGCCATGTCCGGCCATGCGGATGATGAGAACAAGGCCGCAGCCGAGTTCTTCCGCTTCCTGACATCGGCCGAGGTGCAGTATTTCTGGCACCAGGAAACCGGCTATGTGCCGATCACCGAAGCCGCTTATGAGATGGCAAAAGCCGACGGTTACTATGAAACCACACCCCAGGCTGAGGTTGGCATCCAGCAGCTGACCCTGCCCAGCGGTGAGTGGACCAAGGGCTATCGCATGGGCTTTTACGTTCAGATCCGCGACGTGATGAACCGCGAATATGGGCGCATCATGTCCGGCGAGGCCTCTGTCGAGGATGCGTTCAGCATCATCGAGGAAGAGGCCAACCAGTTGCTGGAACGCTTCGGCAAAACCTCTGGCTGATACCGGCGCGGGTGGGCATCTACCCTCCTCGTCGATCTGATACCGGTAGAGTGGGTCAAAAACCCACCCTACCCATCGCACGCACCCCTCCGCCTTTCGGCCAGGAGCGTCCTTGCCCGCAGCGCTTGGCCACAGGTCCCATGAAAAAATCCGTATTCACACAGCCAACCCTGCCCTATCTGCTGCTTGCCCCGCAGATGATCATCATCGCCATTTTCTTCATCTGGCCGGCATTCGAGGCGATCAGATCCTCATTCTTCATCCAGGATCCGTTCTTTGGCAAATCCACCTTCGTCGGGATCGACAACTATACTGATGCAGTCGGCAAGTCCGACTATCTGCGCACGGCCAATTTCACGTTCTGGTTCACGCTGTTCGTTTCGTTTCTGTCGCTGGGGTTTGGCCTGCTTTTCGCGGTTTCGGCTGATCAGGTTTTGCGCGGCCAGGCCAGTTACAAGACGATCCTGATGTGGGTCTATGCCATCGCACCGCCTGTGGCCGGGCTTATTGGGATCATGCTTTTTGACCAACATATTGGCCCGATCGTCGATTTTTTTGCCCTACTGGGATGGAGGATGCAGGTCGGCGTCAGCTATTTCGACACCGCCTTTGCCATGACCGTCGTCGCCACATGGAAACAGATCCCCTACAACTTCATTTTCTTTCTGTCGGGCCTGCAATCGATCCCCCGGGCAGTGCGCGAGGCCGCCGCCATTGATTGTCGCCGCCCGTTCCGCCGCTTCTGGACCATCGTTTTTCCGCTGCTGGCTCCAACCAGTTTCTTCCTTTTGATCCTGAATATCACCTATGCATTCTTTGAAACCTTCGGCGTCGTCGACCTGATGGTAAAGGGTGAGCCGGGCAACAACCCGGTGACGCTGGTCTACAAGGTCTATCAAGACGGATTCCGCGGTCTGGACGTTGGGGGGTCTGCTGCACAGTCGGTGATCCTGATGATCCTGGTCCTCGCCCTCACCATTTTACAGTTCCGGCTGATTGAACGCCGCGTTCATTACTCCTGAGGTCCCATGCAACGTCCCCGCCTATACGATCATATCGTGCTGCTGTTTGGTGTGTTCCTGATGATGGGCCCGCTGGTGGTTGCGATCACCACATCGTCTTTTTTACCCGAAACCATCCACCGGGAGGGGATGCAACTGGGCTGGGGCGGCCATGCGGCGGAGACCTATTGGAACGTGCTGACCAAGAAGGGCGGCTTTTCCGAGAACATTACGGGCATTCTGATGACGCAAAATTCGCTGATCCTGGGGCTGGGCTTTGCAGTAGGCAAGATTGTCGTGTCGATGCTAGCCGCCTATGCGATCGTCTATTTCCGGTTTCCGCTCGCGTCGTTCTTCTTTTGGGTGATCTTCGCCACCCTTCTGATGCCGCTGGAGGTGCGTATCCTGCCCTCGTACGAGGTGGTTCAGGGCCTGGGCATGCTCAACACCTATACCGGACTGATCCTGCCGCTGATCGCGTCGGCCACAGGAACATTCTTCTTTCGGCAGTTCTTTCGCTCCATCCCTGATGAGTTGATCGAGGCCGCGCGGATCGATGGTGCAGGCCCGGTGCGGTTTTTCATCGACATCTTGGTGCCGTTGTCGAAAACCATGATGGCCGCGATTTTCATTATCATGTTCGTTGTCGGTTGGAACCAATATCTATGGCCAACACTGATGACCACGGATGAGACTCTATACACCCTCGTGCGCGGCATCAGACAGGTGATGAACGTCTATGTCGGCGCCAATATCCCCGATTACAACGAGGCGCTCGCCATGGCTGTTTTGGCCATGCTGCCCCCCGCCCTGGTGATCATCATCTTTCAACGCATGTTTATCAAAGGCCTCGTGGAGACCGAAAAATGACCACCCTTCGCATCAAGAATGTCGTCAAGCGCTACCCGAACGGAGCGCTGGCCGTCAAAGGCGTCAGCGTCGATATTGAGGATGGCGAGTTGGTCGTCTTTGTCGGCCCCTCGGGCTGCGGCAAGTCCACATTGCTGCGCATGGTAGCGGGGCTGGAGACAGTGACAGAGGGGGAGATCGAACTGGCGGGCAAGGTCGTGAACGACACCGAACCCGCAGACCGCAACATCGCCATGGTGTTTCAGAACTACGCGCTTTACCCCCACATGACCGTGCGCGGCAACCTTGCCTATGGGCTAAAAAACCGCGGCACCCCCAAGGAGCAGATCGCGGCCAAGGTGGACGAGGCCGCGGCCTTCCTGCAGATCACCGAGTTCCTGGACCGCAAGCCAAGCCAGCTTTCAGGTGGCCAACGCCAGCGCGTCGCCATGGGCCGCGCCATCGTCCGTGACCCCGCGATCTTCTTGTTTGACGAACCGCTGTCGAACCTCGATGCCAAGTTGCGCAACCAGATGCGGCTGGAGATCAAGCGCCTGCAACGCCGCCTGCAAACCGCCGCCATCTACGTGACCCATGACCAGGTCGAGGCGATGACCCTCGCCGACAAGATCGTGGTGCTCAACAACGGTAACATTGAACAGGTCGGCAGCCCGTCCGAGATCTATGCCCATCCGCTGACAACCTTCGTCGCCAGCTTCATCGGTTCCCCACCCATGAACCTGATCCCTGCCAAGGTCGATACTGGCATGCTCCATATCGGCAACGCACAGATGCCCTATGACGCCGAAACCACTGGCCCAATCACCCTGGGCTTGCGCCCTGAGAAGATCGAGATCACGGCGGATGGCGCGGGCCTCCCGTTCGATATCGACACGGTAGAGGAGTTGGGCGCCAACCGCCTGATCCACGGCCATGTCGGTGGCATCCAGTTGACCGTCAACGCGGATGCCGAAAAGCCTCTGCCCGCCGACAGCGCTCACATCGGCTTCGCCCAAACCTCGGTGTCGTTCTTCAACCCGGAAACCGGCGCGCGGGTCATACGGGTTTGATGTGTTTCCAGGGCAGGGTCATCCCCCCGCTATTTGGGGATATATTTCAGGGCCTCTCCGGTCGGAGACGCGAGCGCGGCTGTGGGCGAGCTCGTGTTCAGAGGCATCTAAGATGGGTTCTGGGCGTCCCTGCCGCGCAGCATGATGTTGGTTGGCTGTCTGACCGCGCAACTCCGTTTCCATGCGATAGAGCGCCTCGATTTACGCCCCCCTGAGCAATCAAGGCGTCGCCGGATTGAGAAATTTCGTACAGTTTGCAGCAGATATGGGTCCAGCAAGAGGTTCCTCTGACATCCTCGGCCGGACGTTTGAGCAAGCGGTTGTAGTCCGCAGAGCCATCGACATACAGGGCGCCGCAGAAGCCTTCCAAAATTTTGTCCGCATGCTGACCAGATCTGCCGGGGACATAGGTAAACGCCATTCCGGAAGGATCATCGCAGCGCCACCCGCGCTGGTCGCGGACCGCCGCCGAGAGACAATCCTTCCGCGTCTTGCCGGTGCGCGGAGCCAGGACGGGCACGGTTGTTTCATCTGCGAAGAGACGGTCGCTGGCTTTCAACTCGCCAATCATGGCATCGATGATCGGGGCCAAGTGGAACGCGATGCGCCCGGCCCAATTGGCCAGCATGGTGCGGTCGATCTCAATGCCGTCCCGGCGTCAGATCTCGGCCTGTCTGTAAAACGGAAGATGATCACAGAGCTTGGCGACCACAGAGTGAACGGCGAACCGGTTGGTGCCCAGACCGCGCGGGACAAGAAATTCCGGTGCCGGTGCCTGCGCGTGGGATTTCCCATCACATGTGCGGCACATGTACTTGGGGCGCACAGTCACAAGCACGCGGAACTTAGCTGGCACGACATCGAGGCGTTGGGTGCGGTCTTCCCCGACCTTAACCATCTCACCACAGCCACATGAACAGGCTGTGCTCTCGGGGTCGATCAGCTCTTCAACACGTTCAAGATGGTCCGGCAAATTGCCTTTGTTACGCTTGCTCGGTGCCTTGCGTTTTGACGTTTTGCCAAGTGCCTTGTCCGCAGCCTCACCCGCCGCAGCCAACTACCCCTCGGCAAGCTCGATGTCCTCGGTGGCAGCGAGACGCCGCTCCCACTCGGCGACATATTTGGGATCGATGGGGCCGGTGGCGAACATGCCCAATCATACATCACCATGCCCGTCCACGCTGCGAAAATCACCGCTGTGAGTCACGCTGCCGCAGGCTATCCGGCCAGCTTTGGTTGCCGCCGGCATTCGGCCCGAACGGCCTTCCAATCCAGCCCCTCGAACAAGGACGAGAATTGGGCCGGGGTTAGTTTGATCGTTCCATCCGCTGGCTGGGGCCATTGGAATTGGCCGCCCTCAAGGTGCTTGTAGACCAATACCAAGCCTGTCTGATCCCAGACTAAAATCTTGATCCGATCACCCTGTTTCGAGTGGAAGACAAACACCGCGTCGCTGTATGGATCACGCCCCAGCACCGTTTGGATCACGAGCGACAGACCCGTATGCCCCTTACAAAAATCCACCGGCCGCATCGCCAGATAAACGTGATACTTGCCGCCTGACAGGATCACGACGACGCCTTGAGCGCTGCAATGACATGGCCAAGATGATCACGATCGAAACCTGGCAGCACCGATACCCGAACGCCATTAACCTCCAAAACGATCGCATCGGGCGCGTCAGGCGGCATACGCCCGCTATCCCCTCCACGCGCCTCAACAACGACCGGCACCAAGCCCAGCATGTCGTCATCCGGCATCGCAAGAACGCCGTCCCGCGCCGCCCGACGCCAAGAATGAAGCTGAGGCGCCGAGACACCGTGCTTGCGCGCAACTCATGCAACCGATGTGCCGTCCCGGTAGCTTTCCAAAACAATCTGAGCCTTCACATCTTCCGGCCAACGTCGCCGACAACTCGGCCCAGTCACAACATCGATACGCCCAGCCTATCCTGCGCCGACACAGTGAGAAGTTACGTAATTTTGTCCAGTATCATCCATCAGAAACCTCCTTTTCCGGACAAACTCTTCTCAGATGACAAACTTCAAACGTATACGAGGGCGATAATGCGGCGCTTACGATCCACGATCATCTGTACAAACATGGGTGCCACACCGATTGGTTGCGCAGGCAATACCAACTTGCCGTCCCGCGCCAAACATCGCCGGTCCGCCAAATGGTTGGGACGCAGATCATATCGCTTGGCAACGTCCCGAACGCACACACCGTTTTCCAAAGCCCCCATCACAACCCGGGTCTTCAACTCATCCGGCCAGCGCCAATAAAACTTGGGGCAGAAGGTCAAATCCAGGTTTGTGAGAAACGCCCTGCGATCACCCATGAAACTACTGAGTGAAAAAAGACATCTCGCAATAATTCGCGGATCACAAAACAAAAAACGGGCCAAAGCACCAACGAGCGACCATCCAGGTTTGCTTGGCGATGAACGTGCTGTTCGGTTTGGTAAGCACCTCCGCCACGCGACAGGATTTGTTGAGAGGCCGTCGCGCCTGGCGAGCCTTGATCAGAGCCTACCAGACTTCAGCACGCTGTGCCGCCGTCAGAAGACGTCAAAGGTCTCCATCTTTTACCACAGCGGAACGGGACCACGGCACTTGCTGATATCCTCAAGGTGGATTGCTGCGCAATGCACTGTCTGGCAGGGGGTGAACTGCCTCAAACGACTCAGACCAGGCGTTATCGCTCAGGATTTCGACCGACAACTCGCTGAACTCCATGTCCGTACCGCCATACGCAACCGCTATACCAATCTTGGCCTACCCTCAAAGAGCACCAGCATAACTCCGTTTGGGAAAGGCGGAAATGCCTGCAAACATGATTGGCGCAAAAACCGTTCACACCGATGGTGTTTACTAACAAAGTTATCCACTGGCGCCTCCCTCTCCCGCGAGGGGGAGGGATCGAGGGTGGGGGTGAAGTTCTGGGGTGATTACAGGTGTCAAATCGTATGACGGTCAAAACCCGGTCCCGTATGCGATGCAGCCCGCGCTCATCGTCATGCGGATCGCGGGTGTGCCATCTGTTGGCCAGTCCACCAGCACCAGATCGGCGCGTTTGCCCGGCGCGATCTCGCCCCGGTCGGTCAGACCCGATGCCACCGCTGGGCCGCGCGAGACCAGCGACCATAACCGGGGCAAAGGTGCGCGCTTCTCCACATTCAGGCGGGCCACAGCGGCAAGCATGGCGGGGTAGAAGTAGTCAGAGGCCAGCGCATCGCATAATCCTGCCTCCACCATATCAGCGGCCGATGGCGACCCGATATGGCTGCCACCCCGCACCACATTGGGGGCTCCAAAAATGATGTGGTCCCCATTGTCGCGCGCTGACTGCGCCACATGAGTCTGCATCGGAAATTCCGAGATGCACGCGCCAAGACCTCTGTAAAAGTCCCGCGTCTCAACCTGCGTGTCATCGTGGCTCAGCATCGGTGCACCCTTGACCCGTCCGCGCGCTGCGACATCGGCCATCACGCCGGGCACATCCGGCCGCCGTTCCCAAATCTCCAACAAGCGTGTCCCATAATCCTCGGGCGACATCCCAGCCCGTTGGTAATTGTTGGTCTTGCGGGCAAAGCGCGGATCACTGGGATCAAGTATGGCAAAATCGGGCGCATGCTCAAAAAGCCGCGTTTGCACCGGCACATCGTAGTCCCGCATCGTCATGGAAGTATGATCATTGAATGCAATCGATGGCAGCAGGGGTGCCTCAAGCGCCCGTTTGATCAGGTCCAAGGCCTCAAACGCGAAGGTCTCCCATCTGAGCTGCACCCGATTTTCAACAGTCAGCCGCCCTTGCAACGCCGCCAACCCGTTCAGAAACGCCTCACCTCGGTCGACGGCTCGCAGACCCGGCTCCCAGCTCAAGGTCAGCGCGTGGTAGGCTGTGGCAATCCCGTTGCCCGCCAATTGCCGGTCCGTGTCCAGAATGGCGGCATCCATCGGGAAGAATACCTTGGGCCGGGGCATCACCTGACGCTCAAACGCATCGCCGTGGATGTCGACCAAGGCAGGCGCCAGAAACAGACCTCGCCCGTCGATGCTGCGGTCCGCCACGCCGCCACCGATCTCGGCAATCTTGCCGTTCGCCACAGTGACCGAGGTCTCGACCACGTCATGGCCAACCAGCACGCGCGCACCTTCGATCCGCACAGCAATCCCTGTCTCGCCTTTATCCAGCATCAGCGCTGCTCTCCTATAATCCGGTTGCGGGCCCAGACGCCCAGTTGCTCGACCCCGATCACGACCACCGCAATCATCAGGATCACGGTCAGGGCGGTTGGATAATCGAACAGGTCGAACCCGACCTTCAACTCGATCCCAATACCGCCTGCGCCAACCAGCCCAAGGATGGTCGAAGACCGCACCGCCTTTTCCACCGCGTAAAGCGAGGTCGAGATGAAGGATGGCATTGCCCCCGGGATTGTCGCGCAGGCCACCACGTCTATCTTGCCTGCGCCGGTTGCCGTCAAGGCCTCGGCCGGGCCTTTATCCACGGCCTCCATATCATCTGCAAAGAACCGTCCGCAAAACCCCAACGTGTCGACCATGATGGCGAGCATCCCAGCAAAGGGCCCAAGCCCCACCGCAACAACAAAGACCAGCGCCCAGGCGATATCTGGCACAGCGCGCAAGAAGCCCAAGACTGTGCGAACCAATGTATTGACGACCCGCCCCGCGATGAGGCCGCGTGCCGCAAGGATCGCGACCGGAACAGCTAAAACCGCGCCTAAAGCAGCGCCGGCCAGGGCGATCTGCAGGGTTTCTACCATCTTCCAGCCCAGCCGTGGAAGGTTTTGGGTCGATGGTGGCCAGGCGCGGCTCCAGAAATCTGCCAAGGCGGGCGGGGCGCGCAATAGTTTCTCCGCCGACCAGCCTGCCCCGTCAAAGGACCAAACCAACAGCGCGATAGCCAAGGCATAAACGACAAAGGCCAGTGCCGAAGGCCGCTCCAACCGGGCTGGCAAATCAGTCATAAAGGCCTCGCAGATCAGCGGTACCTAAATCAATGGCAGCGGCATCCAACTGCAACCGACCGCGCGCCAGACCCAGCACCCGGTCGCCGTATTTCAGCGCGTGGGAGATGTTGTGCGAGGTGAAGACCACCGTTACCCCCTCCTCCCGCACGAGGCGAAAGAACAGATCCATCACATCCTCCTCGGCAGACGGATCAAGGGAGGCGCAGGGTTCATCCGCGATCAGGAATCGCGGGCCCGCCATCAGCGCGCGGGCAATGGCCACCCGCTGGGACTGCCCGCCAGACAGACGGTCGGCGCGCCGATCGGCAAGATCCGCCAGCCCGACCTTGCCCAAAGCCGCCATCGCCCGCATGCGGATGGCGTCGGTGGCAAAGGTCTGGCTCCAAACGGTCGGACCGCCGCGCTGGCCCAGTATCCCGTGGATCACGTTGGTCAGCACCGACAGCCGCGGCACCAGATTGTGCTTTTGGGAGACCAGGCCCGTCTGCGCCCGCAATGCCCGAAGTTCGCGACGTCCGGCAAAGGCGGGATCGATCCCCAGCACCGCCAGAGAGCCAGCACTGGGTAAGGTCAGCCCCATCAGACAGCGCAGCAAGGTCGACTTGCCCGTACCGTTTGCCCCAACCAAGGCAACGGCCTCTCCTTGTCGCACCTTGAATGACAGATCGGCAAGGACCGGCGGCCCGTCCCCATAGGATTTGGCCAGCCGATCTACTGAAATATCAATGACCGGGGCCGTCTTGACCCCGGTGCGCATTGGGTCATCCCGCAGTGCCTCAGTCACCGATGAACTGATCGAACTGTGGATATCCGGCATTGCGGTACATGGCGCGCACATAATCATAGGCGTTGTCTTCGATGGCGACCAAATCCATACCAACATATTTGTCGTTCTCTTCATGGGCCGTAATGCCAGCGATGACAGTTGCCTTGTTTTGCAAGACGCCATTAACGACTTTGGTGATCGCCTCTTCGGGGACATGGGTGCCGACCATTATCATGTCATTGGGCAGATCGCCCGACCGCGCGATCATCTTGAAGAAGCCATAGGGCAGGTCGGTTTCCTTGTTCCGTACTGCCAACCAGCTGCCCGCGTTTGAGCCCAGGGCATCGACATCGCCCGCCTTCAGGGCCTCGTGGGCGATGTTGCGGCTGGTATGAAGCTTTTCGATATCGTTGACAGGATCCAGACCATAGTCAGCCAGCACCTGCATCGGGCACAGCATGTTCGAGGTTGATCCGATATCGCCAAAGGCCACCTTTTTGCCCTTCAAATCGATGGGCTGGTTAATGCCGCTGTCGGCGCGCACGATAATGGCACAGTGATAATCAGGCCGGCCGAGACCGATCACCGGCTTGGCGTCGGTCAATGTGTTGATTACGATATATTCCGCCGGGCCGGACACGACAAAATCCACTGTTTCGGCGCGCAAAGCCTCTGCCGCCGCGGTCCGTGAGTTGACGGCGAAGAATTCGAATGTCTCGCCAGTGGCTTCTTCCAAAGCAGATTTGAACGGGCCCCATTCAACTTGCAGGCGCTCTAGTCCCTCAACATCCGTTACGGCGATCTTCCAGGTTTCGGCCTGCGCGCCCATGGCGGTGGCAACGGCTAGGGCAGAGCCCAGCAAAACAAATTTTAGTGTCATGATGTCGGTCCCCCACGATATTTGACCTCGCAAAGCTAGGCCCCGCGCGTGACAGCAGGGTCACCGTTTCATGACATACCTGTATCGACTGACTTTGTGCCTGCAGCCGGAATGAGCCGGATCAGACAACAGTTATCCACAGGTAACATGGATGTTGCAAAGCCATGATTTTGCCAATCGCAGCACCGATCAACAAGGAATGTTACCATGCGTTTAATACTGACCGCCGTCGCAGCCCTGTGCGCCGCCTTGCCCCTCACCGCTCAAGAAATTGTCCCTTCGACGCTGGTAGGACACGCTTTTGTCCCAGCAAACACCATGTCGGTCCCGCCTGATGATGCGCCGCGCGATGCATGGGTTAGCGGCAAGTTCACCGCCGGTGCCGATCAGCGCCAAATGCAACCGATGCAGAACATGCGCGACAGCGGGCTGGCCTTGCCCTTCATCGGGCAGCCGTTCCAGGGGATTTCGGGCTATGCGTTCAACCGTGCCGCGGATGACAGCATCATCGCCCTGATCGATAACGGGTTTGGTTCCAAGCTGAATTCCTCTGACGCGCTGCTCAGCTACACCCGCCTGACAGCAGATTTTGAAACCGGCGCCGTGACGATCCATGACCGCTTCTATTTGCATGACCCCGATTTTGTTGTCCCGTTCAGGATCGCCTATGAAGCCTCGGGCAGCCGCTATCTGACCGGCGCTGATTTCGACCTAGAAAGCATCCAGGTAGTCGGCGATACGCTGTGGATCGGTGAGGAATTTGGCCCCTACCTGATCAGCGCCACATTGGCTGGTAAGGTGACTGGCGTTTACCCGACATTGCTGGACGGTGCCGAGTTACGCTCGCCCGACCACCCTGCCCTAAGCATTCCCGCGGTTCCAGGCGAGGATTGGGTCGTCCCGCGTTCGGGCGGATATGAAGGCATGGCCCTAACCCCGGATCAATCGATGCTTTGGGCCATGCTCGAAAAACCGATCCTGGCGGCGAGCGGAGAAGCCGAGGGGGGCTTCCTGCGCGTTCTGGCCTTTGACCCAGCGACCGCTGCGTGGACTGGCGACAACTTCAAGTTTGCCCTGACCGAAGGCGCGGTGGCGATCGGCGATTTCAATTTCATCGATGACACCCGCGCCCTGGTGATTGAACGGGATGGCGGCCAAGGCGACCCGAGCCTTCAATGCGAAACCGAAGGAGCCGAGAATTGCTTCGAAAAGCCCGCGCAGGTCAAGCGCATCACGCTGATCGACACATCCCAGATCGATGACGATGGCTTTGTCGCGCGGCTCAAGCAGATCGATCTGATGGACATTGATGACCCAGATGGCCTGTCCCGGGTCGAAACGTCGATTGCGGAGCCGGTGCCGGGCAAGTTCACCTTTCCTTTCGTTACCATCGAAAGCGTGATCCGTGACGGGGAAGAGCACATCATTGTCGGCAATGACAACAATCTGCCGTTCTCCACCGGGCGCATGCTAGGCGCAGCGGATAATAATGAGATGATCCGCCTGCATGTCCCTGAACTGCTGGCAGACTAACAAAGACCATTCCTTGGGTCCCGCGCCTCCCGGGCGGGACCCAAGGTCTTCTACCCATGTTTTTCCCGAGCGCTGGCATGGTTACGTGTCCAGCCAGCCCATGTTATTTGTTCATCAATAGATTGCCGTAGGAATGGGATAAAACCTGCATGACCATGATCAAACGCCTCGTCCTCTCTAGCGACCACGCCGCCATTGAGCTTCGGCGGGTCATTGCAGATCATGTTGCGAATTTGGGCTGGGATGTTGTCGACATTGGACCCACAACGTCAGAAAGCACGCATTATCCGAAACACGGTCAGGCCGCGGCGTTGCGCGTCGCCTCAGGCGATTGTCAGTTGGGCATCATCCTTTGCGGCACCGGACAGGGCATCATGATGGCGGCAAATAAGGTCGTCGGCATCCGATGCGGTGTTTGCTCCGACACATTCTCGGCCCGAATGATCCGCGCGCACAACGACGCCAACATGCTGGCCATCGGTGCGCGGGTCGTGGGGGCCGGTCTGGCCCTGGACATCGTGGAGGCTTTCTTGGCTGCCACGTTCGAAGGCGGGCGTCATGCGACCCGCGTCGACATGATCGGCGGGTCTCAAGACTAGCTGCCTGGCTTTAACCTCCGCCAGACATGTAAGGCTGGCGGGTCGCCACACAGCGCTTCACAACCAGGGGCTGCAGGACCGTCGGCCCCGGTTCAGTTTGTTCCGAATGCCTGGATGGAACCACTGATATCCCCCAGCAATGGTTGTTGGTTGAAGGTCTGTTTCAAGGCGACATCCACATCCGCAAGCGTCACCGGCAGACCCAAATCGACCAGACTGGTCACGCCATGTCCCGTTATGCCGCACGGTACGATCCCGTCAAAATGGCTCAAATCCGGCTCCACATTGATCGAGATGCCGTGGAAGCTGACCCATCTGCGCAGGCGAATACCAATCGCGGCGATCTTGTCTTCGCGCGGGGTCCCATCGGACAACGGGGCCAATTCCGGACGCGGCACCCAGACCCCAACGCGGCTTGGCCTCACCTCGCCCACCACGTTGAATGTGCCAAGCGTTTGGATCACCCATGCCTCCAAAGCTTGAACAAAGGCGCGTATGTCTTTGCCACGGCGAGACAAATCAAGCATCACGTAGGCCACACGCTGGCCAGGGCCGTGATAGGTGAATTGTCCACCTCGGTTTGTCATGAAAACGGGAAAGCGGTTGGGATCCGTCAAATCTTCGGCCTTTGCCGACGTTCCGGCAGTGTAGATCGGCGGATGCTCCAGCAACCACACGGCCTCAGCCGATGTTCCAGCCGCGATCTGTGTCGCCCGCGCGTCCATTGCCGCAACGGCCTCCGGGTACGGTATGGGCCGATCCGATTGAACCCATTCGATCACCTAACGGGGACCTTTCTTTCTTGACTCCAAGTCAAGTGATTATGAAAAACTAGCCATCTTCTCAAGAGTAAACGATCCCCTGGATCAATGTGTTCAATTACAGCGAAGGATGTTTCATGACTCGCACCCTATCCTCAAAATTGCCATTCCGCCTTAGCATTGTCGCCCTTTCAGCCACTGTCGCCATTACTGGCGCCGTGGATGAAGCCGAGGCTGACGCCGGTGACTTCATCGCGGGTGCCATCGTTGGCGCCGTTGCGAACCACGCCGCGAACAAGAACAAACAGCGCAGGGCCTCGACCGTGCGCCGGTCATCCAGCAGCCGCCGTCGCGCAGCGACCCCGCGTCGATCTACCATCCCGTCCACCCAGGAAGGGCGTCAGATCCAGTCGTCACTGAACTATTTTGGCTTCAATGCAGGTTCAGTCGATGGCCAGTTGGGCCGCAAATCACGTAATGCAATTTCGCAGTATCAGGCTTATCTCGGCTATCCCGTAACCGGTCAGCTAAGCCCATTTGAACAGAACCTGCTTCTGACCTCCTGGAACAGAGCCCAGGCGGGCGGTTATGCGACGACCCAGTTGATCGCACAAAATCCCGAAGGTGTACGGGGCCTGCTGAAAACCTATCGCGCCGAAATGGCCGGTACGCTGGCGGTAGCCCCTGGTGTAACGCCGATCCCAGCCCCCACCACGACGGTGGTTGTGAACCCGACCGTGCTGCCCACGACCGTGGCACCAACCCAAGTGGCCACACCAACGCCGGAGGCCGAAAGTGCCCCGGTCGAGGCTGCGACCCCCGCCGTTCCAAACTTCCTGGGGACCGCGACGGTCGCCTCATTGGCCTCCCACTGCAACAAGGTCAGCCTAATCACCAATACAAATGGGGGTTTCACCACGGCGGCCAACCTGACCGATGCCAACTTTGCGCTGAACGAGCAGTTCTGTCTGGCACGGACCTTTGCAATCACCAAGGGCGAAGAGCTGGCGAGCGGCATCAAGGGCTTCACCCCTCAGCAGATCGAGGCGCAGTGCGATGCATTCGGTCCCACGCTCAAGCCCTTCGTGGCCGCCTTGTCGCTGAAACCCGCCAGCGAAGTGATTTCCGACGTGTCCAGCTTTGTTCTGGAGGCTGGAATGTCGCCCGCGCAAATGTCGGGCACGGCGCAGATCTGCCTGTCGGTCGGCTATCGCACAGACAATATGGATGTGGCGATCGGATCCGCCCTGTTGCTGACAGCACTGGGTGAACCGGTTTATGGCGAATTCCTGGGGCATCACCTTGCACAGGGTTTTGGCGCGACCGAACGTGTGGATCTGGCGGCTCAATGGTATGACATGGGCCTCAACGCCCTGGATAGTGGTGCAACACCGGCTGTTCTGCCCGGCATGCCAGAGCGCGGCGCGCTGATCCGCAAAGCGTCGGTCATGCTGAACGGCAATGCCGCGGCGGGTCAGCCTACAGGTCAAGCTCAGGTTCTGCCGGTCTTCAATCTGGAGTGATCCGGCGCGTCCGAAAAGAATGAGGCTGGTCGCAGGACCGGTCCCTTTTTTGCGCTTCACATATGTGGAACCCTCGTCTAAATGGACCAACGTTTCACGGGCGGTCGTGGCGGAATTGGTAGACGCGCAGCGTTGAGGTCGCTGTGAGGTAACACTCGTGGGGGTTCGAGTCCCCCCGACCGCACCAGACTCTCGTTCTTACCGACTGCGAAGACCTAGTGACATTGGACCCAGATCCATCATAGTCAGGCGTGGCGCCATAAGATGGCCAGCATCTGATCGGGGACGGAAACAGGTGTTCGTTTAGACACTTTTACGCCTTTGATGGCCGAAGTTGTCGGCAGGGCATTGCCCAGCACTGTCCTCGGGGGAGCATCAAATACATTCAGAATGCAAAATCTGCAGCCGTCTTCAAACCCGCATCACGTGACGCTGAGAAACCAAACAGGCTATGCCCCGCAACATTGCCATCGGGCGTGCTGCTTCTAATCGCTCTTTTCAGCAAGGGCGAGCAGCACCACGAGTGTCAGTCATTGTCACAGATCGCTCCCCTCCAGCCACCGGACATTGCGACCTTGGGCGTACATTGATGTGATCTCTCTTGCGACAAAGATAGATACCCAATAACTATACTCAGGATTGAAGGGATATTCCCTGATATACGGATAGCAGGGCCACGACATGTCGCCACATCAGCTTCTCAGACCCGAACAGAGCGCCCCTTGCCCAGCAGCGACGCCCGATAAGGAATGTGCTCCGCATCTGCGCGACTTGCTCAATCACTTGCGCGTGGTTGGGTTAGGTTGCCGTTCTGCGGCGCGCACGGATTTGTTTGAAGCATGCGCCACCCTGTCAACCGATAGACAAATAGCGAAATCGGCCCATGCCGAGATCTTGATGAAGAGCCTGTCTCAAATACTCCGTGCCGCACCAATTCTATACCGTCCGGGCGTGGCCCAGATCTCGTTTGATGAGGCGTGGCTGATCCGCCTGGCGGAAGTGGCACAACGCGATGACCATGACAGCTTCAGGTTCCTGCTGCGATCCCGCATCCCAGCCCATGCCCAGCGCAATCTTGCATCGCTTGTACGATCTGTGGCTGATCAATTCCGCCCCATATCCTGACGCGTTAGGCAGCTGCCTCAGTGCAACCTTGCAACCGGGCTGGCCGGGTGTGTTGACAGCGTTTTGCGCCCGTTTGCGATATCGCGCGTCGTGCATCCGACTTGTGCTGCCAGCAGCGCAGCATGTTCCGCCCATGCTGGCATCACCATGAGGGATGCGATCAGAACGGCTTCGTTAAGATGCCCATCGCTAGCTGTCCGAACTAGATGGGCAAAAACGGTCTCATCAGCGCCAATGCTGCAACATCCGACTTGGCGGCGGGTGAGCGGGCGGTGCGCTTGACCAGTAACCAACAGGACCAACGCATTAAAGGCTGCAACCTCCTGCTGTGCAATTGCGCGTGGAAATGCATGGGCATATATCATGCTGACCCGTTGTTGTCCTTCCGGCCCGTCAGACCAGAGGCGCAGATGCCGGATCAGAGCCGCCTCCCAAGGCGGCAGATGATCAAGCAACCCAAGGCTGAGGGCACGGGGATGAGGATCCATCATCATCAAAGTGTACCACCAAATGTTGACCCGATTTTTCCGACAATCGAGGGGATCAGCGTAAAGATGCGGGACTCATGACACACATAACCCTGTCTCTCCCGGTACCCCGGTGGAACAAAGCCGTGCATTACCGTCGCTCAAGCGTATGACGCAAGCCATCAAGGCGCTGATCTTCAGGTAACCATCCCTCCCAGGCATGGGTCAGGAGTTCTTGCCAGCACCCGTCACGGGTAATGTCCCTATTGGGCTCTGATGTTTTTGTCGGACTGCGCGAATCCATGGTCAGCCTTCAGATCGTTGAACGTGTCCGGGCTGACCTTGAGGATGGCTGGGATCTGAATACAATCCTGACTTCAATTGTCGGAATAGTCAATATACCGGTGTGCCGGGATGAGGAAAACCGCTTGGCCAGACCACGCCGGACATCTGCCTTGACCGAGTTGTTCTGTTCAAATAACACCACGATATTGCGCGGGCGTTGTGTAGTGGTAAGACCTTAGCCTTCCAAGCTAATGACGCGGGTTCGATTCCCGCCGCCCGCTCCATCCACTCAATCTTGAGGATGTATTGACCACTTGCTGGGCATTTTTCATTCGCTCTTGAAAACACGGTCGGTGCAAGTGTCTTCGTCGGTAAATGACCCATCATCCTGGGCGGTGATGATCCGGAACTGAGCCTTTGTTGAGTTGCACATCTTTGGATCAATGCTCCGCAACGCAGCCTCGACCTCATTCACGTGGCAGGTTTTGGAGATGATCTCCAACGCAAAGCTCAAACCCTGCGCACAGCGCTGCAACACGTCTGCTTAGGCCGGGCCGACCATGGCGAAAATCGCCATAAAAAACGAACCACATGGATGGTGCCTTCATCTGGCGCCGTGGGATCAGTTTAAATATTCGGCCGATCAGAACTGGAACTTTTTGATCTGGCACAGACCATCCGCATGTCCGACAGAGCGGCTTTGTCCTGCCTTACGCAGGGTGAGGAACACGTCGCGGTTGAATACATCTGCACGCGCTGCGTTACGGCGCAACTCAAACCCGACGGTACGGTCATCGCGGGTCGGCGGCTTGGTCAGTACCACACGGTCTGCGGGACGAGCATTGAGAGTAAAGCGTGCAAACTCGCCGGCGGCACAAAAATAATCGCTTGGGCCAAATCCGGCCCGGCCCAAAACGCGAAACTCGACATCGGACTTCGCCTCGAACAAGACGATTGCACCATTCTGCGCCAGCCGGTTTTTGGCCTGGGCAGGTAGGCACACGGACAAGGCAACAATCAGATAGACAATAATGCGGGTCATGCCGCGCCCTCCTTATTTTGCAGGCAGGATAGCTTAAAATTGCTGATCAGCCAACGACATGACAGGCGCGCATCGTGCAAGATCCGCTTAAAGAAGGACGCACTCCGTTTTAGAGGCATCATCCTGCTAGAAGCTGATCGGCAGAAACCCAATTGATCAACTCCTACCCCTATGCCAGCTTGATACAGCCGATAGCCGGAAAGGTCTTATGATTGCTGACCCTACCCGGATTGATGGTTTGCGCAACTGGCAAGGGACCGGGCCACACAGCGACCGAATTTGAGGTCGATGGTCCAAATCTTTTCACGAACGGCGATATCGACAGCGACACATTGGGCGCGTTCAGGGCGATCATCGACCAAAACCCAAATATCCGACGTCTGGTGGAGTGTGACATGCCGGGATCGCTTGACGATGATACGATGATCGCCTTGGCGTATCAGGTCCGCAGGCTGGGCCTGGAAACCTATCTGACCAGCACCTCAGATATTACGTCAGGTGCCGCGGATTTATTTCTTGCCGGCACGAGGCGGACAATGGAACGGAGCGTTCATTCGTGGTCTGACGGGGAGCGCGACGCAATCAATTATCCCCGCGGATCACCGGAACATGAACAAAACCGCGTCTATGTCAAAACCGTGTTGGGGAGTGACGCATTCTATTGGTTCACAATTCAAGCGGCACCGTTTGACGGGATGCACCAAATGACACAGGCCGAAATTCGGCGATTTGGCCTTTTGACCCGCTCCGTGATGGCCGCAGAATCGGGTTCAAGCTGCTCAAATCGGTTCTACCCCCCCCCCTCAGCCTCGCCCACGTTATTACTGGCGATCCGATCAACGGGAGACCGGTTCAGCTCCTAAGAGAGCTGTTGGAATAATCAAAGAGGATTTCGGCCTTAAGCGCGGGAACGGACCTCTCCTAGTTCCGCGGGTATCTGATGGAACAGCGAGAGGATCATACCGGGGTCGGCGCGGCCAAGACAGCTCTTGGTCATCTCATCCGCAGCATTTGCGCCTCGTCTCCGATGGTGGGCTGGAACTAGCGGCCCATCCAGCCACCATCGACCAACATGACATGGCCATGCATGTAGCTGGCAGCCTCGGAAGCAAGGAAAACCGCAGGGCCGCCGAAATCCGCGGGATCTCCCCAACGTCCTGCGGGGATCCGGTCGAGAATCGCCTTGGACCGGACCGGGTCAGCACGCAGGGCTTCGGTATTGTCGGTATCGATATAACCCGGAGCGATGGCGTTCACGTTCACGCCCTTGCCTGCCCATTCATTGGCGAAAGCCATGGTGAGCTGGCCAATCCCCCCTTTCGAGGCGGCATAGCCCGGCACGGTTATTCCGCCCTGAAAGGTCAGCAAGGACGCCGTGAAGATAACCTTTCCAAAGCCACGCTCGACCATCGGGCGCCCGATATCGCGGGTAACAATGAACTGGGCGTTCAGGTTCACCTCGATCACTGTATCCCACATCTCGTCCGGGTGATCGGCGGCCGGGGTCCTTTGGATGGTACCTGCATTATTGATCAGAATGTCGATTTGCGGGTGGTCCTTGGCGACCTGAGCAGTGAAGGATTTCACCGCCGACCGGTCCGAAAAATTGCAAGCATAGCCCGCGAAAGAGCGACCATTGGCGCGAACGGTCTCGCCCACGGGTGCAGAGGCTGGATCCATCGTGGCGCTGACGCCGATGATGTCCGCACCGGCTTCGGCTAAGGCCTCCGCGATGCCACGTCCGATGCCACGGCTGGCTCCCGTTACAAGAGCCGTCTTGCCGGTTAGATCAAACTTGCTGAGAACGCCCATTATGCAACCTCCGTGATTTTGATCATAGATTTCATTGCATTGGGGTTTTCGGTCAGTGTCTTGAAGGCAGCCTGGATATCGCGCAGCGGCTGAATATCGGTGATGAAGGCAGTGCAATCCACAACACCCTTGGCCAGCAGCGCCATGGCCTGATCGTAGTCTTCTGGGCCGTAGACCCGCGCACCGATTAGATCAAGCTCGCGCCAGAAGAACTGGAACATGTCGATCTGCGGTTTGCTGGCATGGATTGCGACCATGACAATGCGCCCGCGTGTGGCCGCGGCGGCGGTCATCAACTCAACACCGGGTTGGCTGCCCGACACTTCAAAGACGACATCCGCCCCCTTGCCGCCGGTTGCGTCATGGATGGCCGTGGCGACGTCAGTATCCTTGGGATTCATTGTCGCGAACCCAATATCGCGGGCGAAGGCGAGCCGGTTCTCATTGATCTCAGCCACAGTCACAGTGGCGCCAGCATCGCGCGCGACCATGGCAACCAGCATTCCGATGGGGCCGCCACCGATGACCAGAACATCTTCACCCGGCCGAACCTTACCGCGATGCACATCATGACAGGCAACGGCGAGGGGTTCAATCAAAGCGGCGTGGGACAGGTCAAGGTCATCTGGCAAGGCATGGATCGTGTGGGCCGGGACATTCCATTTCTGTTGAAACGCCCCGTCGCTGTCGATGCCAATGAATTTCAGGTTGTGGCAGATATGTTTGTGGCCTGCATGGCAGGCCGGGCAATTGCCACAATGGTCGAGCGGGCGCACGACGATAGGCTGGCCGACCGTCAGCCCGTCGACCCCAGCCCCCAAGGCCGCAACCCGGCCCGACATTTCATGCCCAATCGTGCGCTCAAAACCGACACGACCATCCATATGGCCAAGATAGATATGCAGATCCGTGCCGCAAATTCCGCAATATGCCACGTCAACCTGCACCTCACCCGGGCCAGGTGCAGGAACGGTGACGGGCTCCACCGAGAATTTCTGATCGCCTCGATAAATGGCGGCTTGGGTCGTCATGGATATCGTCCTTTAGGAAGTCAGCAGGTTGGCGGCCTCAAGCTTGGGCCAATTGAATGTAACGCCGGTGCCAGGCGTGTCCGGAGCGACTGCGCGGTGACCTTCAACAACCAGCGGACGTGTCGTATAAGTGTCAATGGGGAAGGAATGCACCTCGATCCAACCAGCATTCGTTTGGCTGGAGACGAGGCTGACATGCAGTTCCTGCATCCCGTGACTGCAGAGCGGGATCCGGTGCTGTTCGGCCAAATGGGCGACCTGCAGAAAGCCCGTGATGCCCCCACAATTGGACGCATCAGGTTGGATGAAGCTCAGCTTGGCTTGGTCGAACGCATATTCGAATTCATGGATCGTGTGTAGGTTCTCCCCCATGGCCAGCGGCATGCCGGTGGCATCGGAAATACGGCCATATCCTTTATAGTCATCGGGGATAGTTGGCTCCTCGAACCACATCAGATTGTAGGGGCTGAAAGCGCGCGCTGCGATGATTGCCTGATCTACGGTCATGTAATAGTTGGCGTCGACCATGAAGGCGACGTCGGGCCCGATCAGGTCGCGGATGGCAGCAATACGCTCCAGATCCTCCTCCAAGGTCGGTTGGCCGATTTTGATCTTCACGCCATTGAAGCCGCGATCAAGGTAACCCCGCACGCTGTCCAGCAATTTGGGCAGCGGAAAACCCAGATCAATACCGCCGCAATAGGCGCGGCAGGTATGCCCCGCCCCACCGGCCATCTGCCAAAGTGGCTGTCTGGTGCGTTTGCCGCGCAGATCCCAGAGTGCGATATCAACAGCAGATATTGCGAATGACGCAATTCCACCCCGCGCGACGTAGTGGACATGCCATTGCATCGCATCACAGAGCGCTTCAATGGCCCCGCCTTCCTGTCCGATCAGAAACGGGGCGAGATCATGATCGATCATCGCCTTGATCGCATGACCACCCTTGCCGCCGGTATAGGTGTAGCCGGTTCCTTGGCTGCCATCCTCCAGGTGGACTGTTGCGGTGATCAATTCAAAGAAAACGTGGTCGCCGTGTTTGGCATCCACCAGCACCTCGGCCAGCGGTATATGGAAAAGGCACGTATCGATGTGCGCGATGCGGCTCAAGGCCGGCACAAGATGGCCTGGATCATGACAGTCCCCTCCCCTGGCTCTGCCTGTTTTATCGAACGTCGCAATGAATGCACTGATACGCAAGATGGTGATTGGGATTACACCTTCTCAAATCATCGCATCTCGGATAGGTGAACCACGTTCATGGAGGCGGATATGGCGCGCAAGACCGAAGAGCGCCGCGAGGAGTTGCGGCAAACCCTAATCACCCTGACCGAAGTGCAGATCCGCGCAGCAGGCGTTGAAAGCCTGCGAGCCCGGGATCTGGCAAAACAGGCGGGATGCTCAGTTGGCGCCATATACAACGTATTCGATGATCTGACGGGCCTTGCCATGGCAGCCAACATTCGCACGTTCCAGGAATTGGCCGCCACAATCGAGGTAGGGTTGGCGCAGTGCGGTGATACCCCGACCGAACGGTTGATCGCGATGTCACATGCCTATCTGCGCTTTGCGCAAGAGAACGAATATGCGTGGCGTGCCCTATTCGATATCGACATCGCCGATGGAGCCACCGCCCCCGATTGGTACAGCGCGGCCTTGGCACAGCTTTTCGGTGTGATTGCAGACCCGGTTCAAGAGTTGTTCCCCAACTATTCCGGCGAACAAGTGCAATTGCTCACAAGAGCGCTATTTTCTTCCGTTCACGGAATCGTCCTTTTGGGACTGGAACGCGCGACAGCCGGTGTGCCCCAGGAACAAATTTCCGAGATGATCGCGATGGTCCTCAAATTGATCAGTCCAAGAAATTGAACGTCGTTCAATTTAGTTCTTGAACTGCGTTCAAAATTCGCCTATCTATATTTTGAACGCTGTTCAAATATGGAGAGAGATTATGTTGACCACCCTACGCACCCTGTTCATCGCCCGGTCCGCTGTAGCCGAAGAGCGCCTGCGCGATGCCAATGCCATTACGCTGATCGAACAAAAGATACGTGAATCCGAAACTGGTTTGCGGGCCGCCAAAAGCACCCTCGCCTCCCTCATCCAACGCCAGCGATCCGAGCAACGGCTGGCGGATAACTTAGCCGCGCGGATCGACGATCTGACCGACCGGGCCCGCCAGGCGCTGGACGATGACCGGGACGACATGGCGGCCGAGGCGGCAGCGGCGATTGCAACCATGGAAAATGAGCAAACCGGACGCCGCGCCACGCTTGACGCCCTCGATGCCAAGGTGATGCGCCTGCGCCAAACGGTTGAAGCAGCCCATCGCCGGATCATCGACCTGAAACAAGGCGCAATTACCGCCCGGGCGATGCGCAGCGAACAGCGGTCACAGATGCATCTGTCCACCACCCTGGCCGGACAAGGCAGCATGGAAGAGGCCGATGATCTTATCAAACAAGTGCTTGGCGGCGACGACCCGTTCGAGAAAAGCCAAATCCTGACTGAAATCAACAGCGACCTGTCCCACGATACGCTGACCGACCGGATGGCCGATGCCGGCATGGGCAGCGCCACTCGATCCACGGCCAATGATGTACTCAAGCGCCTGAAGTCAAAATCCTAATACCTTGATCACAAACAACCCATTACAAAGGAAAAGACCATGAAAAACGCAGCCAACACCGATAACGGCCTGATCATCACATTTAACTTCGCAGGCATCGTCGTCTCTTATGGCATGCTTGGCCTGTCACTTTGGCTGGCTCCCATTGATCTGTCCACCAAAGGCTACTGGGCGATCGGGATCCTGCTTCTGACGCTCTCGCTGGTTAATTTTGTCAAATACCGTTTTGATGAGCGTATTTCCGAAGATCGCATCCAACAACTGGAAGCCGCCAAGAACGAAAAACTGCTTGAAGAGTTCGTGACCGACGTGAAGGCAGCGTAACCTTCGACGGTCTCTCCAGAGGTGGCGCGTCCCGGCAGTCGGGGCGCGTCGCTTTGGATCAGCGGCACTGGCTTTGCTGGAACAGTGCTGCAAGGATACAGGAGGCGAGGCGCGCCTGATCGTCGTCTGCCCGGCTGGTTAGAATGATGGGACAAGCCGCACCGATGACCAACCCGCCAGTTTGTGCGCCCGCGAGGAATGTGAGTGACTTCACCACCATGTTCCCGGCCTCGATATTCGGCATGATAAAGACGTTAACATTGCCAGCAACAGGACCATGCTTGCCCTTGATCCGTGCGGCTTCAACATTCACCGCGTTGTCCATGGCAAACGGGCCCTCGACCAGCCCGCCGGTCAACACGCCCTCATCCGCCATGCGGGCCAAGGCAACCGCATCCTGGGTGGCCGGAAACGCATCGCTTACGGTTTCGACCGCGGACATGATGCCGACCTTTGGTGTTTCGATGCCGACAGCGAGAGCAAGATCGATGGCGTTCTGGGTGATATCCGTCTTGGTCTCAAGGTCCGGAAGGATGTTGATCGCACCGTCCGACACCAAGAGCAACTCATCCTGCCCCGGCACATCTAGAACAAAGACATGGCTCAGGCGCCGCCCGGTGCGCAGACCGATCTCGCGTTTCATGCACGCACTTAGCAACTGGCTGGTATGCAATTGTCCCTTCATCAGGCATTTGGCCCGGCCTTCGCGGACGGTTGCTACGCCCAAGGCCGCGGCTTCATCGTGATCTGTGCAGTGCAGGATCTCGTAGCCGTCGATGGAACGGCCAATCTCCTCTGCCGCAGCGGCGATCTTGGTCGTGTCACCAATCAGGATCGGAGTAATCAGGGTATGATCTGCACCCAACAAAGCTCCACCCAGGGCATGGGCGCTTTCAGGCGCAACGACGGCGGTAGGGATTGGCGGATATATCTTGGCCAGTTTCAAAAGACGGTCGAAATGCACATGAACAGACGCGTCAGAGTGAGAAGAGGTCACGGGCATGGGATCCTTTACCGGTCAGAAACTGGCGGCACCCTGCCCTATTCAAATGCCTTGGACCAGCCCATTCAACCAGCCGTAAGCAGGGCCCGGATCTCCTTGCGAAACTCGGGCAAGCCCGCAGGTTCCCGGACAATAGGGGTGGATGGAAGTGCGGCCACGACGCCCCCCCTGCGCCCGGCCATCTTTCGTTCAGCCCAGGCTTTGACATAGGCAACATTCTTGCCGCGCAGGAATGGATTGGCACGTATGACGCCAGGTCCCAGAACTTCCAGCAATGTCTGCTCGTCGCGACTGGACAAAACGGTATGGGCCCCCTGTGCGCCGAGGAAATGACATAGATAAAGGCGCCCCGCAGTGATCGCGTGTCCACGGGCCCGCAGATAGCTTTCCCCTTCGCGGGCCAGGTTCTTGACCATCTCGCGACTGATCGTGGGGTCAGTCCGCAGGCGCAGCAGATCAGCCCGGTTGAGGGAGGCCACCAGATCAGGACGATAGGTTTTCATCATCCGGATCCAGGTGCTTTCGATAAACTGGCCCAGGCCCGTCGCAGTGGAGAGCGGATTCTTGGCGTAGGTATTGCCCGCACTTTCAACCTTGATGATCTGATTGACGAGTTGCTCAACGGCGCCCGACGCACCGGTTGATGGGGCGACCAATGCCGTGGCAGAGGCCAGAGGGTCGATGGCTTTGCCCGCGACGTGAAGCTCGAAATGCAGGTGCGGCCCCGTGGACCGTCCGGTGGTCCCGACTTGGCCCACGATGTCACCGGCCTTCACGCGGTCGCCTTGCTTGGCCACGAATTTATGCAAATGCGCATACCGCGTTTCGAACCCGCCCTGATGTGTTATCTTGATCAAGTTACCATAGCCGCCTCCGGGACCGGCATAGCTGACAGTGCCGTCGAAAGCGGCAGCGACGGGCGTACCTGTCGGCGCGGCCCAATCCACTCCGCTATGCATGCGGACTGTCTTGAGGATCGGATGGTTACGCGGACCAAAACGTGAGGTCAGCACACCTTTCACGGGGGTCACCATCCCACTGACTGCACCACCTCCACCACCGCTGTCAGGTGTGGCACCGAAACAGCCGTAATTCCCATCGTTGGCCCGAAAGACAAAGCATTCGATATCTACTGATGGACCTTTTACAGCGATATAAAGCAGCTGGCCTGCACCCGTTTCTTCCTCGATCCGGTCAGCTCCATAAATCACGGTCATCCGGTCACCCGGATTGGCAAAGGCATTCAGATCGTGGGACTTGGACAGAAGCGCGATAGCCTCGCCCACCACAGTTGCGGGCATGCGATTGCGGATCCCCGTCGAATAGAAGGCGTCGAGCATCCGGTATTTCTGCTCCTGCGCTGCAACCTCAACCTGATCTTCGGTATAGTCGAAAAGATCCTGATCCAGCCATGGATCCGCACTAATGCCCAGGGCCCCCGCTTGATCAATGGCAATGCTGTCGTGGAACTGGTCAACGCTGTAAATCGACAATTGTGCAAGGTTCATGCGCCCGTCTGGCTCGGGCAAGCCGCGAAGTGCCACAACGGAGCCGAGGGCCAATTCCTCGATCCCCATCAAATCCGCGGTGCGCCTCTGGGCAGCTTCGGCCGCCGCCTTGGAAAAGCCCTTTGAAAGCATCAAAATTTCTAGCGATTGCTTGGAGGAAATCTTGACAAAGATATCGCGGCTCAGATCGGTCCGCTGGCTCTCTCCGCGCACATAGGCGACCGATGTGTTGTTCTCGACCCGGGTCTTGTTGAACTCCAGATCCTGATCGCTGTCTTCGACCGTGTCACCCCAACCGCCATCATCATCGATCAATTGTGCATCGGCACTGCTAGAGGCGACAACCGTATCAAGCACATCCTCCGCGCTCCCCACCCCCACTTTCTGCGCTTTGAAGAACGCAAAATCCTCCTGACTGGAAGGCAGCGTGGTGATGAAACGTTCCTCTCGGGACACCATGACATCGCTGACCTTCACCAAGGTCGGCGCAATCCGTGTGGGGTCAACCAATGCAGCGGGGCGCGGAAATTTGGTTGCGGATGTGGCAACACCATCGGTGCCGAAACTGATGATCAAGGGATCACCGGCGAGATCTGCAAAAGCAGCGGCAAAGGCGGAACTGGCTGCCTGCGCATCGCGTTCAATGGCCGCCAGTTCGAAATCCAGCTCTTCTTCAGAAACCTCAACCACTGGGGTACCACTGCCAAAGGACCACTGATCCCAGGTCGCTGCGATGAACGTCCCGATACCGGCAATGACAAAAACGGGGATAGTGATGCCCAGGATTATCCCCCAGGGAACGCCATTCCCCTCGCCGCGGGTTTTCTTGGCCCGCGCCGTCTGGGCCGGTTGCTTTTCAATCGGTTTCCAGGGATCGAAATCGTCCATCATGCTTATATGATTGTCCGAAAACCCACGGCAGCGCAAATGCGAACGCTGTCACAACAACCGTCTTCAAAGACTACCGAAAAACCCCGGTATTCATGCGCGTGATCTTTTTCTCGGTGCTCTGTCCAGTTGAGGTGGTGACAGTCCGGGTTGTCGTGATCTTGCGCGTGTTGGTTATTTTCGGCGCGGTCACACGCTTGGCCGCGGCTGGTTGCGCCACAGGTTTACGTTTACTGGTGATCGTACGTTTCGCCTTGGCCACGCGTTGGTTCTGGATCGTCGCCCCTTTGCAGATCACCTGCCGTTCCGCTTTCAACACGCTGAGCAGTGAATTGGTCGCGTCCAGTTCCTCAGGCGCGATGCCCTTGTTGCCATAGTATCGCAGCAGTGCGAGTTTTGATCCCTTTCCAAACTGACCATCAACCCGCATGCGGTAGCAACCAAGGCGGGCAAGCTGCTGTTGTACGGCACGGGACAGGTCGCGACCGACCAGTTCAGGGCCGTCCGGCAGTACAATTCCAAGTTGCGCGGCTTCTTCCGGTGTCAGATCTTCGCCAGGCAAGCGGGGCCGAGCCGTAAAGGCGGGCTCAAGAATATTGTCGGCTGAGATCGACGCTAGAATGACCATCCCGTCGGTGCTGTAGGCGGGTAAGTCGCGGTCAACAGCCGGGCGGGCCGTGGCTGCGAATGCCCGAGCAGCCGGAGCACGCGGGTTAGTCACCGCGCGAGATTGTTGATTGATTGGCGTCGTCTGTATCACTTCCCCAGCGGCCGACGGTGTATCAAGCCGTGCTTTCGGGCCATCCTCCGGCCGCTCCATCAGAACCGGCGTCCGATCAGTGTCACCTGGCAGGCGACTTGGCGGCACCAGCGCCGAATTGCTCTCGCGCGGTTGGCGTACCCGGGACACTGGCCGGGCCATTGCGACAGTCCCGTCACGGTCGGATGCGGTACTGGTAAACGGACCGCCACCGACAGGTACATCTTCGATGATGAAGCCAGGCTGCGATGCAACGGCAACCGGTGCATCATCGGGCTGTCCCACCGGAACTGTACGTGGCAGCGCGGCGGTTCCTCCGATATCCGGCACATCCTCAATGATCAGCCCCGGATTGACGGCGGCCTCGCGCGCCTGGATCTGATCCGCTATCTCGGCTTCTTCAATTTGAAGACCAGCGCGCGTCAGGGTCGAAAGCAAACGGTTTCGTGTATCCGGATCCAGCCGCGCGATCATCTCGTAATCGGCCTGGGTCAGTTGTGCGATCCTCTCAACCTCGGGATTGAAATAGAATTGTGCGCGCAGGGACGACTGATCCCACGGTGTCTGCTTGCCAAACGTCGCCTCTTCTACGGAATTGCGAACGTCTATCATCATGTCCGAGATCGAGATACCTTTGCTCTCCATGGAACTTAGCAAAGCCGTCGTGAACGGACTATTGTCGCCCACCCCATCGGATGTGGTGTTGTTGGGCTGGGTAGCAAAGGCCACAAAGGTGCCCGAACCAGTCTCGACCTTAGCCAGACCTTGGCCCGATGCCCCATGCTGTGACACAGGCAGCGGGTTGTTGCGACAGGCATCCAAAAAGATCAGTGTTTGACGATCCCGGCTTTGCAGTTTTTTTATGATGGTATCCAACCGCCAAGTCTGATCCGGGATCGCTGCACGACTGGTCAGGCGCGCATCGCTCGGGACAAGATAATTGGCCCCATCTAGTTGAAAGGCGTGGCCTGAAAAATAGAAAAGCGTGCTATCGGCAGTTTCCGCATCGGTGGCAAACGCTTCGAGCTGCTTCCAAAAGTCAGCGCCATCGATATCGGTCAACAGGGTAACTTCAAAATTCAGCCGTTCTAGGGCTGCCGCCACATCCGTCGCGTCGCTTTTGGCATTCTTCAAAGAGTAGACGGTGTCATAGTCAGCATTGCCCACGACCAACGCCAGACGACGTGCTTCAGCCGCCTCGACGAGCACCGATACCGCCATGACAGCTATCGGAGCAATCCGCGACACTTTGAAAACAATACGGCAGACAAACCTAAGCGATGGTCGCAACATGAAATATGTCAAACCCCTGCAAAACAGCATCATACTCCCCACGCGTGATATATGTCAGCTTACGGATCCAATGCGAGTCTTGGAGCCGGGTTTTCCAGACTTTTCGCTTTTTTTGTCTATTTCGATAGCAGTTCAATTAAAATCCAGCGGAGATAGAAACAATGTCCACCGCTCGACAGCCTTTGTATCCACCTCGAAGAAGCCCGCGGCTTTGTATCCGCGCCGCCAGCAATCGTCGATTCCCGTGATAGTGAAGCGTTTGGAGCCGATGCACATCGTCGTCACGCCATCTAAAATCGGCTGACCAAACACATCTGTCGCGTGGACATACACATACCGATTGGTCAGATCGCCTTTTATTACAGTGGCGCATTGGTTGGTGCCGACGGTCCACCAGCCTTCGGTGGCAAACTCAGCACCGTTGTCCTGACCAATAGCGATATTGACGACATCAAATGACTGGTTGCACACTGAAAAATCGGCTTGGGCTGAAAAAGCGAACCCGGTGAGCAAGATCGTGCTGTAAAAAAGTCTCATAATGGCTTATACTTGCTATCGATTTTATTTGCATGGCGATTTTTTGCCTTGGCTCGGCTTAAAGTTGCCACCGCGGCGAAACGGGCAGCAGAGCAAATTGCGGAGAACCGCGTGGGGCTGAGAGTTGATAAACTGGGGAAAGCATGCACGGCTATCGTCGTTTCGATGTCTGTTACACTCTACACCATATCTCCTGGTGTTGCAGGTCCGGTGGCGGTCGATCAGCAGTCGCCCTCCACCCCGGCACATGCGCCCGATGATCCGAATGCCGCACGCATCAACGACTTTTTGTCAGAGACACGCAGCATGGCAGCGACAGCACGCGTGGATCAAACGCAGGTCGGCCGTACTCGGGGACTTACGCCGCCGGACGAGGTTGAGCTGAGCTGGCCAAAGGATGTGGAGCGGCGCTCAATCGTCAACAGGACAGCGCCGTCCGTGGGTAACTTGGCCGAACCAAACGGCACCGCACCATCCGCCCGCGATGCCGATCTGGCCGGTCCGCCCGTGTTGCGCCCGCGGCCACAGGGCAAACGGCTCATGGATGTGGTCCGCCCGGTTGCACGACCGTCCAAGCCACGGGCTGACGTTGCCACCCCACGAGAGCCATCCACCAATGTGATGCACCAATCTGAGCGCCGCGTTGCCCGCATTCGACCGGGGACAACGTGGAGCACTGGCGAGTTTCGCTGACATCCAAACCGTCCCCACAAACCCATGCCCTAATCCTTGTCTCGGACAGTTGAATTGCCTGGATGAAAATTGCGCAGACGGGGCTTTGCGTAATACTTAACGCATGATAGCTCTTGCCTGTCACGGCACTACGAAACGAGGGGCACGTTAACAATATGTTAAGAACACTATCATCGCTGGCGCTTGGGGGGATTACAGCGGCGGCTTTATCGATGGCACCAGTTTACGCTCAGGGTGGGAATTTCGCGCTGGACCTGAACAATGCACGCGATGTGGGCGCGGGATGCCGCCTGACCTATGTCGCCACCAACAATACCGGGGTCGCGCTGGAGAAAACTTCGTACGAGGTTGCCGTGTTCGATCAAGAAGGTGTCGTGTCACGTCTGCTGATCCTGGAATTCGGCCAGTTGCAGGACGGCAAGACAAAGGTGGTTCAGTTCGACCTGGCCGAACAGCCCTGCGCAGATATCTCGCGCCTGCTGGTGAACAGTGTGGCAGAATGCACCGCCTCTGACGGCACAACGCCCAACTGCATGGACGGGTTGGTCACAAGCTCGCGTGGCGATATTCAATTCGGCATCTGATATGTGGCGGGACGGGCCGATTGAGGCCCGTCTTGTACCCTAACCAGATGTTTCGACTTTTCTGGTAAGCCATCTTCCATGTTTTCAGCGCTACCCGATGAACTCGACAGCTTTGCCTGGATCATTCTTGGCGTGCTGGCTGTTGTTTCGGTCGTGGCGCTCACAATCGCATTCTACAAGATGTTGCAGTTTGCCTCCCTCGGCGTCGGCCGCCGCAAACATGCCAATCAGATCGTGGATCGCTGGCTCAAAGGTGAAGGCGATGCGGCACTGGAACTGGCGGTCAAACGTGACACGTCGCTGGTGCGGGTGCTCTTTGCGACATTGTCGGGGTTGAAAGCTGCCCCCAATGACAAGGGATATGTCCGCGAACTTGCAACCCAGGCAGCCCTCGATGAGTTGGCACAGATGAGTCGACGGATGCGCGCGCTTGAGGCAGTCGTGCAGGCAGCACCAATGCTTGGCTTGCTGGGTACGGTCGTGGGAATGATCGAGGCTTTTGAAAAGCTTTCGCAAAGTTCCGGTGCAGTTGATCCATCCGTCCTGGCAGGGGGCATCTGGACAGCGCTGATCACAACGGCAGTTGGATTGGCCATCGCCATCTTCTTTTACTTTATCGCGACATGGCTGGAGGGCCGGATCAACCGGGAACGAGAAGCGATTGAACGGCTGATTTCCACCGTCCTGCATGGCCGTGTCGAAACGCGACCGGGACGGACCCAGACAATCGCATAACGTGCTAGGGTTCCGGTCATGAACCGAGGTGACGCAACCTTCACCATCAATCTGCCGCGTCGGCGCCCTGCCGCGGCTTTTGCATTGACCCCGCTGGCGGATGTGATGTTTCAGCTTTTGATCTTTTTCATGTTGTCGACATCGCTGGCCCCCTACGCGCTTGTCCCGCTGGGCGCGCCAACCGCGCCAGAGGCCGCGACCGGTTCACAGAACGCGGCGCCCACCTCGCGCAGCCAGGTCATCTGGCACGTCTCGCGGGGTGAGGTTCGCGCCGGATCTGCTATCCTGACCATGGCCGAGCTGCGCCAGGCGATCCCAGCGTTGAAGGATCATGGCCTGACCGAGGTCCTGCTATTTTCCACGCCGCAGGCCACCGCACAGGATGTGGCAACGGTGATCGAGGCGATCCGCGTCGGGCAGGTCGCCCGCGTTCGGCTCATCGCGCGGCCCGGGCGGTTATCCCCTTGATCATTCGGTCGCGCCTTGTTCCTGAAACGCCGCGCAGGCCGCCCGATTTCGGCCTGGCCCAGGTGAATATCGTCTTGCTGCTGGTCCTGTTTTTCCTGGTCGTGGGCACCATCGTGGAAACAGATGAGCTCTCGGTCGAGCTGCCCGAAACGGTGGATCTGCCGCTGGAACGTCTGCCGCGTCCTTTGCTACTGCTCGCGACGGATGGCACTTGGTCGTTAGACGGCACAAAAGGCAGCCCTGTGCAAATTACCCAGCGCCTGATGGCATATCCCGACGATCCCAAGAACGTCCATATTCTGACCGCCCGTGACCTGCCTGCGGATAAGCTGCTGGCCGCGATGCAAGTGCTTCAGCCGACCGGACTGGGGGTGACGCTGGTCACGCTGAAAGGCGATACTGGGCCGTGATCAAACGGCTGGCAATAAACGGCGAGGGCTTTCAATTATGCGCCGCTTTGATGATGGCACTCGTGGTGCATGGCGCTGCGTTCAGCGCGATGTCTTTTCAACGGATCGATCCGCCTGCCCCACCGCCAGAAACGGAAGTCGTTCTGGAAAGCATCCAGCTGGCCAGCAGCACAGCGGTTGAGGCGCGCCCTGGCATACCATCGCCCCCGAGCGCACCCGCAACGACCGCGGAACGGGTACAGGTCACAGCCCCGGACCAGGCCTTGACACCGGACGCGGTCAAAGCCACCTCGCCCGCGCAGAAGGCATCCACAGTCCGCCCGGCAACAGAGCGGATCACCGCGGCGCCAGCCGAACTGGATAGCACAGACAACAGCCCAACCGACGCGGAACGGATAGCGGGGGAGGAGGTTGGCGGTACCACCACACTGCCAGACCGTATCGGCACAGTGTCACCACCGCCCGTCGCCACAGCCCCGGTCGTCGCCGGACAGGTGACGATTGGCCAATCAGCCAGTGTCGGGGCGATCAGCACTGCGACCGCAACCTCTTCAATCGCTGCGGAACAAAGCCCACAGGCTCGTCCCGGTCAGCGCGTTGGTGCTGAAACCCAATCGCCCTCGACCACGACCCATCCGTCTGCACCCGTATTTCCCGGTGCGACGACAACCGGCACGTCCGACCGCGTGGCCGCACTGCCAGAAACATCATCGACCACTCCAAGCCCGACTGAGGCTGCCGCCCCTGCCACGCAACCTGAGGTTCCGGCGGGACTGGTGCCAGAGCGGGTGACCCCGTCAAACCCGAGCGCCCAGACCGTATCGCCCAACAGCCCGCAATCTGACGCGAGTGAACCGACGGGGAGCGACGCGCCCGCTCCGGCAGGATCAACCACTGTTGAGGATCGCGCCCGTTATGCTGCAATCCTGAAGCATCTCAAGCGCTACAGCGGCGGCAACTGTTTTGCAGCCCTCCCCGCCATCGGTGACCAGGCTGGTCAACTGACGCTCGACGCCTTTGGGGAGACCACAAAGCGCCTTGATCGGTTCCGCACCGGGCTGGAGGAGGCCGCAGGTATCGTGCCCGGCACCTATCTTAAACCGGTGAGTACAGCACAATGCGCTGCCGTCAGTTTCATAAAACAACTTCCGACCTATCCGCAATTTGGCCTGTATTTCGAGATCGGGGCCCGCGATATCAAAAGCGGCGGCAAACTGAGCGGACGCATCCGCAACACCAGCGGGTTGTTTCTACACCTGTTGCTGATCGATGATGAAGGGACCGTGCAGGGTCTGGACAGTTTCTTGCAGTTTCGGGCAGGCGCCGCCGAGTTTTCAATCCCGATGACCTACCAGGGAGGGCCGATTGACACGCAACAACTGATCATGGCCGTCGGCTCACCCGGGCGGTTGGACACGATCCAGCAATTGAACGGCGCAAGTGCCTTTGCCTTCTTTGCCGCATTGGAGGCGGAGCGCGCTCAGAAGGATCTGGATATCGACCTATCGATGGTCGCCTTTTCCGTCCAACCTTAGCGCCGTCGCCACATCTTCGATCAGTTAAATGTGAAGCGGAAGTAACCCGCCGCGGCAGTGGCTTCGATACCCTTGCTGCGCAACTCCGTTTTGATCAGCCCCATCAAAACATCGGCCGGGGTGCCCGGTGGCGCTTTGGCGTTATCAATCGACGTATCGGTCGCTACGGCGACGATCAATTGGGGCACCAAGCCGTCATCCGCTCCCCGCGTATTTGGGCGAAGGGACAATGCGAAATCGGCGGATCCATCATCTTGCGGTTTCAACAAACCTGACAAATCGTAAATCCCACCCTGGGCATCAACCAGCATCAACCAGATCTCACGATCGCCAATCTGGCTGACATTGCCCCGGATGGGCTCTCTGCTTTTCAGAACGGTTTTGTCCAGAGTCAATGTCGGGGCCTTGGATCGGTCAGGATCCAGACCTTTCAGGAACTCGATCACCGGGCACTGGCTTGGTTTGACGATGCGCACACCAATATCCGGTTCAATGCCATGCGCCTTCTGAAAATCGGCCAGAAGGGTCCAGAAGGGTTTGTCCGAGGTGGCATAGCCTTCGATGGCAAAACTACTAGGCGTCGCACTCAAAACCGATGCATAGACGCAAGACGGCAGAGTGTATCGACGCATCCATTCCACACGATTGCCGATGATGGCCAGCGGGTCATCCGGATCAGTAATGGCCAGCGGTACGGGATCGGGCCCAGGATCGTTATCGATGGCCACGGATGGGTCGCGGTCAGGGTCACTTGGCTGGGGAACGACCGGTTGGCTGTCGGAATCCGTGATCGCCGCCGTGTCAGAGTCCGGGTCGGGGATGGCCGGGCTGACAGGTTCATTGTCAGTCCCTGCATCAGGGTCCGGGTCGTCGGGCGATATGGCCGCAAGGACGTCGCTCAGATCGGGATCTCCTGCGGGAGGATCATTGTCCGCTTCGGCGGTCTGGGCTTCGGGTTGCCGTCCCGCCGTCTGACCGCCGGAACCAATTTTTGGCGCCAGTGGCGAAGAGACAATCATCGGATCCAACAGCCCCGCATAATACACACCGGCCCCACCGCCGCACAACGCGAGCACCGCGGCTGCGATCAGGATGAACGGGCTCGCACCGCGACGGCGCTGTGCAACCTGCGGCGAGGCTGGCGCCTTCGACGGCACGGATCCCGGATCGCCCGGATCGGCTTTACCCGAGGCGACCGAACCCACCCCGAACGGGCTTTGGCTATCGGAGATCGGCGGCGTGGTTACCGCCTGTGGCGCCGCAGTCGCCGGTGTGTTGGAAAAGCCGAATTCCGGCGGGCGGCTGATCCCCGGCGCGATACTGCCAGGCGGGGCGATCACTGTTCGGTCGGGCTCAAGCCATGGAACCTGGGTGGTGTGCCCCGGCAAGGTGCCCGCGCTGCCCTGATCCAGCATCTCCACCACTTGCAACATCGATTGCGGGCGATTTACCGGATCTGGCTGCAGCATGCATTCAATCACCGGGCGTAGATCGTCATGGACCCAAGTGAGATCAGGCACCTCGGCCCGGCGATCCACGGCCTCTCCCGGGTTGTCGCCCATATCCAAGGGCTCGCCCATGGAGGCAGCCGCCGCGACCAAACCCAAGGAATAGATATCCGATTGCGCCGTGATCTCGCCCCTGTAGCGCCCCAACTGTTCAGGCGAGACATAGTTGTACTTGCCAGCAAACTGTCCGCCCAACAGGGTTCCACCACCAAAGTTTTCAGATTTGGCAATCCCGAAATCAATGATCTTGGCATGGCTGACCATGCCGTCCTGGATAATCACATTGTCCGGGCTCAGATCACGGTGAACAACGCCCAGGTCGTGGGCTTTCTGCAGACCCGGGGCGAGACGGCGCAGAAGGATCTTCACATCCTCCGCCTCCATCGGTTGTTCCGCGATGTAATCCGCCAGCGGGCGACCACCGACATATTCCATGACGAGACAGGCTCGTTCAATCATTGGATCGACAGTGAACAGATTGTAACGGACGATTGCATCGTGATGGAGGCGGCCGAGTACCGTCGCCTCCTTCTGAAACAGCGCGATGATCTTTTCATCATGGGCCAGGGCCGCCAGCACGATTTTGATCGCGACCGGTTCTTGGGTGTGGATATTCAACCCGCGATAGACTTCGCCCATACCGCCCGTAGCGATGTGCTCGATAATCTCGTAGGTGCCTCCTACGATCTTTGTCCCGATCTCGACCCCGATATTGGTGGCGGGCAGGATCCGCGTCTTTCCTCTCTCTTCAGACGCCATCGCCGGTTAGGCTCCCTGCTGCTGGATATCGAAGAATTCACTGAATGCGGCGACTTCGGTCTTGTCGAAGGCCCGCACGATCATCACCGTTGTATTATCTGTGGCCCCCCGATCCAAGGTCATGTCCAACAGCATCTCGCACGCTTTTTGAGGCTGATTGCCATTGGCAATCTCGCGTATCTCCGGATCATCTACATGGGCCGTCAACCCGTCGGAACACAGCACAAAGGTATCCCGATTGCGCAGGGTGCCGTATTTGTGATCAAGATCGACCTCCTCCCCAACCCCCACGGCACGTGTGATCACGTTCTTGCGTGGCCAGCTTTCGGCCTCCTCAGCGGTTATGGCCCCGCGATCCAGCAGTTCATTCGCTTCCGTGTGGTCGCGGCTCAGTTGGGTCAGCTGGCCATCGCGCACCATGTAGATCCGGCTATCCCCCGACCAGACGCAGGCGAAGTGCTGCTCAAAGGTCAAAAGTGCGACGACGGTCGATCCAATCGTCCCCCCAGAGCTCAGCGCGTGGTTCTGAATTTCATCATTGGCCCGGCCGATCCGTTCAACGAAACGCGCCTGAAGATCCGGTGCCGACGATGGTTTCCCGATAGACGCCAGATGATCCACGATGGAGCCGGAGGCGTATTCACCGCCCAGATGCCCACCCATCCCATCGGCCACCAGCCACAAACCACTGGCCGGTTCTGACAAAAACCGGTCTTCGTTATGGTCGCGGGCCAGCCCGGTATGGCTGACCGCGCCAGTCTCGAACCTAAAGGACTTACCCATCATACGGAAAACTGACCAAAGGAATATCTTGGATAACGTGCCGGAATAATCATCCAGGGAACAAAGAGGGTCAATCCTTACCCTCCGGGCCGCGGTTGCGTAGGGCAAATATACCCCTCAGACCGGGACCTTTACCCGCGCCCAAGCCTCGTTTCGGGTCGAGAGAGCCAAAGGGGCTGTCCTCGTCATGATCTTGCAAATCGCGGACGTATGGTGGCGTGGTGGGCACCGCGTCGCTCGGTTCGGCCTCGCTCATCGTCTGGCGCACGGATTGCAGGATCTTGTCCGTTTCATCATCCGTCTTAGCCGCATCTCCGGACGCGGCCGAGATATCTGCTTTTTTTTGCGCGGACAAACTCCAACCTGCTTCCGTGTCGAACGGATTGCCGACATCTACCGGCGCATCTGACGGCGTCACGGGCTCGGCAACTTGCAGCTGTGACGAGTCTGGTGGTTCAGCCAGTGGGCGCGTGTCTCCACGCTTGGGCACCGGATCAATGGAGGGATCCACGGCCCAGGCAGCGTTTTCGGGTACCTCCACATCCTGTTCATCGTCCACTGGATCCGGCATCGGTTCCACGGGATCAGCCGGAGCTTCTTCTAGAAGAGATTTCGTTTCGGCCTGGGCAACTTTGGACGGCGGGCCGAAACCAACCAGCATCGCCGCAAAGCCCGCGGCATCGGGCATATCGTTCATGGCAAGCAAAGCTGGGCCGACCCGCGTGTTGCCCGCCGTCCACCAATAGCTGCGCGATGCCGCGGCAAGCTGATGGTCATGGGTGCCCACATCACGAAGCAGGTGGGCCAACCCTTCCTCCCCATAAGCGAAAAACGCCTGACGCTTATCTTCCACCAGGGGTTGCGGCGATCCCGCAGGCAAGGGCAACTGCGAAAGAAGCCCATCGATATTACCATCAAATCCGTCAGACCTTAACTCTAGCAAGGCCGCGTCAAGACGGGCATACCAACGCTCGTTCCCCGCATCCACAACTGGTGGGGCGGGGTGATCCCCTCCAGCGTCACACAGGATCAGGCAAAGCGGAAATTGCCGCCCGACCTTGTCAACGGATGGTACGATCGCTCCGGCAACCGACTGGCCGAACAAAAGCTCGCCTAACCAAAACCGCCAGACGGGGGCGGCGGCATAGATGTCATCCCAGCGCTCCCCCAAGTGATGACGCGCGCCAGACGTGACCCGGTTCAACCAGCTTTCCCAAGGCTGCAGAACCGCCGCCGGAAGAGCCCGGCTAACGAAGTCCCCGTTGGCGGGCAGTTTACCAAACAGACCGATCTGCATCAAATCATAGCCCTTTCGGGCATTTGAACTCGACTAGTTCGCGGATAAAGAACGGGCTTTCATTGGCCGCCGCGACGAACAGATATCGCATCTCCCGCCCGTCCAAATTGTACGCTACGACGACCTCGTTGCCTTTCACGCGCGGCTGGCCCAATTTTAGGAACCGCAGGAACGACCATGCTCCCCGCCCGAAACCTCTTTCATTTTCTCGCCGGCTCAACTTTGGAGTATAATCCAATGACACCTCACCGGCACCGGATCCCGGCCAAGTGATATCGGTTGGGGGGTTTGTTCCAGCAGCCGACCGTACCTGGGCACCGCCGACATTGAGCACAGCCAAGTCAATGCCCCGACCAACCTGTGCGCGAACAGTCATCTGGATGTTGGGTGGAGCACTGCCCGTTGGGAAAAAGGCATCACGGATCGCCGCTGCCCGTTCAAACTGCTTGAGCGTCGCATTGCTGAGCTTGCCCGCCAGCGGTCCTTCATCCTTCCATGTCCAATTCGCCCCGGACAGGTCGGCGAATTGCGACAGTTCCTGTAGAAAGAACCGGTCTATCACACCGTTGGGTGCAAAGAGCTGCGAAAATTCGGGGATCGCCACATCCCGTTCCGAGCCCTGAAAAAAAGGATAGCGGTTCGAGATGATTTGTTCGCAACGCTGTGTCACACTTTGAGCCAATGCATCGTTCAGGCGCGCAATCGATGTATTGGCAGCATCGCCTTCAAAATCATCAACTACGTCAGCGATCATGCGGTTCATCGGATCCGGCATTCGTGTCGCTGCCTGTTTCAGCGCACCCAGAAGCGGCGGTAGCGCAGATCCTGTGATTTCCGGCTGACTGCTGGCGGTGAACAACAGTCGCTGCATCTCTCCCAAGGTGGTGATCAAGCGATCCGCAATGCGGTCGCCCTGCTCGCCCTCCATGATATCGTGCCAATCGGTGTAGTATTGCTCGATCTCGGAACCGGGGAGGCGCTGCGGGCGCCCACCCCCGCCAGCGGCGCCAGCACGGTTGTCGTTCTTTGTATTGTTCAGGATCGCATCCAGGCCGATCCGCTTTAAGCCGGTTTGACTGGCAACAAACCGATCCAGCGCGCGCTCCCCCACCTCTCCAGCGACGTTTTCAGCCAATTGCCCCGCATCATCAGTTGATACCAAACGGGGGTCTGAAAACTCATTTGTCAGCTTGGTTTCCGCCGCAATTTGCTCCGACAGGCGCAGGATTGGCGAATTGGTGCTGGCCGATGCCGCGCTCAAGGCTTCGTAACGTGGTTTGTCGGCTGCCATCGGGCGCAGCTTGATGTTGTTCAGCACAGTATCCCATTCGCGGATCCAGTCCTGCGAATACCGGCGCAGTAGCGGGGGACCAACTTTGGAGATCTGTTCTTCAAACTGGGCTTCCTCGGCATACTGGCCCATAACCCACTGCTCTTCGATCAGCGCCTCGGCGATTTCCGCCAATTGCGGAAGGAAGAATTCGTGGAACCCCCGGTAGGTATAGAGCGCCGGGATCACCAGCTCTTCGAGGGCCTTGCCATCAACGGTTTCAAAGACGACATCGGCATCGCGACCGCCGCGATTGACCACCGTGAACTCTTCGATCCCCGAAAACTCCGCCGTGGACAGGATCAGGGAATAGGCCTGATCAGCGACATTCATCCGCGCCAGCGTCCGCTCCGCCTGATCCACCAGAGATCCGTTCAACTCGAAAGACGGCTCCCGCGCGGCGTCAAGCTCCAGCATAGCGCGCAGATGCTGTTCCAGCGCTTCGCGCGTGCTGCGCAGTTGGGGACCCGGATAAAGGATGTTGGCCCAGTCATCACGGAACCAGCCCACGACAAAATCATCATCCGATTGGGGGGCCGTATCGACGCCCAGCAATTTGTAAACCTTGAGGGATTCGTAGACCGCCAGCACTTCACCGGCACGGATATTCCCCTCCAACTCGTTTTCGACCCGCAGGATCAGGCGAGAGCGGAACATCCGCTCCAGGGCCTGGCGATAGGTCGCTTCAGAAGCGGAGCGCAACCGATCCCGCTGGCTCAGGCCAAACCGTTCGGTCAGCGACTTTTCGGACGTTGTATCGCCGTAGCCAAGCGGCATGTCCCGCAACCGGTCGAGGTAAGGGAGCACTTCCTGCAAGTCGAAACTGCTCAGCTGTGCTGTTTCCAACTCATCCTTTGCGACGACCTCGTAATCCGCAATGGCCGCCTGTGCCGTGCGAACGAGTTCCCGGTTTTGCAGGAATGACATGCCCCATAACCCGATCATGCCAAAGGTCACAATGGACAGGATCGCATAGCCACCATAGCGGAACGCCGCCGCACGACGCACGGCGCGACGGTCGGTTGAAACCCAACCAGCCTCAGCAAAGATCACACGACGCAGCAGGTCATGCAGGAAATACGATTTGCCTTTGCCCGACATCAGGCCACCCGCCGCGACCCCGCCAAAGTTGCGCTCCATCGCTCCCAAAACCTGGTCGATGGGTGTGCCTTCCTGTGTGCCGGACGAAAAGTAGAACCCCCGAAGATTGGCATTCACCTTGTAGCGGGTATGGCCAAAAATTCCCTTGGTGAACCCTTCCAGTCGGTCGCGCAACATGGCGACCTGACCCGGAAAACCAAAGATGGCGATGCGATTGACACCGTCCGGCTCTTCCTGGAGGCGGTCTGTGACTTCTTCGGACAAACGGCCCACCAATTCATCAAAGGCTTGGCTGAACCGTTCAACAGTCGCCTCTTTCTTGGACTCCGTCTGGAATGTATGACCCCAGACTTTTTGCCGCCGGGATGCCGAGAATGAACCGAAATACTCCATGAATCCCGAGATGAGATCGGCCTTAGTCAGCAGCAGATAGACCGGGAAGTCCACGCGTAGCTGATCCTGAATCTCCATTAGACGCTTGCGGATGGTATCAGCATGGGCCTCCAGCTGTTCGGGACTGTCGGTCATGATCTCTTGCAGACTGATCGCCAGGATCACGCCATTGATGGGCTGGCGGGTGCGATGCGTTTTCAAAAGCTTCAGAAAGCTTAGCCAGCTTTCCTGGTCAGCCGCCTTGTCGCTGTCTTGGGTAGTGTAGCGACCGGCAGTGTCGATCAGCACGGCCTCTTCCGAAAACCACCAGTCGCAATACCGCGTGCCGCCGACACCTGCCACCGCACCCTCGCCCTTCTCAGCCAAGGGGAACTTGATGCCAGAGTTTAGCAAAGCCGTGGTTTTGCCTGAGCCTGGCGGGCCGATGATCACATACCATGGAAGCTCATACAGGAAGGATTTTGAGCCGGAGGAGGTCTTCAGCACGCTCAGCGCATCGGTCATGCGTTCTGACAACACCTCACCATCGCCGGTGATCTGGGGTTCGGCAATCGCCTCCTCCAGCGCCTTGGCCGCGCGACGGCGGCGGATAAAGCGGATCAGATAGATCGTGCCGACCGTCAGCCAGACGACAGAAATCATCAAAATCCGTACCCAGATCGCGTCAAACGGCCGGGTCTCCCCAAAGCCAATCAGCGGGAAAGCGAACCAGACGACGGCAGCCCAGGAAATAAGGGCCAAAACGACCAAAATACCAATGATCCATTTCTTCATCAGAACAGACCTCTTTTGCGTGATTTAAAGTGTATCTTCTCGTTGAATCATAATCTCGACCCGCCGGTTCTGCGCTTTGCCTTCATCGGTGGCATTGTCCGCAGCGGGTTCATCTTCACCTTTCCCAATCACCTCGATCCGGTCGGTTTCCTCAAACAGCGGCTTCAGCTTGTCCGCCACCGACTCCGCGCGGGCGACCGACAGTTCAAAGTTGTTCTTGAACCGGCCACGGCCGGACAGCGGAACATTATCGGTATGCCCAACAATCTGGACCGGACCAGGTTCGTCATTCAGGGCCTCTGCAATCTTCTCCGCCAGCGAGTCGAATTCCGGCTTCACGTCAGACTTTCCTGAGGCGAAAAGCACGACGTTATTGACGTCCAGAACGATGAAATCGCCTTTCTGGCCTACATTAACCGCCTCCCCTTCCAAGGCTTCGGTGATGCGCTCAAGCTGATCGCTTTCCGTCAACTCGGGCGGCGGGGTGTATTCCGCGACCTGCGTGCTGCGTTCCAGTTTGATCATCTGCGTCGGGTGAAGGCCCACCATACGCGCGGCCAGCGTATTGCCTTCATCCACCAGCAGCAGACGCATGGCAAAATAAGCACCCGCCATCAAGGCAGCCGCGAAACAGGCCACCGCCCAAATCGGCACGCCGCGAAAGGCGCGGCCGGCGGCAAGCTCAACGCCCCTCCAATGGATGGAGATGTCATCATCCCCACGCCCCCGCACCCGGCGCATGGCCTCGTAGATGGCGCGCTTGACGTTCTGTAGCTGGATATCGCCACCATTCATGGCCCGGTACTGCCCTTCAAAACCCAATTGCAGGCAGGTCAGCATCAGCTCCAGCAAGTGATATTTGTGGATCGGGTTTTGCAGCGCCTTTTCGACTTCCTGAAAAAAACCGACGCCAGAGGTCCGTTTGTTAAAGAACCGCGCAACCATAGAATACTGCAACCAGACGGACCGATCCGTCCCCGGCAGGTTCTGCACAATGTCATCGGCGGTTCCGCACAAGCAATATTTGGCGACCAATGCATCATGTTGATCGACGCCTTCTGCCAGAACGCGCTCTTCGAATTTCTCGATCTCCTCCGTGACATGCTGCATCAGCGGGACGGCGTGCATATCTACAACCTGACTGCGCAATCGCCCAAAAAGGATCAACAGCGAAGCCGCGGCGGCAGTCAGCGGATTGGCTTCGGAAGAGTGGCCAGAAATCTTCGCATTCAGCGCTTTGTCGAGACTGATCTTTTTGGCAGGCGCCCGCTGGACCGGTGCGGGCTTATTCATATCGGGGAAAAATCCCTGATCGACAGGTTTCGCCCCCATCCAGGCGTTGGTATCGCCCACCTGGCCCCCGCCAAACCCGCCCTCGTTTTGCGGAGAGCCAAAGGCGCCACCAGGCGCGAAGGGGTCACTACCCAGCCCACCAATCACCGTCTTTTGCGCACCACCCGCGGGACGTGCGCCACCAAATCCACCGCCAGGCATCGGACGGATGACAGTTTTTCCCCCGTCCTTCTTATCGCTCATGCACGGTTCTCCTGGATCGCCCACAGCTCAAGCTTGAGGTCTGGCCATGAGCCTGCGAAATGCATCCCGATCGCCGGCGCTGTCGAAAACTCGCGCCACATCGGGTTATTCTTATCAATATAGAAATAGACGTGGCTCGTCACGGCGCGGATCTGACGCGGCGGCGTGGGCGTATGTACCAGCTCCAGTCCAGGCAAATTATTGTTCACAATGGCGTTCATTTGGGTATTCGGACCCACTTTGCAAAGGGCCGGGAATTGCTGCTGCACCTGGGTCAGCGGTTTGTTGGCCGCAACCTCCACCACAAAGCTGGCATCGCGGAATAGGTTTCGGTCGCCCACTTTGGCAATAAAGCTGCCCGGATGCACTTCCTGTAGGTCAAGCCTCACGGCACGCCCCACATCACGGCTCAGCAGCCGCTGGATGTCGCGCACGACGGGTTCAAACACCTCTTCCAGATTGTCTTGGTCAAAGGGTTTGTATTCCGGCGCCAGACGCTTGGTGTCAAACGTCCATAACTCCCCCGCAAGCCGCAGCAACAACTGGTACAGCTCTTCGGGATGAATGTATTTGCTGCCGCGGTAATGCTTTAGCAAATTGATCTCGCGGTTCAGGACCAACAACATGAAATAGTCGGTGGCCTGCAACCCCCCGCCCGAAGATGGATCAGAAGCATAGCGCGCCAGACTCTCCAGTTTGGTTTCGGTCCAGCCCACGACCCGCTCGATCCAGCCAGCCACCACGGGATGAGCCTGAATGCTCAGGACAGGCGGCGCGAACTTTTCATCGAAGATCACCGTCTTGTCGCGTACCTCGACGATGCGGCCGACTTTCAAGCAGTGGTATCCCGGCTTCTCGGTCTTGCGGATGTCAAATTCGATGCGGGGATGGGCGACCTCAATCCCCTGTTCCAGCCGCATGGATGCTGTACTGTCGGCCACAGTCTCGGCGCCAAGACGATAGCGCGATGACCGGCTCGCTTCATCCTCTGTCCCCACTTCACGCCCGTTCATCTGCGCCATGGGAAGGGTCAGCCAAACCATCTGTCCTTCGGACCCGTCGGGGATGTCGATGGGGTCGGGCAACTGGTTGGTGCCCGGCATGTCAAAGGGCGTACCATCGGGAAAAATACCCGTGGCCGAGCGCAACCCAAACTTCATCTGCTGAGCAATATCGCGATCGATTTCGATCTGGGAGTACCCCCAAGGATAAGGGGACATCAGCCGCGTGCGGCTCTCCAACAGCTTTTCAAAATAACGATCGCCTTGCTGAAAATGGTGAGGCTGAAGAAAGAGCCCTTCCTTCCAGGCGACTTTGGAATACCAGGACATCGTGCAGTGTACCGCCGTTCAAAGTTTTAATATCGCTATAGTGTCAGTTTAGCTTACGCGCGAAAAGCCGGGAAATTCCGACCATTGCCCGACATTTTTCAGAAAGCTCAGGTTGCTACATGCTTCAAAACTGGAAACGCGCTTGCGCGGTCAGACTGACGGCATCGATCCGTTCGGAAAAGCGCGTATCAAGCCGGATGGAGGCGTTCAGCTGTTTGGCGCTGCCGAATTGACCATCCAATATCCGGATGTAACTCAGCCCCAGCGACACCTCGCCAAAGGTTCCCAGGTTCTCACTGGCGAAAGGCGCCTCGCCGGGGATCGGATTACCGGCAGCATCGAACTGGGTGAATGACGTGTCGCGCTCATCCGAGAAGTCGTAATAAACCGTCGCAGTCGCAAACCGGTTGAACGCACTGTCACCGCTGGGCCGGACAGTCGTGTTTGCCACAGTCACGCCCGCAAATCCGATGGCCGTCAGATGATCATCAATGTTCAAGCGTCCAGTCTGCTGACCCGTTTCGTCAGTAAAGGCAATCGGGTCTGTCTGGCTCCATGTCAGGCCAAAGCCACCCGTTGGCACAATCGTCCAGGTATCTGAAAGCGGGACGGTGTAGCTTAGGCTGGAGGACAGGGTGACGGAGTCGCTGGTCGTCTCCGCTCCACGCAAATCAATGTCGGGGTTGTCAAATTCAAATTCCGTCCGGTCGAACCGCAGTTGAACGTCGCCGTTGAACCGGTCCCGGGCAAAGGCGACATAGGCACCAACCGAAGTCTGGCTGAAATCGGATCTGGTGACGCTTTCCACCCGGTCCGTGAACACAAAGTTCTGTGTATCGAACTCAAAGTTTTCCTGTTCGGTCGATCCGGCATTAAACCCGATCACACCGCCCCCGGCCAGATCCCAGCCACCCGACGCTGCATTGAAACACCCGAAATCATAACCGACCTGCAGGCCTCCGAATGTCGCGTCAACCGTCGCGGGCAAGACAACACCGCCGCTATTCGTGTCGCCCGTCGCCGTGGCAGAGCCACCAAGCGCGCGCGTCCAGGTCCCACTGCCACAGGGATCATCATCCTCGAATGCCAAGCCAGACACGAATGGGCTGGAGGGCCGGTTGATGACCGATCCGATCAAACCCTGGACCAGCGCAAAACTGCCCGACAACGCACCAATCGCAGGATCGACGACGTTGGCAAGAACCAGGCTGCTGCCTTGGCTTTGCAGGGAATAGGTGACCAGCGGGTTGTCAAAGACCGCTTCGTTGTATGTGAAATTCGCGAGGTTGGCACCGGTGCCATTGACGACGGTGATCGGGGTACCGAACAATCCTGGTTCCTGACCACCAAGGTTGAACTCCAACGCCACCTGACCACCTGTGACGGTCCCGTTCAAGGTCAGGACGTCAGCGGTGCGGCTTTGCAGGTCGACGTCAAATCGATATGTTCCGGCGCTGCTCATATTGCCGTTGACCACGAGTCGGTCCCCGGCCTCCCCACGGCCGGCGATAAGACCGACAACGCCATTGTTGTTGTTCAGATTGCCATTGATCGTAACAGTACTTGACCCGCCCCGACCGACGCGGATCGTCCCATTGCTGTTGGTGACATCACCGTTGAGCGCCGCACTGCCCGCCCCTGTCGCCCCGATATCGATAAATCCATTGTTGTTGTTGATGACATTGGTGGCGGAATTGATCCTCGCGCCGCTCCCCGTTACGCTGATGAGGCCGGTATTGCGCACCGTGCCAGCATGGTTGATGGCCGCATTTGATCCAAGCGCAACTTCCCCGTCATCGGTGTTGCTGAAGGTTGGCCCCGAAATGTTCAGTTGAGCCCCCGTCCCCAAGCTGACCGTGCCATCCGTGGACCGAAACCGGACTGCGCCCAGCGCCACGCCATTGGCCACCGTGATGTCGCCGGAATTAGTAATGTCACCCAGCCCAGTAAATGCGCTGTTAATGTTGGACGTACCGAGATTGGTTAGATTGATCGACGGGGTCGCGGCCAGCGGGCCACTGACTGTAAACGTATCATTGTTCCGGATATTGCCAGTGACGGTTCCCGCTGCCGAAAGCGTTCCGTTATTGGTGATTACCCCGTCCAATGTCCCAAGCGAGGTGATGCGCCCCGCATTGACAATTGTATTGATATCCAGAGTGCCACCCGTGGCCACGTCGACCGTACCCGTCCCGTCCACCGCCAGCCGGTTCGCCTCCAATTCACCGGAATTGACGTCGATATTACCGTCATTGGTAACAGTGCCTGCGATATCCAATAGTCCACCATTGATGACCACGTCGCCGTCATTGGTGATGCTAGCCGCTGTTGTGGTGCCCGTGCCCTGGGTGAACGTACCGCCTGAATTATTATCCAAGACGCCAGTGAATGTGGCGGCATTTGCGCCCGTCGTGACCTGGCCGGAATTATCCAAACGGCTCCCAGACAAGATGCCGTTGCTGGTGATGGTGCCCGCATTGACGATCGCGCCTGCCACGTCGATATCGCCGGGAGGCACAAGACCGCCGCCCGCATCGCTGGTGACCTCTGCGCCGGACCCGTTCGTCAGGCTGCGTGTGATCAATGTGTTGGTGCCAACAACGATCCGGCCGGCCGTCTGGTTGTCGACATCCAATGTCACCTCCAGATCGTCGGAAAGTGTCACCACCCCATCACCGGAATTATTCAGATCGCCTTCAATCCGATTTTGTAACGTCGCCGCCCCCTGATTGCTCACATCCGCATCAATCGTGCCAGCGGATGTCAATGTCCCGTCGCTTTGGTTGATGACGTCGGTCGCTTCCAACTCGGTATCCGCATTGACCCGCAATGTCGCGCCATTGGTCACAGTACCACTCACGTCGGTGCGGTCAGTGGTGTTGGGATCCGCATCGGCGGCAACATCAAAAGTCCCACCGCTGATCAATACATCCCCATCGACATCCAAGGCGCCCAACGCAACTGAAGCGCCCGCGCTGGTCACATCCCCATCAATTGTGCCGCTGGCGGTCAAAATTCCTGTCGTGTTGACGGTCAGGTCACCGGCAATCGTGCCAGTGCTGGTGATTCTACCGCCATTGGTAATTGTATCAGCCTGCAGGGTTGAATCCGTCTCAACCGTAACACGGCCTGCGCCTTGATTGCTTATCGTGGTCGCCTCAAACCTACGATTATTGGTGAGCGTTACGGTCCCCCGGTTGGTCAGGGACCGCGCCTCGGTGTAATTGCCACCCGAGACATCGAGGAAAGTGTTGTTGCCGATCTCAATAGTGCCCTCTTGGGTCAGGTTGCCGGTAACCGTCATCCGCGCCCCAGCACCAGTATTGATAACGTTGCCGGTAAACGCACCTTCGGCATTCAAAACATCGGTATTGGTTATGGTCGTGGCCGACACCGTACCATCGACGATCATCCGGGAATTGTTCTGGATCGCGCCAACCACATCCAGCGTCCCACCATCGATCCGAACAATCGCATCATCGTTGTTGGTTAGCCTGGCGACCCCTGCAAGAGCGGCATTTACGTTAATCTCTCCATTGCTTTGGTTGGTGATGGCGCCGTTGATCCGCCCTTGGGCTGTGATGGAGCCGTCATTGAGGATATCGGCCCCAATCGTTCCGGCCGATGTGATATCTCCCTGGTTCTGGATCCCATCGCTGACATTAAGCTCACCGTCATTCGCGATATCGATCTCGCCGGAGGCAGTCGTATTTAGCGCACCGTTCACGTTGGTCTGGGTGTCGGATAGCAGATCCATCTCCCCTGCATTGGTGACCGTGCCACCAATCGCGGTGATCGTGACCGCGCCATTGGGCCGGGTGGTCACGTCGCGGACCGTCAAGGTGCCACCCACATCTAGCGTGATATTGCCTTGGCTGATCAGGCTGGCACTGTTAGACAAACGGATCGTGCCGCTGCTGGTGATGTTCCCGGCAGTCGACGTGACACGCCCCTGCACGTTGATAAACAGATCCGCCTGATTGACGACCGTCCCTGCCTCAAGGGACCGCGGCCCTGTGCCATTAGAAATAGCGGTTGTGTCCTCGGCGTTGGTGTAAGTCCCCACATTGCTGATGTTGCCGTTAAAGACCTCGGTCCGGCCGCGATTGGTATAGTTGAACCCCGCACCATCCAGATTTCTGTCAATGCTTTCGGTCTGGCCACTCGGATTTTCAAAGTCCGCAGTCAGAGTATCGGTGGCCTGCGCTAACGCGCCGGTGCCAGATAGACCGATGGCAAGCGCGGCCAGCGCCACAGGTGATGTCAAGGAGTTCAAGCCATGGGCAAAATCAATGCCAGCATTCAAGGCATGTGGCACAACCAGACAGGTGCTGGCGGGGGCGGTCATGGCGATCCATCCTCTCAACAGGCCCGGATTCCCAACGAGCACGATTGGTCCGCACCCTATGATCGGCCCCGTGGACCCTCAACAACTTAACGCAGTGTAATGCCCAAATCGGTCGCCTAGATATCTTGTGAAACGGGTTGTGTTGCTGCAGCGCAACAACCTCCTGAGGCGATCTGTATCACGGCCTCGGTACACGGCTCAAAATAAAGGCAGCCATGGAGCAAAGACGGCACAAGTCTGTCTCCATCCACAGGCCTTGAAACAAAAAGGCCCCCATGCAACTGTAACAAAAGTTATTTTTTGACGCACGCGGTCGAACACATTCCCTCGACCAATTTGAACAAAATAAGAGTGAGACGCCTGGCTATGGCTTTGAATATTTCCCAGCAGGGTCGGCTCGGGATCCTGCACACGCCGCTGGGCCCAGACAAGCTGGGTCTATTGCGGTTCGATGGCACCGACGCGATCAACGATCTTTTCGAATACCGGATCGAGGCGATCAGCGACGATCCCGATATCGATTTTGACGCGCTGATCGGACACCATATTTCGGTAGAGCTGACCCATGTCTATAAAGACAAAAAGTGGTATGACGGCATCCTGGCTGACGGGCAATATGTCGGTGTCGGCGAGACGGGAAATATCTATCGCCTGGTCCTGCGACCTTGGATCTGGCTGGGCAGTCGCCGCCGCAACCAACGCATTTTCCACGAAAAAACCGCTCCCGAAATCATCGCCGAAGTCCTTGGTGAATACGGGAGCGGTCCTTTTGAGGATCGGCTGACCCGGACTTATCCCGTTCTGGAATATACGGTGCAATACCGCGAAAGCGATCTGACCTTTGTCAGCCGCATCATGGAAAAATATGGTATAAATTACTACTTCGCCCACGGTGAAGGCGAACATGTCATGGCCCTCGTCGACAGCCATGACAACTTCGAAGCCATCCTTGGAAGTAGCCGCCCCTATTATGGCACCGTCAGTGGCGCCCATAGCAGCGATGAAGAGCATTTTTGGGCCTGGTCACCCAAGCGGAACCTGACCACAGGCAAGATCGTCATGACCGGCTACAACTTTAAAACGCCTACGGCCAACATGCGGGTCGAACAGACCGGTGATGCTGCCTACCAAAACGGGCAGATCGAAAGCTTCGACTATCCAGGCACCTATTTGGATGAGGGTCAGGGCAAGGATGTGGCGCGGCTGCGGACCGAACAGGAACGCTCTGCCGACAAGCGCCACTCCGCCAGCGGGAACATAATCACGCTATGTTCCGGCATGCGGATGACTGCCACGGGCCATTTGAAGGATGACTTGGTGGACAGGGAATATCTGTGCGCCCGTGCCCATCATTCCTTCCGATCCGAGGCCTATGGATCTGGTTCAACCGGTGGTCAGAAGGAAGTGTATGTCGGGCATTATGAGTTCGTGACGACAGAGGTCCCGTTCGCACCCATCCGCAAAACCGAGGAAACGCGCGTGCACGGGCCGCAAACTGCATGGGTGGTCGGCGCGGATGGAGAAGAGATCGATTGCGATGAATACGGTCGCATCCTTGTCCGCTTTCATTGGGATCTGGCAGGGGCCCATTCCATGCGATGCCGCGTCGCACAGATGTGGGCGGGTAACAAATGGGGCAGCATGTACATCCCTCGCATCGGGATGGAGGTGGTGGTCGATTTCATTGAGGGGGACCCCGACCAGCCGCTCGTTGTGGGCTGCGTCTACAATGCCGACAATATGCCGCCCTATGACCTGCCGGGCGAAAAGAACCTGGGCGGCATCAAATCCGACAGCACCGTTGGTGGCGGTGGCTATAACGAACTGGTCTTTGACGACACAAAGGGGGAGGAGTTGTTCCGGCAGCACGCCCAGTTGGACATGTCGACCAAGGTTCTGCAGAACGAAACGCGCGAGGTGGACAATGACCGCGACACGGTCATCGGCCATGACGAGACCCGCACGGTCAAGAATGACGAAGCCCACCATATTGAGAAGAACTCGACCTATCTGATCGATGGCGGAGAGAAACGAACCATCGGTGGCAACCACGATACCCAGATCAAGGGAGCCGAGACTCACAAGGTCACCAAAAACCGTACCAGCGATGTCATGGGGGCCGAAAAGCTGACCGTGACCAAGACCACGGATATCAACGGCCTGCAGGCCATTACGATTGAAAGCATGCAATCGATTGAGCTGAAAGTGGGAATGAACAAAATCAAGATCGACCAGAGCGGGGTCAAGATCGAAGGGCTCCAGGTCGATGTGAAGGCGCTGACCACGTTGAATACCGAAGGTTTGCTGTCGACCCACAAAGCCAGTGCGCTCATGACCGTTCAGGGCGCTTTGGTGAAGATCAATTAACCAGCGGGAGAGGAGATGTGAGCAACACGCAAGTCGGGCCACCCACCACCACCCCAACCGCACGCAGCAACTTTCGCTTTGCCATGGCGCAGGAGTTGTTTGACGAGATCCCTGAGGTGACCGAGGACATTACCGCGCGGCCTGATGGCCACAGCACGGTCGATTTCATCAACCAGATCGTCAAAGGCGACATCCCTGAAGAGGCCATCACGTTTTGCGCCTATGTTCTGCCGCGCCGGTTTGCCGTCTGGTGGGGGCATGAATGCCTCAAGATGCTGGATCACACCCTGGACGACCATGATCGGGACATGATGGTGCTGGCCGCAGATTGGGTGGGCAATCCCGAAGAAGAAAGCCGCTATGATGCGCTAGATACGGCCATGGATGCCAAGGCAAAGACGCCAGGTGTCTGGATCGCCTTGGGGGCGGGTTGGTCCGGCGGCTCCATGGTTGGCCCGGAAATGCCGCCTGTTCCGCCTGCCCCGCATCTTACCGCGCGCGCAGTCAACGCCGGGATTCTATCGGTTCTGGCCCGTGTGGATGTGTCAGAACGGGCAGAGCATCTGGGACGGTTCACGCGCATGGCCCTGCGATTGGGTCAGGACAACTGAACCGGCCCGAACATCGCCCGGGCTGGCGGGTATGGTCCGACTGACTTGCATCCCGCCGCTTGAACACCATAACAGTAGGATGCTGATCGCGTTGCGCGTTTGGCATTTCATGTCGCAGTCGGATCATCTGAACCGGCTGTCCGTCCGAACTCACGCGCTGCCTCGATGCGCGAAAAGATGAACGGCCCAAGGTAGCCTGCCCATGACCCTGACCTTGCGGATTGACAATTTTTCCAGCCTGCCCGACGGCGGTCCGCTGGAATATTCCGTCAGTGGGGCGGGGTTTGAGATCGGGCGCGACACCAATATGGACTGGACCTTGCCAGACCCCAACAGGTTCGTCTCCAGCTGTCATATCGAGGTTCGGTATGAAGGCGGCAATTACTGGCTATACGACGTCTCGACCAACGGAACATTCGTCAATGGCGGCTCCATGCGGGTCCGAAGCCCGCATCAGTTGCAACATGGCGACCGGCTGCAGATTGGTCATTACGTCGTTCTGACTGATCTGGAAGGCGCGGATGTGGCCGCGGCGCAGCCGAGTGGTACAGCTGGCTTCCCGCCACCCGCTTCCGGCGCCGATATCTGGTCCATTGGCGGTGCGGCCGCACCCGGCGGCGCATTCGATCCAACGCCACCGCCCGTATCGCAACCCGATTTCGGATCACAGCACATATCCACACCTGCATTTGCCGAACCGGCCGTTCAACGACCCGATGCGGGCAACGCATTCGTCACAAATGCGCCCGTCTCTGGTACGCCGTTCGGTTCGGAGCCTCTGCAGGATGAAGACGCCGAAAGCCCGTTCGGAAGCCCCGATCCCGCACCGCCCGAACCAAGGGCGGATCCGGTCCCGGCACCGACGACGCCGCCAAAAGATCCGTTTTCCAACAGCCCATCGCCATCGGCGAGGTCTGCCTTGTCGGATCAGCCAGCCAGCCCGCCATCCCCGTTTGGCGCACCGGAACATACGGCCCCACCCATGATTACGCCACCCGAGCCCAAAGCGCCTGCAAAGACCGCGATCACGGCGCCGCCGGACATGGCCCCATCATCAGCAAAGGCGCCACCCCCGAAAACGCCTCCGCCCAAGGCGGAATCATTTCGCAAGCCGACAGCTCCCAAAGGGTCGGCCACCAAACCTGAGACCAAAGGCGACACCGACATTCTGGCAGCGATTTGTGAAAGTGCTGGCATGGCCCCTGACGCGCTGGATGGCGTTGATCCGAAACATGCAGCCCAAGAGTTTGGCGCCACCTTGCGGATCATGGCGGATGAACTGGCAGGTTTGTTGCGAGTTCGGGCGGAAGCGAAGCAGATGGTCAAGAGCGGCAGCCGGACGATGATTGGCCACGACGCCAATAACCCCCTGAAGTTCATCCCGACAAGCCCCGAAGCACTTGAGGTTATGTTCGGTCCCGGCCGCCCCGGCTTTCAACGTGGCAGTCAGGCGATCCAATCATCATTCGATGACGTCAAACAGCATCAATTCGCCGTGCATGCCGCCCTGCAGCCAGCGATCAGCCGATTGCTGGAGGATCTCAGCCCCACCGCGATCCAGAACAAGATCGAAGGCAACAGATTTTCATCGCGCAACGCGAAATCCTGGGAACTGTTCGTGGAACGCTGGGACGCAAAAACGCAACCTTATGAAAATGGTATGCTTGATGTGTTTTTGGCTTATTTCGCAAAAGCTTACGACGATACGATCGGCAACAAGTAGGGGGATCCATACCTTCTGTTTTTGGCCTCAAATCTTGACATTTGTTGGTCGAATTCACATACAAATGGTAATTCATTTCACTAAGGGTCAATCTCATGCACCGTGTTATTCTCGTGTCTGCCGTCGCACTTATGACTGCGCTGCCCGTCGTCGCAGAGCAGCCCAGGATCAAGGCAGAGGATGTTGTCGACTTCATGGTCGAATCTGCCAATTTGGGCTTGAGCCGCGGTATCTGCATCGGCACATCAGAGGAATGTGCCCCGCCCGAGCCCGACGGCATGGATATGCTGATCAACTTTGAGTTGGACTCAGCCGACCTGACCGCAGAAGCACGCGAAAACCTCGCTGTGTTTGCAAACGCTTTGCAGGATGATCGCCTGCAGAATGCCAGTTTTGTGGTCGAAGGGCATACGGATGCCCGCGGAATCGACGGCTACAATGACCAATTGTCAAAAGCGCGGGCCGCTTCGGTGCAGCAATATCTGGTCGACCTTGGTGTGAGCGCTGCCCGCTTGGATGCCATCGGTTTGGGGGAAACCCAGCCACGTACCGATAATGCGATGGATCCTGAAAATCGCCGTGTGGAACTGCGCATCGCCGTTCAGTAAACCCGACGGACCCAGACCGGCCTTGACGGGCCAACCGATATGCCGTCCCTTTCGGGGCGGCATAGATCATTTTGGACGGCCCGATGCGTTTTGACCCCCTGCTTGAACCGATTTCCGATGACCATCCCTGTGGTCCAGATTTGGATGCCGAAGGGGACGACGCATATCTTGATTATTACTACGAAGCCCTGGCCCGCATCCCCGAACGTTTTCTGACCAATGGCCAACCCTTTGACCGCAAGGACATCGATCTCAAGACAGAGGTTAAGGAAATCGCAACCCTTCTGGATCGCTCCCGGGACCTGCGACTTTTGGTGCTGGAGGCGAAATTTCAGGCGCTTGGCGGCAATATCGTCGGCGTTAGCGAATGCATCCAGGCCTGTAACACGCTGACCGAAACCTTCTGGGAAGATGTTCACCCGCGGATTGTCGATGGCGACGTCACAGAGCGGCGCAATCAATTCGAGCTTCTGGATGATCTGTCGACCGTCGTTATGCCACTGGAACATGCGCCGCTGCTGCGCGACAGACGGTTGGATATGATCACATATCGTGACTTCTTGGTGGCCTCAGGCAAAAAGGATGCCCGCGAGGGGGAAAATCCGGCCGATGCCGGATCCATACAAGGTGCATTGAAAACTTCTGAAAACGCTGCTGAAGTCGATAAGATCTTTGCGGCGCTCAGTGCAGCCCAGGCCGCGATAAAGGCCATTGACCTGCGCAGCAAGACCTGTGCGCAACCATTCGCCCCACAGACCGACAATATCGAAAAGATCCTGGCGGATATGATCGCCTTCATCCTGGAAGCACGACCGGACCTCACCTCGGATGACGCCGCGCAAGATGATGCACAGATTGCAGATCAGGGGGATGCTGCGGTAGAGGATGACGGCCCCGCATTGGTGCAAGGCGGACCGCCCGTGGCCGTTGGCCCTATCGGGAATCACGGCGAAGCACGGGCGGCATTGGAAGCCGTCGAAGGCTATTTCGCCCGGGTCGAACCCTCCTCCCCAGGGCTGCTTTTGATCCGTCAGGCCCGGTTGCTGATCGGCAAACCCCTGATCGTCGCACTTGAAACACTGTTGCCGGAAGTGGCGGAACAAGCCCGCATCGACTTTGGCTCGGAAACAGGGTTCCGTATGACAGTCGGCCGCATGCGCATGCTGTCCGAGGATACGGGAAACGCGGATGTGACCGAAAGTGACACCCCGCCTGCGAACCCCATGCAGGCCGAAAATCGCGACCAGGCCGCAGCGCTCATCTCGAATGTCGAAGCGTTCTTCCGCCAGACCGAACCGTCCAGTCCGGTACCGATCCTTCTGTTCAAGGCAAAAACCTTTTTGAACAGGGACTTCTCCGCCATCATCAACGATCTTTTTGCGCATGTTCAACAGGGGTCTTGACCGCAGCCAATAGGATGACCACATTGAGCGTATTAGAATTGACGAAGTTGTTACACGCTGGCCTTCCCAGCAAAGATCGGGAGAAAATACATGGCATCTGATTCAGCATCAGGGTTCCTTCGTAGGAATCGTCCGCCGCGTGTTCAGATCGCGTATGCCGATCCTTACGACGCCGAAAAAAACATTGAATTGCCATTTGTTATGGGCGTGATGTCTGATCTGTCGGGAAATTCGTCTGAGGTGGAGAAAGATGCCATCGCAGATCGCAATTTTACGCTCGTTGACACGGAAAACTTCGATGACTTCATGCATGCCGTTGCTCCAGGCGTCAGCATGAATGTTGCTAACAAACTGGGTGAAGAAGACGAAAAGCTGTCGGTCAAGCTCGATTTCCACAAAATGGAAGATCTTGACCCTGGTGAGATCGCAAAACAGGTGCCAGCGCTGGCGAAGTTGCTGGAAGCACGCGATCAACTGGCCAATCTGCAGCGTTACATGAATGGTAAATCGGCGGCACAGGATCAGTTGGCACAACTTCTGGCAGATCCTAAGATGATGGCGTTGATGAACGAACAAAAAGACGGTGACGGCGGCGAAGACGCCTGATTGATCCGCGCGGCGACCTAGCCGCCTGATGGAACAAAAACGGGAAGAGACCAGACATGGCCACCGAAGCCCAACAGGACCAAGCTGCCGATGGCGGCGCAATCTCAGAAGTCGATGAGTTTTCCGCACTTCTGAAGCAGAATTTCAAACCACGCAGCGAGACCGCGGCCACCGAAGTTGAGAATGCCGTCGGCACTCTGGTCAAAGAGGCGCTGTCCGATAGCACTGTGATCAAAACGGACATCCTCGATACGATCGACGAGATGATCTCAAAGTTGGACACTAAACTGACGTCACAGATGAATGAAATCCTCCACCATGAGGAATTTCAAAAGGTCGAAAGCGCTTGGCGTGGCTTGGCGTATTGCGTGAACAACTCCGAACCCGACACGTCCATGAAGATCAAGGTCATGAACGTCTCGAAGGGTGAACTGGAAAAAGAGTTGCGTCGCTTCCCCGGTGCAAAATGGGACCAAAGCCCGCTCTTTAAGAAAGTGTATGAGTCGGAGTTTGGTCAACTTGGAGGCCAGCCGTTTGGTGCGCTCATCGGTGATTTCTACTTTGACCACAGCCCTGCCGATGTTCGCTTGCTGCGCGACATGGGTAAGATCGCGGCGGCATCCTGTGCGCCGTTCCTGTCGTCAATCGGGTCGGGTCTGTTCAACATGGACAGCTGGAATGAGTTGACCAACCCCGCCGACCTGAATTCAATTCTGGAAACTCCAGATTATGCCGGGTGGAAGTCTTTGCGTGACAGCGAAAACTCCCGCTTTATCGCACTCACGGCCCCCCGTGTCTTGGCACGGGAACCCTACGGTCAGAACAGCCTGCCGGTGGAAGCCTTTAATTTCGAGGAAGAGACCGACGGCCATACTGGCGAAAAATACGCGTGGATGAATGCGGCCTATGCGATGGCCGCTAACGTCGCCCGCGCGCACAAGGAACATGGGTGGACCGTCCGTATTCGCGGCGTCCAGTCCGGCGGTGAGGTGATCAACCTGCCGACGCATACCTTTCCGACCGATGATGGTGGGATCGATATGAAATGCCCGACCGAGATCGCGATAAGCGACCGCCGCGAGGGAGAGATGTCAAAGGCCGGTATTATAGGCCTGATCCATCGCAAAAATACGGACAAGGCGGCCTTTATCGGTGCACAGACGCTGTACTCGCCTAAGTCCTATCAAGATGAGCTTGCGACCGCCTCGGATAATCTGAGCAGCCGCTTGCCCTATATCTTCGCTGTGTCCCGGTTCAGCCACTACCTGAAATGCATGGTACGTGACCAAATCGGTGCGACGAAGGAGAAAGATCAGCTCGAACGGTATTTGAAGACCTGGATTAACCAATATGTTGATGGTGATCCTCAAAACTCGTCTGAAGAAACAAAGGCCCGTCGGCCACTCGCCGGTGCTGAAATTCAGGTGATCGAGGATGAGGAAAATCCGGGTTACTACATGGGCAAATTCTTTCTACGTCCGCACTTCCAGATGGAAGGCATGGATATCGGCATGAGCCTGGTATCCCGGCTGCCCTCGGGCAGCTAACCCACACGACCACTCGAATTGTCATAACATATGCATAGCAAAACTTAGGAGATAATATCATGGCTCTCAGCATGATCCTGGACCTGAACACCGTTAACGGCGAAAGCCAGCTCAAGGGCTACGAAAACAAAATCGACATTGATCAGTACAGCCTCGACTTTCACCAGTCGGGCACCTTCCACCGCGGTGGCGGTGGTGGCGGTGGTCAGTGCTCGTGCGGCGACCTGATGATGTCGAAGAAGCTCGATAAGTCATCCTCCGACTTGGCAAAAAAAGTCTGCCTTGGTGCCCACTATGCCACAGCAGTCCTGAAAGTCTTCAAATCCACAGGTGAAGGCCTGAAGGAATACTACACGATCACTCTGAATGACTGCATCGTGTCATCCTACTCGATCGGTGGTTCGGCTGACGGTCTGGACTATATCAGTGAAAACTTTTCGTTGAACTTCCGCCAGATCCAGACCCAGTACATGGTTCAGGCAGCCGACGGTATCCTGTCCGATGGTGGCAGCATGACCTACAACGTCGCAACAAACGAAGGCAGCTAAGCGGCCCCTGCCGCGCCGCTTGAATTTCCAGGCGGATAGCACGATGGTTTCGGGCGGGCTGCACTATGCAGCCCGCCTTTTTCTTACCGGGATCGGATGCGGATCATGGCACGTGAGATCAAAAAACAGCTGCAAATCCCGATCATGTATGCCTTCCGCGAGGCTCATAAGGCCAAAGATACGAAATCGGACGGTTTGGAATATCGCGATGGTGAACGGGTGCTGTCGGAACGCGCTGCCATGCGCCGCCGCGGCGCGAACGAAGCGCAGCTCAAGCGCAACCTAGAGATTGATCTGGTCCACCTCGCCAACACCATAAACCTGGATGCGATCCAAAAGCTGGATGAATATAGCTATGTCAACCGCTCCGTCTTGAACTATGGCGTGGTAGATATGTCCAACATGACCAGCGAGGACGTGAAATATTCCAACCTGCCCCGCCGTCTGTCGGATGCGCTGCTGAACTGCGAACCGCGTTTCATCCCGGAGACGATGCAAGTCGACATGCACGAAGAGTTCGATGACGTGAACCAGAAGCTCGTCTTTGACATCTATGCGGAAATGGCCTGCAAACCCCTTGATATCCCCATGGAATTCACCGCCGAGATTGATGTAGGCTCTGGCAAGATGAAGTTCACCAACCTGGCGGCCCCGGAATGAAAAAGGAATTTCTGGAAGCCTATAACCAGGAACTCGCCCTTCTTTACGAACGCTCCCGCGAATTTGCCGAGGAATATCCAGGGATCGCCGAACGCCTGGGTGGCCTGACCGAAGACAAGCTGGACCCAGGCCTTGCGGGCCTGCTGGAAGGCAGCGCCTTTCTAGCAGCCCGCGTCCAGCTGAAATTGCAAAGCGAATTCAGCACCTTCACCCGCGCCCTGCTCGACCAGCTACTGCCTAACTACCTGGCCCCCACGCCCGCAGCCATGATCGTCCAGGCCACCCCCGATTATAGCGAAAAGGACCTGGCCAAGGGCGAGAAATTCCCGGCAGGCGCCTATCTGGACGCCACATACGTCGAACGGGAACAGCGGGTCAGCGCCCGCTTTCGCCTATCGGCCCCCCTCACCCTCTGGCCCTTCGACATCGACCGCGCCGCCTACCTGCCCAGCCCCGGCCCGATCCAATCCCTGGGTATCGAGGTTTCGCCGGAAACCTCCGCCGGGCTCCGCCTGCGCCTCTTCCGTCGCACCACGAACGAGGCGGCGGATCCCGAGGCAAAGCCAAAGAAAGGCGAAAAACCCCTCCAGGTGAACGAGGTGCGCTGTGATGAACTGCCTATCCACCTGACCGGCAACACTGCCGATATGATCATGCTGTACGAACAGCTCTTTTCGAACACCAACCGCGTGACCCTGCGCTATCTCGACCGGCGCGGTGACCCGGTTTTTCTGCGCTGCCCCCCGGATTTCATCCAACAGATTGGCTTCGATCAGCCCGAAAGCCTCTACCCCGAGGACGATCGCGTTTTCCAGGGCTTTTCGCTCCTGCGCGATTTCTACACCTTGCCGCAAAAATTCCTTGGCTTCCGCCTCACGGGCCTCCAGGCTCTGCTCAAGCAAATCCCGTCGCCGATGTTCGACGTGATCATTGAATTCGACACGGCTCAGCCCAAACTCGCCCCCCTGATCACGCCCGACAATATCCGCCTCTATGCCGCCCCCGCGATCAACCTGTTCGAAGAACGCTGCAGCCGCGTCCGCCCCGACCCGAAATTCAACGAATTCATCGTGGTCCCCGACAGCTCGCCTGCCGTGAATTACGAACTGCACCGCATCATCGATGTCAAAGCCCACTACCCGGGCGTGCGCAAAAAGGTTCAGGTCCACCCGCTCTACTCCCTGCCCGACGGGGAGGTTCGCCCCCAAGATGCTCTCTACTTCACCACGCGCCATCGGCCCCGACGCCTGACCGAAAAGGAGCGCCGCTTTGGCTTTGGCGGCAGCTATGTGGGGACCGAAACCTACATGTCGCTTTTTGAGCCAGCGGGCCTTGATGATGAAGAACGCGTCCAACGCCTGCAGGTTGTCGCGCTGTGCTCTAACCGCCACCTCGTAACGCAGCTTCCCATCGGCCAGTCAGAGGTTGATTTCCGCCTGACCGACGACGTCACCGTCGCCTTGCGCTGCATCAGCGGCCCCACCGCCCCGCGCGAAAGCATTGCCGAGATGGAACGCGCCGATCCCCGCCTTGGCCATCATGGGGAGGTTCTCTGGCGGCTGGTGAACCTGCTCTCATTCAACCATCTGGGCCTCAAGGACCGCCACCCAACCGACCCCGCAGGCGGTCTGCGCGAGATCCTGTCGCTTTTCTCCGATCAAAGCGACTCGGTCACCGAACGGCAACTTCGCGGCATTAACGGCATCGCCAGCCGACCCATCACGCGCTCGCTCCGCCGCGATGATGGCTTTCATGCCGCGCGCGGGACGGAAGTGAAACTTACCTTCGATGAACGCGCCTTTGAGGGGTCAGGCATCATGCTGCTGGGCGCCGTCCTTGACCGGTTCTTTGCTGATTACACCCATATCAACAGCTTTACCGAAACCGTCCTGATCTCTGAACAACGGGGGGAAGTCATGCGCTTTCCACCCCGCTCCGGCACCGGCCCCCTGCTATGAAGACGGACCGCCGAGACCTGCTGGAGACGGAGCCCTACCGGTTCGACCTCTTCGCCCTTTTGCGCGAATTGGAACGCGCCTCCCCCGACAAGCCGCGCGTAGGCAAGGCGGCCGTCACAGCCCAGGAAATCGTGCGTCTGGGTCAGGACCCTTTCCTGGATTTCCCGGCCTCCAATATCAGCGATTTCCGCGTGGAATACGGCAAGCCACCATCGATCCGCTCCAAATTCCTTGGCTTCTTCGGCCCCCAAGGCGCGCTGCCGCTTTTGACCACGATCGAGGCCTATCGCTGGAACGACCGCAACGATGACAGCTTCATTCGCTTCACCGATATATTCGCCACGCGGATGCTCCAGCTCTTTTACCGGGCCTGGGCCGATGCGCGGCCCATCACCCAGTTCGACCGCCCCGCCGAGGATCGGTTTGCCGCATATGTCGGCAGCATGGTGGGCATCGGCACGTCCCCTTACCGCGACCGCGACGGCGTGCCTGACATTGCTAAGCTGCCCTATGCAGGCGTCCTGGGCAGCCGTGTGAAATCCGCCTCCCGCCTGGAACAGGTCCTGCGTGGCATCCTGGGCGTCGAGGTCGAGATTGAGGAACGCAAGGGTATCTGGCTCGAATTCGAAGACAGCGATCTCAGCCGCGCGGGCCAATCCGGTGCAAGCCTGGGCCAAAACACCTATCTTGGCGCCCGCGTCTATTCCATCAATGATAAGGCGCTGATCAAGATCCGGACCGAGGATGTAGAGGATTACCGCACCTTCCTCCCCGGCGGGCCACAATTTCAACGGCTCGCCGATCTGGTGCATTTCTACCTGGGCGACACTGTTGATTTCGATCTGCAACTGGCGCTACCCAAGGCGAACCGCCCCGCCGCCCAGCTGGGTCAAAGTGGGCAACTCGGCTGGACCTCCTGGTCCGCCCCCGAAGACGGAGAACCAGGCGAATACATCGCCGACGCGACATTTAGCTTGCATCAATCCGGTGCGCCCTGAGATTTACCTCAAAAAACATTTACACACCGATAGGGACCAACATGTCAGATATCAGCCTCGAAACGGTCGCCGGGAAATTGAATCGCACCGGCTATGACGCCTTCATGAAGGCCCTGCGCCACGCCAAGAACGAAGGCAACCGCAATGTCGAGCTCAGCCATTGGTTACTCCACATGCTGATGAATGACCGCTCCGACATCACCGTGGCGCTCCAACATTACGGCATCGACCGCGCCAAGGTGATGATGGAGGTGCAGGCCGCCATCGATACGTTCAAGAAAAACGTGACCGAGATGCCGGGATTTTCCTCCCACATCATCGACATGCTTGACCGCGGCTGGCACTACGCCACGCTCCTGTTCGGGGAGCCCTCCATCCGCACGGGCCATATGCTTGTGGCCTTGCTCAAGGACGACCGGCTCAACCCCGCTTTGGGCTCCATTTCAAAAACCCTCGCAGGCCTCGATCCCACCACGGTCGCCAACGATGCCCGCGGCGCCTGGAAGCTCTCCGAAGAAGAAGACATGGGGTCCATGGATGGTGCAGGCATGGGCGGTGCCCCTGCCGCCGATGGCGCGCCCGCGACCAAAACCGGCACCACCGCGCTGGACCGGTTCTGCATCGACATGACCGCCCAGGCCCAATCGGGCGAGATGGACCCCATCGTCGGCCGCGACGAGGAAATCCGCCAGATCATCGATATCCTGATGCGGCGCCGCCAGAACAACCCGATCCTGACGGGCGAGGCCGGTGTCGGCAAAACCGCCGTCGTCGAAGGTTTCGCGCAACGCCTGGCCTCCGGCGACGTGCCCCCGCAGCTGCGCGGCGTCCGCCTCCTCAGCCTGGACATTGGCCTCATGCAGGCCGGCGCCTCCATGAAAGGTGAGTTCGAACAGCGCCTCCGCCAGGTCATTGACGAGGTTCAGGGCTCCCCCACGCCTATCATTCTTTTCGTGGACGAGGCCCACACCCTCATCGGCGCAGGCGGCGCGGCCGGCACGGGAGATGCCGCCAACCTCATGAAGCCCGCCCTCGCCCGCGGCACGCTGCGCACGGTCACCGCGACCACATGGATGGAATACCAGAAATATTTTGAGAAAGACCCCGCCCTGACCCGCCGCTTCCAGCCCATCAGCGTGGATGAACCCGATATCGACCGCTGCTGCTACATGCTCCGCGGCATCATGACCCCCATGGAAGCCCACCACCAGGTCCGCATCTCGGACGAGGCGATCGTTGCCGCCGTCCAGCTCTCCCACCGCTACATCCCAGCCCGCCAGCTCCCCGACAAGGCTGTCAGCCTGCTCGACACCGCTGCCGCCCGCGTCGCCATCAGCCAGTCCACGACCCCCGCCGCCATCGCCGACATCCAGGCCCAGATCGCCAGCCTCACCGCCGAACTGGGCGCCAAGGAACGCCAGGCCGACCTGGGCGAGGTCAACGAAGACCGCATCGCCGAGATCCGCGAGGAACTCACCACAGCCGAGGCCCACCTCGCCGAACATGACGCCAAGTACCAAACCGAAAAGCAGGTCGTGGCCGACATCCTCGACCTGCGCGCCCAACTCACCGGCGACACCCCCGCCACGCTCCCCGTTGACGATCAACCCTCCGACACCGGGCCGGAGGCAAATGCCGACGCGGCCGACGAAGCGGCCCAAGGGGCCCCTGAGGAGGCCGCCCCCACCACCGACCCAAACCACGCACCCCTCACCTACGAAGACGCCGCAGCCCTACGCGCAGCCCTCGCCACCAAGGTCCAGGAACTCGAAGCCCGCGACCCCGATGACCGCATGATCTACGCCCATGTCGACGCCCAGGCCGTGGCCTCTGTCGTCGGCGACTGGACCGGCATCCCCGTCGGTCGCATGGTCACCGACGAGGTTCAAGCCATCCTCACCCTGGTAGACCGCCTCCAGGAACGCGTGGTGGGCCAGGATCACGGCCTCAAGATGATCGCCAAACGGATCGAGACCAACCGCGCCAAACTCGACAACCCCGACAAACCCATCGGCGTCTTCATGCTCGCCGGCCCCTCCGGTGTCGGCAAAACCGAAACCGCCCTGGCGCTCGCCGAGGCCATCTACGGCGGCGAACAAAACGTCATCACCATCAACATGTCCGAATTCCAGGAGGCCCACACAGTCAGCCTCCTCAAAGGCGCGCCCCCGGGCTATGTGGGCTACGGCGAAGGCGGCAGGCTCACCGAGGCTGTCCGCCGCAAACCCTATTCCGTCGTCCTCCTCGATGAGGTCGAAAAGGCCCATCCGGACGTCCACGAGCTCTTCTTCCAGGTCTTTGACAAGGGCCGCATGGAAGACGGCTCAGGCCGCGAGATCGACTTCAAGAACTGCCTGATCCTGCTCACCTCCAACGCGGGCACCAATGTCATCATGGACATGACCGCCCGGGGTGCTGCCCGCCCCGACCCCGAGGCCCTGGCCGAGACCCTGCGCCCCGCGCTGCTGGAGGTCTTCCCCCCCGCCCTCCTGGGCCGCATCGTGACGATTCCCTACTATCCACTGTCCTCCGAGGTGCTGGCCATGATCACCAAACTGAAACTCGGCAGCATTGTCAAACGAGTCAAAACCAATCACGGTGCCGAGATGACCTATTCCGACGCCGTGACCGACCACATCGTCGCCCAATGCCAAGACCCGGACTCAGGCGGCCGCATGATCGACAACATCATCACCAACTCCATCCTCCCCGACCTCTCCCGCGCCATCCTCACAAAAGCCATGGCCGGAGAAGAGATCACCGCCGTCACCATCGATACCGCCGACGACACCTTCACCTATGCCATCGAGTAGGGCGGGGTTCACCCCACCATACCTCTCAAATGCACCAAAAAGCCAGGTAGGGTCGGTTTTCCAACCCACCTCACCCCGCCGATAGCTATCCGTCGCAAAGAAGCACCAAGGGCATCGCCCGACCTGGAGGAAATCACTCACGATTGAGACGACTGGCAACAGCAGGATGATCTACTTCTAGTTCAATACCTGCTTGCTTCGCTCGGAGCCGGAGGTATCCTCGCACTATAATCTCATTAAACTCATACCAAACTTGCCTAGTTCCGGTCAGAATGCTTGCATGTGTAGCTTTCTTTAGGCTGTTTATTCGTTGATTGAACTTTGTACGATCCAACACCTTTTCGGGAAGTATTTCCATTATTCTTTCATAAGAACCGAAGATGTCTGAACTTCGTCGTCTTAGTTCATGTCCATCAGCTACTGCCCAGAGAACGAATTCATGATCATCTTGATAGTAATCGCCCGATTTGTATCGCCTGCCGTGGGTCGGGGTAAGATCTTATGATCCGTCGTTATTGAGGTGTTTAATGACGTCGTATCGGCGGGGGCAGATCTTGCGACATGAGGTGATCTTTGGCGTTGAGCGTCGGCGGCGTTGGTCGGACGAGGAGAAGCTGGCGATTTTGATGAAAGTGGGTGTCGCGGGGGCGACGGTGGCCGATGTGGCGCGGACTTACGATCTGACGCGGCAGCATACTTATCAGTGGCGGCGGCAGATGCGGGAGAAGGGCCTTTTGCCGGCGCCGGATGGGTCTGTTTTCTTGGCTTTGGATGGGCCGGAGCCAAACGCGACTGCGACCGTGCCAGCCGAGGTCGAGATCGGCTTTCCGAATGGACGCAGCCTGCGGTGTCGCGGGGGCGTGGATGACCGGGATCTGGCACGGCTGATCCGGCTTGTAGTGACCGCGTGATCGGGCCAGGTACGGGCGTCCGGGTATATCTCGCTTGCGGTCTCACGGATATGCGCAAAGGGATCGCTGGGCTGTCGGCCATTGCCCAGGACGTTCTGCGGCAGCGGCCGACGAGCGGGGCCGTCTTCGCCTTTCGAGGGCGGCGCGGGGATCGGATCAAGCTCTTGTATTGGGGCGGGCAAGGGTTCGCCTCTTCTACAAGGTGCTGGAGCAAGGGCGATTTCCTTGGCCTTCTGTGAAGGATGGCGCGGTCCGACTAACCCCGGCACAACTTGCGATGCTCTGGGAGGGCATTGACTGGCGGCACCCGGACTGGGGCGCGCCACCAGCTCGGGTTGGATGATTACATGACTGATTTAGCTTATTTTTATGGCCTGCCTGACCTTGCTGTGGTAGACATGGCCATGTCCACCGACGCCCTTGATCTCCCCAACGATCCGGCTGTCTTGAAGGCGATGATCGCCGCACTGCAGGCCGACAACGACAAAAGGTCGGCCACGCTCGGAGCCCATGATCTGCTGGTCCAATCGCTTCGGGTCCGCATCGCCAAGCTCCAGAAGCAGGCTTTCGGGGCCAGCTCGGAAAAGATCGAACGCGAGATTGAGTAACTCGAACTAGCCCTTGAGGATCTTCAGATCGCCATCGTCGAGGCCCGTGACACGGCGCTGGACGAAGACTCCGAAGAAGAGAACTCGGACGCCACCGAAGCCGATCAACCAAAGCCCCGTGTCGCGGACGGGACCCCTCGGGAACGGCGCGAGCTCGATCCCGGCGATGCCTGCCCGGACTGTGGGGGTGAGCTACGGGTGGTCGGTGAGGACGTCAGCGAACTGCTCGACCTGATCGCTGCCAAGCTCAAAGTGATCGAGATCGGCCGGATCAAGAAGTCCTGCCGACGTTGCGAGAAGATGGTCCAGGAACCCGCACCAAACCGACCGATCCCCCGGAGCATGGTTGGCCCCGGTCTCCTCGCGCACATCCTGACCGCCAAGTTCGACGATCACGTTCCGCTTTATCGCCAGAACGAGATCTTCGCCCGCATGGGGGCCGATATCCCGGACACCACCATGGTCGATTGGTGCAGCGCCGGAATGAAGACCTTGGCTCCTGTGATCGAGTTGATCGAGGCGGACATCCTGGGCAGCAATCTGCTCCACGCTGACGAGACACCATCCGGGTGCTCGACCGTTCCAAGAAGGACAAGGGCCTGGGAAAAGGCGTCAAGAAGGGCCGTATCTGGACCTATGTCCGCGATCAAAGGCCATGGGCAGGCCAGGCCCCACCCGGCGCCGTCTACCGCTTCGCCCCGGACTGGAAGGAAAAGCACGTCCTCGATCATCTCAGCAAAACCGGCGGCATTCTCCAGGCCGACGCCTACAAAGGCTATGCCAAGCTCTACGCCACCGATCTGGGCGGGGAGGCGCAGTTCCGCGAGGCGGCCTGCTGGGCCCATCTGCGGCGCGATTTTCACGACGTCTGGACCGCCACCAAATCCGAGATCGCCCGCGAGGCGTTGGACTGGATCGGCAAGTTCTACGACACCGAATGCGAGATCACCGGCCTGTCCGCTGAGACCCGCTGCGCCGTTCGCCAGGAACGCACCAAGCCCTTGGTCGAGGCGTTCCGCACCTGGGCCGAAGCCCAACTCACCCGCATCCCCGGCAAAAGCGACCTGGCAAAAGCCTTCCGCTACGGCCTCAGCCGCTAGCCCGCCTTCACCCTGTTCCTCGAAGACGGCCGCATTGCCATCGACAACAACGCGGCAGAGCGCGGCCTCAGACCCATCGGTGTCGGCAGACGCAATTGGCTTTTTGCGGGCTCAGACACCGGCGGGGAAACCCTCGCCCGCGCCATGACCATCATTGAGACCGCCAAGTTGAACGGCCTAGACCCACAAGCCTGTCTCGCCGACATCTTTACCCGCATCCACGACCATCCCAACAAACAGCTCCACCAACTCCTCCCTTGGAACTGGAAGCCCTTGAAGCAAACCGCTGAGATCAAAGACGCCTAAAACTACAAGGTGGCCCAAACCGGGCGGTTACTCTTGATATTTTTGTGTTGCCAAATCATATGACCTCGTAAGCTTCAGAGGCGTCATTCATGGCTTGCTCAAATAGATGTGGGGTCACTTTACCGCCATTTTTGGCTTCGAAGACACGCCAGAATAACTTCTCCGAAATAAAATGCACATAATGAGGGAACCCGTCACTAATCCGCGCGATACGAATAACAGTATCTCTATCAATCTCTATTCCAAGGGCTTCAGCTGCATTCTCAACTATCTCGTAGCAAGATTCCCATGGCAATTATGTTAAGCCTTCGTTAGGCTCTGTTGCACAAATCCTATGGAGGATTCATCACGTGAATCCAGCGTGGTAGCTGGGCTGCATGAGCAGACCTACCCCCCCGATCTACAGGACCAGGAACTGGCCGGCCTATAACGAAGCGCTCAAGCGCCGTGGCTCGCTGACGATCTGGTTCGACCCCGAGATGAGCTGGGATGCCTCGCCGACAGGCAGGCGTGGCCGCCAGCAGACCTATAGCGATGCCGCCATCCAGATGTGCCTTTTGATGAAGGTGATATTCGGCATGGCGCTCAGGCAGACGACCGGCTTCGTCGAGAGCCTGCTGCAGCTGGTTGGCCTCGACTGGACGGTGCCTGACTTCAGCACCCTGTCCCGCCGCCAGAAGACCCTGGCTGTGAACATACCGTATCGCGGGTCCAAGGGGCCGCTGCACCTGCTGATCGACAGCACTGGGATCAAGGTTGAGGGCGAAGGCGAGTGGCACACACGCAAGCATGGCGGCCCGAAACGGCGCGTCTGGCGCAAGATCCATCTGGGGATTGATGAGGAAACGCTGGAGGTTCGGGCCGTGGAGATCACAGGTAGCCACATCGGCGATGCGCCGGTGTTACCCGACCTGCTCAAACAGATTCCGGCGCACGAGCGTCGTCCCCGTCCCATCTCAAACACCATCAGCTGATCAGATCGCGCCACAAGGGTCGTCAAGCAAGGTCGACGGACACTGGCCTATCAGGCGTAGTCGTGGATTTTTCCCCGGCCTACGGTCATACGGAGGGCCAGTAAACACGTTCGAAGTGGCGCATCGCTCACAAAGGTTAATCAGGTCTTGTTGCGTTATAATATAACACCTAAACCGAGGGCATAACTGAATATGAACTGGTGAGAATCCCATGCCCTCTAGCTCCGTCGCCCGTTGGACGCGCTCCGCGCTCACCCTTGTTCTGGCAACAATCACGTCACTTGTTGGAACCATGACGTTGGCCGAAGACGTGGAAATGGTCATTGCATCGGGGTTCGGACCGACCAGCGATGTACCCGATCCGCGGGCACGCCAGAACGGCTGGCTTGCCAACCGCGCGGGGGTGTCCGAGACGCTAATCGGACTGGGCTATGACATGAGCATGCAGCCGCGATTGGCGGTTGCCTATGAAAACCTGTCGCCCACACAGTGGAAGGTGACCTTACGCGAAGGTGTGCTGTTCCACGATGGCACCCCGATGACCGCGCAATCGGTCAAGGCATCGTTCGAGAAGTTCGATGTCGAAGGGCACCCCGGTCACAACCCGCGCTTGTCCAAGCTGTTGGGGTTGGAGAGTATCGACGTTACCAGTGAGACAACCCTGGTCTTCACGACCACCGCGCCAAATTCGGCGTTCTTGTGGTCGCTCACCGAACCTGCCGCCGCGGTAATGAAAGACGGCACAGACGCATTTCCCCTAATCGGCACCGGGCCGTTCGTGTTTGAAATGGCGCAAACCGACAAAACCTATGCCGCCCGTGGCTTCGCGGACTATTGGGGCGGCACGCCAAAACTGGATCGGTTGGTCTTTGACACCATTCCCGACGCATCCGTGGCCGCACTGGCCTTGCAAGCAGGCGATGTGGATCTGGTCACACATTACCCGGAACCGGAATTTGCCAAGCTGCAAGAGGCCGGGGAAAGTCAACTCTTCGCCGTGCCCACCACCCGCCTCTACTTCATGCAGGCACGGGTCAATGGCGGACCTTTGGCCGAACCGGCGCTGCGTCAGGCCATCTCACTGGGCCTCGACCGGGACACGATCGTCGAAGCGGCGCTGGCCGGTGTCGGCGGTGATGCGGCCCAAACGGTTTTCCCGACCAATATGGAAAGTTGGGTGAACGCCGACCTCACGTTGCCCTACGACCCGACCGAGGCCCAGGCGATTTTGGACACAGCAGGCATCGTGGATAGCGACGGCAACGGCATCCGCGAGTTGAACGGCGAAGATGTAATACTGAAAATTCGCAGCTACGAAGGTCGTCCAGCCTTGCGCCCAACGCTGGAGATTTCGCAGGCGATGCTCAGCCAGATCGGTATCGGGGCCGAGATCGCGATGGGCGAATGGAATGCAAACAATGATGCGCTCCAGGCTGGTGAGATCGACATTCACCTGCAGGCCTGGGGCACCGCGCCCCAGGGCGATCCCGACTACTTCCCAAGCACGCTGGCGGCCACAGGCGGTAGTTATAATGTCGGCGGGTATCAAAACGCGGAGCTTGACGAACTGTTGGAGAAAGGTCGGACCCTGTTTGACAACGCCGAGCGCAAGCCGATCTATGCCGAGGTACAGGCCATTCTGAACCGTGACCTGCCTCTGATCCCGCTGTTTCATAAGACCCAAGTGTCTGTCGGTAATGGCAAAATCGAAGGTTTTCGCATCCACCCATCCGAAACCTATCTCGCCTCGCCGGAGTTGACAATTGCCCGCTGAGGCTGCCGCTGTCCTGACATTGAACGGCCTGTCCGCCCGCGTTGGCGGCAAGGTTGTCTTGCGAGACGTCAACTTGTCCGTCAAATCAGCGGGATGGTTGGCGGTGGTGGGCAGTTCCGGAGCGGGAAAATCCACCCTTTTGCGGATGATCCTGGGGCTGCGCCGTCCGGCATGTCCCACATCCGGGGTTATGACCTTTGATGGGGTGGCGCGTGATCTGACGAAACCTGCCCCCGGTCGCCCGGCGGACATTTCGCTTGTTCCGCAAAGCCCGGCCCATGGGCTGGACCCACTGCGACGCTTGGGGTGGCAATGGGCGCAGCTGGCACGGTTGAAATTGGGCTCTGCGGGCCAGACAGACCAGCACACCGCGCTGTTCAATGCGCTGGGCCTCCCCGGCCCGGCCAACCAATGGCCCCATCAATGGAGCCGCGGGATGCAGCAGCGGCTGCTCTTGGCCATGGCATTGATCGACACGCCAAAACTTTTGGTGCTGGATGAACCGACATCAGCGCTTGACCCCATCATCGCCGCGCAAGTGCTGTCGGAGGTTCAGCGCATCACCTCAGCCGCAGGAATTTCCGTGATGATGGTGACGCATGATCTGGCCATGGCGTCGCGCTTTTCCAACGACGTGGCCATCATGGAGGCGGGGCGCGTGGTAGAGGCGGGCCCCACGGACCAGATCCTTGCAAACCCCACTCATGCAGCCACGCAAGACCTGGTGTCCCATCGTCATTGGGCCCGCGCCCCGCGGCTGCCGCTGGTGGCGGAGTAAACACATGCTGTCGGTCGATAATCTAACGGTTCGAACCCAGGGCAAGACCCTGGTTCAAGGCGTGTCCCTGACCGTGCAGCCCGGTCAGATGCTGTGCATCATCGGCGAAAGCGGCGCGGGAAAATCCACTGTGATCAAAGCCCTGCAAGGGTTGATGCCCGGCACATGTGACCATTTCCGCTTTGATCCCATCGGGTTGGACCTGAAGGGCGCCTTGCCCGATATGGTCGGGCTTCCCAACACGCGGTGGGTGATGCAAGATCCACTGGCTGCGCTGGATCCGCGGTTCAGGCTGGGGCGGTCTGTCGCCGAAAGCCTGCACAGGCTGAACCTGCCCGTTGATGAACGCCTGTCACGGGTAAAGTCCGCGCTTGAAACTGTAGAGCTTGGGCCCGAATTCGCCGACCGGTTCCCCACTGAAGTGTCCATGGGTCAAGCGCAACGGGCCTGCCTCGCTCGGGCTATGATTGCCGAACCGCGGCTGATCTTCTTTGACGAGCCGCTCAGCGCACTCGACGCGTTGGTGCAGAAAAAGATCGCGCGCCGGATGGATGAGCTGCGCCGTCAAACCGGCATGGCTTATGTGGTGGTCACCCACGATCTGGGATTTGCCGCCACCTATGCCGATCACATCATCCTGCTGCGGCAGGGCCATATGGAAGCCTCCCAAACGCGTGAGGCCTTCTTTATCCGCCCCGCCAATGCCTATGCACGCGCATTGATTGATGCCGCCCGCAATCTTGGGGCCCTACCCGAGAGCCAGGTCGCATGACACATGCCCTGATCCGTCTGACCGGGTTGTTTGTGGTGATCTTTGGCATCGCCTTGATCACGTTCGCGCTGGCGCATTTCGCCCCGGGAGACAAGGCCCAAGCCATTGCCCATGCGCGCTACCCCGACGCGATGGGAATCCCGCCCCAGATTTTGATCGATATCCGTGCCGAATTCCGGCTGGACGACCCATTCCACCTGCATTTCCTGAATTGGTTCGGGCAAGTGCTGCGCGGGGATTTCGGCGTGTCCTATTCCAGCGGTGAACGTGTGTGGGCCATTTTCCTGGGAAGTTTGGGAGAGACCGTGACACTCACCATAACCTCGTTGGTCTTTGGGCTCACAGGGGCTTTCATTCTTGCCAGTCTGGCCGCGCGCTATCCCGGATCCATCATTGATCGCGCAGCGGTGGTGATTGCCTCGGTCGGGGCGGCAATGCCCGGCTTCTGGCTGGCGCTTTTGTTGATCCTGGCCTTTGCCGTACATCTGCAATGGCTCCCGGCCTATGGTACCGGAACCGCGGCGCATTTGGTTTTGCCCGCTCTCACGCTGGCACTGTGGGTCATGGCCTCGCAAACGCGGCTGCTGCGGAGTTTCTTCCTCGACGCGCGTGCCCAGCCCTTCATGGAAACCCTACGCCTCCGGGGCCATTCGGAATCTGAGCTGTTCTATCGGCACACGCTGCGCCATGCGATGGCACCCGCCTTGACCATGATCGGCCTTGATTTCGCCAGTCTGATGGAAGGCGCCATCATCATCGAACTGACCTTTGCACGGTCGGGCATCGGCTCACTCTTCGCGGCCTCGGTCCTGTCGCGCGACCTTCCCTTAGTGATGTTCCTGGTCATGTTCTTCGCCGTGATCTATGTGCTGATCAATACCAGCGTGGAGTTGGTGCAGCGCCTGAGCGATCCGCGCATGTCCGAAGGGAACGGCCCATGAGAGCGGCTCTGCGCCGTTTTCTGCGCCGTCTGTCCCTGGCCGTGACATGCATCGCGGGTGCGGTCATCGCGGGCTTGTGGCTCACGCCCTACGATCCCGCAGCCGCTGACTTCCTCGACCGTCTGTCGCCACCGACTGCGCAGCATTGGGCGGGCACCGATCATCTGGGCCGCGATATTGCAACGCGATTGCTCCATGGCGGGCTTTGGTCCTTGGGATTGTCCCTGACCATCACGGCGTTCGGGTTGGTCACGGGCACCCTGATCGGGATCATCGCCGCGCAATCGGGGCGGATCGGAGACTTTGCCATCATGCGCGTGACCGACAGCTTCTTTGCCTTTCCCGAACTGGTAGCTGCCGTGGCTGTGGCTGGCATTTTCGGACCCAGCACCGTAAATCTGGTCATCGCACTAATGATTGTCAGCTGGATGAAATTCACCCGCTTGGCGCGCACACTCGCCCTGACCACATCAAAGCAGGATTTCGTGACCCAAGCGCGGCTAAACGGTCTGTCCCAGGCGCGGATCCTGCTGGTTCACATCCTGCCCAACATTCTGCCATCAATCCTGGTTCTGGGTACCAACAGCTGGTCGCGGACGATCCTGGCCATTTCGGGGCTCAGCTTTTTGGGCTTCGGCGTGCAGCCCCCCCAGTCCGAATGGGGTGCCATGCTGCTTGACGGCAAACCCTATATGCAAAGCGCCCCGCATCTGATGATTTTTCCCGGGTTGACCGTGCTGATCTCGGTCTTGGCGATCAACCTGGCAGGGGACCGTTTGCGCGATCTTCTGGCCCCGCAATCCATGTGAACCCTTGGACACATCCGGCATCACCCTGCGCATCGGCGCCACGTTCTTTTTCACACTGATGGTGATCTGCGCCAAGTTATTGGCAGATACCGTTCCTGTGGGACAGGTCGTATTTTTCCGCTCCGCCGTAGCCTTGATCCCGCTGATCGGATTTCTCATCTGGACCAGAGAGTTTCCCCAAGGTTTGCGCACCCGCCGCCCCATGGCCCACGTCCTGCGCTGCATGTTGGGTTGCACAGCCCTTTTTGCCAGCTTCGCATCGCTGAAGTATTTGCCGCTCGCTGATGCGACGATCATCGGCTATCTGGCACCTCTTGTGTCCGTGGTGCTGGCCCGGCTTGTACTGGGCGAAGACGTGCCACCCGCACGGTGGCTTGCCGTCACCGTAGGGTTCCTGGGCATTCTGGTGCTGGTGATCCCGCAACTCAATGACGTGGATCTCGACCGCGCCTACCTGATCGGTGCCGCATTGGCGCTGACCATGGCGCTCTTTACCGCTGGAGCCAAGATCCAGATCCGGTCCCTAGCACTCACCGAAAATGCAGGCGCCATTGCCTTCTACTTCGCACTCACCTGCGCCTTGGCCGGTTTGGCCACAGCGAGCTTTGGCTGGATCAGACCCGATGGCTATCAACTGGCCTTGCTCATCGGCGCTGGCATGGCCGGCGGCATCGCCCATATCATGATGACATTGGCTTTGCAGCGGGCAGAGGTGTCAAAACTCGCACCTTTCGAATATCTGGCTCTGCTTTTCGCGATCATCGCCGATGTCGCAGTGTTCGGCCTCGCCCCGCAAATGGAGTTCTACTACGCGACGGCGCTGATACTCGGCTCCCTCTGGCTTGTGACCAAGCGCGCCAAACGCATAAGACCAACCACGATATAGCAACGATCCGATAGAGCCCCTCCGCTTGACCGATTTTCGGTGGTGCTAGGCATGCCCTTCCAAGGATAGGGTGCCGACTGTCCGCTCCCTCATGGTAGATCGTGCGGATTCACATCGGTGCAGGGCCTGCGCGATGGAACGCGCACCAATATCCTGCGTTGGAAGAACGACGGAAATACCCTTCACACCCGTTACACTATCATACGAAATCTTGAGGGTATCATGAAAACATTCGGCACCACGCTCGCTCTGACGCTTTTAACCAGCGGCGCGGTTCATGCGCACGCGATCATCACGATGGAGGAGGATCAACGCTGTATCACATCTGATGGCGTGCCCGATCACGAGGTCGGCACATGGCGACCCGGGGCCACCGTGGAACCGCAGGACCACCGGTTCTGCATGGATGCGACGCCCGAATTGACAGGCACTATTGCGCGCAACGTCCGCATCTCTGGCATCACGGTGACCGGCATCCCCCTGCGCCCGGGCACCGCGGAATACTACGATCCATCTGCCGAACTTGGCTGGTCACGTGATCGGTCATCTGGATGGAATGTCGAAGGCATGGGCGGGCTCAGGATGGATGCGCAGAACGCGCATGTCGATGGGGATGGGATGTACCACTATCACGGCATCCCCTCTGCGGTGGTCGACAAGCTTGAGGATACGCTGTTTGGCTATGCCGCCGACGGGTTCGAGATCCATTACGTCGGTGCTGAGGCACAGCCGTCCTGGCAGTTGAAAAGCGGAGAGCGCGAGTCTGGTCCGGGTGGCGTACATGACGGCACCTATGTGCAGGATTACGAATTTGTTACGGGATCAGGCACTTTGGATGAATGCAACGGGGGAATGCGCGACGGGCGATATGTCTATTTCGCAACCGATACCTACCCGTTTTTCCCGCGCTGTTTCAAAGGAACGGTATCGACCGAGTTCATCGGTGGTGGACGCGGCGATCGACCCCGGCCAGGCCGCGACGGCCGAAGGAGGTCGCCTTAACCCGCCACACGCAAGCTGTATTGCCGCGTTGGTTATTGGAGGGCCTCAAACAGTGCGGGGCTTCCGATGTCATGTATTCAGCGACATCGCAACCAGTTGGACACCGCTTGGCACCACCGATGGCCGGAGACGCTGTTGGTGGCTGACGTGCAGCATCAGCATGTGGCGGCAAGTGCTGGCATCGAATGGCGCATTTGTCGGACCACCGCGGTGGGACTGTAATACGATAATCCAGGCCAAAAGTTTGGTGTCGCTGGTTCTCAAAATACCGCTTTCCAAATTAACGCCGGTTGTCCTCACTCTCCCTGCGGAGTTCCTTTCCGGCAGTCTAGAATGACCGCACCTCGACAAAGAAAACGCCGGTAAAGCTGGGACCATCCATCTGAGTATGCCGCCACGGCGTTGAGCACATACCTTTGATACGCATCTCGAAGTCCTAGGCTGATCATGGGATGATCCATGGATGAAAAGCTGCCCAGCTCACATCCTCAAAGTCGTAGATGCCAGCCCACCGCACGCACGCTAAACCCGCAACAGCCAAAGGGACGGCGGGCGGGGCGATGTGCGCAGCACGAGCGTCGTCCCCGTCCCACCCCAGACGATCCTTCTGCCCCCTAATAGCGTATCGTACGCTCAGCGCGACCGGCGAAAATCCCTCGGGCTGCGCTCGAAATGGGTTCGAAACAGGGTCAAGAAATTCTGCATGTTCGAAAACCCATATCGAAAGGCAATCTCACCGATGGATTGGCGGGCAAACCGCGCCTCGCGCAAATCAGCGGCAACCCTCTCCAGCCGACGCTCCCGGATGTCGGCACCAATCGGCTGATCTTCCTTGGGAAAAATCTCACCAAGCCCCCGCACCGACAGGCTCACCTCCTCTGCCACGCGCGTGCGGTCAAGCTGGGGATATCCCGGATGAACGCCTTTGCGCGCAATATCACCTGCTGTTCAGGACGGGACAATGCGTATTTCTCAGGACCCGACGCCGCCAGACACGTGGCAATCAAGTCAACCAATGTCTCCTGCACCAGTTTCCCGATCCCCGATTGGCCACTGATCTTGTGGGCCGTCAGTGATCTGGCTTGGGGCAACCGGTCCGTCAGCATCTCCGCCGGCAATTGCACCACCATCTGCCCAAAACCGGCGGACAGATCCAGACGATAGGGCTCGCTGCTGGAGTACAGCGCCATGTCACCGGGATGCAAAACGGCGTCATGACCAAATTGCGAAACACGTGACGATTCAGCAATCTGAAGGCTCAACAGATAGAATGCCTGCGACGCGGACCGGATATCCCGCTCGCGCCGCTCAACCTGATGGGCTTGCCCCGAAACGCAGGAAATCGACAACAATGAATGGCGCGCAATGTTGATGGAGCCCTGGAACCGAAGCCTGTCTTTGGCCTCTCATCCCAGCTGCACATAGTTGTCGCACATGGACCCGCGCCAATAGGCAAAACGGTCAGCCACTGCGATATCGTCCGTGTCATATCGGGTTTGGAGATCCATCGCCACTGACCTCAACTTCACCCAACAATGCCTGCTTTGCCTAAAAACACAAGTTTTTCCGCCCGTATTCAAAGGCAACTGCTGACGATTGGACGGAACCTGCTGTCAATTCAATCGTGTAATCCAACAGGGAGCCACGTCATGACGCAACCGTTCAAGGTTGCTGCTGTTCAGGCCGCACCGTCCTTCCCTGACATCGATGCTGGTGTTGCTCGCGCCGCAAATCATATCGAAAAGGCCGCCGCGGCGGGAGCCAAATTTGTCGTCTTCCCCGAAACCTGGTTGCCCGGCTATCCCAACCATATCTGGCTTGGCCCCGTTGCCTGGGGCATGCAATTTGTCGGTCGTTATTTCGACAATTCGATTGAAGCCGGAAGTGACCACGATACGGCCATCGTCAAGGCCGCCCGCGACGACAATATCTAGGTCTCGCTCGGCCTGTCCCAACGTGCTGGCGGCAGCCTCTACATCGCGCAGTGGCATTACGGACAAGACGGAGAGATCATCCGGCGCCGTCGCAAGCTCAAGCCAACCCATGTCGAACGCATGGTTTTTGGTGAGGGGGATGGAAGTGACCTTGTGATCAATGATATCGCCATCGGTCGGATCGGTCAGTTATCCTGTTGGGCGCATCTGCAACCGCTTTCGAAATACGCGATGTATGCCCAGAATGAGCAGATCCACTGCGCCGCGTGGCCAAACCTGGCGCTGTATGAAGGCGGGGCCTGCGCGCTGGGCCACCAGGTGAACAACGGCGCCAGCATGATTTATGCCGTAGAAGGGGGCTGTTTCGTCATCGCGGCCTGCGCCCTTGTCAGCAAGGAACAACAGGACATGCTGTGCGACGGAGACCCGATGAAGGAGGCCCCGCATGGCAACGCCTGATCAGTGACCGCCTCAACGCGACATCTCGAAAATGCCTCGGATGGAAAACACTGGCCGAGGTGTTCCGCGACAAGATGATCGAAGAGATGGGCCGGCCCCCCTACCCTCAGAAGCAATAGGCGTCGCAGTTCAAGTATCGCTCACAAAGTTATCCAAGGACGCGGATCTGATGGCCCATTTCCCGGGCTGCAACATGGTGGTCGATGTTGGGGTCACGGTCGTGTTCCAGAATTGTGCGCGCTGCATTCACGAACACAAACGCATCGAATCCTCCCCGTATGTGCCGGATGTCACGGGCAAACAGCTCTTCCCGGCATGAAAGCGGATACACCCTTTGCAACCCTTCCTCCATCCCGATGACCAGGGTCAGGCGAAGCGCGAAGATGGCACCATCACCGAGGAAGAATACCTGGAAGAAGTGTCTCAAGGCACATCATGACCGGGACCATGATAGCGCATCGGGCCTTTGGATCTGTTCGGCATAGCGAGTAATATCGCACGGCACGCCCTGAGACCGGACAGGCCACGATGACGTTACCCGGTGTCAGTGGGTGCCGGTTCCGGCGCATCAAGATCAGCTATTTTGATCAGGCACTTGCGCAAGATCATCTGCTCTTGAACCGTGAAATCGGCCATCATTTGCACATTGAAATCCGCCGCATCCCGATAAAGCTCCTTGAACACAAGTTCACCGGATTTCGTTAGGCGCAATATTTCCTGTCGGCGGTCTTCGGGCAATTCCTTGCGGGTCAGGTACCGTTTGGCCGCCAATGCGGCGACGGCCCGGCTGACCTTGGTCTTGTGGATCCGCGCGCGGTCGCAGATTTCCTTGGCGGTCATCGGGCCATAGCGCCCAAGATGAAAGAAGACCCGCCATTCCGTACGCAACATCCCATAGCGGTCTTTGTAATAGGCCTGGAACACCGCGCTGGATGTCTCCGCTGCGATAGTCAGCAGGTAGGGGGTGAAGTCTTTGAGGTCAAAATCAGTCACAAACGTAACTTGATCTGTTGTTAGTTACAAAATCAACCAATATTCTGTAACCAAGTAAGGGAGGTTGCGGTGAACAAACAGACAGCGGAACCCGGCCTGCATCCGGCAGGTCAGACAGCCGAAACCCATGCCGGGTATATGCCCGGCTTTGGCAACGATTTTGAGACCGAGGCGCTGCCGGGTGCCTTGCCGCAGGGGCGAAACAGCCCGCAAAAGGTGAATTACGGTCTGTATGGTGAGCAGTTGTCCGGCACAGCCTTCACCGCGCCCAGCCACCAGAACGAACGCACCTGGTGTTATCGCATCCGGCCATCGGTCAAGCACACCCACAGGTTCACCAAGACCCATCTGCCCTATTGGAAATCAGCGCCGCTGATTGACCCCGACGTGATCTCTCTCGGGCAATACCGGTGGGATCCGGTACCCCACACCGATCAGCCGCTGACCTGGCTGACCGGCATGCGCACCATGACCACGGCTGGCGACGTCAACACGCAGATCGGCATGGCGAGCCATGTCTACCTGGTGACGCAAAGCATGGTGGACGCGTATTTCTATTCCGCCGACAGCGAATTGCTGGTTGTCCCGCAAGAGGGCCGTCTGCGGTTTTGCACCGAACTTGGCGTGATCGACATCGAACCGCAGGAGATCGCAATTCTGCCGCGCGGGCTGCTGTACAGGGTTGAGGTGCTGGAGGGTCCAGCCCGCGGGTTCGTGTGCGAGAATTACGGCCAGAAATTCGATCTGCCCGGTCGCGGGCCGATCGGCGCGAATTGCATGGCCAATCGGCGGGACTTCAAGACGCCAGTCGCCGCGTTCGAGGATCGCGATGCACCCAGTACCGTCACGATCAAATGGGCGGGCCAGTTCCATGAAACCAGTATCGGGCATTCGCCCCTGGATGTCGTGGCTTGGCATGGCAATTACGCTCCTTGCAAGTATGACTTGCGCACGTATTGCCCCGTCGGTGCGATCCTGTTTGATCACCCGGATCCGTCGATCTTTACAGTCCTGACAGCGCCATCCGGGGTAGAAGGCACGGCCAATATCGACTTTGTCCTGTTCCGCAACCGCTGGATGGTGGCCGAAGATACGTTTCGTCCGCCTTGGTACCACAAGAATGTCATGTCAGAACTGATGGGCAACATCTTTGGTATCTATGACGCCAAACCCAAGGGCTTCGTGCCAGGCGGCATGAGCTTGCACAACATGATGCTGCCCCATGGCCCAGACAAGAACGCCTTTGAGGGTGCGTCGAACGCGACACTTGGGCCAGAATACTTGGCCAAAACCATGAGCTTTATGTTCGAGACGCGGTTTCCACAGCACCTTACAGCTTTTGCGGCAAAGGAGGCACCGTTGCAGGACGACTACATCGATTGCTGGTCGGATCTGGAAAAGAAATTCGACGGCACGCCCGGCAAGAAATGACCGCTGGCATCGGTGCACCTTTTTTAGCCAGCGCCCGGAGTAAGGCGGCCGTCATATTGAAAGATATCAAATGCCATTGATGCAAAGTTGGGTTGAAAGTGCGAACGATCCAAACACGCCCTTCCCGCTCAACAACCTGCCCTATGGCGCCTATGTGCCTGACGGTGACGACCTTCCCCGCTGTTGCGTGGCGATCGGCGATTACCTGTTTGATGCCCATGAAGCCGAGTTGGACGATGTCATCGCGCTGGGCGGGCTGCCAGTGGCCTGCCTGGGCGACTGGACCGGGCTGATGCGCCGTGAGCCCGAAATTTGGGCGGCGTTTCGCAGCCGAATGATCGAACTCCTGCATGACGGAGCACCGGAGCGCGAGATCGCAAAGACCTATCTGCACCCTTTGGAAGGGGCAAAGCTCGTGATGCCCGTCTGTGTCTCGGAGTTCACCGATTTCTACGCGGGCAAACACCACGCCACCAATGTCGGCACCATGTTCCGGGGGCCGGACAATGCCTTGCCGCCCAACTGGCTGCACATCCCCATTGGCTATAACGGGCGGGCGTCTTCCGTTGTCGTGTCGGGCACGGACATCATCCGCCCCAATGGACAGATCAAGGCGCCAGGTGCGGATATGCCCTCTTTCGGGCCCAGCGCGCGGCTTGATATCGAACTGGAGATGGGGGCGATCATCGGCGGCACAACGCCTCTTGGCCAACCGGTCACCGTCCGGCAAGCCGATGACATGATCTTTGGTTACGTGCTTTTGAACGACTGGTCGGCGCGTGACATCCAGGCATGGGAGTATCAGCCGTTGGGCCCGTTCCAAGCCAAGGCATTCGCCACCTCGATCAGCCCGTGGATCGTGACCAAAGCAGCGCTTGAGCCGTTTCGCACATCCACGCCTGCGCGGGAAAAAGACCTGCTTCCCTATCTCAAGGAGCCGGGGCCAATGCTGTATGACATCGATTTGTCCGTCACGATGGCCCCGCCGGGCAAACCCGCAACGACCATCGTCCGCACGAACTATAAGCAGATGTATTATTCTGCCGCACAACAGGTGGCCCACCATGCCTCGTCAGGCTGCGCCATGACTACCGGCGACCTGATAGGCTCCGGCACAATCTCGGGCCCGGAAAAATCAGAACGCGGCAGCCTGTTGGAACTCACATGGGGCGGCCAGGAGCCCCTGACCCTGGATACCGGTGAGACACGGACCTTTATCGAGGATGGTGACACGCTGACCCTGCATGGCGCGGCACACGGCGACGGCTACCGGATCGGATTTGGCAGCTGCACCGGCACCGTCAAACCCGCGCGTCAATTTCCATGATATCCTCCGCAGCCAATGCCCACTGCCGGAGGTTCCGGCGCCGATCAAAGGACTGAACTCCATGGCCAAAGCATTCGCCTCGCAAGGCGACATGACCGAAAAGACAATCACCTTTGACGAGGTCGGGCGCGATCTTTGGGCTTTTACCGCCGAGGGCGACCCCAATTCCGGCGTCATCATCGGCGATGACAGCGTTATGGTGGTCGAGGCGCAAGCGACACCGCGCCTGGCGCAAAAGGTGATCGAAAAGGTGCGCAGCGTCACCGACAAACCCATCAGCCATCTGGTCTTGACCCACTACCATGCCGTGCGGGTTCTTGGGGCCAGCGCCTATGGTGCCGATCAGATCATCATGTCCAATGCGGCCCGCGCCATGGTCGAAGAACGCGGGCAAGAAGACTGGGATAGCGAATTCCAGCGCTTCCCCCGGCTGTTCGAAGGCCATGAAAGCATCCCCGGCCTGACTTATCCCACCACGACCTTTAGCGACAGCATGACCGTTTATCTGGGCAAGCGCCGCGTTGATATCTGCCAGATCGGCCGCGCCCATACCGCCGGTGACGCCGTGATCCATGTGCCCGATGAAAATGTGATGTTCACCGGCGATATCGTCGAGGATCACTCCGCCTGCTATTGCGGGGATGGCTATTTCGCGGATTGGGGCGACACCCTCGACCGGATCAAATCCTATGACGTCGATGCCATCGCCCCGGGAAGGGGTGCAGCCCTTGTCGGCAAGCAGGCGGTCGACCGGGCCATTGAAAGCACGCGGGATTTCGTCGACAGCACCTATGCCCCGGCAGCCCGGATTGCCGCACGCGGCGGGTCCCTCAAGGACGCGTGGGAGGCAGTGCGGACGACCTGCGATCCCAAGTTCAGCGACTATGCCATTTATGAGCATTGCCTGCCGTTCAATGTCTCGCGCGCCTATGACGAGGCCCGCGGCATCGCCCATCCCCGCATCTGGACCGACACACGCGATCTGGACATGTGGGCCGCCCTTCAGGGCTGATCAAAAAGACAAGCGAGGAGCTCGATGGTTGCCGTTCGTTACAAAACCGCGTTCACGCTATACCCTTACAAAAAGGTGCCGGAGCAGACAGGCACCCCCGTGCGGCATCCCGTCGTCATCGTCGGTGGCGGCCCGGTGGGCTTGACGCTTGCCCTTGATCTGGGCAAAAAGGGCACACCTGCGCTGGTCCTTGATGACCATGAGGGCGCTGGTCTGGGCAGCAAGGCCATCTGTTTCGCCAAACGCACGCTCGACATTGCCCACCGATTGGGCGCAGCACAACCGATGATCGACAAAGGCGTGATCTGGAATGTGGGCCGGGTCTTCCATGGCGATGACAGGCTCTTTTCGTTCGACCTTCAGCCCGAGGCGGGTCACCGCAACCCAGCCTTCATCAACCTGCAACAGCCTTATTTCGAGCGTTTCCTGATGGACGAGATCCGCAGGGTTCAATCCCAAGGGGCCCCCATCGAAACCCGTGGCCGCAATCGGGTCATCGGCCTAAAAACCCATGCGGATTTCGTCACGCTCGACATCGACACACCGGACGGCCCCTACCAGATCGAGGCGGATTACCTTGTCGCCTGCGATGGCGCCCGCTCCGCGATGCGTGACATGATGGGGCTCAGCTTTGACGGTCGCATGTTCGAAGATAACTTCCTGATCGCCGATGTGCGCATGACCGCTGATTTTCCCACCGAACGCTGGTTTTGGTTCGAACCGCCCTTCAAGGATAGCGGTCAATCAGCCCTGCTGCACAAACAGCCCGATGATATCTGGCGGATCGATTTTCAGCTTGGCTGGGATATCGACCGCGACCAAGAATTGCAGGAAGATCGCATTCGCGCCCGGGTGGATGCGATGCTGTCCAGCCAGACCGGCGAAGTGCCCGATTATGAACTTGTCTGGACCTCGATCTACACGTTCCAATGCCGCCGCATGAAAGAGTTCCGCCATGGTCGCGTCTTCTTTGCAGGTGACAGCGCCCATCAAGTCTCTCCCTTTGGGGCGCGGGGCGCGAATTCCGGGGTGCAGGATGCCGAAAACCTGGCCTGGAAACTGGACCACGTGATCAAGGGGCTGGCCGGCGAACCGCTGCTAGACAGCTATAGCCAGGAACGCGGTCATGGGGCAGATGAAAACATCCTGAACTCTTCTCGCGCCACCGATTTCATGACCCCCAAGACGCAAGCGAGCCGGTTGTTTCGCGATGCGGTTCTTAACCTGGCAGGTCGCCACCCCTTCGCGCGCCCCATGGTCAATTCCGGACGTCTCTCTGTCCCCTGCACTTACCAGGGCCTTCCATTGATCAGCGCCGATGCGCTGGACGGGCCCGCAGCGACGCGGCCCGGAGCGGCCTGTGTCGATGCGCCTGTGGGCAACGGCTTTCTTCTGGACCTGTTGGGCCATGACTTTGTGCTGCTTGTCTTGGGCGGGTCCACACCACCTGACATGCCAGAGCTGCGGCTCGTCCATATTCCGGATCCCACGCCGGAGCTTGCCGTGCGCTATCTGGGGGGCAATTCCGGGGCCATCTACTTGATCAGACCGGATCAACACATTGCCGGACGTTGGCCCGGTATCGATGCCCGGACGATCCGGGTCGCCCTGGACCGGGCGTTGGGCAAGGATTGACCGGATGGCATTGATCCTGACGCCGAACATTACTGATCCTGATGGCTTCTATGATGAATTGCTGGCCGCCCATGAAGGGCTGGACAAGGATCAAAGCGATGCCTTGACCGCACGGCTTGTCCTGGTGCTTGCAAATCATATCGGCGACCGCGACTTGCTGCGCCTGGCCCTGGAAGCGGCGAAATGACGGGGGCCATCCTCTGGGACTACCCCAAATCCTCGGCCAGTTACCGCGTCCGTATCGCCTTGAACATGACCGGGGAACCTTATGAGACCGCTATGGTCGACCTCTCTGACGGTGCGAACAGGACAGCCCTGAACCGCGCCGTGTTTTCTGGAGGCTCCAACTCCTGAGTAGGATGGAGCATCATGAGCCAGACGACGAACAAGTATTCCCCCGAACTGCGCGAACGAGCGGTTCGCATGGTTCTGGACCACGCCGGGCAGCATGGGAGCCGCTGGTCGGCGATCCTGTCGATTTCCTCGAAGATCGGTTGCGCATCTCAGACGCTGAACGCGTGGGGCAAGAAGGCG
>NZ_JAFEUL010000010.1 GCF_016901225.1 Actibacterium sp. 188UL27-1 | reverse complement strand
GCACGCCGTCTCAAAACGCTCAGCGGCCTCACACCCTACGAATACATCTGCAAAATCTGGACATCTGAGCCAGAGCCATTCATCCTAAATCCGATCCACCAGATGCCGGGACTGAACAACTAGGGGCGGCTGAACATGGTCCGTACACTTCTGAGCGAAGTGTTCCTTTACAACATTCCGAAAGGCCTAACCTCAGCCAATTTCGCCAAAGACGTCATTCCGAGGCGCCGTCCGCGTGATCGCGCCTATGCCAACCGTCCCTGGACCGTCGAAGAGCAAGACACAGTCTTGGGAAGGCTAAGCCGCATGTGCGCGTGGCCCTTGCCTTGATGATGAACACAGGTCTCGATCCGTCGGACGCTTTGCGACTACGGAAAGATCAGGTCGATGATGGCACGATTTGGGGTGTGCGCGGTAAGACCGGCGAAGAGGTGGCGATTCCGGTTAGTCCGACGCTGCAAGCCGCGCTGGATCGCATGCCCAACCATGACGCCGAAACCGTGCTTTCCAATTCGCGCGGCGAGACGTGGACCTACAACGGCTTTTCGACCGTTTGGCACCGTTTCAAATCTGCACTTGAAAATGAAGGCCGTATCGAAAAAGACCTGACCCTCAAGGGCTTGCGGCACACGGTCGCCACGACACTGCGCGAGGCGGGCCTCGATGAACGCCGCATCGCGGACCTTTTGGGGCAGAAAACGCCTTGCATGCGCGGCACTATTCCCGCTCTGCCAACCTTACTGACAAGAACCGCGCGACCATGGCCACATTGGAAGAAGAAAACCGAAGGCAGGCCGAGAATGTCAAACCTTCGCAAAAAGTGTCAAACCTGACCGAAAAGAGGACCAGTCATGGGTAGAAAACAGAATTATATTAGCCTGCCAAGTGGTGCCCGGGGGCGGAATCGAACCACCGACACGAGGATTTTCAATCCACTGCTCTACCCCTGAGCTACCCGGGCACGGAAAAGGCGCAAGCCTTTGGGTTCGGAGGGTTTAGACCCGGGCCTTGGCTAAGTCCAGTGGGGTTTTGCGAAAAATATCGGGATCTGCGGTCCATAGCGTTGCGTCTTTTGTAAGGTGTCAATGGGCCTGTTGCGGTCGGTCTGCTGCCGACTCGTCCGGGTCCGGCTCATCGGTTGCAATGACATAGGCCTCCGACATCCAGCGCCCCAGATCAACATCGGCACAGCGTTTTGAGCAGAAGGGTCGATAGCTCGGCTCGGTCGCTTTCTTGCAGATAGGGCATGTCATTTCAGGACCTCGGATAACGGCAGGCGTTCGCGTTTGCGTTGGAGTTCAAAATGGCCCAGCGGCGTCCAACCGACAAGAGCGGTTTCCACCGGATCGACCTTGAACGCCGCGCGCAACGTCTGTTCGAACTGGCGGCGGTCCCGCTTGGCCAGCGGGGCGAGGTCCAGGGTGATCTGCCCACCCAGTCCCCGGATCCTGAGGTGGCGCGGCAGATCACGGGCAGTGGCAAGATTCGCCTTCAACCCCGCCGCTGGCGACAAGTCACCTTGGGTATTCACATCAACCGCGACCAGGGCGCGGGTGGGCTCAATCGCCATCATTGCCTGACCCAAGCTGACCAGAGGATCCAACGCCGCCTCGATGTCATCCAATGCGCCGCGCGTCTCCAAACAGCCTTGCGCCGTATCGATATCATCAGGTTGCCCCCATTCTCGCCAGGCCAGGTGGTGGGCATCCGGCCCCTCCAGCAAGCATTCCGGCGACCCTTCCGTATCCGCAAGCAGAGCATGCGCAAGATCCGCCATGGCAGCGATATCCTCGGCAAGTTCATCAGGCGCAGCCCGCGCCGCGTCCGAGCGCAGGATGAGGCCAGCCTCCATGGGCAAGTCCGTCTCTTCTCCGGCGGCACGAAGCCGGATTCGTTGTTCCTCATCTCGGATCGCGCGGGAGATATTGATCCCCGCCGCCCCCGGCGTGACGATCGCGTATTTGCTTTTGAACAAAAGGCGGTTGGAGACCGGAACAGCCTTGCCCGCCTCCGCAAAGCCTGTGACCTGGACCAAGATACTGTCGCCCTGCGTCAGACCCTGGGCACCGCGAAGAAAAGCAGCCCCGTCAGGCAAAGCCAGGAAAATACCGCCCTGGCCCTTTATCAACCGGTCGACCTTGGCGCGGTAGATCGTGCCGGGTTGCGGCGGTCCGTCCGCGCCCGCATCGACCAGCAGATCGTCCAGTTTACCGTCGATCATTCGCGCCGCCACCTTTTGCCCGCGAATGTGATCCAGGAGAATACTTTCTCCCTTCATCGCGCGAGGTAGCCTGCTGCCGTCAACAAACCGGACGTTTCTGCGAGGGGCAGCCCGACAATGGCGCTGTAAGATCCGCTGATCCACGGAATGAATGCGCCAGCTGGTCCTTGGATCGAATATCCACCTGCCTTGCCCTGCCAATCGCCGGTTTGCAGATAGCTGGCGATCTCCTCATCCGACAGGTTCTTCATGCGGACCTGGCTGACGACGTCGCGCTGCCAAATCCGATCGCCGCATTTCACAGCGATGGCTGTGATCACACGATGGCGACGACCGGACAAAGCTGCAAGGAAGCTCTTCGCCTCACGTTCATCCGTGGGCTTGCCCAGGATCCGCCGCCCCAAGGCAACGGTCGTGTCGGCCGATAAAACGATATCTGCCAGTGCGGCCTCGACAGCCACGACCTTTTCATACGCCATCCGCTGACAGTAGGGCCGTGCAAGTTCGGCGCGCTGCGGTTTTTCATCGATGTCAGGGGGGCGGATGTCGTCCGCAACGATCCCGATCTGGGCCAGCAATTCCCGCCGGCGCGGACTGCCAGACCCCAAGATAAGCGCCACGGATTACTTGAACCGGTAGTTGATGCGGCCTTTGGTCAGGTCATAGGGCGTCATTTCAACCTGCACCTTGTCACCTGCCAGAACACGAATCCGGTTCTTTCGCATTTTTCCTGCCGTATGCGCGATGATCTCATGGCCATTCTCTAGCTCGACCCGGAATGTCGCGTTTGGCAGGAGTTCCTTAACGACACCGGGAAATTCGAGCATTTCTTCCTTGGCCATAGTCACCCCTTTATAATCGGTCCACCCGTTGTGAACGCGCCTTAACTGAAGCCAAAAGGCCCACACTTCAAGGCGTAACTGCGAAAAAGGCCTGCCATGACGCGATATCGTTACGTGACGGAGTGTGGGCATCTCTTGGGTCGAACGCCTCGACAATGGAATTTACCACACCAAACGGAGCAGCCATCGGTAAACAGCGATCTCAATTAGGACCGTCAGATCGTGGCGCCGACCGGTGCAGGCTATTCGGCGGCCCAGTGACGAGGCGACGTATCCAGGGCTTGTCCCTGTTGAAACTGGCTGAGCGTTTCATCAAAGGCATCGACCTGTTGCAACAGCGTGCTCGACTGCGAAACACCATCTGCAGACAACGCAATGAAGCCCCGCAAATTGTCTCCGAGTGAGTCAACTGAGGCCTCGACCGCCGCGATGCTGGTGGCCTGCTCCCGAGACGCTGCCGCCACCTGGCCGATCTCCGAGACGACGACATTCACGGCCCCCTCGATCTCTGCCAAGGCCACTCCGGCAGAGCGTGCCAGTTCCGCGCCAGAGGCCACCATCTTCTCGCATCGTTCGGTCAATTCCTTGATGCACTGGGAGGCTTCTGCCGAGCGTTGTGCCAGGCTGCGCACCTCGGCCGCGACGACAGCAAAACCCCTGCCACTATCGCCAGCCCGGGCGGCCTCAACAGCCGCGTTTATCGATAACAGATTGGTTTGGAACGCAAATTGCTCAATCACCTTGGTGTTTTGGCTGACAGATCTGGCAATCTCCTCAATACCGCTGATCGCCTCCATCGTGCTGGCTACAATCTCCCCACCCCGGCGCGATTTCGCGGCAGCAGCGGTGGCTTGCCTGTCCACTTGACTGGCGGCATCGCTGGTTCGGGACACGCCGCCCGACAGCTCACGCAAAACGGCAGATGTCTGCCCCAGGGCCGCCGACTGCTCTTGCGACCGGTCCGCCAGCTCATCCGCGTTCACCCTGACCGCATCGGACACATTGCGGATATTGAGTGCAGACCCCACCACGCCCGAGACGATCCGTTCCAAGTTTTGCACCGTGTCATTGAACACATCGCGGATATCCGCGAACTCGCCCGTTACGTCATCCGTCCACCGCACCGTTGTATCGCCATCGGCAAGCTTGCGAAGTTTCTGAACCAACTGGTCAACCACGGTCTTGCGCGCAGTCACATCCGTCGCCACCTTGACAACCAAGACGACTCTGCCGCTGTCATCCAGAACGGGCGTGTAAGTGGCGGCGATCCAAACCTGTCGCCCCGATTTATGGATCCGGCAGAATTCCCCCCGTTTGCATTCACCAGATGCCAGATCGGCCCAACATTCCCGGTATGCGGGCAGTTCAGGGCGCCCCCGGGCCATGAACATGCTGTGATTGCTGCCAACCACCTCTTCCCGCGTATATCCCATGCAAGACAGGAACTGATCATTGGCTGAGACGATCGTTCCATCCGGCAAAAAGCTGATGATCGCATTGGTCCGGTCTATGGCGCCCAAAATCGCCGCACTGTCAGGCGCCTGTTCCAGCGCGACGGCGTCATGATCTGCCACTTTGATGGGCTCGGCCAAATCCGGCGACGAGCCGACCAAATTTACACCATTGGGCATCACCTGCTCTCCAAACCACGTCAATTTGGGATAGCATCGCGCGGTTAGCGGCGGCTTAACGGCACTGGCGTTTCAGGGCCGCTGCGGCCTATCTGACGCGCGGGGGGCCGAACCGGTCGACCACCCTGGCGCTGATCTGATCCCGCGCAGTGCGGTAGGCGGCCAGTTTCTCGTCCCGGCTCTCGCCCAGACCTGTTGGGTCCAGGATCGGCCAATATTCGATCTCAAGGTGGAAAAACCGCGTCAATTCCAACGCCCGCCGCTGACTGGCAGGCGACAGGGCGATGACAAGATCAAACGATCCCAGATCGTCACCCCATTGCTCCATCTCGTCGAAAGAGCGTGATTTATGGCGGGACAGTTCCACATCCAATTCGCCGCAGACGGTTATCGCGAAACCATCAATCTCCAAATCGTTCCGAACACCCGCTGATTGCACATAGGTCTGGTGGCCATAGTACCGTTTCATCAACCCTTCAGCCATCGGGGAGCGTACAGCATTGTAATCGCAACAAAACAAGATCGACGACGGAAGGGGACCGGCCACCGTCACACTCCGAAATGCAACACGCAGATCAGGGTGAACAGGCGGCGCGACGTATCCAGATCAATGTTGGCCTTGCCCTCCAACCGCTCTTGCAAGACCCGGGCGCCTTCGTTGTGGATGCCGCGGCGGGCCATATCGATGGCCTCAATCTGGCTGGGCGGCAGCTTCTTGACCGCATCGTGATAGGCATCGCGGATCTGATAGTAATCCTTCACGACCTGGCGAAAGGGGCTCAGTGATAGATGGAATGCACCGATATGCTGATGATCCTCCCCCGCCAGTTCAAAGACCAACCGACGATCACGGATCGCCAACTGCAACCTGTAGGGACCGGTCGGCATCTCCGCACCGTCGCGCGGGACAAGCGTGAAGGAGTTATCCTCCAGCAAGTCGAAAATCGCCACCTTGCGCTCTTGTTCCACCTCCGCCGTGGGCGGGGGCAAATCGGCATCGTCAATCTCGATGTGGACCAGGCGGGGCATCATTCCGCAGCCTCGTTCAAACGGTCAAGCCGGGCCCGGACGGACAGGCCGTGGGCCTCCAGGCTTTCGGATATGGCAAGGCGTTCGGCAGAGGGGCCAATGGCGCGCAAACTGGCCGGTGTCATGCGGGCAAGCGTGGTGCGTTTGACAAAATCCATCACCGACAGCCCGCTGGAAAACCGCGCCGACCGTGCCGTGGGCAGTACATGGTTCGGGCCGCCGATATAGTCGCCGATGGCCTCCGGCGTCCACTGACCCAGAAAGATCGCCCCTGCATGGGTGATCCGGGTGGCCAACGCGTCGGGATCGGCCACACAAAGCTCCAGATGCTCCGGCGCAATCCGGTCCGAGAGCGCTGCAGCCTCCGCCAGATCCCGGACAACGATAACCGCCCCGAAATCACGCCAACTGGCCCCGGCAATCGCCGCGCGGTCCAGGGTTTGCAAACGCCGCTCCACTGCCGCGGTCACCGCGCGTGCAAAGTCGGCATCGGTGGTGATCAGGATCGATTGCGCGCTTTCGTCATGCTCGGCCTGGCTCAGCAGATCAACCGCGATCCAATCGGGATCGTTATCGCCATCAGCGATCACCAAAATCTCGGACGGGCCCGCGATCATGTCGATCCCAACCCGGCCAAAGACACGCCGCTTCGCCGCGGCGACATATGCATTTCCCGGCCCCGTGATCTTATCAACCGGGCTGATCGTGGCAGTCCCGTAGGCCAGCGCGGCAATGGCCTGGGCCCCGCCGATACGGTAGATCTCCGTGATGCCCGACAGGCGCGCGGCCAGCAAAACCAACGGGTTGACCACACCGCCCGGGGTGGGTGTGGTCATCACAAGGCGCGACACACCTGCGACCTGGGCCGGGATCGCATTCATCAGAACGGAGGACGGGTAAGAGGCCAACCCGCCCGGCACATAAAGACCCGCCGCAGACACCGGGCCCCAGCGCCATCCCAGGGTGGCGCCGGTGTCATCCGTCCACTCCGCATCCTGCGGCAACTGCCGTGCGTGATAGCTGCGGATCCGGTCCGCGGCCAATTCCAACGCATCGCGTTCCACCGCCGGAACGGCCTCACAAGCCACATCAACCTCCGCCGCGGAAAAGGCCAGCGTCTCCGGTGTCAGCGCGATCCGGTCATAGGTTTCCGTAAAGGCAATCACAGCCGCATCCCCGCGGTCGCGCACATCATGAAGGATGCCCGCCACGGCCGCATCCACATCCGCGTCATCCTCACGCTTCATGCCGAGCAGAGCGGTAAATGTGACCTCGAAATCAGGTTGAGTGCTGTCCAAGAACTGGGGCATGACGTCTCCTATCTCTGCCCGACATAGCCGCCGTACGGACGGGCCTCAAGCGTCGAGGTGGCGCACCAGATAGTGTTCGTCGTGAAAGGCCCCGTCGACATTCAGCGCGGTCGGCACCGTCCCTACCACGGCAAAACCCTCGCGACGGTAAAATGCCAAGGCCCGCGGGTTGGCGGCAGAGACGAAAAGCTCGACCTGCAAAAGCCCCATCCCCTTTGCGATATCAAGACCCCGCGCCAGCATCATCTGCCCTAGACCGGACCCCTGCCACGCCTCGCGCAGATAAACGGACGTGATCATGCCGCGATGGCGCAGCTTTACGCCCTGCTCCCGGGCCAGCGACATACAGCCCTGCAACTGACCATCGCCAAAGCCCCCCAGGACATGACAACTGTCCAGCCAGCCAAGGAACTGCATCTCCGATTTGGCCAGCGTGTCTTCGTAAGAGGATCCGAACGCGGCGGGATAGGCCTGCATCGCCTCCAACCGCAAATTGCGAAAATCGGTCACGTCATCCGTCATCAATCGGCGGACATGTAACGTGGTCATTCCGGGTGATCCGGCGCCTTGCCCGATGGTGCCAGATAGGGGCGTGTCACGTCCTTCAGTATGACATCCAGGCATTCGACATGGACCGCAATGGCGCCGTCCCCGGCAAGGGTCAATACCAGCTGCCCCGCGCCTTCCTCCGCTGGCTGAAAACGCACATCCAGCACAGACAGCACCATCTCCGTGTCGGACCGATCCACACCCTGGCTTTGAACCTTCAGCACATCGGCGATCAAAAACACCGATTGCACCCGTTCATAGGCCCGTTTGCGGCTCTCGGCATTGGCCTTGTCTTCCCACCGGAACCGGTTCAGCAATATGGCGAATTGGCGTTTCTGGCGGTCCCATCTCATCTCGGTGATCGGGAAAACGGCATCCTGCACCAAGCTGGATAGCACCTGAAGGTCCTCGACCTCGGTCGCTTTCAGGTGCAAGGGGCGCTCTCCCCCATCCTCGAACCGTGCATCTGTCATCGCCACCGACCTGTCCCCCGGGCGCTGCGTTGCGCCTGTCCACGATATCCGCGCCATGGCCCGTGACCCATCCGCGATGGTTGATATGTCCCACCCCGCCGCGAAACCTTCAAGGGGCGAAGAGGTTCACTCCCGATCCCCGGTATCGCTGGGCCGATCCTCCTCGGACCGCGCCTTGGCCTGGGCCTTGCGTTTTTGCAAATTCGCCTTCAACGCCTGCTTTAACCGGGTGTCGCGTGTCTGGGCGGCGGTATCACGGGGCTTGTCTGCCATGGACATCAGGTACGATAGCGGGCCAACGACGTCCAGCCCCGCCCGGGGCTGAGGCCTAACCGCGCAGATGGCCGGTTCCGTGTTGTTCCTGGATCCACCGCACAGGAGCCTGCGCCCATGACCCGCCCACCGCTCCTTGTGTTCAGCGATCTCGACGGCACGTTGCTTGATCACCAAAGCTATGACTGGGCTCCGGCGCAACCGGCCTTGACCCTGCTGTCACGCATCGGCGCGGTGGTCGTGCTGGCCAGTTCAAAGACCGCGGCAGAAATCGCGCCGTTGCGCACCGCCATGGCGCTTGGCCCGGTCCCGGCCATTATCGAAAATGGCGCGGGGCTCCTGCCCGCCGACGCGTCCAGCATACCGGGACATGACTACGCCAAACTCACTACGATCCTGTCCACACTGGATCCGCACTTTCAGGCGCAATTCGAGGGGTTTCACCGCTGGTCCGTGGATCAGATCGCCCAAGAAACCGGCCTGCCCCCGGATCAAGCCGCCCGCGCCGCCAACCGGCAGTTTTCGGTCCCAGGCCTCTGGCGCGGTGACCCTAGCGGGCTGGACCAATTTCTGGCGGTGCTCTCGGGTCTCGGGGTCGCGGCCCGGCAAGGCGGCCGCTTTCTCACCCTGTCTTTCGGGGCCACCAAGGCGGATCAGATGAACCGGATCGCAGCCAGCTATGGCACTCCTATCACCATGGCCCTGGGGGACGCCGCAAACGATGTCGAAATGCTGGAACAGGCCGATTACGGTGCGTTGATCGTCAATCCCCATGGTCAACCCCTGCCTGCCCTGGCGGGGGAGCAAACCGGACGGATCCGCCGCAGCCAATTGGCCGGACCTCATGGTTGGAACGAAATGATCCACCTGCTAGTTGATGAGTTGAAATTGTCTTAGGAGACAGGCCGTTGGCAGATTTTCACCAGAACGGAAACGTCGCAACCCTACACAACATGCGCACGCGCGACGCAGCCAGCCTCAGTCATGAACTGACGACCTTCTCCGAAACGCGCAAGCTGACACTGATCCTGCCGTCCCTGTATTCCGAGCTTGAAGGGCCCGCCCTGCCCCGCATCCTCGATGAACTGGCCACGGTCCCCTACCTGCACCGCGTCGTGATCGGGCTCGACCGGGCCGATGCCCAGCAGTACCGCCATGCCCGGTCGTTCTTTGCGCGTCTCCCCCAGGATCATGTGGTCCTGTGGAATGACAGCCCCCGCATGACGGCCCTGTCGGAACGCCTGCATCAACACGGCCTGTCCGCGGGGGAGTTGGGCAAAGGCCGCAATGTCTGGTTCTGCCTGGGCTACACCATGGCCTGCCGCGACAGCTCAGTGGTCGCCACCCACGATTGCGACATCCTGACCTATAACCGCGCCATGCTGGCCGCCCTGACCTACCCGGTGATGAACCCCAATTTCCCCTACCAGGTCTCAAAGGGCTATTATCCCCGCATCGGCGAAGACAAGATGAACGGCCGCGTCAGCCGCCTGTTGGTCAGCCCGATCCTGATTGCCCTGAAACGCGTCATCGGGGACCGCGATTACCTGGATTACCTACGAAGCTTTCGCTACCCGCTCTCCGGTGAATTTGCCATGCGCACCACGATCCTGCCGGACCTGCGCATCCCGTCCGATTGGGGGCTAGAGATTGGGGTATTGTCCGAGGCATGGCGCAACCTTGCGCCCAAATCGGTCTGTCAGGTCGAAATCTCCGACGCCTACGACCACAAGCATCAGGACCTGTCGGCCGAGGATAAATCCACCGGCCTCAGCCGCATGTCCATCGACATCTGCAAGGCGATCTTTCGCAAGCTGGCCGCCGATGGCACCGTTTTTTCGGAAGAGATCTTTCGCTCCCTGAAGGCCACCTACTACCGCTCTGCCCTGGACCTGCTGGAATGCTACCACGCCGATGCCCGGATGAATGGCCTTACCATCGACCGTCACCTCGAAGAACAGACGCTTGAACTCTTCGCCTCCAATATCATGGAGGCCGGTCAGGTCTTCCTCGACAACCCCGCCGAAACGCCCTTTATCCCAACCTGGAGCCGCGTCCACGCCGCCGACCCCCACCTGATGGACGATATGCTCACCGCCGTCGCCGCCGACATGGCCGAATTCGCCCCCCACCCTGCCACGCCCTAGGCCGCCTTGCGGACGTTTCCGGCGCTCACAGCGGGGGGCCACTCACTACAATGTCAGGCCTTTGAACGGTCGCAAGATCACGTGCTGCAACCGATAGAAGGATGCTTGGGGTAAGCCGCGGACCATAGAGCAAAACGCGAACCGTCCGACAATCTGTAGATCTTCTTGATGTGCCAGCCTACCGCCCGCGTTCAACCAGTTCTACCCGTCGGTTAAGGGCCCGGCCCTCTTCGGTCTTGTTCGTGGAAACAGGCGCAGCCAACCCCGCCCCAAGCGGTAGAATACGGCCTTCGTCAATCCCATAGTCACGTGCCAAATTTTGTGAGATCGCGTTCGCACGACGCAGGGACAGATCTTGATTATAGGCGACGTCGCCCACGTTGTCGGTATGACCCACCACATAGACATTCACATCGGGTGATGCCGATAAGAATGCCGCAACCTCATCCAATGCGGGCTTGGATGTATCGATTAAAACATCGCTATCTGTTTCAAAAAACAGCCCATAGAGTGTCACATGCCCGGATTGCGAAATCTCAGAATTGATTTCGCTGGCGGCAACAATTTCCAACTCGGCTTCGAACTTTTCCGATTTCACGATTTGCAGAACAACGACGGTCTGTCCGCCCGTGAACTCTCGGTTGGTTTTCGGCGCCTCGGCCGCGTACATGGCGACATCATAGACGCCCGATGCCGCCGTAACCTGCCCAGCAAGATAGACCTGATTGATACGGTTCTGGGCATACTCGAAAAAATACGTGGCTGGATTGATGAAAATCGTGTCAAAACGGTGCGCCTTTTTCCAGACGAATTTACCGCCCAGGTTTTTGTCACACTCCCCACGGCGGCAGGTGAAGTAGGGTTCAAATTCCCCCAAGGCATTGAACGCGGTTTCGTAGTTCAGGAATGCGGAAGCGGGCGACTGGTCCAGCGGCAGCAGATACATGATCTTTGTCACATCGCCGGCTGCATATTCCACAGTGAAATCGTCTGGCGTACCTTTAATATGGGCGCCTTCGTCAAACGATGTTGGCGCATATCCCGCAATGACCGACCCTGCGATGCGTGGAAACTCCGGATGGTCAGAGGCACCGGCCATGTCATCTTGCGCCATCACAAAGCCCGGGATCGAACAGCAAAGCACGAACATCATCAACAAACGCTGAACAGTCATAAAGTGTAGCCTTTACAATATTTTATAGCCATGAAAGCGGTCTGATTGATCCAACCGCGGAGCGTCAAGCTAGCCCCATGGCACCCGCTTATCAAGCCGGTTCCGCTCTTGGTCGGCATCGGCCAGTCGGTAAAAACGCTCGTTCCGAATATCTCATTTTACCATGCATTGGTCTGTGCGGATTGAAATGCGTGCGACCCGATCTCGGGGAATGGCGCGGATGAGCAGGTTTTGGTTCGGCTTTGTGACTGCGGAGACGTGCAAACTGGCCCAACCGCATGCCGTATGTATGGGATATGTATGCGATACATACGCATTGTGCATTCGCGTTTTCGCACGTTGCAGTACGCCAAGCGCAGAAGCGTGCGTCATCGCGCGGAATTTAGGAGCGGCCAGAGCGGTTGCTGATCCAGCGGCACTGGTAGGGAGCAAAGGGGATGTCGCCGCCGGTCGCCGTAATGGGCTCGCCCGAAATCAGGTCGGTCCAGGTGTCACCATCGATCAGGTTGATCTGGCCGGGGGGGACATGCACGACTGTGTCACTGACATTGTGGAGCGCGAAAATCGACTGGTCGCGGTCCAGGCTTTGCCGCCAGATCCCGAAAATGCGATGGTCCAGTTGCATTGTGAACTGGGTCGCATTCGGGTGCAGCGCCTTTTGACCGCCACGCAGCTTGATCCGGTCCCGCATGGCCGACAGGGTTCGGGCATGGACGCTGTCTGGCTCCTCCAGATGCGCCAGCAATGTCGGATAATCCCAGCGATGCCGGTTGATGGCGCGCTTTTGTCCCGACTTGTCAACGCCGTCATGGTCGTTCGGGGTCGCCAGCAGGGAATGGATGTAAAAGGCCGGGATCCCCTCCAACGCCATGACAATGGTCTGCGAACACAGGAACCGTGCCTCCTGCCAGTCATCCGGCCCGGCGAATGTGCCTTTCATCGCCTCAAAAAAGGTGATGTTCAGCTCATAGGGCGCCTCACCCCCGCCCGGCAGAGCGCGCATGCTGACCTCCCCGCCAAAGGCCCGAACGGTTTTGATGACCTGATCGCGCTCCCCCTCATCCAGCAGACCCTCGGCAGGGCGCATCCCGATCCCATCATGGCTGGCCGTGAAATTCAGATAGGCACATCCCAACTGCGCCGGCGGCATCGAGACCTGCCAACGGTTCAATTTCGCGGCACTCCCTGACAGCATCGCATGCAGAACCAGCGGTGGCAGGGTGAAGTTATAGACCGCATGCGCCTCATTCCGGTTGCCGAAATAGCTCAGGTTCTCGGCATTGGGCACATTGGTTTCGGTCAGCAAAATCACCGGCAGATGCTCAAAATCACACAGCAGCCGCATCAGCTGAACAATGGCATGGGTCTGCGGCAGATGGATGGAGGGAGAGCCGATCTCCTTCCACAAGAACGCCACCGCATCCAGCCGGATGATCCGCACACCGCCCGCAATATGCAGGCGCATGATCCGCAAAAACTCCAGCAAAACCTGCGGATTGCGGAAATCCAGATCAACCTGGTCATGGCTGAACGTACACCAGACATGGCGCAGGCCATGGGCGGTCTCCACTTCGCGCAACAGGGGATGGGTGCGGGGGCGGACCACATCGCTCAGGTCATCGTCGGGCGACGCCTCGAAAAAGAACCGGTCATAGGGGGCATGGCCCTGCAGGTATTCGTTGAACCACACCGATTGTGACGAGACATGGTTCAGCACCAGATCGGACATCAATAGAAACTCTGACCCGATCCGCCCGATATCCGCCCAATCCCCCAGGACCGGGTTCACCGCGCGGTAATCCGTCACCGCGAAACCGTCATCCGACGTATAGGGAAAGAACGGCAGGATATGAACGCCGTTGATCACGCCTTTTAGATGGTTGTGCAGGAAATCATGCAGCAGATCCAATGGCTTGTGCTGGCCGTCCTGCAGGCTGTTGCCATAGGTGATGACCATCGCGTCGCGTTCCGACCACAGCCGATTGCCGGGACGGCGGGCGCGACTGCGGCGGGGTGTATTCTCGGGCCAGAACGCCTCGATCACCTGGGAGGCCAGGATGGCGCAATCCAGGTTCGGGTAGATCCGCGCCAAATGGTCGGAAATGCGGGCGCTAAGGGTTTGGCTACTGGTCTGCATAAGGGATCCCTGACAATCCCCGCAGTTTTTGCGCGCGCAACGCCCCAAGGCAAGGCCCAGGGGCCGCCATCGCCCCGGCCCGTTGTCACATCGCTAAATCGCCGCGCTATGCCGGTTCTTTTCGCCTGTATAAGCGTCAAGGGAGGCGGCGATGACCCGCGCCAGAACGCGACCCGTCGGCGTCAGGACCAATTGATCATCCCAATCGTCCAGCAGGGTTGGAAACGCCTCTTTCATCTGTGCGGTCAGGGCACGGACCTTGTGCATGGGAGCCTGTGCCGTCTTTGAGATATCGCGCGGTGTCACGGTGAAATAGCACAGCAATTCCTCGATCATGGCGCTGCGCAGCTTGTCATCTTTGGTGAAAACATGCCCGCGGTTGACCGCCAACTGCCCTGCACGGATGCGCGCCAGGTAATCCGCGGTCTTTGGGGCGTTCTGTGCATAACCCTGTGGAAAGCGGGAGATGGCCGACGCGCCGAGGCCCAGCAAGGCTGTTGCCGGATCGTCGGTATAGCCTTGGAAATTGCGGCGCATGGTCCGCTGCGCATGGGCGCGGGCCAAGCCGTCATCGGGCCGGGCAAAATGATCGATCCCGATCTCATGAAATCCATCCCAGGCGGACAATCGCGCGGCGGTGTGAAACAGCATCAGCCGCGCCTCTCCATCGGGCAACGTCTCCGCCGGGATTAGACGCTGCCGCCGGGACATCCAGGGCACATGGGCATATCCGTAAAGCGCCAGACGGTCCGGGTTCAGCGACAGGACCTTTTGTGTGGTTTCCGTCAGGCGCGCCTGGTTCTGGTCCGGCAGGCCATAAAGCATGTCAACATTGATCGAGAAGACGCCGCGGGCGCGCAGGGCATCCACCACATCCTTGGTCAGATCGAAACTTTGCCGTCGGCCGATAATGTCCTGAACATGGGGGTCGAAATCCTGAACCCCCACAGATGCCCGGTTCATCCCCATCTCGGCCAGGCAATCGAGCCGCGCATCGTCGATCTCCGATGGATCGATCTCAACCGACAGTTCAAAATCCGTGGCCATGGGTGCAAGGTCCAATAGGGCGGCGATCAGCCGTTGCAACATCTCGACCGTCAGCAACGTCGGCGTTCCTCCGCCCAGATGGACCCGGCTGAGGACTGGCATCTCGGGCAGGTGCTGGCGGATCAGACGGATTTCCTGAAGCAGTGTTTCCACATAGGCCCGGACCGGATCGGCGCTGCGCACGCCCTGGGTGCGACAGGCACAAAACCAGCAAAGCCGTCGGCAAAACGGGATGTGAACGTAAATCGACAATGGGCTGCCCGGGGGCAATTGCGCCAACCATCGGGGCGTCGCTTCGGGCGCGACAGCGGGTTGAAAATGCGGCGCCGGCGGGTAGCTGGTGTAACGCGGCACGCGTGCATCAAAAAGTCCGAATTTCTGAAGTTGTACGGCATCTATCATGCCGCTACCATTGCATAGCGGGCCCCTCCATTTACCATGATCTGGATCAAATCGTGCCGAGCAAAAGCAATATGACCTCGACGATGTTAGCGGAGTGCGCGGATTGTCCCATCCGGCACCGGGCTGTTTGCGCGCTGTGCGAACCCCACGAACTTACCCTGTTGGAAGATATCAAATACTATCGCCAATTCGCCCCAGGCGACACGATTGTCTGGGCCGGGGAAAAGTTGGATTTCGTGGCCTCCGTCGTCACCGGCATGGCCGCGCTGAACCGCACGATGGAGGATGGGCGCCGCCAGATCACCGGTCTGTTGTTGCCGTCGGATTTCCTGGGGCGCCCGGGGCGGTCATCCGTCCGCTATGACGTTTCTGCCATTTCGGATGTGAGCCTGTGCTGTTTCCGCCGCAAACCGTTCGAGGATCTGGTGGAGAGCACGCCCCATATCGGCCAGCGGCTTCTGGAAATGTCCATGGATGAACTCGATGCGGCCCGGGAATGGATGCTGGTTCTGGGCCGCAAGACCGCGCGGGAGCGGATCGCCAGCCTGCTGGCCATGATCCTCCAGCGCGAGACGCAGGCAAAACCCGCCGACGCCGGGTCCGCCCTTCGGATCGATCTGCCCCTGTCGCGCGAAGGCATCGCCGATTGCCTCGGCATGACCCTCGAAACCGTCAGCCGCCAACTGTCGCACCTCAAGCGTGACGGGGTCATCCAATTGGAAGGCCGCCGCACCGTCCTGATCCCCGATATGGACCAGCTTTTGCTCGAAGCCGCCGATGATGCGGATGGCGGCGTGCTGGATTAATTCCGCCACCTGCCGCAAAGGTTGATCTGTGTCAAAGACGCCCCGCCAGCCGTTCTCCTAACTCCATTTAATTCCATAAAAGGCGGCACAATTGTGCCCGCTTGGTTTTGAGGGGTGCTGGAATGACGGACTATGTCAAACTCATCGCATTGGGACTGGTGGCGGTCTTTGCGGCCATTGCGGCCAACTATGCGCGCGATCTGGCCTACATGGTGCATGCGCTTTTGATCATGCTGATGGCAGGCGGCGCGTTCCTGTGGATCCTGCGCGGCATGGACGAAGCCAAGCCGCCCCGGGTGACACCCACAGGGTACATGGATGACGTCATCCGCGCCGGGGTTGTGGCCACCTCTCTGTGGGGCGTGGTGGGCATGTTGGCGGGCACCTGGATCGCCTTCCAACTGGCCTTTCCCGCACTCAACTTCGAATGGGGCCAGCCCTACACCAATTTCGGCCGCCTGCGGCCCCTGCACACCTCTGCGGTGATCTTTGCGTTCGGCGGCAACGCCCTGATCGCCACCTCGTTCTACATCGTCCAGCGCACCTGTGCCGCGCGGCTTTGGGGCGGCAACACGGCGTGGTTCGTCTTTTGGGGCTACAACTTCTTCATCGTGCTGGCCGCCACCGGATATATCCTGGGGGCCACCCAATCCAAGGAATATGCAGAACCTGAATGGTACGTCGATATCTGGCTGACCATCGTCTGGGTCGCCTATCTGGCGGTTTTCATGGGCACGCTCATGAAACGCAAAGAGCCGCATATCTACGTCGCCAACTGGTTCTTCCTGGCGTTCATCGTCACGGTTGCCATGCTGCATATCGTCAACAACCTGTCCGTGCCGGTCAGCATCTTCGGCTCCGCCTCGGTCCAGCTCTTCTCCGGGGTCCAAGACGCGATGACCCAATGGTGGTACGGCCATAACGCCGTCGGCTTCTTCCTGACGGCGGGCTTCCTGGGCATGATGTATTATTTCATCCCCAAACAGGCCGACCGCCCGGTCTTCAGCTACAAACTGTCGATCATCCACTTCTGGGCGCTGATCTTTCTCTATATCTGGGCCGGTCCCCACCACCTCCACTACACCGCCCTGCCCGACTGGGCCGCGACCCTGGGCATGGTCTTTTCAATCATCCTGTGGATGCCCAGCTGGGGCGGCATGATCAACGGCCTGATGACCCTGCAAGGCGCGTGGGACAAGCTGCGCACCGACCCGATCATCAAAATGATGGTGGCGTCGCTGGCCTTCTACGGCATGTCCACATTCGAGGGGCCCATGATGTCGATCCGCGCCGTCAACTCGCTCAGCCACTATACCGACTGGACCATCGGCCACGTCCATTCCGGCGCGCTGGGGTGGAACGGGCTGATCACCTTCGCCGCGCTCTACTTTCTCACGCCGCGGCTGTGGAACCGGTCGCAGCTTTACTCGCTCAGCCTCGTCAACACCCATTTCTGGCTCGCGACCGTGGGCATCGTCCTCTACGCATCATCCATGTGGGTCACCGGCATCATGGAGGGCCTGATGTGGCGCGAGGTCGATGACCAGGGCTTCCTCGTCAATTCCTTCGCCGACACGGTCAGCGCCAAATACCCGATGTATATCGTCCGGGGCCTCGGCGGTGTCCTGTATCTCACCGGCGCCCTGATCATGTGCTACAACCTCTGGATGACAATGCGCGGGGCGCCGGTAAAGGCCGCCAACACCGCCATGGCTCCGGCTGAATAAGGGGATCGGATCCATGTCAGACACCACACCCGACCAAAAACCGGCCCGCAAAGGCTTTCTCGATCACCACCGCGCGCTGGAACGCAACGCCACGCTTTTGCTCGTGGGCAGCCTCTTCGTGGTCTCGATCGGGGGCATCGTGGAAATCGCGCCGCTCTTCTACCTTGAGAACACGATCGAGGAGGTCGAGGGAATGCGCCCCTACGCCCCGCTCGAACTGAAGGGGCGCGAGATCTACATCCGCGAAGGCTGCTATGTCTGCCACAGCCAGATGATCCGCCCCATGCGGGACGAGGTGGAACGCTACGGCCACTACTCCCTGGCCGCCGAATCGATGTATGACCACCCGTTCCAATGGGGCAGCAAACGCACCGGGCCGGATCTGGCGCGGGTCGGCGGGCGTTATTCCGATGACTGGCACGTGGATCACTTCATGGATCCGCAATCGGTGGTGCCGGAATCGATCATGCCGAAATACGCCTTCCTGGCCGATAACATGCTCGACGGGCGCTACATCACCGATCTGCTGGAAACCCACCGCATGGTCGGTGTGCCCTACACTGACGATATGATCGCCAATGCCGGTGCCGATTTCCGCGTTCAGTCCAATGCTGACGGGGATTGGGATGGCCTGCTCGAACGCTACCCCGGCGCGCAAACCCGTAACTTTGACGGGCAACCCGGCATCTCGGAAATGGATGCCCTGATCGCCTACATGCAGATGCTGGGCACCCTGGTCGATTTCTCGACCTTCACCCCTGACGAGACCCGATAGGAGGCACCGATGGACACCTATTCCTTGCTGCGCGAATTCGCCGATAGCTGGTTCCTGATCGCCATGCTGACCTTCTTTCTGGGGGCCTGCCTTTATGCGCTGCTCAGTCGGCGCGAGATCACCGAAGACATCGCCAACATTCCCTTCCGCCACGAGGATGCCCCCGCCTGCACGGGCGATTGCGCCAATTGTGCCTGTTCCAAGTTTGACCTGCCGGAGCGCCAGAAATGAGTGAACACAAGATTGACGAGGAAACCGGCGTCGAGACCACCGGACATAGCTGGGACAATATCGAGGAGCTGAACAACCCCCTGCCCCGTTGGTGGCTCTGGACCTTTTACGGCACCATTGCCTGGGGTGTGCTCTACACCATCTTCTTTCCTGCCTGGCCCCTGATCACCCAGTCCACGGGCGGTTTGCTGGGCTTTTCCACCCGTGGTCAGGTCGTCGATGACATCGCCACCTACGAAGCCGCCAATGCCGAATTGAATACCGCGCTGGCCACGGTCGAATTGGCCTCGCTGTCCGTCGAAAATCCCGATCTGCACCGCTATGCGGTGGCCTCCGGCGCGTCGATCTTCCGCAATCACTGTTCCCAATGCCACGGCTCCGGCGCGGCGGGCGGCATAGGCTACCCCAACCTTTTGGACGATAACTGGCTCTGGGGGGGCGATCACGAAGCCATCGCCTATACCGTGCGCCACGGCATCCGGAACGAGGCTGACCCGGATGCCCGCTGGTCCCAGATGCCGGCCTTTGGCGATGTGCTGGAAAACGATGAAATCGCTGCGGTGGTCGAACATGTCAAAGCCATTTCCGGCCAGGAGCATGACGAGAGCCTGCTAGAGGTCGGTGCGGTGATCTATGACGAGCAATGCTCTAGCTGCCATGGCGTCGAAGGCAAGGGCGATCATGAGATCGGTGCCCCCAACCTGACAGACGCGATTTGGCTCTATGGCGGGGATGATGCCGCATTGACCTATACGGTCGTGAATGCGCGTTTTGGTGTCATGCCCAATTGGTCACCTCGCCTCTCCGATGCCGAGGTGAATGCCGTCGCCGCCTACGTCCACCAACTGGGCGGCGGCGAAACAGCCGAGTAGGAGCACCGCCCGTGTCCAGCACCGCCGAGAGGCCACCGTCCCTGTATGCCCCGCGCGAGCCGATCTTTCCGCGCCGGGTCAATGGATGGTTCCGCAACCTGAAATGGGGGATCATGGTGGTCACCCTGGGGATCTACTATCTGACCCCTTGGATCCGCTGGGATCGCGGGCCAGAAATGCCCAACCAGGCCGTCCTCGTCGATCTGGCCAATGCGCGCTTCTTTTTCTTCTGGATCGAGATCTGGCCCCACGAATTCTACTTCGTCGCGGGCTTGCTGATCATGGCGGGGCTGGGCCTGTTCCTCTTCACCTCCGCCTTGGGCCGGGTCTGGTGCGGCTATGCCTGTCCGCAAACCGTCTGGACCGATCTTTTCATCCTGGTCGAGCGCTGGATCGAAGGCGACCGCAATGCCCGCGTCAAACTGTGGAACGCGGATTGGAGCCCCCAGAAATGGCGCCTGCGCGTCACCAAATGGGCGGTCTGGCTGCTGATTGGCCTCGCCACGGGCGGCGCCTGGGTCTTTTATTTCACAGACGCGCCGACCCTGGCCGTGCAACTCGCGACCGTCTCGGCCCCGGCGGCGGCCTACATCACCATGGCGATCCTGACCGCCACGACATTCGTCTTTGGCGGCTTCATGCGCGAACAGATCTGCATTTATGCCTGCCCCTGGCCGCGCATCCAGGGCGCGATGATGGACGAACGCTCCCTCACCGTCGGCTACCGCGACTGGCGCGGAGAGCCGCGTGGCAAGCACCGCAAAGCCGAAGGCGCCGACGATCTGGGCGACTGCATCGACTGCATGGCCTGCGTCAATGTCTGCCCCATGGGCATCGATATCCGCGACGGCCAGCAGCTGGAATGCATCACCTGCGCACTCTGCATCGATGCCTGCGATGACGTCATGGCCAAGATCGGCAAGGAACGCGGCCTGATCGACTACCTGGCCCTCAGCGACGAACCCGCCGAACGGGCGGGCGACAAGCCCAAATCCGTCTGGCTCCACGCCTTGCGCCCCCGCGTGCTGGTCTATACCGCTGTTTGGAGCCTGATCGGCATCGGCCTCGTCTTCGCCCTCTTCATACGCTCGGATATCGAGATCGCGACCGCCCCCGTGCGCAACCCCACCTTTGTGACCCTGGCCGATGGCACGATCCGCAACGCCTATGACGTGCGCCTGCGCAACAAATACAACACGCCACGCCAGTTCCGCCTGTCTCTCACGGCGGAGGATCCCCTGCGCATCGCCTTGCAAGGCACCAACGCGCTCAGCATCACCGTGCCCGCCGACGACACCGTGACCCAGCGCGTCTATGTCATGGCCGCCCCCCGGTTCGAGGCCGCCACCCGCCCCCGCACCGACCTGCGCCTGTGGGTCGAGGATCTGGAAAGCGGCGACCGCGCCTCCAGCGCCACGGTCTTTAATGGAAAGGACAGCTAACATGGAAAAACCCCTCACCGGTTGGAAAGTCTTCGCCATGTTTGCCGCGGGCTTCGGCATCATCATCGCCGTCAACCTGACCCTCGCCTTCCAGGCCGTGGCCACATTCCCAGGGCTAGAGACCAAGAACAGCTACGTCGCCAGCCAGAAATTTCAGGCCGACCGCGCCGCCCAGGACAACCTGAACTGGACCGTCGCCGCCAGGCTGGAGGCGGGCCAGCTTGTCCTCACCGTCGACGACCCGGCCGGCAAGCCCGTCCGCCCCGCGACGCTGACAGGCACGTTCGGCCGCGCCACCCATGTGGCCGACGACCAGGACCTGACCTTTCAACCGACCCAGACGGGATATATCGCCAACGTCACCTCCGCCCCCGGCAACTGGAACCTGCGTCTGGCCGCCGTGGCGCCCGATGGCACGGCCTTCCGCCGCCGGATCGTCCTGCGCCAGCGGGCCGCGGAATGACCGACACTGCCGCCTGCCCGGGCTGCCTCGCCCGCCCGGCTGACCTGGCGCAACCCGCCGTGACACCCAGCCAGACCCTCTATGTCTCCTTGCCGCAAATCCACTGCGCGGGCTGCATTGCCGGGGTCGAAAACACGCTCACCGCCATTCCGGGCGTCGCCTCCGCCCGCGTCAACCTCACGCAAAGGCGCGCTCGGATCGAGGCGCAGGGCCATATCGTCACGGCCACCCTGATCGCCGCCCTCACCGCCAAAGGCTACGACGCCCGGGCCCTCAACCCCGAGGCGCTCGCCGCGACCCAAAACGATGCGGCAGGACGCGACCTGCTCCTGCGCCTCGCCATTGCCGGTTTCGCAACGATGAATGTCATGCTGCTCTCGGTCGCCGTCTGGTCCGGCGCCACCGACGCCACGCGGCAGATGTTCCACTGGATCTCTGCGGCCATCGCCGTGCCCGCCGTGGCCTATGCCGCGCGCCCCTTCTTTGCCAGCGCAGCCGCGGCCCTGATGGCCCGGCGCGGCAATATGGATGTCCCCATCGCCATGGCGATCCTGCTGGCCATGGGGCACTCGATCTACGAGGTTTTGCTGGGCGGCCACCACGCCTATTTCGACGCGGCCCTGTCGCTCACATTCTTCCTGCTGATCGGGCGCTACCTTGACCATTGCAGCCGCCGCGCCGCCCGCTCCGCCGCGGACGAGCTCGCCGCATTGGAACCGCCGCGCGCCACTCGCATCACGCCCAAAGGTGACCAGCAGGTCGCGGTCGACGCGCTGGCCATCGGCGATATGATCCGGGCCACGCCCGGCACCCGCCTGGCAATAGACGGCATCATCCGCCGGGGGCGCACCGATCTGGACCGCGCCCTCCTGACGGGGGAGGCCATGCCCGCCCCTGCCACGACAGGCGACGCGGTCCATGCCGGTGAGATCGTCTTGACCGGCACGTTGGAGGTTGAGGTGACCCAACCGGCCAAGCACTCCACCCTCAACCAGCTGAAATCCCTGGTCGAGGTGGCAGAGCGGGCCCGCTCCCGCTACACCTCCCTCGCCGACAAGGCCGCCACCGCCTATGTCCCGCTGGTCCATGCCCTGGCGGTCCTGGCCTTCATCGGCTGGTACGCCGCAACCGGCGATCTGCGCGTCGCCCTCAACATCGCCGTGACCGTCCTGATCATCACCTGCCCCTGCGCCATGGGTCTGGCCATTCCGGCGGTCAGCACCGTCGCCACGTCCAAGCTTTTTCGCGCGGGCGTCCTGGTGAAATCCGCCACGGCGCTGGAACGGCTCTGCGATATCGACACGGTGATCTTCGACAAGACAGGTACACTGACCGAAGGACAGCCCAAGCTGGTCAACACCGTGGCAGACGCGGTCCTGGCCCTTGCCGCGGGCCTTGGGCAAGGCTCCGCCCATCCCCTGTCCCAGGCCCTGGTGGCAGAGGCAAAGACCCGCGACCTCACCCCCACCACGGTTGACAACCTGCAAGAGCATCCCGGCCAAGGGGTCTCCGGCACGTCCCAGGGCCGCACGGTCAAACTCGGCAACGCTGCGTGGCTGAACACCCCCGAGGCGGACGGCATGGCCACCTACCTGTCAGATACCCGGGGCCAGATCCACCATTTCGCTTTCACCGACAGCCTGCGCGACGGGGCCGCCAAGGCTGTTGCCGCGCTCCAGACCGACGGCCTCAAGACTGTCCTTCTCTCCGGTGACCGCCACGCCAATGCCGCCCGCATCGCGGCAGAGGTCGGCATCCCCGAAACCCTGGCCGAGGTGACGCCAGCCCAAAAAAGCACCACCATCGCCGACCGGGCCGGGCATACCCTGATGATCGGCGATGGCCTCAACGACACCGCCGCCTTGGGCGCGGCCCATGTCTCGATGTCACCCGCGGCCGCCGTCGATGCCTCCCGCGCGGTGTCAGATGTGGTGCTCATGCATGGCAGCCTCACCCGGATCCCGGACACCCTCTCCATCGCCCGCCAGGCCCGCAAACGGATGCAGGAAAACCTGTGGCTCGCCACCGCCTATAACGCCATTGCCATCCCCATCGCACTGGCAGGTTTTGTCACCCCCCTGATCGCCGCCTTGGCCATGTCCGGCTCTTCGATTGTCGTGTCCCTAAATGCCCTGCGCATCCGGAGCACGCCATGAACATTCTCGTCATCCTGATCCCCGCCTCCCTGATCCTCGGCGCGCTGGGCCTCATCGCGTTCTGCTGGGCCCTGCGCAAAGGCCAGTTCCAGGATCCCGACGGCAACGCCGCCCGCATCCTGACAAAAGACCATGACGATGCCCCACCACTCTAAAAGCATTTGCTTCGGAGCCGCCATCGCCCGGGACAGCCAAGACAGGGGTGACACGTCGGATCAACGGAAATTGCGGAGGCTCCACCGCAGGGGGAAACCGCCATTTCCGTTGATCCGGCGGGGCAGCTCTGTCAGGGCATGCTCAGGCGATGGCGGCTTCGGGGCAAATGCTTTGGTGAGCCGGAAGCTAACACACGTTTCGGCAAACGCAGTGACCGAAACCAATAGTAAAGAATGCGCGCCCCGCGCGCTCAATTTGACTAACACCACCTCACTTCAATGCGTTGGAGCGGGTTCAGGACGAAACCGGATCATTCGCCAAACTGATCGGCGTGCCATGGGGCGTGGCCTCCGCCGCCCGCTGCCAGGCCCGCATCATCCGCGTGATCTGTTCGGGCTCGATCGTACTATGGGTGCACAGGATGCGCTCCAATGCGACCAGCCAGCAGCGGTAATAGGCCTCGGTCGAGTTCTCAGGCTGCCCATCCTCGGCCAATGCTGTTGACAAGGCCTGCGCCCAGTCGGGCCAGGTGAAAACCCCCCGTTCGTGCAAGGCGACAGTCAGGGCAAAGGCCTGGGCCTGCCACGGCGCGGTAAAGGCCACATCCTCCTCCGGCGCAGTGTCATGCGGGTTCAAGATACCGCTCCCACGCATCGAGCCTGACGGTTGTGCAGGGCTCTGCAGTTGCCCCCCACAGTTCGGTCCCGGCAATAGATATGGTATAAAGCCAGGTGGGCTGTTCCCCCTGCCCATGGGCGGCCGCATCGGGAAAGACATGGGTGCCATGGACCTTGGTCACCACACCGATCTTGCCCCGCGCATAGCCCGGCAACCGCGTGTGTCCCCGCGGGGACAGTTTCGACAGCCGCACCCGGTCACCCATCGCAAAGGCCGCCGGGGCAGTGATGTCGCGATCCGCAGGGGCCCCTTTGGCAAGCACATCTGCCACGGCAGCGGCCTGCATCTTGCTGTCACTGCGTTTGCCCGGGGCAAGCGCCTTGCCAGAGGCCAGTTCCGCCTCCGACACTTCTCCATGGCGGATCAACAGGGCTGTCAAAGCGGTGATCCAGATCGCGTAATAGCTGGACCCATAGTACGTCACCGGATGCAGGCTTTCCCGGGCATGGCGGGACGCGTCGATCCCCCAATAGCCCAACGCACCACAACACAGCGTCAGCCCCAGCGCGCGTTTTTCCCAATCGGCATGGAAGATCGGTTCATCCTCCTCAGGAAGAACGGGGCCAAATCCGGCACGCCCGCCCAGATCATGCGGACCCATCATGGTGCGGGCTCCAGCGCCAGACCGGTACCGATCATGCTGTCGCGCGTGACCAGATCGGCCAAGGCGGCGCTGTCAAAACCATCCGTCCCCGCGGGGCGCTCAGGTATGACGAGGTAGCGCACCTCTGCCGTGCTGTCCCAGACTGTGACCTCCACATCGTCGCCCAGGGTGAGCCCGAACTCCGACAGCACCTTGCGCGGCTCAAGCACCACGCGGGAGCGATAGGGTGGGGATTTGTACCAGACCGGCGGCAAACCTAGCACAGTCCACGGATAACAACTACACAATGTGCACACGACCACATTATGCTGTGTCTTGCCATTGAACACGGCCTGCATATGCTCTCCTTGCCGACCGGTGAACCCCATGGAGGCGATGGCGGCGGTGGCATCCTCTTTCAGCGCGGCACAAAAATCCGGGTCCACCCAGGCGCGCGCCACCACGGCGGCACCGTTGCGGGGACCGACCTTGGTTTCATAGGTCTCCACGATTTCGTCGATGGCTGCGGGATCGATCAGACCTTTTTCGGTGAGGATCGTTTCAAGCGCCTTCACGCGGGCGGTCATCTCGTCAAGTTCGCTACCATGGTGGGGATGGTCGTGCATGGGCCTGCTCCTGCCGGGGTCGAGCCTTGATTATGAGGCAGGATCCCACAGGACCACAAGGCAGGATCGTCAGGTAAAGCTCACGGCGTTTGCCAGCGGCAGGTCACGAATGCGCTGGCCCGTCAACGCAAAGATCGCATTGGCCAAGGCGGCGGCCACGGGGGGTGTGCCGACCTCCCCCACACCGCCCATGCGCAGATTGTTTTGCAGGATGCGGGTGGTGATCAAGGGTGTCCGATCCATGCGCAAACTGTCGAAATCATGGAAATTGGACTGCTCCACCACACCGTCGGCAAAGGTGATCTGCCCGAACATGGCCGCACTCAGACCAAAGAGAATGCCCGATTCCATCTGCCCTTCGATATTGCCGGGATCAAGGGCCTGACCCACATCGACGGCGCACCACACGTGGTCGACAGAAATCTGCCCTTCGACATCACTGACCTGAACGACCTGGGCGACCGAAGACCCAAAGCAATGGCAAAAGCCCACGCCCTGGGCCGTGCCCTCGGGCAGTTGCTGACCCCAATTGGCCATGGCCGCCACGGATTCAAGCGTGCGGGCCGAAGGCGTATGTTCGGGCTCCAGCAGGGCAAGGCGCATGGCGACCGGATCAAGCTCCCCGGCATGGGCCATCTCATCCAGAAAGGACTCCAGAAAGAACGTGTTGTAGGAATGCCCGACCGAGCGCCAGACGCCGACCGGAATGCCCGTATCGGCGGCATGGCCGGACACGCGGAAATTGGGCAGCGCATAGGGTTGATCGAACGCCCCTTCGACCAGCAGCTTGTCGGCCAGGGGGGGCGCAAATCCGACCATGCGATTGCTTTGCCCGGCCAGGACCGAGGGCGCGGCAACGGCCATGTCAATCGCCTCTGGCCGACCAGGGCCGACCGCCCCGGTCAGGCGGGCAATGGCAGCGGGGCGATAGAAATCATGGCTGATATCCTCCTCCCGCCGCCAGGTCATGCGGATGGGGACATCGGGCAGGGCGACGGCGATCTGAGCCGCCTGGGTGGTGTAATCAGTTTCGGACCGACGACCGAAGCCGCCCCCCATGAAGGTGGTGATGATGGTGACCTGATCGGGATCCAACCCGACATGGGCCGCTGCCGTGTCACGGGCCAGGGTTGGCACCTGGGTCCCGCACCAGATGGTGAGTTGATCCCCCTTGAACAGGGCGGTCGCGGTCATGGGCTCCATCGTGGCATGGGCCAGATAGGGTACGGTGTACCTGGCCTCCACCAGGCTGAGGCTTTCGGCGCGTGCGGCCTCGACCACGACCTCGGCCAAACCGTCATCGCGCAGGGTGGAATCGGCGCGCGTGTCAAAGGCGGACTCGATCCGCGCCATCTGTGCCTCGGTCGTGGCGGGATAAGCAGGCGGGGACCATGTCACATCAACCTGATCCAGCGCTTTCATGGCGATCCAGGTGTTATCGGCGACCACGGCAACACCGTTGCCCAGGCTGACGATCTGGCGCACACCAGGCAGCGTGTTGGCATTGTTGGTATCCAGCCCGATCATCGTACCACCGGCAAAGGGCGTGGCCCGGACAGAGGCGCAGAGCAGATCGGGCAAGTCGATATCGGTGGCATACCGGGCCGTGCCTGTCACCTTTGGCACCATGTCGAGCCGTGGCAGGGTCTGGCCCAGCAGGCGCCAATTGGCGGGCTCCCGCAGGGGCGGATCCGCAGGCGGGATGATCTGTGCCGCATCTGCGGCAAGATCGGTGTAGCTGAGGCTGCGCCCGTCGGCATCGATCACCTGACCCGCCTCTGTCTTGAGCAGTATCGGGTCGATCCCCCACCGCTTTCCCGCGGCCTGGGTCAGCACCATGCGGGCCGCGGCCCCGGCCCGGCGCATCCGGTCAAAGGCATCTGTGGTGGAGGTCGATCCCCCGGTCAGTTGAATGCCAAAGGCCAGTTTCTGGGCCACACGGACGGCGCCCTTGCCCACCCGGCGGATGCTGCGGTCATCGTATTCGGCGGTGGGCAGACCCAGGGCCATGGCCGACGCGTTCAGATAGGCCGCCGCGGGGGGGCCGTGGATCGCGGTCACCTGCTGCCAGTCCAGGTCAAGCTCTTCGGCGACGAGGGCCGCCAGCGTCGTATGGATCCCCTGCCCCATTTCCGCGCGAGGCGTGATGATCGAGACACCGGCCGCCGTGATCAGGATATAGGGGTTGAGCGTCGTTTCCCCGGCGGCGGGATCCAACGGGTTTTCAAAGGGCTGCAAGTAGCGATAGGTGCCAAATGCCACGCCACCCGCGATGGCCGCGGACCCGATCAAGAAACCGCGTCTGAGGATCTTGCCCACAGCCATGCCTAATCCGCCATCCGCTTGGCCGCCGCATGGATCGCGGCGCGCAGGCGGGGATAGCTGCCACAGCGGCACAGATTGCCGGACATGGCCGCGTTGATATCCTCATCCGTGGGGGCGGAATTTTCCTGGAGCAGCGCCGTGGCCTGCATGAGCTGACCGGACTGGCAGTAACCGCATTGGGCCACCTGGCAGGCCACCCATTCCTGTTGCAATATGCTGAGCTGACCGGGGGTGCCGATCCCTTCGATCGTGGTGACGGAGGCACCATTGAGGTCACCGATGCTCACCTGGCAGGACCGTTCGGGGATGCCGTTCACGTGGACCGTGCAGGCGCCGCACAGACCGGCCCCGCATCCATACTTGGTTCCGGTCAGGTTCAAGATGTCCCGCAGGACCCACAAAAGCGGTGTATCCGGCTCTACCTCAACCACATGTGGGGTATCGTTGATCGTCAGGCTGGTCATGTAGATGTTGCAGCATATCCCGCCTATCGACGCAACTGCGCCGTCGGTCGCGCCGGCCGCACCGGGGCAAGAAGGACGCTGCGGCACAGATGACGGATGGTCCGGGTGGTGTGTCGAACCGGGCCGACAGCCACACGCTGCGGGCCAGGTCGGTGACAATCACCCGGTGGCGTCGGGTCGGCAGGAGGGGCATGTTCCAGACGCCTCCATCACGGTCGTTTCGATTTGAAAGCCGATCTTGCGGGCCGCGGAGCCCAGCGCTCCGGTGGTTGGGCGGGCGGGCGTTTCGACCACAGCGTCGCAGGTGCGGCAGATCATGAAGGCCGGTGCGTGCTCTTCCCCGGGATGGGAACAGGCGACATAGGCATTGAGATGTTCGATCTTGTGGACGAATCCGTGGGTCACCAGAAAATCGAGCGCGCGGTAGGCCACGGGGGGCTGGCTGCCCAACCCCTCCTCTCGCAGCTTTTCCAGCAGATCATAGGCGCCCAGGGCCCGGTGCCGTGTCAACAACAATTCCAGGACCCGGCGGCGCGTCGGTGTGAAGTGCAACCCATGTCGGTCGCAATAGCGCGCCGCCGTCTCCATCGCGTCAGATATGCAACTGGCATGGTCATGGGCGTCGAACCCGACAGGATCAGGTGATGTCGTCATGGGGCGTGACGTAGCAAGGCAACCTGGGCACAGCAACATGCCATGTCATGCTGTCACAGTATCCAAACGAAAATTGACCCAAAATAGTTGAGCTTTTGCAGCAATAGCTGTTTCGGCCCAGCCCGGAACGGCCATTGGCATTGTGGTCGCCTTGCCCGGCGGCGATCAGATATCCGCAATCGAGATCGACCCTTTGGGATGTAGGATGGAGGCCGGACCGGGGGTTATTCGCCCTTGACCAATGTCTCGAACCGCAGACCGGAGGCGGTTCGATTGGGAAATCCCGCCCAATAGCTGTGATCCGCCTTGGGGTGCCCCTCCTCATCAACGGACCAGACCGCATCGTTGGAGTGCGGAACAAGGGTCAGGACGGGGGCCATGGTCGGATCGCGCCCCAGGTGCTGTCCCAGCCAGGCGGTGACGAAATGCTGGGTGATGTTGTTCATGCGAACCGTGTCCCAGACAGGATCGGCGTAATGTTCGGTCAGGTTGAAGCCAAGATCATCGTCGACCCTGTTTGCCTCGGGCGGGGCGGGCATTGGGGCGGCTGCATTGTGATTGGCATTGTCGAACGTGAGAAGTGCGCGATCCGCGCCTGACGTCGCCTGCCAGATCGCCCGAACACCATCCTCATAGCCCGACACATCATCGACCGACCCCGCGATGTAAAGCATCGGGATCTTGATGCCCGCCAGACCATCGGCTGCCCAGACCCCCCGCGCCATGCCCCAGGGGCCAATGGCGATGGCGGTTTTGATCCGGTCATCGGCCCGTGCCGCATGACTGTCGCTGCCCGATTGGTGGACCGCCAGTGTTCCGTGCGGCCCGCCCCACTCAAACCCCACCGACGCATCGGTGACACCGCCGCCTGCCGCGATGATCGCGCCGTAACCACCCATGGAATAGCCGATGATCGCGGTGCGATCGACATCGATCCGTCCGGCCCAAGGCGTGGTCGGATCGCCAGCGAGGCGCGCCAGTTCGTTGAGAACAAAGATCTGGTCGAGGGGACGGTTCACCAGGGTCGAACCGAAGGCCGCCTGGGTGCGATAGGTGCTGTCGGTATGGTCGATGGAGGCCACGACATAGCCCTTGCTCGCCAGATTGTCGGTGAGGTGAGACATCAGGAACCGATTGCCCGGATAGCCGTGGGAGACAATCACCAGCGGATAGGGGCCGCCTTGCGCAGGCGCCGCGTCGCGGATTGCGCGCCCTGCAAGCGTGACCTGGGTCTTGCCGTCGCGCAAATAGGTTTGCATCTGGCGCGTGCCCTCTGCCCCTGGGGCGGCGGGATACCACATCTCGACCGTCAGGGGCCTGTCATAGCGGGGCAGCGGATCTGGTTTGGGCGCGTCGGGATCGATGGCAAGGATGTCGATCTGATCGGGATGGGTCAGGTCGAGCGTGCGCATGCCGGTGGGCAGATCGCCATAGGCAGCCTGTTCCGGCGCATCGGGGCGCTGCGTGTCGATGCGGTGTTGGGCCATGGCGGGACCTGCAAAGATCAGGAGGACAGACCCCATGACCACGGAAAGGGAAAAGGACATGCGGCAGCTCCTGAATGCGACGGTTTTGGTGGTTTTTGGCGACGGACGATACGGATCACTGCACGGTATCAGGGTAGCGACTCGGGGTGATAGTGCCAACAGATCGATGGAATTTCGGGCAAAATTCAGCGTTCAGGTGGAGGGGCACCCCAAGTCTCGGCGGTTCGTTGCCTTGGAGGCGCGGCTGCCGCGCTTGTATTTGCGTCGGCGCCATGGCTGCGACATCTCAGGAGACGTGGTGGTCCGAAAGCTGGCAAAACAGCGGACCAAGTGGGGAAAATACAATATGACGATTGATCGAAGCGCAGATGCGCGGCGCCGCACCGTATTGAAATATCTGTTGGGCACGGCGGGGGCTGCGGCCTTGTCGACCAGCCCGGTCCTGGCCCAGACCGCGACTGAACCCAGCGCGCCCGTGGCCGTGGAGGAGACAGGGCAGCCCGCCTTTTCGTTTGACCTGCTCAAGGCGATGATGCGCGATAAGGCCAGCCAGCCCGATGCGGAACCCGAGCCCCTGGACAGTTTCGCAGCAGAGTTGGATTACGACGGTTATCGCAACATCCGGTCGCGCCCCGATGGTGCACGGTGGAGCGATACGGATCTGGCTTTTCAATTGCATCCGTTCCATCCCGGTTGGCTTTACAGCACGCCGATCCGCCTGCATGAGGTCATCGACGGGCGCGCCCACGAGATGATGTTTTCGACCGATGATTTCGAATACATGAACGGTCTGGATGCGCAGATCCCGGAACATGAGGTGCTGCCGGGCATTGCGGGGCTGCGTGTGAATCACCCGCTGAACCGCGCCGATCTGATGGATGAGTTGGTCGTCTTTCAGGGGGCAAGTTATTTCCGTGCCCTTGGCCGGGCCAACAGCTATGGCCTGTCAGCACGGGGGCTGGCATTGAACACCTGGCTGGAAGGGCCAGAGGAATTTCCGCGCTTTTCCGAATTTTGGGTAGAGCGGCCCGCCCATGGCCAGCAACACCTGGTGGTCTATGCCGCGATGGACAGCCCGTCGCTGACGGGCGCCTACCGGTTCGAGATCCATCCCGGGGCCGATACGGTGGTTGATGTCGAGGCTGAGATTTTCTTTCGCGAGGATATCAAGCAGTTGGGATTGGCACCGCTGACATCGATGTTCTTTTATTCCGAACACAGCGAGCGCGACTTTGACGACTATCGCCCGCAGGTGCATGACAGTGATGCATTGCGGATCGTCCGGGGCGATGGCGATGTGCTGTTGCGGCCACTGAACAACCCATCGCGCGTGGCTGGGTCCTATTTCGCCGAAAGCGATCTGCGCGCCTTTGGCTTGATCCAGCGGGACCGCGCCTACGAGGACTATCAGGATGCCGGGGCGCGTTATCATGATCGCCCCTCGGTCATGGTCGAGCCACTGGAGGATTGGGGCCCGGGCGCCGTTCGCCTGGTGGAGATCCCGGCGGAGTTGGAAATTGACGACAATATCGTCTTGTTCTGGGTGCCCGATCAGGCGCCGGTGGCCGGCGAGGCCAAGACATTCCGATACCGGATGCATTGGGGCGCACTGAGCCCCAATCCAGAAGACGAGATGGCGTGGATCAGCAGCACCCGCGCCGGGCATGGCGGCCCCGCTGGCGTGCCGATCACCAACCCCAACCTGCGCAAGTTCGTCGTGGATTTCCGTGGTGGCCTGCTGGGTGCCTCTCCCGAGGATACGGAATTTGAGCCCGTTATCTCTGCCTCTGCCGGGAAGATCGACAATGTCGTGCTGTTCAAGGTGCCGGAAAGCGAAAACCTGGCCGAGGTCGGGACAGGCATCTGGCGACTGGTGATCGACATCGATGGCGGGGACGAAGAGCTGATCGAACTGAGCGCCCATGTCGCCGGATACGGGCGCAAGCTGACCGAGATCTGGTTGTATCAATGGGTGCGCGACCTGCCAACCGAAGAAGCCGTCAGCGACACGACAGAGCAGGCCCAAAGCAACTAGAACGGGTCAAGGGATCTGGCGCGATTTTGACGACCGGTCGGAGCAAATCCGCCGGTCGTTTTGCGTCTGACCACAGGCCGATCCTGCGTTCATGTGGCGTTCATTTAGGCCGAGACCTGACATTCATCACCCGTTCCAAACCGCTTCAGTCGCCGGGTCCATAAGGGTTGCATTGAACAACTGAACAGGTGGAGCAGACCCATGACATTGATGCAGAGTTTCGACCACGCCCTTTGTGAAAATGCAAAATGGGCGTTCACGACGCGGCGCGTGGATCGCGCGGATGTGGCGGCGCTGAGTACGCAATACGAGCAGGCCCGGGCCGGTGATCTGGTGCTGTGCCAGATCCTGGAAGTGGGCCAGCACAAGAAGCTGCAACTGGCGGAGCGCCGCGCCTCTCTGAGCTATCCCGGTGATCTGGTGGTGGTGTGCCTGGGCGACCGGTATGCACCGGATCAGTTCATGGCCAAGGCAGAGGTCAGCAACGGCATCCTGCAACTGGCGGCCGGTGGCGGTGTCGCAGGAACGATCGAAGCGGCCCATGCCCGAATGGAGGAGCCCACCAGCCTGTTGCCGCTTGGCCTTTTGAAGACGGCCATGGGCAACGTGATCAATGTCGCCGACTATGCCTTGCCCCCGATTGCCGCCAATGATGATGTGACTGTTCTGGGTGTGTTTGGTGCATCAATGAATTCGGGCAAGACCACTGCCGCCGCAAGCCTGGCCCATGGGCTAAAGCAGGCGGGTTATACCGTGGCGGGAGTCAAGGCGACAGGGACCGGCGCCTTTGGCGATTACAACGCCTTTGAAGATGCCGGCGTGCCCGTGACCGACTTCACCGATGTCGGCATGGCGACGACCTATAGGATGCCGCTGGAAAAGGTGGAGCAGGGCTTTGATACGCTTGTGGCCACGGCGGCGCAGGACGGCGCCCAGATCGTGGTGGTCGAGATTGCCGATGGCGTCTTTCAGCAGGAAACGCGGGCGATCCTGAACCAGTCACGCATCCGCAACCGGCTGGACGGTATTCTGTTTGCGGCCCCCGACGCGCTGAGCGCGCTGGGCGGTGTCACCGTGCTCGAGCGCCATGGGTTCAGCCCGTTCGCGATCTCGGGCATGCTCACTCTATCCCCCCTTGCCACGGCGGAGGCTGCGGATGTGACCGGTTTGCCGATCCTGTCCCGCGAGGAGCTGTGGGATGGTCACGCGATTGCGGGCCATGTGGAGCCGTTGATGCGGCGGGCCAAGGGCTTTGCCGCGGCATGACCCTCCTTCCCCGGGTGATTGCGGAGGATCGCATGATCGATGCGGTCCTCCTTCCGCTGTTTGGCATGGGTCAGGCTGTTGCCTTGGGTATCGGCGCGTTTGCCACCCGGGCCGCATTCATCAGCCTGCATGACGGCCATGCCCCCACGCCGGACATTCTGATCCGGCTCATCGGTGCCGGCTTGGCCGCTGCATTGCTGGAATTCATCGCGCGCTGGCGGGCGGAGGCCCTGGGGCAAAGCTATGCCAATGGTTTGCGGCTGAGGCTTTATGCCCATCTTGCAGGCATGTCGCGGCGCGCCGTCGCAGAACGACGGGTGGGCGCGCTATCGCTGCGTTTCGTCGGTGATCTGTCGGCTGCGCGCAACTGGTTTGGCAAGGGCCTACCGCGCACGATCGCCGCGATCTGCATCCTGCCCGGTGCGGCCATTGTCTTGTGGTTGATGGATCCGCGATTGGCGGTTGCTGGGATCCTGCCGCTGGGCCTGTCGCTTTTGCTCATGCTGATCGCCGCCGTCGGTTTGCAGCGCCGCCATCGCAAGCTGCGGTCCCGGCGGGCCGGCATCTCGATCCAGATGATGGAGCGGATCGCGATTTCCCCCGAACTGGACCTGCTGGACCGGACAGACCGGGAACTGTCGGATCTGGCGGAGAATGGCGTGAAACTACGCGACAACGCCCTGGCCCGGACCGGCCTTGCCGGCACCTTGCGCCTGTTTCCGCAGATCGGGGCGGCGCTGGGTGGGGCTGCCATCCTGTGGACGACGGGCACGGCGGGCATCGCCCCCGGGACAGCCGCTGCGTGTTTGGCATTTCTGGCATTGCTGACCCTTCCGCTGCAGCAATTGTCGGATGCCTGGGATCAGCTTTGCGCCTGGCGGATTGCCCGGGAAAAAGCGCTGGTGCTGCTGAACGGACCCAGCCAACGGCGCACGATAGAACGCCGGGGCCGCCCCGTCGCCGTGCGTGTCGAAGGGGTCGTGAACAACCGTCCCATCGCGTTGAGCATCCCGGCCCGCCACAGGGTTAAGATCGCCGGGCGGGGTGGATCGGGCAAGTCTATCCTGGCCACCGCCCTTGCGGGGCTGGATCAAGGTGACGATCTGCGCGTGTCTTATGATGGGCAAACCGCCCCCCTGCCCCGCATCGCCTTTATCGGCAACACACCTGTCGCGCTGCAGGGCAGCCTGCGCCGCGTCCTGTCCCTGGGGCTGTCCCCCCGTCCCCATAGTCGTGAGGTTCATACGATGGCCATCCTGTTTGGGCTTGGTGCCCTGATCGAACGTCTTGGCGGCATTCAAGGCCGCATCAGCGAAGCGGCCCGCAACATGTCCGATGGCGAAGGCCTGCGCGTGGATCTGACCCGCGCGGCCCTGTCCCAACCCGATCTGATCGTCGTCGATACCAATCGGCTTTGGGCTGATCCGGAGGGGGGTGAGATGTTGGACCTGCTGCGCAGCCGCACCAATGCGACACTGGTCTTTACCGGCCCCCCTGGGGAGGATGAAGGGTCAAACGCGACATTTGACCTAGACACCTGGACGGCGTTGGTGCCTGTTGCGCCAGCCGCCCCTACGAAAACACGCTGAACGGATCACCGACATGCGTATCACTCATCTGTTTCGCCTGTATGGCGCCTTCTATGTGGCGATCATCCTGCTGCTGTCCACAATCACGCTGTGGAACCTGGAACGCACCCGGTTCTGGGATGCGCGGATCGACCTGGCGCAGACCTCCTATCACGCGCATCTGTCCTTGCAGTCGCATACCTATCAGTTGCTCAAGCAGCATGCCGATGCGTTGCTGATCGGCGACCGGGACCGGGGCAAGCTGGAAGAGGAACTGGGCCGCCTGATCGCCAATGACATTTCCGTCATTCGCGCGGCCATCGGGCGGGAGATCGAGCTTGTGGGCGAGGAGGAAATCGAAGAGCTTGCCCAGCTCGCGCGGATCGAGACGGAGGTGACCCGCCTGACCTCGGCCCTGTCCAGCCTATCAAGCACGAAACAACCGCTGGGCACCGAGGCGCGCACCGAGCGGTTGGTCGATATTCTGGATCGGCAGATCGACATCTCCCTGTCCAGCATGATCAATGAGGCGCTGGCCGAAGAACGGGAAGAAGTTGAAGAGACGACGGCGGAGGCCGCTGCGTTTCGGGCTGCCAGCCGACAGGCGGTGATCACCAGCGTGATCCTGGCGCTGGCTTTTCTTGTGATCTCCACCATGTCGTTTCGGTGGTTGATCCGGCAGCCCCTGGACCGTTTGGTCTCTGTTGTCCGGCAGTTTGAAGCCGGGCAGTTTTCGCGCGACGTGCGGGTCGGCGGCGGCAAGGAGTTTCAGGAACTGGGTGCTGTTTTGAATGACATGGCTGCGGGGCTGATGGTGAAAGAGGTCAGCCGCAAAGAGCACAGGGACCGATTGGAAAGCATGGTGAGCGCCCGTACCAACGAGTTGGAAACCCTGTTGAGGCGCATTGAGCAGAACGAGAAGAACCGCCGTCAACTGATGGCCGATATCAGCCATGAATTGCGCACGCCCCTGACGATCATCCAGGGGGAAGCCGAGGTCACGCTGCGCCACGGCGATCAGCCGATTGCGGTTTATGCCGACGCTCTGTCGCGGATCAAGGAATCGGCCCGTCACACCGTTCGGATCGTCAATGACATGTTGCTGGTGGCCCGGCAGGAGGCCGATCAACTGCGCCTTGAGCTGCAAAACATCAACATGCGCGTGATCCTGAAGGAGGCGATCGATATCTTTCCTGGCAAGGTCGATTTGATCGATGAGTTGGAAACGGAACCCCGGGTGCGTGTCGATGCCGTTCGGATGCGGCAATGCCTGCTGGCGGTTTTTCAGAATGCGCGCCGCTATGGCGGACCCGATATCGTGGCCCGCCTGAACGAGACTTCCGATCATCTGCACATCATCGTCGAGGATAACGGCCCCGGCATGAGCGACGCGGATCGTGCCCAGGCCTTTGACCGTTTTTTTCGTGGCAACAATGCCTCGCGCGGTGATGATGAAGGTACGGGTCTGGGCCTGCCCATTGTCCGCTCGATCATGGAGGCCCATGGCGGCACGGTCGAGTTGCAAAACGGACCGGAAAGCGGTCTGCAGGTCAACCTGAGATTGCCAAAACGAAAGCCGGTCAGCCTGATTTCGACGGACACTGCCCAAACCCCAAAAATCAACGGCGTAAACCAGCCCTATACCGGCAGTTTAAGCCCATAAACCCTGCGTAAAACGCAAGGCTTCTAAACCCGACCCGTATGGTGTGCTGGCCAATAAAGCTTTTTTCCTCCAACAAGCAAAGTTGGAGGCGGATGATGAACATATTGCTGATCGAAGATGAAATGCGGGTGGCCGATTTTGTCAGGCGCGGATTGTCGGCGGAGGGTTGGTCGGTACAACATGCGCCGGATGGCGAGACGGGTATCGAGTTCCTGGAGCAATACAGCTTTGATGTGGTTCTGCTGGACCTGATGCTGCCCGGGGTCAGCGGCCATGACGTGTGTCGCAAGGTCCGGGCGCGCAAGAACATAACGCCGATCCTGATGCTTAGCGCGCTGGATGCAACCGAAGAACGTGTGGATGGATTGAGGGTGGGGGCCGATGATTATCTGCCCAAACCCTTTGACTTTGATGAGCTGGTGGCCCGGATCGAAGCGCTGCACCGCCGCGCTGGCAAATATACCGAGACCGAGGATCGGCAGGTCCTGTCCCATGGCACCATCACGTTTGACAAGACATCCCTGATCGTCACGGTTGGTGACAAAAATCTGGATCTGTCCAGCAAGGAACGCGATCTGTTGCTGCTGTTTCTGTCAAATCCCGGTCGGGTTCTGTCGCGGGAGCGGATCCTGAACACCGTCTGGGGTATGAATGCCGATCCCATGACGAATGTGGTGGATGTCTATGTCGGGCGGCTGCGCCGCAAACTGGGGGATGAGGCGGACCGGATCGTAACCCTGCGCAACATCGGCTATCGTTTTGAATAGGCAGCCGGGGCCGCCCCCCAGTCTAACAGCTTCGTGAGAGGCCGTGTTTTGGCTCGACGGGTGGAAAATGCCACATATTCCATACGGGTCGGGTTTTGAAACGGGCGGTTGGCGGCGCGCAAATCCTGATCCCGCACGGATCACGACACGGGCCCAGAAGGGCATCCTGGCACATGGTACCTTGCGCGTATTCGCCCCGGTTATCGCTGTATGTTTGCATGTCGGGGCTGACCGAAACATCGTCTGCGGCACCCGCATGGGCGGCCCTTTTCTGGCGGTGTGAGCGGGGGGCAGGTCTCCATCCTACCTCGCCCCCCGCGCCCTGAAGTGGTGCGCGCAAGGGTTCCCGCATCAGGCATCACTTAACGCTACCGCGTTGAAATCGCTGGTTTCAGGCAGCGATACCTGATCCAAGGCAGTGCAAAACGCCCTAGTTTCGCGGCATCACGGCCATCAACGTGCAACTCATGGTGGCGATCAGCTTTTCGGAACCGGCCGTGATGCCCAGGGCCTGTCCGTCAGCGACGGTAATCGACCGGCCCGCTTTCACGACAATGCCCTCAAACCGGAATGTCTCTCCCTGTGCGGGGCGCAGGAAGTTGGTCTTGAACTCCACCGTCAGAACTTCAGCCCCGTCCGGCATCTGGGTATAGGCGGCATAACCGCAGGCACTGTCTAACGCGGTGGTCACGATGCCTGCATGGATGAACCCATGCTGCTGGACCAAAAGGTCATTGAACGGCATCTCCAGCACCACTTTGCCCGGTTCCACATTCGCGAGGGAGATGCCGAGTGTTTGCATGATGATCTGCTGCGCAAAGCTGTCGCGCACAATTTGAGAGCGGTCCATCGATCACCCCAACGCAACGTTGCAGCGGGCGCAGACGCCCGGATGCCGGTGGCTGCCAACATCGGGCAGGATCTTCCAGCAGCGCTGGCATTTCTGGCCCTCCGCCTTGGCAAAGACGACGGCCACGCCTTCGGTTTCGGGAAGGGTAAAGGCACCGTCCGGGGCTGGATCGCCCGTCAGCCCGATGTCGGAGGTGATGCACAGATCCGCCAGATCGACCGACGCCAAGGCGCTGCGCAACCCGTCATCGGCGACATGGACCATCGGCGCGGCTTCCAACGAGGCACCAATGACCTTGTCGGTGCGTTGCACCTCTAACGCCGCCGTTACCACCCGCCGGGCACCGCGGATGCTGGCCCATTTCGCGGCCAGGGCATCATCACGCCAATTGGCGGGCGTTTCAGGCATGTCCTGCAAGTGGACCGAGCTATCGTCACCCGGGAACCGCTCCAGCCAGACCTCTTCCATCGTGAAGACCAGGACGGGGGCCAGCCAGGTCGTCAGCCGGTGAAACAGGATGTCCAGCACCGTTTGCGCCGACCGGCGGGTCAGGCTGTCCGGCCCGTCGCAATACAATGCGTCCTTGCGGATGTCGAAGTAGAACGAGGAGAGGTCCACCGTGGCGAAGGTGAAGATCGCCTGGAACACACCCTGGAAGTCATAGGCGGCGTAACCTTCGCGCACCTTCTGATCCAGTTCGGCCAACCGGTGCAGGACCCAGCGTTCAAGCTCCGGCATCTCGGCCGCATCCACGGCCTGCCCGTCATAATCGGATAGCGAGCCGAGCATAAACCGCATCGTGTTGCGCAACCGGCGATAGCTGTCGGCCACGCCTTTCAGGATCTCTGGCCCGATGCGCTGATCGTTAGTGTAGTCGGTCTGGGCGACCCAAAGACGCAGGATATCGGCGCCATATTGCTTGACCACGGTGTCTGGTACGATGGTATTGCCAAGCGATTTGGACATCTTGTTGCCCTTCTCGTCCAGCGTGAAGCCGTGGGTCAGCACCCCGCGATAGGGCGCGCGGCCTTGGGTGCCACAGCTTTGCAGCATGGAGGAATGGAACCAGCCGCGGTGCTGATCGGTGCCCTCCAAGTACAGATCGGCCAGACCATCCTCGGACCCATCCGCCCGGTCGCGCAGGACAAAGGCATGGGTCGACCCGCTATCAAACCACACATCCAAGATGTCAAAGACTTGCTCATAGTCTTCGGCGTTGTGTTCATTGCCCAGGAACCGCTCCTTGGCGCCGTCTTCGTACCAGGCGTCGGCGCCTTCTTCCTCAAACGCGGCGACGATCCGGGCATTGACCGCCTCATCACGCAGCAGAAAATCCGGCGCATCGGGACGTGCGCCTTTCTTGACGAAACAGGTCAAGGGCACGCCCCAGGCGCGCTGGCGGCTCAGCACCCAATCAGGCCGCGCCTCGATCATCGAATACAGGCGGTTGCGTCCGGTCTGCGGGGTCCAGGTGACAAGCTGGTCGATGCTGGTCAGGGCCCGTTCCCGAATGGTCGTCCCATAGGCGTCCTGCCCATCGCCCAGCGGTTTATCGATCGCGGCAAACCATTGCGGCGTGTTGCGATAGATCACCGGGGCCTTCGACCGCCAGGAATGCGGATAGCTATGTTTCAACCGGCCACGCGCCAGCAATCGCCCGGCCTCGACCAGCTTGTCGATGACCGCCTTATTGGCACCGCCTTCCTTCCCCTTAGGGTTGATGATCACTTCACCCCCAAAGAACGGCAGATCCGCCCGGTAAGAGCCGTCTTCCAGCACGTTATAAGTCATCGGCAGGCCATGCTGCTGGCCGATCTTATAGTCATCATCGCCGTGGCTCGGCGCCGTATGAACGAAGCCCGTGCCCGCATCGTCGGTCACATGGTCGCCGGGCAGCAGTGGTACGTCATAGTCCCACTCGCCCGCCGCGCCCTCGACCTTGTGGAGGGGGTGCGCGCTGGTGATGCCGCTCAGTAGACCCGGGCCGATATCCCGCAGGCGGCGATACATGTCCGGCTCCAGCCGCGCAGCGCGCAGCACCTCTTCGGCCAGGTTGTCGGCCAGGATCACCCGCTCCCCGATCCGGGCCCAGCACTCTTCCGGCCGCCCGGTGATCTGATACAGGCCATAGCTGACATCGGGGTTATAACAGATCGCCCGGTTCTGGGGGATCGTCCACGGTGTCGTCGTCCAGATCACGACCGATGCACCGCCCAGCATCGTGCTGATCGCCTGGTACAACTCCATCACACCGGCTTCGCTATCGCCGCCTTCGGCCTTCAGCTCGGCCAGGAAAGCATCATTGCCCTCAAGTTTTAGGATCGGGAAGCGCACCCAGATCATATGGCTTTGGTGGTCGTGATACTCGACCTCCGCCTCGGCCAGGGCCGTCTTTTCCACCGGCGACCACATGACGGGTTTCGATCCCTGATAGAGCGCACCGTTCATGAGGAATTTCTGGAACTCCGCGGCGATGGTCGCCTCGGCATGGTAGTCCATGGTGATGTAGGGCGCGCCCCACGTGCCGGTCACGCCCAGCCGCTTGAACTCATCGCGCTGAATATCGATCCAGCCTTCGGCAAATTCGCGGCATTCGCGCCGGAATTCCACCACCGGCACATCATCCTTGTTCTGGCCCTTCTGGCGGTACTTCTCTTCGATCTTCCACTCGATGGGCAGGCCGTGGCAGTCCCAACCGGGGATGTAGCGCGCATCGCGGCCCATCATCTGTTGGGAGCGTACCACCATATCCTTCAGGATCTTATTCAGCGCATGCCCGATATGGAGGTGCCCATTGGCATAGGGCGGCCCGTCATGGAGAGTGAAGGGCGCGCGCCCCTCTTTCTCCCGCAGGCGCTCATAGATCCCGATCCTCTCCCACCGCGCCAACCAGTCCGGCTCCCGTTTGGGTAGACCGGCGCGCATTGGGAAATCGGTTTTGGGCAGGCGAAGGGTGTCTTTATAGTCCGGCGTCTCGGCGCACATGGGCGTGGGTGTCCTTGAGATTTTGGGAAAGGATCGCGACGGTCGCGGGCTGCAGATCGGCAACAGCCATGTCCCGGCAGCTCTGGATCAGAGCGCCGGGCCCGTAATTCGCGGTATGTTTGCGATGCCCAAGTACATGTCGGGCGTTATACGCATGGCACTTTGTAAGGTAAAGACCGGGCTGTCCGTCGTATTGCGCCAATCCGCCCTTTCGCTTTTGACCCCAAACACGCCACATACAGGCTTGGTTAACGAAAGGGTATTTCATGAAGATTGGCATAGCAGGGGCCGGGATCGGCGGATTGGCCGCCGCCGCATTGCTGGCCCGTGACGGGCACCAGGTGACCATTTTCGATCAGTTCGACCAGCCCCGCCCCGTCGGCTCCGGCCTGGTGATCCAACCGGTTGGCCAACATGTGCTGGACATCGCAGGGGCTGGGGACGCCGCACGGGCCAAGGGGGCCCAGATCCACCAGATGCTGGGCCTGGAGGTCATTCATCAAAAACCTGTTCTCGATGTCACCTATGACCCCGCGGGACAGGGTCACCACGGCCTGGCCATCCATCGCGCCAGCCTGTTCGACGCGTTGCTTGACGCAGTATCGGTGGCCGAGACCGACCTGCAGCCATCATCGCGCATCATCGCAACGCATTTGGGCAGCGAGGGGCGCCGGTTGGAGCACGCAGACGGCACGCAAAGCCAGGCGTTCGACCTGGTGATCGATGCCAGCGGGGCAACCTCTGCCCTGTCGCCGCTCCGGGGCAAGACCCTGCCCTATGGCGCGATCTGGGGTACGGTGCCCTGGCCCGATGGCACCGATCTGCCCCCGACCCAGCTGAGCCAGCGCTACCGCTATGCCGAACATATGATCGGGGTATTGCCCATCGGCGCGCTGCCCGGTGCCGACACGCCCATGGCCGCGATCTTTTGGTCCATGCCCGAAGGCGACCATGACACATGGCGCGCAGCTCCGCTGGATCAGTGGAAGGCCGAAGCCATGACCCTCTGGCCCGCCATGGCGCCCTTTCTTGAAACAGTGCAACGCCACGATGACATGACAATGGCGCGCTACACCCATGGCACATTGAATACCCCGGTGGCCGAGCGTTTGGTCTATCTGGGCGATGCCGCCCACCGCGCCAGCCCGCAACTGGGCCAGGGGGCCAATATGGCGTTGCTGGATGCTTATGCACTGGCCTGGTCGCTCCGGCAGAGCAATGATTTGACCAATGCACTGGCGCTTTATGTCCGGACCCGCCGTTGGCATGTGCGCATCTATCAGGCCATGAGCTGGGCTTTCACCCCGCAATACCAGTCAGACAGTCGCACCCTGCCTTGGATCCGCGACAATATCATGATGCCGGTCTCGCGTATCCCGCCAGTTCCGCGTATCCTCAGCGCCTTGGTCTGCGGCACCCTGGTGACCCCCGTGGCGGGGGAGCCCTATGCCCACGGTCGCCCTGCCGGATTGGCCCAACCCAGCACTGCAAATGCCGAGTGAGGCTGACATGAACATTCGCCCTGAAAGCCCCAAAGACCACGCCATCATCCGCAGGATCACGGCTGACGCGTTCGCCCCCATGGCCTTTAGCGACGGGACCGAGGCTGACCTGATCCACGATCTGCGAAAAGAAGGCGACCTGATCCTGTCGCTGGTGGCAGAGGAGGATGACACCGTGCTGGGGCACATCGCCTTTTCACCCGTCACCATCGCAAACCGGCATGATGGATGGTTCGGCCTCGGGCCCATTGCCGTTACGCCAGATCAGCAGCGCCGTGGCATCGGCACGGCGTTGATTGCCGCTGGTCTGACCTGGTTGACGGATCACGGCGCAAAAGGATGCGTCCTAACCGGAAATCCAAAGGTCTATGGCAGTTCGGGCTTTGAAAGCGACCCGGCGCTCACCTACCGAACCACGCCGACCGAGAACGTTCTGCGACGGATCCTGTCTGGTCCGGCGCCACGGGGTGAGGTAAGGTTCGCGCCTGCCTTTGAACGCGACCAGGGCGCGTAGGTCCTGCTGTAATCCCGGCTATGAACGGGGGTGACGGTAAAAGTAGTGCACACCGATCTTGGTTGTTCGCGGGAATTTGCGTGACCAGCGCGGCTTCACGGCTGTGGTGTGGTAATGCGTTGCCCCATCCGTCAGCACGCGGGGCGATCCGTCCAGCATCAACTGGGCAATCTTGCCTACCCGGTCAAATGCCGCTGGTTCCGAAATCCGTTCGGCATGTCCATCGCAAGTATAGGTGAACTGGCACTGGTAGCGCCCGCCGGTTCCCTGATGCACAACCCCGCAGACCGTGTTGGGGTACAGACCGGAATTGACCCGGTTCAGGATCACTTCCGCCACAGCAAACTGCCCCTTGATGCTTTCGCCCCGCGCCTCAAAGTACAGCGCCTCAGCCAAACAACGCCATTCCGCGCCACCGCGCGCGGCTGGAACACTGCGCAGCCAAGCGGCGGAATAGGTCGGGCGTCTGGCAGTGCCCTCGGCCTTGGCGGTTGCCCGGACAACGCGCGCGCCGCGTAACCGGTCCAAGCGTTTCTGATTCATGGACCGGAACACCTTATGCTCCTGGCCCAGCATCGTGCTGAGTTGTTGGCCGATCGCCCCGGCCGGGTTGTTCGATGTGGAAATCGTTGCTGGCTCGGCCACAGACATACCCGACACCATGATACAGCCCACCAGGGCCACCATTCCGATCAAACGCATTTTAAAACCCCAGGGCAGCGGCCGCCAGAACTGGGCGACCGGCGCAGGAGATAAGGTCTGCAGGTGAGCCTGTCCACCCTGACTGCAGCGCATCGGCAACAGAGTGATCATTTCGCCGCAACAGGCAGATTATCGCTTCACGGCACATCCGACTCAAACGTCTCCCGCGGCAGTTCGCGAGCATCCAGCGCCAGATGCGCGGCAGCCAAGCGCGCAATGGGGACGCGGAACGGCGAACAGGAGACGTAGTCGAACCCGGCTGCCCGGCAGAATGCGATGGCCGATGGATCGCCCGCATGCTCGCCACAGATCGATAGAGTAAGTTCGGGCCGTGCCCGGCGGCCCCGTTCCGCGCCCAGCAGCAGCAATTCACCCACACCGTCTTGATCCAGGCGGTGGAACGGATCCTCAGGATAAACGCCCTCGGACACATAGGTGCCCATGAAACGCCCTGCATCGTCGCGCGACAGGCCATAGGTCATCTGCGTCAGATCATTGGTGCCAAAGCTCAAAAAGGCAGAATGCCCCGCAATCTCACCGGCACGTAAGGCGGCACGGGGCGTTTCCACCATTACGCCGACGCGAAAGTCCAGTTCCGCACCGGTCTCGTTCTGGACAGCGGCTGCCACTGCCTCGATCCGCGTCTTGACCAGTTCGACCTCGCGCCGCGCCGTCACCAAGGGGATCATAATCTCGGGCACGACCTTCGGAGCGGCCTTGCCCACTTCGACCGTCGCCTCAAAGATCGCGCGCGCCTGCATGTTATATATCTCGGGCAGGGTCACCCCCAGCCTCACACCGCGCAGACCCAGCATCGGGTTGAACTCGGTCATGGCCTCAACCCGACGCGTCACCTCCGACAAAGGCAGATCCAGCCGTTCGGCCATCTCGCGCAGGCCTTCCCGGTCGGAGGGCAGGAATTCGTGTAAAGGTGGGTCAAACAGCCGGATGGTGACCGGCAGACCCTCCATGGCGCGGAACATGTCCACGAAATCGTTCCGCTGCATCGGCAGCAATCGGTCCAGGGCGCGCTGACGGTCCCCTGATTTATCGGCAAAGATCATCTCGCGCATGACCCCCATGCGCACATCATCGAAAAACATGTGTTCCGTTCGGCACAGCCCAATACCTTCAGCCGCAAAGGCGCGGGCGGTCTGCGCCTCGGCCAGGGTGTCGGCATTGGCCCGCACCCCGATATCGCGAGCCTCATCGGCCCAGCCCATCAAGGCATGAAAGCTGTCATCCAAGGCCGGTTCCATCATCGGCGCCTCGCCGGCAAGCAGCTCTCCAGACGTTCCGTCGAGCGTTACCAGATCACCTTCACGCAGTACCCGCCCATCGGCGGTCCCCAGTGTTTTCTTTCGCGTGCTCAGGCGCAGACCGGTGGCCCCCACCACGCATGGCAGTCCCAGGCCGCGGGCGATCACTGCGGCATGGCTGGTCATCCCCCCGCGTTCCGTCAAAATACCTTGGGCCACATGCATGCCGCGAATATCTTCCGGCATCGTCTCCCGCCGGATCAGGATGCAAGGCTCTCCCTGGGCCGCGCTGGTTTGGGCAGCGGCTGCGGAAAACACCAATCGGCCTGTGGCACCGCCGGGGCTGCCAGCGATCCCGCGGGCAATCACATCGCGCGAGGCTGCGTGGTCAACCTGGGGATGCAGCATCTCGGCCAGTGCTTGGGGGGCCACCCGCAACACGGCTTCTTGCTCTGAAATCACGCGATCCTTGGCCAAGGCAACCGCTGCACTCAGCCCCGCCCGGGTCGACCGGGCCGCCCGCACGGCATCCAGCACATGGAGTTGACCGTTTTCCAGCGTGAACTCGATCTCCATCTCCTCACGCAGCCTCTGGCGGCAGATCGCCCCGGCCTGCGTCAGTTCCGCAAAGGCGGCGTTTGCCACATCTTCCAGCGCAGGTCCGCGCGGATCACTGCGCAGAAACAGCGCGTCCTCCGGCGCCAGCAGCGCATCGCGGAACATGGATTGCCGCAGGTATCGCCCGTGGATCCGGGGGGCACCGGTGACGGGATTGATGAACTGCATCACACCTGACCCGCTTTCGCCTGGGCCAAAGCCCAGGGCCATTCGCTGAACCACCAGGCCAAGCCCGGCCCCATTCGGCGCACCCCGCGCCTGCCGCAACAACCGGGCAGAGGTGCTGTCCCACGCCCGCGCCATCGATCGCAGGACCTCGGCCAGTTGGACCGCGGGATCCTGAGGGAACGGCGTCTCAGCCTCCTCCTCAAACAAAACCAGCGCGCGGGCAACGGCGGCGGATGAGATCTCCGGATCATCAAAGATATCAGGGTCCAGACGGGCTACATCGACTGCATAGGCCTGAATGAACCGCAGATACAGCGCATCGGCCGCCTGATCCCCATGGGTATTGCGCAGATGGGCGTGCTGGCGGGCATTCATCCCGACATTTAACAATGCACCCGGCCCGCCCCATTGCTGATCCTGGCTGGACGGCCGGACCGAGACAAGCGGCAATGCCCCGAACACTGCCAACAATGCCGCCGTGTCGGGGGAGTGACCGGCCGCGATCCGGCCCACCGTATCAAATGGTAGCGAAACGGTCAGCGGCACCGGCAGATCAAGCCGAACCAGCCGTTGCAGGCACTTTGCCCGCCCGCCATGGGTGTCTGCTGCCATAACAGCGTCGGGTGTTACTTCGGTGAATTCCTTGAAATTACTGATTTTCTGCATTGCAGCATCCTATATTCAGCTGCAGCATACGCCTGAACACCATATACGCCAAGCGCGACATTGGGATCAGGGCGCTTTGCGCGTAATCCCGGCAGACTAACCTTCCAACTGCCCGATATCGGCGACCTGCGTACAAACCGTGCGGATCCGGTGCAAAAGGTTCAATCGATTGCGGCGAACAACTGCATTTTCAGCATTCACCTGCACCGCTTCAAAGAATGCATCTATGGGCTGGCGCAGGGAGGCCATGATCCCCATGGCCGACGCGAAATCCTCGGCCTCGATGGCCGAGGAGATCGCCCCATCCGCCAGATCCAACGCGTCGAACAACGCGATCTCGGCGGGGTCCTCGGCAAATTTCCGGTCCGGCCCATACTCATAAGCCACTCCATCCGCCTCTTCCGCTTGGCGCAAAATGTTGTTGGCCCGCTTAAACCCCTGAACCAAATTCTTCCCATCATCGGTCTGCAAGAACGAAGCCACAGCCCGCGCCCGCATCGCCAACAACGTCAGATCATCGCTCCCCGGCATCGCCAAACACGCATCAATCACGTCGTGTCGGATGCCGTCATCTCGCAGATAGACTTTCAGGCGATCATGGAAAAACGACAACAGATCGCGCGAGATACCGAGGTCGTCATCACCGGCAAGACCCTTCGCAACCAGATCCAAAAGAGAGAGCCGCTGATCATTCGACAGCACCAACCGGATGACCCCCAAAGCAGCGCGGCGCAGGGCGAATGGATCCTTGCTGCCGGTGGGCTTTTCACCAATGGTCCAGAATCCGGTGAGGGTGTCGATCTTGTCGGCCAAGGCCACAGCCACCGAGGTTGGCGCCGTGGGGACCTCATCGGACGGGCCCAGGGGGGAGCGGTGTTCGGCGCAGGCCAATGCGACCTCGGATGGCAAACCTGCAGCATCACTATAATATCGCCCCATAACCCCTTGTAACTCTGGAAATTCATAGACCATTTCAGAGGCTAGATCAGCCTTGGCGACACGCGCGGCCTGCTCTGCCAGATCTGCATCCGCACCCACGATCGGGGCAATCTCGCGGGACAAGGCCGTGATCCGATCGATCCGCTCTTTTTCTGATCCCAGTTTGTTATGGAAGGTCACATTGGCCAAGCTGTCCAGCCAAGGCTCCATCTTTGCCTCAGCGGCGACCCGCAAGTCATTCTGCCAAAAGAACTTTGCATCTGCCAATCGTGCAGACAGTACCTTTTGGTTCCCGGCCAGAATGGTCGCCCCATTATCCGCCGTTTCCCGGTTTGCAACTGTCACAAATCGAACAATCTGCCCCGATTTCGGATCGCGCACGGAAAAGAACTTCTGGTGTTCCTTCATGGAGGTTTGCAAAACTTCCGCCGGTAACCCCAAGAAATCCTTATTGATCTCTCCCATCAAAACTACAGGCCATTCGACCAGCCCCGCGACTTCGTGCAAAAGACCCTTGTCTTTAACCAACTCAAGCCCCTGGGCAAAGGCGAGCTGGGTCGCATCGTGCCAAATCGCCTCGGCCCTCTCCGCTGGATCCAGAACAACAAAGGCGCGTTTCAGCTTCGCAGCGTAGTCTTCGAACCCGGTGACCGCGAACCGACCCGGCACCATGAACCGGTGCCCTTCGGTCGTGTCACCCGCGACAAAACCCTCCACCTCCATCGGCACAACCGCGTGCCCGCCGTCATCCGACAGGATGCACAAGACCGATTGCAAAGGCCGCACCCACCGCAGGGACCCGGTCCCCCAGCGCATGGATTTGGGCCACGGAAATTTCCGGATCACCTCCGCCAGAACCTCAGCCACAATCTCTGCCGCGTCCCGCCCGGGGCGGTTGATCACGGCAAAGAACACTTCGCCCTTCTTATCCGCGCGCCGCTCCAACTGATCGGCGGTCAGGCCGGCTGAGCGCAAGAACCCCTCGACCGCTTTCTCCGGCGCATCGGTCCGCGGCCCCTTGCGCTCTTCCTGCACCGCAGGGGACTGCGCCAACAGCCCCTCAACCGTCAGCGCCAAGCGCCGCGGCGTCGCAAAGGCGGCGGCAGAGGCATAGGTCAATCCCGCCTCCACCAACCCGTCCGTCACCAACCGGCGCAGATCGTCGGATGCCTTGGCCTGCATCCGCGCCGGGATCTCTTCAGAGAACAGCTCAATCAGCAGATCCGGCATCGTCAATTTCCTTCCCGTGACGGGCAGCCTTCGGGCAAAGCCCGGCCATCGAACACTTCACGCCCGCATTCGTTGATCTGATGCCAGACATAGCCGCGCCCATCACCGTCCACGGCCACCACACGGTCGATCCCAAACGTCACGTTGGACTGCCCCAGAAAGGCCAGCGCCCGCCCCTCTTCCAACGCCTCGCCCAAGGCGACGGCGTCGAAACACTCAAACCATCCCGGTGCGATCAGCGGCTCCGCACTCTCATAGGCCTCATAGGTTTCAGTCAACAATGCCTGGCTCATCTCGGTCGTGAAACAGGCCCGGTACCGGATCGGAGAGCTGTCCGCATCAATCGCACGCACGTTATCGGCGGCAATCACCTCTGCCTCGCCTGTCACAAGCGAGATCATCTCCACCTCGGCCCCAGCGACCTCGGCATAATAACCGTACACCTGCGCATAGTAGATCCCACCACCCATCAGTAACGCGATCACCACAATGCCGCCTGCCAACAATCGTCCCGCCATCACGTCAGTCCCAATCCATGCAAATGCGCGGGCGCGTCATGCCCCGCACGCGCCGTCGTAATGTAATTGACCGGGCCGCCAGCGCAGGCACCCGGGTCTCATGCGTCTCTACGAAGATATGCCCGATCCGCGTCAGAACCGGATCCTCCAGCAAGGCCTCCAGCAACGCGACCTCGCCGCCTTCGATATCAATCTTGATGATCGCCACGTCACGGTCCAAATCGCGTATGAAAGCCGGAAAATCTACTTGCTGCACCTCCGCCGCAGGCGTCTCGGTCACGTTGGTCTTTTCGGCGATCAGCGTCGCGGAAAGTGAGCCCTTTTCCGGATCATGATCAAACTTGGCTGACCGATAAAGCGGCAACATGCCCGCCTCTGTCCCCGCTGCCGCCTCGATCACCTCCACATTGGGCAGATCCCGCACTGCGTCGCGCAACTGCGCGACGGTCCAAGGGTCCGGCTCAAAGGCATAAACCGTCTCGGCCACAGCTGCCATCTTGCAGGTCATCACACCCAGATTTGCCCCCAGATCAATGCAGATGCCACTTTTGGCCGCCTCCAAAGCCTTAGCAAACTCCGCCTGAACCTCGGGCCATCGCGCCCGCGTCGCCTTGTGCAGATAGTGCACGCCGCGTTGTCCGGGCAGATGCGACAACACCCGGTATTTCAGCCGTTGCAAGGGAGAGGCCCCTTGGCTCATGCCGCGGCCCCCGCCCCGCCGGCCTCGGTTTGCACGAACGCATCAGCACACATCTTGGCCAGTGCCCGCACCCGCCCGATATAGGCCTGCCTCTCGGTGACAGAGATCACGCCACGCGCATCCAACAAATTAAAAACATGACTCGCCTTGATGCATTGGTCATAGGCCGGATGGACCATGATGATGCGTTTGCCGGTTTTCGGGTCATCGGCCGGAGCGTCCAGTATGCGAGCGCATTCGGTCTCCGCATCCACAAAATGCTGCAGCAGAATGTCGGTATCTGCCAAATCGAAGTTCCAGCGCGAATATTCCTGTTCGGTCTGCCGGAACACATCCCCATAGCTCAACGCGCGGGGGCTTTGCGGGTTGTTGAAGGGCATGTCCATCACGTGATCGACGCCCAGAACATACATCGCCAGCCGCTCTAACCCATAGGTCAGTTCACCTGAGACCGGTTTGCAGTCATGCCCGCCGACCTGCTGGAAATAGGTGAACTGGCTGACCTCCATCCCGTCACACCACACCTCCCAGCCCAGGCCCCAGGCACCCAGGGTTGGGCTCTCCCAGTCATCCTCGACAAAACGAATGTCATGCAGGTCCATGTCGATGCCAATTGCCTGCAACGATCCCAGATACAGGTGCTGAAAATCCGGTGGCGACGGCTTCATCAGCACCTGGAACTGGTAGTAATGCTGCAATCTGTTGGGGTTCTCGCCGTAGCGCCCATCGGTGGGGCGGCGCGAGGGCTGCACATAAGCCACCGCCCAATCACGCAACCCCAGCGACCGCAACGTGGTGCTGGGATGGAACGTTCCTGCCCCAACCTCCATGTCATAGGGCTGCAAAACCGCGCAACCCTGGCCCGCCCAATAGGTCTGAAGGGTCAGAAGGATCTCTTGAAAACTGCGGGGCCGCTCTGCCATGGTCCTGCCTTCCGATACATGTCTGGATGCCCGTTTAGGCAAGCCCGCAAACGGGGTCAATCAAGCCCCACGTTCCACAAATCAGTGGCCACCCCCGTGCCATTTGGGAAACGCCCCCTCGAAAGCGTCAAAAAGACCCGTGCAACCCTGGGGGTCTATGGCTATTTTCCGCTATTGATGACATCGGTCGTTGGAACTGGCTCACGCGGCGGGCTTATGTTGAGGAAAACCATCGTGATACGTGTATTTGTCGCTCTTTTGGCCGGTCTGGTCTGGTTTCCGATGGCGTCGGCTCAGGCACAGCAGGCCTGGCTGCAGGTCGAGGCCCAGCCGACCCTCGCCCAGGCGCAATCCAGGGCGCAAGCCTACACACGCTCCTTTCCCAATGTCAGCGGCTTTCGGATGCCGTCGGGCTGGTATGCAATCGCCCTGGGGCCCTACACGCGCCCGGCTGCCGAACAGGAACTGGCGAGCCTGCGCCGCAATAGGCTGATCCCTCGGGACAGCTTCATCGCATTCTCCAACCAGTATCGGCAGCAGTTTTGGCCCGTCGGAGGGCGTCCGACACCGCCTGCGGTGACAAGCCAACCTCTGGATACCGCTCAACCGGACCCGCAACCGCTGATCATCCCAGATGAGACCCCGCGCGAGGCCCGCAATAGTGAGCGCCTGTTGACGCGAGAAGAGCGGTTGGCCCTACAGGAAGCACTGCAATGGGGCGGCTTTTACACCGGCGGGCTCGACGGCGCATTTGGCCGCGGCACCCGGGCCGCGATGGAAGCCTGGCAACTGGAGAAAGGCTTTGAACCGACAGGTGTTTTGACCACCAAACAACGCGAAACCCTGCTGACGGAGTACCGCGCCGTCTTCGCCGCCTTGGGCCTCAGAACGGTGCGTGACACCGAGGCCGGGATCGAGATGACCCTGCCCGCCGGCATGATCTCCCGCGCCCGGGTCGAAACTCCGTTTGTACATTATGACAGCACCACCGATGATGGTGTCCGCGTCCTGCTGATCAGCCAGCAGGGTGACCAACGCACGCTGTTCGGCCTCTACGACATCATGCAAACACTTGAAATCGTTCCACAAGATGGCGAACGAAACCGCAGCCCGACCAGCTTTACCCTGACAGGGCAAGGCAGCCAGGTCCACAGCTACACTTTTGCACGCCTGGCCGAAGATACGGTCAAAGGCTTCACGGTCGCCTGGAAGCCGGAGGATGCGCGCCTCATGAACCGCGTTGTCGAACAGATGAAGGAAAGCTTTTCCCCCATATCCGGCGCGGTCCTGCCCGATGCAGCGGGGGACGGCGCGGCCCAGCAAATCGATCTCGTTTCCGGCCTGAATATCCGCCGTCCCGACCGCTCGCGCTCGGGGTTCTACATCGATACGGACGGCACCGTTCTGACCACCACCGATGTCCTTGGCCAATGCGACTACATCACCCTTGGCGGTGAAACCCGGGCCACCGTCACGGCCCGTGACAACGCGCTCGGCGTGGCAGTCCTCACGCCAGTGGCAGCCCTAGCCCCGCCGGCCTTTGCCAGCTTTCAAAGCGCTGTACCCCGGCTGCGGTCCGAGGTTGCGGTATCCGGTTTCTCCTACGAAGACGTGCTGGATCTGCCGACAATCACCTTCGGCACCGTTGCCGATATCCGCGGCCTAAATGGCGAGGATACGCTGAAACGTCTTGATGTCGCGACCTTGCCAGCCGATGCCGGGGGGCCAGTTTTGGACCAAACCGGATCGGTGATCGGCATGCTGCGCGCCGCACCAGATAACAGCCAGCGCGCCTTACCAAAAGATGTCCAATTCTCGGTCAACGTGTCGGCCATTGCCAGCTTCCTGATCAACGAGGGCATCCAGCCCGCCGCGTCAGACACCACGCAACCCCTGGCGCCTGAAGACCTCACGACCAAGGCCAGCGACTTCACCGTCCGCGTCAGCTGCTGGAACTAAGGCACCTGCCAGCCCGCAATTGTCGCTTGGGGCAGCAGAAAAAGTGCAAAGACCTTCCCAAACAACCGCATCCCCGTTCAAGGGCGCGTCGTCCACCACGGGCACCCATGGAGAATGGAATGCGCGCAAGCGCTCAATCGGATCACCGCCTGCCAGACAGGGCCAAGGTCATTCGGATCGCGTCGGCCTGACCTGATTTCGCGCCGTCCAAACGTCTGTCGCATAAGTCCGCACTGCAGCAAGAAGGTCGGGATTGTTCAAATGGACGTCCAGGGGCGACATCTGCGCGGCCCATCGGCGCTCTCTCAGCCTCTCCAGAAATTCACCGTCAGGATCGCATAGACCGCCAGCAATTCCAGCCGTCCTACCCACATCGCGCCCGCCAACAGCCATTTGGCCGTGTCATTCAGGCTGCCAAAATTCCCTGCTGGTCCAATCACATCACCCAGACCCGGTCCGATATTGGCAATCGCCGCCGCCGCCCCGCTCAGCGAGGTGATGAAATCCAGCCCCGTCATGCCCAGCGCGATCGACAACAGCCCCAGCGACACGAGGAACAGCACAAAGAACGACATAACCGAGTTCAAGACATCTTCGCCCACGGCCCGCCCTTCATAACGCGGCACGAAAATCCCATGGGGGCTGTGGATCGACCGGATCTGCGCCCATACGGACGAGAACAAAAGCTGGTACCGGAAGACCTTGATCGAACAGGCAGTCGACCCTGCGCATCCTCCGATCAGCCCCAAAAAAAAGAACACCGCCACGGGAAACGATCCCCACGCCATGTAATTGGCGCTGGCATAGCCCGTCCCGGTCAGGATGGAGGTCGCGTTGAACAAAGAGGCCCGCATCGTCTGTTCCACGGCCTCCCCCGCATCGGCCACCTGCCACAGGACCAGAACGGCCCAGACCACCACCAGAATGAGCGCAAACCCTCGCACCTGCGCATCCATGACCGGCGCCCAGAAACTGCCGCCGATCAACTGCACGTAGCGGACAAAAGGCAGCGCGGCCAAGATCATGAAGACCACCGCCACATATTGCACACCCGGGCCAAATGCTCCGAATGAGCTGTCGTAATTCGCGAAACCGCCCGTCGCGATGGTGGTCATGGCATGGACCATCGCATCAAAGCTCGACATGCCCATGGCGAAATAGGCCATGCCGCACGCCCCCGTCAGCGCCAGATAAATGACCGAAATCCGGCTGGCAATCTCGGTCGCCCGCGGCAGGATCTTTCCGAATGTATCAAACCCTTCAGAGCGGAAGATCTGCATCCCGCCCACCCGCAATTCCGGCAAGAACACCATCGCAACCACGATGATCCCGATCCCGCCAATCCATTGCAGCAGGCCCCGCCACAGCAATAACCCGGAAGGCAGAGTCTCAAGATCCGAAAATACGGTTGATCCCGTTGTGGTCAGGCCCGACATGGCCTCAAAAAAACCGTCAACCGGTCGTGCGCCCGTGGCCCCAAGGATGAACGGCAAGGCGCCAAAGACGGGCAGCATCAACCAAACACCCGTTGTCACCAGAAATGTCTGGCGGATCGTCAGCCCCTCGCCCACCGCGTTGGCGCATGCCAGGGCCATCAACCCACCGGTCAGGATCGAGATCACGGCACTTTCGGCAAAGACGGACCAATGCCCATTCCCTTCCAGCAAGTCGACCACCATGGGCAACAGCATCGCTACGCCCAGAAAGGCGACCAACAGACCGATAACATAGCCCACGGGGCGCAGGTCGAACATGGGTCAAACCCTTGGCCGGGGCGCGCAAGACTGTCAATCCCGCGCGCCCCATCCGAACCGCTAGTGTGCGAACTTGCGGATCTCGCCCGACTTCAACCGCCCGAGGTAAGAGGCAAGCTCGTCCTTCACGATCGGCATCAGCACATAAAGCCCCGCGATATTGACCACTGCCATGGCAAAGATCGCCGCGTCAGAGAAGTCGATCACCGGTCCAAGGCTTGCTGCCGCACCGATCACGACAAAGACGCAGAAGATCAGTTTAAAGATCAACTCGCTGACCTTCCCTTCGCCAAACAGATACGTCCACGCTTTCAACCCGTAATACGACCAGGAGATCATGGTAGAGAACGCAAACAGGATCACCGCGACCGCCAACAAATACGGGAACCAACTCAGCCCCGTGGCAAATGCGGCAGAGGTCAGGGCAACTCCCGATGTGTCACCCACGGTCTGAATGGCGGTGCCCGCCTCGTTCAGGACGTAAAGCCCGGTCTCAGGATCCGTCACCAACTGGCCCGAGATCACGATCACCAACGCCGTCATCGTGCAGATCACGACCGTATCGATGAACGGCTCCAATAGTGACACATAGCCCTCGGTAATTGGCTCTTTCGTGCGCACCGCCGAATGGGCGATGGCAGCTGAACCAACACCGGCCTCGTTCGAAAATGCGGCCCGCTTGAAGCCCTGGATCAACGCGCCGACAATGCCACCCGCCACGCCAAGCCCGGTGAAGGCACCCGTAAAGATCTGACCAAAGGCCCAGCCAATCTGATCATAGTTGACCATCAGGATGATCAACGCCACACCGACATAAAGGACCCCCATGATCGGCACGACCTTCTCGGTGACCTTGGCGATGGATTTGATCCCGCCAACGATCACCGCAAAGACGACAGCGGCAAAGATCAGCCCCGTGATCCAACCCGGAAATTCACCTGTTATACCCGAGATCTGCGCATGGGCCTGATTGGCCTGGAACATATTGCCCCCGCCCAAAGCACCCAGAATGCAGAAGATTGCGAACAGAACTGCCAGGAACTTGCCACCCGGCATCCCCCGTTCGGCAAAACCTTTCTGCAGATAATACATCGGACCACCTGAAACCGAACCATCGGGATATTCATTGCGGTATTTCACACCCAACGTGCATTCGGTGAATTTGGATGCCATGCCTAGCAAACCGGCCAGGATCATCCAGAACGTGGCCCCCGGCCCGCCGATCCCAACAGCAACAGCCACACCGGCAATATTGCCCAAACCCACTGTGCCCGACAAAGCCGTCGCCAGGGCCTGAAAGTGGCTGACCTCACCTGCATCATCGGGGTCCGAATAGTCCCCCTTCACCAACCGGATCGAATGAATGAAGCCGCGGACCTGGATAAACCCGAAATAGACCGTGAAAATCGACGCCGCGATCACCAGCCACAACACAATCCACGGAAACGACGTGAAGGGGAGCGGCGCAAAAATGAAGGTCACAAACGGGCCGGTCAACGCGGCGAACCATTCATTCACCACCTGGTCAAGGCCCTTCGCCTCGTCCTGCGCCAGCGCAGCGGAAGCCGTCAGGATCAGCCCAACAAGGGCCGCGAATACTGATTTCATGGATTTTCTCCTCATCCAACGACCGTGACAGGCACATGCGCGTGCATCACCAGGCTTTGCGTGGCGGTCCCAAAGACCCGCTTTACAAAACCGCCCTCCGACGAACGGGCCACCACAATCTGGTCGGCCCCATTATCCACCGCGATCTTGTCCAGCAGATCCGCCACATCGCCATGTCTGACGATGCCCCGTGCCACAAACCCATCGGTCGTCAACGACGTCACCGCCGGGATCACGATCCGGCTTTGCGCCGCTTCGATCTCTTCCTCCCGCCTTTTATGCCGCTGGGCGTTTTCCTCGGCCGACTGGAACGCGTAAGGCGACCATTCAATCACAAAGGCCACAATCAACTCGCATACCTCTATTTTGTCAGCGAGCGACTTGGCATAGGACAAGGCGCGCTCTCCCGACGCGCTCCCGTCCAATCCGACAACAATCTTTGAAGACATGACATTCCGATCTGTTTGCAGCGCCATGCGACCGATCCCACCCAGTCACGCACCCACATCAGCAGCAAACACACCGGATCGGCCTATTAGACATCAATAAAGTTTCATAAATTTGAAGCATTGGATACATATTTGACCAAGAACTGCTGAGAAACTCGTCATTTGCCCATTTCCGCTGCATCACCGTGATGGTCTACACAGCCCAATCACGGCGCATCGGCAAAGATCCGTTAGCACTGGCGGGATCCATCCGACCTGTCCACTGCCATCTGGCCCCATGCTCGTAGCCTCGCTACATCCTGAAATCGCTGGGACTGACGCATAAGACGAGCGGAGATTGTCCATGATACTCAGAGTTTTGATCGCGATTGCAGCATTGGCCGGCTTGGCTGGCTGTGTCGACCTGTCCGACGACCCGGATGCAGAGCCCAACACCGTCTGGCAAAATACCTATTCTCCGGATGTGCCCTACTACAATGTCACCGGAGCAGCGGTCGCCGCCTATGGCTCGCCCAGCGCCCAGGGGGGTGTCGTGGGCACCGTCACCGCAAATGATGGCGGGTTTATCCGCAATTGCAACGCAACACTCGACTGGTGCGAGATCTCGTTCGGCAGATTGGGAGAAACCGGTTGGGTCGACATGCGCGCTTTCGGTGGCCGCGCAAGCTGACGGTCAAGGGACGGTGGGCGGGGCGCCTTCCCATCCCGGCACAGGCCGGGTTGGGAACAGCGTCCGTCCCACCGATCCATCAGCCGATATGGAAAAGCGTGTTAAACAACTTCGGGTCCAGACTGTCGGCGGCAAAGGTCTCGCCTTCAGTCAACACACTGACCGCATCATGGCTGTGCAGGCTTTCCTGGTGGCTGGCCACCACCCGGAAATCGCCAATGCGAACATCCGTCTGCAACTGCGCGCAGAATGACCGCGCCGCATCTTCCACAAAGATCGGATTGGCCGCATTAAGTTCGGCAAAGGCCTGTTCATCCTCGCGCTTGACCATCACCTGGGTCTCCGTCGGTACGGCCTCCCGGCACAGATCGATCAGATCCTCAAACCACAGGCAATCCGCATCGCAATCCACCTCGACCGAAACGCGCGCGACCGATCGCTGGGAATGCGGCGTTGCCAACTGCCCGCGAAACTGACGTGCATGCTCCGATAGCTCCAGGGAACAGGGGCAGGTCGATGAATACACGTAATCCAGATGGATGATCTTCTTGCGCACCCCGTCGCGCTCAACCAGTTCCAGCGCGATGTCGTAATATTGAAATCCCTCTAGCCCTGACCGCAGTGACTGAACCTTCATCGGAAAGGAAAACCGCATCTGGATCCGCGCGTCAAAGCTCTCCAGATCCTGCTTGTAGGCATCCAACGCTCGCTCGATCACCTCAAAGCTGAACGTCGCTCCGGCATGCTTGTAAAAGGTCCGCATGATCCGGGACATGTTGATGCCCTTCTTCTCGGCCTCCAGGCTCACCGTGCCCGTCACGCTGGTTTCCAGCGTCAGATCGCCGTTATCGCGGGTATGAAACCGGATCGGCAGCCGAAAGTTGGAAATCCCCACATGTTGGATCTGCTGCTTGGCCCCGCGAATCAGGCTGCTGGGCCCGTTCTGCAGATCGGGCATCGACGCCTTATAGGCCTCGTCGACCTCAAAATCCTCAGGATAAGCGCGCGCCAAAGCCGGATAATTGGACACTTCACGCCCCGGTACCAGCCTTGAGATCAACGGGTCCAGATCCGCAACCTCAACGTCGCTGACCCGGCCAGCCCAGTGCCTGAGCAGGGATAGGGCAGCTTCCGCCTCGTCGCGGCTCGGCTCTCGGTCCATATCTTTTGAATGAATATTCATGGGTGCCCCCCTTTCAGGTCCCTGAAGCTGCGCATCCTAGATGTGTGCCATCACAGGAGATTACAAATTCCTACATATCACATACGCGGGAACACCGCGTTCAGATGAGTGTTCGCGTCAGAATTTGCAGATCTTTCGCAGAGACAGCCAGCGCGTGGAGGTCAGGCCCGCATCTTGCGGCGCCGCAACATCAGGCCACCGCCAACAAGACCAGCACTCAGATACAGCGCAAGACTGCCCGGCAGCGGTACAGGTGCCGGGATCGTCTCGGTCTGTGCAAACCGGTAACCCGTCACGCCTGTATTCGCCGGAGCCAAGTTCTGGGACAGCGTGCTACCGTTCGAGAATGTAACCGAAAGCAAGGCCGTCGGGAACAGAACCTGCCGGAAATCCTGCGTTGGCGACCCGCTGTCAGGGTCAACATCCACTTCAAACCGGAACGCGTCACCCGCGTCAAAGCCGGTAAAGTCATAATCCAGTAGGTCGTCGCCCACACCGTCGTTGACGGTGCCCACCGTATTCAAGGTCGCTTTCAGGTCCCCCATCGGATCGGTAAAGACCGACTGGATCCGCACGAAATCGTAATTGAACCCGGTATTGCCGATCGTCAAGGAAAAATCCGTGATCCCGATACCACTGCCCAGATCCGAGATATTCTCCAATTGGAAGTCAGGCACATTCGCATTGCCATTGGTCGAATTGAAGATCGGGTCATTGATAGACATCTGGTAGCCAAACGTCACGGCCAACGCCGGTGCCGAGATCAGCGCGGCGCAGGCGGCAAAGACAGCGGTCAAAGTCGGTGAGCCAAATCTGGACATGATAAGTTTACGTCCTTTTTACCAATACATCCGGGGCCAATCGCAATTGAAGCACATTGGGAACGAGGCATAGTTACCCCACCTTGCGAGACATAGCTGCCAAAAGTGACGACACTTTGCGCTAAAGGTGAGCTTTTTACGCCGTGTCAGACATGAATGTCCGGTAACTGGCCCGTTCGCCGCGTATGTATGGGATATGTATGCTTTGTGTACCGATTGTGCATCGGACCTGCAGCGGGTCAGACAGCCTCCAACGCTGCCATGATGTCAGCCACCAGATCACCGCTATCCTCCAACCCGACGCTGATCCGCACAACACCCGGAGAGATCCCCAACAGCACTTTCTGGTCATCGGACAGCCGCTGATGGGTCGTCGTCGCGGGATGGGTCACGATACTTTTCGCATCCCCCAAATTATTGGAAATCGTAAATATTTTCAATGCGTTGAGGAACCGGAATGCCGCATCTTGCCCGCCCTCGATATCAATCGCCAGGACGGTGCCGCCGCCTTCCATCTGGCTTTGGGCAACGACATGCTGCGGGTGGCTCGGCAGGCCGGGATAAATCACTCTTTTCAACAGCTTATGCCCGCTCAATGCCTCGGCCAGGATCTGGGCTGACCCAGCCTGCGCGCGGCAGCGCAAGTCCATGGTTTCCAACCCTTTCAGCAGGATCCACGCCGTGAACGGGCTCATCGCGCCACCGGTATGTTTTAGATAAGGCTCCACGGTCTTTCGGATAAACTCGTGATCTCCAAGGATAACTCCACCCAGAACACGGCCCTGTCCGTCCATGTGCTTGGTCGCCGAATAGATCACGACATCGGCGCCCTGCTCCATTACGCGGGAAAAGACCGGCGTCGCAAAAACGTTATCTACCAAGACCTTGGCGCCCACTGCATGGGCCAACCTGGCCACAGCCGCGATATCGATCACCTCCAGAACCGGGTTCGAGATGCTTTCAAGGAATACTGCCGTCGTGTCAGGCCGGATCGCCCCCTTCCACGCCGCCAGATCGGTCCCATCAACGAATGTCACCTCGACCCCGAAACGGGTCAAAACCTCCTCCAACACATAAAGGCATGACCCGAACAGCGCGCGCCCGGAGACAACATGGTCCCCGGCTTTCAGCATCGACATAAGCGCGCCCGAGACCGCGGCCATACCAGATGCTGTGGCAAACGCGTCTTCGGCACCTTCCAATCCGGCAATACGCTCTTCGAACATCCGCACCGTGGGGTTGCCGTAACGGGCGTAGATGAACTCATCCTCGCCTGCTTTCAGGAACCGCGCCTCCGCTGCCTCCGCCGTGTCATAGACAAAGCCCTGGGTCAGAAAAATCGCTTCGCTGACCTCACCATATTGGCTGCGCCGCGTGCCACCATGGACCAGCTTGGTCCGGGTCTTGTGATCGCTCATCGGTAAAAATCCTTTCGAAACGGTCCCTTGCCACAAAGCCAGTGATCGGGTCGCCCGTCTCTGACCTCTTTAGCGGAGTGTTTAACGTGGCCCGCAATCCGGTATACAAATCACCACGGTCTTCGAAATACGCCTCTGCCCAAGCCGGGTCAAGCCGCCCCGTTGCCCATCGTGACCGATGTATTTGCCATTGGTTGGCTCATGCCCGCCCGGTCTTTTTTGTTCTGTCGGGCGATCCTATCGCTGCCAGATCTGCGAGCAGCCTTGCCGGATGCACCAAGCCGGCGCTTGTGACGGCTGGCAAAAATGCCCATCGCGCCGATCTTTTTCCCGATGGGACAGGCCTGATCACGCCTCATCTTCGCTATCATCCTCAATCAGGTAATCCTGCAAGCGGATGATCTGGAAAGATAAAAAGGCAAAAAGCGCGATGGGAAAGCCGAACGTCTCGATCACGACCCAAGTGGTTTCGGACATCATGCGCCAGATGATCTCATTCGCAATGGCCAGCACAGCAAATGCCAGGGTCAGGCTACGGGTCAGGATCATCCAGCCCTCATGTTCCATCGGCATCATTTCGTCCATGACCCAGGCCAGATAACTTTGCCCGCGCAACAGACCGACCCCCAACACGGCGGCGAAGATGGCATAGACAATAGTCGTCTTCATCTTGAAGAAATTGCCGTCATTGAACCAAACGGTCAGTCCGCCAAAGACGATGACCATGAAAGCCGTGAGCACCTGGATGCGGCTGAGCTTGCCAGTCAGCCACCAAAGCACAGCGATTGAAACCAGCAATATGGGGACGAACCCGGCGGCAGCCACGATGAAACCGTCGTAATCGACTCCCCCAAAGGTGTAGGTTCGGTCCTTGATCCACAGATACACAACAAAGAACAGCAGCGGCGGCCCAAGCTCCAAGGACTGCTTTAACGCGGGACTGATCGGTTTGGGTTCAGGCGTCTCTTGCCCGGATGTATTGGTCATTGCCTGCCTCTAGCTGCCTGCCGCTTCCACTATCACGGCACCCGCCGCGATCAACCCCATCAGGAACAGCCTGCGCGGGCCCACGGTTTCCTTAAGAAATAGGACGCCGATGGCGGCGGCAAAGACGGTGGAGGTCTCGCGCAGCACCGCCGCCTCCCCCACCTTGTCCAGCCGGGTGGCCAGCATGACCGAGCCAAAGCTGCCGAATGCGACCAGCGCGCCAAAAAAACCCTTGGTGATCAGGCCGGTGATTGGCGGCGGGTCGGGCATATGGCGATAGCGCCACAGGGCGATCAGCGGAAAATCGAGGGACGTGACGACGAAGAACCAGGCCAGAAAGGTGAACGGGTTGGGCGTGGCGCGGATGCCATATGCGTCATAGGTCGTGTAGACCGCAACCATGGCGCCGGTGCCGACGGCGAACCACAGGGCGGGGACCAGCGTCTCCCGCCCGACCTCGATATGGCGCAGGTTGTAGGCGGCGAGGCCGAAGATCCCGCTCAGCAGAACCGCAACACCCAACCATTGGGTCAGGTTGAAAGTCTCCCCGAAGATCAGATAGGCACCGATCACCGTGAAAAGGGGCCCGGTGCCGCGTACGACCGGGTAGACCACCGTGTAGTCCCCGCGGGTATAGGCCATGGCTTGCCCGAGTTTGTAGACAAAGTGGATGCCCATGGCGCCCAGCAGGATCAACCATTGGTTGCCTTGCGGCCAGGGAACCAGGAACACTGCCATGGGCAGCGCCAGGATGATCAACCAGACATCGATTATGCCGCGCACCAGGAACGGATCGTGCCGCCCCTTTTGCAGCGCACCGAATATGGCGTGCAGCAATGCTGCGATCAGCGCCAGGATCAAAGCGACGCGGTGACCGGCAGACGTGCCTTCCAGTGAGATGATCCAGTCGGCGATCACAGGCTCCATCGGGCGGATCGGGGGCCAGCCCCCGCAGCCGTTGGCTGCTCCCCCGGAATATTTTTAACAATAAGAAGGGATTAGGTGCCCGTGAGGGCCTGGGCAAATTCCTCCGGGTCGAAGGGGGCCAGGTCATCAATTTGCTCGCCCACACCAATGGCATGGATCGGCAGGCCAAACTTGTCGGCCAGCGCAACCAGGACACCGCCTTTGGCCGTGCCATCCAGTTTGGTCATCACGAGGCCCGAGACATCGGCGAGCTTTTGGAAGGTTTCGACCTGGTTCAACGCGTTCTGGCCGGTCGTGGCGTCGAGCACGAGCAGGGTATTGTGGGGGGCGTCGGGGTCTTTCTTGCGAATGACGCGCACGATTTTTGACAGCTCTTCCATCAGATCGGCGCGGTTTTGCAGCCGGCCCGCCGTGTCGATCATCAAAAGGTCAGCCCCCTCTTCCTGTGCCTTTGTGAGCGCATCAAAGGCGAGGGAGGCGGGGTCTGACCCTTCCGGCGCCGTCAGAACCGGCACACCGGCGCGATCTCCCCAGACCTGAAGCTGTTCGACGGCAGCGGCGCGAAAGGTATCGCCCGCCGCGATCACGACGTTTTTACCCGCCGCGCGGAATTGGCTGGACAACTTTCCGATTGTGGTGGTTTTGCCCGAGCCATTGACGCCCACGACCAGGACGACCTGCGGGCGTGAGGGATAAAGTGGCAACGGGCGGGCGACCGGTTCCATAACCCTGGCGATTTCTTGGGACAGGACGGCCTTGATCTCTTCGGTGGACATGCGTTTGCCGAACCGTCCTTCGGCCATGTTGGCGGTCACGCGCAGGGCCGTATCGACGCCCATATCCGAGGCGATCAACAGTTCTTCGAGTTGCTCTAGCATATCGTCGTCCAACACGCGCCGCATGACGGGTGCTGCGCCGCGCCCCATCAAACGACCCAGCAGCCCCGGTCTGTCAGGTTGTGACGCCCCAACATCATCGGGAGGCTCGGGCGGGACGTCAGACAGGGCGGGTGCCGGATCTGGATGCGCCGCTGGGACGGGCGGGTCCTGCGGCGTAGGGTCAGGTGGTAAGACCGATTGTTCCCCAGCGGCTGGCAGCTCAGGCAAATCCGCAGAGGCAACATCGGGTACCGGCAGCGCAGCGTCAGGCGCGGCCGATGGGGTGTCCAGCGCTGCGGGCGCCTCCGTGCGTTCGACAGTTCCGCCATCTTCGACAATCGCGTCCAACCCCTCTTCGAGCCTGGAGGATGACCTGAACATCCGATCCTTCAGCTTTTTGAAAAACGCCATATATTTGGATCTCCTGCGATCACCCTGATCTATGCCACTGCCGGGCCGGTGAAAAGGGGCAGCGAACCGCGTGTTCTCGGCGATGGGACTGGCGTCACCCGCATGCGACCCCTATCTCTGATCCAGCACCCTTGTTGTCAGGAGCCTTACATGCGTTTTGCGGTTTATTTCGCGTTCCTCATCGCCACTGTCACGCCCGTTCTTGCGGAAACCCCGATGTCGGCGGCGGAGTTCGATGCCTATACCCAAGGCAAAACGCTGTATTTTTACAATGACGGTCAGGCCTATGGGGTTGAACAGTACCTTCCGAACAACCGCGTGCGATGGTCATTCCTGGATGGCGAATGCAAGGACGGCACGTGGTATCAAAGTGGGGAGTTCATCTGTTTCGTCTATGAAGACCGTGAAGATCCGCAATGCTGGACGTTTTTCAAGCAAGGCAACAGTTTACGCGCCCTGTTTGAGGATGATCCCAACGCGACGGAACTGTACGAAGCCGGTAACACCGATGACGAAATGCTGTGCCTCGGCCCTGAGGTTGGTGTCTAGGGTTTCATCCGATAGCCGGTGCGGAACCAGTACCAGCACAGGCTGACCACAACCCCTGTCGCCGCGAGACAAACGCCAAGGCCCAGCCATGGAGAGCTGTCCGAAACGCCGATCACACCGTACCGCACCCCATCAATCAGGTAGAAGACCGGGTTCCAATGGGTGATCGCTTGCAAACTGGGCGGCAATGCCTCAATCGAATAAAACGTGCCCGATAAAAATGATAACGGCACCACGATAAAGTTGGTTATCGCAGCCATCTGGTCGAATTTGTTGGCAAAAATGGCGGCGATAATACCCAGCGCCCCCATGAATGTCGCGCCCAGCACAACAAAAACCAGCGCCCAAACCGGATGGGCCATGCCGATGCCCAGGACCGTGATCATCACAACGGCGATGGCAAGCGCCACGATCATGCCACGCGCCAGCCCGCCGGCAAGATATCCTGTCACCAACTCACCTGCCGACAACGGCGGCATGAGCGTATCGACAATGTTGCCTTGCACCTTGGCGATCACGATCGAGGATGACGTATTGGCAAACGCGTTCTGAATGACCGTCATCATCAGCAAGCCCGGCGCAAGGAAGGTCATGAACGGCACGCCCATCACGTCGCCACGTCCCGGACCGATGGCCAGCGAAAACACGGCCAGGAATAGACCCGCAGTCACCAATGGCCCCAGCAAGGTTTGGGTCCAAACCGCCAGGAAACGGCGTGCCTCCCGCTCGGCCAGGGTATACATACCCAGCCAATTCACCCGACCAAATCGGCGCTGGCCCATGGCGGCGTTGATCTCCATACGCTGTCCTTTCTTGCAGTGGGATGCTTGTAACCCCCCGGAAGCATCCATAGGATAGAGTGTCTGTTGATTATGCCAAGGTGGGCCCCGGGGATCGGGTCTGGTCTGCCAGGCACCCGAAGGAGCCGCTATGTCCTGGACCGATGAACGCGTCGAAGTACTCAAAAAGATGTGGGGCGATGGCCAGAGCGCCAGCCAGATCGCCAAGGAATTAGGGGGTGTGACCCGCAATGCCGTGATTGGTAAGGTCCATCGCCTTGGGCTGTCAAACCGAACGACCGGTGGGGCCGCTCCACAAAAACCCGCGGTCAAGGAAAAACCGGCCGCCAAGCCCGAGGCGATAAAGGCAAAGCCGGCGCCTAAGGAAGTGGCAGCCGAGCCTGCGCCGGAACCCGAACGCAGCCCCGCGGTGATCCCGGCGCGCAAGCAGATCATCCCGGCAGGCCAACCTCTGCCCCCCCAGCCATCCGCAAACGAAATCAGCCCCGAAGCGCTGGCCAGCGTCCGCGAGGTTGAAAAGAAAGCCAAAAGGCTGGGCCTGATGGAATTGACAGAGCGTACTTGCAAATGGCCCATCGGTGATCCCGCCACCGACGACTTTTGGTTTTGTGGTCTCCCTGTCCAGGCCGGCAAACCCTATTGTGAGGCCCATGTCGGTGTGGCGTTCCAACCGATGAGTTCGCGCCGCGACCGCCGCCGGTGAAATACACCGGCCGCGCCGGGCTTTTCCATTTGATAGATCGCGCGACATATGACCACCGCACAGCTTCGACATTATTTTGATCGCGCGGGGCGCATCTGGCTGCGAAACGCGGTGTCACGGGATGAGTTACAAGAATTCAGGGCCCTGGCAGCCGCCGACGGCACACCAGGTACCCGCATATCCGCCTCCCATGACTTGGCGCGCTTGGTTGTCCGAGCTGGATTCAGCCGTCAATTGGCTGGCCTCTGGCCTGGCATGCGTCCCGTACGCCTCGTCTCATTCGACAAGACTGCCGATACGAATTGGGCCCTTCCCTGGCACCAAGATCGCGTCATCGCGGTCAAGGGCCGGGCCCATGTGGCGGGTTACAGCAATTGGTCCTGCAAGTCCGGGATATGGCATTGCGCGCCACCGATCTCGGTGTTGCAAAACATGCTCTTCGTCCGCGTGCATCTCGATGAAAACACCGCCTGTAACGGGGCCATGGATATCGCGCTGGGCAGCCATCGCGCAGGCAAGGTCTCCGCGGATGAAGCCGCGCAGATTGCCGAACGCCATCAGACGGAAATCACAGTCGCACAGCCTGGTGATGTGCTGGTCCTGGCCATGCTCACGCTGCACCGCTCCCGACCGTCCCGAGGGTCCGGTGCAAGACGGGTCCTGCGCATAGATTATGCCCCTTCACCGCTCCCAGCACCGCTGGAATGGACCCTCTGAACAGCGGCCTGATCCATCTATCCGTCGCAGTCGAACCCGCGTATAGCCACCGATATGGCTCAGAATCCCCCAAACCTTCGCCCCGACCTCGCGCCCCGACCACAGATTGCGACCGCGCGCTCCGGTCAACCCACGATCGGTATGGTATCACTTGGCTGCCCCAAGGCGCTTGTTGACAGCGAACGCATCCTCACCCGTCTCAGGGCCGAAGGCTATGCGATCTCCCCGGATTATGCCGGAGCCGAGGCTGTCATCGTCAATACATGCGGCTTCCTCGACACCGCCAAGGCCGAAAGCCTAGATGCCATTGGAGAGGCGCTCGCGCAGAACGGGCGGGTCATCGTCACCGGCTGCCTGGGTGCCGAGCCCGACTATATCGCAGGGGCGCATCCCACCGTGCTGGCAGTCACCGGGCCACATCAATATGAACAGGTGCTGGATGCCGTCCATGCCGTGGTCCCGCCTGCGCCGGATCCCTTCATCGACCTGCTGCCGGGCACACAGGTCAGCCTCACGCCACGCCATTACAGCTATTTGAAAATCTCGGAAGGCTGCAATCACGCCTGTAAATTCTGCATCATCCCGGATATGCGCGGCAAGCTGGCAAGCCGGCCAGCCCATGCCATCCTGCGAGAGGCAGAACGGCTCGTGGAAAACGGCGTGCGCGAATTGCTGGTCATCAGCCAGGATACATCCGCCTATGGCCTTGACCTGCGCCACGCCGAAGCAAACGGACATCGCGCCCATATAACGGATCTGGCGCGGGACCTTGGCAGCCTGGATGCGTGGATCCGGCTGCACTATGTTTATCCATATCCCCATGTGCGCGATTTGATTCCGCTCATGGCGGATGGTCTGATCCTGCCTTACCTCGACATTCCATTTCAGCACGCCCACACCGATACGCTCAAACGCATGGCCCGCCCCGCCGCAGCTGCAAAAACGCTGGATCAGATTGCTTCGTGGCGCGATATCTGCCCCGAAATCACGCTCCGCTCCACTTTTATCGTGGGCTATCCAGGTGAGACCGAAGCGGAGTTTCGGACCCTCCTTGACTGGCTGGAGGCCGCACAGCTCGATCGGGTGGGATGCTTTCAATACGAAAATGTCGAAGGCGCGCGCGCAAACGCCCTGCCCGATCACGTGACAGCGGATGTCAAACAGGATCGGTGGGAGCGATTCATGGCCAAGGCGCAGGCGATCTCCGGCGCGAAACTTGCGGCCAAGATTGGGCAAACGCTGCGCGTCATTGTTGACGAGGTCGACGGCGAGGCCGCAACATGCCGAACCATGGCCGACGCGCCCGAGATCGACGGCAACCTCTTCATCGATGACGGCTTTGAGAACCTGAAACCCGGCGACATCCTGACGGTGCATGTGGACGAGGCGAGCGAATACGATCTTTGGGGCAAGCCAACCGGGTCTTAGGGACCAAATTTATGCGCGGCGGCGCAAACCAAGCGTTTGGGCGCCAGGCCACGCAGCCTTTGTAAACATATTCGCTGATGCACAACGCCTATGCGCACATCGATACACTGGTGCATCCTATTGTGCGCCACGCAACTGAGCATCGACTTTTCGCACCGTTGCCTGGCGCTGTGCGGTCGGCGGGTGGGTGTTGAGGAAGCTGTTGCCTGGGTCAGGAATACGGTCAAAGAATTTTGCACCTTTGACAGGATCAAACCCCGCCCGCCGGGTGATCACGGCACCCAGACTATCCGCCTCCAACTCGAACCGCTGACTGTACCGCAAGACACCGACCTGCGCGCCGACGCGCGCGGCAGCCTCAACCTGGGCGTTGCTTCCACCGCTGGCCTGTACGGCACTGCCCAGGATTTGGGCGCCGATGCTGGCATTTTGGCGGCTGGATCTTAGATGCCCTGCGATGTGATGCGCGGCTTCATGGCCCAGGATAAAGGCCAGTTCATCCTGACTGCGCGCATCGGCGATCAGGGAGATTGTGAACGCGATGACAGGCCGGCCCGACCGATCCTCGGTCTGAAACGCATTGGGCTGCTGCCCGGGGCGGTCATCCACAACAATCTTGAAGTCGCAGTTTCGGCGCGTGCGCGCACGGCATTCCCGCTCCGCCACAGGCTCCACCCGCTGGATCACCTGGACAAAATTGCGCGCTGCCGCATCGGGATTGAACCCCGGGCGCGCCGTGGCACCGCCACCAGTAGTTGGCGCATCACACGCCGCAACCAGCATCAACAGACAACTTATTACCATCCAACGCATGGCGATCTCCCGTTCATCTCAGCGTACAATAGCAGGGCGTCCGATCTGAGCCAGCCCAACTCACGGTGCTGTCATCACACAAGTCGATCATGTCGCAGTTTTCCTGGTTCGTCCCGCCTATATGTTTGCACCATGACCGTTAAAGCCGAGATAATTTACAACGCCGAATGTCCCGTTTGCGCATTCGAGATCAACGCCTACCGCCGATATGCGGCAGGGCGCGATCTGCCGATGGAATTCAAGGATCTGAACCAGGCCGATATGGCGGCCTATGGTCTGACCCGGGATCAGGCCGCCCGGCGCTTGTATGTGCAGCATGGTGAAGAATTGCTAAGCGGTATCCCCGCCTTCATCTGCCTTTGGCGCGAAATGCCGCGCTATCGCTGGTTGGCGCGAATTATCGATCTGCCTGTCATACGCCCCATCGCTTGTGTGCTTTATGACCATGTCACGGCACCGATAATCTACGCAATGCATCGCCGCCGGATGGCGAAGCGCGGCTGACAGGTCGACCTTTCCCCGCTAGAGTTCGGTCATGTTTACGATTGAACACGAATTCGACGCCTCTGTTGTCACCCTCGTAGATGAGGGCACCACGCATCTACAGGAAGATGTTGCCATCCACACGTTCGAGGATTGCGTCACAGTCGAACAATTCGATCCGCGCACGGACACGATGCAAAAGATCACTCTGTCGCTCCGGCAGGTATCCGACCTGACAGCCGCGCTCAATCTGCCCGAAGGCGTGTACCGGCTGGCGCCGAAACCCCGGAACAGCCCCTAGTCATATTCGAGCCCGCCGATGTTGCGTTTCCTTTCCTCCATCCTCTGCCTTGTCGCAGGCTTTCCCGCTCTCGCCGACATATCAACCTATGGCGCGTTCAAATACAGCAGCGATGCGCCGGGCGTTCTGGTCCTGGCCGGGCCTATCGGGCCAAACAGCGTGCCGAATTTCCGCAAGGCCCTGCGCACCCATCGCCCCGAAATCCTGTTTCTGCTGTCGCCCGGCGGAAATGTTCAATCCGGCCTGGAGCTTTCGGCGATCATCGGGGATCGCGGCATGTCCACCGTGATCCCGCCAGGCGGTGAATGCGCGTCGGCCTGTTCCTTTTTGTTCGTGGCAGGTGAAAAACGGCGCGCCTATGGGCGGCTGGGTGTGCATCAGTTCAGCTCGAACGGGGACCTCAGCGGGAGAGCCGCAGAACAAACCACGCAACAGGTGACGGCAGAGATCATCGACTATCTCAAGGAATATGATGTGCCGGCGCAATTCCTGGTCCGCATGCTAGAGACGCCGCCCAACAGCATGTATTGGTTCCCGGTCGACGAACTGCGGGAACACGGGATCGAAACGCTGAGCACATTCCCAACGGAGCTGGAGCAGGTGGCGGGCATCCCCGCATTGACCAGACCGGTGGCCACCGAACCGGCACAACCGGCGCCTCCCCCCGCGCCCCAAGAGCAAGAGCCCGAGGTCGCCATCGCGCCCGCCCCCGCCGCGCCGATCAATCCAAGCTTTGATTGCCGCAAAGCCGCCACCGGGACCGAATTTGCCATCTGTGGCAGCCCTGACATTGCCCGAATGGATCGGATCATGGCGCAACGCTACCGCAGCTTGCGCGCCTCCATGGACCGAAATGCAGCCCAGGCGCTTCAATCGAGCCAACGCAACTGGCTCAACCGGCGCAACCGGTGTGGCAATGATCTGAACTGCCTCTCGGTCGTCTATCGCACGCGCTTGTCTGAACTGGGCCTATGACGATACCGCGGCTCGCCGTGCGTGCGGTCCTTATCCATGAAAACCGTCTGCTTTTGGTCAATGCCTGGCGCAAGGGCAGCGATCTATGGTGCGCCCCCGGGGGCGGGGCAGAGGCCGGGTCCTCCCTGCCCGACAACTTGATCCGTGAATTGCATGAGGAGACGGGCCTACATATCGTTGTCGGCCCGCCCTGCCTGATCAATGAATTCCATGACCCCCGGACGGGATATCATCAGGTGGAGGTCTTTTTTCGCTGCACAACCGCGTCGGGCACCCTGCCCGATGGCTGGAGCGATCCCGAAGGCATCGTCAAACATCGCCGCTGGGTCACGCAAGACGAGATGGCCACCCTGCGTGTGAAACCTGACAGCCTGGCCCATGTCGCCTGGCAGCGTGGTTTTGGTTACGATCCCTTGGAGGTGATCGCGCGCTGAGGCGCGATGATACCAAGGGCGATCCCGCCCAATACCAGCAGGCTGGCCCCGACAAATCGCCAGGTCAGCGTTTCGTCTAGCACGATCATGCCCCCTGCCATGGCAATGATCGGGACGCTGAGCTGGGTCAAGGCACCGATCGCCGCCCCGAGTGACGGCAAAACCGCATACCACAACGCATAGCCCAGGCCGGAAGTCACCACGCCGGATAGTATCGCCAAGCTGACCCCCCACGGCGTGGCGAGCGCACCCTGACTGACCATCAGAAGGCAGATCATCAGACTGATCGGCGCAGCATATGCGAAATTCGCAGCCGTCGCGGGCAATGGCGGCCCCGCGCTCCGTCCCCGCAAAGAATAAACGCCCCAACCCACGGCCGCCGCGGTCATGGCGGCCGACCACAGGAGGGGCGGCGCAGCGGTGCCAGTGGGCCACAGAACCCAGCCCAACCCGGCCAGCGCCAACCCTGACCCGATCCAACGCGCAGGCGGCACGCTTTCATCCCCCAAAACAGCGCCCGCAAACATCGTCACCTGTACCCCGCCGAACAGGATCAACGCCCCGACCCCGGCATCCAGCACAATGTAGGCCAGCGAAAACGCAAACATGTAAACTGTCAGCGCCAGAACCGGCACCACGCGTACCCGCCAGTCCCCCAGCCGCAACGCGGGCCATCCCGCCCGCATGCCGACCAGCAGGGACAAGGCCAGCGCACCTGCAACCACACGGATCGTCGCGAATTCCACCGCACCGATGGCGCCATCCGCCAGCGCCAACCGGTTCAGAACGGAATTGGCGGCAAAGGCCACCATGGCGAGGGTCGTCAACAGAAAAAGGCGCATTCAGGTCTCCGAAGTCATCCGGGCAGTCTGACGGGAATGCAGCGCCTGCGAAACCACGTATTCCGGTGGATGCCCCCAAATCTGCGCGATCTCCTGAACCCGGCGCAGCAGCGGGGCGGGCAATTGAACGGCCAGTTTGCGCCAATGCGGCTGGATGGTGATCACCGGGTCATCCGTCACTCCGTTGGCAAAGGCCGCCAGCACCATATGCCGGGCTGCATCCCCCAGGGATCCGCCGCGGGCGCGCTGCCTCAGATCGTCAACCACATCCGGACTGACCAAAACCTGCAACGACTTGCGTCTATCCTTGCGGCTCATGCCTAAAATCCATCCTAAACCCCGGATATAGGTGCGCCCCGACCGGTTTATCCCGGCCCGCCTAAACACGCGGTAGACCGATCTAAACCCCCGCACAATTCCGACCTGGGTGGGGCGCCACCAGTCTTGATGTCATCGCAGCAACAATCCGAGATGACCATGACCGAACGAACAGATCGCAAGCCAGACCCCGCCCCCAATCCCTATCCCCGTCCGGGGCCAGACGGGCCCGATACGTTTCAGTTTCGCGATTGGGCGAGCATCTAGCGCGCTTGCCAGCGGCACCGGACCGGCTAGGCTGCGCCCATGCCCGGCCGCCTTTTCCTGACCCGCCCCATGGCAGAGCTTTCCTCTGCATTGAATGTCCCATTGCCCATCCCGGCGGAGGAGCCACCGCGTGCTAATATCTCCCCCGGGCAAGACATTCTGGTGCTGACACGGAAGGGCATGACCCGCATGCGCTGGGGCATGATCCCCGTGGGCCGCGTGAATGCCCGGGGCAGGCCAGTCTTGCAGAATATCGTCAATGCCAGAGGCGAGACGGTTTTTGGCAAATCGGCCTTTCGCGGGGTCGGTCGTGCGCTGGTTCCAGCGGATGGCTGGTATGAATGGACCGGCAAAAAGGGTCGCAAACAGCCCTGGCGGATCTGGCCAAAGGATGGGGCGCCCCTGACATTCGCAGCGATTACCGATATCTGGACAGCGCCCGGCGGCACCAAACTCCCCCAGGTTGCCCTAGTCACCTGTGACCCCTCCGGCGATGTCAAAGACCTGCATGATCGCATGGGTGTGATTGTCGCGGCCGAAGATCGCGCAACCTGGTTGGATGGTCACGACGCCCAGGCCCATGCATTGGTCCGCCCCTGGCCGGACGGGCGTCTGATCCATGAAAAGGCAGATATGGTCGACTTCAGCGGCCCCTGACCGTCCCACCTGATCACGAAACCGTGGGGGCATCCCTGCATCGGTTACGCCTCAATCAATTTGCCTGACGCGGTTTAGCGCTCGGAAACGGTTGATTCTTAAACATGTCTAAGCAAGATGTTGCTTATCTGCCAAAATAGAGACTGCCAAAAATGATAAATCGTCGAATGTTTACCGCTACTGCGCTGGCGAGCCTTGCCGCGCCGGCCATAGTGAATGCCCAGGCCAAGACCCCATTCGTTCTGCCCGAACAGTTCAACCCTCGGTTCGTTCGCATCAAGAAAGGGCCCAAGCCAGGCTCATTGATCGTCGTTCCGCGTGAGCACTTTTTGTACTTCATCACGGAAGAGCGCAAAGCGATCCGGTACGGGGTCGGTGTGGGCCGCGCAGGACTTGAATTCAAAGGCATCGCCACGATTGACGTCAAAAAGGAATGGCCAACCTGGCGTCCGACAAACGAAATGATCGAGCGTGAGCCGCGGACCTATGCCCGGTTCAAGGATAACGACTATGTTCAGCCCGGTGGCAAGGGCAACCCACTTGGTGCCCGCGCGCTCTACCTGTTCCAAAACGGCCGCGACACGTATTTCCGCATCCACGGCACAACACAGCCCCAATCCATCGGGCGGTCCGTATCGAATGGCTGTATCAGGATGATCAATTCCCACGTCATCGACCTGTATAAGCGTGTACCGATCGGGGCCACCGTGCGGGTGCTTTAACGCATCGGGCATGCGATACGCTAAAAAAAAGTGGCAGCCTGATCTATCGGGATCAGGCTGCCATTTGCTTTTGAAGACGTCGTGACCGGCGTAACGAGGGGCAACCACACCCAAAGGGAAGAAAACAAAGCCGCTCGGATCGCTGTCTCAGCCCGCCGCCCCTGATCCTCCACCCCGCCCGGCTATCCGGCGAATTGCCGGTCCATCAGCCTCACAGCGCTTTGGGGTATATTGGAGCGATGGGGCCATAGGCGACAAACCGCGCACACGGTTTTCACCTCGACATTACATACGCTGTTGGTACCTTATTTTCTTGCCAAATGACCGGCTCTGACCCATATCCAACTTGCGAACGTTACCGCTCTCGATCTCTGTCTCCGTTACCGGCCGTCAGCTCTATCGATACCGCACTGACAGACGCCGGGCTGCCGCAAAACGCGGGTAGCACCAAAGAAGGAGACTACGGATGGCCAACGGCACCGTAAAATGGTTCAACACCACCAAAGGCTATGGCTTTATTGCACCTGAAGAAGGCGGCAAGGACGTTTTCGTGCATATCCGCGCACTGGAACGCTCGGGTCTGACCGACCTGGCTGACAATCAGAAAGTGACTTATGATCTGGAAACTGGTCGTGATGGTCGCGAAAGCGCGGTGAATATCGCCGTCGCCTAAGGGCAGGCCGCGGCGCTTATAAGCCGGTCGCCTCGTCGATCTCTTTGGCAAGCGCCACAACCTCCACAGCAGCGGGCCCTGATTTGGCCCGCTCCACCACACCCAGACCATCGCCCAACGTTTCGGCAAAAGCCACGCGGTTGCCAATCACCGTTTGCGCTGTGGGCACGTCCAGATCCTGCAATTCCTGCGTCATCATGTCGGCCAGCTTGGTTCCGGCCCGTGCCCTGTTCAACACCAGCAGCGTGGGGCGGCTTTCGCGCTCCGCCAATTCCAACACGCCGGACGTCGCCCACAAATCCACATGGGAGGCAGCGACGGGCACCACGACCAGATCGGCTTCCCGCAGGGCCGGGCGCAGATCCGCATCCGCCTTGGGCGGCGTATCCACGATCACCACATCATGAACCTTGCGCAATTTTTCGACCTCATAGGACACCCCCCATGCGGAAGCCGTGGAAAACTCCAGCCCCGCATCGCCTTGCCGTTCACGCCGGGTCATGAACCACCGGCCCAGACTGCCCTGCGGATCAGTGTCCAGCACCGCAACCGACCGTCCCGCTTGCAGGAAGTAGACGGCCAGGTTCACCGCTAGCGTGGTCTTGCCTGATCCGCCCTTTTGCTGCGCAATCGTCAATGTGGTGCCAGCCATGTTGCCTCCGCCAGAAAATCCCCGTCATCATGTCCGTTGGGGAACCGGCGCACAACCTGAGACGTTACTTGAATGTTCAAGCGCTATAGCTCACAACCAAGAGCGCGATATGTTCAGGGGATGTGGAACAGCGATGACGCGGATGCGATGGTTTTATCAAGGAATGATCGCTCTGCTTCTGGGTTTTTGCCTCGCGTCGCCGCTCAAAGCGCTTGATGATTTCTCCTTCGCGGTCGCCGGTCAGGATGATGACCTCAAACAGCTGCTCAGACGCGCCTCGCTCCTATCCACCGCTGTACGGGAAAAACGGACGGCCCCGCAGGACCTGATCGCGACAGCCCGCGCGGAATACGCAGCCCTCGTCGGCGCTCTTTATGCCAAGGGATATTATGGTCCAACCGTCAATGTCACGGTTGATGGGCAGGAGGCGGCAAACCTGTCGCCGCTCAACGCATCGGGGCGGGTGGGTCGCATTATCGTTCGGGTCAATCCCGGCGCGCGCTTCCGGTTTGGCACGGCCCGCGTGGCCCCCCTCGCACCCGGGACCAAACTGCCTGACGCGTTCGCCGCGGGGCAGGTCGCCGAAAGCCCCGTGATGGGGGATGCCGCCAAGGCCGGGGTTGAAGGCTGGCGCAATGTCGGCCACGCCAAGGCCACCCTTGCCGATCAATCCATCACCGCCAACCACAACCGCAAGACGATTGCCGCCGACCTGCGGCTGGCGCCCGGACCCAGGTTGCGGTTCGGCGATCTGCGGATCAGCGGCAACCGGCGCACCAAGACCGAACGCATCCGGGCCATCGCTGGCCTGCCAACCGGGGAAACCTTTGATCCGGCCGAACTTGACGCAGCAGCCCGACGCCTGCGCCGCACCGGCACTTTCCGATCCGTGGCATTGACCGAAGGTAAGGTGGTCGAGGCGGGCAACACCCTTCCCATCGACGCCGCCATCGTTGAGAACAAGCGTCGCAGACTGGGTGTTGGTCTGGAATTGTCCTCACAAGAGGGGCTCACGATTTCAACGTTCTGGCTGCACCGGAACCTCTTTCGGGGCGCAGAACAACTCCGCTTTGACCTCGAACTGGCCCAGATCGGTGGCGAGACGCAGGATGGCGGCAGCGGGCTGGACACAAGCCTGTCGTTTCGCTTCGAACGCCCGGCCACATTCACACCTGACACCAATCTGTTTTTGACAGGTTCCTTGTCGCGGATCGATGACCCGGGCTTTCTGTCCAGCAGCGCCTCCCTCGGCGGCGGCGTGACCCATATCTTTTCCGAACGGCTGGAGGGGGAGCTGGGCCTGTCCTATCGCACATCGGAGGTGACGGATGACCTTGGCACCCGCAGCTTTGACCTTCTCTCCGTCCCGGGCGAACTAACTTGGGATAACCGTGACAACGCCCTGGATGCGACGACCGGCCTATATTTCAGCCTGGGGCTGGAACCTTTCGCGGCGATCAGCGGCACCGAGGATGGCATTCGCCTCACCTTTGACGGGCGCGGCTATCAGGCTGTGGGGCCCGTCACCTTGGCGGGACGGGTTCAGGTTGGCGCGCTTTGGGGGCCGGAGGTCGAGACTGCGCCGCAGGATTTTCTGTTCTTTGCCGGCGGTGGCGGAACTGTCCGCGGCCAGCCTTTCCAGGCCCTCGGCGTTGATTTGACCGATGACCTGATGGTCGGCGGGCGCAGCTTTCTAGGGCTACAGGGAGAGGTGCGCGGCAAGGTGACCGAGACGATCGGCCTCGTGGGATTTGTCGATAGTGGCTATATCGGGTCGGAGAGTTTCATCGATGGATCGGGTGAATGGATCAGCGGTGCAGGTATTGGCCTGCGCTACGATACCGGCCTGGGCCCGATCCGGGTCGATCTGGGCGTACCAGTCAACGGAACACCTGATGATGCGCCCGCCGTTCAATTGTATATCGGTATTGGGCAGGCGTTCTGATGCGGGGGCTCCTGATCCTTTGTATGCTGTTCTGGGCGGGCCTCGCCCAGGCTCAGAGCGATGATCGGGGCCTGATCGTTGGCTTTCTTGAGGATCAGCTGTCAGAGGCCGGGCGCGACATTCGCATCGAAGGCTTCCGCGGCTCGTTATCGGGTCAAGCCGAGATTGACGAACTGACCATCGCCGATGATGAGGGCATCTGGCTGACCCTGCGCGGCGCCGTGTTGGATTGGAACCAGCGCGCCCTTCTGTCCGGCCGGGTCGAGATTGCCGAGCTTACGGCCGACGAATTGATCGTGCCGCGCGTTCCCCAGGTCGAAGGTGACACCGACGCACCGGAGGCAGAGGCCACGCCCTTCCGTCTGCCCGAACTTCCGGTCTCCATCGTCATTGGTGAACTGGGGATCGGGCGGGTCGACCTCGGCGCGTCGATCATCGGAGAACCGGTGGTGCTCAACCTTGATGGCACCGTTCAACTGGATGGCGGTGCGGGCGCGGCGCAGGCGGCCCTGACCCGCCTGGATGACAAGGCGGGCGCGTTCACTATCGATGGCAGCTTTGACAACACGACCAATGTCCTGTCTCTTGATGTGGCACTTGAAGAAAACGCAGGCGGGATCGTCGCACGCCTTGCCGATCTGCCGGGCGCGCCATCGGTGCAGGCAACGGTCCAAGGCGAAGGGCCGCTTGATGCATTCACCGCCGATATCGCCTTGGCCACCAACGGGGTGGAGCGTCTGGGCGGGCGGGTGACCCTTGGCCCGGCATCCTTTGACGCGCGGATCGGCGGCGATATCACAGCGCTGTTCCTGCCGGACTACAGGGATTTCTTTGGCCCTGATGTCGCGCTGACCGCGCTTGGTGCCCGCAACGATGACGGCACCCTTGTTTTGCAGGATCTGTCGCTGTCCGCCGCCCATGTTGCCTTGCGGGGCCAGGTCACGATCGCGCCAAATGGTGTGCCATCCGCCTTTGATCTTAGCGGGGAATTGGCCGACCCGACCGGGGCCGATGTGCTGCTGCCCGTGCCCGGTCAGCAAATCACCGTATCGACCGCCGCAATTTCAGCGCAATACGACGCCGCCACCGGAGAGGCTTGGGAAGCCGCGATCGAGGCCACCGATGTTGAGGTCGAAGGACAGGCGCAGATCGGCTCCACCCGGCTGTCGGCCACCGGCACGCTCGCCCCGCCCGATGCGCCACCCGCCGTCACAGCCGATCTGACATTCCAGATGGGCGGGCTCGCCCTGCCGGATCCTGGTCTTCAGGCCGCCATCGGATCGCGCATCAGCGGGGCGGCGGCCATTGCGTGGACCGCTGATAGCCCCCTTCGCCTCGATAATCTCACCCTGCAGGGCACGGATTACGCACTTGGCGTCGAGGGGGAGGCGATTGTCGTAAACCGGACGGTCCAGGTCTCGGGTCGCACAACAGCGCAATTCACCGATCTCTCCCGCCTGCAGCAACTGACAGGCCAACCGCTCCAGGGCTCCGTCACGGCAGAGCTGAATGGCCAAGGGGATCCGCTGGGTGGTGTCTTCTCCGGCGATCTACTTATCGACGGGCAAGGCCTTGCCTCTGGCATCGAACAGGTCGATGCCCTGATCAATGATGGCGTCCAGTTCCAAGGCGGCGCAGATCGCGGCCCCGCCGGATTGCAGCTTGATAACCTGCGCATCACCGCAACAGGTTTTGCTGCCGTCCTCGATGGTCGCGTGGCCAATGGCAATAGCGACGTCGACCTGCAAATTGACCTCGACGATATAGACAGGGTCGTGCCCGGCTATTCCGGTGCCGTCAGCATCACGGGCCAGGCCACCTCCCAGGTCGAGGGGCTGTGGACCGTCGATCTGGGCGTTGCCGCACCCTATGACAGCACGGCCCGGGTCGCGGGCCAACTCAGTGCCGAAAACACCGACGTCACCATCGATGTTCGCGTACCCGACCTGCAACCGATTGTCCCCGATCTCAGTGGCCCAGTGACCCTCGACGGGTCCGTCACAACAACCGACACCGCGCAGATCGCCATCGACCTGACGGGCCGCGGCCCGCTGGGCATCGCCGCGGATGTCTCCGGTCTGGTGGGCGGCGGAGAGACCCGCGTTGAATTGGACGCGCGCCTTGACGATGTCGCGGCCTTTGTTCCGCAGATCGCAGGCCCCGCCACCCTCACCGGCACCGTGGCCGAACGCGCCGACGCATTGTGGGATGTCGATGTCGCCGCCACCGGCCCCTACCAATCAACCGCCACCGTCCAGGGCAAAGTTGGCGCATCAGGCAGCGAAGCCGACCTGACCGTCGCCTTGCCCAATGTGCAGCCGTTGGTCCCCGGCATCTCTGGCCCCCTGCGGGCCGAGGCCACGGTCAAGGATCTGGGCAATGCCCTGTTTGACATCGACCTGACCGCCAACGGCCCCTATGACAGCCGCGCAACGGCCAAGGGGCAGGTTGGCGCCAGCGGAACACAGGCCGATGTGACCCTGGCCATCCCAAGTATCGGCCCCCTTGCACCCGGCCTGTCCGGTCCCGTTAACGCCAGCGCGAATCTGCGCGACACCGGCAATGGCTCCTATGCCGTGGATCTGACAGGCACGGGCCCCTTGAACAGCCGCGCCAGCGCGCAAGGCACCGTTCTGGGCGGGGCGACTGACCTGGATCTGTCGCTCCAGCTGGCCAATATCAACGCCCTTGTCCCGCAGTTGACTGGTCCCGTCTCTGCCCGGGGGTCGGTGCAGGAAGATCCGCGTGGCTACCTTGTGCAGGCCAGTACCACCGGCCCCGGCGCCGCCCGCGCCCAGATCGATGGCCGCGTCAGTACCGATGCGCAGCAACTGGCACTTGATGTGAATGGCAGCGCCCCTTTGGGATTGCTGAACCGGATCATCGCGCCCCGCACCATCGTTGGCACAACCAACTTCGACCTCTCCGTCAACGGGGCCCCGGCCCTGTCCAGCGTCAGCGGTCAGATCAGCACGGCCAATGCCCGTCTCTCCCTGCCGACCTTGCAAAAGGCACTGAACGATATCAACATCGATGCGCAGCTATCCGGCGGCCGGGTCAACATCACGGCGGGCGCGGCTTTCTCCGATGGTGGCCAGATCAATCTCACCGGTCCCATTGATCTGAGCGGGGCATTGAACGCCAACATCCGGGCACAGCTCCAATCGGTCCAGTTGGTCGATCCAACGCTTTACGAAACCTCGTTATCCGGTGGGCTCAGCCTCACCGGGCCGCTGGCGGGGGGCGCCCGGATCGCAGGCGGCCTGTCCCTTGGGGCGACAGAGTTGCGCTTGCCCGAAACCGGCCTCAGCTTTGGTGGCGCCGTGCCGGAGATCCGCCATATCGGCATCCCGGGTGCTGCGCAGGTGACCCGGGAACGGGCAGGCCTGATCAAAACCGATGCCAATGGTGGCGCGGGCGGAAACGGTGGCGGCCCCGCCTTCCCGCTCGACCTGACCATCGATGCGCCCAACCAGATTTTCATCAGGGGCCGCGGCCTTGATGCCGAACTGGGTGGCAGCCTGCGGCTCAGCGGCACGACGGCCAATGTCGTGCCCATCGGCGGGTTCGAATTGTTGCGCGGCCGGATCGATCTGCTCGGCAAACGCCTCACTTTGGATCAGGGGCGTATCACAATGGCGGGCAGCTTCACCCCCACGCTCTTTTTGCAGGCCACGGCCGTCAGCGGCGGTGTAACGGCGATCACCACGGTCGGAGGCGCCGCCACGGACCCCGAGATCACGTTCAGCTCGGTCCCCGAACTGCCGGAGGATGAGGTGCTGGCCCGCCTCTTCTTCGGTCGCGGGATCGAAAGCCTTTCCGCCCTTCAGGTTGCCCAGCTTGCGTCAGCCGTCGCGACCCTCTCCGGCCAAGGCGGCGGCGGATTGCTGGGCCAGCTGCGCGAGGGGATCGGACTTGATGACCTCGATTTCAGCACAGATGCAGATGGCAACGCCGCCGTCCGCGCCGGGGCCTATGTCAGCGAAAACATCTATACCGACGTCACCACCAGCAGTTCCGGCGAGGCCGAGGTCAATCTCAAGGTCGATCTCACCGACACCGTCACCATCACCGGAACCGCCGAATCCGACGGCAACACCTCCGTCGGCATCTTCTTCGAACGCGATTACTAAGCGACGGTCGCAAACGCGCGCACCCTAGCCCAAAACCGTAGGGCGGGATTCACACCAACACCTCGAACCAAACAGCTCAATCCGCACGCTGCGCTCTCCCCATCGCCTAATGTGTTCGATTTAATTGAAGCATTCTTGGACGAGAAACTGGGAGTGTCGTTGCTGCCAATGACCGCGGATTATTAATCACTCCTAACGTCATTTGACATAGCCATTAAAGCAGGGTTCTGCGCCTCCAAACCTGACCAATCCGTTAACCTGCCGAGCGCAGCGTGTGTATGGGATATGTACGGTATACATATTGTTTCTGTACGCGTTATACAGTGGCCAAATCGGCCGCCGCCACCTTCCCGCTTCCCCCTCCCGGCGGGGCGCGCTACACCCCTCTGCAACCACAGATCACCCCGGCGGAGGACCCAATGGCAGCCTATCAGTACGTCTACCACATGGACGGCGTGTCCAAGACTTATCCGGGTGGCAAAAAATGTTTTGAAAACATCCGGTTGAGTTTCCTTCCGGGGGTCAAGATCGGCGTTGTGGGCGTCAATGGGGCCGGTAAATCCACCCTCATGCGGATCATGGCGGGCCTTGATAAGGACTTCACCGGAGAGGCCTGGGCCGCTGAGGGCGCCCATGTCGGCTATCTCCCCCAGGAACCCCACCTCGAAGAAGACATGACGGTGCGTGAAAACGTCATGCTCGGCGTAAAACCCAAGCAGGATATTCTCAACCGTTACAATGAGTTGGCTATGAACTACTCCGACGAAACAGCCGAGGAAATGGCCAAGCTCCAGGACGAGATCGACGCGCAAAACCTCTGGGATCTCGACGCCCAGATCGACGTCTCGATGGAGGCCCTGCGCTGCCCCCCCGACGATGCCATGCCCGCCAATCTGTCGGGCGGTGAGCGCCGCCGTGTCGCTCTTTGCAAGTTGCTGCTGGAGCAGCCCGACATGCTGCTTCTGGACGAGCCCACCAACCACCTGGATGCTGAAACCATCGCCTGGCTGCAACGCCACCTCATTGACTACAAAGGAACAATTCTGATCGTCACCCATGACCGCTACTTTCTGGATGACATCACCGGCTGGATCCTCGAACTCGACCGGGGCCGCGGTATTCCTTACGAAGGCAACTATTCCGCATGGCTGGAGCAAAAGGCCAAACGGCTGGAGCAAGAGGCCAAAGAAGACAAGAGCCGCCAAAAGACCCTCTCCAAAGAGCTTGAATGGATCCGGGCCGGTGCCAAGGCGCGCCAGGCCAAGCAAAAGGCCCGGATCAACGCCTATGAGGATCTGGCCGGTAAGTCCGAGCGCGAAAAGGTCGGCAAGGCCCAGATCATCATCCCGAACGGCCCGCGCCTAGGCAATAAAGTGATTGAGGTTGAGGGTCTGAAAAAAGGCTTTGGAGACAGGTTGTTGATCGAAGATCTGACCTTCAGTCTGCCTCCCGGCGGCATCGTCGGTGTGATTGGCCCGAACGGTGCGGGCAAGTCCACCTTGTTCAACATGATGACCGGTGTGGAGCAGCCTGACGAAGGCGATCTGAGCTATGGCGACACGGTGCAACTGGCCTTTGTCGACCAGTCCCGCGATGCGCTGAGCCCCGATGCCACAGTCTGGGAGGAGATCTCGGGCGGTGCCGAAATCATTGAACTGGGCGATGCGCAGATGAACTCCCGCGCCTATTGCGGGGCGTTTAACTTCAAGGGCGGCGACCAGCAGAAAAAGGTTGGGCTGCTTTCGGGCGGGGAACGCAACCGGGTGCACATGGCCAAACTGCTAAAGTCTGGCGGCAATGTCTTGCTGCTCGATGAACCCACCAATGACCTGGATGTCGAAACCCTGCGCGCGTTGGAAGATGCGTTGGAAGACTTCGCCGGGTGCGCCGTGATCATCAGCCACGACCGCTTTTTCCTCGACCGGCTTTGCACCCATATCCTAGCCTTCGAAGGCGAAGCTCATGTGGAATGGTTCGAAGGCAATTTCGAAGCCTATGAAGAAGATAAGGCCCGCCGACTGGGTCCCGACGCCTTGGAACCCAAGCGGGTGAAGTATAAGAAATTCGCCCGATAGCAGCGGTATTGGCATGGGCGACGATACCACCGATACCCTTCGCCTTTAGCTTAAATCGGATAATGGGTTCCTGGCCTTCGCTGGCCAGGGGTGGAGGAATGGCGCAGGAACGATGGCAATTGGGGTCGCAACGGTTGATGCTGACATTCTGAAATCCACCCTACCGGATTGGCTGACCAAAAGGGGTTTCGCGAAGATCGATACGATCATCGACTATGGGCCGTATGGAGAGAGGCCGGGGCAATCGGCCCTAAGCCTGCATTGCCGGAAAGATCCTATTAGATGTCGTGCATCTGCAACGTTTCACTGAGCACCGCCTTGTGTAGCATGTCGCGACACTGGCGGCCCGCAAAACGATTGAGCCGACCCAACAGATCCTCGTTGAGGACCACGGACCAAGCAAGGATCCGTATTGCGTTTTGGAGGATCGCGGCGAAACGGGCTATCTCTTCGCTCCGAGACACCCAGGCGAGCAGCGATCCAGATGACCGACTCGTTCACGCATGGAACACCCAACTGTTCTGTTTAGTTGACAGATCAGACATCAAAACGGCGCAATAGTGCGCCAAGGATCAACCCCGACCAAGGGCGCATAACTTGGGGCGCTAACATAACATGTGGTCAGTTTTGATTAACATGCAACGCCTTGGGATCGCTTGATTTTCGCCACAACTCCTTCAACAATTTTACAGCCGCCTCAAAATAATGAAAATAATTTCACAGTAAAATTTATAAATATCAAATGCATATGTCCAAGTTGACATATGCTGTGATATCAAAATTTACATTACGCTGGGGAAGCAACTGGCGCGGTGGATCTGAGTGTCCCTGTCGCCAAAGGCTTGAGGAGGCCAGAATGGACACCATCGAAAAAACCAAAGATCAGGGCCGCACGGATGCTGCAGCCCCGCTATCCGGGAGCAAGATCCCGCATGTGAATGCTGCAGAATATCCGGCGCTCTACCAGACATCGATTCAGGATCCGGAGGCGTTTTGGGCCAAGCAGGCGCAACGGCTGGACTGGATCACACCCTTTACCAAGGTAAAGGATGTAGACTTCACGCTCGGCAATGTCTCGATCAAGTGGTTTGAAGATGGTGAGCTTAACGTTTCGGCCAATTGCATTGACCGGCATTTGGCCACTCGCGCCGATCAGACGGCGATCATCTGGGAGCCCGACGATCCGGCGGATGAGGCGTTGCACATCACCTACGCCGATCTGCATCGCAACACCTGCAGGATGGCCAACATTCTGACCGATCTGGGCGTGGTCAAAGGCGACCGCGTTGTCCTTTACCTCCCGATGATCCCGGAAGCGGCCTATGCGATGCTGGCTTGCGCGCGGATCGGGGCGATCCATTCCATCGTCTTTGCCGGCTTCTCGCCCGATGCGCTGGGGGCCCGGATCAATGGCTGCGATGCAAAGGTCGTGATCACCGCCGATGAGGCCCCGCGCGGGGGTCGCAAGACCGCGCTGAAATCCAACACCGATACCGCGCTGCTGCATTGCAAAGACAAGGTGCAATGCCTGGTGGTCAAACGGACCGGCGGCCAAACGACCTGGACCGACCGTGACCATGATTACAACGCCCTGGCCCAGACGGCCGGCGACCAGTTTACGCCAGCGGCCATGAATGCAGAGGATCCGCTGTTCATCCTTTACACGTCTGGATCCACGGGGCAGCCCAAAGGCGTTGTGCACACATCCGGCGGCTATCTGACCTATGCCGCGATGACCCACGAGATTGTCTTTGACTACCACGAAGGCGAGGTTTTCTGGTGTACCGCCGATGTCGGCTGGGTCACCGGGCACAGCTATATCGTCTATGGACCGCTCGCCAATGGCGCCACGACGATCATGTTCGAAGGGGTGCCCACCTATCCCGATGCGGGCCGGTTCTGGGCTGTCTGCGAAAAACACAAGGTGAACCAGTTCTACACGGCCCCGACTGCGATCCGCGCATTGATGGCGGCCGGGGATGATCCGGTGAACACCTACGATCTATCCGATCTGCGGGTGCTGGGCACGGTGGGCGAACCGATCAACCCCGAGGCATGGAACTGGTACAATGACGTCATCGGCAAGGGAAACTGCCCCATCGTCGATACCTGGTGGCAGACGGAGACAGGCGGTCACCTGCTGACCCCCCTACCCTTTGCGACCAAGCTGAAACCGGGATCGGCGCAGCAACCTTTTTTTGGGATCAGACCCAAGGTCCTGGACCCGCAGACCGGTGAAGAGATCACGACAACAGAGGCCGAGGGTGTACTGGTGCTGGCCGATAGCTGGCCTGGCCAAATGCGCACCGTGTGGGGCGACCATGACCGGTTCGAGAAGACCTATTTCTCAGACTACAAGGGGTATTACTTCACCGGGGATGGCTGCCGCCGCGATGCGGATGGCGATTACTGGATCACGGGCCGGGTGGACGATGTGATTAACGTCTCGGGCCACAGGATGGGCACGGCAGAGGTGGAATCCGCCCTGGTCGCCCATCCCAAGGTCGCCGAAGCCGCCGTTGTCGGTTACCCCCACGACATCAAGGGCCAGGGCATCTACGCCTATGTCACCCTGATGAACGGCGAAGACCCGTCCGAAGATCTGCGCAAGGAACTTGAAAAATGGGTCCGGACCGAGATCGGCCCCATCGCCAAACCCGACCTGATCCAATGGGCACCCGGCCTGCCCAAGACCCGTTCGGGCAAGATCATGCGCCGCATCCTGCGCAAGATCGCAGAAGATGATTTCGCGACGTTAGGCGACACCTCCACCCTCGCGGAACCTGCCGTTGTGGATGGTCTGATCGCAAACCGCATGAACCGGAAGGATATGTGATGAAAGACCTCACTCATCCGCAAAACGCACCCGTTGTGATCCTTTTGGGACCACCGGGTGCGGGCAAAGGCACCCAGGCCCGCATGCTGGAAGAAAAGTTTGGGCTGGTGCAACTGTCCACCGGTGATTTGCTGCGCGCGGCTGTTGCGGCAGGCACCGAAGCGGGTCGGAAAGCCAAGGCCGTGATGGAAGCCGGTGATCTGGTCAGCGATGACATCGTCTTGGCGATCCTGACCGACCGGCTGGCTGAGCCCGATTGCGCCACCGGCGTTGTCCTTGACGGCTTTCCCCGCACCACCGGTCAGGCCGAGGCGTTGGACAAGCTGCTGTCGGAACGCGGGCAAGCGGTGACCACCGCAATTTCCCTTGAGGTCGATGACGTCAAAATGGTCGTGCGTATCACCGGGCGTTTCACCTGTGGCAGTTGCGGCGAAGGCTATCACAAGGACTTCAAGCCGACCAAGGTCGCAGGCATCTGCGACATGTGCGGCGGGACAGATATGAAGCAGCGCGCCGATGACAATGCGCAGACGGTCATGTCCCGGCTCGATGCGTATCACGCCCAAACGGCGCCGCTGCTGCGCTACTATGGCGAGCAAGACGTTCTGCAAAAGATCGACGCGATGGGACCGATCGACAGTGTCGCGCGTGAGCTTTCAACAATCGCTCGGCAGCTGACGGTCTGAGACGTGATCCCGCCGGGGGCCGCCCCCCTGCGGACAAAAAAAATGCCAACACAGGAGGAGTGCCAAAATGGCAGATCAATCAACTCAGTTAGCGGCGGATAAGGACGGGACGGCCTATTGGTCCGCCAATGTTCGGATCATCACCGTCAGCCTAATCATTTGGGCGCTTGTTTCATTCGGCTTCGGTATTTTGCTGCGACCGCTCTTGGCGGGCATTCCCGTCGGCGGCACGGATCTGGGCTTTTGGTTCGCTCAACAGGGATCGATCCTGGTCTTTCTTGGGCTGATCTTTTTCTACGCCTGGCGGATGAACAAGCTCGACCGCGAATACGGCGTTGAGGAGGATTAATCGATGGACCAGTTTACTCTGAACCTGCTGTTTGTGGGCGCGTCTTTCGCGCTCTACATCGGCATCGCGGTCTGGGCCCGGGCGGGCTCAACCTCTGAATTTTACGCGGCCGGTCGCGGCGTTCACCCCGTCACGAACGGCATGGCCACGGCGGCGGACTGGATGTCGGCGGCCTCCTTCATCTCAATGGCAGGCCTGATCGCGTTCACGGGCTATGACAACTCCTCCTTCCTGATGGGCTGGACCGGTGGCTATGTGCTGCTTGCCCTGCTGCTGGCACCCTACTTGCGCAAATTCGGCAAGTTCACCGTGTCGGAGTTCATCGGAGACCGGTTCTACTCCCCAACTGCACGCCTTGTCGCCGTGATCTGCCTGATCGTGGCCTCAACCACCTATGTGATCGGTCAGATGACAGGCGTCGGCGTGGCTTTTGGGCGGTTCCTTGAGATCTCGAACACGGCCGGCCTGCTGATCGGTGCCTGTGTGGTCTTTGCTTACGCAGTCTTTGGCGGCATGAAAGGCGTGACCTATACCCAAGTAGCGCAATATGTCGTGCTGATCATGGCCTATACAATCCCGGCTGTGTTCATCTCTTTGCAACTGACCGGGACGCCGATCCCGGCCCTGGGTCTTTTCAGTGAGACGACGGCAAGTGCCGGCGAAGGATCCGTCTATCTGCTCAGCAAGTTGGACCAGATCGTCACCGAGCTGGGTTTTGCCAGCTATACCGAGGCGCATAAGGACAATCTGAACATGGTTCTGTTCACCCTGTCCCTGATGATCGGTACGGCGGGTTTGCCCCATGTCATCATGCGGTTCTTCACGGTCCCCAAAGTCTCTGACGCGCGCTGGTCTGCCGGTTGGGCGCTGGTCTTTATCGCCTTGCTCTACCTGACGGCTCCGGCTGTCGGGGCCATGGCACGGCTCAACATCACTGAACTGATGTGGCCCAATGGCACGAACGGCGATGCTGTGTCGGTTGAAACCATCGAGACGGATGAGACCTATAACTGGATGCTGACCTGGCAGAAAACCGGTCTTCTGGATTGGGAAGACAAGAACGGCGACGGCAAGATCCAGTACTACAACGACCAATCCGACGCGATGGCCGAGAAGGCCGCGGCCAATGGGTGGGAAGGCAATGAGCTGACCAACTTCAACCGCGATATCCTGGTGCTGGCCAACCCCGAGATTGCCAACCTGCCGGGTTGGGTGATCGGTCTGGTAGCCGCGGGTGGCCTTGCGGCGGCGCTTTCCACAGCGGCGGGTCTGCTGCTGGCGATCTCGTCAGCAGTTTCCCATGACTTGTTAAAGGGGCAACTGACGCCGAACATGTCGGAAAAGGCGGAGTTGATGTCGGCCCGCATCGCCATGGCGATCGCCATCGGTGTGGCCACGATCCTGGGGCTGAACCCGCCGGGATTTGCGGCGCAAACCGTGGCTCTGGCCTTTGGTCTGGCGGCGGCATCGATCTTCCCGGCCTTGATGATGGGCATCTTCTCCAAGCGCGTGAACAATATTGGCGCGGTCTCGGGGATGCTGGCCGGTCTGATCTTCACCCTGGTCTACATCTTCCTGCACAAGGGGTGGCTCTTTATCGCGGGCACCAACTCGTTCCCCGATACGGTTGACGGATCGCTCCTTGGGATCCAGTCCACAGCCATCGGTGCGGTCGGTGCGTTGATCAACTTTGGGGTGGCCTACGCGGTCTCAGTCTCGACCCAAGACACCCCGCAGGAGATCAAGGACCTGGTCGAAAGCGTGCGTGTCCCTGCCGGTGCGGGCGGCGCGGTCGACCACTAAAACACACAGGAGCCAGCGACCCTGTCGTCGCTGGCTCCATCGGTTGATCCCTCCATGTCGGGATCAACCTTTCATCTGCGGGATATCGCCATGACAGATGCCGCCCTTTCGCTCCTGCCCCATCTCTCCCCCTATGATGCGTTGCCTGAACAAGCGCTGGATGATCTGCTCAAACGGATCGAACGGACCAGGGTAGCAGCGGGTGAGCCGATCTATACCTTTGGTGAGACACTCAAGGGCCTTTACGTGATCGCAAACGGAGAAGTCGCTGTCAGCGACGAAGCCGGACATCAAGTGTCCCTGTTGCAGCGTGAGAACTCCTTTGCCGAGCGTGGCCTGCTGCGCGACGGTCTGGCCGTCACCTCTGCCCGGGCCGTAACAGACAGTGACCTGATCTGTATCCCTGCCGATCTGTTTCACAAGCTGCGGGCCGAGCATGAACCGTTTCGCCGGTTCTTTGACCGCAACCGGTCCGGGGCGGTGGTCAAATCCCAACCGGATTTCGATCTGACCAATGTGCGGGTCGACACCTTGATGGTGGCGGACCCGGTCACCTGTGCGCCGACCCTGCCCATACAGGATGCCGCACGGATCATGCGCGACAGGCGAATATCTTGCCTCTGCGTGCTTGAGGCGGACAGGCTGGCCGGCATCGTGACCCTGCGCGATCTGTCGGGCAAAGCCTTGGCCGAAGGTCTCGCTCCCAGCACGCCAGTGGGACAGATCATGACCAAGGGCCCCCGCGTTTTGCCACCAACGGCGATCGGATCAGATGTGCTGCATCTGATGATGGAACATCGCCTGGGCCATTTGCCGATTGTCTCGGGCGGGCACCTTGTGGGGATCGTCACTCAGACCGATCTGACCCATTTCCAGGCCTCGAACGCGGCGGGTTTCGTATCGGATGCGGCCCGTGCCGAAACGGCCCAGGGGTTGGCAGACGTCACCGCCCGTATCCCGAACCTTCTGGTGCAACTTGTTGCGGCGGGGCATCGGCATGACGTGGTCACACGCATGATCACCGATATTGCCGACGTCGTGACACGCCGCCTATTGGCGTTGGCGGAGCAGCAATTTGGCCCGCCCCCAGCCCGCTATGTCTGGCTGGCCTGCGGAAGCCAGGGGCGACAGGAGCAGACTGGCGTTTCGGACCAAGACAATTGCCTGATGTTCGAAGATGACCTGACCGAAGCACAACTGGCCTATTTCGAGCCCTTCGCGCAATTCGTGAGTGATGGCCTGAATGCGTGCGGCTATGTCTACTGCCCCGGCGATATGATGGCGACCAACCCGCGTTGGCGCCAGCCCGTCGCGGTCTGGCAGGATTATTTCAAGTACTGGATCGCCAATCCCAGCAAAGAGGCGCAGATGCTGGCCTCGGTCATGTTCGATCTGCGGGCCATCGGGGGGGATGTGTCCCTGTTTACCGGGCTCCAAGTCGAAACGTTGAAGGCCGCCGCTGCCAATTCGATCTTTACCGCCCATATGGCGACGAATGCTCTGGCCCATGCGCCACCGCTAGGGCTGCTGAAGGGATTGGCCACGATCCGCTCGGGCGAGCATCGCAATACCATCGACATGAAGCTGAACGGCGTGGTGCCCGTCGTCGATCTGGGGCGGATATACGCGCTGCAAGGCGAGTTGGACGTCGTCAACACGCGTGCGCGGCTGGAGGCTGCAATGGGCCAAAAGATCATCAGCCGAAGTGGCGGACGCGACCTTATGGACGTCTATGACCTGGTCGCGCAAACCCGGTTGGAGCACCAGGCCACCCAGATCAAGCTGGGCAAATCGCCGGACAATTTCCTGGCGCCCGCACAGCTGTCGCCGTTTGAACGGAGCCATCTGCGTGATGCATTCGTCGTCATCAAGACGATGCAATCTGCTTTGATGCAGGGCCGCGGCGTGTTGGGATAGGGTAACGCAACAGGGAGGGGAGGCCCATGTTCTTTGAATTAATCGGCACGATCATTGCGGGCGTGGCGGCCGGACTGATCGTCTGGGCCATTAACCGCACGATAGGCAAGCGCCTTCCCAAATGGCTGGCGCCTGTCGCGGCAGGGACCGCCATGTTGGCCGCGACGATTTCCAGCGAATACAGTTGGTACAACCGGACCGTGGCCACACTGCCGCCAGGCAGCTCCGTGGCCTACACGGTCGAAGAACAGGCATTTTACCGGCCCTGGACCTATGCCAAACCCTATATCTCGCGCTTTGCGGCGGTTGATCTGGCCGCAAAACGGACCCACCCGGAACAGCCCGGACAGCGCATCGTCGATCTGTTCTTTTTCGGACGCTGGGCCAAAACGGCAAAAGTGCCCATCCTGTTCGATTGCACGGGCGGTAGACGCGCCGACATCGTTGACGGGATCGAGTTCGGCGACAACGGCACCGTGCTGAATGCCGACTGGGTCACAATGCCGGACGATGATCCGATCCAGCAGGCGGCCTGCAAGGAGGTGTGACATGACCGATCTCAGCCTGCGGCTCAGGGTGTTTTTGTTCTTTTGTCTGATCGGTCTGGGCGGCGTCGCGATCATCCTTATCGCCGTGCAACTAGGTTTTCGCCAGTTGGATGATCCCGAGGCCTTTTCAGCCTTCGCCACCGTTGCCATCGGATCGACGTTTGGCTTGCTGGCGTTGGCCACCTTTGTCTGGCGCCTCTTCGACGAAAATGTCAGCAAACCGATTGAGCGTTTGGCTGCCCAGTTCCGTCTCTGCGCCAGCGACGTCAGCCCCGTTCAGATCGACCCACGGACGGCAAAATATCTGGGCGATCTGGCCCCGGCTGCATTTGCGGTCAACCGAAAGCTGGGCCAGGTCACCCAAGCCTCCACCGAAACCGTTGCACAACGAACCGCACGACTGGAACAGCATCGCAGTCAGCTTTTGACGATATTGTCTGACGTTCCGGTCGCTGTAATTGTTGCCACTCAGGACCACCAGATCGTTCTCTATGACGGGCAGGCCGCCGATCTGATGGAACGCGAGGCTCCCGCACGGCTGAACGGCTCCCTCTTTGACTATCTGGAGGAAAGTGCCATCCGCGACGTGCTGTCGAAAATGCACGGCGCAGGCACCCCACGGCAGGAGATTGCAGTAAACGGTCGATCCGGCGCAGTCTATTCGGGTCATATCCGACTGTTTGACGGTCAGACCGGCTATACGCTCATGCTGCATCCGCTGGAACCCGACGCTGCACGCCCCCTCGTCTATGATTTCGATCTGTTCGATCAACCACGGCCCACCGATCCCGACGATACTGCGTTGCGAGACCTGACATTCGTCGTCTTTGACGGGGAAACGACGGGACTGAACCCGGCCAAGGACGATGTCGTGCAGTTGGGGGCCGTTCGCATCGTCAATGGCAGGATGGTGCCGGGGGAGGTCTTTGATACCTTGGTCAATCCCGGTCGGCCCATCCCGGCAACCTCAACCAAGGTGCACGGCATCACGGATGATATGGTCGCCACCGCGCCCGACTTTACCGATGTATGCCAAAGGTTTCACCATTTTGCACGCGACGCCGTAATCGTGGCCCATAACGCGCCTTTCGACATGGCCTTCCTTCACCGGGAGGCCGGCAAGGGCGGGGTGACATTCGACAATCCGATCCTCGATACCGTACATTTATCCGCCGTCATCTTCGGCGGCTCTGCCAATCATACACTAGATGCGCTTTGTGACAGGCTCTCGATTGTCTTGCCCGGCAATCTGCGCCACACCGCCTTGGGCGATGCGACCGCCACAGCCGAAGCATTGGTCGCGCTTTTGCCGGTACTGGAGGCCCGGGGAATCGGCACATTCGGCCAGGTGCGGGCCGAGATGCAAAAGCATAGCCGGATCCTGAAGCTTCAGGATTAGCCACGCTGCCCAGAAAGCTGCCTTCGGATCGATTGCCGTGCCATCTATTCAAAAAGGTGGAACGAAAGGCTCGAAATTGCGACGACGACAACCAAAACCCGGACGAGAGAAACGGCCTACCCCAACGGCTGCAAGGACGGCAGCAACGTCCAGATAACCGGCATGTAACAGGTAGATCCCGTAAGAAATATTGCCCAGGTGGCGGATAGGCGGTGTTGTCAGAAATGCGCTGGCACACCGCGACTGCGGAGCAAAGATTGGCAGGGTGATACAGAACGACGGAACAGATAGGCTTTCATAAGGTGATATCGGCACCCACCCCTGGCTGTGAGCCATGCCAGGGAAAGACCCAAGCAGGCCGACCGCAGCAAAAATAAAGACAATATCGGTAAGCGGTAAACGATACGGCGAATGATCGGATCCGAACCACACTATGATCCGATCGTTGAATGCGCCAAGGGCGAGGCCAATCGCAAAAAGGTGGATAAATCGCGGCAGAGAATGGGCATCTGCAATGACAAGTGCGGACCCTCCAAACAACCTAGGGGATCAATTGTTATGGAGCATCCGGTCAAACCAGTCTTTCAAGGGAATAGGCCCCAACGTTCGAAAGGTCTGGGTGTAGCTGCCGTGATGCTCTGGCAAAGGGGGCGAGATGCCGTTGCAGACCTGCCGGTCCAGCAGACCTCGACCATAAAGGACGCCAATCACGACCTCTCCGCTTGATGTGCGCATGAGCAGGGGGCTACCACTATCGCCTGCAAGGATCCGATGGGGGCCGCTATATCGCAGCGGTGGCAACCCAAAGACATGACAATCATTGGCCCCCCAAAAGCCAACCGGACCGGTCTGGCGTTTCGCGCTGGGGGCCTGTGGGAATGTTGGCATGCCCCAACCAGCATGGCGCAGCTGCGCCTTTGTCAGCAACCCGTCGACCTGATCCTGCGGCAGCCCGGTCACCACATCAAGCGGCACGGCATGCGCTGCCAAGACAGGGCGGGTCAGGCGGAGCAATGCCATGTCAGCACAAGGGGCCATGCTGTAGGCCCCGGGCCTATGCACGGCCAGGGGTTCGGTGCTGGATGGGCCGATACGTATGGGCGGGCGTTTCTTGTTCCGGATTTGATACCAGTGAAACGGATCTTCCCATCCGCCCTTTTGCAGGCTGGCTTGCTGCGACAGGCCTTCGCATGCGGCGGGTTTCAGGAAATTGGGCTTGGTCGCCCGCAGATTGCGCGACAGGCAATGGGCTGCAGTCAACACGATGTCAGACGCCACTAACGTACCAGTGCACCGCCCGACACTCACGACGGCATTGCGGGCCGGTGTATCACGATCCTCCATGGTCTCCGCCAGGGCGACAGGTGCGGCAAGGGCAGCAATGAGCAAGAGGATCAGGCGCATGGGTGAATGCTAGCTTTCACCAGCGTCGTCGTCCAATGACATCGACGCCACCGAATTACCGTTTCACCCCCTGAATTGTTGCGCTAAGCCTTGGCCACATGCAGCGATACCTTTTGCCCCATGCTCCCCGTGGCCAGGCCATCGGCCTGTTGGGCGGCTCCTTCGATCCGGCCCATAGGGGGCATGCGCATATCACACGCGAAGCCTTGAAACGCTTTGGATTGGATCAGGTGTGGTGGCTGGTCTCCCCTGGCAACCCGCTCAAGCCCCACGGCCCGGCCCCGTTGGGCAAACGCATGGCGGCGGCACGTTCGGCCATGCAGCATCCGCGCGTGACGGTGACGGATTTGGAGGCGCGGTTGGGCACAAGATACACTGCTCAGACGCTAGAAGTAATGACGCGGCTTTATCCAGGTGTGCACTTCGTCTGGCTGATGGGGGCTGATAATCTTGCGCAGTTCCATCGGTGGGACCGCTGGCAGAGCATCATCCAAACCGTGCCCCTGGGCGTGATTGCCCGGCCCGACCAGCGGTTGTCGGCCCGGATGTCAAAGGCGGCAGAGCGCTATGCCGCCTTCCGACTGCCAGCCCAAAGCGCACCGCTCCTGGCGCGGTCCCGTGCGCCCGCCTGGTGCTTTGTCAATGTTCCGATGGTGGATATCTCCTCCTCGGCGATCCGCGCGCGGGGGGATTGGAGTAGATGATGCTGGACCTGCCGAACCGGTTTGACCATGGGGGCCGATCCGTGGCCTGGGGCACGGCCGGGGCTGGCCCGCCACTTGTTCTGGTTCACGGGACACCGTTTTCCGCCCAGGTCTGGCGACGGATCGTTCCGGCACTGGCGGGATCCTACCAGTGTTATTTTTTCGATCTGATCGGCTATGGCCAATCCGAAATGGGGCCCGGGGTCGACGTTTCCTTGGGGGTTCAAAACAGTCTTGTGGCGGCTCTCTTTCAGCATTGGGCATTGGACCGTCCGACTGTGCTGGCCCATGATTTTGGCGGTGCCACGGCCCTGCGGGCCTATCACCTTGACGAGGTGCGCTATGGGCGGTTGGTTCTGTTCGACGTGGTCGCGATGGCACCGTGGGGATCACCCTTTGTCCAGCATGTCCGGCAGTATGAAGCGGCCTTTGCCGGGATGCCTGCCTATGCCCATGATGCCCTGTTGCGCGCCTATTTGCAGACCGCGGCCCACGCACCGCTGCGGCAAGAGGCCTTTGACACCTATATGCCCCCTTGGCAGGGGCCTGTCGGGCAGCCTGCTTTCTATGCACAGATTGCTCAGATGGATTAGCGGTTTACCGATGAGGTGGAGCCCCGATACGGCCCCATGGACTGTGATGTCCAACTGTTATGGGGGGCTGATGATAACTGGCTGCCAGTCGCGCGGGGGCATGCCCTTGCCGACCGGCTGACAGACGGCGCATTGACCGTCATCGACCGGGCAGGACACCTGATGCAGGAGGATGCGCCCGAGGCCGTTGTTGCGGCTGTTCTCGCGGGCTGATGCTCAGCACTTGACCGCGATATTGCATGCCTTTTCGACATGGTCGCCCCCATGGCACCCCCTGTTGCGCGATGATCGTGGGCAGGTTTGCCGTGCAGGCGGTATGCCAAGGCATCGCCAAATGGGCCTATGACGCCCGATGGTTAGAGGGCGGCGAGCCGCTGGCGAGCCTCTTCGCAATCCTTGGCCATTTGCGCGATCAGCGGGTCGAGCCCGTCGAACTTTATCTCCGGGCGCAAGAAATCGACAAGCGCGACTGAAAGTTCGGCACCGTAAAGATCACCGCTGAAATCAAAGATGAATGTCTCAAGATTAGGCTGGTTTTCCCCGAACATCGGCCTGACTCCAAGGGAGGCCGCTCCCCCATAGCTGCCCTGATGCGGCCCCGACAGGACATCAACACGGACCGCATAGACCCCCAACTTGGGCAGATGTCGCCCCGCCATCGACATGTTGGCCGTGGGATAGCCTAGTTCGCGCCCACGCTTTTCACCGTGCTGAACGGGCCCTTCGATCCGATGCCAATGGCCCAACATCGCCGCTGCGCCGCCGGGATCACCCTTGGTCAAGGCCGCACGAATGGCAGTCGACGACACTTCATGATCCGCTTCCAGAACCAGATCGGAAATGGTGACGCCAAAGCCAAGTGTCGCACCAGCCGCGATCAATGTATCGACTGATCCGGTTCGCCCGGCACCAAATCTGAAATCCGCGCCGACGGTCACATTCGACACGCCAAGACCCCGGACCAGCACCTCTGCGCAAAAATCCTGATCGTTCAGATAGCGCACCCCGTCAAAAGGCAGTTCAAACAACAGATCAACGCCCAACTTTTCCAATCGGTGCGCCCGGGCGCGGGCATCCATCAGTCGAAAAGGAGGCGCATCGGGCGCAAAAGCCTCGCGGGGATGGGGCTCGAATGTCAAAACACCCAGGGCGCGTTCGGGCCGACGCGCCCGTTCGATGACAGCTTGATGCCCCAGATGGACGCCGTCAAAGTTACCGATGGCCGCGGCAGTGCCGCGATCCTGGTCAGTTACCTCTGATAAATGTCGGATGATCCGCATGGCCGCTCAGGTAGCCGGGCGGCGGGGCAAGCGCAAGCGGGGTTGTGGGTCAGTCGAACTTGCGGCTGGGTGCCAGCACCGTGGCCTCCCCCTTCAGCACGATCTTATCGTCTACCTCGCAATGGGTGGCGAGTTGCACGCGCCGCTTGGCGTAATCGATATCCAACACCTCAACCACGGCACGGACCCGATCACCAGGCCGAACAGGTGCCATGAATTTCAGCGATTGACCGAGGTAAACAGTTCCGTGGCCAGGCAACTGCTCCCCGATGACGGCAGAGATCAAGCCAGCGGTCAGCATGCCATGGGCAATCCGACCTTCAAAAATTGTATCGCGTGCATAATCGTCATCCAGATGCACGGGGTTGTGGTCAGTTGAGACGGCGGCGAACATCTCGATATCCGCATCTGTCACCGTCTTGGACAGGTCGCGGACCATGCCAATTTCCAGATCTTCAATGCAAATCGTACCGCGGGGCAAATTATCAGTGTGACCAGAATCAAGCATGTGAACCTCCGAACAACATACCGCACCACCTAGCGAATTTTCTGCCATGCAGCAATTTAAAAAGCAATTTTATGCCATAAAGTCGCATGATCTGGTAACTTTGTTACTGTGTTGTTATCGCAGAAATCCTAAAGCATAGGTGGGGGACATCTGCTCAGCTGTCAAATAATCCCGCAGCGCTTGCGGATCAGGCTGGGTCTCTGTCCGGGTTTCTGCCGCAGCGAGCCCGCCCGTGATAAAGATCACATCCAGGCCCTCGCCCATGCCGCCTGCGACATCCGTGAGCGGGCCATCTCCGATGCAGACGATACGGTCATCATCCGCGCCGCCTACCTCAATCAGACGCCGACGCGCAAGGTCATAGATCGGCGGGTGGGGCTTTCCAAAATAAAGGCTGTCGCCCCCCATCTCGGTATACAATTTCGCGAGGGCCCCGGCGCACCATTCCCGGCTCTCGCCCCGATCCACGACGATGTCGGGATTGGCGCAAAGAAACTTCAGACCCTTTGCCTTGGCATATAAAAAGTCGGGGCGGTTGATCTCTGGATCCGCATGGGGATCGAATGGCCCAGTGCAGACGATGCCCTCAGCCTGATCCAATGGCACTTGGCTGATGGAAACCGGGTCGCTCAACATCTTGAGCGGCTCAAAAAAGGGCGCGTCATGGCCTTCGCCGATATGGTACACCTTTTCGCCCACGGCCCCTTGGAACATGGCGAGGCGCGCACTGTCACCGGAGGTTGCGATCGTGTCCCATGCATCGTCAGGGACATCCATCCGGGCGATTTGCGCGGCAACGGAATGTCGGGGACGCGGTGCATTGGTCACCAAAACGACCCGCCCCCCCTCGGCGCGAAAAGCCCTCAACGCGGCAATGGCCTCCGGAAAGGCCATGATGCCATTATGAACGCATCCCCACAGATCAACGAAAACGGCATCGTAGCGACGGGATATCGTGGCGAAATTCGGGATAATGTCAGTCACGGAAGACCTACCAAGAGGAAAGGAACGCTGGTCGCGTTCCTTGTGTCATGTTTGTCGCGCAATAGCCACGTCACCAGCAGTGCCTAGGCCTGCACCATCGCGCGTGCCGAAAGGCGCAGGGGCAACGAACAGCCCTGAAAGGGTGGTGAGGCGCCCCTCCACCGGGCCAGGATTCAGATGGCGAGGTTTGGAATGATCTGCTTTTTGCGGCTCATCACCCCTGGCAATACCACGGTACTGCCAGAAACGGTCGCACCAAAGCTTTTCTCGGCGATCGTTTTTACCAGTTCGTTCGGCACCAGCAGCGTGGCCTCTTCCTTCAGGATATCGACCACAAACAAAAGCACCTGATCAACCCCATCTTCGGAGGCTACCTCGGTCATCGCCTCCATCAGGCTATCCTTGCGATCCAAGGGGATGCCGGGAGCCGTCGTTTCCAGAACGCTCACGCGAAATTTGGTACCTGCGACTTCGTAGGCCTTGCTGTCCATCCGCAGCAATTCAACATCCGAAAACGCGGAAACATCCGATTTCGCGGCAAACATCTCGGCCGCATAGGTGCCAAGATCAACGCTCAATTCCTCAGCCAAAGCATGGGCCACGGCCTTGTCGGTCTGTGTCGTGGTGGGGGAGCGGAATTCCAACGTATCGGACAAGATGCAGGACAGCATCGCGCCCTTCAGGTTGCCAGGCATTTCGGCCATGTGTTTGCCGATCAATTCGTACATGATCGTCGCGGTGCAGGCGAGCGGGCGGACGGTGATGTCGATAGGGCCCTTGGTTTCCAGACCACCGACCAGCTTATGGTGGTCGATGATACCCTGGATATCGGCGGCATTTATGGCGGCAGGCAGCTCTGCCGGGTTGTTGGTATCGACGATCACCACCGCCTGACCTTCAGCGACATCTTCAATGATTTCAGGCTTTTCCAGCTTCCAACGGTCCAGCATGAAGGCCGCCTCGGTATTGGGTTCCCCCAAAAGACGGGCCTCGGCAGGTGTGTCTTTGACATGCGATAGATACCAGGCCCAGATCAGGGGCGATCCGGTGGAATCAGTATCAGGGGATTTGTGGCCAAAAACGAGAGTGGTCATCGCGGCAGTCCTTAAAGCAATACGAAATCGTCGCCCTTATAGGAGCCGCCACGACCCTTGTCATGGGGCGTTTTGGCGCTCGCCCTACCCCATCGTCAGAGGATAATACAGGGACGCGATCAGCAGGCCCGCCATCAACCAGTTGAAAAGGCGCAGCCTTTTGGGATTTGTCAGCACAAGGCGCATCTTTTGCCCCAGCACCGTCCAACTGCTGACAGCGGGCAGGTTAATCAGACCGAAGACCACCGCGACCATGAGGATAGTGAGCATTGTCTTGTCCGGCGCGTAGACGGTGACGGCCGTCAGAGCCATGGTCCAGGCCTTGGGGTTGACCCACTGGAATGCGGCGGCCTGGAGGAAGGTGATGGGACGTTTTTCAGCAGTTTCGGCGGTGTCGGCTGGCGGTGCGGCTGTCGCAATTTTCCAAGCCAGATAAAGCAAATATGTGATGGACAGTACCATCAGAACCGTATGGGAAAACGGATATACTTCAAAGACTTGAGCGAGGCCCAAGCCCACCAGAACCACCATAAGGACAAAGCCCAAGCCGACGCCCAACATGTGGGGGATCGTGCGGCGGAAGCCGAAATTGGCACCTGACGCCATCAGCATCAGGTTGTTGGGCCCCGGCGTGATGGAGGAGACGAAGGCGAAGCTGGCCAGGGCCAAAAGGAGTTCGTAGGTCATACTGCAAGAAGAGCGCATCTTTCGCACAATTAGCTTGCGTTCTTCAGCGCAGATACGGAAAATTCGCAAGAAATGACCGAAATTGACCAGATCAATGATCGAATATTGCAAGAACTGTCCCGAGACGGACGGCTGAGCAATACGGCGCTTGCAGAGCGGGTGGGGTTGTCAGCGTCGGCCTGTTTGCGGCGGGTCCAAGATCTGGAGCGGCGGGGGATCATCACAGGTTACCGCGCCACGTTGGATCGGACAGCACTTGGATCAGGATTTTTAGCTTATATTACAGTGGGTTTATCCAGCCACACCAAGGCGAGCCAGGAAGCGTTTGAACGCGCAATCTCCCGCGCGCCGCAGGTGCGGGAATGTCACAATATCACCGGCGCGGTGGAGTATCTTTTGCGGGTCGAGGTCGCGGATCTGGCCGCTTACAAGCTGTTTCATACCGACATTCTGGGGACCCTGCCGCAGGTGAGCGCGATCACATCCTATGTCGTCATGGGCTCGCCAAAGGATGAACGCGCCTAGCCGAAACCGGCCTGCACATCAGATACAGAAACGATGCACAAACCATACATACGCTCCGCACGGTGATGCAGGGCCGCGTTAATGTTTCTGCCATCATCAATTAAGCGTGTCGTGCGGAAAAACCAGACCTTGAAACCTCTGCGCCCCAAAGGACCGGTTCGGTGGCTGACTTGCTGTTGGCCCTATGGGGACTGGGCGCCACCTATCGTTTGGAGGGACCTTGGGTGGGCGCGATATCGGCCCGCCCAAGGTTAGGCCGCAGGCTAGCCGATTGAGACGGCAAGGTCCGAATGCATCAGCGTGACACTTTCGCCAGAGATTGCCTGAACCATGGCGCTGGCGTCGCTGTTGCTGCCAATTTGGGCGGCGGCGGCTTTGGCGTGGTCCATACTCTCCCACTCGATATGTTCGATCCAGGTGCCGTCTGCAGTGCAGGACAGGCGGCGGGCGATGAAACCGGGGCAGGAGGTGATGAACCGGTTTGCCGCATCCAGCGTTTCGACGAAGGCGTCCTTGGTGATGCCGTCCTTCAATTTGAACAGGACGGTTTCAATGACATGGGGGGACATGGTGTGATCTCCGATGTTGAATGTGGGATGGACATAAGGGAGGCCAACTGACGACAGCCTGTCAGTTATCGGTGCCGCCCCGGATTGTGTCGGTAACGGATTGGCGTGGAGCAGCCATTCACGCTACCCGTAGGGCAATGGGGGACCGCGCGGATGACCAAACCGAACATTCTGATTTTCATGGTGGACCAATTGAACGGGACGTTGTTTCCCGATGGGCCGGCGCCGTGGCTGCATGTGCCGCATCTGCGGGCCCTGGCCGCGCGGTCAACGCGGTTTGCGCAGTGCTACACCGCCTCGCCGTTATGCGCGCCGGGGCGGGCAGCATTCATGACGGGGCAATTGCCGAGTGCGACGGGTGTGTATGACAATGCGGCAGAGTTTGCCTCCAGCCTACCAACCTATGCGCATCATCTGCGGCGGGCGGGGTATCAGACTTGCCTGTCGGGCAAGATGCATTTCGTTGGGCCGGATCAGTTGCACGGGTTTGAGGAACGCTTGACGACTGATGTCTACCCGCCCGATTTCGGCTGGACGCCGGATTATCGCAAACCGGGAGAGCGGATCGATTGGTGGTACCACAATATGGGTTCGGTCACCGGGGCGGGTGTGGCGGAGATCACCAACCAGTTGGAATATGATGATGAGGTGGCCTATCACGCGGTACGCAAGATCTATGATCTAGGGCGCGGACAGGATGCGCGGCCCTGGTGCCTGACGGTCAGTTTCACCCACCCCCATGATCCTTACGTGGCGCGGCGGCAATTCTGGGATCTGTACGCCGATTGCGATCACCTGATGCCCGAGGTCGGGCCGATCTGTTACGAGGATCAAGACCCCCATTCGCAGCGGATTTTCGATGCGAATGATTGGCGAAGTTTTGATCTGACCGACCGCGACGTGCAGCGATCGCGGCGCGCGTATTTTGCCAACATCTCGTACCTGGACAGCAAGATCGGCGAGGTTCTGGCGGCGCTGGACGGTGTGCGCCAGACCGAAAACACGGTGATCCTGTTCGTGTCGGACCATGGTGACATGTTGGGCGCGCGAGGGCTGTGGTTTAAGATGTCATTCCTTGAGGGTTCGGCCCGGGTGCCGATGATGATTGCTGCCCCGGATATGGCGCCGGGTTTGGTGAGCGCGCCGGTGTCAAACATCGATGTCTGCCCGACCTTATGCGATTTGGCAGGCGTTTCGATGGAGGAAATCGCCCCCTGGACCACCGGGGAGAGCCTGGTGCCGCTGGGACAGGGTGCCTTGCGACAGGCACCGGTGGCGATGGAATACGCGGCAGAGGCGTCCTATGCGCCCATGGTCTCGCTCCGGTCGGGGGCATGGAAGTTGAACCGGTGTGTGCTGGATCCGGATCAGCTGTTCAATCTGGACAACGATCCCCATGAATTGGTGAATCGGGCAGACGATCCGGATTGTGCTGATGTGATGGCCCGGCTGGGGGCGGAGGTCGCTGCGCGCTGGGATCTGGCAGCGTTCGATGCGGCGGTGCGCGAAAGCCAGGCGCGGCGGCTGATCGTGTATGAGGCGCTGCGGCAGGGCGGCTATTACCCCTGGGATTATCAGCCCCTGCAAAAAGCCAGCGAGCGGTATATGCGCAACCATATGGACCTGAATATCCTGGAAGAGGCGCAGCGGTTCCCCCGCGGGCAGTGAGGGTGACACCGGTACCTTGCCGGGCGCTTCTAGGGGGTTTGTTGAGAGTTCTGTTCATGATGACAGCCGCACCGGGATCGGCCGCCAGCATAAACATCGCGCTTTATCCTTGGTTTCGGTTCCTTCAGGAGCTGATCTTTTGGCTGACCGTCTGGTTCTTATACCTGCAGGCCGAACTGTCGGCGGCAGAAGCGATCCTGTTATTGCCATCTATGATGTCGCGACGACCGTGTTGGAGGTGCCGTCGGGCTACATGTCTGACCGGTTGGGGCGCCGGATGACGTTGATCGCGTCGGCCGCGTTCGGAGTTGCGGGGGCTGTACTGCTGGGGGTCGGCGGTGATGATGGTGACCGGGGTCGCGGGGTCGTTTGTGGCGCTGCAATTGCGGCTGTGGTTCGGGCTGCCGGTGATCTTGCTGGTGGCGTTCGGGATGCAGATCGCCCTGGTACGCTGTTCATCGCATACCTCTCTGCCTCGGACGTGGGGGAGATGCCCCATGGCGAGGTGCAATCGGTGCTGGGCTGGTATGTGGCAATCGGATCGATTCTTTTTACCGGTCTCTGGGTGACGGCAGAATGGGCCGGGATCGAGCCCAGACACACCTGACGCGTCTAGTGAACAGCATGGATGCGCGCGGAAATGCCGGGCCATTTTCCATGCCTTGTTTTGAGCCGGGATGCTGTTGACAGGCACGGGTCCATCGCCTATCTCGCGCTCACTAGCACTCATGGGAGGTGAGTGCTAATCACACGAAACACCAACGAAGGAGCGTTTCCGATGGCTTTCAAACCGTTGCATGACCGCGTTCTGGTTCGCCGCGTCGAATCCGAAGAAAAGACAGCTGGCGGCCTGATCATCCCCGATAGCGCCAAGGAAAAGCCTGCCGAAGGCGAAGTGATCGCAGCAGGCGAAGGCGCCCGCAAGGACAGCGGCGAGCTGGTCGCGATGTCCGTCAAGGAAGGCGACAAGATCCTGTTCGGCAAATGGTCCGGCACCGAAGTGTCACTGGACGGCGAAGACCTGCTGATCATGAAGGAAAGCGATATCCTTGGGGTCATGGGCTAAGCCCGACCTTGTATCGCGCGGCGGGGAGACCCCCGCCTTACCCCATTACGAGAATTCAAGGAGCACATGAAAATGGCTGCTAAAGACGTCAAGTTTGATACCGACGCCCGGAACCTGATGCTGAACGGCGTCGATGTTCTGGCAAATGCCGTCAAAGTGACACTGGGCCCCAAAGGCCGCAACGTTGTCATCGACAAATCCTTTGGCGCGCCGCGCATCACCAAAGATGGTGTGACGGTCGCCAAGGAGATCGAACTGGAAGGCAAGTTCGAGAACATGGGCGCGCAAATGGTGAAAGAAGTCGCCAGCCGCACCAATGACGAGGCCGGCGACGGCACCACGACCGCCACTGTGCTGGCCCAGGCGATCATTCGCGAAGGCCTGAAGTCGGTTGCTGCCGGCATGAACCCGATGGATCTGAAGCGCGGCATCGATCTGGCCGTGGCCAAGGTTGTCGAAGGCATCAAAAGTGCGGCTCGCGACGTGAATGACAGCGACGAAGTTGCGCAGGTTGGCACGATCTCTGCCAATGGCGAAGCCGAGATTGGCCGTCAGATCGCCGACGCGATGCAAAAAGTTGGCAACGAAGGTGTCATCACCGTCGAAGAGAACAAGGGACTGGAGACCGAGACCGAGGTCGTCGAAGGCATGCAGTTCGACCGCGGCTACCTGAGCCCCTACTTTGTCACCAACCCTGACAAGATGATTGCGGATCTGGAAGACTGCCTGATCCTGCTGCACGAAAAGAAGCTGTCGTCGCTGCAGCCCATGGTGCCCCTGCTGGAAACTGTCATCCAGTCCGGCAAGCCCCTGCTGATCATCGCCGAAGACGTCGAAGGTGAGGCCCTGGCCACGCTGGTCGTCAACAAGCTGCGCGGTGGTCTGAAGATCGCAGCCGTCAAGGCACCTGGTTTCGGTGATCGCCGCAAGGCCATGCTGCAGGACATCGCGATCCTGACCGGTGGTCAGGTCATTTCCGAAGATCTGGGCATGAAGCTGGAAAACGTGACCATCGACATGCTGGGTACGTCCAAGAAGGTCGCGATCACCAAGGACGAAACCACTATTGTGGATGGTGCCGGTGAGAAGTCCGAGATCCAGGCGCGCGTCAGCCAGATCCGTCAGCAGATCGAAGAAACCACCAGCGACTATGACCGCGAAAAATTGCAAGAGCGCGTGGCCAAGCTGGCTGGTGGTGTTGCCGTGATCCGCGTCGGTGGCATGACCGAAGTGGAAGTGAAAGAGCGCAAGGACCGCGTCGATGACGCCCTGAACGCGACCCGTGCTGCTGTGCAGGAAGGTGTTGTCGTGGGTGGCGGTGTTGCCCTGGTGCAGGGTGCCAAATCACTGGCCGACCTGACCGGCGAGAACTCTGACCAGACAGCCGGTATCGCCATCGTGCGCAAGGCACTGGAAGCACCCTTGCGTCAGATCGCCGAGAATGCCGGTGTCGACGGTGCCGTCGTGGCGGGCAAGATCCGCGAAAGCGACGACACTTCGTTCGGCTTCAATGCACAGACCGAAGAGTATGGCGATCTGTTCTCCTTCGGCGTCATTGACCCGGCCAAGGTTGTGCGGACCGCGCTGGAAGATGCAGCCTCGGTCGCGTCGCTGCTGATCACAACCGAAGCCATGGTCGCCGACAAGCCCGAGCCGAAGGGTGCTGCACCCGCCGGTGGCGGAATGCCCGACATGGGCGGCATGGGCGGCATGATGTAAGCCACCCCGCTTGACACGATTTGGGCCGTTCCTTTGGGAGCGGCCCTTTTCTTTTGCCTTCAGGCTTCGGCGACGCGGGACAGCGCGTTGCGGGCGATCAGGATGTGGAAGGGCATGATGGCGCTTAGGTAAAGGCGACCACCGATATTATGGGGATGGACCCACGTGGCCAGGAACACCTGCCCCTCTTGCGACATGACCGATACGCGGAAATTCAGGTGACGGTCATTGAAACCAGCGATCAGCTCATGATCCGTCTCGCTTTCCACCGGGAACGGGCCCAGCTTGTCGGCGGCGTCCGGTCCATCATTGGACAGGCCGAACGGCGCGGTGACCAGGCGACGGATCTGCAATAGGCCCTTGGCCCAGCCCGGGAAGGTCGTGATGATCTGGGCTGCGCGCCGCGGTGGCAGATCGGACCGGACGGCATAGCAATCCAGAAAATCCGTAGGCGCTTTGCGCTGGTGCAAGGCGCTGTTTTGCGGAAGCGGGCTTAAGGTAACATTGGGTGACATTGGGAAACCTCGGCAGAAGACTTGCGAACAGACCTATGCGCATTGGGCAGGACCGTGTCTGTGCCAGAACGGCGCAGCGCGCAGATATCGCATCTCCGAACAAGCTGCAGCGCAACGCTTGGGCTTGGCCGGGGTTGATTGGTGCCCTAAGGATAAAGAGGGTGGCGGCGATTGCTTGGGCAGGTCTTCAGGCAGACGAAGGGGAAGATGAGATGACCGATATACAGGAGGCTCCGGCCCCGGACCTGGTCAACACAGTGCGCCTGACGCAGAGCTTTGGCGAATTGACCATGGCGGTGATCCAGACGCCGCGTTACCGGTTCCAATCCATCGCCGACCTTCAGAAACTGTTTCTGGAGCCTATGATCCGCAACCGGGTGGCCGTCGCGCGCAAGGACGACAAGATTGTGGGATTTGCCGTTTGGGCCAGCGTATCGGATGAGGTGCACACGGCCATTCGCGACCAGATCGCCTTAAAGGCTTTCCCGGTGCAACTGCGCCCGCAGGATTGGACCAGCGGCACCACGCGCTGGTTGCTGGACGTGATCGCCGTCGACCGGAACACCGCCACCTCTGTCGTGGATGGTCTGCGCCAGGAAATCGGTGGTGGCGACCTGAACCTGCATCCGATGGTGGTTGGACTACTGGACGCAAAGACCGCCGAAGACCTAATTAACCGTCAGAAATAATTTCTGTCCCCGGCAGGTCTGCCCCGATCAGCGCGCGCCATAGGTCGCTGCGATCTCGGCCCCGGTCAGGCGGCGACGGTCGCCCTCGAAATTGTACAAATCAGGCTTCTCATCAATCCAGGTTTCAGCGGCCAGTTCGAACCCGTCAAGATTGTCGAGCGTCCCGGCCGACAGGCTGAGCATGCCATCCATCGCCTCCGGCTGGACATGGCGGATGAACATGCTGGTCCCACAGATCCGGCAAAAGCAGTGCAGCGCCTCGTCCGACGCCGCGTGCTGCACCATGCGCCCCCAGCCGTGAAATTCCAGACTGGTCGCACGCACCATGATGGTCAAAGAGATCCCACCCGTCCAGCGACGCGATGCCGGGTCGTGATTGGCAAAGATCCGGCTGACGGGTTTAAGGATCTTATAGCTGGCCTCGCCGCACAGGCACCGCCCGGTCGGCAGACCATCCGCGCCTTCGGCGATCGAGGTATTGACCAGCGTCGGCAGCTTGTCCCGGGACAAGGCGGGGGCCACGGCGCTGTGCGAATAGGCGGCGCCGTCACCGGGGGCACCGCCATCATTTGAAAAGCCGAACGGGCATTTTCCTGCAGTCTGTTCAGTCATGTGTCGCTCCATTCAAGGCCGCCTGACCTTCGCAGTTCAGGCAAAACAGTTCACCGGTCCGCCGGTGCATTTTGGCGGTGTCTCCCGCCGCGATTTCCCCGATGCAGCCATCACAGACGGTGGCGACATCCAACAACTCTTCGGTGAACCCTTCCAGATCGACTTCGACCTGGCCGCGGATCACCCCCCGTGCGATCGTCTTGACGATCTCGCGCCGGAACATTTCGTGCAGCGCAGCCCAACGCCATAGAAGGCGCTTGGGCAGCCCGTGCCGCCGCGCAATACCCATCAACATCGCTTCCCGATAATCGAAAAGTTCGTTCGATATGACCATCCAATGATGGGCGTTGAACGGCTTTTCCCCAAAATACTGTCGCGCGCCGGTGAGCAGATCCCGCAGAAAGCTGTATTGCTTTTCGATGGCCCGGGCCTGGGTCACGCGGTGAAAAAACGGGGCAAGGCGAGGGTCGGCGTAAACCGCCTTGTAGAAGTCTGTCAGGATATCCGTCAGCAGCGCACCCTGCCCGAGCGCCTCCCACAACTCCGGATCCGGCGTGATCGCAGCCATCTTGGGCGCATCCTGGGGCTGATATGTGCCGGGCACGTCAAACGGATCACTGAACAGTCGCCCGAGGGCGACGCCTTGGCGCACCGCCGTGATCCGGGCGCCTTCGACCATGTCGGGCCGACCGCACAGATAAATGGCAGAGGCCGACAGATCAGGATGATCGGCAAAGGCGCGATCAGTCATCCGCTGACCGGCCGGGCCCGATGCCGCGCTATGCAAGGTAATGCCCTGCCCCGTGAGATCCTCGCGGTTTTGGTCCAGGTAAAGATCCGCGGCATCGCGCGCGCCGTGATACAGCGTGATATCTGCCGCGTGACCATGGCGGCGCGCATCCCAGGCCAGACCGGCCAAAACCCCGCCACCACTGCCCGTACCGATCAGCACAAGCGGCGTCTTTTGCAGGTCGGTATCATAGATGAAATTGCCGGACGGCCCCGAAAACGAAACCGTATCGCCCGGCTTCAGCGTGTCAGCGACCCACCGGCTGAGCACGCCGTCGGCGTAGATCCGAATATCGATGCTCAGGTAATAATCATCCGGTGCGCTGACGATGGAATAGGACCGCCCCAGACCGTCGGACCGAAAGAGCGTGATCGTCTGACCCGGATGCCACGTGATCTGGCGGGCAGGTTCCAACTGTAGGCGCAGGATGGTGGGCGACAGCGCAACTTTGTCAGCCACCATCGCCTCCTGCCGGCACTGGGTCAGATCCGGGCGCGTCGCGTCCACCGCGTGTACGGATGTGGCACAGCAGGGCAGAAAGAAGCCCTGCCCCCGCTCCTCTGCCGAAAGGTCGGCAAAGGCCGCGTCGCCCGGATCCCCCGATACGGCCTGTAACAGGCATGACCGGCACGTGCCTTTCCGGCAAGAAAATGGCACATCCGCCCCCCGGCGCAACATGGCATCCAATGCCCGCTCCCCCGCTTGCACAATGTAGGTCGACCCTTCAAAACGTATCCAGTTTACGGCATCGGGCGGACTTGTCGTCACCGGCAAATCTCCCATTTGTGGAGCGTGAATGTTTGCATGCGGCCCGTTGCAATAGGCGGGGTCGCCGATTGAAGGAGCAGGTTATTCTGGAACGACACCTTCACACGGCCTTTCACCCCACGGGCATGACGGATGCTGACAAGGTTATCGAGGTGTTGCTGTTGCGCGCCCCGCTCGACATGACATTGCCACTGATCATCGGGGCGCAGCGGGCCATTCAGGGGCCGCTTTGCCTGACAGAGGGCGCGCGGATCGCAGCTGTCCCGTCGGACGCGCGCCATTTTGAATTGATGGCCCGATCCATCGATGAGGCCCATGACTTTGTGATGACCGTCCCGTCGCTGTGCGGATCGATCATCGCCGCTCCGAGCGATGCGCCGCATCTGACCCTGGTGGAGGCTCCAGCCTGCCTTGAATTGGGCCCGGCAATCTCTCATCTGTCGCCGCGGCTGGGGGTGGTGGATATCGTGAGCCACATCATAGGTCATGACCGGGAAAGCAATCGCCTGTCGGTTTTGCAGGACGGGGCCTGCCTGCGCCTGCGGGCCAATAACAATAGCGTGCCGGGCGCGCCGGATCTGATCGACGGTGCGGCGCAGCCCTGGGAGGTGCCCCTGGAGGCAGCCACCCGGATGACACGCGCCCGTCTTATGGAAACCGTGGGCGGGCTCGATATCGATCTGGCCCGCGTTCTGGGGCACCGCGCCTTCGAACGGTCGGTCGGGCTCGCCCCCCTGCTGGCCGGAACGATGTCGGCAAGTGAACCCGCCTTTGAGGGATATGAAAGCCTGACGGATCGCGCCATTGCCCATGGGTTTGGCGGATACGCCCGGGCCGAAGACATGGCGCAGGGCAAAGCCCGGGAAAATGCCTTTCGGGCGCAACTGGCCGAGATCACCGTGCGCTTCGACACCGCGCTGGCGCAGACGGAGGATCCGTTGGAAATCCTGTCCCTGGCGCGCGAGGCCACCGATGCGCTTGCAGCCCATGGTTGGCGCGCGGAGCCGCGCATCATGCAGATCTTCGAAGCGGCCCTGGCCAAGGGTACAGCCGGCGATCCCGACCATGTCGCCACCCGCGCCTTGCAAAGCTTGCACCATAGGGCCGTGCGCAAGGCCTATATCCTGAAGTGACATCCTGGGCATCATGTCGCCCCCGGGGGTGCATGGGCCAATTCGCGTCCGACCTGCAGCAGCGCGCGCAACACACGGTCGGGCAGATCAGCGGACGAGGAGGCACCAATATGCGCCTCAACCTGATCGAGCACCTCACCAACCTCTGATCGATCGCCGACGGCAGCGCGCAACAGGGCAATCGCACCCGACGTGGCGGCCCGCAACCGATCCTCCGCCTCAAGGGTTCCTGCCTCAAGGTGATGCAGCAGTGACGTGGCTTGCGCCCGCCAGACCGTCAGAAGCGGGGGGTCCGCTGCCGCATCTGCACCATCCAAAGGTTCGGGGGCCAGATCGCCCAAGGCATCGGCCACAAACACGCGCGCCTCGTGGGCGGCCTCATCACGGGCCGCATCGGCAAAGCGGAGCATATGCTCAATCAAAGCTTCCCCGCCGCTCTCCCGCCAGGCGACCTTGTCCGTCACCTCTCCGGCAGTTATCGCCGTCTCCGCGAGGGGGGCGGCGAAGGGGAGAATGGCTAAAAACCCATCCCCCACCAGTTTTTCCAACCGGTTGAAGATCCGGTCTTTGTTCTGCTTGACGGCCATCAGATCCATATGAGTAACCAGCAGGATCGACCGCGCCCTGATCCGGTCGGGCAGTTGCGACCAGGATTGCCGCTCACTCTCTTTCCAGGATTGAACGGCGTTGGTGCACCAGACCAGCACATCCGCCCGCTTTGCCACGTTATGGACCGCATCCTTGAGGATCGCGGGATCGCCGGTTCCAGGCGTGTCGATGATCCGAACCTGACGCAACAGGGAGGCCGGAGCCTGGATCCGAACGAAATCGGGCGCGGTCGCCAGAAGCACCTCCATATCCTTGCCCAAAAAGCTCAAATCAGATGTGCTGTCCCACCAGGCCGCCTGAATGTGATCTTGCGTCCCATGGCCAAATTCAACGACCGGCAAATGGGTGGCCAGGACGCCCGTGGGCATCAAATCCGCCCCGACTAGGATGTTGGCCAGCGTTGACTTGCCAGAGCTGAACTCCCCCGCCACCAGAACCTGGGGCGGCCGGGTCAGGCGGGCCTGCAATGCGGCGGCTTGATCAAAACGCGCGATTTCGGTCGCTGGCAGTTTCGCGCGGGTCTGGGCCGATAGAAATGCCTCAAGAACCAACCGATCATGGGAGATGTCGCCCATATGTGTCACGCCGCGACTGTATCACGAGACAGGCCCTGCTGCAGTTTAGTCAGGGCTTTCAGCAAGGTCGTTGCAGTCTTCAAGTCGACCTGCAGCTTGGCGCGCTGATCCGCACGGGACCGGGTCTTGGCCATCGCGGCCATATCCACGGCACCGGCCATCACAGCCAACTGCGCCTGAAGATCAGACAGAAACGTCACCTTGGTGTCGCGCAGGGTCTTGATGAACAATTCCTGCTCCTGCTCTGCGGTTTGCCGAGAAATGTCCCCAAATTGGTCACGGATCGTGTCAATCACCTGTTCGATCCGGGCATCGGTGCTTTTGAAAAGACTGCGCAGCCATGTTTGTGACAGATCAAAGGTGACGGTCTGGTTAAAGGGCGTGGATCGCGGCAAAAGACCAATGATAGACAACGTGGCGAGCCGGACAGATGTCAGCGGTTCGCGAAATCCCTCCGGCACGACATCGCGAAAATCATCATTGATGCGGCGCAGATCATCCCAAAGCTGGCCCTGGATTTGATCGAACCGGGCTTTGTAGATCTTGGTCAGCGATTTGCGCAGGGGATCCAGCACGATGGCTGCGTCATCGTCTTGTACATCCGTCGCGATGGCGGTTTTGAGGTAATCGCGCTGCTTGTCGGCATAGCTCATGGCGGTTTCACACAGACTGTCGGCCAGGTCTCCGCAAGCCGTCAGGATCCATGCCTCCAGCCCGGTCATCTCCGTTTCGATGGTGTTTGCCACATCGTCATAGAGCTGCTGCTGCTCCTCATCCGTCAAAAGAACGCGGCGCCTGCCGGTTTCCTCGGTCAAAAGATCAATCCGGATGGTCAGACGGTCCATCGCCTGCCCCGTCAGGGACACCAGATCATCGGTGGCCGCTGCCATGGCATAACACGTGGCCCCCTGCGCAATCATATGCGACACGGCCTGTTCCAGACGGTCCAACCCGCTGGAAACATAGGCCAGGGCACGGTCATCGCCGATCTCACCATTGGGATCCAGCATCTGCGCCGCGCCCACCAGGCCCTGCTGGTCCGCAAATTCGGTTATGGTGTCCAGATCCAGACCCTTTTCCTCGCCCGTGACGGCGTAGGTCGCCCAATGGGCGCTTCCCACCACGATGTCAGAGGTTTGCCCGTTGAGATATTCGGACAGCTGACCACCGATCGTCTCCCTAAGCGCCGCGATCTTGCTGGCCGCGTCGCGCACTTCGTCGATACGATTGATAAAGATGACAAAGCGTTCGCGATCCAGCGCCCGCAACAACCGGATCAGCCGCAGATCATCCTTGCTCAGCGGTTGATGCGCCGACAGTACAACGACGAAATAATCCGCCTCTTCCAGCGCCCGGTGGGTCAGTTCATCCCGGATCAGAAGGGGATCATTGATGCCCGGCGTGTCGATGATCGAAACCGGGCAACCGAATGGCGCCTGGTCAAAATAGATATCCGCAGACCGGGTGATATCGGCAAACCGACCGGCGGCGGGATTGCGCAACGGTTCATCCGGTGCATCGCCTGCGCTGACATATCTGGCCATCACTTCCGACGTGACGGTGTCAAAGACGTGTTCCTTGCCCAGCAGGCTTTCGAAATTTCGGCTCAACCGCATCTGGGCGCGTGATTTCATCTCCGCAATCTCGGTCTCTAGAACATCGCGGTCGCGCTGGTCGACGAACCCCTCGGTCAGTTCTGCCAGCCGTCCCCCGCGCTCGACCAGCGCATCCCATTGCGCATGGTCGAAAAAGCGAAAGACAGCGCCCGCCTTCTGATCGCCACGGCCACCGAAATGCAGTTGAGTCACGACCGAGGTCCAGGGAATGACATCGGATGGCAACAACCCCGACCGCCGGGTCAAGGCGTTGACCAAGGTCGATTTCCCAGCCTTGATCTGGCCGACCACAGCGATGCGCACGCTGAACCGGGCCAACTCCTCGAGGATTTTTGTAATCCGAGCCGAAAACTCACCATCCGATAGGGTATCGAGCGTTTGCGCGGTCTCTCGCAACGCTTTGTGGATCTCGTCTACCTGCGCGCCGATCCCATGGTTCAGCACGCTGTCACGCGTGTCCGTTTTCATCAATCTACACCAATACTAACACTATACAGCCAAACGGTTAAAACGTCGCGATTGCCCCCTTGGCCGTCCCCTGTCGTCGGGTCGGACGCTTGCCGCGCCGCTGTTTCCGACTGATCCCCTCCTCGGCGAGGTCCTGCGCAAGCTCCAGATCCCAAAGCAGCTGCTCAGTCTCCATCCGAAGCGGCGCATCCCCCACAAGTGTCTGCGCAAAACCCGCAGCCCGATCCGCCGGCACACCGAAATGCACCATCTGTGCCGCGATCAAACATTCCGCACGTTGCGTTGACCTGTCACCGATCACAACGATGCGCTGCTTGGCGTCCAGAAGGCGGCGGCATTCTGCGCAAATCAGCGTACTGTCGTTCGTGGAGGGCGTGGCGGTTTTTTGCATCGGGATCCAGATGCCCAGAATGCCTATCTCTGCGCAGTGTTCCAGGTTCGGGGGCGTCTCTGCGTCGATCATGATCACTCCGGACACGCCAGTCGCTGCCAGATCCTGCAATTCGCCTTTGCTCAGGCATTCGCCGTCATCGACCCGGTACAGGCCAAGGGTGTCATCAATCGCCCACCGCACGCCACCGCTTTGGTCATCCGCGCCAGCATTGATGCGCAGCCCGTCAGGTGTGCGCCGCAAATCCGAACGCAGCGCGTTTCGTGGCGCACCCACTGGCGCCAAGGTCGCACCGCCCGTCTGGATGAACTGTCGTCCGGCATCGCTGCTGGGGGAAACGAAAAAGCGCTGCGCGGGGCTGTCTTCCTGCAAGGTTCCGCCGGCAAGGAGCAACACCCGGTCGGCGAACGACGCGACATGCGACTGATTATGCGACACCAGGACAATACTACGCTCCCGGGCCATATCGGCCAGGCGCCGCAAAATGTGCGCAGCCTCGTCGGGGGCAAGATGGGCAGTGGGCTCATCCACGCAGATCAGCGCAGGATCGGCCTCCTCCATCTTGGCCAAGTGATGGACCCCGTCGGTCAGTGTCCTGATCGCGTTTTGCGGCACAAATCCGGGCGCGTTCGCGACCGCGAGTGGCGCACCCGCGTATTCCGCCGCCATGACGGCCGCATCATAGGGGCCGCCATCGATAGGTGCGGCGCACCATTTCAATAACGAGGATTTTCCAGTGCCCACCGGCCCCATCACCGCTGTCATACCGGTGGGTCGGATCGCAAAGCTCAACCCTTCGAATAACGACTTGCCGCCGACGCTCAAATTCAGGCCATCTATGCGCAACACGGCTTGGGGCGTCATGACCGCGCCCTCCCGACCGAAAAGAGCCGGGCGAGGTGCTTGTTCGGGAATGAGGCGACAATCAACCAGTCACATTCCACAGCAACACACAAACCCGTCCCTTGCAGGTCATTGCTGCGCGCGATCAGCATCTGGCCATCGCCGAGCGCTGGCCGGGTGGCGGCAATCCAGGTCTGAATGTCGAATGACAGTCCATCGATCTGCCACAATCCTTCGGCTTTCGGGTCCGTCCCACCGGTCGCATTCACGGCAAGTTTGGCATCAATTAGTTGTACGGTCACGCAAAACTCGGAAAGCGCATCGAATAAAGTCACGATCGCTGCCGGTGGCTCCGTTTTTTTGGATCCACGCGCCGTTTTTGGTTTGGCGGCCTTGGGGGCCGATTTGGGTTTTGGTTTTGGCTTGGCCTTGGTTTTCGGCGCCGCGGCTCTTGCAGCGGGGTCTTTGACGGGCGGCGATGCGGGCAGCGCTTTGGGTGGTGCATCCATAACCAGATGACCCGGCACGATACCGGCGCAGGATGGATCGTGGTCCGCCAATGCGCTGGTCGAAAGAACGCTGAGCGGTCCATCCTTATCGCAGAACTGAGCCAGCAATGCCCCAACTGCTGATGTCAGATCCCTGTCAGCACCATCAAGGGAGGGCCCGACAATTGCGGATGTCTGATCGCTCAAAACCAGATGATCAACATTCAGCACCCGGTGTAGACATTGGTTGCCCACGTCCAGCGCCAACGCCGCTTCATCGCCGATTTTAAAGGTCAGGGTGCGCGGCAGAGTGGTTGTATCGATCTCGTCGACGATGGCCTGGTGCCGGGTGCTGCGATCTGCGGAAGGCAGGTCGCGTTCGGGCAAAGCGCGATGCTTCACCTCCCCATATAGCCGTCGAAAGAGATCCAGGAAAGCTTCGCTAAGCGGCATAACACGCCCTGTCGGCCATGGCCGACTTACCCAAGTGTCAAGGTGCCCCCAAACAATACGCCGTCCGGGGGCCGCGAGATCAGAGCGCCCCGGCGACAGTGTCGATGGCCATGCGCGCCTTGGTCAACACCATGCCTGGATTGGCACTTTTGCGGCAGACAAAGCAAACGACGTGACTGGGATACTGCTTGGTCCGCATGAAGACGTGCAACAGGTTGTCGCTGAAAACAAAGATTTCCTGGAAATAATGATCCGAGGTATCTTCGGTGCCGCGAAACTTTTTGAACATGTTTTCGATTTGAACGACGCTGGATCCCTGGAACATATCAGCGGTTGCTGCCGCAAGGGTATCCAGCACCTCCTGGGGGTGCGAATCCACCGTGTGAACACCCAACAGCATGCCCGTATCCATGTCGACATATCCGGATGCCAGACATTCCGGGATATTTCCCATCGACGTTTGCAGCGCTTTTTCTAGTGACATTTTACCTTTGCCTTTCGGTACCACATTGCGGACTACTCCGTGTTTGGAGAGCACCCGCTTTACGTAAAAACATTTCGTTAACTTGACGTTGCACAAGTTCACACTATGCGACAACTATGGCGAAAGTAAGCAGTGTTTTTTATTGAATTTCATTTAGGCCTACGACCTTTGGAGCATTGCGGCGAAATCGGCTAAAAATGAGATCTGAACATCTGACTCGATCCAATGCCGGTACGTCTTGCGCACCGTTTCAATCGCACTGATATCCCGGTACTTATAATAGATCAGTTGTGCAGCCAGCATCGTTCCCGTGCGACCCCGCCCCGCCCGGCAATGGAACGTGACGCAACCGCCATCCTGTAAAAGCGCGTCGACCTGTGCGCAAACGTCACAAGCAACCCGCGGATCCGGGGCATCCATGTCATCAATGGGCACGCGGATCGCCGAAATACCCCTTTCGTGGAACTCCGCCACTGGCGCCTCCCACTCTGACGTCAATGTGATGACATGGGTAACATTCAGGTTTTTGAGCCCAATCAGGTCATTTTCCAGACTGCGCAGCAGCCCCGGCTGCGACATCCCTCCAAGGCGCCCTCGGATCAGCCAATGGAAATTGGACGGTCCAAAATAGGCAGATGGTGCTGAATTCAACGCATCGGGGATGCGGGTCTGAAGGTCGGTCAATTGCATGGCGGCGTGTCTGTTCTTCTTCATTCATTACGGCACAACCCGCCATCAAATGCGAAGCTGCTCCCCGGTAGTATGGCGTCACACGCCAAATGTCGGGTTAATTCCATGCGCTAGAGTAACGGTGCGGCGAAAATGTGTCAGAATGTATTGGGGGTATATCTGCCCGATAAAACTTTGCTGCAATGCAGCAATGCAAGAAGTATAATTTATCCGATAAAAAATATCAGATTCATTTTTCCATTTAGGACAAGATGATAGATCCATTAATCTAAGACCTTAACGAACGAAAATGAAATTCGGAAAGTAGTACTAAATGGTTTGCACCAATGCCGAATGTCGCTGGTTAAATATTCCCACGCGCACCCATCGCCCGGCAGTCTGCCCGCAAATCCATCTCATGCAACAATCTCGCATCCCTTGACTTTAGGGGTTAATTCCATCGCTTTGTCGCCAACTGTTCCCTCTGCCAAAGGTCCTCCACCAGTGTCCAGTTACAAAGCCAAGATGACGACCAAGGCCGCCTTTGAGCGATACGAGGAGGTGCGCACCCGCCTGCCCAAGGCACGGTTTCCATCCGCCTCGGCCATGCGGTCATCCTTGGCGGACGTGGCCGACGAGGTCGATGCCTTCGTCCTTGATGCCTTTGGCGTTTTGAACGTTGGCCAAACCCCGATCCCGGGGGCTGTGGAGCGGATGGCGCAGTTGCGCGCGGCGGGCAAGAAACTGGTCGTCTTGACAAATGCGGCAAGCGACACGCGGCAGGCGGCCTTGCAAAAATACCACAAGCTGGGTTTCGACTTTGCCAGCCATGAAGTGGTGGCGAGCCGAGATGTCTGTGCCGCCCGGCTCGCCGCGCATCTACCGCAGGGTCGCTGGGGCGCGATCAGCACCGACACGGACGATTTCCACGATCTGGCCGCCACAGTCAGGCGCTGGACCGTATCGGACCAACCCGATGTCGATGGCTTCTTGCTGCTCTCCAGTGCGCATCTGGATGAAGCGACCTACAGGGCCTTGCGCGATGCGATCCGCGCCGCACCGCGCCCCGTCCTGGTGGCAAACCCCGATATCGTCGCACCGCGCGAAGATGGCCTATCCCAGGAGCCCGGTTTTTTTGCCCACCGCCTGGCCGATGATACCAAGGTGGAGCCGATCTTTTTCGGTAAACCGTTCGGCAATGCCTATGATGACGTGAAACAGCAGTTGCCCGGCATCCCACCCCACCGGATCGCCATGGTCGGCGACACATTACATACCGATGTCTTGGGTGGGGCCGCGGCGGGGTTCAAAACGGTGCTGATCACCGATTTCGGGCTCTTCGCCGGATCAGATACCGGTGCCTATATCGATGAATCCGGCATCCGGCCTGACTTCATTTGCCCGACCACCTAGGCTTGATCCGGGCGGTACGTCCGCTCTTGGCGCGCAGACAGGTCCGACCATGCCGCAGCGGTTGTCGGATCAGGGTCGATCCGGTCGCCGAATTGCACCATCGCCCTTGTCGCGGCATCAAAGCTGTCAAACAAACCGGCCCCAACCGCGGCCGAAATACCGGCCCCCAGGGATGATGCCTCCCGCGACAGGCACTGAACCAACGGCAACCCTGTCGCATCCGTCAACATCTGCGTCCAAAGCGCGTTGCTGGAACCGCCCCCGACGGCGATCAATCTGTCCGGCGCCAGGCCATCGGCCGCGACCGCGTGAACAAAGCGCGCCGATTGCAGCGTCACGGCTTCCAGCGTCGCACGGTAGAGATGGGCAAAGGAATGTTCAGCACCAAACCCGTGGAACGAGGCGCGGGCCGAAGGGTTCCAATACGGATCCATGCAACCGGACAGGTAGGGGGACACGGTCACGCCACTTGATCCGACCGGGATCGCTTGGGCGACAGATTGCAAAGTGGCAAAGGTCTGGGGCGTCGTTTCCTTGCCACCAATATTGCGTACCAGCCAGTCGATCAGGAAGGTTCCGGCACGCAGGCAGCTTTCCATGAAAAACCCCTCCCCCGTCTGGGAGGTGATGGTGCGCCAGGCCGGACGGATCAGCTTTTGCGAGGCAGAGGCCCCGGTGATCACCGCCGTACCAAGGTTCAGATAGACCGCGCCGGGTGCTGTGGCATTCACACCAAGCCCCGCGCATTGGCCATCGCCACCGCCCACAAAAATCGGTGTCCCCGCGGGGACACTCGTTTGATCAGCTGCATGGCGCGTGGTGTCGCCCACATAGGTGCCGGGCTTTTGGATCGGGGCAAAGTTGTCCGGCGTCAGGCCGAGGGCGCCCAGGATCGGATCCGACAACTCCAACCGCGCGATGTCGAACACCCCGTAGGCATCAATGCTGGTGGTGCTGGCAATGGCCTTGCCCGTCAATTGCTGCGTCAGAAAGCCGTGGACATCCAGAAACTGCGCCGTCTCCGCCCAGGTCTGGGGCAGAGCATTGCGAAACCAGGCCATGGTGTAGACCGCGGGTGTCAGATCGGGCGGGCGGCCGGTAATCTGGTGCATGAGGTCGGCCCCGATTTCGGCAGCAAAGGTTGTGACCTCCTCCACGCAGCGTTCATCGAGCCACAGAACCGCCGGATGGGATGCGTCGCCCCGGGTGTCGAAAAGCCCGAGCGTCTCGCGCTGGTTCGCGATAGCAAGTCCGGCGACGCGGTTAGGATCGATCTGTGTCATCAAGGCATTCAGCGCCGTGCAACAGGAGGTCCACCAGTCTTGTGGGTCTTGCTCAAACCGGCCAGGCCCCGGTTGGGACAACGGGATCGGCGCGCGCCCCTCTGCCAGATCGCACCCGGTCATGTCCCAGGCGATGGCCTTTGTGGACTGGGTCGAACTGTCGATCCCGATGACGATATCCTTTGTCATACCCCTTCCCCCGCTCCATCGCCCACAAGGCTCAAGGCCATGGTGTGATCGAGCACCAGATGGGTCGCCAACCCCCCTGTCAACGCGGCTTTGACAGCCTCGGTCTTGCTTGGGCCCGTGGCCACCATCAGCCGCTTGGGTGCTGCTTTCAAGTCATCGAGACTGATTGCGATCTGGCGATCCGTGAGGGGGCCTTGGATCTCAAGCCCGGTCGCATCGATAAAGCGGCCGACGATGATCCCGACGGCACCGCGGGCCCGGTAGGCGGCAATCGTCTCGGTATCGGCGAGGTTCACATCACCAAGATATGGCGCCTCATCCATGGCGCCGATGCCAAAGACCGTGATCTTGCAATGGCGCAGTTTTTCCACAAAGCGCGCAATGGGTGGCTCCTTCATCAGGCTATCGCGCAAGGCCTTGGAGCTAAGCACAGCGGGCGCATGAAAATTCAGGGACCGTCCGCTGATCCGGTTGGCAATCAACGATGTGATGAATTCCGGCGACGACAGGCGTTCATCCAGCATGGAGCCCGATACCTGCAATACGGTCGTGTCTGGCACTGCTGCCCGTTCCATGGCCTGTGCCAAGTCGTACATGGTGCGACCCCAGGCAACGCCCAACGTATCGCCGGGTTCCAGCAAATTGCGCAACAGCCGGGCGCCCGCGATCCCCGCGCGCTTTCGAAGCTGCTCTGGCGTCTCATCCCCATGCTCCACCTTGGGCAGGATGAAGGCATCCTTGATCCCAAACCGAGCCTTGAGCCGGGCGCTCAATTGTCCCTGGGCCAGGATTTCGGGATCGACGCTGATCTTGACCAGACCACGCTCGCGCGCCTCTTGCAGATAGTTGACGACCGAGGCGCGCGACATGCCCAATTTGCGCGCGGTCCCTTCCTGGGTCTCGCCCTCGACGTAGTAAAGCCACATCGCCCAGGCGACGAGGTCTCCACTAAATTGCGGCGGCATGGCCTGCGCCCCGGATTTGCTCTTTTTCATCGCCGTGCTCCCGCTCGAAACCTAGCTTGGGGTCAGCAAATTTACAATTGTCATTTCCTTTTGACAAAAAGTGAGCGCGGCTCTAGCTTCCGTTGCGTAAGCTTCGGGATGCGGATGACGACCTGAGCTTTGGGGAGGACTGTCGTGACACACGCAGCGCGGCCACCGAAAGGCGGCTGGATGTCATTTATCGAGGATGTGCTGAGCGGCGCGTGGACCGATCCCCAGACGGGTGTCGGGCTTTCGAATGTCCCGTTCGAGAATGTGCGCCTGGACAACAGCCTAGACGGGGCTGAGGCCGATCTGGTTGCGAATTTGGGCTTTTCCGGCAAGCTCGTCATCGTTTCAGACACAAATACCCATGATGCGATGGGCGCGCGCGTGGCTAAATCCCTGGGCAACGTGGATGAGATCGTCTTGAACGCGCCCCATGCCGACCTGAAAGATGCGGACGATCTGGCCCGGCAGGTCAGCGGATATGATCACCTGATCGCCGTGGGCAGCGGCACGGTAAATGATCTGTGCAAATACGTTACCGCTGCGGACAAGCGGCGCTATTGCGTGTTTGCCACCGCCCCGTCGATGGATGGCTATGCCTCGACCACCGCATCGATGACCTTGCCATCGGGGCTGAAAACGTCGGTCCCGGCCCATGCGGCGTCGGGCATCTTCATCGACATCGATGTCAGTGCAAAGGCCCCGGCGCGTCTGCGGGGGGCCGGATTCGGCGATTCAGTCTGCCGGTCCGTCTGCCAGATCGATTGGTGGATGTCGCACCGGTTGTTGGGCAGTTTTTACATGGAAACCCCCTACACGATCGCCGCCCAAGATGAGCGCCGCATCATGGAGCAAGCGGCAGAGATCGGCGCGGGCACGCATGACGCGATCGGGTATCTGCACCGTGCGCTGCTGCTGTCGGGGCTGGGCGTGGCGGCAACCGGTGTGTCGAACCACGGCTCGATGGGGGAGCATCAGATCAGCCATTACATCGATTGCTTTGCGGGTGACCGGCATCCCGGCACGTTCCACGGCGAGCAGGTTGGCTATGCCACCATGACAATGGCACGATTGCAGCACCAGATGCTGGCCAGTGATACGCCCCCCAAGTTGAAGCCCACGCCGATGGATGAAGCTGACATGGCCCGCCGGATGGGCCCCGTGATTGGAGCGGAATGCGCCGCCGAATACCGGAAAAAGGCGCTGGATGCAGCCGGGGCTGACGCGATGAATGGCAAGCTGGCCAAAATCTGGGATGATCTGCGTACCGAATGCGCGGCATTCACGGTGCCGGTGGAGGAGTTGGAGCGGGTGCTCAAGGCGTCTGGCTGCCCCGTCACGGCCGAGGAAACAGGGCTGGACCCCGCCTTTTACCGGGAGGCGGTGCGCCATGGCCATGAGATGCGCAACCGATACTCCTTTGCCGATCTGGCTTGCGATAGCGGGATTCTGGATGATTTTGCAGCGGGGGAACGATGAGACCTAATTCAGAGGAACCGAGATGAGCGAACTAAACCTCCGCAAGGAACTGATCGAGGCCTGCAGGGACATGAATGCGCTGGGAATCAACCAGGGCACGTCGGGTAACATATCGGTCAAGTATGAGGGCGCGATGCTGATCTCGCCCTCTGCCACACCGTACCATTCCTGCACGCCGGATATGGTGGCCTCCTTGCCGCTGGACAGCACGGGCGCTTATGACGGACCGCGGAAACCATCGACCGAATGGCGGTTTCACCTGGCGCTGCATGCCTCCCGCGATGACGTCAACGCGGTGGTTCACGCCCACCCGACCTATTGCACGACGCTGGCCATGGCGCGAAAGACCATTCCGGCGGCCCATTACATGATCGCGGCCTTTGGCGGCAATACGGTGGAACTGGCCGACTACGCCCTGTTCGGCAGCGAGGCCCTGAACAAACACGTGCTGAAGGCCATGGAGGGGCGGCAGGCCTGCCTGATGGCCAATCACGGCATGTGCGCGGTGGGGGAAAGTCTGGACAAAGCCATGTGGCGGGCGGTCGAGCTAGAGACCATCGCCAAACAATACTACCACAGCCTGCTGATCGGCGGCCCGGTGCTGCTGAGCGACGCGGAAATCGCCGAAACCGCCAAGAGTTTTGAGGGCTACGGCCTACAGGACGACTAAGCCACGTCGGGGAGAACGCGTGCACGTAACGGAGAAAAAATTCAGCCGATTTGTGTCGTCAGACCATCCGCTGCCCTGGCTGGCGCCGCTGCTGGCCATGTTGGTGACGTTCACGATCTATCCCCTGATCTACAACATCTGGCTGAGCTTCCATGAATACGCGCCGTTCAAACGCCGGTTGGAATTTGTGGGCTGGGACAACTGGTCGACCCTGATTGGGGATGACCGGTTCTGGGCCTCCATGGGTGTGACGCTGCTGTATTTTGCCGTGGTTCTGACCATCGAGCTGATCCTGGGACTGGCGCTGGCACTGTTGCTGGATAGCGAGGATTTCGGGTTTGGCTTCCTGCGCGGGCTACTGACAATGACGCTTGTCGTGCCGCCTGCGATCACCGGCATGATGTTCCTGCTGATGGAGGACCCGGAATTTGGGGTCATCACGTACGTGCTGGAAACGTTGGGGATCTTGTCATCGACGCAGCCGATCCTGGCCTCGCCTTCCACTGCGCTGATGGGGGTGATGCTGGCCGATATCTGGCAGTGGACGCCTTTCATGGTTTTGATCTTTATCGCCGGGCTGCGGTCGCTGCCGCAGGAGCCTTATGAGGCCGCGATGCTCGACGGCGCTTCGGGCTGGCAGATCTTTCGCCGGATCACCCTGCCGCTGCTGTCAAAAGTGATCGCGGTCGCTGTCCTGATCCGCGGGATCGACCTGTTTCGGATGTTCGACTACGTCTTTGTCATGACATCGGGCGGGCCGGGCACGGCGACCTATACCGTGTCGCTTTATGCCTGGCAGCAAACATTCTCCTTCATCAAATGGGGCTACGGTGCCACGATCTCGCTGGTGACGCTGTTGGTGATCATCTTCATCGCGAACCTTTTCATCTATTTGGCGAAGGTGAGGTGGTAGCATGATGGTGCAATCCAAAGCGGCCCGCTTGCGCCGGGCGATCATCGCCTGGGTCACGGTCGCGCTGTTCGTCTTTCCGCTATACTACTGGATCACGGTGGCCTTCAAAAACGGGCGAGACATTTTTAACCAGCCGCCGAAGGTCTTTAACTTCAGTCCGACGGTCGCCAATTTCCAGGAAGTCTTTGGTGTCTCTTTCGGCCTGCCACGGAACGAGGTTCTGGCGGGCGGTGGCGATTTCTTCATGGCGCCGCACCTGTGGTCAAGCGTTGTCATCGCCGTGTTTTCCACGATCCTGGCCGTGGCGATTGCGACGCTGGCCTCCTATGCGTTGAGCCGGATCTATTTCCGCGGACGCCACCATTTCGTGAACTGGGTGCTGTCCACACGGATGATGCCGCCGGTGGCGATCGCGATCCCGATGTTCTTTATCTACAAAGACCTCAGCCTGCTGGACACCTATCTGGGCATGATCCTGATCCATGCGCTGATGAACCTGCCGCTGGCAGTTTTGATGCTAAAGAGTTTCTTCGACGATATCCCAACAGAGATTGATGAAAGCGCCCTGATCGACGGAGCCTCGCGCTGGAAGATCTTCCGCCGGATCATCTTTCCCATGGCCAAGGGCGGCGTCGCGGCGACGGCGGTGTTGTGTTTCGTCTTCAGCTGGACGGAGTTCCTGTTTGCCCTGACGCTGACCCAGACAAGCCTGAAAACCGTGCCGGTCGTGTCATCCACATTCGTCACATCGGTCGGCACGGCCTGGGGCAATATGGCCGCCCTTGGGACAGCCGCTATGGTGCCTGCCTTCATCTTTATTCTGCTGGTCCAGAAACAACTGGTCCGCGGCCTCACGCTTGGATCGCTCAAACAATAAGGGGCGGACGAGGGACAATTCGCAACCTGGGAGGATACGTAATGCGAAGTTCAGACAAGAAATTCCACGCCGCCAACATCGTGGACAAATACGTTAAGGGGAAGATATCGCGGCGCAACTTCCTGCGCTCCACCGGGCAGCTTGGCCTGGCCCTGGGTGCATTTGGCGCTGGCATGAATATGGGGCCGCGCGGCCTGATCGGCGGCAACCGGGCCTTGGCGCAGGGGCTGGAGCCGGATGCTGAAATGCTGGCCTGGGTCAAGGAAGTCTCAAAACCTTTTGCCGGTCAGACGATCCGGTTGGCGACCGAGGCGACACCGCCGTCGAATGCGCTGAACAACACGCTGAAGAAGTATTTCGAGGAAGCCTCCGGCATCAAGGTCGAGATCGAGATCCTGCCGCTGGAGCAGGTGCTCCAGAAGATGACGCTCGATATCGCGTCGCAGTTGGGCACCTATGACCTGTATTACATCGACCAATCCTGGGCCGCGTTCGTGTCGGAAGACGTCCATGACCCGCGCGAGCAGATGGAGAATGCAGATCTGGCCATGCCGGGCTACGACATGGACGACTTCTTGGAGCCGCTGGTTGACGGCATCGCCCGCTATGGTGACCGGCTGGTGGGTGTGCCCTATGACATCCCGATCTTTATCATGATGTACCGCAAGGACATTTATGAGGAGATGGGCTTTACCGCGCCCACCACGCTGGAAGAATATTACGAACAGGCCAAGGCGATTACCGACGCCAAGGGCCCAGAGATGTATGGCGCGACCGGTCAGATGAAGTCCGGCCACTATTCACTGGAATGCGACTGGACGGCGTGGCTGTGGGGCCATGGCGGGTCAATCTTCAACGCCGATGGCAAATTCACCGGCAATGACGAGCGGGGCCTGGAAGCGATGGCCTATTGGCGCAAGCTGTATGAGACCATGCCCCCCGGTGTAACCGGCTGGACCTGGGACGGCCAGGGCCAATCGGTGGCCCAGGGCGTGGCCGCGACGATGATGAGTTGGGGCGAATTCTTCCCCTATTTCGACGATCCAGACGCCACCAAGGTTTCGGGCCTGATCGAAGCCGCGCCCTGCCCTGCCCCCACCCGGGCCCTTCGCACGGTCGAGGAGACCGGCTTTGGCGAGATCCCAGGCGTCGGCCACCAGGGCGGATCGTCCCTGGCCGTGTCGAAGAACGCCAAGAATCCGGATGCGGCCTGGATCTTTATGCAATGGGCCACGTCAAAGGACACCCAGACCCTGATCACCACCCTGGGCGGCGGCACCGGGCCCACGCGCTTTTCGGTCTATGACGATCCGCGCGTCATCGCCAATAACCGGGTGGGTGCGGGTACGACGCGCCATTTGCAGGTCGTGCGCGACACGATTGCCAACGACATGGGGTCAGAGCCAGATCTGCCGCAATGGGCGGAACTGGCGAATGACACGATCCCGGTGCGGTTGGGCCGGTACTTTGCCGATGAATATGGCTCGACCAAAGAAGCGATGGATGACATCGCCCAAGCCACGGACGCGATCGTTCAGGGCTAAGGATGTGTCGGGGGCGGCCTTCCGCCCTCGGCCACGGAGGAGAGATGTGACATGACCGATAAACCCCTGGTGGCCGTGACCGGCGCCAGTTCCGGCATCGGAGAGGCAACCGCCCGCGCCTTTTCCGCCGCTGGCCATCCCGTGCTGATGATGGCGCGGCGCGTCGACCGGATGGTGGCGATGGACCTGCCAGATACCATGATCCGGGAGGTCGATGTGCGCGACCGCGACGCTATCGCAGCGGCGGTGACGGATGCGGAAAACGAGTATGGCCCCACCGACATGATGTTTGCCAATGCCGGGATCGCGCGACTGGCCGATATCGGCCGCCAGGATCCCGCCGAATGGGACGAGATGATCGACATCAATGCCAAAGGCGTCATGAACACGGCCCATGCCGTGATGGCGGGCATGATGGAGCGGCGGCGCGGCACACTGGTGATGATGAGCTCCATCGCAGGGCGAAAGGTCTACCCCGACCATACCGTTTATTGCGGCACCAAATTCTTTGTCCATGCGATCTCTGAAAGCCTGCGGGAATACCTGTCGGCTTACGATGTGCGCGTGCTTGTCGTCTCTCCCGGTGTGATCGAAACGGAGGTGTTGAGCGCGGTCACCGATGCCGAAACCCTTGCTGCCTACAAGGCGAACAAGGTCAAGATGGGCGGTGGGATCGGTGCGGACATTGTCGGCGACCTAATCCTGAACGCCTATAACCTGCCCCAAAATGCCCTGGTGCAAGAGATCTGCCTCACGCCCACCCGCCAAACGTATTAAGGTCTGCAAAGCGCCCATGCCCCATATCGAGTTCAACAAGATCACCAAGGATTACGGTGCGGTAAACGTCATCCGCGACCTGGATCTGGCAGTCGAAGACGGCCATTTCACTGTGCTTTTGGGGACGTCCGGTTGCGGCAAGACCACGCTTTTGCGCATGACGGCTGGATTGGAGACGATCACTGGCGGCGAGCTGACCATCGGCAACCAGCGCATGAACGAGGTCCATCCCCGCGACCGCGACATCGCCATGGTGTTCCAGAACTACGCGCTTTACCCGACCATGAGCGTGCGGGAAAATATCGGCTTTTCCCTGGAAGTCGCGAAGATGTCCAAGGGAGAGACCGCAAAGAAGGTGAATGAGGCGGCGGCGGTTCTGAACCTTACCGATTTTCTGGATCGCTATCCGCGGGAGCTATCGGGCGGGCAGCGTCAGCGCGTCGCCATGGGGCGGGCCATGGTCCGGGAGGCTTCGGTCTTTTTGTTCGATGAGCCACTGTCGAACCTCGACGCGAAGTTGCGGGCCCATATGCGGCTGGAGATCCGCCAACTGCATGACCGGCTCAAGACCACCACGCTTTACGTCACCCATGACCAGATCGAGGCGATGACGATGGCCGACAAGATCGTGCTGATGAAAGACGGCAAGATCGAACAATCAGGCAGCCCTGATGACCTTTATGACCGTCCGGCCACCAAATACGTGGCGGATTTCATCGGCTCCCCCGCAATCAATTTCATCCATGGGACGATTGAGGCCGAGAATGGCACGCCGGTCTTTGCCTCGGTAGATATCCGCTACCCCCTTGCGCCGGACTGCGCGGCGCAACCGGGGCAGGCCGTTATCTGTGGTTTGCGTCCCTCCGACCTGGAGATCGCGGTGACGGGAGATATTTCGGCCACGGTGATGCTAGCTGAAAAGACCGGAGCGGAACAGAACCTCCACCTGAAGGCCGGGGAGCAGCATTTGATCGTGGTGGCGGATCGCGCTGTTCCAGCCCCGACAGGTCAGTCGGTCGATGTGCGCATCAACACCGACCGCATCCACCTGTTCGACGCCATGACCGAGCAGCGCATCTAACGGTCGGGCCCAGTCGGGCTCCCCGCGAAGCCCGCATCGTTCTGACACGGGTCACAAATCGCGAAATTGCCTGCGAGCTGGGCACCATTCACGGGCACCTCAACCAAGCGGCGAGATTGCTGTCAGTTTGAAAACAGATTGTTTCCCAAAGGGGAACGTGCATGCAGCTTTGTGCAAACAATTGCGCAAAACCAGATCGTCCATGGCCTCAATCATCGCAAAATACCTCAACTACTTGTGCGGTGACGCATTCCGGATAGCGTATGCATCAGCCTACCATACCAGTCGTTGACAGGGACAGACATGACGCAGGATTACACAAGCTCCTCCGGTGCCACGACGACCGGGCCTATCCGCCGCGGATTTGACAATCATGCCGTGGGTGAAAGCTATGATCGGGGCAAGCAGGAACAGGACTGGGATTATCAAAACGGCGCCTCCAACACCGCGCGCATTGCAGAGATATCGGATGAACACTCTGTCTCGGGCGGCCAATCCCTGAAGGTGAATTACAGCAGCGAAGAACGGGTGAAGACGGCGTCACGGTTCGATCTTCCGGGGGAGCAGGAATACTTTTCCTCTTACTGGGTCTACTTCCCTGACGCGTTTTCCTTCAATGGTGTTGAGAAAAGTGGGGGCAAATTACCCGGCCTGGGCTCCGATGAGGTGCCGACGGGCGGTGATGATGTCACCGGTGACAACGGATTCTCCGCCCGCTACATGTGGCGCTATGACGGTCAGGCCGAATTGTACCTGTACCACATGGACAAGGCAGGCACCTTCGGCGACAGCGTCAAATTCCAGTATGACAACGGGGATTACGCCTTTTTTGAAGAAGGGTCGTGGCACAACATCGTCCAGCGGGTGAAGACCAATACCCGGGCCGAGGCGGATGGAGAGATCGATGTCTGGCTGGACGGGGCGCAGGTCGTGGATATCGATGGCGTCCGACTGTCGGATAATGGCCAGTTGATCGACGTCTTTTACCTGAGCACCTTCTATGGCGGCGGCAGCACGGGATGGCTGCCCCCCGAAGACACGTCAGCTTACTTCGATGACATCATCATTAGCACGGATGCCGCGGATGTCGGTCTGGATGCCGGCCAGATCCGCGCGCCAGATGAAAATCCGGATCAGCGCTCCGTCGGCAATGGCGTTGTGCGCGGGATCAAGGCGTTTGAACCGCGCACGACCGAACAGGAGCTGCCGAATGGTGATGGTTCGGTCTATCACGACAAGCAATGGGGGGACGGGTTCACCGCAACACTGTTCTTTACGCCCAAGACCGCCGTGTCGAACTGGACCATTCAGATCCGCACACCGGGGCCAATTGAAGATATCTGGAACGCAGAAATCGTCAGCTACGACGATGGCATCTACACGTTGCGTGGCACAACGAAGCCAAACCTGGATGCTGGCGAGACTTCGAATATCCGCATCAAAGCAGAGGGCCATGGGTCATTGGTGGCATTCGTTGATGGTGGGACGGTGCGCCCGGTGGGCCCTGATCCGATAGACCCCGGCCCGGTTGATCCTGAGCCCGTGGACCCGGCACCAGCCCCCGACGCGGGTGCGGTTGCCATTGCGGTGGATAAGCAATGGTCCGGCGGGTTCACGGCAAATGTCGCCTTTACCCCGACCGCAACTGCATCGGACTGGACCATACAGATCCGCAGCGCGGGCCAAATCGAAAACATCTGGAATGCGCAAATCGTAGCGCAGAACGGCGATATCTATACGCTGAAAGGTGTGTCCTACAACGCCGATCTGGAGGCGGGTGAGACAGCCCGGATCCGGATCAAGGCCGAAGGGGACGGCGCCGGGTTGATGGCGATGGCGGCGACGGGAAGTGCTGATACGCCAACAGATCCGGGCCCGCCCATGGCTCCGATCCTACCGGTTGATGTCGAACAGCCGAAGACAGATCCCGCACCAACGCCACCCAGCACCGTTGCCAAGATCGATTTTGACGTGACCGGTCGCTGGGGCAATGGCTTTAAGGGAGAGGTGTCGATCACGAATTCGACCGGTCAAGCGATCTCTGACTGGTCCATGGCGTTTGAAACCGTTGGGTTTATCATCCGTGACCTTTGGGGCGGGGACATGACAGCAGATGGCCAGACGGTCACGATCCAAGGCGCTGGCTGGACAGCAGATATCGCGCCGGGGGACACGGTTTCCTTCGGCTTCGTCGCGGATGGAACACCGCCCACACAACTGGCGGACCTGACATTCGACGGTGCCGCGGTGAATACCGGCACCGGGAGCGACCCGACAGACATGCCGGATGCAGATGACGGTACGACGCCACCGGTTGATACCGGTAGTGGCATCACACCCCCGGACGGTACTGGTGGAGATCGCCCAGACCCGGATCCGGCCCCATCGGATGGGTCGCCGTTCGCGACGTCGGATTATGCCGAGGTTCTAAACAAATCCATGCAGTTCTATTATGCCCAATATGCGGGCGACCTGCCGGATGATCATCCGATCCCATGGCGGGGCGATTCAACACTGGATGACGGTGCGTCCGTGGGTCGCGATCTCTCCGGCGGATGGTTCGATGCGGGTGACCATGTGAAGTTTGGCCTGCCCATGGCCGCGACGGCAACGACCCTGGCTTGGGGCGGTCTGGAATTTGGCACGGGTTATAAGGAGGCTGGCGCTTACGCTGATCTGGACACCCACCTGCGCCATGTCACGGATTATTTCTTGCAGGCTTACGATGACAAAGGCACAGCAAGTATCGCCGACGATGTCTTTCACGCCCAGGTTGGAGACGGCAACACGGATCATGCCTATTGGGGATCGCCCGAGGATATGGATGTTGACCGTCCGGTCTATTCCATTGATGCCGAAAATCCCGGGACCGAGGTCGCGGCAGAAACGGCGGCCGCGCTGGCGGCGTCCTCCCTGTTCTTTCGTGTGGGCGGCGAAACGGCCTATGCCGATACCTTGCTGACCAAGGCAGAGAAACTCTTCGACTTCGCTGAAACGTATCAAGGCACCTACAATACGTCGGTCCCGGACGCGGCACAGTTCTACAAATCCTTCAACGGAACCTTTGAGGACGAGTTATCCTGGGCCGCGATCTGGCTGCACAAAGCGACGGGCGATCGGGATTACCTGGATATGGCCGAAACCTACTGGGATTACCCCTGGGCCACCGGCGCACAATCCTGGGATAACAAGACAAACGGCACCACGCTTTTGCTGGCTCAGGAAACGGGTGACGCCAAATATGTGGAGCAGGTCCAGGCTCATTTCGACCATTGGATTGACGATATCGACCGCACCGCGGGCACCGACACCAATGATGGGCTGGGCTGGCTGATGCAGTGGGGTTCAAACCGGTTGGCCGCCAATACCGCCTTCCTTTCGATGGTCCATGCCAAGGATCTGGCCGAAGATGACCCCCAGGGAAATGCAGGGCGGATCGATGAGTTGCGAGATTTTGCAAGCGATCAGCTGGATTACATGATGGGTGACAACCCGGATGGGCAAAGCTTTGCCGTGGGGTTTGGCGACCTTTTCCCGCAAAATCCGCATCACCGCGCGGCTTCCGGCACGACCGATATCAATGACCCGGCACCCAACGAATATATCCTGAACGGTGCCTTGGTGGGTGGCCCCCTTGATGTGAACGGGACGTATAACGACGACCGAACCGATTACATCTCCAACGAGGTTGCGACGGATTACAATGCGGGCTTCTCGGGTGCGCTCGCTGGTCTGTACGAGGGCCTGACTGAGAACTGGTTCTAGCGCCAAGATGCCCCCTGCCATCTGCGGCATAGGCTATTTCGGTGGCCCAGTCCCCCTAAATGTCGTCCCCGTCCGGTTCGACCAGGAACCGGCGTTCGGGCAGCCAAGGGTTCAGGGCCAGTGCATCACGCAAAACCTGTTGCGCCTCGTCATTGCGGCCAAGCCCCATCAGCGTCAATGCCCGTCCGGATAAGGCGCCGATGTGATCCGGCACCAGATCCAGGGCTTTTTCCAGATCGACAAGGGCTGGCCCATAATCCTGCCGAATGAAAAAGATGAAAGCGCGCTGGTTGTATCCTTCGGCATAGCCCGGGCATTCGACGATAAGCGCCTCGAACGCGATCATCGCCGCATCCAGATCAAACGTGCTGCGCCGCTGCAGCCCCTCATCCAGCAAATCCTGGGCGTGGGGCGTGGGGGCCGCGGCCCAGATCTCCCACAGCTGATCATTGATCGCCCGGGCCGTCATCTCATCCGGCGCCATGCGCAATTGTGCCATCAGATCGGCCTTGCGATCTTGATCCACGACGACCGGCGGGCAGGCTTGGGCCAGCGCAACACCCGGGCTGATCACCAAAAGCAACAATAAAACGACAACGCGCAACATCGCGGCAGCATGCGTCATTCGCAGGCCCGGTCAAGTCACGGGTGAGGCAACGCGCCTTGACCACCCTAAACCGGTGAGGCAGCGTTGCGGCATGTTCCCGTTGCGTGATCACAACCCGTCAACCCGTACCGCCTATGTCACATACATGCTGATCGCGGCAAATGTGGGTATCTTTCTCAGCTACGTGCCGCTCTTCAGTAACGCCCAGGCGCTCTACCAGTTCTATGACAGCTGGGCGCTGATCCCGGCCCGGTTTGAATTGCACGGCTATGTCAGTTCCATGTTTCTCCATGGCGGTTGGATGCACTTGATCGGCAACATGCTGTTTTTGTGGATTTTCGGGGACAACCTTGAGGATGAGATGGGCCATGGCGGGTTCCTGCTGTTCTATCTGGCAAGCGGCGTGGCCGCAGGATTCGCCCATACCCTGTCGGATCCCGCATCGACGGTGCCGACGGTCGGGGCATCCGGTGCCATTGCCGGGGTCATGGGGGGCTACTTGTTGCTTTTTCCAAAGGCGCGTGTGGACGTCCTGTTCATCTTTATCATCTTCTTTCGCATCATCCCCTTGCCGGCATGGGTCATGCTGGGCGTCTGGTTCGGGCTGCAACTGTTCAACGGCGCGTCCAGCGATGGTGGCGCAGGCGTTGCTTATTGGGCCCATGCCGGTGGGTTTGCGATTGGTATGGTCTTTGCTTTGCCCACCTGGATCCGCCTTGGTGGCCCGACATTCTGGAGCCGCACGGAAGGCCATCCGCCCCATCCCGAAGCTCAGTATGCCCGATCCAGCATTCCCAGCGTACCCCGGCGGCGAACCCGCATTCCGCGCGCCGGACGACGTCGGTAGCAGCACAGCGCAGGGATCAGTAAGTGGCAACCTCAAGGGCAGACAGGGCCGCGCCCAGCTTGTCCGAAAACAGCACGATACCGTCGGTGACCACGCTCATCACGGCAATCGTCAATGCAATAGCAACCGCCGTCAGCATCACCCAATCGACGGTCACGGCGCCGCTCTCATCTTCAAAGAATTGGCAGGCCGCTTTATGGTGTTTCGCAAGATCCATAAAGGTGGCGTGCCATCACATTGCGGCGGGAAAATGGCGTCAACCGGTGCGAATGACCCGAGAAAATGGCGCAAACATGGCACCCGATGCAGCAATCACCGCGCCATCCTCCAGAATGTTTCCATCCTGGGAAATCGGTTCGACCAAACCACCGGCTTCGCGGATGATCACCAGTCCCGCCGCCAGGTCCCAGGCATTCAGCCCGCGTTCCCAGAACCCGTCATACCGACCGGCCGCCACATAGGCCAAGTCAAGCGCCGCAGCCCCCCAGCGCCGGACGCCTGCGCATTGGGGCAAAAGGCGTGCATGCTCCTGAAGACTCTGTGGCAGGCCAGGCCGCCCCGCAAACGGCATGCCGGTGGCATAGACCGTCTCCATCATATCGACCCGGCCCGACACCCGCAGACGACTTTCATTGACCCAGGCACCCTGGCCTTTCTCTGCGAAAAACAACTCATCCTTGGCGGGGTCAAAGATCACTCCGGCCACAACCTCGCTCTTGTGCTCCAAGGCGATTGAGACCGCCCAATGGGGCATTCCGTGCAGGTAATTGGTTGTGCCATCCAACGGATCGACGATCCAGCGTCTGGTCGGATCTTCGCCCTCCTCCGCGCCGCCTTCTTCAGCCAGCCAGCCATAGGTGGGGCGCGTGCCCCGCAAATCTTCCTTCAGGATCTTTTCCGAGGCCAGATCGGCGCGGCTCACGAAATCGCCCGGCCCCTTGCGACCGACCTGCAGGTTTTCGACCTCCCGAAAATCCTTGGCCAAATTGCGTCCGGCACGCCGCGCCGCCTTGATCATCAAATTCAGATTGGCACTTCCAACCATGGTGGGGCTCCTCTTGTCACGCGGGGGCGTACCCCGCGCACTTCACAGGCGCAACCGCCTGCGGCCCGGACGGACCACGCCAACCGATCCCAAAACCCTCACAGGAGGTCATTTCGTCAGGTCGTCGACCATGCCGCGTTGCAGCTTGACCGGTTCGGTCCGGGCCAATCCCAGAACATGGGCCATGTAGGGCTTTTCCACGTCCTCCTGCCGGGTGGCCGCGTAAAGCCGCCGGGTAATCCCATCCGCAGTCAGGGACCGCGTGACATAGTCCGAACTGTAGCGAACCTCCCGCACGACCCAGTCCGGCAGGACCGAAACGCCACGATTCGACGCGACCAACAGCAGGATCACCGCGGTCAGTTCAACCTGACGAATGCTGCGCGGCTCAACCCCCGCAGGCATCAGAAGCTGACTGAACACATCCAACCTGCTGCGCTCGACCGGATAGGTGATCAGGGTCTCACCACGGAAATCCTCCGCCATCACGTGGTCTTTCTCAGCCAAGGGATGGCGGCTGGACGCCACGAAGACGGGCTCATAATCGAAAAGCGGTGTGAATGTGACACCGGGCAAATTCTCCGGATCGGAGGACACGACCAGATCGACCTCTTCTTTCATCAACGCAGGCAGGGCATCAAAGGCAAGGCCCGGGCGAATATCCACATCGACATCGGGCCAGGCTTTGCGAAACTGCTCCAGCACAGGAAAAAGCCATTCGAAACAGGCATGACACTCAATCGCGATATGCAACCGCCCTGACTTACCTTGCCGCAGTCCGCTGAATTCTTCTTCCAGCGCCTGTACTTCCGGCAGGATCCGATTTGCCGCCTTCAGCAACCGCAGCCCCGCTTCGGACAATTTCAGGGGCTTTGACCGGCGCACAAACAGTTCGATCCCGGTCTGCGCTTCCAGCCCCTTGATCTGGTGGGACAAGGCGGATTGGGTAATGTTCAAGATATCGGCAGCCCGCGCCAGACCGCCAGCCTCGTGGATCGCGCGGATGCTTTTCAGATGTCGAAACTCGATATGCATGTGGTCCTCATAACCATCTTGAGAATTATGAAATTGCTTCACATCCTACCCTGTGGCATACATGTAATCGACCCCGAAAAAGGACTCTGCCATGCCCGCTCCCAGCGTCTCGTTCGAATTTTTTCCTCCAAAATCGGTCGAGGCCAGCTTTCGGCTCCATGATGCAGTGCAAACCTTGGCGCCCCTGGGTCCTGAATTTGTGTCGGTCACCTATGGGGCGGGCGGCACAACCCGAACGCTCACGCAGGAAGCGGCCCACGCCATTCACAGCACGTCGGGCTTGGCCGTTGCGGCGCATTTGACCTGCGTCGATGCCAGCCGGGAGGAAACTCTGGCAGTTGCAACGGACTATGCAAAAGCAGGCATCACACAAATCGTGGCCCTACGCGGTGATCCCCCGGCTGGACAAGACACATTCACAGCCCATCCGGACGGGTTCACCGACAGCTGCGATTTGATCCGCGGTCTGCGGGACGTGGGTGATTTCACTATTCGGGTCGGAGCCTACCCCGATATCCACCCCGAAGCAGCCAGCGATACCGCCGATCTGGACTGGCTTAAGGCCAAGATCGATGCGGGCGCCCATGAGGCCATCACTCAATTCTTCTTTGAGGCCGACACGTTCTTTCGGTTTCGCGATGCGGCGGTCAAGGCGGGGATCACCGCACCGATCTTGCCGGGTATCCTGCCGATTGAGAATTGGACCCGCGCGCGCGCCTTTGCCAAGCGCTGCGGCGCAAAGATCCCAGTCAGCCTCGACCAGGCCTTCCAAACCGCAATCCGCGATGATCGGGTTGAACTGCTTTCCGTAGCCCAGGCGACGGAACTTTGCTCGGATCTGCTCAGCGAGGGTGTTGAACACCTTCATTTCTACACACTCAACCGGCCCAGTCTGACACGCGATATTTGCCAGGCGCTGGGTCTGCGGGCGGATACACCTCTGGCCGCCGTCGCCTAACCCATGGACGCCGCGCGCGGGGCTGCTAAAACGGCGACATGTCAAAGCCGCTTTACGCCACCGCGCCAACCGAACTCGTCGACCGCGACACGCTACTGTCAATGTCCGGCCTCGCCTTCATGGAAGGTATTCGTGACGGCACCTTGCCAGCGCCTCCGATCGGTCGGGTCCTTGAATACCGGGTGGATCAGGTTGAGCCGGGTCGCGTGATCTTTCGCGGCACGCCCAGCTTTGACCATACCAATCCGATGGGGACGGTCCATGGCGGCTGGTATGGCACGTTACTCGACTCCGCCATGGCCTGTGCCGTGATGACGACGGTGCCCAAGGGCTCGGTCTACACCACACTCGAATACAAGGTGAACATCACCCGCGGCTTGCCCATCGGGACGGAAATCCTGTGCGAAGGGGTCGTCTCCCATGCCGGTCGATCCACCGGCGTCGCAACGGGCGAGTTGCGCGGCGCGGATGATGGCAAGCTTTATGCCACCGGATCAACAACCTGCATGATCATGGCGGGCTGACTTTCGTCTCAAGGCCGATCAAATCGCCGTTGTGGAATAAGCCTCATCAAAGAAGTCACGCTCGCATCGCACCGCTTTGCCAAATATCTCCGTGACCTCCGCTTTTTCGGCGTCATCCAAGCACGTCCAGATCGTATCAAGCTGGTCGCGAAGATATCCAACGACCTGCTCGAACCCTGTCCCCGTGTGCAGATCGATCCATTCGGCGAACCAGAACGGCAAATTGGGATCATAGTCGGTAAATTGCTCCGCCCAGGACAGATAAGACCATTCCGCCACCACCAGAACAGCCAGCATGCGAGGATAGCTTTGCGACAGACGCGCCGTCTGCATGAGATCCTGAAAGGCAATTGTGGCCGGCCGCGCCGGCACATCTTGGCCATCATTGGGCACACCCAAAGCCTCGAATGACCGCTGGAAGTAAGTGTTTTCCGGACCCGTCACGACCGCCAGAAACTGCGCCGCTGGTATACCATCTTTCAAGGTCGGGACATGGGCGATGGCGCTGGCCAGCAAGCGCACGAACTGATCCAGAAATTTGTAATCCTGGATCAGATAAGCGGCCATGACATCGGTTGAAAGGGTGCCATCGGCCAGATCCCGGCAAAAATCATGGGTGGTCGCCGCCGTCCAATCCGTCAAGAATTGCGTGCGCAGATGTTCCGTGGTGCTCATGGCTAAGGTCCGTCACGAAGATATTTCAGACAGGATACGGGTGGGCACCTGAGATCTGCAAGCGAGAATGGCGCGCCTTATCGATTTGATTTCGCAAGGAAAACGACCCGATCTATCACGGGTCAGGATGGCGATACCGCGTTGGGATCCAGATCATCCTCGGATGTCACCGATGGCAACAAAACGGTGTCGGGGATCCTGGCACGCAAACGGTCCCGTAACATGGCCATGGGGTGGATCTGCTCCGAAGGGTACCGGCCCACAATACGGCGGGCACGCGCCAGAAACAGCTTGGCCCAGCCCTGGCTCAGGCCGACCGACGGCGCCAGCGGATCGGTTGGATAACGATCTTTCCAGCCTTCAGGCAATGTCAGACCGCAGCCATGCGCTTTGTCCAGCATCCAGACCAACGGGATATTGGCCAGATTGCGGGCGGGCTGATACCCTTGGATCTGTCCGCCGACATCGCCATGGGTCCCGGCGAACCACATCTGCTCCACCTTGCCTTCCCACCCTTCGGGCGCATCCCAAAGTTCAGGCTTGAAGGCCATGCGGGTCTCGTCAAGGGCAAGGGCGTGGTAACCGTGTTCGACCACGCTGCTCAGGTGATGGTTGTGAAATTCATGGGCAGGCTGGGAGAATCGCCAGAGCACGGGCGCGCGGATACCAAGCGATTTCACCGTATCCCAGACCCCGATCATCTTGATCGTGACATCCGTCATGCAGTAATTTCGGCGAAACGCCTGGGCTGCGTCGCTATCGGGAGAACAGCGATAATGGCGATAAGCCTCCGCGACCTTGCGATGGGTGGCGCAGGGGCCGGTAATCAAACCCACCTTGTCGATCACACCCGCCAGTGATCGCACCGCAAAGGCGCCGCGCGAGAAGCCGAACAGATAGATGCGGTCGCCTGGTTTATAAGTGGAAGAGAGAAAGCCATAGGCACGTTCGATCTGGCGATTGATCCCGCGACCATACATGACATCACCCATGCCGCGCCAATCTTCCCACTGCACACCCGCCTCATAGAACACGGCGCGGTCTGCCCGCGGCCCCTGTTCCGTCAGCAGTTGATAGGTCATGCCCGCATTGGTCTCGCGCCCCGGAACAAGCGTTGACATGGTCCCGTCCAAAATCACGATCAAATCGCGAGGACGTCGCTGTGGCCGCGCCGTCAAACGGCCAGAGACCCGCATGCGATTACGTTGCCGCAACCGCTGCCAGGCGGCTATGCGCCTACTCGGCCGCAAGGGGTGTCTGGTGCAGCATCTGCCACATCCTGTGAGGGGTGAAAGGCATGTCGACCTGGCGCAACCCGGTCTCCCAAACCGCATCCAGAACACCATTCGCAACAGCTGCGAGCGCACCAACGGTGCCCGCCTCGCCGCATCCTTTCATGCCCATGGGGTTGTTCTTCGAAGGAATGGTTTCCGTGTAAAATGCAATCATGGGAACATTGTCCGCACGCGGCATGCCGTAGTCCATAAACGTTGCGGTGAGAAGTTGACCGCTTTCGTCAAACACAACGTGTTCGGTCAAGGCTTGACCGATCCCCTGGGCGACCCCGCCATGGACCTGGCCCTCTGCGAGCATGGGGTGAATCAAGTTGCCGAAATCGTCAGTAACCGTGTATTTGGCCACTTCGACAGTGCCGGTATCAGGGTCAATCTCCATCTCGGCGATGTGGCAGCCATTGGGATAGGATCTGCCAGGCAGCGTCGCCTTGCCGTCATGGCGCAGCAGTTCTGGCCGTGCGTCATTGCGCGCCATAGCCGCGACCTCCATCAGGTCTGGCGTCTGATTGCTGTGTTCCGAGCGAAAATGTCCGTCGTCAAATGTCACCGTATCCTCCGGAACATCCAGTTTGGCGGCGACATATGGCGTCAATGTGGTGATCATCGTATCAATCGTGGCAAGTGTTGCCGTCGACTGGACGGTCACGGACCGGGACCCACCCGTCCCCCCACCAGATTTGATCCGATCACTGTCGCCCTGAACGATTCGAATGGCGTCCATCGGCAGACCGCTCTGGTCGGCCAGGAACTGGGCATAGACCGTTTCATGCCCCTGCCCGTTGGATTGGGTGCCGACATAAAGGTTAACCGTGCCATCATCGTTGAACTCAATCGCCGCGCCCTCGGTCGGGTCACCCAGGATCGATTCGATGTAGTAGCACACGCCCAGCCCGCGCAATTTGCCTGCCACCGCACTGTCGGCCTTGCGGGCAGCGAACCCGTCGACATCGGCGGCATCAGCAGCACGGGTCATCACGCGGTCGAACTCACCCACGTCATACACCTCGCCCACGACAGTCTCGTATGGGAATGCGTCGGGTTTGATGAAGTTGCGGCGCCGCAACTCCCAGGGGTCCACCCCCAACTCCCGCGCCGCATAATCCATCACCCGCTCCAGCACATAGATCGCCTCGGGACGACCGGCCCCGCGATAGGCATCAACTTGCGTGGTGTTCGTGAAAATGCCTTTAACAGACAGATACGCCGTCTGAATATCGTAGGTGCCCGCATAAACCTTGGCGAACAGATCCGTCTGGATCGCCTGGGCAAATTCGGAATTATACGCTCCCAAATTGCACATGCTATCAACGCGGTAGGCGGTGATTTTCAGATTTTCATCGAAACCAATCTCCGCCAACGACGTCAGATCACGCCCGGCATTGTCGCTCAGCATCGCCTCGGTCCGTTCGGCGAACCAACGCACGGGTTTGCCAACCTCCCGCGCCGCAATCGCGACCATGTAGTATTCGGGATAGGTAAAGCCCTTCATCCCGAAACCACCGCCGACGTCAGGCGTGGTGACCCGCACCTGATCTGGCTTGATCTTTAGCGCCTTGGACAGCCGATCCTTCATGCCCCAAACGCCCTGCCCGCCGTAACATAGGTGTACGCGGCCATCTTCGGTCCATTCGGCAAAGGCGCCCCGCGGCTCCATCGAATTCACGATGATCCTGTTATCCGCCACGTCCAGCTTGACCCGGTGGGCTGACGCCGCCAGCGCGGCATCGGTTGCGTCCGCATCGCCAAGACCCCAGTCAAAGGCCACATTATCCGGTGCGGCCTCGTAGATGGCCGGCCCCCCCGGTGCAACATTCAAAGACGCGTCTAACTCCTCATAGTCGAACTCGATCAGCTCGGCCGCTTCCTTGGCCGCATTCGCCGTCTCGGCCACGACCATCGCGATGGGCTGCCCTACGAACCGCACGCGCCCGCTGGCCAAAAAGGGCCGTTTGGTCGCCACGCCGCGCGACCCATCCAAATTGCGCATGATCGCCGCCGGAATGTCCGACACGACACCGGCCGCCTCCAGGTCCTCCGCCGTCAAGACCAGGGCGACACCCGGCACGTCCCGTGCAGCAGAGACATCCAACCCCGTTATCTCGGCATGGGCGACCGGAGAGCGAAAGAAGACAGCATGCAAGGCATGCGCCGGAGCAAGGTCATCCACATAGGCGCCCGTCCCGGTCAGAAACCGGCTGTCTTCGACCCGCTTGATCGTCTGACTTTCCCCAAATTTCTGCATCGCGCCGCTCCCGGATCTGAAGTGTTACGAGCGGACACTAGTCTTGCGATCCGAAATGAAAAGGCCCGAACGTGATATGCCCCACGGACATCCGCAGCGTCAGGCCCCGCGCGGCCCAACTGATCGCGCATCCTACATCATTGCCGCAGCACAGCGCGCGGTGAAGACACGAATGTAGTCACCCGGCGATGATCCGGCTCAATTGACCCACAACCGGTTGGGGTCATCACCGTCGATCCAGACCTGATCACCCTCCTCCAACCCGGGCAGTTCGCGGCTGATATGGGTGGCCGAGGTATTGGCCAGAAAATCCGTCGCCGCCACGGTCCATTCAAACCCAGAAATCCCCAGGATCAGCGCGTCCAGATATCCCAAGGCAGCAGCCAGACGCCGCGGCGGCTGGCCCCTAATGGCGTGACGCAAACACCCCCAACCCTTCCCCTCCCCGCGCGAAGCCGCTATCCCGTCGCCCAATCGACAGGAGCGCATCCCATGCCCATGGAAAAGACCTTCAACGCCGCCGAGGCTGAACCCCGCCTGACCGCAGCCTGGGAACAGGCGGGCTGCTTCAAGGCAGGTGCCAACAAACGCCGGGACGAGACGTTCTCGATCATGCTCCCGCCGCCCAATGTCACCGGGTTTCTCCATGCGGGCCACGCCTTCAACCACACGCTGATGGACATCCTGACGCGCTGGAAACGGATGCAGGGTTATGACACGCTCTGGCAACCGGGGCTCGACCATGCGGGCATCGCCACGCAGCTTGTCGTCGAACGCCAACTGGCTGAGCAAGGCAACGAATCCCGTCGTGAAATGGGCCGCGACAAATTCCTGTCCAAGGTCTGGGAATGGAAAGCCATGTCCGGCGGCACCATCGTAGAACAGGACAAGCGCCTGGGCGCCTCCATGGACTGGTCCCGCCTCGCCTTCACCATGAACGGTGCCGAAGGTCAGCCCGAGGCCGACCGCGCAGGCCCCAACTTCCACGACGCCGTCATCAAGGTCTTCTGCAAGATGTACGAAGACGGGTTGATCTACCGCGGCAAGCGCCTGGTCAACTGGGACCCCCATTTCGAAACCGCCATCAGCGACCTCGAAGTCGAAAACACCGAAGTCGACGGTCATATGTGGCACTTCAAATACCCGCTCGCCGGCGGCGAAACCTATGAATATGTGGAGAAAGACGAAGACGGCACTGTCACCCTGCGCGAAACGCGCGACTACATTTCCATCGCCACGACCCGGCCCGAAACCATGCTGGGCGACGGCGCGGTCGCCGTCCACCCCTCCGACGAGCGCTACGCCCCGATCGTGGGCAAGCTCTGCGAAATCCCGGTCGGGCCCAAGGAACACCGCCGCTTGATCCCGATCATCACCGATGACTACCCGGACCCAGACTTTGGCTCCGGCGCGGTCAAGATCACAGGAGCCCATGATTTCAACGATTACGGCGTCGCCCAGCGCAATGGCATCCCGCTCTACGCGCTCATGGACACGAAGGCCCAGATGCGCACCGACGGCCTGCCCTATGCCGAGGCCGCCGCCAAAGCGGGCAAAATCACCCGCGGCGAAATCGAGGCTCCAAAAGACGCGACCGAGATCAATCTGGTGCCGGAGGACTATCGCGGCCTCGACCGCTACGACGCCCGCGACAAGATCGTGGCTGACATCAACGCCGAAGGCCTCGCCGTCACGGTCGAAAAGACCATCACAGATGATGAGGGGGGCGAGGCGCAGGTCCGGGTCCCCCTAGTCGAGAATAAGAAAATCATGCAGCCCTTCGGCGATCGCTCCAAGGTCGTGATCGAACCCATGCTCACCGACCAATGGTTCGTCGATGCCGAAAAGATCGTGGGCCCCGCCCTCGACGCCGTCCGCAATGGCGAGACCAAGATCATCCCGGAGTCAGGCGAGAAAACCTACTACCACTGGCTCGACAATATCGAGCCCTGGTGCATCTCCCGCCAACTCTGGTGGGGTCACCGCATACCGGCTTGGTCTGGTCCCCGGAAAGAAGAGCTTGCCAGCCTTGGCGATAATGAAAGCCGGACAGTTCACACTTCCCGAAACCCAATGTACTTCGTCGCAGCTAACGAGCACGAGGCGCTGGAGAAGGCGAAAGCGTATTATGACGATGAGACCGCGGTTGGATTTTACTTTGATGGTATCGATCCCGATCAACAATTGATTGATGGCCAATCAGTCTATCGGTTCGGAAAAGGCGGCCATCCATTATACGATCCCGATAAGAACAAGTTTTACGCCACTGATAAGTGGGTACAGCTTACACGCGACCCCGACGTCCTCGACACGTGGTTCTCCTCCGGCCTCTGGCCCATCGGCACCCTTGGCTGGCCGGGGAAGGAGTGGGAGGACATACGCCGCTACCACCCGACCTCCGTCCTGATCACCGGCTCTGACATTCTGTTCTTCTGGGTCGCCCGGATGATGATGATGCAACTCGCCGTCGTGGGTGAAAAACCCTTCCACGACGTCTACCTCCACCAGCTTGTCCGCGACGCCAAGGGCGTGAAGATGTCCAAGGTCCTGGGCAACGTCGTCGACCCGCTGGAAATCATCGATGAGTTCGGCGCCGACGCGCTGCGGTTCAATAATGCCGCCATGGCCTCCATCGGTGGGGTGCTGAAACTCTCCACCGACCGGATCAAGGGCTACCGCAACTTCACCACCAAGCTGTGGAATGCCTGCCGCTTTGCGGAGATGAACGGTGTCTTCGATGCGCATGGTTTGTGCATAGATTGTGCATCGGATGTGCATGCCCAAAACACCCTGAACAAATGGATTATTGGGGAGGTCGCGCGGGTCCGCGAAACCGTCGATGCGGCCCTCGAAACCTACCGCTTCAACGATGCCGCAAACGCCCTTTACGCCTTTGTTTGGGGCAAGGTCTGCGACTGGTACGTCGAATTCTCCAAGCCCATCCTGCTCGAAGATCACCCCGCCCAGGAGGAGACCAGACAGACCATGCGCTGGGTCCTGGAACAGTGCATGATCCTGCTGCATCCCATGATGCCCTTCATCACCGAAGAGCTGTGGGGGACCCTGGCCAAGGCCGACAAGATGCTGGCCATCAGCGACTGGCCTACCTACCAAGCCATTGATTTACTTGATGAAAATTCTGATCGCGAAATGAATTGGGTGATCAACCTGATTGAGGGGATCCGCTCCGCCCGCCAGCAAATGCATGTCCCCGCGGGGACACATATTCCGCTCGTGGCCACCCAGATGGACAACGCAGCGCAAGCGGCGTGGGGCAATAACGAGACCCTCATCAAACGCCTCGCCCGTATCGAAAGCCTCTCCATGGTCGACACCATGCCCAAGGGCTGCGCCGCCGTCGCATCCGCGGGTGCGACGTTCGGCCTGCCCCTCGAAGGCATCATCGACGCCGGCGAAGAAACCGCCCGCCTCACCAAATCCCTGGGCAAACTGGAAAAGGAACTGAACGGCCTCACCGGCCGCCTGAATAATCCAAAGTTCATCTCGAGCGCCCCCGAAGACGTCGTCGCGGAAAACCGCACTCGCCAGGCTGAACTGACCGAAGAGATCGCAAAGATGAAGGACGCTGTCGCGCGCCTCGCTGAACTCGGATAGCCTATCCATCTGAAAACAAGTCGCTTTGTGATAAATGCCGCCCTCACAATTGTGGGGGCGGTTTTATTTGTGGCCCCTCCGTCACGTAACCTTATTGACACGTGACTAAAGAATCACCTATTGTTATTTCCATGGATACGATCTTCAAAGCCCTGAATGACCCGACCCGCCGCGCGATCCTCGATCACCTGCGCAACGAGGACGGCCAATCCCTGACCCAGCTCGAAGAGCGGTTAGAGATGACCCGGTTCGGCGTCATGAAGCATTTGAAAGTGCTGGAGGAATCCGGCCTCGTCGTCTCCACCAAGAAGGGGCGGTTCAAGTATCACTACCTGAACGCGGTGCCCCTACAGGAGGTTATCGACCGCTGGATCGAGCCCCTAATCGCCAAGCCCACCGCCCGGGGGCTGCTTGACCTGAAACACCATCTTGAAGGAACCGACATGCTCGACGTGACATCCAAACCCGATTTCATCCACCAAACCGTTATTCGCACGACCCAAGACACCCTGTGGGATGCCCTGACCCAAGCCGATCAAGTGGCCCAATATCACTTCTCGTGTGACGCGGCCGAAGGCGATGCCGAGGTCGGCAAGCCCATGAAAATGCTCCGCAAGGACGGCTCGACGATGCTCACGCAAACCACGCTGTCGCTGGAGCCGAAGACCCGGATCGAGATGACATTTGAACCCAATTTTGGCGATGGCGACAACACGCCCAGCCGCGTCGTGTTCCTGATCGACGTCGAAGGCGACCACTGCAAACTGACTTGCGAGCACTACGACATCCCCAACGCCCATAGCGGCGTAAAGGAAGGTTGGGCGCGCCATGTCGCGTCGCTCAAATCATGGCTGGAAACTGGCCAACCCATTAAGCTGGAGGGATAATTAGATGACCACCGAGTTATTGTACCTGACCCTTTCGGCCATCCTTGCCGCTAGCCTGCGGGTGCCCTTCATCGCGGGCGTGAACGCTGAGGATCAAGATTTAACCGATTTCACCCGGCCACCGGCCTTGACCGACATGCGCCCCCGGGTTCACCGCGCGTTTCGCGCCCACCAGAGTAAGCGGTGCGTATGGGTCACGCGCGTTTCAGGTTTACGCTGGTTTGAAGTTCCAGGGCAGTAGTTCGTCGAGGTGGGAGTTTGGATGACCATTTGCGATCGCTTCGAGCGTCACCTTGAT
>NZ_JAFEUL010000001.1 GCF_016901225.1 Actibacterium sp. 188UL27-1 | reverse complement strand
CAACCACCGTCCGCACACAAGCCTCGCTGGTATGACGCCAGCCGAATATGCTAACCGGTCAAAGGAAGACCAAAACCTGAACAGAGCTAACCTAAATTAGCGGACTCTAAGGGGAGCAGGTCACGATCTCCAATGCGTCAACCGATTGTTATGGCTTTTTGTGAAAGTGATCTTTCCCGTTGATAGGGGCCGGTTTGCTCTGGGATCTTTCGGTTGATTTGTAATGCTAACAGGCAGCTTGGGGACCACAAGAGTCTCAAGTGCCGACGCGGCGGGTGTCATCAAGAACTCCGTTAGGTTGTGTTGACAACAGGGGTTCACACTGTATCGTCGGCATGCTTCACGCTGGTATCTGCGATGGAGACCGGCTTGGCACGAGACTTGATGACGGACGACGAATGGGCGTTCTTTGAACACGTCATCCTTGCTGCACATGCCCGGAACGGGCGCAAACCCTCCAATCATCGCAGTGTTCTGGACCGGATATTCTGGATTGCGCGCACCGGATCGCCTTGGCGGGACCTGCTCGAAGAGTTCGGCAAATGGTCAAGCGTTTACAGGCCGTTCCGGCGCTAGACGCTGGCGGGGCTGTGGGAGGACATTCTCGAAGCCCTGAACCATGGCGGAGCTGTTCCGGACGCCCTGCAAATGATCGACAGTCCCGTCATCCGCGACCACCACCAGGCAGCGGGCGCTAAAGGGGGACGCCGCGACAGGGTTTGGACCTGTCGCGTTTTCGTGCCGCTCCTGGTGCTCGTTTAGGCCACCTTGCGTTCGAATGCGACCGGGCTTTTCCAACCCAATGACTCTGTTGCACAAATGCTATGGAGGATTCATCACGTGAATCCAGCGTGGTAGCTGGGCTGCATGGAGCAGACCTACCCCCCCGATCTACAGGACCAGGAACTGGCCGGCCTATAACGAAGCGCTCAAGCGCCGTGGCTCGCTGACGATCTGGTTCGACCCCGAGATGAGCTGGGATGCCTTGCCGACAGGCAGGCGTGGCCGCCAGCAGACCTATAGCGATGCCGCCATCCAGATGTGCCTTTCGATGAAGGTGATATTCGGCATGGCGCTCAGGCAGACGACCGGCTTCGTCGAGAGCCTGCTGCAGCTGGTTGGCCTCGACTGGACGGTGCCTGACTTCAGCACCCTGTCCCGCCGCCAGAAGACCCTGGCTGTGAACATACCGTATCGCGGGTCCAAGGGGCCGCTGCACCTGCTGATCGACAGCACTGAGATCAAGGTTGAGGGCGAAGGCGAGTGGCACACACGCAAGCATGGCGGCCCGAAACGGCGCGTCTGGCGCAAGATCCATCTGGGGATTGATGAGGAAACGCTGGAGGTTCGGGCCGTGGAGATCACAGGTAGCCACATCGGCGATGCGCCGGTGTTACCCGACCTGCTCAAACAGATTCCGGCGCACGAGCAGATCGGCAGCGTCACCGCCGACGGTGCCTACGACCCGGGGCTCTGCCCGTTCAGGGCTGAATTGATCCTCCGGATCAATTCCGAGACGCCCTTCACCGCGCAAATGCCACGATGCCATCGCTGACCGTGACGCCCACGCTGTCATTCCGCCCCGCAAGAACGCCAAACAGTGGAAGACAGTCACCGCCGGCGCGGTCGCACGAAACGAAGCACTGCGGGCATTGAAATACCTCGGTCGTGCCCTCTGGCGACGATGGAGCGGATACGACCGCCGAAGCCGCGTCGAAACGAAGAGGCACTGTGTGAAACTGCTGGGGCAGCGCCTCATGGCACGGGACTTCGACCGACAGGTCGTCGAGCTTCAGGTCCGTATCGCCGTTCTGAACGGCTACACCGCGCTCGGCATCCCTGTCACAGAGGCCGCGGGATAAGTCCGTTCGGGAAAAGGGGAACCTCGGCCATCTGGCAATTTGCGCAACAGAGCTAATCCGCATAGAAGTTTCGGTCCACCAGATCACTGGCTGACCGGGCGCGTGGATCGCGTTCTGTAGTGACAACGAACTTGCGGCGGCTGACGCCCCTCAAGCCTTTGGCTTTCATGAGGCGTTCAATGCGCTTGCGACCAACATGCACACCTTCATCCGCCAGTTCAGCATGAATGCGTGGCGCACCATAGGTTTCCTTCGATACCTCGTGGATGGTGACGATCCGGTCGGTGAGCGCATCATCGGCAGCCTGTCGGGCACTGGGCGGGCGGCTGTGATGGGCGTAGAAACCGCTGCGGGATACGCCCAAGGTACGCGACATCACTTGGACAGAATACTCGGCTTGGTTTGCGGTCATGATTTCGAAGACCTCCGCGATGTCACGTCGTTGTGTGCAAACCAAGCCGCGGCCTTTGATAAGATGTCCCGCTCTTGCCGAAGCTGCCTGACGTCTTTGCGCAACTGGCGCAGTTCTTCCATTTCTGTGCTGGTCAGGCGGTCATCACGTTCATCATCATCGACACCGGCCTGTTTGACCCAATCATGGATTGTCGCAGCACAGCGCTCATATTCCCGCGCCAGACTTTCAACACTGCGACTAGCTCGCGCCAGCGCAACCAATTGTTCCCTGAATCCCGTCGGGTAAGGGTTCCTCGTTCTCGGCATGGAAAACGCTCCTTCATCAGTGAAAAAGTGTCCACGAAACCGGGGGAACTCCAACTCCATATCGAGTAGCGACGCGCCGCCAGTCTTTCAGCATGCCGAACATGATTTCTACCCGATTTGTCGCTTGTCATACTTTACCGGTGTCTTCCGCTGTTTGCGGCCCGGGACGCAGGCGCGTATCCCCTAGTCTGGCAACGCTTCTCTGAACCAATCGGCATCATAGCCGCGATCTCCGAGAAATCAGTCCACTTTCGGTAGGCTACTCACCAATACCTGCGCTCCGATTCAGTCGCCGACCCTTTGCCAGGCAGGCTATTCGGCAAAGCCAAATCTGCCGACAGGGGGACCCGCAGTGATGAACAGGTTCAAAGGGACGTCATGCGCCATTGTCGCTCGGATCGATGTTGCTAACCTGGCTCATCTATCACAGATGGCGTGCAGCTTTGTGTTCATGCCGCCCCTGGTGCGACCAATCAGGCGTCCACGCCCGCTTTTCACGCCCATACTGGAAGCCTTGCGATGTGCTTTGAGAGAGGTCACATCAGTCATGACGGTTTTCTCTTCGCCGTGATCGACAGCCAGACCCATCATCATCCGGGCAAAGACGCCCTGTCCGTGGCGGCACTCGAACCACGAGCGTTTGCCACTGACCTCCACCGCTTCCAACGGTTGTAGAGTGTTTTGTGCGGCTTGTATTCTGCAGGTGCATCGTGCCAAAGCAAGTCATTGCGATTGATGAAAATAATTTCACTCAGGACGCGCCGATCATCCACGCGTGGTTTACCATGGGACTTCGGAAAAAGGGGCTTGTCGTGATATGGAAAAGCAGGAGGCCATTCACCGACAGAGGCGACAATGGTCCTGAGCACGAAACAAATCGCGCAACGCCTGAAAGCGCAGTAATTTGAGACCATGCCAACAGTGCCCGCATGCAGTGAGAGCGGATAGGGAGCGGTCTTTAATAGCCGGTCTGTCGGTCGACCAGATGCAGGAATGGCTCGCCGGCTTCACCCCGGCGGATATTTTCCGCAATGACATGCGACGCCGTGTTGGCCCGGGTTTCCGATGCGATATGGGGCGTAACGGTCACTTTTGGATGCGTCCAGAAGACGTGGTCATTCGGCAAAGGCTCCACCCAAAAAACGTCAAGCGTGGCGTGGTCAAGATGGTCGCTATCCAAAGCGGCAAGCAGGGCCTCATCGTTGATCAATGGACCACGACCAGGATTGATGACAACGGCGCCTTTCGGCATCTGGGCCAGTCGCGTCGCATCCAAAAGGTTTTCGGTTTTTGAGGTTTGGGGCAGCAGCAGAACTAGGATCTGCCCGCCAGACAAAGCCTCTTGCAACCCATCCGTCCCGAACAGACACGTCACGCCGGAGACATGTTTGGCCGACCTGCTCCACCCCACCACATCAAAGCCAAGACCCGCCAGTGCCTGCCCAACCGTCGCACCAAGGGCACCCAACCCTAGGATGGTGACCCGCCGTTGACTGGCAAGCGGTGGTACAATGCGCAAGGCGTTCCAGTCGCCTTCCTTGCGGATCTGGGCATCCATACCCAGATGATGGCGCAGCACATGGCCGGTCACCCATTCAACCATTCCCTGGGTCAGACCATCATCGACCATCCGCGCGAGGGGCTGGGTGAGGGTCGGGTTATCCACGACCTCCTCCACCCCGGCCCAAAGGTTTAAAACAGCCTTGCAGCGTATGTAGGGAGTGAAGTCCTGTAGCGCACTATTGGGGGCATAGATCACATAGTCGACCGCATCCGGGGGGCCCAGATCCAGATCCAGCCGGTAGTCCAACCCCATATCTTCCAAGGAAAGTCGCAGGTGCGTTTCATATTCCGCCCACCGTGCGGCTCCCGCCGAAAACATGATGTTGATGGTCATACCCGTCCCCGCGGCCTGTGCACATGGGCTGATTGCACCAATCCAAACGCCAAGAGCAAGACCAACATTGCCGATCCACCATAGCTGACCAGCGGCAGCGGGACGCCCACAACCGGGGCCAGCCCCATCACCATCGACATGTTAACCGCAAAGAACAAAAAAAACGTCATTGCAACGCCGAGGATGAGCAGAGCCGAAAACCGATCCTTGTTCTGCAAGGCAGAGACCACGCAAAACAGGATCAATAGTCCATAGAGAACCAAAAGAGAGAAGGCACCGATGAAGCCAAATTCTTCTGCCAGCGTGGTAAAGATAAAGTCGGTGTGCTTTTCAGGTAGGAAATTGAGGCGCGATTGCGTGCCTTGCATGAATCCCTTGCCCGTCCACCCGCCCGAGCCCAAGGCGATTTTTGACTGGGTGATGTGGTAGCCTGCCCCCAGCGGATCATCGCCCGGACTGATGAAGGTATCGATCCGGTTGTATTGGTAATCCGCCAAAAGCTGCCATGCCGTACCGCGACTTTGAAACACGGCGGTCACGGCGCCAGCCCCGGTGGCCACCACAGCTGCGAAGTAAAGCCAATGGACCCCGGCGGCGAACATGACCAAACCACCACCTGCAACCAACAACAAGGCCGTGCCGAGGTCTGGTTGGCGCAGGACCAGAAAGGTCGGCAAAAGGGTGAGCATGACGGGGATCAGCACCCAGATCAGACGGCTGGTTTTCTTGAGGTCCAACCAGTCGTAATAAGCAGCCAACAGCATCACAAGCGTGATTTTCATCACCTCCGAGGGCTGCAATCGCATGAAGCCCAGGTCAATCCAGCGTTGTGCCCCGCCGCCGGTGCTGCCAAAAAGTTCGACCACCACAAGCAGTCCGATGGACATGACATAGGCCAGTGCCGCCGTGTTGCGCCAAACGTAAATCGGCACCATCGCAACCACGATCATACCGACCAGGCCAACGGCGAAACGCTTCATCTGCGGTTCAGCCCAACGGCCCATATCGCCCCCTGCCACGGAATACAGCATCAAGAACCCGACCGATGCGATGGTCGTCAGCAGAAGGATAATCGCCCAGTTCAGGTACAACACCTTGGACAGACCGGACGGCACCGTCTTGAGGTTATATTCCAGAAAGCTCATGGCGCTGCCTCAGGCCCGGTCGCTGATACCTGGGCCACCTTCGCCAAGGCCAAGGGGCAGGTTCTTTTGGCGTTGCTCAATCTCCCAATGCTGCTTTTTGGGATAAGCCTCCAACGGCGGCAATTCACCATACAACGCCTGCAACATGATATCGCGCGCGACAGGTGCGGCGGCACGAGAACCACCACCGCCATGCTCGATGACCACCGAAACAGCGTATTTAGGGCGGTCAAAGGGGGCGTAGGCCACGAACAGGGCGTGGTCGCGTTCTTCCCAGGGGACGTCTTCGTTGCGGACCACAACGGACCTGACCTGGCTGGTCCCCGTTTTGCCCGCCATGCGCATCCCTTCTGCGATAATCCGGCTGCTATAGGCCGTCCCACCCTGGTGGTTGGTCACCGCATACATGGCCTTGCGGATCTGGGTCATGGTCGTGGGGCCCAGACCCAATGGGCCACCATTGATCACGGGTTGTTCGACACCGTCGATGGATTTGACAAGTCGCGGCGCGATCCCCTGGCCCGTGGCCAACCGCGCCGTCATCACCGCCAATTGCAGGGGTGAGGTCAGCACGAAACCCTGCCCGATGGAGGCATTGAGGCTGTCGCCGACCACCCAATCCTGTTTATGCCGCTGCGCCTTCCACGATTTCGTTGGGGTAAGACCTTGGGCCACCGCAGACATCGGGATATCGAACTTTTCCCCCAGGCCAAGGCGGCGGGCCATGGCGCTTATCCGTTCGATCCCGGCACGTTCGGCCAATTCGTAGTAGTAGACGTCGCAGGAACGTTTCAGCGAAGTATGAAGATCGACCCAACCATGTCCACCCCGTTTCCAGCAATGAAAACGCCGCCCACCGACCTCCTTGTGACCGGGGCAATAGAACGTCTCGCCCGCTGTCACGACACCCGCTTCCAGAGCGGCCAGGGCAGAGACCATCTTGAATGTGGATCCCGGTGGGTAAAGACCCTGCACTGACTTGTTGGCCAGCGGGCGATGGTCATCGGCGGTCAAGGCGTTGTAATCAGCCTGACTGATCCCGCGGACAAACTTGTTTGGGTCAAAGGACGGGGCCGAAGCGATGGCCAACAGATCGCCGGTGTCCACGTCCATGACCACGGCACTGGCACTTTCAGGAGCCAGCCGGGCCTGGACAAAGCGTTGTAGCTTGGCGTCAACTGTCAACTGCACGTCGCGGCCAGCATCACCATCGGCCCGCTCCAACTCACGCATGACGCGACCGCGGGCATTGACTTCGACCTGCTTATTGCCGGCACGACCGCGCAGAACGGCTTCTTGCTTTTCCTCGACCCCGACCCGGCCCACCTGAAAGCGCGGCGTCAGCAAAAGGGGATCCGGGTTTTCGATCTTGCTCAGGTAATAGTCGCTGACCGGGCCCACATATCCCACGACATGGGCGAAATCGCCTTGGCGCGGATAAACGCGCGACAAGCCCACTTCTGGATGCACACCAGGCAGGGTGGGGCCATTGACAGCAACCTCTGCAATATCCTCCCAACTCAGTCGGTCGGCCACGGTGACAGGGGCACCGGGTGCCGCGCGGCGGATCTCCTTGCGAACATCTGTGATATCCTCCGCCGTGAGGGGGATCAGCCGTTGTAACAGCGCAAAAGTATGGTCCAGATCCTCGACATCCTCAGGCATCAACACCACGCGATAGGTCTGTTCGTTCGTCGCAATGGGCGTTCCGACCCTGTCAAAGATCAGCCCCCGATTGGGCGGGATAAGATCGTACCTGATCCGGTTATCTTCGGCCAACAGGCGGAACTTGTCGGCCTCCTCGACTTGCATGTAGCGCATCCGCCCGGCCAGAACGGCCATGAACGCGCCAGTGGCCCCGCCCAAAAGCAGGCCACGCCGGGTGATGCGGCTGGCGCTTTCCTCGATTTCGCGCTGTGGGCGTCTCATAGTCGGGCTCCCAGGGCAGACACCTCTTCGGGGGAGGCTTTCCGTATGCCCAAGACGAAAGAAGTAAACGCAACCACCAAAGGATAAACCGCAATCGTAAACAGGACCTGGATGCCTTGCGGACCAACCGCGGGCGCGTTCAACAGGAACAAGGACAAAATCAATTGGTCGGCCACGATCATGACAGCCAGCACGGCCGAGACCATGGCCCATTCCAGAAGCAACGGGATCTCTCGGCTGAAAGCCTGACGTGCGCGTAGGAATTCAGTTCCCACAAGAACCAGTAAAGTCCATAGACCCGGCGGACGCTGAAACAGAAGATCGCAGAACAGAAAAACGCCGACTATCAACGGCGCGGGCACGTATGAGGGGCGGCGCAGGATCCAGGCAAAGGTCAGCGCCAACATCAGATCCGGTCCTGGCCAACCGCCGGGCACCGTATTCAAGGGCAGGATGCGGACAAAGGCGAGCACTGCGATCAGCGCCACGAACACTCCCCGATAGGACCACAGACGTGCGGCGACCGGATCAACCATCATCGGCCTCCTGCGGTGCGGGTGTGGCGGGCGCTTCCGCCGTGGGCACAGGTTGCGGTGGCACGATCAACCCGCCGGCATCGTTGATGACCTCGGCCTCGTGACTGCGCATGACCCGCAGAAATTCCAACCGCTCATAGTCAGCGCTGAGCCGGACCCGCAGCCGCCGGTCGCGTCCTTGGGTCAACTGCCCAACCAGCAGACCAGACGGAAACACCCCGCCATCGCCCGACGTGACGACCTGATCACCGGGTCGCACCAGATCGGCGTTTTCCAGGAAATCCACATGTGGGGCTGTCGTGTTGTCTCCGGCCAATATCGCGCGCTGTCCCGACGGCTGGATCGTGATCGGAATGCGGCTGGCCGCGTCGGTCAGCAGCAACACCCGGCTGGTATTCTCGCCCACACCGCTGATCCGCCCGACAACGCCCAGACCATCCATCGTGGCCCAACCATCCATAATCCCGTCTTTGCGCCCGATATTCAGCAGCACCGACTGCCGAAACGGGGAGCCGCTATCGGCCACCACCACACCCGAAATCGAGGTCAGTTTTGGATCAAGCCGCACGTTGTTCAGCGCCAGAAGTTTGGCATTCTGCTGCTCCAACTGGATCGCAGCCTCTTTCCAGGCCTTCATCTGCTGCAATTCGCGGCGCAGTTCCTTGTTTTGCTCCCAGATCCTCTGATAGCTGCGAAAATCGTCGACCATACCTGACGCCTTCTGCACCGGAATGGATGCCCATTCAAAGCTCGGCATGACCTGATCGATCAGGGCTGCGCGAAACCGCTCCACCCGCGGGCTGTCGATGCGCCACAACAGAAAAAGCCCCAGACAGAACACCACCATGACCCCCACAAGGATGCGGCGGATCGGGCTGGCATAGTCGATCTGGGCACGGGTGTCGTTGGCCAATCGGATCTCCGAAGAGCGGTTTAACTATCGTAGTCTATAACGTGGCGCAGGCGCTTTTCATACTCCAACGCCTTGCCGGTGCCCAAGGCAACACAATTCAGCGCCTCATCGGCGACCGAAATGGCAAGCCCCGTCTGTTCGCGCAAGGCCAGGTCCAATTCGCCCAACAATGCGCCGCCACCTGTCAGCATTACTCCGCGATCCACGATATCGGCTGCCAGGTCAGGCGGCGTCGTTTCCAGCGCAGTCATGACAGCCTCGCAAATCTGTTGCACAGGTTCGTTCAGCGCCTCGGCCACCATCGCCTGGCTGACCTCAGTTTCCTTGGGCACCCCATTCAACAGATCGCGGCCCTTGATCAATTCCGACATGCCGCGGCCATCATCGGGCATGCGCGCCGTCCCGATGGAGGTTTTGATACGTTCCGCAGTGCTTTCCCCGATCAGAATGTTCTGCTGGCGACGCAGATAACTGATGATGGCCTCATCCATGCGGTCGCCCCCCACCCGAACCGACCGGGCATAGACAATATCCCCAAGGCTCAGCACCGCCACCTCGGTAGTACCGCCGCCGATATCCACGACCATCGACCCCGTAGGATCCGTGATGGGCATCCCCGCCCCGATCGCTGCCGCGATGGGTTCGGCAATCAGACCGGCCTTGCGCGCGCCCGCGCTCAGCACCGATTGGCGGATAGCACGCTTTTCCACTGGAGTAGCGCCGTGGGGCACGCAGACGATGATCTTGGGTTTGGTAAAGGTCGTGCGCTTATGCACCTTCCGGATGAAATGCTTGATCATCTCTTCAGCGGTGTCAAAATCTGCGATCACGCCTTCGCGCATGGGGCGAATAGCCTCGATACTGCCTGGCGTCCGCCCCAGCATCATCTTGGCATCCTCACCAACTGCCAGCACTTCCTTGCGACCTGCCTTGCTGTGATAGGCCACCACCGATGGCTCGTTCAAAATCACACCGCGACCTTTGACATAGACCAGCGTATTCGCCGTGCCCAAGTCGATCGCCATGTCTTGCGAAAACAACCCGTTAAAAAGGGACATGCCTGTGCGTTCCTTACCCCATTGATCCGCTGATCCCCGAGTCCCCCCGCGCCGCAGACTTCAGTGTTTATAGGCATGGTGCAGAGGGGTTGAAAGGGTTAAGGCATAGGCAACATGGCAGAGCTTTGCCGCTTTCCGTTGCGTTCCGGTGTCGTCGGACATCTGTTGCACCGATTGGCGCAACGCGCAAAACAAAGGCCGGGCAGCAAACAAGGCAGAGCAGAACGATGACAACCCTCATCCTGAACGGCGCAAAGCCGTTGAACGGGCGCATCCGCCCGTCTGGCAACAAGAACGCGGTCCTACCAATGATCTGCGCGTCCCTGCTCACGACCGAGCCAGTGCGATTGACGAATGTCCCCGAGATTACGGATGTGCGCAAATTGGTCGCGTATTTCGAACAGCTTGGATCTGACGTGCGCTATGATGCGGCCGCCGGAACCCTGGATCTGGACCATGGCGGCGTGTGCACGACCGGTGATCTGCCGGAATTGCCGCTTGGTATCCGATCTGCCGTCCTGTTGCTGGCCCCCGCGCTGAAACGTTTGGGCCGACTGGCATTCGACATTGACGCCAAAGGTTGCGCCTTGGGCATCCGAGAGATTGACCCGCATATCCGGTTCTTGGAAACGTTCGGCGCGCAGGTTTCGGGCGGCCGCACCATGTCGCTGGAAATGAGCGCGCGGCCCTGTGCGGCGTCGATCTGGGCGGAATATGCCTCCGTCACCGCGACCGAGACGTTTTTGATGATTGCGAGCGCGGCCAAGGGAACGTCGGTTCTGACCAATGCGGCGTCTGAGCCGCATGTGCAGGCCGTCTGCAAGATGCTGGCCGATATGGGTGCGCAGATTGATGGGATAGGTACATCACGCTTGTCCGTGACGGGCGCCGACGGCCTCAACGGCACCACCCAGCGCGTCCCCGACGATCACCACGAGGTTGCGACCTTTCTGGCGCTTGGTGGGGTCAGCGGCGGGCGTGTGACGGTTGAAACCGATATCCTATCGGAAATGCCCCTGATCCTTGATCAGTTTGCCAAGCTCGGCTTGCAATTTGAACTGGGCGGCGGCGAAGTTACGGTGACCGGCTGGACACGGGAGGTGACGCCGCCGCTGACCGCGCAGATGATCCCCAAGATCGAGGCCGCCCCCTGGCCCTATTTCCCAGCGGATCTGCTGCCCCAGGCCATTGGTGTTGCCGTGGGCTGTACCGGCGATGTCATGTTCTGGAACAAGGTCTATGAAGGTGCGCTTTCCTGGAGCGGGGAACTCGCCAAATTCGGGGTCCGCGCGCATTTGTCCGATCCGCACCGCCTGGTGGTCTTTGGCAACAACACGCTCCGCCCAGCGGAGGTCGAGGCCCCCTATATCATCCGGGTCATCGTTGGCCTGCTGCTGGTCGCGATGCAGGTCGAAGGCACCTCAAGCATCCTGAATGCCGACCCGATCCGCCGCGCCCATCCGCATTTCGTCGAAAACCTCACAGCTCTCGGCGCAGAAATGCATTGGAAAGACGCATAAAGCCCGGCCTACAGCGGCCAGGCTTGTAACAGATATTGCGATCATCCTTTGCGGCGTGGCATCGCCAGACCACCGAGCCCGCCAAAATGGGCGGCAAGGCTGACGGCACTGGTCTCCATCGTGGCCGAAAGCCGCGTGGAGTGTTTGCCCCGGTCGCCGTTGGCGCCCACAACGAAGTCCAGATAGTCATCGGCTTGCAAGGAGATCGATGAGAAGCTGAATTTCTCAATGTCATTGGCTCCGTTAACGATCCAGTCGTCCGGACCAATCCCGAACTTTGCAACGGATACATTCGTGTTGGTGGCCGATGGGCTGCCATCTTAAGGAAAGAAAAAGCCGTTGATATCTGCAAAGATTACACAGTCGGCAGTCCAGCGTATCACAACTCCTTCCAAGGTCTCGAAGGAATGTAACACCACATGGTTTTGACCATAAGGCTTGGTGCCCTCGACCGCGTCGTGGCCACTTGTGTTTTGAACAATGCGGCTGTGTTCGTTCAGGGTTCCATAACTATGAACAACGCCGTTGCTGGTTGCCAGGGCCATACCTAACGTTGTGAACGAGGTATGATCCCCGTGAGTGTCATAGTACCCGAAACTCCAAGGCGTTCCGCCCTGTAGGAATTGATCCTCAAGTTAAAACGTTGCGGCTGCCCCCGTCGTTGAGACCAGCGCGCTGAGCGTCGCTTTCAAGTTCCTATCATCTCCTTTGATACCGTTATTTAGCCAAGCTGATGACTTTGGATTGAAGCGCAAATTAGAAGCACTTGAAACAAACACCGGGCACTTGTTTTGACCAGTCTAGTTTTTGGATTTTTCCTCATCCGGAAAAGATACCCGGAATGCTTGATAGGGAAAAAAATTACTCCGCTCTATGCGGTCAACCGGTCTGAAAATCGGGCAATGTTTTCTGCCGCATTCTGGTCCGGGCGACCATGGCCTGGCAAAACCATATCAGCTTCGGCGGCGTAGGCAGCGACTTGGCGGATCGTCTCGATGCCAGCAGCCCGGTCTTCGTAAAGGATCGGGTGCCCAAATTCGAGGAAACGACCCAGCGCATCGCCGATGAAGAGCGCCCGCAGGCCATCAGGCGTCGTCCAGCGCAATCCGATCTGGCCCAGGCAATGGCCGGGCAACCCAATGACCTTTACCTGAGGCGCAAAAGGCAACGCGTCCCCGTGATCAAGGGGATGGACCCGTGGCAAGGCCCGCATCCGTGGCCCGTGGACCCGTGCAAAGGCATAAGTGAAGGCGTACCCTTTGACCGAGGGCGAGGGTTCATGCCCGCGCAAACAGCGCCCCTGCTCCAACATCGCAGCATCCGCGCGCCCTGCCCAAACCTCTGCCCCGGTCGACTGGGAAAGCTGTCGCGCGCCGCCTGCATGGTCAACATGGGCATGGCTTAACACGATGTGCCGCAGCGGGCCCAGGGGCCGGATGTTGTGCAGAATCCAAGGCACGTGGATGACCAGCCCGGTATCGACCAGCGCAATCCCATCCTCCAGCGCGATGGCATAGGCATTTACAAAACCAAGATGAACACGCCACAGCCCCTCAGCCAAGGGTTGTACTACCAAATCACGGGCCCTCTGGCCCAAATCCGCCAACGGGACGGTCGTATCAAACATCATACCAACACCTTATTGCACCGGACACAGCGCTCCCGCACTCTGCCTCTGAAATTTAGCTGGGGGGCCGCATGACATACTTCAACCTCGGTAATTCCACCTGTCCGGTTTCGACAACATCCGACCAGGCGCAACTTTGGTGCGATCGGGGTCTGATCTGGACCTATGGTTTTCACCATGAGGAGGCCATCACCTGTTTCGAACGGGCACTCGCCGCCGACCCGGACTGCGCCTTTGCCCATTGGGGCATCGCCTATGCCATTGGCCCGAATTACAACAAGGGGTGGATCGTCTTTGGCGAGGCAGAAAAACCCGCGGCACTCGCCACCGCCAAGGCGGCCCTGGCCAAGGCCCGATCCGCGCAGGCGAAAGCGTGGGAGCACGACCTGATTGCGGCCCTCCAACAGCGCTTCCCCGAAGATCCCATGGTTGATGATTTCGCGCCCTATGCCGACGCCTATGCGAACGCCATGCGCGATGTACATCGCAAGCACCCCGACCATCTGGATGTCTGTGCTTTGTTTACCGAAGCGCTGATGAACCGAACGCCATGGCAGCTCTGGGATCTGAAAACCGGCGAACCGGCCATGGGTGCTGACACGCTGGAGGCACGCAATGTGCTGGAAACGGCATTCGATACCCTGCCCGGCGCATGGGATCATCCCGGCCTTTTACACCTTTACATCCACCTGATGGAAATGTCGCCTACACCGGAATGCGCCCTGCCCCATGGTGACCGGCTTGCGACGCTGGTCCCGGATGCTGGCCACTTGCTGCATATGGCCACCCATATCGATGTGCTGTGCGGCGATTACCAGAATGTCATCGCCCGCAATCAGCTCGCCTATGCTGCCGATCAACGGTACATGGACGCGACCGGGCGGGCCGATTTCTATCGCCTGTATGTCGGCCATAACCTCAATTTCATCATCTACGGGGCGATGTTTCTGGGACAGCCAGAGCCTGCCTTGCGGGCCGCCGACCAGATGATTGCCCTGCTTCCTGAAGAGATCCTGCGCCCCATGGCCAACTGGTTTGAGGCCTTTATTCCCATGCGCCAGCATGTCCTGATCCGCTTTGGAATGTGGGACGAGATTCTGGATCAAACCCTGCCCCGTGACGCAGAGCTCTACAGTTTTACCACCGCCATGATGCGTTATGCCCGTGCAGTCGCAGCCGCCAACCTTGGGTGTCATGATCTGGCGCTGGTTGAGCGGGATGCCTTCATGTCGGCCCGCGTGGCGATCCCCGAAGACCGGATGCTTTTCAACAATTCCTGTCATGACATCCTGGCCATTGCGCAATCCATGATGCTGGGGGAGATCGCCTATAAATCCGGAGACCGCATGGCAGGCATCGCCCATCTTCGCCAGGCTGTTCATCTGGATGACACGTTGGCCTATGACGAACCTTGGGGGTGGATGCAGCCGACGCGCCATGCTTTGGGTGCGCTGCTGATGGACAGCGGCGACCACGTGGCGGCCGAAGCCGTCTACCGGGCCGATCTGGGCCTTGACACCACCCTGAGCCGCGCCTGCCAGCATCCGGGTAATGTATGGAGCCTCCATGGTCTACACGAATGCCTGAACCGGCGCGATGAGCGCGTGGAACGCCCTCATATTAAGCAACAACTTGACCGTGCCCTGGCGCGCGCGACCGTCCCGATCCAGGCGTCCTGCTTCTGCCGGACACCCCTGTCAGAACCCGCTTGAAATCAAGTCGTGCCACCCAGACAAACCCGCGCTATGTCGCAGGACGTGGATGACGAAAACGCCTCGGGGGCCCTATGGAAAGTATTGCAGGCGACCTGCGCCAGATGCAGCGCACACCGCTTTTTGACAGCCATGTAGATGCCCTGCGCAGGATCGGCGAAGAGGTCGCGTTCGAGGCAGGCCATGTCATGGCAAAGGCCGGCGACAAGATGGATTGGTTTTTCTATCTCGAAGAGGGCGAGATCGAGATCTTTGACCCCATCACCGGTGAACGCAGCGTTCCCTTTACCCTCGGCCCGACCCAGTTCATGGGAGAGATCGCGTTCCTGAACGGTGGCGCCTGGACCCTGCCAATGCGCACCGCTCAACCCACAAAAGGGATCAAGGTTGCCCGCGACGCCATGCTGCGGCTGATGTCGGAGATCCCGGAGATGTCGGATATCGTCATCTCTGTCTTCGCTGCCCGTCGCCGTCGGCTGGTCGAAGAAAGTGATAGCTCCCTCAAGCTGATCGGCAGCGACCAAAGCCGCGACATCCGCCGGATTGCCGCCTTTGCCGCCCGCAACAAGATCCCGTTCCAATCGGTGGAGATCGGGTCACACGAGGCCGAAGAGGCAGCGGAAAAGTGTTCCATCCACCTCGACCGGCCCGCCGTGGTCTTTGGCGATGCGAAGGCGATCGAAGACCCTACCCCGGCCAAGGTCGCCAAGCTGCTTGGCCTCGACCTTGACCTGGACGTCGATGAGATCGTCGATGTCCTGATCGTCGGTGGCGGCCCCGCCGGTGTTGCGGCCGCCGTTTATGCAGGCGCCGAAGGGCTCAAGGCGCTGGTGGTCGAGGATATCACCATCGGTGGCCAAGCCGGAACCTCCAGCAGGATCGAAAACTACATGGGTTTTCCCACCGGTATTTCCGGCGCCGACCTGGTCTGGCGCGGCGAAATCCAGGCGATGAAGTTCGGAACCCGTTTTGCCATGCCGCGCCGGGTCCGCTCCCTTGAAAAGCTGCCCGCAGGTCATTTCTGCGCTCAGCTTGACGACGGGACCGAGATCGGGGCGAAGGCCATCATTGTCGCCACGGGCGTCCAATATCGCCGCCTGCCGCTCCACCGACTGGAAGATTTCGAAGGCGCGGGCATCTACTACGCCGCCACTGATATCGAGGCGCGGTATTGCCGCGGGAGCGAGGTCGTGGTGATCGGCGGCGGCAACTCCGCCGGCCAGGCCGCGATGTTCCTAAGCCGCTCAGCCAAACACGTGCATATCCTGGTGCGCGGCACGTCGCTGGCCGCCTCAATGTCAGACTACCTGTCCAGCCGGATCGCGGCTGACCCGGCCATCACCGTCCATTATCAAAGCGAGTTATGCGGCCTTGATGGCACGGACCAACTGGCCACGGCGACGATCCGCAACAGTGTCCGTGATGAAGAGTGGTCCATCCCCTGCCGCGCGGTTTTTGTCATGGTCGGCGCGGCCCCCAACACCGCGTGGCTTTCAGGTCTGGTGGACCTGGACGAGCGTGGCTTTGTGAAAACCGGGCGTGAGGGCGGCGGGACCTCCACCTACGAAACCTCTCATCCCGGTATATTCGCCGTTGGTGACGTGCGCGCGGGATCCACCAAACGCGTGGCCTCTGCTGTGGGCGAGGGGTCTGTCGTCATCTCAAGGGTCTGGGACTTCGTGAACACCGGTTAAGGCATCAACGCAGGCAGTCCGCCGGTTCACACCCACCACGGCTTCAAGATCCCCGCGTGAGGCGCGCCGCAAGGCGATAGGCATGGCCACTATCGGTTGTAGCACCGGGCAGAACGGGATCGTACGCGGCGCGAATGACCGCGGCGATGTCGGGGCGCAAGATCGTGGTATCACCGGCGCGGGCCAACGGCGACGTATTAGTGAACGCGACATCGGACCAGAGCAAAACAGCTTGAACGATCTGCGTGAGTGCAAGGGTTTCCGCCGGAACCGATGACATGTCGTCATCCATCACCACGAACGCAAAGCAGGCTTTGATCGCGTCATCCGCGTCAAATCGGAAGATGCGATATTGGTTGGCGCCTGCGCCCTCCAAACGGTCCAGCAAAGCGTTCAAATCCGGGATCAGGCGGTCAAGTCCAGGCACATCCCGCAACTCGGACCAATCGCGGATGAAAAAGAGCATGAAGTTCGCGCCGATTTCTGGATCGGTTTCCGCCATCTTGTGACCGGCCAAGGCAACGATGGCCTCGCACGCGCCCTTGACGATTGCCAGTGTCGGTTCATCAACCCCAAAAACGACCGGCACCAAAGGGCGCCCCCACCGGGCACATAGATACGACCCGTCGGCCCGTGTGAAAAGCTGTGCGACACTCTCGGGCGTCGCCCCCATCGATGTCAAAGACGTCACTTAGCCTACTCCGTCACGCCGAATAGGCTGTCCTGACCGGGTCGTTCCGGCGGCGGCAGACCCAGATGTTGCCAGGCAGATTGGCTCAGCTGGCGACCCCGCGGCGTGCGCTGTACAAGACCGGTTTGCAAAAGATAGGGCTCGATCACTTCTTCCAAGGCATCGCGACTTTCTGACAAGGCGGCGGACAAGGTCTCAACCCCGACCGGCCCACCCGCATAACTGTTGGCCATCAGCGTCATGTAACGGCGGTCAGCACCGTCCAACCCCAGAGCGTCTACGCCAAGCCGGATCAAAGCCGAGTCCGCCAGGGCCTGCGTGATCCGCCCATCCCCTTCGACCAGCGCAAAATCAACCACGCGACGCAGCAATCGACCGGCAATCCGCGGCGTCCCACGTGCACGACGGGCAATCTCCAGCGCGCCATCGTCGTCACAATCGATCTGTAACAATCTCGCACCACGCAGAACGATCTGATGCAATTCGGCCACTTCATAAAATTGCAACCGCGTGGGAATACCGAACCGGTCCCGCAGCGGCGTTGTCAACAAACCCAACCGGGTGGTCGCCCCAACAAGGGTGAACGGCTGCAACTCGATCCGCACGGTTCGGGCAGCCGGCCCCTCCCCGATGACCAGATCCAGCTCGAAATCTTCCATCGCGGGATAAAGCACCTCTTCGACAACGGGATTCAGGCGATGGATCTCGTCGATGAACAGAACGTCCCGCGGTTCCAGATTGGTCAGGATCGCCGCAAGGTCACCCGCCTTGGCCAGGACCGGGCCACTGGTCATCCGGAAATTGACCCCCAATTCCCGCGCGATGATCTGCGCAAGCGTGGTTTTACCAAGTCCGGGGGGGCCGTGGAATAAGGTGTGATCCATGGCGACGCCCCGTTGGCGGGCGCTTTGGATGAAAACGGCCAGGTTGGCCCGGGCCTCCGCCTGACCCACGAACTCTGACAGCTCGGTCGGACGCAAGGCCCGGTCCGCATCCCCTGTTTGTGGGGTTGGGCGCAGGGTCGGGTCCGGTTCGGACATAGCATCACCCATTCGGTGCCAGAAGTTTCAATGCGGATCGTATCAGACCGGCGGAGTCCAATTCCGGCGCTGTGCCAAAGGCGCGGGCAATTGCACGGGCGGCTTCGCCGTGACTGTAGCCCAGATTGATCAGTGCAGAAAGGGCGTCAGCCTGTACACTGGCCGGGCTGATATCTGGCGCGGCCGGCGCCGGATCCGTCCGGTGGCGACCTATATCTTCTGATCGGCGCACAGGTGGCTCGGCTTCGGCCACAGCCCCCAGCGCCATGATGGCGGGGGCTTTCTCTTTCAATTCATTGACGACCCGCTGGGCGATCTTGGGCCCGACACCCTGCGCCGCCTTGACAGCAGACCAGTCGCCCAAGGTAATCGCCCGCCCAACTCCATCGGCCCCAAGGACACCAAGAATGGCCATCGCCGCCTTGGCCCCGATCCCCTGCACCCCGATCAAAAGGCGATACCACTCTTTCTCGTGCAGCGTGGAAAAGCCGAAAAGCTGCAACAGATCCTCTCGCACCAAAAGATCGGTATGCAAGGCAACCGGCTCCCCCACAGCGGGCAGCCGGGCCAGTGTCCGTTCCGAGACAAATACCAGATATCCGACCCCACCCACATCGATCATGATGTGATCGGTTCCGCGATAGGCCAACTGCCCGGACAGACGCCCAATCACGCGCGCGTCTCCGCAGCCAGCAAGGCGGCCTCAAGTCGGCCGGCGGATTGCGCGTGATGGGCATGACAGATGGCGATTGCCAAGGCATCAGCCGCATCGGCGCTGTCGAGATCGATGCCCGGAAACTGCAGCCTCACCATGTGGTCGATCTGGCGCTTATCAGCATGGCCGACGCCGACAACGGCCTTTTTCACCGCATTCGGCGCATATTCCGCGACGCCAAGCCCTGCCTGGGCCGGAACAAGCAAGGCAATCGCGCGGGCCTGACCCAGCTTTAGCGTACCCGCCGCATCCTTGTTGACAAAGGTCTGTTCGACCGCCGCGGTTTGTGGCCCGTGGACGCGCAAGATTTCTGTCAACTGATCAAAAAGAGAGACAAGCCTCGGTGCAAGATCGCGTCCCGCTGTTTTGCATGTGCCATTCGCGACATGGCGTAAACGACTGCCCGCGACGTCGATAATGCCCCATCCCATATGCCGCAAACCCGGATCGATACCGATGACCCGCATGATGTGCCCCTTTATCCTTTTTATATTTTTTGACGAACTAGCACGAAACGCGAACACAGGCCAAGCGCTGTGTAGACAATTCCAGGGGCGCAAGGTTCAAAATCGTCATGGACTGGTCCGTTTTCGACATATCTGACACAAGAATTTCACATTTGTTTCCAACTGGTTAACACGGGGAAGAGCCATGCGCTCTCGTCATATGGGGCATGTCTTTTTGCCAGTTGTACAGGCAATACACCCCCTCTACCTGCTCAGATATCAAGCAGTTTGAAAACTTCTCAAAACATATAGGAGATGCCAGATGGCCCTTATCGAAACCACCCGCGCCGCCTCCGGTCAGTCTTTTGCTGATCGCGTCAGCTTTGCCTTGAACACCGTTCGCAACCAGGTTGCGGCCTATCTTGAACGCCGCGCCACACGCGCCGCACTGCATGGTCTGTCGGACCGTGAACTGGACGATATCGGACTGAGCCGTAGCGAAATCGACACGTTGCGCTAAGATGTTGTCTGATAAGTAAAAGAGCGTGACCTACCGGGCCACGCTCTTTTATTTTGTCTAGATGTCAAATTTCGCCCAGATTTTTCGTTACGCATCGCCACCCATAGGGCTTCGATATCAGCCGAAAATCGGTTCGAACCAGATCGCCATCAATTCAGTGAACGGATCCACCACCATCAAGTGGCCGGTTGCCTGAGACACGACGCCACCTTGTTTCAGGGCAGCCACGCGCTCGAGGTAAGCCTCTTCACCATGCAGGGTAAAGACCGCAGCCTTGAAGGTCACCAACAGCAACACGACCGTCAGCATCGGGCGCAGCAGGGTGCGATTTCGCTTTTGGTTCTTTCGGGTATAGTACGACCGCCCAACCGTACCGGCGGCTTCAAAACCCCGCCCCCTCCGATGGGTGCGCTCAATGCGCCGGACCCGACCGGAAAATTCTTTCATTTGAGGATCTGCCATGTCCAGCTCCGGTAATTCCGTCTCCCCACCACCTCGAGATTGGTAAAGATGAATTGCGGCGGAAAAGAGGCGTTCGTGTCAGAATTGCTGCAATACCAGCGTCGTCCACTCACCAATTTCCCTTGTTTTGCTGACTTTTGCGCCGTGATTGGCATAGGCCAAGATGACCTCATCGGCCTGCGGGTTTAAAATACCCGAAAGAATCGCATGGCCGCCGGGGGCCAGGGCACCACACAGATCCGGTGCCAGATCAATCAACGGCCCCTTCAGAATATTCGCGAAAATGAGGTCATAGGGCCCCGCCGCCAACAAATCCGGATGTCCGAAGCCCGCCGCCTCAAGGCAGGTCACGCGTTCTGCAACCCCGTTGGCCACAAGATTGGCCTGCGCCACTTCCACGGCGACCGTGTCGATGTCGGATGCGATGATGGTGGCATCGCGCGGCAGAACCTTTGCCGCCGCCATGGCCAGAACGGCGGTGCCACATCCGATATCCGCAACCCGGGAAGTGGCGACCCCATCGCTCAACACGCTGTCAAACGCTTCAAGACATCCCAGCGTGGTGCCGTGGTGGCCGGTGCCAAAAGCCATGGCCGCATCGATCAACAGGCCAATCTTGTCTGCGGGCACGCTATCTGCATCATGACTGCCATAGACATGGAACCGCCCGGCCGGCACAGGTGCCAGTTCGCGGCGCACTTTCGCCACCCAATCGGTTTCGGGCAATTCGGATACGGCAAACGGGCGCGCACCATGCACAACGGCCAACAGGGCCAGGGCAACCTCGTCCGGGGGCTCTGTGAAATACCCGCCAATCTCCCAAAGACCGCTGCCATCCTCCAGCCGGAACACACCAACACCGGTGGGCGCCGGGTCTAACGCCTCCATGGCCTCACCTAACGCGCTGGCGGGTAACTCCCCAGGTACGGTGGTCAGGGCGGTAAAGGTCGGCATGGCACACTCCTGTCGCAGTATGCGCTGGCCTACGGCGTTTTCCGGGGGCTTTGAACCCGAAACCGACGGTTACGCGACGGTTGCACCGGTTCCGATCGGACAAGTCACGCCGGTGCCGCCGATCCCGCAATAGCCTTGCGGGTTCTTGGCGAGATATTGCTGGTGGTAGTCTTCGGCGAAGTAGAATTTCGGCGCCCCGATAATCTCGGTCGTGATCGCACCATATCCTGCCGCCGACAGACCGGGGGCAAAGGCCGACTTGCTCTGGACGGCGGCCTGTTTCTGCGCTTCGGAATACACATAGATGCCAGAGCGATATTGCGTACCCATATCATTGCCCTGACGCATGCCTTGGGTCGGGTCATGACCTTCCCAAAACACTTTCAGAAGGGCGTCATAGCTGATGACCGCAGGGTCAAAGACGACGCGCACAATCTCGTTGTGGCCAGTTTTGCCAGTGCACACCTCGTTATATGTCGGATTGGGTGTGTGTCCGGCAGCATAGCCCACCATCGTCAGCCAGACACCGTCAAGTTTCCAGAACATGCGTTCGACACCCCAGAAACAGCCCATGCCAAACATCGCTTCTTCCAGCCCGTCGGGAACATCGACCGTCAGGGGACGACCTGATACAAAATGCGTCTCCGCGGTCGGGATCGGCTCTGCACGCCCGGGCAACGCATCTTGCAGGGCAACCATTTCCAACTTCTTGCGGTTCAGCATGAACATGTCTGGGGTCCTTTTATCGACATAACGTGTAGATAGGTCCGCAACTGGCCCCATTCCACCCCATCACTCCGCAGGTACAGCGGCCGCGGGCTGAAACACCGTCTCATGCCCGGGTTCCGGATTGCGCGGGATCATCAATGCCAGGATCAAAGAGATCAGCGCCATGCCCGCCGCCAGCGCAAAGACGCCGCCCGGGGAGGTGAGCCACAGATACCCCAGGGCCGCTGGCAGAAAGACGGCAGCGATATGGTTGATCGTAAAGGCCACGGCGGCTGTTGGTGCGATGTCGCCGGGATCAGCGATCTTTTGAAAATAGGTTTTCAAGGCCAGGGCCAGCGCAAAGAAAATATGATCAACGACATACAGCGTCGCCGCCAAGACTACGCCCCAGCCGAAAAAATAGATGCCCCCATAGGCAAGAAATACCAGGGTCAGCCCCACATATTCAAAGGCCAGCGCGTTCCGCTCTCCAAAGATCGCGACCGCTTTGCCCATGAGCGGGGCAAAGATCATGTTGGCAACCAGGTTGATCAGGAAAAGGGCGGTCACTTGATGCACCTCGAACCCGAACTGTTCGACCATCATGAACCCGGCAAAGACGATAAAGATCTGCCGCCGCGCGCCCGACATGAACTGTAGCGCGTAGTACAACCAATAGCGGCGTCGGAGCACAAATTCCTTGCGCTGGGGATGTGGCGCCTCGAACTGCGGATAGGCGATGATGCAAAAGATCGCGATCGCGGCACAGAGCAGACCGGACGCCATGAACACCAAGTTAAAGCTCAGCCCAAGCGCCTGCCAGGTCAGCACAATCAACACGTAAACCACGAAAGTGGCGGCCGAGCCCGCCGCGACCAACCAGCCCAGGATCTGCGGAGCGCGATCCTTTTCGATCCATTGCAGCTGGAGCGATTGGTTCACCGTCTCGTAATAGTGGAACCCGATGGAACTGAGCATCGTGACCGTCAGAATGCCGCCCAAGGAAGGGAACCATGCCGTCACAGCCGTCGCCGCCCCCAACAGCACCAAAGAGACGAGGCCCAGCACCTGTTCGCGCATGAACATCAGGATGGCGATGACGCCGATGGCCAAAAAGCCCGGAATCTCCCGCACGGTGTGCAGCCAACCATTGTGAGAGCCGTTAAATCCACCCACCTCGATGACAAAGTTGTTAAGCAGCGCTGACCATGTGGCAAAGGCAATCGGCATCGCTGCCGCCATCAAGAACAACAGCGTGATCGGCCTGCGCCAGAACGGAAGTGCCTGGGCATCCTGCAAACGGATTGTCATCATAGATGCGCAATACGCCTCTTTAGACCCAGGGGAAAGGGGCGGATGCACGAACGCGCTTGCGTCGCAGGTATCATCCGCCGCTAGGTCATCCCGACATGAGCCCAATGAGAGGAATGATTCTATTGCCACGATCTATTTTCGGTCAAAGTTGGATTACGATCATTACGATGTTGTGCGCCACGTCCATCACGCCCAGAGCATATGCCCAAGAGGTCAGGGTGAGGGTCGTGGATCAATATGCGAAGATCACCACCGGACCAAGCCTCTACATCGAAACGTTCAACCTCGATGATGTGGCGAGAGAAACCGAAACCAGGGAAACCGACGGATCGAATGCGACCTACCTGTCCAACATGGGACATCGCGACGTCGTTCGTGTAACAGCCGATATATCAAGCGGCAGAATGGGCCTTTTTGCAAATGCCAGGCAACACAGCGGTCTGCAATCTGTAGAATCGGGAGTTCTGATTGCCATATCGCTTCAGTTTGACACTGAGGCGCCGAGCTTGGTCTTGCCTGAAGGGATGTTCTGCCTCTCCATCAAGGGTACGCTATCGGCCTGGGCCGGTGAATACGCGCCATGGAGCTCTAACGGAGCCGGCATCTGGCTCGGCGCGATGATTGCGCCCGGTGTGTCATCGATCACAGATGACCGGTCTGGCAGTGATCAGATGTCATCAATTGAATGGGAAATGTCTCTTTATCAAACGGAAAACCGAACTCGCAAGGGTCCAACGCACGGCATTGTCGATTTCAAACTGGAAGAGAACGGTCGATTTTCCGTCTTGCTGCGGTCGCAGGAAATCCTGCTGACAGGCACGCCCAAACGGCTCAACATATCCGCAACGGCGAGTATCCGGGTCGGTGCCTATGGCGAAGTCGGCTTTGCACATTTCGACGCGCGCGACGGTATCGACCTTACCGTTAATCTGCCCGACGGCTACCGCGCTGATGCCTTGAAGTTTGCAAATGATCAGCCGGGCTCGCCGCAAGATTGCGCCCGAACACCCGCCCAGATCGGCCGCGACATCGGACCGGATCAGACAACCGGCACCGCACCGCGCAACCTGTAATGGTGCCCTCTTGAGGGCGTGGTTTCGCCGAAAACATCCCGGCGAAACCGGATGCCTCAGGTCAGGCTGTCATCGATGCCTTTGCACGCCTCGACCAGGCCTTTGACCGCGCCGACGGAATTGTCGAACATCTCCTGCTCGTCCTTGGTCAGCTTGATATCGATCACACGCTCGACACCGCCGGCACCAATGACGGTTGGCACGCCCACATACATGCCCTTCAGGCCCAGAGCGCCATCGACATAGGCCGCGCAGGGCAGCACGCGCTTTTGATCTTTGAGGTAGGCCTCTGCCATCTCGATCGCGGAGGTGGCAGGCGCATAAAAGGCGGACCCTGTCTTCAGCAGGCCGACGATCTCTGCACCGCCATCCCGGGTCCGCTGCACGATGGCGTCCAGCTTGTCCTGGGTGGTCCATCCCATGTTGACCAGATCCGGCAACGGGATCCCCCCCACAGTCGAATAGCGCGTCAGCGGCACCATCGTGTCACCATGGCCACCCAGCACAAAGGCGGTGACATCTTTCATCGACACCTCGAATTCCGTGCTCAGGAAGTGGCGGAAGCGAGCGCTGTCCAACACACCGGCCATGCCACAGACCTTTTCATGGGGCAGGCCCGAGAATTCCCGCAGCGCCCAAACCATGGCGTCCAGCGGGTTGGTGATGCAGATGACAAACGCATTGGGGGCATTGTCGCGAATGCCTTCACCCACGGCCTTCATGACCTTCAGGTTGATGCCCAGCAGGTCATCGCGGCTCATCCCCGGTTTGCGCGGCACGCCCGCAGTCACGATGCACACATCGGCGCCCGCAATGTCGGCATAGTCCTGCGTGCCCTTCAGCGCGGCATCGAAGCCCTCTGACGGTCCGCTTTCGGCGATGTCCAGCGCCTTGCCCTCGGGCGTGCCCTCGGCAATGTCGAACAGGACGACATCGCCCAACTCTTTCATAGCGGCAAGGTGGGCGAGCGTCCCACCGATCTGACCGGCGCCGATAAGGGCAATCTTGGATCTGGCCATGTGAATAAGGTCCCGGGATTGTTGTGTTCCGCCGCGTGACTAGCCATTTGGCGGCACCTGTGCAAGCAAGCGCGGGTGTGGACGCGCCGGACAGCCAATACAAACGCAGTGGTAACGGTCCGGCATGCAAGGGAAACTTACATGATGATGCCTGACCCGATCGTGTTGGCAGTGGCGGTTCCGGCGGTTCTGTTCGCCGGGATCTCAAAGGGCGGGTTTGGCTCAGGTGCTGCCTTCGCCGCCACGCCGATTCTGTCGCTGGTCGTCGAACCTCTGGTGGCTTTGGGCATCATGCTGCCGCTTTTGATGCTCGTCGATGTGGTCACCGTGAATTCGTTCTGGAAACGGTGGCACCTGCCCTCGGTCAAGGTGCTGATCCTGGGCGGGCTGCCAGGTGTGGCCATTGGCGCCTACTTGTCACAGGTCGCCGATGCCGATGTGTTCCGTATCCTGATCGGGGCGCTTAGCCTGGCTTTTGTCGCCTACCAGCTGGCCCGCGCCCGGGGTTGGCTGAACATCCCCGATATGGCGTTCAGCCCGCGCTGGGGCCTGTTCACGGGGATGACCGCTGGTTTCACCAGCTATGTCAGCCATGCGGGGGGCCCGCCGGTAGCGATGTTCCTGATCGGCCAGGGCATGACCAAAACGATGTACCAGGCGACGACCGCCATCACGTTCTGGGGCATCAACATCATGAAATTCGTGCCCTATGCCATTTTGGGCGTTTTCACCGCCGAGACACTATTGATCGATGTCTGGATGGCCCCGGTTGCCGTTGCGGGGGCCTATCTGGGAATTTATGCGCACAAACTGGTGCCAGAGCGCATCTTTTTTGCCATCACCTATGTTTTGCTGATCACCACGGGCAGCAAATTGATCTGGGACGCGTTGACCTAACCGTCCCAGCCCATGTCAGGCGTCGTTTTCGCTGGCCGGCGACAGTTCTTCTTCCAGGGTCTCGTAAGAGCGACCACTTGCCACCAGGCAGGTCATGCCCGTGGGCATTGTTACGGTAATGGTCCAGGTGCCGGTTTCAGACGAGGCGAAAACCTCAACCACCGCGTTATTGGCCCCAAGGCCGATTGATTGCCGGGTCTCGCCATAACCATCGTTCAGGCGTTCCACGACCTTCTGGCGGTCGGCACAGTTGCGCGAGCTTTGGGCCTGAGCCCCGTTGACGGCCAGAAGGATCAATCCGGCCGTGATGAAGAAGAGTTCTTTCATAGTCCGTTCCTTTCCGTTTCGGAGCTTTGCCCCGTGGATCTGCTCGGCCGGACATGTGTGTTTCATGTTCAATCCGGACGTTTTGCCCGAATGGCCCGTCAGAGCCCGACACTGGAACAAATGGTGCCCATTAAGACCTTAAATGAGGTTAACGGCCCGCCCGGCAGGTGTTGCAAACCCCCATGCGCCCTTGATAAGGCGCACAAATATTGCGCAATGCCGCATTGCAGCGATATGAACTTGCGCAGAGGCAGCGACCATGGTTGAAGCCGCGGGGAACGCGCGAGGAAGAGAATCATGGCAGCAAACGCCCGCCCCTACCGGTCCACCCTGTATATTCCCGGCTCAAAGGAACGGGCCCTCGACAAGGCGCGCACCCTTTCAGTGGACGCGATCATCTTTGACCTCGAAGATGCGGTTGCTATTGAGGAAAAGGACAATGCCCGCGCGCTGCTTGTGTCTGAACTCGGCAAAGGTGGCTATGGTGGGCGGGCCCAGATCGTCCGCCTGAACGGTCAGGACACATCCTGGGGCGCGTCGGATCTAAATGCCGTGATGGACATCGCTCCGCAGGCCGTCTTGTTGCCCAAGGTGGAGACCGTGGCGCAAGTGGCCACCGTCGCCGCCACGCTCGACATAAACCCGGACTGCGCGGCCACCCAGATCTGGGCGATGATGGAGACACCTGCCGGCATCCTGAATGCCGCTGCCCTGGCCAACGCACCGCGCATGGCTGGTTTTGTGATGGGCACCAACGACTTGGCCAAGGATCTAAACTGTCGCTTCCGGGCGGATCGTCTGCCGCTGCAGACGGCCTTGCAAACCTGCCTGCTGGCCGCGCGCGCCGCCGGGATCATCTGCATAGACGGTGTGTATAACGCATTCAAGGATGATGACGGGTTGCGCGCCGAATGCGAACAGGGCCGCGATCTGGGCATGGATGGAAAGACGCTGATCCACCCCGCGCAAGTGGCCATCGCCAACGCGGCCTTTGCCCCGACCGAGGCTGAGATCGACCTGGCCGTGCGCCAGATCGCCGCTTTCGAAGACGCCCGCCAAGCTGGCCAAGGGGTCGCCGTTGTCGATGGCGCCATCGTCGAAAATCTGCATATTGAGACGGCAGAGGCGACGCTGGCCAAGGCACGGGCCATCGCCGCGTTGGAGGCGGAGACAACCTGATGGGATTTATCTTCCTGATCCTTGGGATCGCTGCATGGAGCGGCGCCCACTACTTCAAACGACTGGCCCCTGATACGCGGGCGCGGCTGGGCGATCCTGGCAAGGGTCTGGTGGCCCTGGGCATCGTCGCCGGGCTGCTGTTGATGATCTTTGGCTATCGCTGGGCGGATTTTATCATCGTCTGGAACCCTGCTGGTTTCTTAACGCATATCAACAACCTGTTGATGATCGCCGCTGTCATTCTGTTCGGGATGAGCGCGACGACCGGCCGCCTGCGCGGCAAGATGCGTCACCCGATGTTGGCCAGCGTCAAGGTCTGGGCGCTGGCGCATTTGTTGGTCAATGGGGACCTGGCCTCGATCCTGCTGTTCGGCGGCATGCTGGCTTGGGCGGTGAGCGAGGTGATCCTCATAAATCGCGCCGGACCGTGGGACAGGCCCGCCCCGGGCGAGGCCAAGGGCGACATCAAACTCGCCGTGATCTCGGTCGTGGTCTACGCGGTGATTGCGGGCATCCACATCTGGCTGGGGGTGAACCCTTTTGGATAACCCGATGCTCTACCGGTTCCTGACCGCAGACGACACCTCGGCCTTTTGTCACAAGGTTACGGCGGCGCTAAACGACGGCTGGCAGCTTTATGGTGATCCGACCTATGCGTTCGATGCCAGCAACGGCGTGATGCGCTGCGGGCAGGCGGTCACCAAGGGTGCAACCCAACCCTACGATCCAAACAAGCCCTTGGGTGAGCAAGGAAAATCCGGATGAGCAAGACCTTCGCAGGCCACTATTTCGAGGATTACACCATTGGCCAAACCCTGCCCCATGCCGTGCCCCGCACGGTGACGGAGGGGGAGCGGGCGCTGTATCATGCCCTTTATCCGGCGCGGCACGCGATGGCCTGTTCGGATGAATTCGCCCGCAATTGCGGGCTGCCCCGGTCACCGCTGGATGACCTGATCACGTTTCACACGGTGTTTGGGAAGACGGTGCCTGATATCTCCCTCAATGCCGTCGCCAATCTGGGCTATGCCGAGGGGCGGTTTCTGCAGCCCGTCTACCCCGGCGATACGCTGTCATCCACATCAGAAGTCATTGGGATCAAAGAGAATTCAAATGGCAAGACAGGCATAGTCTGGGTACGGACCGAGGGCCGCAACCAACGGGGCGAGCTGGTGCTGAGCTATGTTCGTTGGGTCATGGTGCGCAAAGGCGATGTGGCGACCCCTGCCCCAGATCCGATCGTTCCGGAGCTTTCTGATGCCGTTCTGGCCGAGGATCTGAACATTCCTCAGGGCCTTGATTTTACGGAATATAATGACGCCGTGGCAGGAGAAAGTCACCGCTGGAGCGACTATGCCGTGGGCGAGATGGTCGACCATGTGGACGGCGTGACGGTTGAGGAAGCCGAGCATATGATGGCCACGCGCCTGTGGCAGAACACGGCCAAGGTGCATTTTGACGCGACCCACCGCGATGACGGGCAGCGATTGATCTATGGCGGTCACGTGATCTCGATGGCAAGGGGGTTGTCTTTCAACGGCTTGGCCAACGCCCAGATGATCGTGGCGATCAATGGCGGGGCCCATGCAAACCCCTGTTTTGCGGGGGACACGATCCGTGCCTGGTCGGAGGTTTTGGACAAAGCCGAGACCGCGAGTCCCAGCATCGGTGCCCTGAGATTGCGGCTGGTCGCGACCAAGGGCACGCCGATGACACTACGGGGGGAGGACGGAAAGTACCTGCCCGACGTTCTGCTGGACCTTGATTACTGGGTGCTGATGCCGCGGTGATCGCGGTCTGAAACGGGCCCGCACCGCGCATACATGATCCATGCACATCCTATGCATAAACCATGCATACGCACCGAACGGTCCGGTCATGTTCTGGAAACGAGACAGCACCGCTAGATAGCGGCCCCTTTCGGATTTCCCCTAGAGTTCTGATCAACCTTGGCGGCGGCGCAGCAGGGTAACAGTACCAAGACCCGCCAACAGCAAGATCAAACCGGCGAGCAGCGGTACGGGCGCGACCGGCGTCATCTCAAGGGCGTTGATCTTCGCTTGGGTTAGGGTTGTGTCGAAAATCTTTGCTTCCAAGACCGAGGCGTTCATTGCGCCGACGGGATTGCCGTTGATTTTGTACCGGACCCCGAACAAGGCCTCTCCATCATTTGCGTCATCGAACGCTTTAGAGTTGGCGGTCATGTAGGAACCGGCCAGGATATCATTTCAGTAAAATGCGATCTGCGTGTTGCCGACTATCGCATCATCAACGTCATCATGGGTAAATGCCAGTTGCAGCAATTGCCCAGTGGTTGTTTCTGGCAAGACCGGCCCTGGCTGATTGTCGGGCAGTCTGCCGCTATTGTGCGCCAGACGAAAGGGCTGCCTACAAACCGCTCGCCTTGGTCAATCTCGGAAAAAACCACCGTGTCGAACCGGTCGACCGTCAAGGGAGGTGGCCGCGCCCGCTTCGGCGATATGGTAAAGGCCGTTGAGCTGCGGCCAAACCACATGGGATTTATCGTTCGGCATGGGACCGTCATAGGTGCCTGCGGCGCGGTATCCCGTGGAGTGGGTTCCGCTACCCGCGACGGTAAGGGCGCCATTCGAGACCGACGCAGTCCCGTTCGGTTGGATGTTGTCGAAGTTGCCCGCTTGGTCGACCAGTTCCAGGTCGTCTTGGAAGGTCCAGTGTCCGGCAAGCGGTTCGCGATTGCAGCCGCCCGCGATTATTTTATCGCAGCGGTGATTGATCCTTGTGGTGTGGGCCGCACTTCCTGCTAACCTTGCGTAATGCGATCTTTCCTGCTCTCCACTGCCGCGTTTGCTCCGGGCATGGCTTTGGCCTGTGACCTGGCATTGGCGCTGGCGGTGGATGTGTCGGGCTCGGTCAGTCCGGAGGAATACCAGATCCAGATGGATGGGTTGGCGGAGGGGCTGCGGGACGGAGTGGTGTCGGAGGCGCTGGTCCAGGCCGAAGCGGCGGTGACGGTGATCCAGTGGACGGGCAGTTCCCGCCAGGTCGTGTCGGTGCCGTGGACCCGGGTGCGGGATTTCGACGAGTTGGAGGCCCTTGCCGTCACCATCGGGGACACAAGCCGCAAGTGGCGCAATTTTTCAACCGCCATTGGCGAAGCGTTGACCTTTACCCATGACACATTCGCCGCGGTCCCGGACTGCAAGCGGCGGATCATCGATGTCTCCGGCGATGGCAGTTCCAACGAAGGGATCGTGCCGGTCGATACGCATAAGGTCTTGATGGGCGCCGATATCACCGTGAATGCCCTCGTCATCGAAGGCAGCGAGCCGGACCTGACCGCCTATTTTTGGGAGAATGTGATTGTCGGCCCCGAAGCCTTTGTGGTGACCGCGAACGGGTTCGAGGAATATGCCGAGCGGATGCGCGAAAAGCTGATCCGGGAGACGGCGAAGTCAGTCTCGCACTATCAAATGCCGGACGCCCCCATCATCAGGTAGCGTAATGGCCCCCGGTGCCAAATACCGAGGGCCAGCGGCCCAAGCCGCTTTTTTCAAAGCTTTTTCACCTTTTTCAGATATCCGGGCGTTCAGCCTTTGTCACCATGTTCCACCAGGAAGCCGCGGATCTCCCTTGCGGTACTGGTATCCAGATCATCACAAAAGGGGGGCGAAGCAGTCACGCTCGGACGTATTGATATGAATAACCAACTTGTTGGTTTTTTCTTTTTGCTTCAGTCGGTCACTGCACGCTCAATCTGGTTTCGAGGGGCAGGCATTTATCTCAAAGTTAGCCGATATACAGATAAATACCGGCACAATCCGGTTTCCCCCAGCAGACGGTTGCAAAGTTTCCGCCATAAAGCAGACCACGAAACCGAGGCACCTAATCGATATAGGTGCCTGACCAATCTTCGGGCCGCCAGTTGGGATCATCGATCCAGACCGAAACCGGTAAGGCCTGAGTCGCCTTGCCCGAGGCATCCACCCGGCGGGCGTTGCGCAGGGCCGTCAGTTCGGCCTCCACCTCGGGCTTGTCCTTGATGTAGAACCAGATGCGCATCAGAAACCGGTCCGGCGCATCGTCAGGCAAGGGCGCCGTCAAGCCAGCGGGCGGCGTGAAGGAGCCCGGCGCGGATGAGTTATAATGCCGGACCTGAACATAGGCCGTCACGAAGGGCGCATCGCAGGCACGCCAGTGTCCGACGCGAGCCCATTTCGTGCCGGGCCCGCCTTTTAGGAACTGCTCAGGCGTCAGGGCCGGGCGATCACCGTCGGCACGCCAGCCCGCCGCATCGAATTGCGCGGTGACCTGGGCGACCATCTCCTGCATCTCGTCCCATGGCATCGGCTCCAACGGGAAGATGGCATCGATATTGTCGAGGTAGCCACCGATATAGCTGAATGCGAATTGCCGACCGGCTGGCAGCGTGATCGGGCAGGACCCCGCATCATAGGTCAGGATGACACCGCCGGGATCGTCGGTATGGCGGTCACCGGCACGGGCCACAATATAATCGGCCGGGAAGTCGTCGGGGGTCGCGCGGTCCCGAAACCGCTGTTCATTGGCCGCCAGATCGTTGTTGCGCAGGTAATCGTGAACACTGTCCAGGATGTGGGTCTTGACCGTGATCACAGGCCGTTCGGGGGTGGGAGTGGTCATGACGATGGTGCTCCAAATCAACACGAGGGCCACCGCGACGGCGGCAAGACCGACAAGGGTGCGGGTCACGGCAACCCCTCGATCTGTTTCATGCGATCCATGAGGCGGTGGTAATAACTCACGCGATCAAAGGGATCTTCGATATCAAGATCACCGAGGGGGACGAGATTGTCCCGCGTGCATTCATAGGCGATGGGAATGCTGGTCTGATCACCGGGCATCATGGCCTCGGCATTGCCCAGATCGTCAAAGGTTTCGGCGTGCCGGTCATAGACGGGCTGGACGACCTCGACCTGTTCATGCTGCGCCAGCAGGTCGGCGGCCCCCTGCAAATCGCCATTGTTAAGCTTTTCAAGCCCGGCCATCAATGTCTCGTCCACCTCGATCTCGCCTGCATCGACGCATTCCTTGAGCCGCTCGAACCCGCATTCATGCATGAACTTGTTGGGGGGATAGACGCTGGAAAAGATAGAGATATTGGCGTCTTTCAGCGCCTCCATCGCCTGTTCGGGGTTGACGATCAAGCGGCCGATACTCTGCGCATCCCATTGCTGGGTGCGGCGCATGGCACATCCCCCTTGGGTCGACACATAGCCCGCCAGACGGACCCACCAGTTGTTGGGCATCGCCTCCCCCAGATCGCGGTAGGCTTCGGTGATGCCGACATTGCGCTGGATCGGATCATCGATCCGCCGGACCAGATCAACCTCCTGGTTGGCCATGGCCATCGCTTCGGCACAGTTGTTCGGGCAGGTCTGCACCGGGGCATCCGGCGACTGGATCGTGCTGAAGTCATTCATGCGGACCGTGCCTCGGGCTGGTAATCCGGGTGGGCTGATACGAAAATCTGCCTGATCCGGCGGGCCTTTTCCTCTGCTGTGAGCATGGGGGCCGCAACGATCTGTTCAAATTTTGGCTGCAGTTCAAGCGCCCATCCATTCAGCATATAGGCCTCGACCAGATCAAGGAGATGGCGCTCATGGCGAAACCCGCGGGCCTGGGCCGCTTGCCGGAATTGGGTAACAAATTCGGTAAAAGCCGGGCCCGTGATAGAGCGCGGTGCCCCGTAGAACGGCCATAGATGCCGGGCCATCCGCTCATCAAAGCGGGACAGCATCCCGGTTTGAGCGGTCGAAATCTGATCGGTGGTGACGCATAGTCGGGACATGGGCAATCCGGATCTATTGACCAAAACGGTCGATAACTGGGTCAAAATGGTCTTAAAGATCGGAATAATCGGTCGAGAATAATACGAACCGTAAATAGGGTCGCCATCCGGGTCTTGCCAATAGAACCGGAGCAAAGCTGCCACGGCGATATCTTGGCAAAAACGTGATCACAAAAAAATTTGGCGTGATCACAAATATGCATGATCAATCAAATTGCGCCAAAAGACCGCGGTTTTGGGCTGTCTGACAGCGTGACTCCCCCACAAAATGCGATATCAGTGTGTCAGCCAATACGGCGCAACATTGCGCCATCGCCGGAAGGAGCCGCCATGGCCGATGTGAACCGGGGCAATCGCCCGCTGTCACCGCATCTGAGCATTTATCGCCCGCAACTGACCTCGATGACATCGATCCTCACCAGATTGACCGGCAATGCACTGCTGCTGGGGGCGTTGATGGTAGTGTGGTGGTTGCTGGCTGCGGCGACGGGACCGGATTATTTTGCGACCGCCGACTGGTTCATGACATCCATCCTAGGCAAACTGATCATGCTGGGTTCGATCTGGGCCCTTTGGTATCATTCGCTGGCTGGGCTGCGGCACCTGATCTGGGATGCGGGCCATGGGCTGGAGTTCGAGATGGCCGAAAAGATGGGGTGGGCCGTCATTGGCGGGTCGGTCCTGTTGACGATTTTCACCGTAATTCTGCTGTAGGAGCGACGGATGGCTTATGTAACGGATCGCAAGCGCGCCGTCGGGCTGGGATCGGCCAAGACCGGAACCGAACATCATTGGCATATGCAGATCAGCTCTTATGCGTTGTTGCTGCTGGTGCCGCTGTTCCTGATCGCGTTCGGCCCGATGGTCGGCGAAAGCCATGCGAATGTGGTCGCACATTTCGCCCGGCCGTTCCCGGCAATTGTTACGGCGTTGATGATCATCGTCGGTTTCCAGCATTTTCGCAGCGGTGTGCAGGTGCTGATCGAGGATTACAGCCATGGCCTGACACGCAAGCTGCTGATCATTGCGATGGTCTGTGTCAGCTATGGTGCCATGGCAACGGGCCTGTTCGCACTGGTCAAGCTGGCTCTGTAATCGCTGACTTTACCTGAGTTGAGATCTGTCGGCGCCGAGACGCCACCCGAAATGGAGACGTAACCCATGGCTGCTGCTTACGATTATGAGACCCACGAATATGATGTTGTGGTGGTGGGGGCCGGTGGTGCCGGTCTGCGCGCGACATTGGGGATGGCGGAACAGGGGCTGAAGACGGCCTGCGTGACGAAGGTTTTCCCGACGCGGTCCCACACCGTGGCAGCCCAAGGCGGGATTGCCGCGAGTCTGGGCAATATGGGCCCCGATAGCTGGCAGTGGCATATGTATGACACGGTCAAGGGGTCGGACTGGCTGGGTGATACCGATGCGATGGAATATCTGGCGCGTGAGGCACCCAAGGCGGTGTATGAGCTGGAACATTATGGCGTGCCGTTCAGCCGGACAGAGGATGGCAAGATCTACCAGCGTCCCTTTGGCGGCCATACCACGCAATATGGTGAAGGCCCCCCGGTACAGCGCACCTGTGCCGCGGCAGACCGGACCGGCCACGCGATTTTGCACACGCTTTATGGGCAGTCTCTAAAGAACAACGCCGAATTCTATATCGAATATTTCGCGACCGATCTGATCATGTCGGAGGATGGCCAGTGCCAGGGCGTTCTGGCTTGGAAACTGGATGACGGCACACTGCACGTGTTCAATGCCAAGATGGTGGTGCTAGCCACGGGCGGTTATGGCCGGGCGTATTTCAGCGCGACCTCGGCCCATACCTGCACCGGCGATGGCGGCGGAATGGTGGCCCGGGCCGGGCTTCCCCTGCAGGATATGGAGTTTGTCCAGTTCCACCCCACCGGCATTTACGGCGCAGGCTGCTTAATTACCGAGGGTGCACGGGGCGAAGGCGGCTACCTGACCAATTCCGAGGGCGAGCGGTTCATGGAACGCTATGCGCCAACCTACAAGGACCTCGCCAGCCGTGACGTGGTCAGCCGCTGCATGACGATGGAGATCCGCAATGGCAAAGGGGTTGGTGCAGAGAAGGATCACATCCATCTGCACCTGAACCACCTGCCGCCCGAGACGTTGAAAACCCGACTGCCCGGCATTTCGGAAAGCGCGCGCATCTTTGCCGGTGTCGATGTCACCAAGGAGCCGATCCCGGTCTTGCCGACGGTTCACTATAATATGGGCGGCATTCCGACCAATTACTGGGGTGAGGTGCTGGCCCCCACACAGGACAACCCGGATCGTATATCACCCGGCCTGATGGCAGTAGGCGAAGCAGGATGTGCGTCGGTGCACGGGGCGAACCGGTTGGGATCAAACTCCCTGATCGACCTGGTGGTCTTTGGCCGGGCCGCCGCGATCAAGGCGGGAGAGGTCGTGGACCCCAACGCGCCCAATCCGCGGCTGAACAAGGCCAGCCTGGACAAGGCATTGGGCCGGTTCGATGCGCTGCGCCATGCCAAGGGGGCGACCTCGACCGCAAGCCTGCGCCTGTCGCTGCAGCGGGCCATGCAAGAGGATGCTGCCGTATTCCGGTCAGAAGATAGCCTTAAATCGGGCGTGGCGCGGGTGCAGAAGGTAGATGCGCTTTTCGACGATGTGGGCGTGACCGACCGGTCGATGATTTGGAACAGCGATCTGATGGAGACGCTGGAATTGTCAAACTTGCTGCCGAATGCCCTGGCCACCGTGGTCAGTGCCGAGGCGCGCAAGGAAAGCCGGGGGGCGCATGCGCATGAGGATTATCCCGACCGGGATGACGAAAACTGGCGCAAACACACGCTTGCCTATGTTAATGGGCAAGTTGAGCTGGATTACCGTCCGGTTCACCTCAACCCGCTGCTCGGGCATAATGAAGGCGGGATCGATCTGAAAAAAATCGCACCCAAAGCACGAGTATACTGATGAAGAAGACCTTACTGATCGCCTGCGCCTTTGGCGCCTTGGCGAGCGCGGCCTCTGCCGCAACTGTTGAAGATGTCCTGGAATCCTGCGCCCGGGGGGCTGGTATCAACAGCCAGGGGATCACCCAAACCGCCTTTGTGAACGGGGTCAGCTATGCCCGGTTGAACCCAGGCCGCGGCGTTTCGGCCGAGCGGGCCGCGGCCGTGAATGACTGCGCCAACCGCAATGGTGGCAACAGCGCTGTCCCGCCACGCCAGCTGACCAATGCCGGTTTCACGTTTGTGCCCATCAAAAAGGTTGGTTGTGTCGACAATGCGCCGTACCTCTATCGCGGCAACCTGTATTGCCTGCTGGCTGACTGACAGATGCGCCTGCGCCTCCCGCATTTTGATGGCCTTTTGGCCCGATCTTGGTTGGCGCATCGCTCCACGGCCAGTGGCCCGGTCCTTCGGGGGCGAGGGTGGTGACATTGGTTAACATCCCTCTCACGGCGCGCGGTCTGTGCGCCGTGGTCACTATCGGTATGCTGATGACAAGCTGTGGCCCCGGCGGAGTGGCCGATCAGGTGGCGCGCCAGCAGGCCAAGCAAGCCGTTTACCCAGTGCTCGCCACGCGGTTCCCAGGTGTCCCGGTCGAGCCTGCGGCGGATTGTATTATCGACAACGCCTCGTCTGGTGAGATCCTGCAACTGGCCCGAGCTGGTGTCGCGGGCCCCGAGGCCGAGGATATCGATCTGATCGTCCGGGTCGCGACCCGGCAAGAAACCGTGACATGTTTGCTGAATGACGGGCTGACCCCGCTCGTGATCAGCCGTTTAGGATAGGAGCCGCACAATGGTACAACTGACCCTGCCCAAGAATTCCCGCATCACAACGGGAAAGACCTGGCCCAAGCCGGATGGTGCCACCAATGTGCGCAAGTTCCAGATCTATCGCTGGAACCCGGATGATGAAAAGAACCCCCAGGTCGATACCTATTTCGTGGATCTGGATACCTGCGGGCCGATGGTTCTGGACGCACTGATCAAGATCAAGAACGAGATTGATCCGACCCTGACCTTTCGCCGGTCCTGCCGCGAAGGGATCTGCGGGTCCTGCGCCATGAACATTGACGGGATCAACACACTGGCCTGCCTATACGGGATGGCCGAGATCAAAGGCGATGTGAAGATCTATCCCCTCCCCCATATGCCGGTGATCAAGGACCTGATCCCGGATCTGACCCATTTTTACGCCCAGCATGCCAGTATCATGCCCTGGCTGGAGACCAAGACCCAACGACCCGAGCATGAATGGAAGCAATCCATCGAGGACCGGCAGAAGCTGGATGGCCTTTATGAATGCGTGATGTGTGCATCCTGTTCGACCTCCTGCCCCAGCTATTGGTGGAACGGTGATCGGTATCTCGGCCCGGCCGCGTTATTGCACGCCTATCGCTGGTTGATCGACTCACGCGATGAGGCCACGGGTGAGCGATTGGATGAGTTGGAAGATCCGTTCAAGCTGTATCGCTGCCACACGATCATGAACTGCGCCAAGACTTGTCCCAAGGGTCTGAACCCCGCCAAGGCGATCGCCTCGATCAAGCAGATGATGCTGGAACGCCATGTCTGATCCGATCCGCGCGATTTGGCCAAAAGGCGACTAGGGGTGCCACCTGGGATGTGGTGCAGCTCTCAAAGGGTAAACGCGATGAATGGACCGCGACTGACCCGGTCTTTGCCAAGATGATCGGGTGGGAGGCCTCGAAGCCTCCGTTCGACGAGGAGATCGCCCAGGTCTGATCATTGGGCTATGGCCACAGGGTGCTTTATGCCGGGGCTTGCGGGCACCATGACCATCCCGCCGCGCCGCGTGATGGCGAGACCGGACATCGCGTCCGTAACATCACGCGGGGGCCAGGCCATCTGCTTTATCAACAAGATCACCACAGCGTGTATCGCAGCCGCGACGTCGGGCGCAGTTGGGATGATATCACGGACGGGTTGCCGTCGACCTTTGGCTTTCCAATTGCGCTGAACCCGCGTGATCCACAGATGATTTGGACCATTCCACTGAATGGCGACAGTGCGGGCCGCTATCCGCCCGATGCCTCTGTCGCTGTGTGGAAATCCTGCGACGGGGGCGCGCATTGGCAGAAAAAACAGGCTGGGTTGCCAGAGCAGAACTGCTACTTCACGGTTCTGAGGCAGGCCATGGCGACCGACGCGCAGGCAGGCCTCTACTTTGGCACAAATAGCGGATCGATCTTTGACAGCCGCGATGAAGGCGAAACCTGGGATGAGATTGCGCGACACCTGCCCACGATCCTGCCGGTCGAGACGCTGAACCAGGCGGCCTGACCTGCACAAAACCTGCACATCCTGACCGGAGCATCTGCACCAGCGGCCCTTAATCCTTTGCCCAATCAATTGACGCAAAGGAGATTTGCCAATGTCCCGCTCTGCCGGACTAAAATTCTGTATCGTGGGGTTGCTGGCCCTGCTGATGTTCATCCCATTGTTTTTCGTGGGCGCGGTGATTGACGACAGATCGAGCTATAGCCGCGATACCGTGCGGACGGTCAGCCAGGAGTGGGGCGGCGCGCAGACCATTGGCGGGCCTGTCCTGGTGATCCCGGTCGAGGAAGAGGTGACAGAGCGCAAGCGGCGCCACCGGCTGGACCCCGAGACCGGAGAGAAGGTCATGGATGCCGAAGGAAAGTGGCTATTGGATTGGGTCGATGAGACGGTTGTGGTCAATCGCCCCGCCATCCAACTGCAGCCCGGTCAGTTCAACGTATCGCTGGACAGCACGTCAGAGATCCGCAAGCGGGGTATTTTCGAAGTGCCTGTCTATGCGGCGGAGGCACAGATGACGTTCGACTTTCCCACGGACAAAGCCGCCAGCGTCCTGACGGGCAAGGAGCGGATCATCTGGGAAAAGGCCGAATTGCAGATGAGCCTTGGCTCCAACCGATCCCTGCGCGGGACAGCGGCGTTGACCCACGGGAAGGAAACGCTTGCCCTGGAACCCCTGGCCCCGGCAGGCCATGGCCAAGGCGGTGTGCGGGCCGAGATCGGCGATCCGCGGCAGCGCGACACATTTGCCATGACGCTGGGCTTTAACGGGGCACAGTCGCTGCACATCGTGCCCGCCGGGCGTGACACCACCGTCAATATGGTCAGCGATTGGCCGCATCCCAGCTTTACGGGGGCATTCCTGCCCAACGGGTCGACCATCACCGAGGCCGGGTTTGAGGCCAACTGGTCCATCCCGCACCTCGCGCGTCCCATTCCGCAAGTACAGCGGACGGAGGCAGCGACCGGGATCGATCGCTCCCAGACCTTTGGCGTGGCGTTCTTTCAGCCCAATGATTTCTACCAAAAGGCCTATCGCGCCGGGCGCTATGGCATCCTTTACATCGCGCTGACTTTCCTGACTGTCCTGCTGGTTGAGGACCGCACGCGGCGCCCGGCCCACCCGGTGCAATACATTCTGATCGGGTTGGCCCAGTCGATGTTCGTGCTCATGATGGTGGCCTTTGCAGAGCAGATCGGGTTCGGCGCGGCCTATGCCCTGGCCAGTGCCGCAACGATCGGTATTCTGGTGATGTTCGGGGCCACTGCACTGAAACTTGGCAAGCGGGTCTTTGTCCTGGGGGCGATGCTGGCTGTGCTCTATGCGGTCCTGTACCTGATCCTGCGCAGCGCAGATTACGCCTTGCTGGCGGGCACCTGTCTGGCCTTCGCAGCCTTGGCCGGTACGATGTACGCCACCCGGAACGAGGATTGGTACGGCCCCGAGCGGCCTAAGCGGCGCTGGTTCGGATCTGACAAGACCCCGCCACCGGCACCCGCCCAACCAACCCCTTAATCCCAAGACCGACCGGCCCCTTCGCGGGGCCGGTTTCGTTTTACCTCACCAACGGTTAATCAATTGGTAAGGGTTTGGGAACACGCTGCGCTGTGCAACCGGCTAACACGAACAGGTCAGCCGTTGGGGGGACATACCTTGCCGAACTGCGAGGACAGATACTGGGGCGTTCTTGAACTGCGCAAGATGAAACGACCCCTGCGCATCGGGCTGATCTGCACCATAGTGTTGGCATTCAGCATCGCCAGCCACGCCTTTAATGCCGTAACCGCCCAGATGCCAGTAATCTGGCTGCCCAATGCCCTGATCATCGCCGGCCTTGTCCTGACCAAGCGGCGCTACATTCCAGACCTGGTCCTGTCTCATGCAATCGGGGTTCTTCTGGGTCATCTGCTGTGGGGCCTGTCGCCACTTTTCTCTATCGGGCTGATGCTGGTAAATGCGGCCGAGGTCGCGCTTATCGCCATCCTGATGCGGCGCGTCCTTGGGATGGAATGGCCCCACCGGACGGAACGGACCTACCTTCGGTTCGTGGGTCTTGCCGCATTGCCTGTTGTGGCTGTCACATCGGTTGCGGCAGGTCTTTTGATCCATGGCATGGCTGGTGTTGAGTTCTGGGCTGCCTATGACAGCTGGATCGTGGGCAGCAGCCTCAGCACAATCGGGTTTGTCCCGCTTTTCCTGTTGCTCCTGCGCGAGGGGTTGCCCCTCCACACCAGGGTCCAGATGTGGGAGGTCATCGTGGCGGTCTGCGTTGTCGCTAGCACGTTCCTGTTGCTGAGCGGCGGGGTCATTCCCGGATCCGCCATCAAGACCTTTCACCTCGTATTGCCACTGTTGGCGATCACGGCTTTGGCCATGGGACAAACCGGAACCATCGTAACCACGGCCTGCCTGGCGCCTGTGATCGCACTGGTAAGCAGCCTCAGCGGCAACGTGATCTATGATGCCGAACTCGTGCATGAAGGGCAGCGGGCCATTGCGTTGGGCGTGTTTTGGTGCAGCGCGGTCATACCTTCAAATCTGATCTCGGCCATGGTGGACCGATTGCGCATGGGCGAGCAAACCCAGCGGGACATTTCCGCGATGAAAAGCAAGTTCATGTCGTCGATGAGCCACGAGATCCGGACACCCATGAATGCGATCCACGGGATGTTCGAACTGTTTCATCGCGCCTCTCAAGTGGATCGACACAAGCTGTGGGCGCAGGCTGGGCTGTCGGCCAGCCGCAACCTGCAGTCCCAAGTGACGCAATTGTTGCAGATGGCCCGGCTGGATGAATATGCGATGCAAGCCACCGAGACAGAGGTGAATTTGGCCGAGACCCTGGCGATGTGGAAAACCACGACCCAGGCTACGTTGATGGTGGAGGGCAAGACCATCGATGTCGCCACGACGATGTCGGACACGGCTCCGGCGGCGGTGGTGATGGATCTGTCCCGTGTCCATCAGATCATGATCAATTTCCTGAGCAATGCCGTGAAATTCTCCACCGATGGCACCATCGATATCGGGGCCGATATGGTCAAAGGCGATTTGCACCTATCGGTCACAGATCAAGGGGCGGGCCTGACCGAGAAAGACAAAAGGATGGTGTTCAGTCGCTATTGGCGCGCCGAAGGTCAAGGCAGCGCCGGGGCGGGTGGGACAGGTCTGGGCCTGTCGATCTGCCGGGATCTGGCGGATCAGTTGGGTGGGCAGATTCTGATCAAAAGCGATTACGGGCGCGGCAGCACCTTTACGCTATCGATGCCATTGTCCAAGCTCTGACCGATACCGGCAGGTGCCGGTGACGCAGGAGGGGCCATGATCGATACACCGCCAGATGCCGAAGACCGTCGCCAGATCGCGCCGGTGATCTGCTATCCCAACGAAACATTGCCGGATTTCGGCGTAGCAGGCCTGCGCGCCCAGGCGGATGACATGCCCTCTGTCGCCAAGGTCACCGTGCCACCCCGCGACGCGGCCACATTCGATGTCCCCGCTGGCGGCGTCTTTCGGATTTCCTGCCCTGATGGATCGCAGGTGGGTGACCTGAACCTGTGGAACGCCCATGACCTGTCAGAGCGGTTCTTCTCCGGCAAGACCCGCGCCCTGCACGGGACCCATGTGACGACGGGCTGCGCGCTGTGGTCCAATCTGCCGTTTCTACGCCCCATGGCCGTCGTGATCGATGACAGCCTGGAATGGTACGGACAGGATGCGTTTGGCGGGCGGGTCCATGACGTGATCGGCACCAGGTGCGATCCCTATACCCATCACCTGCTGAACGGGCAGGACTACCATTATTGCTGCCATTCCAATCTGACCCGTGCCCTGGCCGACGCGCGCGGGCTGCGGCTGGCTGATGCCGAACCCCATATCCACGATGTGCTCAACGTGTTCATGTGCACCGGTTTTTCGCGCGATACAGGGCAGTATTTCATGAAGGCCAGCCCCGCCCGCTCGGGCGATCAGATCACCTTCTTTGCCCAGATCGATCTTTTGGGAGCGTTGTCAGCCTGCCCGGGTGGCGATTGTAGCACGACCCATTCCAGCGATGTCGCCACCTGCCATCCCCTGCTGGTCGAGGTCTTTGCCCCCGCCCGCCCTGTCCCACCCGTACCGCTGAACGGCTATGACCGCAGCCACGGCCGCTGACCCGAATCAGGCAAACGCCGCTTCCAGCGCGATCTCGACCATATCGCTGAACCCGGACTGGCGGGAGGCACTGTCCAGCGCGGCCCCGGTCAACAGATGATCGGATACGGTCAACACGGCCAAGGCGCGCCGTTTGTGCCGCGCGGCAAGCGTGTACAGTTCGGCCGCCTCCATCTCCACGGCCAGAACGCCATGCCGGGTCATCTGTTCGTTCAGGTCCGGTCGCTCATCATAGAACACGTCTGATGAATAGATCCCGCCCACATGGGTTGTGACCTTGCGCGCCTCCGCCGCCGCGACAGCGGCGCGCAGTAGCCCGAAATCGGCGCAGGGGGCATAGTTCAATTCGCGAAAGATCCCGCGGGAGGGGGTCGACAGGGTCGAGGCGGTCATGGCGACCACCACATCGCGCAACTCGATATCCGGCTGCATGGCCCCGGTGGAGCCGATGCGGATCAACGTTTGTGCCCCGTAATCCCGGATCAGTTCATTGGCGTAGATCGACAGCGAGGGCATCCCCATGCCCGACCCCTGGATCGTCACGCGATGGCCGTTCCATATGCCGGTGAACCCCAACATGCCGCGCACCTCATTGATGCAGGTCACTTCTGTCAGGAATGTCTCGGCGGCCCATTTCGCCCGCAGCGGATCGCCCGGCATCAAGACGGTTTCCGCGATTTGCCCCGGTTGCGCACCAATATGAACAGTCATAATGCCCCCTTTTTCAGTGCAGATGATCGCAGTTGGCGAGGGCGCGCAACCACATAAACCCAGATCGGTTCACGGCCGGGGGGACGCCACAACCTCGAACGCCACATCGCCGCGGGTCGGGGCAAGGCCAGGATCATTGCGCATCCCCATCCCGAAATCAGACCACTGGACAAGGCCACCACCCGACAAATTTCTTTTCGTCCCGATGCGAAAGAAAGGGAAATGACAGCGATTTGGGAACGCCGCGCTGCAAAATTCCCGGTCGGTCATATATCAATCACACCCAACCTTTTGGAAGGTATTAGAAACAAAACGCGCTGGTGCTCAAGCAGCGGCATTCAGCTATTCCTTACCTTGCGTTTTTTGATTGAAAGCCGTGTCGGCCGTTCCAGCCCGCTACAGATCAATTGTTATGTCAAGGAGTGGGGATCCAAGATCGTCATGATCAAATATTAACTTGGCCTGCCAATTGGGCAGCCGCGCAATAAACCGCGCTTTGTCGTCATTCGGCACCGCAGCAATTACGGCGAGTTTCATTTTCGGCGTGTCGTAGATATCTCAATATTTCACCGCAGCCGTGTCGGGCGTAAGAAATCGAAACACAGCAGCCACAAATGTGGCGCGGCTTAAACAAAGCCGCGCCCAAACGTTCATTATAAAATGATATTCTAGATTTCCAGGTCAGCAAGCACCTTGCCGTCCGCTTCCGCCTCGGCAATCCAACCAGGGCGACGGCCACGGCCAGACCAGGTTTGCTCTGGATTATCGGGGTTCCGGTACTTTGCAGGGCTTTTAGGTGCGTTGCGCCCTTTCTTACCGCCGACCGCGCCACTGGCGATCAGCTCATCCAACGAAAACCCGTGGTTCGCTACGGCTTTTTCAGCAGCGGCCAGAGCGGCTTTGCGCTCTTCCTCGGCAACTTTTGCCAGCGCCTTATCGATATCGACCTGGAGTTTTTCCAGCTCTTTGCGGGAAAGTGCATGTAGGTCTATCGCCATATTGGCCTCCTTTTCTTCAACCAAATGTCGAAAATCGAAACCAAATGCAAATCGCTATTTATAGCGAGCATCATAACGCGCGTGATTATGCCGTAAAGACCCTTTTATTCAGCCGCAATTGTTGACGGATCAGCCAATGTTACGATGTCCATCATGATCCGATTCAGTTCAAAATCCTTTGGCGAATAAACCTTGGAAACGCCCATTGCTTTCAGACGCACGGCATCTTCATCCGGAATAATTCCACCAACGATAACCGGAATATGCGAAAGTCCGGCACTTTGACGCTTGGCCATCAATTCCTCGACCAGCGGCAGATGACTGCCGGACAATATAGACAACCCAATGACATGGGGGGCGTCGGTCTGTGCGGCGGCAATAATCTCATCCGGGGTCAGGCGGATGCCCGCATAGTCGATCTGCATCCCACAATCGCGCGCGCGAAAGGCGATTTGTTCCGCTCCATTCGAATGGCCGTCCAGGCCAGGCTTGCCCATCAGGAACCGCAGGCGCCGCCCCAATTGATCTGACACGACATTCACGGCATCGCGAATGTCATCCAGCCCTTCGGTCTTGTTGGATTGCGCCGCCGACACACCGGTCGGCCCGCGATACAAACCATGGACGGACCGCATGACACCAGCCCATTCACCGGTTGTTACACCGGCCTTGGCGGCCTTGATGGAAACAGGCATGACATTCTCACCTGCCTGCGCCGCAGCCCGCAGATCGGCGATGGCAGCTTGCGCGGCCGCCTCGTCTCGCTCGGCCCGCCAAGCGTTCAAGCGGTCAATCTGATCCTGTTCCACCGCCGGATCAACAACCATGATGCCACCATCCGCATCCACCAGGGGCGACGGCTCACCTTGGGTATATTTATTGACGCCGACCACAACGGTCTCGCCTTTCTCAATACCATTGACCCGGTCGGCATTGGCGTTCACCAGTTGCGCCTTCATATATTCGATCGCGTCGACCGCGCCGCCCATGGCCTGCAAATTGGCCAACTCCGCCCGGGCGCCGTCTTTCAGCGCCTCGACCTTCCGGTCGACGGCTGGATTGCCCTCGAACAGATCGTCATATTCCAAAAGGTCGGTTTCCAGCGCCATGATCTGCTGCATCCGCAGTGACCATTGCTGATCCCAGGGGCGCGGCAGGCCCAGCGCCTCGTTCCAGGCGGGCAACTGCACGGCACGGGCCCGGGCCTTTTTCGAGAGGGTGACCGCCAGCATCTCGATCAGGATCCGGTAAACGTTATTCTCGGGCTGCTGCTCGGTCAGGCCCAGGGAGTTCACCTGAACCCCATAACGGAACCGGCGGAATTTGGGGTTCTCAACCCCATAGCGGTCTTGGCAGATCTCATCCCACAGATCGACAAAGGCACGCATCTTGCACATCTCGGTCACGAACCGGATACCGGCATTCACGAAAAAGCTGATCCGCCCGACCAAGATCGGGAAATCGTCCGCAGGCACCCGGGGGCGCAACTCATCCAGCACTGCCTGCGCCGTGGCAAGCGCAAAGGCCAGTTCCTGCTCCGGCGTCGCACCCGCCTCCTGCAGGTGATAGGAGCAGACATTCATCGGGTTCCATTTGGGCACGGTCGTGTAGCAATACTCGGCCACATCCGCGATCATCTTGAGCGATGGCTTGGGCGGGCAGATATAGGTGCCGCGGCTCAGATATTCCTTGATCAGATCGTTCTGTACGGTGCCCTGCAGGGCAGAGACATCGGCGCCCTGCTCTTCGGCCACTGCGATGTAAAGCGCCAACAGCCAAGGTGCCGTTGCGTTGATCGTCATCGACGTGTTCATCTGGCCCAGCGGAATGTCCTGAAACAGCGTCCGCATATCGCCCAGATGGCTGACGGGTACGCCAACCTTGCCAACCTCGCCCCGCGCCAGGGTATGGTCACTGTCATATCCGGTCTGGGTCGGCAGATCGAAGGCCACGCTCAATCCGGTCTGCCCTTTTGCCAGGTTGCCGCGATATAGCGCGTTAGAGGCTTTGGCCGTCGAATGCCCGGCATAGGTTCTAAACAGCCAGGGGCGGTCTTTCTGCATGTCGGTCATGGCGCACCTCGAGTCAGTCTTCGCAATTTTTGTTCGTCAAGGCGTTCGTATACGAAACATTCGACAAGTGTCAACGCGCTGCACCGCAGAATGCGCGGGGTCAAACGGCGCAGGTCATGGTCGTCGCCTCGCGAAACCCAAAGACATGGCGCAGGGGACCCAGCGTTACTGTCCCCGCGGGGACAAAGCCCTGCCGTTGATACAGCGCCTTTGCCCGCGGATTGCTGTCGATCACATCCAGTCGCACGGCGGTCAGCCCGCGCTGCCGCGCCTCGGCCTTGACCGCCGTCAAAAGCTGCGTGCCGACGCCCCGCCCCCGCGCCGCCTCATCCACACAGATGCCGTCCATCAAAAGCATGTCGGGTTGAACCGCGCGCTCCAGCACCGAAAGGGGCACGGCCCGCCAAACTGCGCCGAATGTCCCGTAATGCTGTGCCAGGTCCGCCCAGTCCCCCCCCACAAAGGATCCGCGGGCGGTCTTGAAACCGGCAATGCCCAGCAATTGCCCCGCCGCATCGCGGGCGCTGATGGCATGGGTCGGGTCCAGCACCTGGATCAGAAACGGCAATGCCCGGAAGTGTGGCCCCATCACAGGCGAGAGTTTGCCAGAGAACGCGTCCCAGAAAAGGGCTGCCGCGGGCGCGCGATCCTGTGGGCGGAGCCCATGTTCTATGATGATATCTACCACGTTCATCATATCGGGACACCGTCCGACCGGTTCAACCGCAAATCGGACGCGACATAAAATTTCAATATGATGCACAAATTCTATTGCATTATTGCTTTGCGATACGTAGGCACGACGCAGCGCCGTATGCGATTCTGCGTTGCGGCATATAAGAGCGATGAAAGGAACACATCATGGCCTTGGACGAGACCCCAGCCATCGCGGCTTACGATGCGCCCAAGAAGGATTTGTATGAGGTCGGCGAAATGCCCCCGATGGGCTATGTGCCGCAAAAAATGTACGCCTGGACGATCCGGCGGGAGCGGCACGGGGAGCCCGACAAATCGTTCGAGGTCGAGGTTGTGGATGTGCCAACGCTCGACAGCCACGAGGTGCTGGTGTTGGTCATGGCAGCTGGCGTCAACTACAACGGCGTCTGGGCGGGCCTTGGTGTTCCGCTGTCGCCGTTCGATGTGCATAAGGCCCCGTTTCACATTGCCGGGTCGGATGCGTCCGGCATCGTGTGGGCCGTGGGTGACAAGGTCAAGACCTGGAAGGTCGGCGACGAAGTCGTGATCCACTGCAATCAAGATGACGGCGACGACGAAGACTGCAACGGCGGCGACCCGATGTTTTCCAACAGCCAGCGGATCTGGGGCTATGAAACGCCCGACGGATCCTTCGCCCAGTTCACCAACGTGCAGGCACAACAGCTCATGCCGCGGCCCAAGCACCTGACCTGGGAAGAGAGCGCCTGCTACACCCTGACGCTGGCCACGGCATACCGCATGCTGTTCGGCCACCACCCCCATGAACTCAAGCCGGGCCAGAACGTCCTGGTCTGGGGCGCGTCCGGGGGCCTGGGATCCTACGCGATCCAGTTGATCAACACGGCGGGCGCCAATGCAATCGCGGTGATCTCGGACGAGGACAAGCGCGAATTCGTCATGGGCCTGGGCGCCAAGGGGGTCATCAACCGCAAGGATTTCGACTGCTGGGGGCAATTGCCCACGGTCAATACCGACGAATACAAAGCCTGGTTCAATGAAGTCCGCAAATTCGGCAAGGCGATCTGGGAGATTACGGGCAAGGGTGTCAATGTCGATATGGTGTTCGAACATCCCGGCGAATCCACATTCCCCGTCTCGACATTCGTGGTCAAGAAAGGCGGGATGGTCGTGATCTGCGCCGGAACCACTGGATATAACCTGACGATGGATGCACGCTATGTCTGGATGCATCAAAAACGCATCCAGGGCAGCCACTTTGCGCATCTGCAACAGGCCGCATCAGCCAACCGTCTGATGGTGGAGCGCCGTCTGGACCCTTGCATGTCTGAGGTCTTCGCCTGGGATCAAATCCCCGATGCCCACATGAAAATGATGCGCAATGAACACAAGCCCGGCAACATGGCGGTTCTGGTTCAATCTCCCAAAACGGGACTGCGCACATTGGAAGACGCGCTCGACGCCAAGTAGTCACGCAAGCCTAAAGGCCAACAGGACGCAAAAAGGGGGGTCGCCGAAAGGCGGCCCCTTTTTAGTTGACAGGTTGAGTTACGTATCGACAACAATCAACCTATGCGAGAATTGGTTAATGGATTCATAACGCCAGATCCGATCATGACCAAGAATCAAATTAGTGAAAATTGTCTCTGCCAAAACCCTTGCTATGGCAACCTCTGGGGGATTACAGTGATTTACACAAGCCCACCTCCCCATTTATGGGGAGTAAAATAGAGGGAATTTTTCTGATGATCGCTGCGTGCTATGGTTGTGTAAGTAATCGAGATATCAGGGAAACTGTTAACAATGCCCAACGCTTGGATTATAGACGTTCTGACAGACCTTCGCGTGTTTGCGGAGCAGAATGGACTTGCCAGACTCGCAGATCAGCTTGACGATACGGTACTTGTTGCCGCGTCTGAGCTGGCGGCGCAAGGCAACGCTGTTACGGACGGACCGCTAGAGAATGCATCCAAACCTCGAGGAGCTTATTCAGCGATTGCAGCAGGCGATAACGCTTGAAGATCTGCAAATCACGACTGAATCGCTTCGCGAGCACTATGCTGTCACCCATGTGGTTTACCATTGGGTTAACAGCGTTGGAGAACGTTTTGGCGCCGGTACATACAGTCAGGAATGGGTCGACCGGTATGTGGAGAAAGACTATCTCCGCATGGATCCGGTCATCATCGGTTGTTTTCAACGGTTCCATCCCGTCGACTGGAAACAACTGGATTGGTCGACCAAGGCGGCTAAATCCTTTTTCCGTGAGGCCATATCCTTTGGCATCGGCAATCAAGGTCTCACGATACCGATCCGGGGACCGCAGGGTCAATTTGCCCTCTTCACGGTGACAGATACGTGCCCTGACGAAGTTTGGGCAGATTTTATCGAGACGAATTCCCGCGATCTTATCCTTATTGCCCACGAATTTAATAAAAAGGCCCTCGAATTTGAAAAGGGCACGGAGCAGCAGTCAGCCGCAAATCTGTCGCCGCGCGAACTCAGCGCCATGACATTGCTTGCGAAGGGCCTGAGCCGCGCGCAGACCGCCGATGAGATGCAGATCTCAGAGCATACCCTGCGCGTTTATATCGAGGCCGCCAGGCACAAACTGGGGGCCATGAATACGACCCATGCGGTTGCGCGCGCGCTCAGCCGGGGGTTAATTGTTGTCTAAAGTAATTGCAACTCTGACGCGAATCGCGGCATAATTGGGTAAAAGAAGTGTCAACATAACGTTCCCCTTGATAGGGGTCTGAATACCGTCACACCCTAACCTTCCAGACAACTTAATCTAGGAAGGTCCTACCCTATGCTCCGTTACGTTTATGCCACCGATCTCGCCCGTTTTCCCGTTCTGCGCGACACCATGTTTCGTGACCGCGCCGAGCAGTTCAAGAACCGTCTTGGCTGGGATGTCAGTGTGAATGACAAAGGGGAAGAGCGCGACGAATATGACGCGTTGAACCCGCTTTACGTCATCTGGGAACAAGAAGACGGCACCCATGGCGGGTCCATGCGGTTTCTTCCCACCATTGGTCAGACCATGGTGAATGATCACTTCATCCACTTGACCGACGGTGTACGCATCGAAAGCCCGTTCATCTGGGAATGCACCCGGTTCTGCCTTTCGCCCACCGCCGATCGCCGCGTCTCCGCCGGTCTGGTTCTGGGCGCTGGTGAGATCATGGCCAACTTCCACCTCGACCACTTCGTTGGGGTCTTTGACCCACGTATGGAACGCATCTATCGCCTCTACGGCGTCGAGCCCGATGTCATCGGCACCAAAGGCGAAGGTCGCGAGCAAATCGGCGTGGGCCTGTGGGAAATGAACCAGGCGGCTTGGCCCCGGACGCTCAAGCGCGTTGGCGTCACCCGGGATATGTCCCTGCAGTGGGTCGAGCGTTCCTTTGGTCCCCGTGCGAAACCCCGCCTTGCAGAGATCGCATAACCCTACGGCCAGCGAAACGTGCTGGTGATGAGGGGGCGCAGACCGTAGGGTCGGGCCATGCTGGTACCGACCCTACCCTTCTCCGACGATCAGGCAGAGGCCTTTGACAAGGCCAGCCAGGCGCTCGCCCAGGCCGGGATCAACCTGACCGACGAGCTTTTGACCCCACCCCGCGATGACACCTCAAGCGTTCTGGCTGTGATCGGCAAGGCCGGATCTGGCAAGACGTTGCTTTTGGCCCACCTGGCCGATGCGCTGCAACAGATCGGTGTCGAACTGATTTCGGGCGATTGGGAAGGTCGGCGGCGCAAGGATCGCCGCACATTGGCCATTCTGGCCCCCACGAACAAGGCGGCCAGCGTGTTGCGCAATCGCGGCGTGGCAGCCACGACGATCCACCGGATCCTTTACACCCCCGTCTATGACCCCGAATACGAAAAGATCGCGGAATGGCTGGCAGGCCAAGGGCCCCGACCCGAGATCGAAGGGCTGACCGACCAGGCCCTGGACCGCGCCATGGCGTTTTATCAGACCAACAAATCGATCCCCGGGGCACTGGCCAGTGCGGGGCTACGGGGAAGTGACTTCATCACCGGTTGGAAACGCCGCGAGGATCCCCTTGATGTGGGTCTGATTGACGAGGCGTCGATGCTGGATGAGCGGCAATATGAAGACCTCAAAGAGATCTTCCCGACCCTGCTGTTGTTCGGTGATCCGGCCCAGCTGGCGCCGGTGAACCAATCCGGCGGCATGGTCTTTGACAAGCTGCCCGACCCTCGCAAGATGGTGTTGAGCCGCGTTCACAGGCAGGCCGAGGATAACCCGATCCTGGATCTGGCCCATGCCCTGGCAGATCCTGAGCTGGAATTTCAGCAATTCGAACGCATGATCGAAGACGCGGCGCGGCGGGATGAACGGGTCGAATATGCGGGCCGCGTGACATCCGACCTGATGGCGCGCTCTCCGGTGCTGGTTTGGCGCAACGCAACCCGCATCCGCCTGATCCACGCCTTTCGGGCGGCCTATGATGCGCCGCCGGATGCGCTGCTGCCGGGGGAGCCGCTGATCTGCGATGGCCTTGAACTGCCCCTCAAACACCGCAAGAAACGTTTGGACCTTGAGGCGCGCGGCCTGATCAAGGGGGCGCAGGTCATCTATATGCGACCCGGCAGCAAGCCAGGCTTTTCGCGCCTCCATGTGATGGGGGCCGAGGATCCGCAGGTTGGTGCGGCCTCGATCATCAAGATCGAGATGCCGGATGAGGAAGAGCCCTTCATCCCCTTCGCGGCCCATATGGGTGCGGCTTTCCTGCACGGTGCCGCCGTCACGATCCACAAGGCGCAAGGCAGCCAATGGCCCACGGTGCAGGTCTTTGGCCCCGACCTTTACGCAGCCGCACGATCCGGGCGCAACGAGGCCGGGCAGCCACTGTGGAAACGGCTGGCCTATGTCGCAATCACCCGTGCAGAGGAAAAGCTGATCTGGGTCACACGCTACCGGCTCAGCAAACCCACGGCCCCTCTATCCACCGCGGATCTTGAGGTTGCGCCAGCCGCCCTTGCGCTGGAACCCCAGGCAGATGACGAAACGGCATAACGCCGTCGGTTTTCGCCGATGTACATTGCGGCCAAAAAAGCAAGGCCCGGAAAATCTAAGGGCGGCCCTTGCGCATCCACTGATCCAAGTGGTGCAGGGCCGCCCTTGTAAGAGCGTGTGTAACTGACAGGAGGCCGCCATCAGTTACATTGGTCGCATGATATCACGTCTTTTCGCGCGATCATGCCATCGACCCGATGGGCCAAAAGAACATCGTGTATTTGTTCTGCCTCAAAACCGCCACAGATGTCAAAGCTTTTGGATGCCAAAAAGCAGACAATCGTCACAGACTACAGCAAACGTCGCTTCTGACAAGACAGTTAACAACTGGCTAACAATATGCTGCCGTTGGAATAACGCATTCAGAACGCACGAAAAACTCAGCCTGGCCTGCCATCAAGGTACAGCAATCAACTGCAGACAAACACCCGACCGACCGTAACATGTTTCGGTGGATCAAAGCCGAATAACGGAGATGTGACGACCATAGTCGGCCTCACCACGATGGACAGAGCGCCGGTATGAATAAAACCGCTCGCCCTCGGCATAGGTGCAATGCCGGGTCCACTCCGCATGGCCAACCCCGTGACAGCGCAGTTTTTGTAGGCCATACCCTGTCAGATCGAAATGCACCCTGTCACTGGCCCCACCCGCGAAAAAGCGTGTGTTATCCGGGTCATCATCGATGAACCGCTCCATGAATTCCGGCCCGACCTCATAGGCACGCTGGCTGATCGACGGGCCGATCACGGCGGCGATCTGTCCGGCCCGGGCGCCCAGCGCGCGCATTGCGTCAACCGTTCGCTCCAGAATGCCGTCCAAGGCCCCGCGCCACCCGGCATGGGCCACCCCAACCACCCCCGCCTGGCGATCCGCGAACAGGACGGGCATGCAATCGGCCGTCAGCACCGCGACGGCAAGGCCCGGCGTGGCCGTTACAATGCCGTCGGCCTCCACCCGTTCCGGGGCCGGGGTGCTGACGGTGGCCACGCGCGTTGAATGGACCTGCCCCATGGTGATCAGCGCATCGCGCTCCACCCCCATGGCATGGGCGACACGGTCCCGGTTGATCGCCACCACATCTGCCTGATCACTGGACCCGATCCCGCAATTCAACCCGCTGAAGATACCTGACGACGCACCGCCATGCCGCGTGAAAAAACCATGGCGTAAGGGGGCAAGCGCGTCAGAGGTCAGAATCTCAAGCGTCATTGGGTAAATCCAGGGGGCGGCGGCGCATCGAATGGCAAAACACCAAGCGTCTTGAACAGGGTTCCCATTTCTTCGGGGTGGGTCAAGCGCCGATGTGCGGCGATATGGCTTTCAAATGCATGCCCTTCCAGCTGACGCGCCAATTTGCGCGCCCGGGCCGTGATCCCCAGACGCTCCAGCCATATGCCCTGCGTCACAGGGCCATAACAGTGGGCCGGGGTGGCTTCGGCCAAGGCGCCGAAATCCACATGGGCGGTCAAATCCGCATTGCCGGGATTGTCGAAAACGCCGGAATATTCATGCCGGTGGATAGCCTGCAATGTATCGCCGCCAGACCGCACATCCCCGTAATCGATGATCAGCGCCGCGCCCCCTTCCGCCAGGATCCGCGTCCCCAGATACGACATGATCGGATTGGCCGCCGGACAGATCTCCACCAGGCCGCCCGGTGCCGTATCGAAAAACCGCCCCTCCAGCGCGCCCAGCCGCACAGGCTGCGACAGTCCAAAGCCAAGTGCCCCGTCGGTAACGGTCACGACCCGCTCGCGCCACGCCTCGGCATCGCGCACGAACTGGCGGATCGGCAAGGCATCGAAAAACTCATTCGCCACCAGAAACAGCGGGCCGCCCGGAAGCTGGTCGATCATATCGACCCAGATCACGTCATCGCCCAACCGGTCGCGCTGCTGGGTGCGCAGGGCTGGGCTGGTCTCGACCAGCGCAACCTGTGCGGCCTCGACAAAACCGGGAACACTGGCCGCGGCCCGCAAGATATCGGCCATCAGCGTGCCGCGCCCCGGCCCCAGCTCGGCCAGAACGAACGCGCCCGGCGCCCCCTGATCGATCCAGGATTGCGCCAGGGACAGGCCCACGAATTCGCCGAACATCTGGCTGATCTCGGGCGCCGTGGTGAAATCCCCCCCAACCCCGAACGGATCGCGCGTGCTGTAATAGCCATGTTCGGGATGCATCAGACATTCGCTCATATAGTCGGCCACAGTCATCGGCCCCGACACTGCGATCCGCTGTTTGAGGTGACACTCCAGATCTGTCATACGCGCCGCCTGACCCAAAGGATCATGGCGACACCAATAAACAGCATTGGCAGGGAAAGAAGTTGGCCCATGGTGATCCCAAAATTTCCAGATCCGATGATGAATCCGATCGGATTGTCGTCTGACATGAATTGTGGATCAGCTCCCCTAAAGAACTCGACAATGAACCGTGCGATGCCGTAACCGGCAAAGAACGTTCCCGCGATCAGGCCCGGCGTCTTGAACGCGCCGCGCCGCAGGGCCAGCCATAACAGGACAAGTCCCAGGGCCAGCCCTTCCAGACCCGCCTGATAGATCTGCGACGGGTGGCGCGCGATTTCGTCGCCGTAATAGAACCACTCGCCCGCCGCCAGACATCCCTGCCGGGCCGGTTCGACGCACATGGTGGGAAACTTCATTGCCCAGACAATATCGGTCGGTCGGCCCCACAATTCGGCATTCACGAAATTTGCGATACGCCCGAACATCAGGCCCGGCGGTGTGGCGATGGCCAGCACATCCGCCGCACTCAACTGAGTGATCGCGTATTTTCGGGTGAACAGATAGACAGCCACGATCACGCCGATCAGCCCACCATGGAAGGCCATGCCGCCTTCCCAGATCAACAGAACCTCGACCGGGTTGGCCAGGTAGTGAAGCGGCCTGTAAAACAGCACGAAACCCAGTCGCCCGCCCAGAACGACACCCAGGATCACCCATGTCAGCAGATCCTCGATCTGCGCCTTCGTCATCGGCGGGGCATCGTCGCGCCACAGATGGGGGCGCGCCACGACCCGGATCGCGATCCACCAGCCAAGCAAGATCCCCACGATATAGGCAACCGCGTACCAGCGCAGGGCCAGATCGATGCCAAAGAGCGTGACAGAGAAAATCTCGGGATGGATCTCGGGAAAGGGAATGAGAAATGCCTGCATATCCGCGCTCTTGCTGACCTGCTGCGGCGAAGTCAACCTTGAGCCGCCGCACGTTGGCACCCATATATATGTCAAGTGTAACGAGAGGTCGCCACCATGCAGAGCCGCAACAAGTTTTTCGACGACATGTCCCAGTTGATGACCAATGCCATGGGCGTGGCGCAGGGGGCCAAGGAAGAAGCCGAGAACGCGATGAAGTCGATGATGGACCGTTGGTTGGCGGATCGCGATTTCGTCACGCGGGAAGAGTTCGACGCAGCCCGCATCATGGCACAGAAGGCGCGTGAAGAGAATGAGGCGTTGAAGGCCCGGATCGACGCGCTGGAAGCCGCGGCCAAGGGTTAGGCGGTGTCGGTCATCGGTGTCGGGTCGGTCGAAGCGGTCCCGCCGAGCGCCATCCCGAGATAGCTCCAATTGTTAAGAAATTGGTCCCAGCCGTTAACGGCTGGCTTACCTAACCGGCATAACGTGGTGGTAACGCGCCCTACGGTTTTCCCGGGTGCCTGACCGGTCAGAAGGCCGCATTCCCACAAAATCAGTCGACCCACCCTGACGCGCAGCGGCTTGGCTTTGCCCTTGCTGCTTCCTCGGCCGGCGGTCTGACGCACGCCCCGCAGGAGCCCGCCTATGCGCATTCTGATCGCAGACACCACCTGGACGACCATGCCCCTGTCGCAGGACCTTTTGAAATCGGGCTTTCTACTGACCCAAGCCGATACCGAAGAGGCTTTCTTTGATTTCATCACCCTCGGTCGGCAGGATGCGATTATCCTGGACTATGACCGCACCGGCTGGAAGGCCGACAAGATCGTCAGCCGGATCCGCCGTCATGCCCCGAACATTCCCATGGCGGTGATGGCGCCGGAGGCGGATCAAGACGCGCTGGCAGAGGTTTTTCGCGCAGGCGCCGATACGGTGTTTCATTCCGGCACCTCGATTCAGGAGGTCGCGGCCCGACTCCGCGCCCTGGTCGTTCGCAATGCCGGGCTCACCTGCCCGGTCGTGACGATCCATGGCGCCACCATCGACATGTGCGCCCGCGTCGTCCATGTCGGGCAAACCGAAGTGCCGTTGGCGCGGCTGGAATACGAAGTCATCGAGATGATGGCCTTGCATCCCGGCATGACGGTCTCTGTCGAAAACATCATGGACCAACTCTATGCCTGGAAGAACGAGCCCGATGTTGGTGTGGTAACAGTATACCTTTGTCGTATCCGCCAGAAACTGGCCGCCGCAGGTGGCAAGCCCGACATGATCCAAACCGCCTGGGGCCAGGGATACCGGATGGTACCCGGTGATCGGCTGCCCGGAATGGCCAAGGTGGCCGCATGATTTTGACCGGGACTGCTGCCAAGACAGGCAGTCCCACAATATAGTTGGGGATAACCCCATATCTTGGGGTCATTCATCGGAGATTCACAAAATTCCTCTTTACACGAAGGCGGTGCATAGTCACCATATCTAGTAAGGGCGGCGGGAGCCCCTGCCGGACCTTGAGCAGGCACCCAGTGGTGGTAGGTCAACAAATTGCCATCGCTCAACCAAAAGAGGCCGGGCATGTCGCTTTCCGAACAGTATCTGGAAACGGAAGACCTCCACCCCATCGATATCGTCGAAAATCTGGCAGAGCACCATTCGTGGGACTTTGACCGTATCGCCGATGACCAGATCGCCATGGCGGTCGAGGCGCAGTGGCGGACCTACTCCATCACCCTCGCCTGGTCCGGCTATGACGAGACGTTGCGCCTGATCTGCACCTTCGAAATGGAGCCGCCGGAAGAAAAACTGCCCCAACTCTACGAGGCCCTCAACAAGATCAATGACACATGCTGGGCCGGTGCGTTCACTTTTTGGCGCGAACAGCAATTGATGGTCTGGCGCTATGGTCTGGTTCTGACCGGCGGCCAAATGGCGGGCCCCGAACAGATCGACAGCCTGATCGGCACCGCCGTTTTGACAGCGGAACGGTTCTACCCGGCGATCCAGCTTGTTGTCTGGGGCGACCGCACTGTCGAAGATGCCATGCAGGTCGCCATTGCGGAGGCCTACGGCCGCGCCTGACCCAAATCTATCGAGCAAACGGCAAAACTGTCCCCGCGGGGACAGTTTTGTTGGGGGTCTGTGAAACGGCGTGATGAGACTGTTGAGGTGTTTCGGATCGCCAGGGCGATCCGATCGATTGGGGGGCCAGCCCCCCAACCCCCCCGAAGTATTTTTACCAATAAGAAAGAGATGCGAGGCGGGCTTTGTGGAGAGCTTCGTCGCGTTAGACACTTGTGGAGCGATGTTTTAGCGTTCGCAAAAGTGCGGGAGACGGCGATGGACAGGGCAGAGTTGCAAGAGCGCGGCATAGTCCTTTTGGGTTGCGGCAAGATGGGCAGTGCGATGTTGGCCGGATGGCTGGCGGATGGGCTTTCGGCAGCGGCGGTGACCGTTGTGGACCCCAAACCATCTGACTGGGTGAAGGGAACGGGGGTATCGGTGAACGGCCCATTGCCGATCAGCCCGGCATTGGTTTTGGTGGCCGTCAAACCGCAAATGATGGGCGATGCCCTGCCCTCCTTGGCTGCTTTGGGTGATGGCGACACGCTGTTCCTGTCGGTCGCGGCGGGGACATCGATCGCGACCTATGAGGCAATTTTGGGCGCGGACACCCCGATCATTCGCGCCATGCCCAACACCCCTGCTGCGGTCGGGCGCGGGATTACGGCGATCATTGGAAATGCCAAAGCCGATGACGCGCATATTTCGATGGCCACCGAACTATTAACAGCAATCGGCACCGTGGTGAGGCTGGACCACGAGGCACAGATCGATGCGGTCACCGGGGTGTCGGGATCCGGCCCGGCCTATGTGTTTCACCTGATCGAAGCCCTGGCCGCCGCCGGGGAAGCCGAAGGGTTGCCCCCCACACTGGCCATGAAACTGGCCAAGGCGACGGTGGCGGGTGCAGGCGAACTGGCCCGGCTATCGGAGGAACCGGTGGCGCAATTGCGGGTCAATGTCACCTCCCCCCAAGGGACGACCGCGGCGGGGTTGGCGCAATTGATGGACCCGGATCGGGGCCTGCCACCGCTGATGGTGCGGACGGTCAAGGCTGCCGCGGATCGCAGCCGGGCATTGAGCCAGTGACGATCACCTTTGATGACTTTGCCAGGGTTGATGTCCGCGTGGGCCGGATCAGCCGGGCGGAACCCTTTCCCGAGGCGCGCAAACCCGCGATCAAGCTGTGGATCGATTTCGGCGCGGCGCTTGGAGAGAAAAAGAGCTCAGCCCAAATCACCAAACATTACACACCTGAGGATCTGCCCGGGCAATTGGTGCTGGCCGTGGTGAATTTCCCGCCACGCCAGATCGGCCCCGTGATGTCGGAGGTGCTGGTATTGGGGGTTCCGGATGAGGATGGAGAGGTTGTGCTGCTGCGGCCCGACAAGACTGTGCCCGTGGGCGGAAGGATGTACTGATGACGAAACTGCTGATCACGCGCCGCTTGCCGGATGCCAATCTGGAGGCCGCCCGGGCCGCCTATGACGTAACCCTGAATGACCGGGAGGAGCCGCTTTCCGTAGAGGAGGCGCGCGCCGCGCTGCACGATTACGATGCGATTTTGCCAACCCTGGGGGATGGGTTCAGCGCGCCCGCGTTCGAGGATGAGCCCGGCCGCTGCAAGATCCTGGCCAATTTCGGGGTTGGCTATAACCATATCGACGTCGCCGCGGCCAAGGCGGCCGGGCTTGTGGTAACCAACACGCCCGGCGCCGTGACGGATGCAACAGCGGATATCGCGCTGACCCTGATGCTGATGACATGCCGCCGGGCCGGTGAGGGGGAACGGCTGCTCCGCGCCAGCAAGTGGACCGGCTGGCAGCCCACGCAGATGCTGGGCCTGCACATGTCGGGCAAGGTGCTGGGCATTGTCGGGATGGGGCGGATCGGCAAGGCGATCGCCAAACGTGCGCATTTCGGATTTGGCATGGAGGTTGTGTTTTTCAACCGATCTGCCGTTGCCGATGCAGGCCTGCCGGCGCGGCAGTTGGGTAGCCTGGCAGAGGTTTGCGGGGCGGCAGATATCGTCGTGACAGCCGTGCCCGCCACGCCTGCCACGCATCACCTGATCGGAACGGCCGAGCTGGCGGCGATGAAACCCACCGCCCATCTGGTGAATATCGCACGCGGCGATGTGGTGGATGAGACGGCCTTGATCACAGCGCTGGAAACCGGGCTGATCGCGGGGGCCGGTCTGGATGTTTATGAATTTGAACCAAAGGTGCCGGACGCCCTGAAAGCCATGGAAAACGTGGTTTTGCTACCCCATCTGGGGACCGCCGCGCTGGAGGTGCGGCAGTCCATGGGGCAGATGGCGCTGGACAATCTGGCTGCCTTTGTCGCAGGTGACCCGGTTCCGAATCCGGTTTAACCCTGCTCGATCACCGCCCGGGAGGCCTGGTCTGTCACCTTGTAACTGCTGGCGGGGCACACCGTGAGCGGGTAGCAGGTTTGCACCACGAACGTGTTTGCGTTGGGGCCACGGTCAAGGATGATGTTCACCCCGGCACCCGTCCCGGAACTGACGGTGGCGTCGTTCTTGTGCACCGTTTTGGCCTTGGGCGCACCAGACGCGGCGAGGAAACCGGCCTCCTGAATACCGCCGACTTTCAGCATGGCGCGCAGGGGCAGACCCTGGGTGGCGGCGCGGTCAAAAACGCGCATCACGGCCTGACCCCGGGGGGAGTTCAGGGCCTGTGCCACGGCATCGGATTGCTGCAGGACGTTTTTGAACGCCGAGGTCTGCACGGCACCGCCTCGGTTCTTGAACTGGCTGTTGGATTCGCCCGGCCTCTTGTGGGTCCGGTGCATCATCTGGGCCGGTGTCGTCCCCGGACCGCCCGGCCCCGCCTGTTCGGCATGCAGAACGCGTGCATGGGCTGCGGCACCGGTCACAGGCGATGCGGCCCCTTCGGAGTTTTGCATCAGGCGGCGGACATCGAATGTGGTATATGTCTTGGCAAATGGCATGGGAAGCGATCCTTCAGTGGCGATGACACCTGTTTGCCTATCCTCATGCCTGCCCCGGTGTCGTTGCTGATTGCCAAAGACGGCGGATCAGATCGTTTCATCCTCCAGGTGGAGCTTCATCTCCAGCAGGATCTGTTGCAGCGCGGCGGTTTCCCGCAGCATCCGCTTTGCCTCGTTCACCGAAATGACACCATCATCGATGGATTGGTTATATTCGGCCATCAACTGGGCAAACCGTTGCGACAGGGTGATCACGTCCTGATTGACGCCGCGCGATTCCGAATTCCGCCGTTCCTGATCATAGGACAGGGTGATCCCCCGCAATTCCGCCAAGGCCGAGGTCACATGGGGGTAGCGCGCGGCGGCTTCGAGCACGGCGACGGAGTCCACCGGCATGAAGCGGTCCGCATGTTCGGTGGCGTCGGAATAGTATCGGCCAAGCGTGGCTTTGGATTTGCCGGTCAGCGCACAGGACGCTTCAAGCCCCACATCCTTGACCAATGCTTCGGTATGTTTTTTCAAATAACCCGTGTGATCAACCATATGCAAAACGCCCTAAAACCTTGATGCGCAAAACGGGGAGCCGCGCCGGTTTTTTCCCATCGATCGTCGGCCAGACAAGCTCCATATCATATTCATCCCGGCCTGATCGGGATTGTAAAGCGAAACCAGCACCTTTTGGGGGCTGGCTAAGGTGGGGGTTGAACCGGTTTCGCCAGTTGGGGCGGCGAAACGGGATGGTTGGCCCTGGGCAAGGAATGGGATGCGCGCGGTTGGGGTTTGGCACACACACCCCGGGCCCCGTCCGTTCGTTGCGGTCGCGTCGGATGATCCACAGCCGTCTGACCCGACCCCCACCCGCCGCTTGAAGCTGGCCGCGTGCCTGCGCTATGGCCCGTTCCATGGCGAAACTCTATTTCCATTATTCCACCATGAATGCGGGCAAATCCACGATCCTGCTGCAGGCCGCGTATAATTACCGCGAGCGTGGGATGGAGCCTTATCTGCTGACCGCAGCGTTTGATGATCGCGCGGGACAGGGTCAGATCGGATCCCGGATCGGGCTGACGGCGGAGGCGGACACGTTTTTGCCGCGGGATGATCTGTTCACCCGGATCGAGGCGCGATTGGCAGCGGGACCCTGCGCCTGCGTGTTCGTCGACGAGGCGCAGTTCCTGGGGGCGGATCAGGTGTGGCAACTTGCCCGCGCCGTTGATGATTTGGGCGTGCCGGTGATGTGTTACGGCTTGCGGGTGGATTTCAGGGGTGCGCTGTTCCCGGGCTCTGCCACGTTGCTGGCCCTGGCGGATGAAATGCGGGAACTGCGTACGATTTGCTATTGCGGCAAGAAGGCCACGATGGTGGTGCGCAAGGATGAAAACGGCCAGGTTATGCGTGACGGCGCGCAGGTGCAGATCGGCGGGAATGAGACCTATGTCCCCCTCTGCCGTCGCCATTGGCGGGACGAAATAGGAGAGACCCCGTGATCGAAGACATGCCAAACCTTGTTGCGGGCGCACTGGACCCGTTGGATCCCAGCGCATTGGCGGCCCCTGGCGATCCGGGTCACCCGCCGCGCATCCTGCTGTTGTATGGGTCCCTGCGGAAGGGCAGCTATTCCCGGTTCGCGGCAGAGGAAGGCGCACGGGTGCTGCGGCATCTGGGTTGCGAGACGCGGTTCTTTAATCCGTCCGGGCTGCCCCTGCCCGACGATGCCTCAGCCGAACATGAAAAGGTGGTGGAGCTGCGCGAATTGGCCATGTGGTCCGAAGGGATGGTCTGGTCCAGCCCCGAACGGCACGGCGCGATGACCGGCATCATGAAAACCCAGATCGATTGGATCCCTCTATCCTGCAAAGGCGGGATCCGCCCGACCCAGGGCAAGACCCTGGCGGTGATGCAGGTTTCAGGCGGGTCGCAATCGTTCAACGCGGTCAACCAGATGCGCATTCTGGGCCGGTGGATGCGCATGGTGACAATCCCCAACCAATCCTCCGTGCCGATGGCTTGGAAAGAGTTCGAAAACGGGCGCATGAAACCATCGTCCAAGTATGAGCGCATCGTTGATGTGATGCAGGAACTGGCGCGGTTCACCCTGATGGTCCGCGGGCGCGGTGACATGCTGACGGATCGCTATTCCGAAAAGGTCGAGGATGTTCAGGCCGTTCATGAGCGGGTCAGCCGTATCTAGGGATTTGAGCCATGGTGCATCACGGATCCTGCCTGTGCGGTGCCGTAACGTTGCAAGTCGACGGGGACATTCCCGCACCCGATGCGTGCCATTGCACGGCATGTCGCAAGACGTCAGGGCATTACTTCGTTTCAACAGATGTGAAACGAGCCGCTTTGACCGTGATCGGTGCCGAACAGGTCAGTTGGTATCAATCATCGGAAAAGGTTCGTCGTGGGTTTTGCCGCATCTGCGGATCCACCCTGTTCTGGGATCCACCGGCGCATATCGATTGGATCGGCGTTGCGATGGGTGTGTTTGACGGACCATCCGGCACCCAGATGCATATCCATATCTACGTGTCGGAAAAAGGCGACTATTACCAAATTACCGATGGTCTGCCGCAAGCCGATACTACACCCCAATAGGCTGGCGCGATATCGGCATTTATCTGTTGATCTCTTACGAGCGCAATAAGACCTTGTCGCCCGTTACCGCCTGAGCAACCTCTGCAAAATAGGTCTGGCGGCGTTCGGAATTTTCGGCAGAGGTTAAAAGAACCGTTTCCAATTCCTGAACCACTTTCGTCGCGGCTGCAAATGCGGCTGCTTTCAATTCCGGTTTCACCGGTGTCAGCCGTTTTGTCGCGCGCTTGACGCCCTGGGGTGTCCGTACCGGCACCCGGGATTGTGGTTGCGTAGTATCGGCGGTTTGGCGGACAATACTTTTCAACCTGCGGGAGGCACGTTTGAATGCCTCCCTCACCTCTCCTGCCTCTCCGCGCTTTGACAATTGGCGCGCGGCACGGGCGTAATTATTGGCGAGGCAATCAATCACATATTCATCGGCAACCGATTTACAATGCTCTTCATTGTCATCCAAAATGCGCAATATCTTTTGGACTTGTTTTGCACCTAGTTGGCGATCAGTCGCGGTTTCGTCATCTGGGCAATTTGCCAAATATAGCTTTTCTGGCGAATGAATGAGTACAAGACTCTCATCGCCCTGGAAATCAGGTTCCTCCTCCGCGCCCTGCCCTTGCCCCGGGGAAACGTCCGGTCCTGATGATGGCGCATTGTCCTGGTCATCATCATCGCAGCCAACCACGAATTGGATTTCTGGCCCGTTATGCAGGTATTGCGTTGCCGCTGATGCAGACCATATTCGGCCCGCTGATGCACCAAACGGTGTCGCAATGATCGCCAGCGCACTCACCACACAGATTAGATTTCCGGGTCGCGTAATTCTAAATAACATAGCAGCCTCCAATGCTTTGTCCGCCACAGCACTCGTAACAATGGGTTGAATAATGTCGCTCCAGCCCGCCAACACCTGTGACCTTGGCAGAGGATATCATGCCAGTCTCAATCATGGCAAAGGCTGTCCTAACCACTTTTAACCCAATGTAAACATTTCACGTCAGGTTCACGGCGGATCCCGGTTTCAAGCGATTGCGGAAGGGTTAACCGGCACGTTCCAGCAGGACCGAGCCCACCGAATAGCCCGCCCCAAACGAGCATATCAACCCAATCTCGCCAGGCATCAAGTCATTGGAATACTTGGAGAATGCGATGATCGATCCCGCTGAAGAGGTGTTGGCATAATCCTGCAGAATGTTCGGCTGTTCGTCGGGTTCAGGGGTGCGGCCCAGGACCTTTTTGCCGATGAAATCGTTCATGCTTTTGTTGGCCTGGTGGAGCCAAAGCCGTTTTAAATCAGTGGCTTGCAGGTTTTCATCCGCCATATGGTCGGCAATGTGCTGGCTGACCAGCGGCAAGACTTGTTTGAAGACCTTGCGACCCTCTTGCATGAACTGCATGTCGCGCCGATCTTCGATCTGGCCGAGCCGGGTACGGCGGAGAAAACCGTTATTGTTCCGAATGTTATTCGAAAATTCTGTGGCGCACCGGGTGGAGCGGATGGTGAAGTGCGGACCCTTGGCAGTCTCGCTCCGTTCCAGCACGACGGCAGTAGCGACATCGCCGAAGATGAAGTGGCAATCGCGATCACGCCACTCTAGGTGGGCAGAGCAGATCTCGGGGTTCACGACTAAGGCCTTGGAAATGCTGCCGGATTTGATCATGTCGGCTGCGGCCTGGATCCCAAACGTGGCGGAAGAGCAGGCGACGTTCATGTCGAAGGCGAAGCCGCCGCAGCCCATAAGCTGTTGAATTTCAATGGCAATTGCGGGATAGGCGCGTTCATGGTTCGAGGCCGCGCAGATGACAGCATCAATGTCAGCCGCTGCGATCCCCGCTTGGGCCAGTGCCTTTTCACAGGCATCGACGCCCATTTCGGCCATCTGGCTGGGGGCGTCATCGGGGCGCGCGGGCAGGATCGGGTGCATGATCTCGGGATCGAGAACGCCCGACTTATCAAGTACATAGCGGCTTTTGATGCCGGAAGCGTTGACGATGAACTCCGCCGAGGAGTGGGGCACCGGCGGCTCGGCGCCAGCGGCATTCTGATGGTCGGCATAGGCGTTGAAGGCCACGACAAGCTCTTCGTTTGAGATGCTTTGGGCGGGCGTAAAGACCCCGCTGCCGGTGATTGCGGCCTGGTACATGGTGCTCCTCCGTCGGTTGGGTTTGCCCGGCAGCGGGGCGCGCGTCAAGGTCGCACATTCCATACACAAGCCATGCATACGCGGCGCACGGTCTGGCGAGGGGCCGTTAACCAAGCTTTGGCAGGGTAGAGCCGACCACACAGAGGCCCCCATGACCAAGCAACTGACCAAGATGACCAAGTCCGAATGGCTTCATGCCAGCTTCGCCCTGGACGCGATGGAGATGATCCAGTTCGACATCCATGACTTCCTGTTCAAGCAGAAAGGCATGCCGCATGACTGGAACAACATCGCCCACGACATGGATAAGCGGGACGCCAGGCGCACCCGGATCATGGCGAGTTTCGACGCCGATATGGTGAAGTTCTTCAAGGCGCTGGGGCCGGGATATCAACACCGCATGAACCGGGTGCTGCGGGCGTTCATGCATGCGTCACTCGCCGGGCTGGTGGACGGCGCCGACGGCAACCGGTTCGTCACCCATCCCGAAGACGTTGAAGACCGCGCCAAATATCGCATCCGCGCCGAATGGGGCGACGAGATTTTGCGCGAGTTGGAGGATGGGGCGCAAGGGCGAGGTCGGGCGGCGGGGTGAACCCCGCCCTACTACTGGTGGAGGTGCGTGTAAGCACGCACCCTCCGTTTACAAAGCAATGATGTTTGGGGCGCACGAACGCTCCAACTCTACTTTTCTTTGCGCACCCCCTTAAAGGGGGTTTTCGATGAGGTCTTTTGATCCAAAAACTTGCCAGTTTTGGTATCTCTTTTGACCCAGTTTCCGTTCGGAGCCTGGGTTTGAGATCTTCCGCGAACCGCGCCTATACGCCGTCCATCGCCGGTTGGAGGGTTTGTTGCCATGCCGCAGCTACCTCGTATGACAATGGGGAATACAATTCCGACAGCCATCGGAATACGGACCGAATATGCTTTTAGCGTGCCGGACTGCATCCGAGCATCGCACATGCGATCCAAGTGGTTGCCGATTGGTGATATCAGGAAGCGTCGGACAAGTTCCGTTGTCGATATGGACCTCATGGTACCCATCTGATTGGGCGTTTCGATTTCGTATGTAGTTGGGCATTTGAATGCGCCTTTCGATAGTTTAGTCGAAGGCCGCTTGACTCATCTTCACCTAGTTGATTCACTAGTTTTACAGACTGATGCACCGCGACGACCTTCTGGTTTGCGGGGCTAAAATCTAACGCCGTTGAGGTTGCGCCCTCAGCGGCGTTTCTGATTCTAACCTGTCACAGGTATAGTCTTACACATGTAGGGGGTGTGTCAAAGAAAATGCAGACAGATATCCACAGATACCTGATTTAGCCATTTACAACTATGTGCATCATACATCTCGGACAAGTCAATTCAGAACTCACGGAAGCTACCAATATCTTGTGGATAAGAATCTACTCAACACAAAAGACGTAGAGATTTGGGTAATTGAGCGATTTGGCAAAGCAGTAGAAATGTCTGCTAGGCTTGCAACGCCCTGACCCCAACCTCGCCATCAACCCGTGCTTTGAGGGCCAGGGCGGCGGCGTGGGATGCGGCTAAGGTTGTGAAGTAGGGGATTTTGTCCATGAGGGCGACGTTGCGCATGGAGCGGCTGTCTTCGACGGCCTGGGCGCCCTCGGTCGTGTTCATGACCAGGGCGATCTCGCCATTTTTCATCACATCGACGATGTTGGGGCGGCCTTCATAGACCTTGTTGACGGTCTCGGCGGGCAGGCCGGCCGCGTGAACAAAGTCGGCGGTGCCGCGTGTGGCAACGATTTCGAAACCCAGGTCATGTAGGATCTGGGCAGTTTCGCGAAGTTGGTCGGTTTTGTCGGTTGGTTTGATGGAAAGGAAGACTTTGCCCTTATGGGGCAGGTCGCTGCCCGCGCCCATCTGTGCCTTGAGGAAGGCGCGGGGGAAGGTGCTGTCATAGCCCATGACCTCTCCGGTGGAGCGCATCTCTGGGCTGAGAAGCGTGTCGACGCCGGGGAAGCGGGCAAAGGGGAGGACGGCCTCTTTGACCGCGAAGCCATTGATCTGCGGATCGGGCAGCGTGAAGTCGGCGAGCTGGGCGCCGGCCATCAGGCGCGCGGCGATGGCGGCGATGGGCGCGCGGACGGCCTTGGCCACGAAGGGCACGGTGCGGGAGGCGCGGGGATTGACCTCGATCAGGTAGATCTGGTTGTCCTTGACTGCGAATTGGACGTTCATCAGGCCCACGACATTGAGGGCCTTGGCCAGCGTGATGGTCTGGGCGCGCAGTTCGGCCACGATGGCGGGCGGCAGGGAATAGGGCGGGAGCGAGCAGGCACTGTCGCCGGAATGGACGCCGGCCTCTTCGATATGTTGCATGATGCCCGCGACATGGGTGTGGGTGCCGTCGGAGAGCGCGTCGACATCAACCTCGACCGCGCCGGAAAGGTAGCTGTCGAGCAGGACGGGGCTGTCGCCGGAGACCTGGACCGCATCGGTGATGTAGCGGTCAAGCTGGGGGGCGTCGCGGACGATCTCCATCGCGCGGCCGCCCAGGACATAGGAGGGCCGGATGACCAGGGGGTAGCCGAGGGTTTCGGCAGCGGCGCGGGCTTCGTCATCGGTGGTGGCGATGGCGTTGGCAGGCTGTTTGAGGCCGTGGTCCTGGACCAGTTGCTGGAAGCGTTCGCGGTCTTCGGCCAGGTCGATCGCGTCGGGCGTGGTGCCGAGGATGGGAATGCCCTCTGCCTCCAAAGCGTTGGCGAGTTTGAGGGGGGTCTGGCCGCCGAACTGGACGATGACGCCGTGGAGCGTGCCGTTTTCCTGTTCGACGCGGAGGATCTCCATCACGTGCTCGAAGGTCAGCGGCTCGAAATAGAGGCGGTCGGACGTGTCGTAATCGGTCGACACGGTTTCGGGGTTGCAGTTGACCATGATGGTCTCATAGCCCGCATCGGTCAGGGCATAGCAGGCGTGGCAGCAGCAATAGTCGAACTCGATCCCCTGGCCGATGCGGTTGGGGCCACCACCCAGGATGACGACCTTTTTGGCGGCGGTGGGGCGGGCTTCACATTCGACATCGCCCATAACAGGGGTCTCGTAGGTCGAGTACATGTAGGGGGTCTGGGCCTCGAACTCGGCCGCGCAGGTGTCGATGCGCTTGAAGACGGCGGTGACGCCAAGATTGAGGCGGGCGCGGCGAACCTGGCCTTCGGTGCGACCTGTAAGGGTGGCGAGGCGGGCATCGGTGAAGCCCATCATCTTGAGGTCGCGCAGGGCACGTTCGGTGACAGGAAGGCCCGTTCTGCGGATCTGCGCCTCGGCGTCGATGATCTCGCGGATACGAGCGAGGAACCAGGGATCGAGGGATGTGGCAGCATGGATGTCATCGTCTGAGAGACCGTGGCGCATGGCCTGGGCGATGACACGGATCCGGTCGGGTGTTTGCTGGCTCAGCGCCTTGGTGATGGCGGTATGGGCTACGGGATCGAGCGCTTCGCCTATCCCTCGCTGCGGCCTTTCACCCTCCAAGGGTTGCCGGGGCGCGCCGGAGCCCCCTCCCCCTGCGAGGGGGAGGGTTGGGGAGGGGGTTGGTATGCTAGCATCGGAAGCGACCCCCGGAATGGTGATCTCATCAAGACCGGTGAGGCCGGTTTCCATGGAGGCGAGCGCCTTTTGCAGGCTCTCGTGAAAAGTTCGGCCGATGGACATGGCCTCGCCGACACTTTTCATGGCGGTGGACAGGACAGGTTCGGCGCCCGGAAATTTCTCGAACGCGAAGCGGGGGATCTTGGTGACGACGTAATCGATGCTGGGCTCGAAACTGGCGGGGGTGACGCCGGTAATGTCGTTGTCCAACTCATCCAGGGTGTAGCCGACGGCGAGCTTGGCCGCGATCTTCGCGATGGGAAACCCGGTAGCCTTTGAGGCCAGGGCAGATGATCGCGATACGCGAGGGTTCATCTCGATCACGACCATGCGGCCATCGGCAGGGTTCACGGCCCATTGGACGTTGCTGCCGCCGGTCTCTACTCCGATCTCCCGCAGGACAGCGATGGAAGCGTTGCGCATGATCTGGTATTCTTTGTCCGTGAGCGTCAGCGCCGGGGCCACAGTGATGCTATCACCGGTATGGACGCCCATGGGATCGACGTTTTCGATGGCACAGACGATGATGGCGTTGTCAGCGGTGTCGCGCACAACCTCCATCTCGAACTCTTTCCAACCCAACAACGACTCGTCGATCAGGATCTGGGTAACGGGTGAGGCATCAAGGCCCGTGCGGCAGTAATATTCGTAATCTTCGCGGTTATAAGCCACACCACCGCCCGTGCCCCCGAGCGTAAAGGCGGGGCGGATAATGGCAGGCAGACCGATATCTTCGAGCGCCGCCATGCAGTCATCCATCGTCGTGGCGATGGTGGCGCGGGGGTTTTCGAGGCCGATCCTGTCCATCGCCTCGCGGAAAAGCTTTCGGTCTTCGGCCATTTCGATAGCGGCGCGTTTGGCGCCGATCATCTCGACCCCGAATTTCTCCAACACGCCCATTTCTTCGAGCGCCAGGGAGGTGTTGAGCCCGGTCTGGCCGCCCATCGTGGGCAAAAGCGCATCGGGGCGCTCGCGTTCAATGATCTTGGCGACCATGTCGGGAGTGATGGGTTCGATATAGGTCGCATCGGCCATATCGGGGTCTGTCATGATCGTGGCGGGGTTGGAGTTGACCAGGATCACCCGGTAGCCTTCTTCCCGCAGGGCCTTGCAGGCCTGGGCGCCTGAATAGTCGAACTCGCAAGCCTGACCGATTACGATGGGCCCTGCACCGATGATCATGATGGAGGAGATGTCGGTGCGTTTGGGCATTGTCGGGCTTCCCTGTCACGGCAAATTGTCCGCGTTATAGGGAAGCGCAGACCGGGCGCAAGGTGCCGCTGGCGCATAATTGTCCCGGCCTCTCTCCCGTCGGTCAGATCAACGCATCGTCAGGCGGGACTGGATCCGCGTGGTATGGACTGGACGGACATACGGCTAAGCAACACGCTGCTGATCAGAAGGGCCACGAACACGGCGACCAACCAAATCGTGCCAACCAAGCCCATGGACAAGGCCAGCCCGCGGTCGATCACGACGAAGTCGAAGAGCGCGAAAGAGAAAACAACGAATGTTGCCAGGATAATCACAGCTGCCATGTAACGATGTGCGACGGTGACGATGCCGGGCAACAATATTAAGGGCACCAGCAAATAGTGGAACCAGCCCAATGGCCCGCAAAGCGCGATCAGCAAGGAAACCCCAAAAAGGCGTGGCCAGAGTGGATCGGGGAGATGTCGTGTCGTCAAGAACAGCGGCACAAGGCAGATCAGAAATACCAGATAGGCGACTGCGCGGGTCCATTGCACGGCATCCGTCACGACAAAGCGTTGTGCCATAACGGCTTCCTCATTCAGGGCTCCACCTGTCTGGGTCAACTGGGTGAGCAAACCGGACAGTCCCAGATTGACGTCACCGATCACCAGCTTGGCGTTGAGGCGGGCAATTTGATCCAGAAGCGCGATATGCAGGTCTATGCCCGCCAACAGAAGGCTGAGGACTGCGATACCGGCGGATGTGGCCCCTGAGATCCAGGCGGCTTTCCATTTCCGTTCCGCTGCGAGGACGAGAATGAACAGGATCGGCACGACCTTGATCGCCGCTGCCAGGCCCAAGGCCACACCCGCCGATACGTGGGCGCCAGCCCGGGCCCGTTCGAAGGCCAGGATGATTAGGAACGCGACTGTGATTTGGAGTTGGTTCAGATCGACAGCGAAAAGAACCGGAAACGTGGACACGATCAAAAAGCAGGAGATCGCGGTCCATGCCCATATTGGAAACTGCGATGGGTGGGCGAGGCGATAAGCGAGGGGAATGGCCGCGAAAACCAACGCGGTTTGGATGACGAGAAACGCGTTGAAAAAGGCGTAAGGAGATAGGTGCAAGGCCAACGAGCTGGCCAAATACGCCCAAATCGGCGGGTAGAGATAGGGAACGACCGCTTCCCTGATGCCCTGTTCCTTTAGCATCGCAGTCAGGGCCGGTGAGGGAATGTGACCGAAAAAGTCGGTACTGGCCTGATAGATTTCACCGTGAAGACCCAGGCCGTAAAAGCGTGCGGCATAGTAGAGCGCGCTCAGATCGAGTGACCACGTTCCCCAAAACACCAGCAGCAAATAGGCGCCGGCCACACAAAGCATAACGGCACTGAATGCGCGGTTTCGAAAAGGTGTCATCCGTTTCGCCCCGTACCAAAAGCCAAACTAAACGGGCTCAAGCGTTCGGGTAGTTTCTATAGGGCTTTCGCATGACTTGGAACCGGCGAGGCCCTAGGCGCGCAGAGATTTCAGGGGGCTTGAATGTTGGAGGGAGAGATGGGTTTTCACCTGTACCGCAAAGACCACGGCAAGCAGGGTGATTGTACCGGTTCCAATGAGCTGAACATCCAATTGACCGAAACCGAGCCATCCGTAAAGAAGCAGGGCTGGAAAGCCCAGGACAGAAATGAAGGTCACGATCACGGAATAGCCATCGCGGCGCCCCATCAGGCTGACCAATCCAGTCAGCAACACAACCACAGGCATGTAATGGTAGACCCAGCCAAGCGGAGCTGTCAGTGCCATGGTGATGAGCAACAGCGGCCAGAGCGCACGATCCCGGAGATCCGCATCGGCCTTTGCAAAAAGTGGAAAGGCCACGGCGATCACGGCAATCGGGGCTAATTTAGTGATGATGATCCAGGTTTGCGGTTTGGCCAGCATGTACCAACCGGCCATTTCCCGGTCGACATGGGCCATTGGCAGGTAGACCATCTGATCGCGAAAAAAGATCTGGCCAATGGTGCCGTTCAGGTTCCAATTGATACTGTTGATGATCGTGCTGCCGGACACCTTTGAGATCTGCTCAAAGAACAATTGATGCATTGGCCATCCTGTGGTGAGCAGCGAGGACATGCCCAATGCCCCCCCAATCACGACAAAGGACGCAAAGGCGCGTCGCTGTCCCGTGGCCAGCCAGACGATGGCCAGCAAGGCCGGGTAAATCTTGATGGAGGCGGCCAGCGCCATGGCCGCGCCGGCAACCAGGCCAGAACCGTTGCGTGCGCGTTCTATGGCCAAGATGATCAGGAAGCTGACAATGATTTGTGGCTGGTTTTCATATATGGCGAAGCCACCAATCGTGGTGAAGAACAAGAGCACCAGACAGATCAGAACATGAACCACCGGACGCACGGCCGTGCCGACCAGACGCCCTGACAAAAGCACCATTCCGGCAATGAACGCCAAGTTGAATGCTGTCGCGATCGGTTCGATGGTGAAGAACGAGATATGTTGGAGGTGGCTGGCCAGCCATGCCCAGAGCGGCGGGTAGATGAAGGGGAACAGGGGATCATGATAATCGAATGTCTGCTGCATCAAGCTGTACCAGCTGTCATGGGCATACATCGTGAAAACCGGTTCCTGGGTCATATAGATTTGGTCGATCCGACCCTCTGCCAGGAAGTGGCCTGCCAGCCATGTTGCCAGCAGATCCGAAGAACGCGCACCATCGAACAATAGAAAAATGGCGTAAAAGACGAAACATGTTAAAATGATCGCGAGCTGCCATTGTCGCCGGACGTCATACATATCAGCACCAAAATCCCCTACTGACGCGGTATTGATACCAATTGAGCGGCGCAAATGAGGCGCACTTTTGTCAGCCGCAAGAAAACCACAAAAAAATCCCATCCAACTGTTTAATCGGATCTTAGTGGCCCCTACGTCACTTTTATTGGAACCAAGTTGCCCAGATTCGGGTTTATTTTATAACGGAGGATATGATCATGTTTGCACGATCACTGATTTTGGCTTCGGTCATGATTGGCATGAGCCTTGGTGTGTTGATCACCTGACGGACTGACATAATGAACTGAATAAGGCGGCGGCGCCCTGTCCAGGTGGCCGCCGTTTTCTATGTCCGGCGCAGGCGGATGACGACATCGACCTTGCTGATCTCGGTCCCTTCGGGCGCATCGGGCAAGCCGCAGATCTCAAGCTGGTCGGCGGGCGCATCCGTCAGCTTGGCATCGTCTTCCCAGAAGAAATGCGGGTGATCGTCCATGCGCGTGTCGAAATAACTTTTGGAGCCATCGACCGTAACCTCCTGCACCAAGCCAGCGTCGCAGAACGCGCGAAGGGTATTATATACGGTAGCAAGGGCCACCTTCTCTCCGGCGTCGCGGGAGGCATCGAACAGGCTTTCGGCAGTGACATGGCGATCTTTGCCGTCACCGACCAGAAGGGTGGCCAGCGACAGACGCTGCCGGGTGGGCCGCAGCCCGCCTTTTGCCAACCATTTCGATCCACGCTCTACCGCCTGGGAGGTCATCCTGGGTATCCGTTCATTTGCTCGCCTCTTTGGTATAAAGGGTTGGTCCCTTAACTTTCAAATAAAAACGCGGACTTCCCGCCGCGTCCCACGGGATAGCGGCGCTATTGCGCCTCCTTTCCGCAGGGTGCTAGAGGAGTGTTGCAATGATGAAATGAATATGGGGGCAGCGCGGATATGGCCGGTTTTCCGACGCACTTTGATAAGGAGGCGCTGTTGAAATGCGCCCGCGGAGAGCTTTTTGGCCTCGGCAACGCGCAACTGCCCGAACCGCCGATGCTGATGATGGACCGCATCACAGAGGTGTCTGCAGATGGCGGTGCCCACGGAAAAGGGCACATCGTCGCGGAATTCGATATCACACCCGATCTGTGGTTCTTTAAGTGCCACTTTCCCAACAATCCGATCATGCCGGGCTGTCTGGGCCTGGATGGGCTATGGCAGCTGACCGGCTTCAATCTGGGCTGGCGCGGCTGGGAAGGTCTGGGCATGGCCCTGGGCGTGGGCGAGGTCAAGCTAAAGGGGATGGTCACCCCCGCCCGCAAGATGCTGACATATGTCGTCGATTTCACCCGGGTCATCGACCGCAAACTCAAGATGGGCGTCGCCGATGGTCGGGTCGAGGCCGATGGCGATCTTATCTATGCCGTCAAGGACATGAAGGTGGGCCTTTCGGTCGCCGATGCCTGATCCAATCAAGGAAACTGCCATGCGCCGTGTCGTTGTTACAGGTATGGGGATCATCTCCCCGGTCGGCAACAATCGGGCCGAGGTTGAGGCGTCGCTGAAAGCCGGAACATCCGGCATTGAGCTGAACCCCGACCAGGCGGATCGCAACTTTCGCAGCCATGTTGCCGGGACGCTAAAGATCGATCCGGCAGCGCATATCGACAAGCGGACCTTGCGGTTCATGGGGCCGGGCGCGGCCTATGCCTATATCGCGATGGAGCAGGCCATTGCTGATGCGGGCCTGAGCGCAGAAGAGGTCAGTCACCCCCGCACCGGTCTGATTGCGGGGTCCGGCGGGCCCTCGACGCTCAGCCTGTTCCAGGCCCATCAAGTGGTTGAGAAAAACAACAACCCTAAACGGATCGGCCCCTTTGTGGTGCCCAAAGGGATGTCGTCGACCGTCAGTGCCAATCTGGCGACAGCCTACAAGATCAAGGGGATCAACTATTCGATCACCAGCGCCTGTTCCACATCTCTCCATTGCATCGGATCGGCCAGTGAGCAGATCCAGTTCGGCAAGCAGGATGTGATGTTTGCCGGCGGCGGTGAGGAGTTGGATTGGACCCTTTCGTGCCTGTTTGATGCGATGGGTGCCATGTCGAGCAAGTTCAACGATACGCCAGCCCGCGCTTCCCGCGCCTTTGATGCGGATCGCGACGGATTTGTGATTGCAGGCGGCGGCGGCATCGTGGTGCTTGAGGAGTTGGAGCGCGCAAAGGCCCGCGGGGCCAAGATCTATGCCGAGGTTACCGGCTTTGGCGCAACCTCGGACGGGGCCGACATGGTCGCTCCGTCTGGTGAAGGCGGCGAACGGGCCATGCGGCTGGCACTGGAGACACTGCCAGAGGATCGCAAGATCAGTTACATCAATGCCCATGGCACCTCCACGCCTGTCGGCGATGTGGGCGAAGTCGAGGCCGTGCGCCGGGTCTTTGGCCAAGGCGGCACGCCACCCATCAGTTCCACCAAATCGATGACGGGCCACAGCCAGGGGGCGGCGGGCGCGCAGGAGGCGATCTACTGCCTGATCATGCTGGACAGCGATTTCATCGCACCCTCGATCAATGTGGAAACGCTGGATCCAGCATTAGACCCGGCCGAGATCGCCACCGAAATGGTCCCGAATGCCAGACTTGATACCGTTATGACAAACAGTTTTGGGTTCGGTGGCACGAATGGATCGATGCTGCTGAGCAAGTTTGATGGGTGAGCGCATATGGGAGATCTGATGCAAGGCCGCAAAGGTCTGATCATGGGGGTCGCGAATGAACGCTCGATCGCCTGGGGGATCGCCAAGGCGCTGGCAGCAGAGGGCGCGGAACTGGCCTTCAGCTATCAAGGTGAAGCGTTCGGCAAGCGCGTCGCGCCGCTGGCCGAACGCCTGGGATCGAGCCTGCTGCTTGATGTCGATGTGACGGATGATGCCTCGCTGGATGCCGCATTCACGATGCTCGGCTCCAGTTGGGGGCAGATGGATTTTCTGGTCCATGCCATCGCCTATTCTGACAAGAACGAGCTGACAGGTCGGTTCATCAATACGACGCGGGACAACTTCAAAAATTCCCTATCGATCTCCTGCTATTCCCTGATCGACTGCGCCCGCCGTGCAGCCCCAATGATGAAAGCAGGCGGGACGATCCTGACGCTGACCTATCAAGGCAGCAACCGCGTGACGCCCTATTACAATGTGATGGGTGTGGCCAAGGCCGCGCTCGAATCCACGGTGCGCTACCTGGCCAACGATCTGGGGCCTGAAGGCATCCGCGTGAACGCGATCAGCCCGGGCCCGATGAAAACGCTCGCTGGAGCGGCCATTGGTGGGGCGCGCAAAACCTTTCGCCTGACAGAAGCCAATGCGCCCTTGCGGGCCAATGCCACGCTTGATGCCGTTGGCGGTACAGCGCTTTACCTGGCCAGCGACCATGGTGCCTGCACCAGCGGCGAGATCATCCACGTCGATGGCGGCTACCATGTCCTCGGCATGCCGCAACCCGAAAACCTGTAAAAAGCCTCTGCTTTGGTGAACCAGAGATGAACACAACACTCCCATTGGGCCCCCCCTTGGAACCACTCCGATATGCGGATAATGCCGCCGCACGGGCAGCGCCAGTGCCACCGCTGTCGTGGTCTGACGATCTTGGCACAGCCAAGGCCGGTCGGACACGCGGCAGACAGCGGTCAGCTTCGCTTGCCAACGGTTGAACGGGGCGTCACCCGCCTTTCCCCCTTTCCTTCACCCACGCGGGGTGCAATCCTGACGCAGGGGTAAAGGAGGGATCGAATGGGGCGGATCACGACCTGCGTTTTTGATGCCTATGGCACCTTGTTCGACGTGTCCGCTGCCGCGCGGGAAGCGGCGTGCGAGCCTGGGCGCGCTGCATTTGCGGATAAATGGACCCAGTTGGCCGAAATCTGGCGTTTGAAACAGTTGCAATATACCTGGTTGCGCGCCGTGACAGGCCATCATACCGATTTCTGGAAGGTCACGCAGGACGGCCTCGATTTCGCGATGGAAGCCGTTGGTCTGGATGACCCTGAACTGCGCGAGCGGTTGCTGGCACTTTATTGGCAGCTGAGCGCCTATCCGGAAGTTCCCGACATGCTGGCTGCCTTGAAGACCGGCGGCAAAACCACGGCGATCCTATCCAATGGCACGTCCGAAATGCTGGACGGGGCTGTCAGCTCTGCCGATCTGCAGGCGTTGCTGGACGATGTGCTCAGCGTACAGACCGTGGGTATCTTCAAACCATCGTCCCGAGTCTATGATCTGGTCGGCCAGCGCTTTAGCTGCACCCCGGATCAGGTCCTGTTCGTATCGTCCAATGGCTGGGATGCCGCCGCGGCCACGGGATATGGTTTCGCGACCGCCTGGGTGAACCGCGCGGGCGATCCCGTCGATCGCCTGCCCTGGCGGCCCGCTCATATCCTGTCCGATCTGTCGGGCATTCCGGCTTTGGTGGAGGCGCTGTGATGGATCATTTTACCGCCTCTGACGGGACCCGCATCGCCTTCCGGGATGGTGGCGCGGGGCGCCCCTTGCTTTGCCTTTCCGGGCTGACGCGGACGGTCAAGGATTTCGACTACCTTGCCCCGCATTTGCCGGGCGTGCGGATGATCTGCATGGATTACCGGGGGCGCGGCGGGTCGGAATGGTCAGGTGCCGACACCTACAAAGTCCCGATCGAGGCGCGCGATGCCATCGAACTGCTCGACCATCTGGAGCTGGACCAAGTGCCCGTTCTGGGCACGTCGCGTGGCGGCATCATCGGGATGTTGCTGGCCGCCATGGCCAAGGATCGGCTGGCTGGGCTTTGCCTGAACGATGTGGGACCGGAAATTGACCCAAAGGGATTGGCAGAGATCGACCTTTATCTGGGACGCAACCCGCAAGCCCGCACCCATGAAGAGGCCGCGCAGGCGATGGCGCGCAACTTGACGGATTTTCGCAATGTACCCCACAGCCGGTGGCTGCAGGAGGCGCAGATCCATTTCGTGGGCACTGGTGAAAGCCTGGAGATCACCTACGACCCGACCCTGCGCAATGCATTTCTGGAGGATTACAATGCGCCTGCTGCCGATCTGTGGCCCCTGTTTGATGCGCTAGACGGGCTGCCAGTGGCGCTTTTGCGGGCCGAGAACTCGAACCTGCTGACACCCGCGACGACGGATGAGATGCGCCGCCGCAGGCCAGATCTGATCCATGCCGAGATACCGGATCGCGGGCATATCCCGTTCCTGGATGAACCGGCCTCATTGGCTGTGATCCACGCCTTTCTTGAGGCAACCGCATGAATATCGAGATGATCCGGGCGGCCGAAACGCGGCTGTCAGGCCACGCGGTGCGCACGCCTTTGCTGTCAAATCCGGCGCTGGACGGCGTGGCCGGACGGCGGGTGCTGGTCAAGGCAGAGGCGTTGCAACATACCGGCAGCTTCAAGTTTCGCGGCGCCTGGTCCGCGATCTCGGCCTTGCCCGCGGATACGCCTGGGGTCATCGCCTTTTCCTCTGGCAACCATGCGCAAGGCATCGCCCGCGCCGCTCGCGCCCATGACCTTCCCGCTTTGATCGTGATGCCCGAAGATGCGCCCAAAGCCAAACTGGACGGCACCCGCGCCTTAGGGGCCGAGGTCGTCACTTTTGACCGGGCCAGCCATGATCGCGACGAGATCGGCGCGGAGTTGTCCGCCGAACGCGGCCTGACGCTGATCAAGCCCTTTGACGAACCCCAAGTCATTGCCGGTCAAGGCACCACCGGCCTTGAGATTGCAGCCCAGGCCGCCGAGGCTGGTGTGACCGAAGGCGACGTGCTGGTCTGCTGCGGGGGTGGCGGTCTGACCGCTGGCATAGCGCGCGCACTGGAGGCCGAGGCCCCTGCCCTGCGCGCCCGCCCTGTCGAACCTGTCGGGTTCGACGACGTGGCGCGCTCGCTACGATCGGGCGGGATTGAGCGGAACAACCGAGTCTCCGGTTCGATCTGCGACGCGATCATCACGCCCAGCCCGGGCCAGATCACCTTTCCCATCATGCAGCACCTCTGCGGCCCTGGCATTGTGATCCCCGAAGAGGACTGCCTGCGCGCCATGGCGCTGGCCTTTGCTCATTTGAAGCTGGTGTTGGAGCCGGGCGGCGCCATCGCCCTGGCGGCGGCACTGTTTCACCCAGATGCGATCGATGGCGATGCGGTTATCGTCACGGCCTCTGGCGGCAATGTGGATGCCGCACTGTTCCAAACCGCGCTTACCCGATACGGACCCTCGTGATGACCGACCTTATGATTGCCAGTTTCAATGTTAAAAACCTCATCGGGGCGGATGAGGAATACTACCGCTTTGAACGCTACACGCCCGAGGAATATGCTTGGAAACAAGATTGGCTGGCGGACCAGATCTTGACGCTGAACGCCGATGTCATCGGCTTTCAGGAGATCTTTGACCCCAAAGCGCTGCAAGCCGTCATCAGGGAGGCGGATCTGCGCGGCACTGCCCTGAATGACACCGTGATCCCCGACCGGTCCAAACGCTATCACCGCAAGGCGATTTTCAAGCGGCTCGCCTATGGCAGCTATGCCAAGGCGGGTCTGGCTTTTGCCCCCAACACCAATGATGGCGGTCCAGGGGAGCGGCGCCCGGGCCTGGCGATTCTGTCGCGCGTAGGTTTCGTGGGCAAACCAGAGGTGATCCAGACACTGCCGACCCCCGCCGTGATCCCCTTTGATGAATTGGGCGGGGGTGACCCCGGTGCCGCGGGCTATTACAGGGTGACCCGGCTGTCGCGCCCCATCCTCAAGGTGCGGATCCCCCTGGGCGACCATGTGGTGACTGTCTTTAATTGTCATCTGAAGTCCAAGCTGGGGGAGTTTCCGCGTGACGAGGACCAACCCTTCCCGCCAGAAGCCAATCTGCTGGAGTATGACGCCACCGGGCGTGCCCTGGGCTCTGTCCGCGCGGCGTTGCGCCGGATGGCCGAAGCCTGGGTCTTGCGCCGCGCCATCGTGCGGGAGCTGGAGGCCGGGTATCCGGTGATCGTACTGGGCGATCTGAACGATAACGAGGCATCGGTCAGCACCGAGGTGATCGCGGGCGAGGCCCCGTTCAAGAACTATTCCTGGATGCGCCGCCATGGGGCCGAGCGCGCCAATGACCGTTACACCGACGAAGAGGCCACGCAGATCCGCGACAGTATTGAAAAGGTGCGCCTGCAATCCGCAGAACGGCTGTTCGTACGCAAGAGCCAGCGTGACATGGTCTATACCACGGCGTTTGGCGGCGTTTTCGAAAGTATCGACCAGATCCTGCTGAGCTGTCATTTCCACCCTGACAATCCAGAGGCGATTGCCTATCTGGAATATTTCAGCGTGTTGAACGACCATCTGACCGATGGCTCTCACGCGGAGGCGCCGTACAACAAGCTTGCTTCGGATCATGGGCAGATCATGGCGCATCTGAGGTTGCGCGATGGCTAAGTTCACGGGGATCTTGTGATGAAACTGGCCCAATTCGACGATATCGCGCTGCATTACCGCGAAGATGGCGACCCGGACGGTGCACCGCTTGTCTTTGCCAATTCGCTGGGCACCGATCTGCGCATCTGGGATCAGGTCGTGGCGCGGTTGCCCGGCGGCCTGCGGATCATCCGGTTTGACAAGCGTGGGCATGGCTTGTCGGATGTCCCGCCCGCACCCTATTCCATGGGCGCGTTGGTGGGCGATACCGAGCGGCTGTTGGATCTGTTGGCCGTAAAGGACTGCGTGCTGGTTGGCCTGTCGATTGGCGGGATGATCGCCCAGGGCCTGGCGGTGAAGCGGATGGATCTGATGCGCGGCATGGTCCTGTCGAATACCGGGGCCAAGATCGGCACGGCTGAAATTTGGGATCAGCGCGTGCAGGGCATCCGCGATGGCGGGATCGAAGGCCTGGCCGACGCGGTGATGGAACGGTGGTTTTCAGATGCTTTCCGGGCGACGCCAGACATGCGTTTGTGGCGCAACATGCTGACCTCGCAGGCGGACGAAGGTTATATCGGCTGTTCGCAGGCGATTTCCGGCACGGATTTCTACACGCCCACCTCTGGCTTGCGCTTGCCGACCCTGGGGATTGCGGGCAACGAGGATGGATCGACCCCGCCCGATATGGTGCGGGAAACGGCTGGGCTGGTGCCGGGGTCGCGGTTTGAACTGATCCGGGGGGCGGGGCATATACCATGCGTGGAAAAACCCGATGAATATGCCGCGCTGCTGACCGGGTTCCTGCGCGATATCGGCCATATCTGATGCCGGCCACGCCGTTTGACAGTGTTCTTTACGGCAAGCTGTTCGGTGACCCGGAAGTGGGCAAATTGTTCACCGATAGCGCCGAATTGCGCGCGATGCTCGTCGTCGAAGGGGCGCTGGCCAAGGCACAGGCGGGGCTTGGCATGATCCCGACCGAGGCCGCGCTGGCGATCCAGCGCGACTGCCTGGAAGTGACGCTGGACCCGGCCGCCTTGGCCGAGGCGACGGGCAGCAACGGCGTCAGCGTGCCCGCCATGGTCGCGCGGTTCCGGGCCGAGATGCTGAATGCCGAGGCCGCGCAATACGTCCATTGGGGCGCGACCTCGCAAGACATCCACGATACCGGGCTGGCCCTGCGGTTGCGCCAAGTGGTGGCTTTGTTGGAAGAACGGTTGCGCGACGCGGTCGCCCATCTGGCTGCGTTGGCCGAAACCTACCGCGCGCTGCCCCTTGCCGCGCGGACCTGGGGCATGGCGGCCACGCCCACCAGCTTTGGCGCGGTCGTGGCCAGTTGGGGGCTGCCGCTGGTCCGCCATGTCAAAACTTTACGCGCGTTAAAATCTCACCTGTTGGTCGTCAGCCTGTCCGGCGCAGCAGGCACCTTGGCCGCGATGGAACCCGACGGGACAGAGGTGCGCGCCGAACTGGCCCTGGCCTTGAACCTGACTGATCCCGGCAGCGGCCTGCACAGCACCCGCGACCATATCGCCGGCTTCGCAGCCTGGTGCGGGTCGGTTACAGGATCGCTCGCCAAGATGGGCGAAGATGTCCTGAGCCTGACCCGCGCCGGTGAGGCCGTATTGGCAGGGGGTGGGTCCTCCTCGACCATGCCGCAAAAGCAAAACCCGGTGCAGCCCTCCGCCATGGTCGCGTTGGCGCGGCAGAATGTGGGGCTCGTTGCGAATATCCAGGGCGCGTTGGCCCATCGCGACCAACGCGACGGCGCAGCCTGGATGGTCGAATGGCTAAGCCTGCCGCAGATCTGCATGGCAACCGGGCGGGCGTCGACCCTTGGGACGGAGATCGCGCAGAACCTGACGCCCGAACCTGAAACCATGCTGAAAGGCATCGATGACGGGCGCGGCCTGATCTATGCAGAGGCGCTGAGCTTTCATCTCGCCCGCACCATGCCCCGGCCCGAGGCGCAGGCGGCGGTCAAAGAGCTGTGTGTCGAGGCGCGCGCGCTGAACAGCTCACTGAAACCCATGGCGCAGAACCGGTGGCCAGATCGCGATTTTGGCGATTTGTTCACCCCGCAAGCCCAACTGGGTGATGCCCCGTCCGAGGCAGACAGGTTTGTAGACGCCGCCCATGCGCTCTGATAGGCCGAACTGACCGGTTCACTTTGGGCAGCCCATGAAACGCAACCTCCCGATCACTTTCATCATGATCACGCTGGTCATCGATGCCATGGGGATCGGGCTGATCCTGCCCGTCATGCCGGATCTGCTGCGCGAGGTGGATGGCGGTGACCTGGGCGATGCGGCGATCTGGGGCGGGATCCTGTCGACCATCTTTGCCGCAACACAGTTCCTGTGCGGGCCGACCCTGGGCAGCCTGTCCGACAGGTTCGGGCGCAGGCCCGTGCTGCTGATAAGCACCGGCGTGATGGCGGTGGATTATCTGGTGATGGCACTGGCGGGCTCCATCTGGGTGCTGCTGCTGGCGCGGATCGTGGGCGGTGTCACCTCTGCCACGCAATCGACCGCCACAGCGTTTATCGCCGATATCTCGGAACCGCACGAGAAAACGGCCCGCTTCGGTCTGGTCGGTGCAGCCTTTGGCCTGGGCTTTGTCCTTGGGCCGATCATCGGCGGATTGCTGGCGGAATACGGCACCCGCGCACCATTCTATGCCGCTGCCGCCCTTGCCGCAATGAACATGGTATTGGGCTATTTCGTGCTGCCCGAAACGGTGACCGACGCAATCCGCCGTCCGTTCCGATGGCGCCGTGCCAACCCATTTGGCGCGTTCTTGCATGTGGGCAAGATCGGCGGCACGACGCGTCTTTTGATCCTGTTCTTCCTTTATGAATTCGCGTTCATCGTCTATCCGGCGATCTGGGCCTACTTCACCAAAGAACAGTTCGGTTGGGACCCGCGCATGGTCGGCGTCTCGCTGGGATCCTTTGGCATCGCCATGGCCGTGGTCCAAGGCGGTCTGATCCGGGTCATCTTGAAGAAATTCGGGCAGGTGAACACGATCCTTTATGGATTTGTGTTCAACTTCTTTGCCTTCTTCGCCCTTGCCACGGTGGCCAACGGCACCCTGGCGCTGATCCTGACACCGCTGACGGCCTTGGGCGCGGTGGTGACCCCGGCGTTGCAATCCATGATCTCCGACAAGGCAGGCAAAGATGCACAAGGGGAGATGCAGGGTGTCGTCGCCTCCGTCCGGTCCATCGCGATGATCCTTTCGCCGCTGGTCATGACCTATATCTTTGCGCGCGCCACGGATCAGGACGGCACATTCTATCTGCCCGGCGCCCCTTTCCTGTTATCGATGACATTGATGGTCGTTTGCGGGACGATCTATGTCGCAGGTATGCGAGAACGCGCGCCCGCCTAGCCCCTACTCCGCCGCAACGGAGAGAGGAACTGGTATGGCAACAATCAAAGCAGCGGTCAGCCGCGCCTTTCACCACCCCCTTGTGATCGAGGATATCGTCCTGGCGGCACCCGGCCCCGGCCAGGTCGAGGTCACGCTGGAAGCCTGCGCGATCTGCCATTCCGACATCTCCTTCATCGAGGCCGCGTGGGGCGGCGTCTTGCCCGCGATTTACGGGCATGAGGCGGTGGGGCATGTGACCGCCGCTGGCCCTGGTGCGCGGCATGAGGTGGGCACCCGCGTTCTGGTCACGCTGATGGTGAATTGCGGGCAATGCCGGTGCTGCGCCGGTGGCAAGGCCGCCCATTGCGAAACCGCTGTGGATCAGGTGGCGACGCTGGCCTTGCCCGATGGTACGCCCGTCTCGCAAGGGATGAATTGTGGGGCCTTCGCGGAAAAGGTCGTGGTCCGTGACAGCCAGACCCAACCGATACCGGCAGATATTCCAGCCGCCTCCGCCGCCGTACTGTCATGTGGTGTGATCACCGGGCTGGGGGCCGCTGTGAACACGGCACGGATCCGCCCAGGCGAGGTTGTCGTTGTGATCGGTGCGGGCGGTGTGGGATTGAACGCGATCCAGGGCGCGCGGCTGAGCGGTGCGTCCCGCATCGTGGCTGTAGATATGGTCCCGGACAAACTGGACGCAGCCCTTGATTTCGGGGCAACCGACGGAATTCTGGCCAACCATGACGCCCCGTGGAAGGCTTTGCGCCAGATTGCCCCTCAAGGAGCGGATGTGGTTCTGGTCTCTGTCGGGGCTCTTCCGGCCTATGACAGTGCCTTGCGCTACTTGGGCAGCAAAGGCCGCGCCTATGCAGTGGGAATGACCCATGGCGGCCAGTCAGCCGGATATGAGCCGGTCATGCTGGCTTATTACGGCCACCGAATAGAAGGGTCATTGATGGGCGACACGGTCCTGGCGCGCGATATTCCGTGGATGGTCGATCTTTACCGGCAAGGCCGGCTGAAGCTGGACGAGCTGGTCTCGGGCACTTGGCGGCTGGATCAGATCAACAACGCCATTACTGACACCAAATCCGGCGCCGCCCGGCGCAATGTCATAGTGTTCTAAGGGTCTTGCGGCTGGTGCCCTCGGATTTCGTGCGCATTGCAAAACCGACCAACGACACGCAGATCCAGAATACCTGTATCAAGGCGGCCGCAAGGTTGAATGCGTTGAGTAACCCGATCAAGACAAAGCTCGCTGCGGATAGGTTGATTATAAAATACAAAGGCTGATCTGCGCTGATCCGCCGGGCCGTCAGCATGGTGTAGTTCAGAACATAAAGGCTGAACCCCACCATGCCGATGGCGCTAAGAAGCATATTCGAGGAAAAAAGAGCGTCAAATTCAAACATCGCCAGACCCTTTAATTGGAGCAAATACACACCGCCCGGTGGACCTGTCGTAGCGTAAAGCGGTGGGGCACGGGTTGACGTTTGCCAAACGGTTGGCGGTTTTCACGGATTTCTCATGGCGCGTGAAGAGGCGGATCCGATGGACGGGCCGCAGGATTGATGTTTGATATTGCGCAGAAAAGGGGAGGTGCCATGAAACTCGCCGACGTGGATGTGATCGTGACAGCGCCCCCGTCACCGGGATGGGGCGGGCGGTACTGGATCTTTGTAAAGGTTACCACCGCCTGCGGGATCGTCGGTTGGGGCGAATGCTATGCCAGTTCTGTCGGACCCACGGCAATGCGAGCGGTTATTGAGGATGTCTTTGCCCGCCACGTGGCGGGCGAGCATCCAGCAAATATCGAGTTGATGTTCCGCCGCGCCTATTCCAGCGGGTTCACCCAACGCCCCGACCTGACCGTCATGGGTGCGTTTTCGGGCCTGGAGATCGCCTGTTGGGACATCCTGGGCAAAGCCTTGGATCGCCCGGTCTGGGCTCTGCTGGGCGGCAAAACGAATGACCGATTACGAGCCTACACCTATCTGTATCCCAAGAATGATCAAGACCATGACCGGTTCTGGGTGACACCCGAAATGTCGGCCGAGGCGGCCTTGGCCTGGGTCGAGGAAGGCTTCACAGCGGTGAAATTCGACCCTGCCGGTCCCTACACCATCCGGCCAGGGCATCAGCCCGCGATGCGCGATATCTCCCGCTCGGTCGCGTTCTGCAAGGCGATCCGGGAGGCGGTGGGGGACCGGGCCGATCTGCTCTTTGGCACCCATGGGCAGTTTTCGACCGGCGGTGCCATCCGCATGGCCCACGCGATCGCGCCCTACCAACCGCTGTGGTTCGAGGAACCCATCCCGCCCGATAACGTGGCCGCCATGGCGCGCGTGGCAGCCGCCAGCTCAGTGCCCGTGGCCACCGGCGAGCGTCTGACCACCAAAGCCGAGTTCGCCCCTATCTTGCGGGAAGGCGCCGCGACCATCCTGCAACCGGCCCTGGGCCGTGTAGGTGGCATCAATGAGGCCCGCAAGATCGCCGCCCTGGCCGAGGTCTATAACGCACAGATGGCACCGCATCTCTATGCCGGGCCCATCGAATGGGCTGCGAACGTGGCCCTTGGCACCGCCATCCCCAACTTGCTGATGGTCGAAACAATCGAGACAGGCTGCGCCTTTCACCGCGCCCTGATCGGCGACACGATCCGGTTCGACGCGGGCGACCTGATCCCACCCGACGCTCCGGGCCTTGGGATCGAGGTCAATGAGGCCCTCGCGCGCGCCCATCCCTATACCGGCGATCAGCTCCACCTGCAGATGCAGGAGGCCCCGTGCGACTACGCACAAGAGAACGTCTTTGCCGGCGGCGCCCCCGTTCGACCTGCGGAAAACATCTGACGGAGAGGCAACGGCTCAAGAACATGGAAATGCTCGGCAGGATTGAGCGCCTGACTTGGGTCTGAAGACCGAAGCCTTGCAAATCGGGTTGGAAACCAGCCACGGCACATCTGGTTGTATTTAGATTTTGAAACAATCGGTTGTTGCCATGCAGTACCCCAAGCTGACCCAAAAGATGCTTGATGTTGGGAACGCGCCCGCTCGGGCAAAGGCCAATGCTGAGCTTGCCACGGAAATTCGGGCGTTCCGTCCGGGTCCTGTTGCCGGTCTTTCCGACGCCCAACTTGTCTGGGCGGTCGATAACTCCCGCCAGGCCGCGCTTGATTTTGGCCTCGAATACAAACGGACGATCAAGCAATGGATTTATGTTGACCTGCTTTTGGCCCCCGGTTTCCACGGCATTCCAGACCTGATGTCTGACGTGAACGGCGCTTACGGCGACCCCGACACAAAGGCCCGTGACCTGTTTCAAACCCTCAAGGTGCTGTTCCGCCGAAACGGACGTGGCGCTGAGATTTGGTGGTGATCGTGACATAAGCAACGTTTTTGAACGCTACTGCACGCCTACCGGTGATATTTATGTCGATCCCCAAGGCAATGCCTACCCGACCTATACCAATTGCCCCTTTTGGCTGGACCCGTTTCTAGCCCCCGTGCCCGAGGACCTGCCCGAGATCGAATTACCGACCGGCAATCCAGGTGGTGGGGAGAACATCACCGATGACCCCGAAGAGGGCATTACCGTTGGTCCCGTTGTTCCCCCGGAACAGACCCTTCCGGAACCCACGCCCGAGGCCGGCGAACTGGCGGGCGAAGCCGGGGAACCCACGCCAACCCCGGACTTCCCGCAACCCCATGAAACGGTGCGCCAGAGGATCGAAGAGAATGTCCAGAGCAGCGATGACTGCACCGACGGTTGCGATGAATGCGAACCACGCCTTGAAGGGTATTACGACTGGAACAACTACCTCAATGCAGGCATCACAGAGGCAGAAACGCAAGAAGGCAACTATGCCTGGGTTGGCTATCAGGTCTATGTCTGTAATCTTCCCATTGATCCCGGCCGCGGGCGCATTGCCGAATTCATATATTTGACAAATGATGCCGGTCAGCCCCATGAGTGGGATGGCTTCGATGCGCCCACCTGCACCCTGATCCAGGCGAAATACGCCTATGACACGGCCCTGACGGCTGAATGGACGCCACGCACGGGCTCGGATGGCCAACCGGATACAGGTTCCATCGTCGTACCGATTGAAGCGAAGAGATTTCAAGCGGAAGTCACTTTCGATGAGCTACTCAGGAAAGCTGGAAACCAGTTTCGCCGCATCGCAAACGTTGAACATGCGAAACTACTTTGGGTCTTTGAAAGCCATAACTCGTTTCACTACTTCATAAGACGGGGTGGCGACCGTATCGGACCGATTCCAAAATATGATGTCATGCAAAATCCATGGCAGAGGAGCTAGGGCATGCTTTATATGAGTGTGATCTGTCACTTTCGGCGGGGCCCCTTGCCTTCACACGAGGGCTTCGCAGCTTTCGTCGATCTGGCACTTTTGCTGCAAAAACTGCCTCCATTCCATCCAGGCTGGGAAGTCAACGGCGTTCCCTTCTCGGCACCTTTGGCTGACATTGAAGCGGGTTTTCGTACTATTCAGCCCCCGGGTGATGATGGTGATTTATTCTTTGCAGCGGCCGAAAGCGCGCAGGCTGCGAAAGGACGACCGCTTCCGCCTGAACGGTATACGGCATTTTTCCGCTATGATCGCCTGGAGGGCAATCAGGAACTCCGTCTTTCCATCGTCCCATCGCTTACCGATGCGCCGATGCTGCGCGAGGTTATCGCGACGCTGGCAGTGTGGTGGCCGCTTCAACATGTTCAGGCGGTTTATGAAAGCTATCCGCATCTGGATAGCCCGTTGGATCAGCGCAACCGAGCGGGGATTGGGTGGGCCGGGTGGATCCCGTTTCAGGTGACCGCAGAGAGCCTGCCGGAGGTAGGGATCGTCTCGCCTTTGGGGCCCGGCACATTTCTGGCAACACAAAGGGCGTTTTGGGACCTGACCGATCCGGAGGCCGTGAAACGGGCCCAAGACCTTGAAATTCGCCTAAACGCCATCGGGATGCTCCCAACCCATGAAGCCCTCCGCGCCGGCACATGGGGGCAAACCTAAAAGCCCGCTTGGCCGCATCGCGACTGTGGATCATCCGGTAACGGGTTGCATTGGATCAGAACGCATCAAAATGCGTGTTGGAGCGCCGGCGAGAGGCCGCGTATCTTGGATCCAACTGAACGCAACACGCGCTAGCGGCGGTTCTTAGGCTCCCGTCCAAGGGACCAGCCACCAAACGGAACGTACTCGTCGCCCATATGCACCATACCGTAAAGGTGCAGCGGGTTGGCCATGGTAAAATCTATCCGGTCCGCCAGCGGATTGTTTTCCAGATGCATTCGGTAGGACCAGTCACGATACTCCGCAGTGGGGTCCTGTTCTTTAGGCTCGACAATACCCCGCACGGTTTCGCCGGTCGAAAAGGTCAGTTGGGCCGGTGAGGCACAGATCGCGGCCGGAAACCTCGTTCCGTCAAAAGCCCCTTCTAGCCGGATCTTGACGACCACCGAAACCGGCGTTTCATCGGGCATTAGGTAGACAAATCGAAAGCTGTGATTGGCCCAGGCCAACTTGCCTCGCTCCCTTCCCGTCAGCGCGGGGCGGCCATCGCAGGCGCCCCCTGCAACATAGCCATCAAACCGCCACCCCGCACCTTGGGCCGCCAATGGCATGGCGCTGACCGCCGCGATCGCTGCTAGTGTTGGCAATATGCAAGACAGGCGTAGTCCGTCGTTCATTTCAGGCACCAGCGCATGATGGCCTTTTGGGCGTGGAGGCGGTTTTCGGCTTCGTCGAAGATGACGGATTGGGGGCCGTCCATGACGGAAGAGGTCAACTCCTCCTCGCGGTGGGCGGGCAGGCAATGCATAACGAGGGCATCTTTGCCCGCAGCCTCCATCAACGCGTCGTTCACCTGATAGGGGCGCAACTGGTTGTGGCGACGTTCGCGGGTAGAAACCGGATCATGCATGCTGACCCAGGTATCGGCGACGATCAGGTCAGCGCCTTCGACGGCTTTGAAGACATCGCGCTCGATCTCGACCTGGGCACCCTTGGCGCGGGCCTCGTCGATAAAGACCTGCTCGGGGTCCAGCGGCTCGGGCCCGCTGACGGTGACGTTAAAGCCAAGCTGTCCCGCCGCATGCAGGAATGACGCACAGACATTGTTGCCGTCGCCCGTCCAGACGACCTTTTTGCCAGTGATCGGCCCGCGATGCTCCTCGAATGTCAGGATATCGGCCATGATCTGGCAGGGATGGCTGCGGTTTGTCAGGCCGTTGATCACCGGGACGGTGGCATGGTGTGCCAGCTCGAACAGCGAGGCTTCCTCGAATGTCCGGATCATGATCAGATCAACATAGCGGCTCAGCACCTGGGCCGTGTCGCCGACGCTTTCGCCGTGGCCCAGCTGGATCTCACTGCCGGACAGGACGAGGGTCTGCCCGCCCATCTGCCGCACGCCCACGTCAAAGCTGACCCGCGTCCGGGTCGACGGCTTTTCAAAGATCAACGCCACGATATGATCTTTCAGCGGGGTCTCTGCATCCAATGTGCCCTTGGACCGACCGGCGCGGGCAGACTTGATCCGCTTGGCCTCGTCAAGAATGCCGCGCAGATCGCCGGGTTCGGTTTTATTGATGTCCAGAAAGTGCTTCATTTTGTCGGTCCAGGTGTAAAGGTCATGACCAGCACGGGATCGCCATCTTCGCAGACGCGCTCCTCCAGCGGGGTGAAACCGGCCTTGGTATAGGCGGCGATGGCGCGGGTGTTCTGCGGGTCAGGATCAACGACGATGGTGCTGGCCCCGGCCTTGGTCAATTCGGTCGCGCGTTGGCACAGATAGGTGCTGCCATGGCCCTGACCCAGATAAGCAGGATCGCCCAGGAACGTGTCGATCGCGCGGGCATCCTTGGCCAACCCCGCGAATTGCGGGGCGGGCCAGAAATGGGCAGGGTAGTCTTGTACATAGGCAAACGGCGCATCTGCCCAGACGATGCGCATATCGGTCGGGCCGGTGTCGAGGTCGCGTTTGAACAAAGCGATCTCACATTCGGGCGAACCCCACCAGCCGCCGATATGCGGCTGGGAGAGCCAATGCTGCAGCATCGGGTAATCTGCGCGGGTCACGGGGATGAACCTATAGGTCAGCATCGACGGTGAGGGAGGCCGCGGCCTTGTCCAGCCGCGCCACAGCCTCCGCCAACTCCTCATCGGTGATGTTCAAGGATGGCAAAAGGCGGACGGTGTTGTCGGCCGCCGGAACTGTGATCAGGTTCTGTTCATAGCCCGCCTGAACGAAGGCCGTGTTGGGGGCCTTGCAGACCAGGCCCAGCATCAAGCCCGACCCACGCACATGGTCAAAAACCTGCGGGTGGGCGGCGACAAGACCTTCAAGCTTTTGCCGAAGCAGACCGGCCTTGCGATTGACCTCATCCAGAAAAGCAGGCTCCGCCACTATGTTCAGAACGGCAAGGCCCACAGCACAGCCCAAGGGGTTGCCGCCATAGGTCGAGCCATGGGTGCCGACGGTCATGCCGCTGGCCGCCTCTTCGGTCGCCAGCACTGCGCCCAAGGGGAAGCCACCGCCGATGCCCTTGGCAACCATCATGATATCGGGCGTGACGCCAGACCATTCATGGGCGAAAAGCTTGCCGGTCCGGGCGACGCCGCATTGCACCTCGTCCAGGATCATCAAGGCGCCGGTTTCGTCACACGCATCGCGCAGCCCTTTCAGGCAGGCATCGGGGAGCGGACGAATGCCGCCTTCACCTTGGACCGGTTCGACCAGCACGCCAGCGACGTCGGGGGCCTTCATCGCGGCGGTCAAGGCCTCATGATCCGCAAAATCCAGATGCACAAAACCGGGCAGCAAGGGGCCAAAGCCATGGGTCATCTTCTCTGACCCGGCGGCCGCGATCCCGGCAGAGGACCGGCCATGGAAGGAACCGCTGAACGTGATGATCTTCACCCGCTCAGGCTGACCTTTATCGAACCAATACTTTCGGGCCATCTTGACCGCCAGCTCGCAAGCTTCGGTTCCCGAATTGGTGAAAAACACCGTGTCAGCGAATGTCAGATCGACAAGCTTATCGGCGAGGGCCTGCTGCTGCGGCAGATTGTACAGGTTCGACGCATGCCAAAGCGTGCCGGCCTGCTCCGTGATCGCCGCCACCAGCGACGGGTTCGCATGGCCCAGCACGTTCACTGCGATGCCCGCGCCCATATCCAGGTAACGTCGGCCATCCGCCTCAATTAGCCAGGCACCTTCGCCTTTGACAAAGCTCATCGGCGCACGGGAATAGGTCGGCAGGAGGGACGGGAACATGGGTCCACCTCATGGGTCAGAATGTATGAAGTGCCAGCGGTGGCACGGTGTTGTCAATTGGGAAGAGCGAACAGGCGGCCTTCCGGCCCGGATGTCAGGCGCGTCGGCGTCGGCGCGAGCGGCAGGCGGTAATGACATGCGTGTTCATACGGACGGACTAGCAGAGCGTGGTCGGAAGGAAAAGCGAAACCTGACGCCCGCGCGCAGATCAGCTCTGGCGGACGGTCGCGGCGACGGGTAGGGCAGCGCCATGGACATCTCCCCCAACCCGCGTGTCGCCGTCCTGTTGATGTTGACGGCCTCGGCCCTCATTGCTGCGACGACACTGTTGGCAAAGGCGTTGGGGACAGATGCCTTGGGTCCGGCCCTTCATCCCCTGCAGGTCAGCCACGGGCGGTTCATCTTCGCCCTGCTTGCGCTCGCTGCGGCCGCCTCCATCCTGCGGCCCAAATTGCAGCGGCCCCACTGGCGGCTGCACCTGGCGCGCACGACCTGCGGCTGGATCGGTGTGACGCTGATGTTCGCGGCCTCAGCCCGCATCGCCTTGTCCGACGCCACCGCGATCAGCTTTCTGAACCCCGTCTTTGCCATGATACTGGCCATCCCGCTGCTTGGCGAACGTGTGGGGCCCGTTCGCTGGCTCGCCGCTGCAATCGCCCTTTGCGGCGCAATGGTACTGCTGCGGCCCGGTCCGGGCACCTTTCAACCGGCCGCTCTGATCGCGCTGGCTTCAGCCGCTGTGATCGGGTTCGAAATCATCCTGATCAAACGCCTTTCAGGCCTGGAAAACCCGTTCCAGGTGCTGCTGGTCAACAACAGCCTGGGCGTCATCATCGCAACCTGCGCCGTCATCGCCTTTTGGGAGCCACCGACCCCGGCTCAATGGGCAGGACTGGCAGCGCTCGGCACCTGCATGGCCTGCGCCCAGGCCTGCTTTGTCAACGCGATGGCACGGGCCGAGGCGAGCTTTGTCGTCCCATTTAGCTATGCCGCCCTGATTTTCGCGGGCCTCTACGATGCCGCCCTTTTCGGGGTCATCCCCGACTGGGTGTCCCTGTCGGGCGCCGGGATCATCCTCAGCGGCGCGGCCTTGTTGGCCTGGCGGGAGGCCGCGGCAGCACGGCGATCCAACCAGAACCAGCCCCCTGTGCGAAACAGCTAGCGCCGCTCAAAGACACCAGCACCGGCTCCCATCGCACCCTCTACCCATCATGTGTCCGAAAATATCCCCGCCTCGGTGGAAACTCTCATTGTCGACCTGTAAGGCACACAAACCAAAGCGACCGATCCCAACTAGCGCGCCACGATCTCACCATCGGCACCGATTATCAGCGCACCGTCTTCCTTAGCGTAGGGCGCAGGTGGCCAGCGTTCCAAAAGGTCCAGCACAGCCTCGCTCGGACGACACAATCGAACACCCTTCGCGGTGCATACAATCGGTCGATTCACGAGGATCGGGTGGGCGATCATCTGGTCCAGAATCACGTCATGAGGGATCGCGGGATCCAGCAATCCCAGCTCTTCCGCCGGGCTTTTGCTGGTGCGCAGGGCGTCACGCGGGGTCAGCCCAGCCGCAACGAACAGGCCCAACAATTGCGGGCGGGTCCAGCCGGTTTGCAGATATTCGATGACGGTTGGAACATACCCCGCTGCCTTGATCGTTGCCAATACGTTGCGAGAAGTCCCGCAATCGGGGGTGTGATGGATGACAATGGTCATGTCTGGCCCTCCGGTTTTGAACATAATCGCAGGACCATGTGACAAAGAGCAGACAGGCGCGCGACAGAAATCGCGCGCCAAATTGCGTTAGCCAGCAAACTGATAGCTGACCGGCACATAGCGGAACCCGTCGTCGCGCGGGGCGACATAGCCCAAGGCCGGGAACGGCATGTGATAGCCAATGAACGGGATCTTGTCGGCGGCCAGCATGCCCAGTACGTCGCGACGCGCCCCGGCGGCGGCTTCCTTGTCCATGTCGAAGCGCACTTCCCAGTCGGGATAGGCCAGCGACCAGACATAGTGATTGGCCAGATCAGCGGTTAGGACCAATTGCTGGCCCCCGCTTTCCAGCATGTAAACCATGTGACCGGGCGTATGGCCAAACGAAGCCATGCCCGTGATGCCGGATGTCACGCTACCGCCATCACCGATAAAGGTCATCTTGTCGGCCAGCGGCGTGACATTTGTTTTCACCAGGTCACCCACACGGTTGCCGGCCTCTTGGGCGGCCCAGAAATCATACTCGGTCTGGCCAGTGATGTAGTTGGCATTGGCATAGGTCGGCGCCCCATCGGTCATCATGCCGCCGATATGGTCAGGGTGCATATGGGTCAGGACCACAGTCGTGATATCCTCGGGTGCCTTGCCCGCTTCGGCCAGCGCCTTGATCAGGCCCCCTTGCCCCAGGCCAGTATCGAACAGGATGACCTCTTCACCAGTCTCGACCAATGTCGGCGTGAAGTAAAAGCTGGTCGTGTCGACCGGGATGAAGTTCTCCTCCGACACGGTGGCGAATTCCTCGGCCGAGACATTCATGCCAAACGTCCCCTGCGGCTCTTCATTGCCGTGGCGGACACCGTCCAACATGCTGGTGACCTTCATGTCGCCCAAGGTGATGGAGTTTGTGATCTGGGCTGGTGCGGCCTCATGCCCGTCGGCATGGGCCAGCGTGGGCAATGTCAGCACCGCGGGCGCAGCCACGGATGTAAAAAAAGCCTGACGGCGATTTACGGTCAAGGTCATGGGGTTCTCTCCTGTCGGGATGATTGCGCGACAAATAGCAGCGATTATCCCAAGGGAAAGGGGATGCTGTTCACAAACCAGCGACAGAGATCGGCGTATGACAGCGGTTGAGGCATTGCACTTGGCCGCCCGCTTGCCCATATGGCGTCACCTTCCAACATGAAAGGGCCTGCCCCATGTCGTCTGCCGTCACCCGCTTTGCCCCCTCGCCCACCGGCTATCTGCATGTGGGCAACCTGCGGACGGCCTTGTTCAACTGGCTGATCGCACGACAATCGGGCGGTATCTTCGTGCTGCGGCTGGACGATACCGATCCAGAGCGCTCAAAGCCCGAATTCGCCGACGCTATCAAAGGAGATATGGAATGGCTCGGCCTCACCTGGGACCGGCTCGAAACCCAATCCTCCCGGCTAGACCGCTACGCCGCCGCCGCCGACCAATTGCGCGCCGCCGATCGGTTCTATGAAGCGTTCGAGACACCGGTCGAGCTGGACCTGAAGCGCAAGAAGCAGCTCAATATGGGCAAACCACCAGTCTATGACCGCGCGGCCCTAAACCTGACGGATGCCGAGAAAGATACTCTGCGCGCAGAACGCGGCGGCCATTGGCGGTTTCTGCTGAATCATGCCCGGATCGGATGGGCTGACGGGATCCTGGGCGATCTGTCCATCGACGCGGCCTCGGTCAGTGACCCTGTCTTGATCCGGGGCGACGGGCAGGTCCTTTACACCTTGGCCTCCGTCGTCGACGATACCGAGATGGGCATCACCCATGTCGTGCGCGGCTCCGACCATGTGACCAACACCGCCACCCAGGTCCAGATTATCGAGGCCTTGGGCGGCACGCTTCCCGCCTTTGCCCACCATTCCCTGCTGACCGGCCCCCAGGGCGAGGCTTTGTCGAAACGCCTCGGCACCCTGGCCCTGCGCGATCTGCGTGCGGCGGGGATCGAACCCCTGGCCCTGCTCAGCCACATGGCCCGCCTCGGCTCCTCAGACCCGTTCGAGCTGCGCGCCACCCATCAGGAGTTGATCGACGGCTTTGACCTGTCCCGGTTCGGCGCGGCCCCCACCAAGTTCGACGTGGCCGATCTGGGGCCTCTGACCGCCCGCCATCTGGCGACACTTCCCCTGGAAGCGGTGACCAGTGACATCGCCGCTTTGGGGATCCCCGCCGACCAGGCAGCGGCGTTTTGGAACGTCGTGAAAGAAAATATCGAAACACGCGCCGACATGGCGGCCTGGTGGACCCTGTTCACCGAAGGCGCCACCCCTATGGTCGCGGATGAGGATCGGGACTTTGTGGCCCAGGCCTTTGCCCTGCTGCCCGACCAGCCCTGGGATACAACGACCTGGAGCACCTGGACCACTGCGGTGAAAGGTGCAACGGGCCGCAAGGGCAAGGGCCTTTTCATGCCGCTGCGCCTGGCCATGACCGGGCGCCAACGCGGCCCTGAAATGGCAGAGGTCCTGCCGCTTTTGCAGAAGCGGCCCACCCTATGACCCAGCGCCACCTTTGCCTGATCACCGGCGCCTCCGCGGGCATCGGTGCCGCCGCTGCGCGCCTGGCCGCCCCGGACTATGACCTGATGCTGAGCTACAACACCGACCGGGCCGGGGCCGAGGACACCGCCCGGACCTGCCGCGCCAAGGGTGCCCGGGTAGAGATCGCACAAGGTGACGTCTCGCTCTCCGCCGATGTCGAAACGCCCGCCTGACCGAAATGGACGATGCCCGTATCAGCCAGCTTTTCGCTGTCAACGTGGTGGGGGCCATGGCCGTGGCGCGCGAAACCGTGCGCCGGATGGAGGCGCAGGGCACTGGCGGGGCAATCGTCAACATCTCATCCGCCGCCGCGCGTCTGGGCGCGCCCAACCAATATGTCGACTATGCCGCCACCAAAGGCGCGATCGATACGTTCACGACCGGATTGGCGCATGAGGTTGCCGCTGCGAATATCCGCGTCGTCGGCATCCGCCCCGGCATCATCGATACCGCGATCCACGCAAAGGGCGGTGAACCCGACCGCGCCGATCATCTCGGGCCTGCCGTGCCCCTGGGCCGCAAAGGCAGCGCAGATGAGGTCGCCCAGGCGATTGTCTGGCTTTTATCACCAAAAGCCAGTTACATCACCGGGACCACGCTGGACGTCACCGGCGGGCGCTAATCCAAGGTCGCGATGGCGGAAAACGCAAAGTTCCTGGAAGGCAACCTGCTGCGCCACATCACAGTGATGGCGCTGACGTCCTCGGTGGGCCTGATGGCCGTCTTCGTCGTCGACTTCATCGACATGATCTTTATCTCGATGCTGGGCCGGGATGAACTGGCCGCCGCGGTTGGGTATGCGGGTGCGATCCTGTTCTTCACCACCTCCTTCAGCATCGGTATGGCGATTGCAGCGGGCGCGTTGGTCGCGCGGGCCCTGGGCGCGGGGGATGCTGAACTGGCGCAATCGCGCGCCTCCGCCGCCTTGGTCTGGGGGGTGATCTTCGGCGCGGCCTTTTCCGCCGTGGTCTGGGTCTATCTCAGGCCACTGACTGCCTTGATGGGCGCGTCCGGCGTCACGCTGGATCTGGCCGTGCAATACCTGTCGATCATCGTGCCCAGCCTGCCGCTGCTGCTGATCGGGATGCTGGGCGGCGCGATCCTGCGCGCCCATGGCGATGCCAGACGCGCCATGATGGCCACGATCTATGGCGCGGGCGTCAATGCCATCCTCGACCCGATCCTGATCTTCGGCCTGGATCTGGAACTGACCGGCGCGGCGCTCGCCTCTGTCGCCGCCCGCGTGGCCATCGCCGCCACGGGCCTTTTGCCGATCTTCTACCACCATGGCGGGCTGGTCCGGCCCACCGTCAGGGCGCTGGCCGTCGCCTTGCCGCCCATCGTCACCATCGCCTTCCCCGCCATCCTGACCCAGCTTGCAACACCCATCGGTCAGGCCTTCGTCACCCGCACCATGTCCGCCTATGGAGAGGCCGCGGTGGCCGGTATGGCCATAACCGCCCGACTGACCCCGGTGGCGTTCGGGGTGATTTTTGCGCTGTCCGGCGCCATCGGCCCCGTCATCGGCCAGAATTTCGGCGCAGGCCAACATGACCGGGTCAAACAGGCCTTCCGCGATGGCCTGCTGTTCTGCGGCGTCTTCGTGGTGTCGATGACCGTGCTGCTGTTCTTGCTGCGCGCACCCATCGCGGACCTTTTCGGCGCGACGGGTGAAACCCGTCAACTGGTCTACCTGTTCTGCGGCCCCCTGGCGCTGGCATTCTTTTTCAACGGCGCGATCTTCGTCAGCAACGCAGCCTTCAACAATCTGGGCCACCCGTTCTATTCCACATGGATCAACTGGGGCCGCCACACGCTGGGCACCATCCCCCTGGTCTTGGCAGGCGGCGCGCTGTTCGGCGCACCCGGCGTCCTGATCGGTCAAGCCTTGGGTGGGGTGATCTTTGCGGCCCTCGCCCTGTGGCTGACACTGCGGGTGATGAATGGCACAAAAACCGCCAAACCGCGCGACAGCTTCGCCCGCGAAGGGCGCCTCATGAGCCTCCTGCACATGCGCCGCTAAAACAGTTCGCGCAACACTGTGATCGACGGCGGCCACCGTCCAAATGTCCTCAACGTTTCGACACAGCCATCCGTGAGAGAGGGCTTTTCCATGGCTGAACCGTCCCTCATGTTCTCCGATGATCCTCCCACGGGATTTCGCCATGGCATCCCAGGTGAAGCAGGAGTTGTGGTCGAATACCGGCAGGCCAATCGGCGGTACGGTCACCTCTTCGGACCTGGCCACCTCGTCTCCCTTTCCTTGGGGTGCAAGCCATCTCGTTGAGATTGCTCCAATTGCCCTTTCGGAACTGCAAGAGCTTTCCCCGAATTGGTATAATCTGTTCTCCGAACAGACGGACAGTCCAACCGGCTTCCTGTTGGTATTGGATGCTTTGGGAACTGTCATCGAAACGCGCCTCAGCGACGGCAACGACTATTTCGAACCATTGCATGTTACGGTGTCACTGCGGATTTCGATTACACGATATTCGCCGGCGCCGGTGATGATAGCATCGACCTGTCCTTCATTGACCCAGATGTGACCATCCGCGGCAACGCAAATGGGGTCGCGCTGCCACCAGAAACGACCGAAGCGGCCTATGACTATTTCCTCGTCACGGCTGTTCAGGTCGATGGTGATATTTCCTGGAATAACGGGAACGGATTCAGCCTACGGATCTGGACGATCTCCTTCTGTCGAACTTCGACACTTTGGATTTCTTCGACCTCCCGGGATAGGCGCGCGGCGGTTGATGAGGCCGCCATGTCCGTGGGCTGCGGGCTGTGACACAGGCCGTGCATCTCGCTCACAGATTCGTTCGGGCCGCTTCATTTCGGTGCACATTGCACACGCGTTTTGCATGGGCCCAGCTTCCCCAGCCGCTGCGCTAGTTGCGACTGACGCGCAGGTCATGTGTATGGGATGTGTATGGTTTGTGCATGGAGTCTGCATCTCCTCCGCACGGGCTAACTGACCCGCGCCGCATGGCGGTCAACCAGCGCCCACTCTTCGCGTGTCAGGGATTGATGGCCCGGGTAAATCGGGGCGGCACGGTCATCCTGGATCCTGCTCCAACCCATGGTCGAGTTGAAAAAGCCGTCCACCGCAGCCTCCCCACCAAGCCGCAAATAGCCCTGCACCACGACATCCAGATAGCTCGACAGGACCGGCGCCGGGGCTTCCGCAAATGCTTGATCGCGGGGCACTTCATACAAGATCACCTTGCGCTCCTCAGGCTCAGAGACGCGCACATGACGTCGCCGATAAAGCGCTTCCCGCAGGTCCAGCCCGGCCCAATCAGGCTCTGCCACGCATGCAACCAGCCCGAAAATTTCTTTATTTTCAGAGAGTTCCACACTCAACGTCGCGAAATCTCGCCCGGGTAGGTGCCGCCATACCCGTTGCCAGCCCGTCAATCGGGTCGCATGGAGTGCGCGGTAATCATGGGTCGCACAATTTACCAGCGACCCGTATCCAAACACATGACGGTCCCTCATACCGACACCAACGCGCCGCTGCCGCTAAACGGCACCCAGTGCCCAGATCAGCGCAGCCGCCGCCACAGCCCCCAGCGTGAACCATCCCACGGCCCGTCGCCCGGTCGGTTCTGGCTGCGGTAAGGGGCGTGAGGTCTGGCGGATCAGCAAATCCTCAGCAAGTTGCGGAAATTGCGGCCCAAACCGCGCCAGCACCCGCGCCGTGCGGGTCAGATCCCGCCATAGCGCCTTTGGACCGATGTTTTCCTTGATGTATTCCTCCACAACGGGCTGCGCGACTTCCCAGATGTTGATGTTCGGGTTAAGCGACCGCGCCACCCCTTCGACCACCACCATGGTCCGTTGCAGCAGGATCAACTCGGTCCGGGTCTCCATTCCAAATCTCTCCGTTACTTCAAAGAGATAGGTCAGCAGGCGCGCCATGGAGATGCGGGAGGCATCCATGCCAAAGATCGGCTCCCCAACCGAGCGCAGCGCCCGTGCAAATTCATCGATATCCTGGCCAGCTGGCACATAGCCCGCCTCAAAATGCACCTCCGCGACACGGCGATAATCCTTGCGGATGAACCCGAAAAGGATCTCTGCATAAACGCGGCGGGTGTATTCATCAAGCCGCCCCATGATCCCGAAATCCAGCGCGATGATGTCACCATTGGGTGCGATCTTCAGATTTCCCTGGTGCATGTCGGCGTGGAAATAGCCGTCCCGCAAAGCGTGCTGAAGAAACAGGCGCAGGACCCGCTCCCCCAAATCGTGGCGATCGTGACCAGCCGCATCGATACCCGCGATATCATTGGCCGATAACCCCTTGGCCCAGTCCAGCGTCATGACCTGGCGGCCCGACAGGAACCACTGGATCTTTGGCACCTGAAACCCGGCATCCTTGGCCGTGTTGGCGGCGAACTCCGCCGCGGCAGAGCTTTCTAGCCGCAAATCCAGTTCCCCCAAAACGACCCCTTCAAAATGGGTGATCACATCCGTGGGCCGCAATCGGCGCGAGGCGGGGGACAGCAGTTCGATCACCGAAGCTGCAAAGTAAAAGGCATCGATGTCACGCCGAAAATCGCGTTCGATCTTGGGGCGCAGAACCTTGACCGCAACCTCCTGATCCGTCTCAGCGAGCCGCGCCCGGTGGACCTGGGCGATGGAGGCGGCGGCGACCGGTTCGGAAAACTCTGAAAACAGGCTTTCGACGGGAACGTCCAGTTCATCCTTGATCATCCGCATGGCCACGGATCGTGGGAATGGCGGAAGCTTGTCCTGCAGGACTTTGAGCTGCATCGCCAGCTCATCGCCTACCACATCGGGACGGGTCGACAGGATCTGCCCGAACTTGATGTAGGCCGGGCCCAGCGCCGTCAGCGCACGGGTCACCGGCGGCAGGTTCGGATCTCCTTTCAGACCCAACCAAGCAAAGGGCCAGCCCAGCAGCCGGGCGGCCACCCGGAGATTGGCAGGCGCACGAAAAGCTTCGAGGACGGCGCCCATCGCACCGGTCCGTTCCAGCGTTGCCCCCGTCCGGATCAGCCGCCAGATATTGTGAGGTCCCCGCACGCGGTCAGAGCTTCCAGCCGGAATGCAGCGCGGCAACACCCATCGTCATGTTACGGTATTTGACCTGGTCGAAACCGGCCTGGCGGATCATGTCTGCAAAGATGTCCTGATCAGGAAATTTTCTTATGGATTCAACAAGGTACTGATAGCTGTCACGATCTCCGGTGACCACCTGCCCCATGGTTGGGATCACGTTGTAGGAATAGCGATCATAGGCCCATTGCATGGCCGGATTGGGCAATTGGCTGAATTCCAGCACCATCAGGCGGCCGCCCGGGCGCAAAACGCGAAACGCCTCAGCCAAGGCATCGCCGATCCGGGTGACATTCCGGATGCCGAAGCTGATCGTGTAAACGTCAAAGCTGTTGTCGTCGAATGGCAGCGCCATGGCATCGCCAACCAGCCAGTCCAGCCGGTCGCCCAGACGCTCAGCCTCGGCTCGTTCGCGCCCTGCGATCAGCATCGGCTCTGTCAGATCACAGACCACAGCCGAAGCTTGCGGTGCGCGTTTCAAAAACCGGAACGCGATGTCGCCCGTACCGCCCGCAACATCCAGCAGACGCTGCCCCGGGCGCGGCGCCAACCAATCCATCATGGCGTCTTTCCACAGCCGATGAATGCCGCCGCTCATCAAGTCATTCATGACATCATAGCGAGAAGCGACAGACGAGAACACGCCCTGGACCAGCCCCGCTTTTTCGTCTTCGGCCACGGTCTGATTGCCGAAATGGGTTGTCCTTGCGTCCTGCTCTGTCATCTGCTCTTGCCGTTCCTTGATGTCGCTAGACCTTATAGAGCGCCACAACGGGGTTACAATGCGCCCCCTTAGGTAGGAGAGGCCAGCTTGCCCGAATTGCCCGAAGTCGAGACGGTTCGTCGCGGCCTGCTTCCCGTGATGGAGGGACAGGTCATCCAAAGCGCGGATGTCAGACGCCCTGATCTGCGCTGGCCGCTCCCACCGCAGATGGCCGCGCGGCTAACGGGCCAGCGCGTGACAGCATTGCGACGGCGGTCGAAATACATCCTGGCGGATCTGTCGAGTGGCGAGACGTTGATCATTCATCTGGGCATGTCCGGGCGTGTCCTAATCTCGGGGCAGATGCAGGGACAGTTCCATCACAGCCATCCAGCGCCTCAAAAGCACGATCATGTAGTGCTGGACATGGAGAATGGCGCGCGCATTACCTACAACGACGCGCGGCGGTTCGGGGCGATGGACTTGGCCGCCACCGAACAGGTGGAGGCCCATAAGATGCTGGCAGGGCTGGGGCCGGAGCCCCTGGGCAATGCCTTCAACGAAACATATCTGACGGATCGGCTGGCCGGGCGGATGACACCGATAAAGTCGGCCTTGCTGGATCAGCGTGTGGTTGCGGGCTTGGGCAACATTTATGTATGCGAAGTGCTCCATCGGGCCAAAATTTCACCACGGCGCAAGGCTGGGCGCCTCTCCGCGCAGCGTGCTGCCGCACTTGTTCCGCTGGTCCGCGATGTGCTGAACGAAGCGATTGCGGCGGGCGGTTCCTCGTTACGCGATTACCGCCAAGCCGATGGCGAGCTTGGATATTTTCAGCATACGTTTCGGGTTTATGATCGCGAAGGAACGGCCTGTTCCACCCCTGATTGCACCGGCACAATCGTCCGAATCATTCAGTCGGGTCGATCTTCATTCTACTGTCCGCAATGCCAAAGATAGCTTGAAACGGCCCCGACAGGTGTTAACCCTTCCGACGCAGCGACCCATGCGAAAGGCTGACCAATGGCATTCGAGACACTGATCGTCGATATCACTGACCATGTGTGCCTCATCAAACTCAACCGCCCGGATGCGCTGAACGCCCTGAATGGCCAGCTTCTGGAGGAACTGGGAACGGCCTTGGCCGAGGCGGAGGCCAACGACAAGATCCGGTGCGTTGTCTTGACCGGCTCGGACAAGGCTTTTGCCGCCGGGGCCGATATTGGCGAAATGGCGGAAAAATCCTTTGTCGATGCGTTCGGGGACGATCTGTTTGGCCGGGAGGCTGAGCAGATCATGCGCTGCCGCAAGCCAATCATCGCTGCCGTGTCAGGCTATGCCCTGGGCGGTGGCTGCGAATTGGCCATGATGTGTGACTTCATCATTTGTTCAGACACCGCAAAATTCGGCCAGCCTGAGGTTAATCTGGGTGTCATGGCCGGGATCGGCGGCACCCAGCGGCTGACCCATTTCGTTGGTAAATCTAAAGCCATGGACATGCATCTCACCGGCCGGTTCATGGATGCGGAGGAGGCGGAGCGGAGCGGCCTTGTCAGTCGCGTGGTTGCCCCCAAAAAGCTGATGGAGGAAGCCATGGCAGCAGCCAACAAGATCAGCGAAAAATCCGCCCTGACCGTCCGCGCCATCAAGGAGACGGTCAACCGCACCTACGAGATGCCACTGCGCGAGGGATTGCTGTTCGAACGCCGCCTGTTCCATGCGCTTTTTGCGACCCAGGACCAGTCCGAAGGGATGGCCGCCTTCCTAGAGAAACGCGAGCCGCAGTTTCGCGATAAGTAAACGCAAGATCATGCTTGACTCGATCACGAAGGCCGCCTACGCACCGCACTTCTGATCATAGACCTGACTTTCGGGACCCGACACTTATGGCAAATTCGCCCCAAGCAAAGAAACGTGCGCGTCAGAACGAACGCCGCGCCGCCGTGAACAAGGCGCGCAAATCGCGCATTCGGACTTTCCTGCGGAAGGTCGAAGAGGCGATCGCCTCCGGTGACCAACCCGCAGCCAAAGACGCCTTGCGCGCCGCCCAGCCAGAGTTGATGCGCGGTGTGACCAAAGGCATCTTTCACAAGAATACCGCATCGCGCAAAATCTCGCGGCTTTCCGCTCGCGTGAAGGCGATCAGCGCCTAAATTCTGCCCGTACGGAATGGTTCAAGGCGTCCCTGCTCACAGGGGCGCCTTCTTCGTCCGATGTGACGAAATCCCCTTATTTTATTGGATTTAAACGATCTTTGCGGATTCGGGCATACAAAGGTTTTGTCAAGTTCGAAGAAAGATTGCGCCGTCATGGGCCCACTTGCTAGCTTGTGAGTGCGATTCAATTCACCGGGGGGACATGGACCTGACGCACTGCTGAAATCCGTTGGGGAACTGAACATCAGCAGTCATGTGTTAGATCGGTAACCCGGGTCAAAATGCAGAAGCATTGACCTGGTCTTACGAAAGAGGTCACCGGCCCTTGGCCCGACCCTCATGTCTTTAACGACCGTATCCACGTGACCCGCTGCTGGGCCGCGTCTGGTATGGGTGTTGTCTGGCTTGGCAAGACGGCTCTTGCCCGGTCTGATGGTGACTTGTGGTTGGATCGTCATGTGCTTGGACTTTCGGGGAAGGTCCTTGGTTGTGTTTGGGGCAGAATAAGGAAGCGGAAGCAGAATGACGGACGACACCTGGGGGCGTGTACGAGAAGACATGATCAAGTCGGTGGGCAAGAACAACTACCTGACCTGGATCGAACCATTGGAATTTGACGGGCTGCAAAATGGTGTCGCGCAATTCAAAGTTCCCACCAATTTCATCGGCAACTGGGTGTCGCGGAATTTCGGGGATCAGATCATCCAACATCTGGAAAGCTCCGGCGCAGATGTGGATCGGATCGAATTTAACGTCCCACGGTGCGGAACCAGCCCGGTCCCTGCTGATGCAAAAGTGGCACAACAGCAACCAAAGGTACCGGCCAAGCCACGAGAGACGCAGGCCGACGTGCCCGGCGCACCGATTGACCGCCGGTTCACCTTTGACACCTTTGTCGTGGGCAAGCCCAACGAGCTGGCCCATGCCGCCGCGCGCCGCGTGGCCGAAGGTGGCCCCGTCTCGTTCAACCCATTATTCCTCTATGGTGGGGTGGGCTTGGGGAAAACGCATCTGATGCATGCCATCGCCTGGCAACTACAGAATGACCGTCCTGACCTGCGTGTCGTCTACCTGTCGGCGGAGCAGTTTATGTATCGCTTCGTACAGGCTCTGCGTGAGCGCAATACGATGGAGTTCAAGGAGCTTTTCCGCTCGGTCGATGTTCTGATGGTCGATGATGTGCAGTTCATCGCTGGCAAGGACAGCACGCAGGAAGAATTCTTTCACACGTTCAACGCCCTGGTCGATCAACACAAGCAGATCATCATCTCGGCGGATCGCGCGCCAGGAGAGATCAAGGATCTGGAAGAGCGCATCAAATCGCGTCTCCAATGTGGTTTGGTCGTCGATCTTCACCCAACAGACTACGAATTGCGCCTGGGCATTCTGCAACAAAAGGTCGAGCAGTATCGCGGGCTCTATCGCGGTCTCGTGATTGCCGATGGCGTTCTGGAGTTCCTGGCCCATCGCATCTCGACCAATGTCCGCGTCCTCGAAGGCGCGCTGACCAAGCTTTTTGCCTTTGCCAGTCTGGTGGGTCGCGAGATTACGCTTGATCTAACCCAGGATTGTCTTGCCGACACGCTCCGCGCCAGCGACCGCAAGGTCACGGTCGAGGAGATCCAGCGCAAGGTGAGCGAACATTACAACATGCGCCTCAGCGATATGATTGGGCCCAAGCGGCACCGCACCATCGCCCGCCCGCGCCAGATGGCGATGTATCTCGCCAAACAGCTGACCAGCCGCTCCCTTCCCGAAATTGGGCGCCGTTTCGGTGGCCGTGATCACACCACGGTCATGCATGCCGTCAAACGGATCGAGGAGTTGCGCAGCACCGATAGCCAGATCGCTGAAGATCTGGACCTGTTGCGCCGGTCGCTGGAAGCTTAACGGCACAATCCGCCTGAAAATCAAAAGCCTGTGGGAAAAAGGGCTTGTGCAAGGGTGCGAAACAGATACGTTTTTGCTCCCGGTACTGGAGGGAGCAAATAGATGAAGATCAGCATTGAGCGCGGCACGCTGCTAAAGGCGGTCGCCCAGGCGCAGTCGGTTGTGGAGCGGCGCAACACCATACCGATCCTGGCCAATGTGTTGATCGAAGCGGAAGGCGACACTGCCAGCTTTCGCGCAACTGACCTGGATATCGAGGTCGTGGACAAGGCCGCAGCCGTGGTTGAGCGTGCTGGGGCAACGACCGTTTCCGCCGTGCTGCTGCATGAAATTGTCCGCAAGCTGCCCGATGGCGCACAGGTCAAGCTGACCGATGATGGCGCGTCCAATCGATTGATGGTGGAGGCCGGGCGGTCGAACTTCTCCCTCGCCACCCTGCCCCGCGAAGATTTTCCGGTAATGGCCAATGCCGAATACGACGCCAATTTCTCGGCCGAGGCACCGACACTGCGGCGCTTGTTCGACAAATCAAAATTCGCGATTTCCACCGAGGAAACAAGGTACTACCTGAATGGCGTCTACATGCATGTCGCGGATGGGGAAGACGGCAAGGCTTTGCGCTGCGTGGCCACGGACGGCCACCGTCTGGCGCGGATCGACGCGCATCTGCCATCTGGTGCCGATGACATGCCCGGCGTGATTGTCCCCCGCAAAACCGTGGGCGAGTTGCGCAAATTGCTGGATGACGACGAAGCGCACATCGCCGTTTCGGTGTCGGAGACCAAGGTGCGGTTTGCGACCCCCAATATCACACTGACCTCAAAGGTAATCGACGGGACCTTCCCGGACTATACACGGGTCATTCCCGTCGGAAACACCCGCAAGCTGGAAGTGGATGCCAGCGAGTTTGCCAAGGCGGTGGACCGGGTCGCGACCGTATCCTCGGAACGCTCCCGCGCGGTGAAGATGGCCTTGGACGAAGATCGTCTGGTCCTGTCGGTCAACGCGCCCGACAGCGGCAATGCCGAAGAAGAGCTTGCCGTGGCCTACGGTGATGACCGACTGGAGATCGGGTTTAACGCCAAATACTTGCTGGAGATTGCCAGCCAGGTGGACCGCGAAAATGCCGTCTTTATGTTCAATTCATCTGGCGACCCGACCCTGATGCGGGAAGGAACGGACACATCGGCAGTCTACGTTGTGATGCCGATGCGGGTATAGGCACCTTTTCGATCTGACGGATGCCTCCGGCGGGAGTATTTTTGCCAATAAGAAATGGAGAGTGGTCATGTCCGGGCTATCGGTCGCGGCTTTGACGCTGTCTCATTTCCGGTCGCACAAGATGGCCGAAATGGCGCTGGACGGGCGGCCTGTTGCGTTGTTCGGGCCCAACGGTGCGGGCAAGACGAACCTGCTGGAAGGCGTGTCGCTTTTGTCCCCGGGGCGTGGTTTGCGGCGCGCTGCAGCGGACGAGATCGCCCGCAAGCCCGAAGCTTTGGGATGGAAGGTTTCTGCAGAATTACAAAGCCTTTGTCAGATCCACGAGGTGGAGACCTGGGCCGAACCTGGTGCCAGCCGAAGCGTCACAGTCGATGGGAAGACCGCGCCGCAACTGGCCCTTGGCCGCATCGCCCGGGTCGTCTGGCTGATCCCTGCCATGGACCGTCTGTGGATCGAAGGGGCGGAGGGACGGCGACGGTTTCTGGATCGCATGACGCTGAGTTTTGAGCCGCGGCATGGGGAAGTGGTGCTGGCCTATGACAAGGCGATGCGGGAGCGGAACCGGTTGCTGAAGGACCAAGTGCAGGATCCTGGGTGGTATGATGCTTTGGAAGGGCGCATGGCGTCCTTTGGGGCGCAGATCATGGCCAATCGGCAGATGGCTGTCAGCCGGGTTGCGATGGCGCAGGATGGGGCGGAGACCAGTTTTCCCAAAGCAGATCAGGAGCTTATCGACCCTGACGGGAATGCTCCGCTGGACACGGAACCGGATCTGAGGGCGGCGCTGCAGGCGGGGCGAAGCACTGACCTGCGCGCTGGGCGAACTCTACAAGGCCCGCATCGTATTGATTTACATGCGCTTTTTGCAGCCAAGGGGATTCCGGCCAAGCAGTGTTCGACGGGCGAACAAAAGGCTTTGCTGCTGTCGCTGATCCTGTCGAATGCCCGCGCCTTGGCACAAGATTTTGGGGCCCCGCCCCTGTTGTTGCTAGATGAGGTAGCAGCGCATCTGGATGCCGACAGGCGCGCCGCGCTTTATGATGAGATTTGCGCGCTGAAGGCGCAGGCCTGGATGACCGGTACCGGGGCGGATCTGTTTGCAGATCTGGGCGACCGCGCCCAGACTTTCGAAGTGACCGACGATCAGGGAACCTCGGAAATCAGGGCGCATTGACCATGCAGAAGCCATGCACAAAGCATACACATTCCATACATACGCGCCGCGCGGTATGACAATACTTCCTTCAGAACTGGCGCTTTATGCTGTCGCAGTGGTGATCCTTTTTCTGACACCGGGCCCTGTCTGGGTGGCATTGATCGCGAGGGCACTTTCGGGCGGATTTGCGGCCGCCTGGCCCCTGGCCATTGGGGTCAGCCTGGGCGATATCCTTTGGACGGTGCTGGCCATTTTCGGGATCAGCTGGGTGACCACGATCTATGCCGATTTCCTAGGCGTTTTGCGATGGGGTGCTGTCGTGATCTTTCTGGTCATGGGGGCCGGTCTGATCCGCAATGCGGGCCATGCTTTAGGACAAGATAGCCGCCTGACCCGCCCCGGATTATGGCCAGGTTTCATGGCGGGGATTGCCGTGATCCTTGGCAACCCAAAGGCCGTGCTGTTCTATATGGGCGTTTTACCCGGCTTCTTTGATCTGCGGGCGATCACAAGTTGGGATATCGTGGCGATCTGCGGCGTGTCACTGACCATCCCGCTGGCTGGCAATCTGGTATTGGCCGGGTTTGTGAGCCGCGCCCGGCGGCTTATCGCCTCTCCAAGGATGGTGCGGCGGATCAACGTGACGTCCGGCCTCTTGCTGATCGGCGTTGCGGGGGTCATAGCAGTTACATGACGATGCATGCGAACGACGCTGTCTGCCCAAAAATGACGGCGCAGATCAAGGACCGGCTGGCCGCCCTGGCCGCGGAAGAGAACATTCTAATCCTTCTGGCGGTTGAGTCCGGCTCCCGCGCCTGGGGTTTTCATTCGACCGACAGCGATTACGACGTGCGGTTCATCTATGCCCGCCCCATCCCCTGGCATCTGGGCCTGACCAAGAAACGCGACGTGGTCGAGCGTCCGATCGATAACGAACTGGACCTCTCGGGCTGGGATCTGGGCAAGGCGCTTTGTCTTGCGCTGCAATCCAACGCGGTGATCGCAGAATGGCTGCAATCGCCCATCTGCTACGCCGCCTATCCCGGCGCACACGACGATTTGACCACCTTTACCCGCAACGTGCTGACCCGCCGCCCGATCATGTGGCATTACCTATCGATGGTGCGGCGCCAGCAAGAGCGCTTGGTGGAGGCCGATGGCAGCATCCGCCTGAAGCGGTTTTTCTATACTCTGCGTCCGGCCCTGGCACTGCGCTGGATCCGGATGAATGACGCGGCGATGCCCCCCATGGACATGGCCAGCCTGTTGGCAGGCTGTGATCTGAAACCTGCAGACACACAGGCCATCCTCGATCTGATCGAGATGAAAAAGCAACTGATGGAAAAGACCCAGACCGGTGCCGTGCCAACCGTGCTGTCGGATCTGGTGATGGATGAGGTAGACACCGCCCGGATCTACCTTGATGGCGGGGCACGCAGCAAACCGGACGCGCGGAACTATCAGACAGCGGGTGCCCTGAACCTGAAATACGCCAACCAGGCCGGGGCCTGACAGGGATCTGCTGCCGCGCAGCTACCTGCCACGGTAGAACTGTCAAGTAACGTGCATTTTTGGGGTGCAACTGCGTGACAATCTGGCGGTAAAGCCGTATAAAATAACAAAAATAAGACGGAAACATCGCATGTCAGACGCAGAGCAACCTCCCGAAGACTATGGCGCGGATTCAATCAAAGTTCTCAAGGGGTTAGAAGCTGTTCGCAAACGGCCAGGTATGTATATCGGCGATACCGATGACGGGTCCGGCCTGCACCATATGGTGTATGAGGTGGTCGATAACGGCATAGACGAAGCTTTGGCCGGTCATGCGGATCGCGTGACTGTCACAATTCACCCCGATAACAGCGTTTCCGTCAGCGATAATGGCCGCGGCATTCCGGTTGGCATCCATGAAGAAGAAGGCGTTTCCGCCGCCGAGGTCATCATGACCCAGCTGCATGCGGGCGGGAAGTTTGACAGCAACTCCTACAAAGTGTCTGGCGGCTTGCACGGCGTGGGCGTGTCGGTCGTGAATGCGCTGTCGGATTGGTTGGAGTTGCGGATCTGGCGCGATGGCAAGGCGCACCAAGCCCGGTTCGAGGGTGGATTTACGACCGAACATCTGGCTGTCACCGGCGATGCGGGGGGCCGCAAGGGGACCGAGGTGCGGTTCCTGGCCTCGACCGACACCTTCTCGAACCTGGAATACGTGTTCAAGACGCTGGAGAACCGCTTGCGGGAGCTGGCCTTCCTGAATTCCGGCGTGCGGATCGTCTTGCGCGATGAGCGACCCGCCGAGGCGCTGGAGAGCGAGCTTTACTACGAAGGCGGCGTGCGGGAGTTTGTCAAATACCTGGACCGCTCGAAGACATCCCTGATGCCGGACCCGATTTTCATTTCGGGGGAGCGCGACGACATCACCGTTGAAGTCGCCATGTGGTGGAATGACAGCTACAACGAGATGGTGCTGCCGTTCACCAACAATATTCCCCAGCGCGATGGCGGCACCCATATGGCCGGGTTTCGCGGGGCGCTGACGCGGACGATCAGCAAATACGCGACCGAGACGGGGATCGCCAAGAAGGAGAAGGTCGCGCTGACCGGCGATGACGCGCGCGAGGGGTTGACCTGTGTGTTGAGCGTCAAGGTGCCCGATCCAAAGTTCTCAAGCCAGACCAAGGACAAGCTAGTCAGTTCCGAGGTGCGCCCCGCAGTCGAAAGCCTGATGGGCGAGAAACTGAACGAATGGTTCGAGGAAAACCCAGGCGAGGCAAAGGTCATCATCACCAAGATCATCGAAGCCGCAGCGGCCCGGGAAGCGGCCCGAAAGGCGCGGGAGATCCGGCGCAAGTCGGCGATGGATGTGAACTATAATGCTGCCAAACTGAAGGATTGTTCCGAGAAAGACCCCTCCAAGACCGAGATCTTTTTGGTGGAAGGGGACTCGGCCGGAGGATCGGCACAAACCGGCCGCGACCGGCGCACGCAAGCCGTGCTGCCCCTGCGCGGCAAGATCCTGAACGTGGAGCGCGCGCGGTTTGACCGGATGCTGGGCTCGACCGAGATCGGCAACCTGGTGATGGCATTGGGCACGGGGATCGGGCGCGACGAGTTCAACATCGAAAAGCTGCGCTACCACAAGATCGTCATAATGACCGATGCCGATGTCGATGGGGCGCATATCCGGACGCTTTTGTTGACGTTTTTTTTCCGGCAGATGCCTGCGCTGATCGAGGGCGGATATCTCTATATCGCGCAGCCGCCGCTTTACAAGGTCGCGCGCGGCAGGTCCGAGGTTTACCTGAAGGATCAGGCAGCCCTCGACGATTACCTGGTCGATATGGGGATCGACGGCGCGGTTCTGCGCCTGGGTTCCGGTGAAGAGATCGGCGGCGCCGATCTGGCCCGCGTGGTCGAGGATGCCCGCGCTGTGCGGCGCACGCTGCAGGCCTTCCCAACCCATTACCCCATTCCCATTCTGGAACAGGCCGCGATTGCCGGAGCGTTCATGCCGGGTCAGGCGGATACCGACTTGCAAGGCACCGCAGATGCGGTGGCGCGGCGGCTCGACCTGGTCGCGGTGGAGTATGAGCGGGGCTGGCAAGGCCGCCCGACCCAGGACAAGGGGATCAGGCTGGCACGTGCAGTGCGCGGGGTCGAAGAGGTCCGCACCCTAGATGGTGGCGTGTTGCGGTCCGGTGAGGCGCGCAAACTGGGGCGCCATACGACCGATCTGCAGGAAGTCTATGGTCAGGTCGGGGCTTTGATACGCAAGGACCGATCGATCGATGTCTTCGGGCCGGAAACCTTGCTGGACGCGATCCTGACCGAAGGGGAAAAAGGTCTGAGCCTGCAGCGCTATAAGGGTTTGGGAGAGATGAACCCGGACCAGCTATGGGAAACGACCCTCGACCCAGAGGCGCGAACCCTGCTGCAGGTCAAGATCGACGATGTGGCAGAGGCCGACGACATCTTCACCAAGCTTATGGGTGATGTCGTGGAACCGCGGCGGGAATTCATCCAGTCCAATGCACTCAGCGTGGAAAATGTCGATTTCTGACATCCGGGCACGTGATCTCTCTGCGTCAATACGATTGGATATCAGGACAATACCCGTTGAACGGGATAGCGGCACCCGCAACGCGCGCCTCCCTCCCCCTATGAGGGGGAGGGATTGAGGGAGGGGGCGGAGTCAACGGATTGGATCGCCCGTTTGATGCCAAGCACGCGACCCTAAAGCCAGATCGCCCGCAAACCATCCCGGGCATGCATGCCAAAACCGGCCGCCAGCAAATGCCAACGCCGCAAGGAGATCGGCCGTTCCACCGTCAGACGAGCCAGATCAAATAACGACAACCGCTTGGCAACCGCGTACAGGAAATAGCTTCGCGTCCAAGCCGTGTCCGACGGCCAGGCATCCACCAGGCCATGCACCAAAGCGCGCCGCCAAGCGGGATCGCCGAAAAGCGGGGTGAGATACCAAAACATTGTGCGACAGGCGAGGCGCCGGATCCCGACAGCCTCATGCGACAATGCCTCCTCCAGTGCGATCGCCAGTTGCGAAAGGTTCCGGGGTATTGTTTGCCCGGCCTCAAAGGCCTCCATCACACCGCGCAGCGCCGTCTGGAGATGCAATCTGCGATCTACAAAGTCCCGATGCTCGGGATGCAACTCCAGCCGATGGGCCGCCGCATCCTGGGTCGCGCGCACGCGCATGTCGAAATAGCGCACCGGATTTTCGCGCCGCAAGGTCGTGCTATAGGACATGGCCCGCGGCACGACCCACCAACTGCGGGAAATCGCCACCACCATCGGCCGACGCTCAGACAGCCGCAGCATTGTATAAAGATCTGCAATACCCGGAAATTCCGAACTCCACCCACCGATCGCATCCAGGGATTGCCGACGGATCAGCAGGGCTGACGGGTTGCGGGAGAAAAACGGAAACCCACCCCAAGGATCAAGGGGAGAGGCGGCACCAGGCCCGGTTGGCCCCCGCCGCGGCTCCTGGCGCACATCTTCAAAAGCGTTGGCCATGGCGGCAGGGCATGTCGGGTCATCATCCAGCGCCTGGGCAAGCTGTTCGAAATGCCACGGGCACGGCGCATCATCCTGATCCAGCAATGCAAGATAGGGTGCGGTCGACTGGCTGAGACCGAATTGACGCGCCGCATTGGCCCCTTTTTCAGGGTTGGGCAACACCTCTATGCCCTCCTGCGCGGCCAAACGATCCGGCGCGCCGTCGGATGACCCGTCATCAATGACGATAATGCGGGAGGGGTGCCGGGTCTGCCGGGTCAAGCCATCGATTACGGTCTCGATAGTCTGCCCACCATTGTAAAGCGGGATGATCACATCATAGGGGGTTTGGGGTCCCGGTGCAGTTCTGCTGGTCACAATCGCACCTCTGCCGCGAGCGTGTCGGAGGTCAGGGCGCGATTGAGCTGCGCCTCCATGAACGCCTCGAACCAGTCGAGGGCTTCGTTGGCATGGGCCGCGACATGGGGGGTGAGCACCAAGCGCGGTGTCCTCCAAAACGGATCGTCGGGTTGCGTGGGCTTTGGATCCAAAACGTCCAATGCCGCCGCCGCCAAATGCCCACTTTCCAAGACCCGGCCAAGCGCTCTGGTATCCACGGTTGTCCCACGTCCCACATTCACAAGAACGGCCCGAGGCGCCATGTGGCGCAACGTGGCCTCGTCAAACAGATGCTGCGTGTCAGCCGTATTGGGCAGGGCAAGGAAGACCCAATCCATCTGGGGCAGCATGTCACGCCAACGCTCGTCCCAGTAAAACGCGGTGACATCCTGGATTTGCTCGATCCGTGGCTGGCGCACCACCACATGCACTTCGATCCCATCGTTATGCAATAACCGCGCGATTTCCGCCCCGATTGTCCCATGACCAAAGACCATGGCACGGCGTGGCAAAGGCGGCCAAATGAACGCGTTATCCCAACGACCCACCACCTGACGGTCCCGTGCCAGGGGCAGATTACGGGCCACGGCCCAGGCCAGTGTCACGGCATGGCGCGCCACCAATAGATTACCCGACAGATTGGAGGTCAACCGGACACCCCCCGCTTTCAGATCAGCCAAAGGCAACCGATCCACTCCACTGCTTGTGCTCTGCACCCAGCGCAAGTTGGCGGCTTTCTTCAGACTTTGGCGCAGATATCGGTGCCCGATCACAATGTCTGCATCCGCGATACCCTCCCATGCCTCTGGCTCCGAGCGGGCGACGGTGATGCGCCCGCCTGCTGCACGTTCAAGTGCTGCCAGATGCCCGGCCGACGGCTCGAACTTGCTGTGCATCAGCAGGATATTCAGCGGCGTAGACAGAAACGGCATTGGATCCGGTCACATTGGAGAAAGCGAGGGACGTGTCAGGGCCTGGCTCAAGCGGTCTTGAGCCCGATCGAGACGGCGTGACCCTCCACAGCTTCGATGAACAGGCGGTGATCGTGGGCCACAGCCTCGGGGCCACGCTGATCAAAAGCGTGCCACAGACTGCGTGCGGCATCGAGTTCGGATTTAAGATCGCGCCCAACAATTTCGCGGTGAAAGGATCGCCGCATGAAGGTCATAGCACAACCAAGCCGGGCCATTTCGGAAAAAAGTTTCGGAAATGGCAATGGTGCGCCACCTGAAACAACAGTCAGGCCGCCCAAACCAATCTTTCGTTCCGGCAGGGTTTCGAAAATGTCATCGACGGTGCCATCCACGAATGCCTCAAACAACCATTCACGCCCACGGGAAATGGCGAGGTCATTCAATCCGATATAGGCATAGTCCCATTCAAGATCTTTCAGGTCGCCACATCGTTCGAAAAGATCCTGGGTTTCGATCTGGATAACCGATTTTGCCCGTCCATTCACAGCGTTCAGAAATACCTCAACATCTCGCGCCGAGCGGGCCATGGGCAGCATCAGCGTGGCGGCACCTGCGCCTATTGCCGCCTCTACCTGATCTTCCATGATACCCGGGGCCGCTTCGATCCGGACCAATATGTTGGCGGTGGGCACGGTCGCGTGCAAACGAGCGACATCTTCGACCGTATCCGCGTTGATTTCCGTGTCGTAATTGAGCTGCCGATCGGATTTTCCAACATGTTCCCAGTCGATGACGATACCATCGACACCTGCAGAAATTGCTTGCGATGCAATGGCGTCATCGCTGGTAAACAAAAAAAGTTCGGGAAATTTTTTCAAGGGGAACTCTAAAAACAAAACCGTCTACTCTTTGTGACATACAAACCCACTTCTTTGAAGTGAACTTGATAGTTCGCGGTCCATTATACCTTTCACACTTGGAAACACATTTTTGCTGGCAATACCGACTTATCACGTAACTGCCAAGGGTATCTGCCAGTTGGCAAGAAGACCAAACCGGGGGGCGGGAGATACACATCATCACCGCCCCGCCCGGTCGGGATCATATCATGATGTTTTGCCTGCCGGGTCGGCCTGCCAGGACGCTCTCAGATCATCCATGATTTGGGTGTTCATTTCAACGATCTTGCCGGTTTCGGCCTGATAATCGTCGATTGCCTTTTGCAGGAATTGCATCTGAACATGTTGAGCGGTGGCCAAATCCTTGCAGTGCAGCAGCGCATGCTGGGTCTTGACGTCTTCCTGGATGCGCTCTGACACAAAGGTCAGCCATTCCGATCCCAGGCTACTCATGTGCTGCATCCAGGTTGTGCCCATCCACGCCGCTGGCCCAAGCCCGGCCTTTTGCATATCCTGAAAGGCGCTCAGCATTGTTTGAGTTGGGCTGTGGTCCTCTTTGGTCTGTCCAGCCATCACATATTCCTTCGTCAGTCAGTTGAGGGGTGGCGTCCGGTCCCCGATGCCGCACGCAGGTATTTTTATACCACAAGAATCACTTATCGCGGGCAGAAAAACGAGCGTTTCGCCCAATTTACCTCTGCCGGTCAGTAGATGCCGTCTTGCAGCACATGGTCGTGGCCCAGATCCTCCAACCCGCTGGCGATCTGGTCCGCTACCCGGGGATGGGAGAGCAGATAGCGTGCCGTTGGGCCATCGTGGCGTTCGGCGGCAAGGGCCATCGCCTCCGCCCATTCGCTCGCACTGAAATCACCGCGACCGACCCACATCAGGGCCACCAATTCGTGCTGTTGGTCGATATCCAGCATATCGATATCGGCGGCAAGTTCGCTTTGTTGCAGATCACCCAGTGTTTCCTGGGCCGTGGCGGGCCCGTCATCATCAGATGGGTTTCCGCCCGGATCCGGGCTCACCTCACCCTCGCGGCCCATGACGGCCCGCATCCGGTCCAGTATCTCACGCATGTGATCAGATGGTGTGGTCAGTTCGATCATGGCACTGTTCCCGTCAGTCATCCTGGATCACAGGCTAACCTAAAGCCCGGACGGCGACATTGATCCCGATCAAGGTTAACGTAGGTGCAACGGCCTAATAAGGGGCCTGGCTCGTCATTATCGGAGGTCGCCCATGTCGCTCAAAACCATCCTTGTCGTCATCGGCGCAGGTGCCACGCCCGAAGCCACGGTGAAAAGCGCCGTCTTGCTGGCCCGACAGCATGGCGCCCATCTGATCGGCCTACATGTGATCGAGACGCTGATGGTTTACCCCGGAATCGCAGCCCATATGCCACCGCAGATGGCCGCCGGGTTCGATGAAGGGCAACGGGAAAAGGCCGATGACCTGAAAGCCCTGTTCGAAAAAATCAGCGGCCCCGAAGACGTCACCGCCGAATGGCGCGAGATCCGGATCGAAACATCGACGGCCGCCGACCGGATCGTTGAAAGTGCCCGAGGCGCCGATCTGATCGTGATGAGCCAGGTCGACCGCGGCGGAGGTCGTGGTGAGGAGGCCTTTACCCAGGATCGGGTGATCCGCGACAGCGGGCGGCCTGTTCTGGTCGTCCCCACCGGATATCAGGCCGATCACTTGGGCCAAACCATCGTCCTGGGGTGGAGCGCCACGCGGGAGGCGACGCGGGCTGCCCATGATGCCTTTGGCCTGGCGCAGGAGGGTGCCGATTTCTTTTTACTGCGCGTCGGAAGCGACGATATGGATGAACTGGCGGATTACACGACCAACGACCTGGCCGAGAGCTGTAGCCGCCATGGGTTCAAACCCACAGTGCGCCATCGGCCGCTGGCCGGTCACAGCGTGGCCAAGGTGATCTGCCAGGAGGCCGTGGAGCAAGGCGCAGATCTGATCGTGACGGGCGCGTTTGGCCATTCACGCGCCTATGATTTCATGATCGGGGCGGCCACAAGCGAGCTTTTGTCGACGGCAGACCGCCCCGTTCTGTACTCAACCTAAGCAGCACGCGCCCCGCTATAGAAGCAGCGTCACCAGAAGGCGCTGGTTGCGCAGATCTTCAACCTGATTGTCAAGTCGCCGCAACCGGCGGCGCAGCTTGCGTTCTTCTTCCGTCTCGGGGCCGTTGGCGCGTTGAACCCGCCTTTGGTCCAAGGACAGCCGGATCCCCGATTGCTCATTCTGCAAGGACGAGATGCGCTGGGTGATCTCGTGATAACGGCGCCCAAGGGCATGGGGTTTGGTCATCTCGGCCCGTTGCGCTGGCGTGCAGACATTGTTGATGGAGACGCCACGCTGACCGATGCGGTAGGCGTTGTCGGCATTGCAATAGCGCGGCAACCCGGCAGTGCGACCCGCTTGCCACTGGCTTTGATTTGGGGCGGCGCCCACTTTTTCGCAGGCTTTGCGATGGTCATTGATGTAACTGAGGTAGCGGCCATTGCCGCCATCCCTGACGCCAATGCCGTACCAATCACCGGCAATACACTGGTCTTCGGTCAAACTTGCACAGGCCGACAGGCCAAGGCCCGCGGCGATCATCAAAATGAAACGCTGGATCATAATAGGCTCCGATGGGTGGAGGCCCGGCGCATTTAGCGTTGGCCGGGCAGGCTGTAATCGGCGGGACAAGGCGCTATGGTGGCCGTGCTGCGCAATAACGGCGCCGTGATATCCGATAACGGCCCAAGATGCTGTGCAACGCGCCCGATGCACAGAGCGTGTGCACCGATCTGGATTACAGGTTTTCGCACAAAGCCAACATGTTAGCGACTTTGTACGCGCAGATCAGTAAAAGCTTTGCGGATCCACATCGACCGATAGACGCAAGGTGTTGGGCGGCTTGAATTGAGCGATCCACTGGGCCAAGGCCGCCTGGAGCGGCGCGCCCTTATCAGCCTTCACCAGTAGGCGGACCCGGTGTCTGCCGCGGACCCGGGCGATGGGGGCGGGAGCCGGTCCAAAGACCTGGGCACCGATCCGGCGGAGCGGTGCATCACCCCGCGCCAGAGCCTCGCCCAGGTCAAAGACCTCCTGCACATTCGGAGATGACAGGATGATGCCCGCCATCCGGCCATAGGGCGGGACACCAGCGGCCTGACGCTCCGCCGCCTCCGCCCGCCAGAAGCCTTCTTCGTCGCCGGACAGGATGGCGCGGATCACCGGATGATCTGGCTGGTGCGTTTGCATCAGGGCGGTGCCCGGCTTGTCAGCGCGACCAGCCCGGCCCGCCACCTGCCGCATAAGTTGGAATGTGCGTTCGGCGGCGCGCAGGTCGGATCCCATGAGGCCCAGATCAGCATCGATGACGCCCACCAGGGTGAGCAGGGGAAAGTTGTGCCCCTTGGCGACCAATTGCGTGCCGATGATGATGTCAGCGCCGCCTTGGGCAATTGTCTCAATCGCCTCTTTCAAAGCACGGGCAGAGCCGAACAGATCCGACGACAGGACCGCCAGCCGCGCTTTGGGAAAGAGCGCCGCGGCCTCTTCGGCCATGCGCTCGACCCCGGGGCCCACGGCGGCCATCTTCCCCTCGGCCTTGCAGGCGGGGCAAGCCTGCGGCATTGGCCGCGTCTCACCACATTGGTGGCACATCAGGCGTTTGAGAAACCGGTGTTCGACCATGCGCGCATCGCAATGGGTGCAGCCGACCTGGTACCCGCAGGCACGGCAGACCGTAACCGGCGCATACCCCCGGCGGTTGAGGAACAGCATGGCCTGTTCGCCAGCATCGAGCCGCGCCTCGACGGCTTTCTGCAAAGTTGGAGAAATCCAGCGCCCGCCGGGCAGGTTTTCAGCGCGCATGTCAATCGCGCGCATCTCAGGCAGGACGGCGGTACCAAACCGGGCACCAAGTTCGGCGCGCTGGTATTTGCCAGCCTCGGCATTGGCCCAGCTTTCCAGCGACGGCGTGGCCGAAGCCAGGATGACCTGCGCATCGCAGAGGGATGCCCGCAGGACCGTCATGTCGCGCGCGTTATAAAGGACGCCCTCCTCCTGTTTGTAGGAGGTGTCATGTTCCTCATCCACCACGACCAGCCCCAGATCACGAAACGGCAAAAACAGCGCTGACCGGGCCCCCACAACGAATTGTGCCTCGGCGCTCGCGACCATCTTCCAGCACCGGCGGCGCTCGGTCAGGGTCACACCAGAATGCCATTCGGCCGGGCGGGCACCGAAACGCGCCTCAACACGGGCCAAAAATTCACCGGTCAATGCGATTTCAGGCAGCAGGACCAGAGCTTGGCGACCTTTGGCGAGGCATTCCGCGACAGCCTCCAGATACACCTCCGTCTTGCCGGAGCCGGTGACGCCTTTCAGCAAGGTGGTACCGTAGGTGCCTGTGCGGATGCTGGCGCGGAGCTGATCCGCAACCGCGACCTGCGCGTCGCTCAGGGCAACGCCGGGGCGAGCGGGATCAAGGCGGGGATAGGGGCTGTCGCGAGGGCTCGCCTCCTCTCGCACGGCGCCGAGTTTGACCAGACCGGTGATGACAGAAGACGTGACCCCGGCATGATCAGCCAACTCCTTTAGGGTAAAAGCCTGGTCGGACATGGCCCCAAGGATGTCCAAAACACGGGTGCGGGCTGGCGTCATGCGGGAGGGTTCGTCATCCCCCAGTTTATAGACCTTGCGCATCGAAGGCGGATCGCTGAGGCCCGGCGCACGGGTGGCAAGGCGCAGCATTGCGGGCATCGGCGTTAGCGTATAATCGGCAGTGCGACCCAGGAAGGTGCGCAACTCCTCCCGCATGGGCGGGGCATCAAGGACGCGGGTCACACGGCGCAGCTTGGCCGCGTCGAAATCACCTGCGCCTTGACCCCAGATCACGCCCAGCACCTTGCGCGGGCCTAATGGAACCTCAACGAAATCGCCGACCGAGCAGCCGGTTTCGGGCGCCAGATAGTCCAGGATCCGGTCCAGCGGCTGCGTTGTCAGCACGCCAACCCGTGATCCGGGCGGAAAATCGCAGTTAAATGTGACCGCTAACAGGTCAGTCATGCAGGAGGGCTTCCGCAGGCGTTTCCTTTGGGTTAGGCACACGGCGAACATTGCCTGACATGCCCGGGAGGCCACCGATGAAGTTCTTTGTAGATACCGCCGAAATTGCCGAAATTGCCGAGCTGAATGACCTGGGCATGGTCGATGGGGTGACGACAAACCCATCGCTGATCATGAAATCTGGCCGCGACATTTTGGAGGTGACCAAAGAGATCTGCGATCTGATCGACGGCCCTGTTTCGGCTGAAGTCGTGGCCGTTGAGGCCGACGATATGATCGCCGAAGGCCGTAAGCTGGCCAAGATCGCCGAAAATATCACCGTCAAGGTTCCCCTGACATGGGCGGGCCTGAAGGCCTGCAAAGTGCTTTCGGGCGAAGGCAACATGGTGAACGTCACGCTTTGCTTTTCCGCCAACCAGGCGTTGATCGCAGCCAAGGCTGGCGCGACCTTCATCTCGCCCTTCATCGGACGTCTGGATGACATCAACATCGATGGTATGGACCTGATTGCCGACATCCGCACGATCTATGATAATTACGATTTCGGAACCGAGATACTGGCCGCCTCGATCCGGTCCGTCAACCACATGTCGGATGCCGCCTTGTTGGGGGCAGATGTGGCCACAGCGCCACCTAACGTCATCAAAAAGCTGGCCGAACACCCGTTGACCGACAAAGGGCTTGCCGCATTCCTGTCAGACTGGAAGAAAACGGGGCAAAAGATCCTTTGATCCGGCAACAGGCTGTCGCCAAAGGTTAACCAAAAACCGTTTGAGGGCAGATAGATATGAGCGACCACGCCGTGGATCTTAAGGTACTTCGAAAAAAGATCCTACACGAACCCGATGTCATTTTGAACGACCATGACGTGATGCGCGCGCTGATCGATGCCAATGAGAACGCGCTGGGCGGCAATGTCGTCGACCTGCGCGGGATCGCCATGGATCGGCTGGAACAGCGGCTTGACCGGTTGGAAGATACCCATCGCTCGGTGATTGCTGCGGCCTATGAAAATCTGGCGGGGACCAATCAGGTGCACCGTGCCGTTCTGGCCATGCTGGATCCGGTGGATTTTGAGGTTTTCCTGCGCAATCTGGGCGAAGAGGTTGCGAGTATCCTGCGCGTCGATGCGATCCGGCTGGTGCTTGAGAGCCACGACAATGATGCCGACAAGGTCGTGACGCAGCTGGGGGAGGTTCTGGCCGTGGTCCGCCCCGGCTTTGTCGAGGATTACGGGATGCGCAACCGCGACGCGACAGCGCCGTCGCGGCAGGTGATCCTGCGCCAGCTGCGCCCTGACAGCGACGTCGTTTACGGGGAGGCAGCGGATTGGATCCAGTCCGAGGCGGTTTTGCGCCTGGACTTTGGCAAGGGCCGGCTGCCCGGCATGTTGGTGCTGGGGGCCGAAGATCCGCACCAGTTCCGCCCAAGCCAGGGGACAGATCTGCTGGGCTTTTTCGCCGGTGTGTTCGAACGACAGATGCGCCGCTGGTTGGATTAGTGCATGGGGGTGCTGACCACATCCCCCGCTTTGCTAGATGCGCTTGGGCGTTGGTTGGCCCATATTGCGGCAATCGATAATGTCGCTGACACCACGGTTGAGGCCTATCGCGGCGACCTTTTGGGATTTCTGGCTTTTCTCACCCAGCATAAAGGTGGTCCCCAAGGCGTCGCTGTTCTGGGAGAACTCAGCATCGGCGAGATGCGCGCGTGGATGGCCCATGAGCGGGGGCGGGGCGTTGGAGCCCGCTCCCTCGCGCGGGCCTTGTCTGCGGTGAAGAACTTCACGGGCTGGAATGCCGAGCGCGAAGGTTTTGATGCTACTGCGGTTCTGTCGACCCGGGCGCCGCGGTTCCATGCCAAACTGCCCCGCCCCTTGGAGGTGGATGCGGCCAAGGCGGTGCTGGATCTGGTTGAAGTGCAAGCGCGCGAGCCTTGGGTCGCAGCCCGGGATCTGGCCGTGGTGACGCTGCTTTACGGCTGTGGCTTGCGGATTTCAGAAGCGCTTGGCCTGACCGCCGGGCAGGCCCCCCTGCCCGGTTCGCTCCGGATAATTGGCAAAGGCAAAAAGGAGCGGGTCATCCCTGTGATTGACCCCGCGCGCGATGCCGTGGCCGCATATGTCCGGTTATGCCCCCATGATCTGCCTGGTGCCGCGCCCCTGTTTCGCGGCGTACGCGGCGGCAAGTTGAACCCGCGCATCGTTCAGCAATTGATGCAATCCGTACGTCTGCAATTGGGCCTGCCATCCACTGTGACCCCCCATGCCCTGCGCCACAGCTTTGCCACGCATCTGCTGAGTGCGGGCGGGGATCTGCGTGCCATCCAGGATCTGCTGGGCCATGCCTCCTTGTCGACTACACAAGCCTACACGGCTGTCGATACGGCCCGGTTAATGGAGGTCTATGAAAAGGCGCATCCCCTCGCCGGCGAATAGCCGGCGCACGGCACGGCCAGTCATTTATTCCGTACTGTTGTTAACCTATCAGATCGGTGGCATTTCGCTTAGTCTGTGGTTATATGACGGACCGATGACACATAAGCTGCGCGCCCTTTCCATACATCTGTTGACCGCCACGGGCGCGGTTTTTGCTATGTTGGCCTTGCTATCGGCAATCAATGCAAATTGGTCGATTATGGTGCTGTGGCTGATGATTGCCTTTGTCGTGGACGGGATCGATGGGCCACTGGCGCGGAAATACGACGTCAAGACCTTTGCGCCGCAGGTGGATGGAGCCCTGCTGGATCTGATCATCGACTATCTGACATATGTTTTTATCCCAGCCTACGCCCTTTATGCTTCGGGTATCGTCCCGGACTGGATGGGTTGGGCCGGGTTGTTCGTGATCACCTTCGCCAGCGCGATCTATTTTGCCTATACGGGTATGAAGACCTCGGACGCATCGTTTTGGGGCTTCCCGGGCTGCTGGAACATGGTGGTTCTGGTAGTATTCGCCGTGGAGCCGCCGGGCTGGGCGAGCTTGTTGGCGATTGTTGTTCTGGCCGCGGCGATGTTTTTGCCGATCCGGTTCATTCACCCGGTGCGGACGGCACGTTGGCGGACCGTGTCCTTGCCCGTGGCGGTGCTATGGACCATGTGCGCGATCTGGGCAGCCTGGACGGAGTTTGGCTTGCCCGATTGGGGCCAGGTGATTTTGGCTGCGACGACAACTTACCTGGTTTTTGCCGGAGTGCTTCAGCAGGTTATTCCGCCATGGTCCCCGCGCCGCGCCTCCGCGCGATAGAAACATCGGGTGATGCCCCCTCCCCCCATCCCTCCCCCAGATTGGGGGAGGGAGGCGCGCGTTGAGAGGCCTGCTCCCAGATCAATTAGACCTGTATCCAAGCGCCGTTTTGGGCGGAGGATGTGACACAGGCATGGATGAATTTCATGCCGTTCAGGCCGTCATGGACGGTGGGAAGGGGGCTGTCGGTGAGCGGTTGGCCTGCCTGATGCGCGCGGATAGCATCGGCCGCTGCGGTATAGATGTTCGCGAAGCCTTCCAGGTAGCCTTCGGGATGGCCAGGGGGAATACGGCTGACGACGGCTGCGGCATCCCCGGCGCCCGGGCCATTTCGAGTGATCCGCTGGGTCGGCTCACCGAAAGGGGAAAAGAACAGGTAATTTGGGTCTTCCTGCCCCCATTCCACGCCACCTTTCTCGCCATAGACGCGCAGGCGCAGGCCATTTTCGTTGCCCGGCGCGACCTGACTACACCAGAGCATGCCGCGTGCGCCTTCCTTGAAACGCAGCATCACATGGGCATTGTCGTCGACTGGCCGTCCAGGGACGAAGGCCTGAAGGTCGGCGGCGAGGCTGTCCAGGGTCAGTCCGGTGACGAAGCAGGCGAGGTTATAGGCATGGGTGCCGATGTCCCCGGTTGAACCGCCCGCGCCGGACCGCGCGGGATCGGTTCGCCATGCGGCCTGTTTGAAATCTTGAGGCGTAGTCAGCCAGTCTTGCGCATATTCGACCTGAACCACCCGGATCTGACCCAGCGTACCAGCGGCGATCATATGCTGTGCCTGCCGGATCATCGGGTAGCCGGTATAGTTATGGGTGAGGATGAAGAGGGCGTTGTTGTTTTCGACCTCCGCCACCAGCGTTTCCGCATCGTCGAGGGTGGAGGTCAGGGGTTTGTCGCAGATCACATGGATGCCCTGGCGCAAAAAGGCGCGTGCGGCCTCCATATGGACGTGGTTTGGCGTGACGATGGAGACGGCCTCAATCCTGTCATCGCGTGCAGCCTCGTGCGTGGCCATGGTGATGTAATCGTCGTAGATCCGGTCGGGCGGCAGGCCGAGGGCCGCGCCAGAGGCCTGGGCTTTTTCGGGGGTTGCGGACAGCGCGCCCGCGACCAGACGGTACCGGTCATCGATGCGCGACGCGATCCGGTGGACGCCACCGATGAACGCATCATTGCCACCGCCGACCATGCCGAGGCGGATGGGGCCTTTGTTCTGATCCACCATCTTACGCGCCTATCCCGAGTATTTTGCGGTTCATGACATCATCCGTACCGCCATCGGCGAAATCATCAAAGGCGCGTTCGGTCACCCGGATAATGTGATCCTTGACGAATTGCGCCCCTTCGCGCGCACCGTCTTCGGGATGTTTCAGGCAGCATTCCCACTCGACCACGGCCCAGCCATCGAAATCATTGGCAGCCATTTTCGCAAAAATTGCGGCGAAATCGACCTGTCCGTCGCCCAGGCTACGGAACCGGCCCGCCCGGTCAACCCAGGGCTGGTAGCCGGAATAGACCCCCTGGCGACCGGTCGGATTGAACTCCGCATCCTTGACGTGGAACATCTTGATCCGATCTTTGTAGATGTCGATATTGTCCAGATAATCCAAACACTGCAGCACGTAATGGGACGGATCATAGAGCATGTTGCAGCGAGGATGGTTGTCGACGCGGTCCAGAAACATCTCGAACGTGACGCCGTCATGCAGGTCTTCGCCCGGGTGGATCTCGTAACAGATATTAACGTCATGGGCATCAGCATGGTCGAGGATCGGGCGCCAACGGGCCGCCAGTTCATCGAAAGCGGTTTCAACCAGGCCCGCGGGGCGTTGCGGCCAGGGATAGATATAGGGCCAGGCCAGCGCACCAGAGAAGGAGACGTGGTTCTTGATCCCCAGATTGGCCGAAGCCGTGATGGCCATCTTGACCTGCTCAACCGCCCAGGCCTGTCGCGCCTTGGGGTCGCCATGCACGGAAGGGTCGGCAAAGCCGTCAAACGCGGCGTCATAGGCGGGGTGAACGGCAACCAGTTGACCCTGTAGATGGGTCGAAAGCTCTGTCACCTCCACCCCGTTTTCGGCGGCCTGGCCCTTGAACGTGTCGCAGTAATCCTTGGACGTGGCGGCTTGGGCCAGATCGAAGAGGCGCGCATCCCAGCTGGGCACCTGCACACCTTTGTAACCGCAATCAGCCGCCCATTTCGTGATCGTATCCCACGAATTGAACGGCGCATCATCGCCCGCGAATTGCGCCAGAAACAATGCCGGCCCCTTGATGGTTTTCATTATATCCTCCCCTCGGTCTGTGCCGTTCCAGGGCATCTTGCCGGGGGATTGGGCCGCTGTCGATCCGTTTGATCAGGTGGCCGCCGCGATCAACGGCGACAGGTTGATCCGCGCCTTCAGACGGCTGGCCAGCAAGTAGATCCCGCCCATCTTGCGCTGGACATAAAGCGTGTCCATGGGCGGGATATGCCAGAAATCACGCTCTGCCGCGATCTCCATCCCGGCCATGCGCAGGCGGCCAGCCAGATCGGTTTCGGCGAAATCAAAGGTGCCACCGGCCTGGACCGGCTCCATCGCCATGGCGAACATATCCAGGATCTGGTTTTGGTGTTTGGGCTGCGTGTCGGCGGTGAAAAACCCAATCTCGATCATGGCGGCGCGGCGCGCCTCACGGTCATCGGACAGGCCAGCGCGCAGAAGTTGACGATACCTCTCAACCATCCCGTCAGAAAAGGGGCGTGTCGCGCCGAAATCCAACAGGACGACTTTGCCCGTGTCGGGATCATAGCGGTAATTGGCAAAGTTAGGATCGGTTTGCATCAGTTTGAACTCAAAAAGCTCCTGCACGACCAAAGCGACCAGCGCGTTCATCACAGTATCCCGGGTGTCCTGGGAGGCGTCGGTAAGCGTCTCAATAGCGACGCCATCGATGTAATCCATGCCAAGGATGTTCTCCGTCGTCAGATCAGGGTGAAGCTGTGGGACAACAAACCGGGGATCGTCGGCCAAGAGGATCCCGAACTGGTCGAGCATGTCCCCTTCGCGTTGGTAATCGGCCTCTTCATGCAGCTGGCGTTTTGCCTCGGCCAGCATAGGCGCGATGTCCAACTCCTTGGGCAGCAGGCCAGTCAAACGCAAAAGCGAGGCGACATTGCTGACATCGCTGTCAATGCTTTTGCGAACGCCAGGATATTGCACCTTGATCGCCACATCGCGCCCGTCTTTCGTTTGCGCACGGTGGACCTGCCCGATCGAAGCAGCTGCGATGGGCCGCACATCAAACCGTTTGAACCGCTTCAGAAAATCGGCACCCCAATTGGCAGAAAGAACCTTTTTCAGCTGGGCAGGCGGCATGTAATGGGCGTCAGCGCGCAGGTGGCCCAAGATCTCCGCCAGTTCGGGCGGGATGAAATCGCCCCCCTCCATCGACATAAGCTGGCCCATCTTCATGGCCGCGCCGCGCATCTGGGCCAGTTGGCTGGTGATCCGCGCGGCATTGGCAGGGGTAAGCAACAGGTCATTCATCTTGGGCCGCTGGCCCGACACCAGCTGGCGGCCGCCATTGACCGCGATATTGCCCGCGACACCCGCCGCCATCCCGCCCAGGCGCGCCAGCCGGGACAACCGGCCATCTGGCACGGGCAGCCCCATCGGGCGGTGTTTATATTCGGTCATAGTTGGGATCCTGTTACGCTGACACCCCGCCATATAGTCTGCGCCCGGTTTAGAACGAGTGACCGCGCGGTCGCATGCGCCCGCGAAACGGTTTGTTCTACCGGCTATGCGTTGCCCGGGGGTTCCTTTCCGCAAGGTCTGGGAGTATCCTTTACCCGTGGTCGGGAGGTCCGATCACAGCAAATAGCATAGCGGAGGTCGCATGCCATGGGCAGTCAACGCCATACCTTGGCCGTCTTTATCGGACGGTTCCAACCCTTCCATATCGGTCATCTCGACGTGATCTTATCCGTCTCAACGCAAGCCGACAGCATGCTGATGCTGGTGGGCAGCGCCTACCGACCGCGCAGTTGGAAAAACCCGTTCAGCTATGCGGAGCGGTTGGGTTTCATTAACGAATCGCTTCGCAATACTGGCCTTCCGGTCGACGTGCTGCCGCTGGTTGACACACTCTACAATGACCGGGCCTGGGCCACGAATGTGCGGACGGCCGTGCGGCTGCACATGCGGGCGAAAGGGCTGGACCCGGACCAGACCGATATCGCGATCACCGGGTTTGAAAAGGACAGGTCATCCCAATACCTACGCTGGTTTCCGGAATGGCAGATGCTGCCTGCCGCACCGACCGAGCATGAGGGCAAGATCATCAACGCCACCGACCTGCGGGAGACATTGTTCTTTCCGGCGGATGCGGCCCATGGGCCAGACAGGTTTGGCCCGGCGCAGGTAGCTTTGGTGCAGGATTGGATGGCCGCGCATCCCGGCGCGGTGGCTCGGGTGCAGGCCGAGGCAACCTTTGTCAAAGATCACCGCGCGCGAATCGCGGCTGCGGAACAGGTCTATGGCTATCCGTTTCCGATCAACACGGCGGATGCGGTGGTCGTGCAATCGGGCCATATCCTGATGATCCAACGGCAGCGCGAACCGGGTCGCGGGCTCTGGGCCCTGCCCGGCGGCCATATCGACCCGGGCGAAACCGCAATCGAAGCCGTGGTGCGGGAGCTTTACGAAGAGGCGGGCCTCGATATGCCCAAAGGCGCGCTGCGCAGTCGGTTGCGGCATCGCCAGGTCTTTGACCACCCCGAACGCTCGGAACGCGGCTGGGTCCGGACGGAGGCCTTTGTCTTTGAACTCCAAGACCGCGAAAAGATGGAGCGTGTCAAAAGCGGCAGCGATGCGGTGGACGCCAAATGGGTACCTATTACCGAGATTACGCCGGATACGATTTTTGAGGATCATTTCGACATCATTCAGGCGCTCGTGCCGGATGTGCCCTTTGCATATTCTTCCATCCTGATGGCCCACGCCACCTGATCGCGAATGCGGCGCTGGCCCGCGACTGCCAGCAACGCCCATCCGGGAGGTCCGGAGGGGTAATCAACCGTCCGAGGAGGACCTGACATGACTGCATTATTTGCAGATGCGCTGAATGCGCAGAACCCGATTTTTGACACAGACAGCTACAAGTATTCACACGCCACCCAGTATCCGGACGGCACCGAATATGTGTCATCCTACATCGAGCCGCGAAAGGCATGGGAGGGCATCGACACGGTGCTGTTCTTTGGTCTGCAGATCGAACTGGCCAAGCTGGCGCAGATCCGCGTCACCCAGCAGATGATCGACGAGGCCGCACCTGTGCTAAAAACCCACGGGCTGGAACTGTACCTGCCCGGATGGCAACGGATCGTGGATGCCCATGACGGCAAGCTGCCGGTCCTGATCGAGGCGTTGCCCGAAGGCACCATGGCCCCGGTCGGCGTGCCACAGATGCGGATCCAGAACACCGATCCCGCCTGTTGGTGGCTGCCGTCGTTTCTGGAAACGCGCCTGCTGCGTGCGGTCTGGTATCCGTCCACCGTCGCCAGCCTGTCCCACTATGTGATGGGCCAGATCCAGGAACGAATGATGATCACGGACGGGTCAACGGACGGGGCCGCCTTCAAGCTGCACGATTTCGGGGCGCGTGGCGCCTCCAGCGGTGAAAGTGCCGCGATTGGCGGGCTTGCTCACCTTGTCAGCGCGATGGGTACTGATACTGCCATGGCAATTGTTTACGCGCGTAAATTTTATGGCGCAGATATGGCAGGTTTTTCGATCCCAGCCACCGAACACTCCACCATGACGGCACTTGGGGAACCGGGTGAGTTGGATCAGATGCGCGCCTTTCTGGATCGCAACCCCAAGGGCCTGATCGCCTGCGTCTCGGACAGCTATGACCTGATGCGCGCCGTGCGATCTTATTGGGGCGAGGTTTTGCGCGACCAGGTGCTGGCCCGCGACGGCGTGCTGGTCGTGCGGCCCGATAGCGGTGACCCTGTGCAAGTGGTGCCCGATGTGATCGAGGCGCTGATCGGGCGATTTGGCGCGACCACCACACCGCAAGGGTATCGCCTGCTGAACAACAAGGTGCGGGTGATCCAAGGGGATGGCGTCAACCGCCACTCGATCATCGATATCATGGACGTCCTGATCGACCGGGGTCTGGCCATCGGCAATATCGCCTTTGGCATGGGCGGCGGGTTGCTGCAAAAGGTCGACCGGGATTGCTTTAGCTATTCCATGAAAGCTTCGGCCCTCTATCTCGACGGGCAGTGGCATGACATTTACAAGGATCCGATCACAGCAAAAGGCACCAAAACGTCCAAACGGGGACGGCAAGGCGTGATGCAGACCGATAGCGGCGCTTTGGTGGCACGACGGCTGGACAACATCCCCAAAAGGGCCGAGGCACTGCGGCCGGTCTTCCGCAACGGTATCCTGCTGAACCTGCAAACTCTGGACGAGATACGCACGCGAGCCTGGCCCGACGGGTTTGGGCTGTAGAATATACCCCCGGGCATCGGCGCGATGCCCGGGGGCAAGCAGATATTCACGCCAGTTTCACTCGTCCAGGGGCGAATTTCGATTCAGATTGCCGATAAAACACTCTAAGCAGCTAGTCGGAGACTTCAGCAACAAAGCAGGACGCGCAGTGCCAAACACCGATTACATCGTTGACGCGCTACGAAAAATCTCTCTCTTCGGCGGTCTGGAAGACGAAATTCTAACAAGCATCGCCAGCCATTGCAGACCCGTCAGTCGCAAGGCGGGGCAATCGATTGTCGAAGCCAAGGAAGACACCCGAGATGTCTATTTCCTGGTGGCAGGGCGCGCGCGGGTTCTGAATTACTCAGCCGATGGCAAGGCCGTGATCCTGTCGGACATTGAGCAGGGTGGCTTTTTCGGAGAGATGGCCGCCATTGACGGACTGGACCGTTCTGCCAGTGTGGAAACCCTGGATGATTGCGAGCTTTTGCTATTGCCGGAGCGTGACTTCCTGCTGCTGCTCCATGATGAGCCCGAGATCACCCATACCTTCTTGCGCCATTTCGTGGCCGAGCTTCGTGTCATGTCGCAGCGCCTGTTCGAGTTCCGGACCCTGGCGGTACAGAACCGGATCCACGCCGAATTGCTGCGACTGGCCCGACTTACGGAAACCACCGAACAGTCCGTCAGCCTGCAACCCGCCCCGACCCTGGCCGAAATCGCCGACCGGGTCAGCACCCACCGCGAGGCCGTATCCCGCGAAATCAGCCGGTTGACCAAAGCCGGTTTGTTGAAGCGGGGTGGCAATGCCCTGGTCATCGCCGATGTCCAGCGCCTCGAAGCGATGGTCCGCGAAGCAACCGATTCGTAGGAAACCACAAAAACTCAGATCTCTTTGACAAAACCCAATGCGCGACAGGGCTGTTTTGGGCGATGGTCCGCCTACAGCCCGGGTATGTGGGCCCTGCATGGAGCATCTGATGAAAACGTCTTTTGAACAGAAAACACAGCAGCCTTCCCCAGCGCAGCCATGTTTTCATCAAAAGGGTCGTTTTGTTGATGATGGACCTGCAAACAGCGCGGATCAGAATGGTTTTTTCATGAGTAAGGACGTTGCTTACACGGTACTGAACGCGCTGGCAGTTGGTCCTGTTCCTGTCACGTTGGTCTCTGATTTCACGCCTCAAACCGCAGCGATCCTGACAGCATGGCTTAGCCTTGCTGCTGCGGCCCTGTTTTTGAACTTCAATCGTCCTCATCCCCAACTGCGAGAGAAGTTCATAGGATTATGAGTAAATTTTATTGAAACCAAGGCCGTTAGGCTGCGGGGGGTGTCGTATCTGGGTAGGGTGCGGCACCCATTTTACATTGGCTGAACCGTGGTGGTGAACACCCCCGGCAACGCCACTTCCAAAAGCTGCAGATCATCCGACGGATGAGCATAGTGGATCAACATCCCCGGTGGCACCACAAATGCGTCACCGGCGGTCAGGTGCTGGGCCTCCTGCCCCTCGCCCGCCAAGGTCAGTGTACCGTCCATGACGAATGTGAACAGGATGTCACTATCATGGCGGACCCAACCGGTCTCTTCGCCCGTCGGTCTGATCACGTGTACGCCAGCCACCCCATCTGTGTGAGCCGCAATCGTGGTGTCACGGCTTTTGTATCCTGGCAGTCGAAATGGCCCCCACGCGGCTGTCTTTGCCTGGTGGTGAACAAAACGCTGCCCCTGGAACAGCCGGTCGGGGTCAATTGTGTCATTGGGCAGGGTCATGTCATGGTCGATGGTGGTCACGTGCTCCGCCGGAACGCCGATCTCAATCACTTCAATATTGTCGCTGGCATGCAGGACCCGGTGCCGGATCTCGGGGGGCTGGATCACGCAATTACCCGCCTCAAGCCGAAAGGGAGGGCCCTGATCTTCGTAAACCAGATCAACCCAACCGCGATAGCAAAAGATCAGCTGAAATCCCACCGTATGATAATGCACCATGTCGGGCACCGGCCCGCCATCTGGTATGCGGATATGGCTGGCGATGATGGCCCCTCCCAACCGGTCTGGGATCAGATCGCGGTACTGCATGCCCGCACGCCCGATCACCCACGGGGCCTGATCGGCCAGACGCCGCACGACAAAGCGGTGCGCGGTGTGCGGCATAACCATGGGCGGGTTCAACACGTCAATTTCCACCCGTGTGCCATTAGGCGCCGTCAACGTGCGCGCGCCTTTGGCAAACCCCTCCGGATCATCGGTCAGAATGCGCAATGTCCCCGGTGGCTCTGTCGCACCCTGCTGGATCCGCAACCGCATGCCATGACCCGACAGCACGGCCACCTGTGGATCATCAGCCGGATAAATTGAATCCAGCCGCATCCCCAAGATTTTGGTGAAGAACTGCAGATCCTCTTGCAGATCCTGGGTGGGTAACCGCATCTCGGCATGTATCTGAACCATCGGATTTTTCCTTTTCCAAGCGGAGATTGTGCTTGCGCTGTCAGTTTTGCAAGGTAGGGCAGACGGGCACGCGCCAGAACGGCCCAAAAAAATAGTTTAACGCTAAACAATCCTGGGGAGGGACATATGACGGATACGAATAACGGGGCAGCCAGCACGCCCGCGCTAGACTATCACGCCCATCCCCGCCCCGGAAAACTGGAGGTGCGCGCGACCAAACCGCTGGCCAATGGTCTGGACCTGGCCTTGGCCTATTCACCCGGTGTGGCCGATGCCTGTATGGAGATTGCCCGGACCCCGGCCGATGCTGCCCGCTACACCGGGCGGGGCAATTTGGTTGCTGTGGTCACCAATGGCTCCGCCGTTCTAGGCCTTGGAAATATCGGTGCGCTGGCCTCAAAACCGGTGATGGAGGGCAAGGCCGTCCTGTTCAAGAAATTCGCCGACATCGATTGTTTCGACATTGAGTTGAACGAGACGGACCCCGAGAAACTCGCCGATATCGTCTGCGCGCTGGAACCCACATTCGGCGCGATCAACCTCGAAGATATCAAGGCGCCGGACTGCTTCATTGTTGAGAAACTGTGCCGCGAACGAATGAACATACCCGTCTTCCACGACGACCAGCATGGCACCGCCATCGTCGTGGGCGCTGCTGCCACAAACGCATTGCGCGTCACGGGCAAGGATTTCAGCGATATCAAGGTCGTCTCCACCGGTGGTGGGGCTGCGGGGATCGCCTGCCTCAACATGCTACTCAAACTGGGCGTGAAGCGCCAAAATGTCTGGCTCTGCGACATCCACGGTCTGGTCTATGAAGGTCGCACCGAAGATATGAACCCGCAAAAAGCTGACTATGCCCAGCCATCCGACAAACGCACCCTGGACGAGGTCATAGAAGGAGCAGACCTGTTCCTCGGCCTCTCCGGCCCCCGCGTACTGACCCAGGACATGGTCGCGAAAATGGCCAAGCAGCCCATCGTCTTTGCACTGGCGAACCCAACGCCCGAGATCCTGCCGGAGGATGTTCGCGCAGTGGCCCCAGACGCCATCATCGCCACCGGTCGCAGCGACTATCCCAACCAGGTCAATAACGTGCTGTGCTTTCCGTTCATCTTCCGCGGCGCCCTTGATGTGGGTGCGACCGAGATCAACGATGCCATGAAACTGGGCTGTATCGAAGGCATCGCCGCCTTGGCCCGCGCCACCACATCCGCCGAAGCCGCCGCCGCCTATCAAGGCGAACAGATGACCTTTGGCCCCGACTATCTGATCCCCAAACCCTTCGATCCGCGCCTTGTCGGTGTCGTGGCCAGCGCCGTCGCCAAAGCGGCGATGGAAAGCGGTGTGGCCACGCAAACCCTGCCGGATATCCGCGCCTATAAGGACAAGCTCGACCGCTCGGTTTTCAAATCCGCGCTTCTGATGCGCCCCGTTTTCGAAGCCGCCTCAACCGCCGAACGCAAGATCGTCTTCGCAGAAGGGGAGGATGAACGGGTCTTGCGGGCCGCCCAATCCATGTTGGATGAAAGCACGGACCAACCCATCCTGATCGGTCGCCCCCCTGTCGTTGAAGAACGCTGCAAGGAGCTTGGCCTGACGATCCGGCCCGATACGCATTTTGAGCTGGTGAACCCCGAAAATGACCCACGGTATCGGGAATATTGGCAAACCTATCACGCGTTGATGGCCCGCCGCGGCGTCACCCCCGATCTGGCCCGCGCCATCATGCGCACCAATACCACCGCCATCGGTGCCGTGATGGTCCACCGCCAGGAAGCCGATAGCCTGATATGTGGTACGTTCGGGCAGTTTCTGTGGCACCTGAATTATGTCCGCCAGGTGCTCTCAACACAGGAACTGGATCCCATTGGCGCCCTCAGCCTTGTCATCCTGCCGGATGGTCCGCTTTTCATCGCAGATACCTATGTCCATGCAGAACCAACCCCAGAACAGATCGCCGAAACGGTTATCGGGGCCGCCCGCCATGTGCGCCGCTTCGGGCTGGAGCCGCGCATCGCGCTCTGCTCCCATTCCCAGTTCGGAAACCTCGCCTCGCGGTCCGGCGACAGTATGCGCGCTGCCATGGCGCTGCTCGATGCCCGGGATCGCGATTTCTGTTATGAAGGGGAAATGCATGTCGACAGCGCGCTTGACCCCAAGATCCGCTCCCGCCTGTTGCCCGATGGCCGGTTCGACGGCCCCGCCAATGTGCTGGTCTTCAGCTCAACCGATGCCGCCTCGGGCGTGCGCAACATCCTGAAAATGAAAGCCGATGGGTTGGAGGTCGGCCCGATCCTGATGGGCATGGGCAACCGCGCCCATGTCGTGACGCCCTCCATCACCGCCCGCGGCCTCTACAATATGAGCGCCCTGGCCGGCACCCCTGTGGCCCATTACGGCTGACCTTAACCGCAAGCGCATCAAATCAGGCGTTCTGTTGATTAAAGTACCGCGGTAGAGGCGCCCACGGCGCCGATGGCTGGCCCGCAAGCGATCGGATCGCGCCAGCGATCCGAACTTCCTGGCTCAGGTATTGAACAAGAAATGCAGCACATCCCCGTCCTTCACGGTGTAGGCTTTGCCTTCAACCCGCATCTTGCCCGCATCCTTGGCGCCTTGCTCCCCTCGCAGCGCAACAAAGTCGTCATAGGCAATGGTTTCGGCCCGGATGAACCCTTTCTCAAAGTCACCATGGATCACACCCGCAGCCTGTGGCGCGCGTGTCCCCGCGGGGACAGTCCAGGCGCGGGCCTCTTTCGGGCCCACGGTGAAATAGGTCTCCAGCCCCAACAAGGCGTAACCTGCGCGGATCACCCGGTCCAGACCAGCCTCCTCCAACCCCAGTTCCTCTAGAAACTCCGCAGCTTCTTCCACTTCCAGTTGGCTGATCTCTTCTTCGATCTGGGCCGAGGCGATGACACTGCCTGCGCCCTGCTCCGCCGCCATCGCAGCAATCGCGGCGGAATGGTCATTGCCATCCGCGGCCTCGGCCTCACCCACATTGCAAACATAAAGGATCGGTTTGGTCGTCAGCAGCTGCAGCATGTCCCAGGCTTTGCGATCATCATCGGCGACCTCAACCACCCTTGCGGGTTGCGCCTCGTTCAACACGGCCAGGGCATCCTTCATCAGCCGCTCCTGGATGACGGCCTCCTTGTCGCCACCACGCACTTTGCGCACAATATTCTGCAACCGTTTCTCGATGCTTTCGATATCGGCCAACATCAACTCGGTCTCAATCGTCTGGGCATCGGCGACCGGATCCACGCGCCCATCCACATGGGTCACATCGTCATCCTCAAAACACCGCACCACATGGGCAATGGCGTCGCATTCCCGGATATTGGCCAGAAACTGGTTGCCCAGACCTTCCCCCTTGCTCGCACCCTTCACCAGCCCGGCAATATCCACAAAGGTCATTCGCGCCGGAATGATCTGTTTTGAGCTGGCAATCTCGGCCAGGGCCTCCAGCCGTCCATCCGGCACGGCCACCTCACCTACATTAGGCTCGATGGTGCAAAAGGGAAAGTTCGCCGCCTGCGCGGCCGCAGTCCGGGTCAGCGCGTTGAACAGGGTTGACTTGCCCACATTCGGCAAACCCACGATACCGGTCTTGAACCCCATCACGCCGCTCCTTGCGAAAACATCGGCGCTCCATAGACCGGCACCCCAAAACCCGCAAGCATCCAAACCGGTGATACGGTGTGGCAGGGCGCAAAGGGCAAAGCATGTGATGCGCCCGGCAGGGCGCGCCGTTGGATCACCGCTGCCCCATTGCCTTTGGCGGCCAAGTTCGGCACATCACGTGCCAGCATGTTGCAGGAGCCGCCCATGACCCGGATCGACCAAACTTTCGAACGCCTCACTGCCGCCGGGCAAAAGGCATTCGTCTCCTATGTCATGGCGGGCGATCCAGACTACGAAACATCCCTTGAACTGGTCAAAGGCCTGCCCGACGCCGGAGTCGACATCATCGAACTTGGCCTGCCCTTCACCGATCCCATGGCCGATGGCGAGACGATCCAACTGGCGGGCCAACGCGCGCTGGCGGGAGGCATGACGCTGGATCGAACGCTAGAACTGACCCGTACCTTTCGCGCCACCGACCAGACCACACCAATCGTGCTGATGGGCTATTACAATCCGATCTTCTCGCGGGGGGTCGACACTTTCCTGACCCAGGCCAGGGATGCTGGCATTGACGGCCTCATTATCGTGGACCTGCCACCGGAAGAGGATGATGAGCTGTGCCTGCCCACCCAGAAGGCAGGCCTCAACTTCATACGCCTGGCCACCCCGACCACAGATGACAATCGCCTGCCCACCGTGCTGCAAAACACGTCCGGCTTTGTTTATTACGTGTCGATCACTGGCATTACCGGTGCGGCCGCCGCGCAGTCTTCCGACGTTGCCCCGGATGTGGCTCGCCTCAAGGCAGCCACCGACCTGCCCGTTATCGTGGGCTTCGGCATCCGCACACCCGAGAATGCCAAGGACATTGCCAGCGTGGCAGATGGTTGCGTGGTCGGCTCCGCCATTGTATCGGAACTGGCTTCAGGCAAACCGGTGGCCGAGGTTCTGGATTTTGTCAGATCCCTCGCCGACGGCGCGCACAGCGCCGAGATCCGGATAGCATGATCATTCCCGCAATCGCGTCTTCGCGATCCTACTTTCATCCAGGTAAATACGTAAATCGGTCAGCTTGGACACCAGATCCTGCGCGATCCCAGCTTCCATATGCGCGGCCAATTCCCCCATATCAGGGGCCATGGCGGCAATGGCATCCTCGCGAAAGGCCCGTCCCGCATCGGTGATCCAGATGCATTTGCTGCGCTTGTCCTCGGGGTTTGGCCGGGTTTCCACCAGTTGGTGCTTATGCAAGCCGCCCAGCGTGTGAGTCATTGTTGTCTTGGGCATCTGAAAGGCGCGCGCCAGTTCCAGCGGCGTGCGCCCGTCCTTGACCCGGATCAGATGGTTCAGGACCGAGAAATGCGACACCAGCATGCCCGCGGGCAGCTGCGCCTCTAACAACGCCCGGCTGAGCTGTTCAATGATCCCGATCTCATTGAACAGCCGAAAATACAGCGGCAACGCGTCATCAGGTGAGGTTTCGGCCATTCAGCAAACGGGTCTCCAAGGGCCAACGCGGGGTGCGCGGCGTGCGTGTACCGTAGCCCAGCAGCCCCAGCATTTGAACGGTCCCGCCGTCGGGCGCACAAACCTGATGTATCTCGGCATAGATCTCGGCCATTTCCGGATATTCCTGCAAAGCCTGGCTGATGGGCCGCAATGCCAACCCGGCCCCCGTAGCCGCGAGGTTCAGCCGCAACCACTCACGCCCAACCCCGATCTGATCAATGCGCGTATTGCTGTCGCTGACTTGGACCGCAAATGCAGGCGCGCCGGTGATCGCATCCGTCGTCTCTTCGATCACGCCCTTTGTACCGGGATTGTTCAGGTCGGCAGCCGCCTCTCGCGTGAACAGACCGACGGCAGCCAGGCTTTCCAGCATTGCCCCACCGGCATCAATGCCATCGGGTTGGGCATTGATCTCGGCCTTGCCGATTCGCAGCAAATCAATGCTTTCCTGCCAGGCCTGTTTGGTTGCGGCCTCTGTCTGCCAGGCCGCAACACCGATCCGCCGCAATGTCTCGACCTCGGCACGCTCCGTCACGATCCGCGCATGGAGCGCCAGCGCCGCGGTCGCATCCTTTGATACGGGCCGCGCTTCAAACGCTTCTTTATGGCTGCGCCGCTCCATCACATGGGCGAAGAGCGGATCGGGTTGGCCGCCAGCCCCAAACCGGCAGATGGCGACAGGGCCATCCTCGCCCTCTGGGAACAGTTGGGTTTCCACCGCAAGGCCCTGCTGCCCCGCCGCCATGTCCATCAGCCCCAGAAAACACCCCATCCCGATGGTCAATTGCCGCGCGAACGGATCGGTCACCGGCAGATCACGGTCCGGGTCGCGGTGCAGGATCACGGTGTCCTCACCCTGTAATTCGGCCAGCCAAGGCTGCCGGTTATGCGGGTTCGGCGCAAGCAACGCATAGGACAATGCCCCAAGCCGCGCATCCCCATAACTGCCCGCCATATCCCACGGTGCCAGCGCCTTGAGAGGTGTCCGTGTCCCGATAAAGGTCCCGGCACCGGCCGCTGCCGCAAACAGCGTTCCGCCGCCAATCAAGGCCAATGTTTTTCGACGAGAGAGAGGCATTTCAGATCTCCTTATAAATTTCATATCGCATCAATTAGTACGATATAGAACTTAAATCAAGCTGGGGATCCCTTTGCATTTGCCTCCAAACGGTCGTATTGGTCATAGAACCTAACCAATCCGACGAAAAAGGGACGCTGCCATGCCCGTCATCACCACCATCGACGATCTCAAGCGCATGCATAAGCGCCGCGTCCCCAAGATGTTCTACGACTATTGTGAAAGCGGCAGCTGGACCGAGCAGACGTTTCGGGAGAACACGTCTGACTTTGACAAAATCCGCCTGCGTCAGCGTGTGGCGGTGGACATGACCAACCGTTCCACGGCGACGACGATGGTGGGGCACGACGTCTCGATACCGGTTGCGCTGGCCCCCGTTGGCCTCACCGGCATGCAGCACGCGGATGGTGAAATCCTCGCCGCAAAGGCGGCGGAGAAGTTCGGCGTGCCTTTCACACTGTCCACGATGTCCATCTGCTCGATCGAGGATGTGGCGGGAAAAACCACCGCCCCCTTCTGGTTTCAACTCTACACCATGAAGGACGAAGACTATACGGACCGGCTGATCCAGCGCGCCAAGGATGCCGGATGTTCCGCACTGGTGATCACGCTGGATCTGCAGATCCTCGGCCAACGCCACAAGGACCTGAAAAACGGTTTGACCGCACCGCCAAAATTCACCCTGCCCGTGATCGCCGACCTGGCCACGAAATGGGGTTGGGGGATGGAGATGCTGGGGACCAAGCGCCGCTTTTTTGGCAACATCATCGGCCATGTCGCAAACGTCAAAGATCCCTCGTCCCTTCATGCCTGGACGGCGGAGCAATTCGACCCAGCGCTCGATTGGAACAAGGTCGCCAAGTTGATGGAGAAATGGGATGGCAAAGTCATCCTGAAGGGCATTCTGGATGCCGAAGACGCCCGGATGGCCGCAAAACTGGGGGCAGATGCCATCGTCGTATCAAACCATGGCGGGCGGCAATTGGACGGCGCGCTCAGTTCCATCCGCGCCTTGCCTTCGATCATGGACGCTGTCGGCGATCAGGTCGAAGTGCTGCTGGATAGCGGCATCCGCTCTGGGCAGGACGTGCTGAAAGCCATGGCCATGGGCGCCAAGGGCACCATGATCGGCCGCGCCTATATCCATGGTCTGGGGGCCATGGGCCAAAAGGGGGTGACCGCCGCCCTTGAGACAATCCGCAAAGAGTTGGATATCACGATGGCCCTGTGTGGCCGCCGCCATGTCGAAGATCTGGACCACGACATCCTGCTTATTCCCGAAGATTTCGAAGGCCGCTGGAAAGAAAACTGACCGGACGCCACGCCCGCAACAAAGACCGCCAGTCCGCGACCAACACTCTGCGCACAGATCCGACACGCGTACCCCTGACGTGCGGATCAAAAGCGGTCATTCCATCAGTGTTTTCGTAGCACCATCATTCAGCACCTCCTGAAGCGCAGGTTGATGTTTTTCGGTCCAAGCGGGCCGCATACGCAGATTTTCATGGTGGATGTACGGCTCTGTTTTCGATGGCTCATCCTCCACGGCGTCGCATTGTTTTGAGCGAACCGGATTGAGTATCAGCATCTGGGGTAAATAGGTTTCGCGCCTTGTGATACGATGCGCCATCAGATCGGCCGTCGCGACATTCCGGACTGGTGGTGCAAAGCGGCTGTCTGTGCTTGGATCGTTAGCCATCACCGTCGAACAGCGCCAGGGTCTGGTAAGGGCTGGTCATTGTTGGGGCGGGCCTGATGACCCGCCCACCTGTTCAGGACACGTCTTTATAACTGATCTCGGGTGTATCGCTTCCCGTTTTCTCGCGCCGCACAATCAGGCGGTTCAGCGCCGCGACATAGGCCTTGGCCGAGGCAACAACAGTGTCGGTATCGGCAGATTGGCCGTTCACGATGCGACCCTCCTCCTCCATCCGGACACTGACGGTGGCTTGCGCATCTGTGCCCTCGGTCACCGCGTGCACTTGATAAAGCTGCAACTTCGCCTCGTGAGGAAAGAGTTGCTTCACCGCATTGAAGGCCGCATCAACAGGTCCGTCACCTGTCGCCGTGGTCTGCCGATCCTCCCCATCAATCGTCATGGTCAAATCTGCGGATTGCGGGGCCTCGGTTCCGCAAATCACCCGCAAGAACTTGATCTGCAGCCGTTCTTCGCCCCCGCCCGTGTCACGCATCAAGGCGACCAGATCGTCGTCATAGATCTCCTTCTTTCGATCAGCCAGGGCTTTGAAACGGACGAAGACATCCCGCAATTGATTGTCGCCCAAGTCATAACCCAGGTCGCTCAGCTTTGATCGCAAGGCGGCCCGACCGGAATGTTTCCCCATGACGATATTGGTCTCGGTCAGGCCTACGTCTTCGGGGCGCATGATCTCGAACGTTTCGGCATTTTTTAGCATGCCATCCTGGTGGATCCCGCTTTCATGGGCAAAGGCATTCTTGCCGACAATCGCCTTGTTGAACTGCACCGGGAAGCCCGAGACGCTGGCTACGCGGCGGCTGATATTCATGATCTTGGTGGCATCGATCCCCGTACCAAAGGGCATGATATCGTTGCGTACCTTCAAGGCCATGACGACCTCTTCAAGCGCGGTGTTGCCGGCGCGCTCCCCCAACCCGTTGATCGTGCATTCAACCTGGCGCGCGCCAGCCTCTACCGCGGCCAGGGAGTTGGCCGTCGCCATGCCCAGATCATTGTGGCAATGGGTGGCAAAAACCACCTCATCCGCACCCGGAACCCGTTCGATCAACAGGCGGATCAGGTCGGCACTTTCGCGCGGGGCCGTATAGCCCACCGTATCGGGAATATTGATCGTGGTGGCCCCGGCTTTGATCGCGATCTCGATCACCCGACACAGATAATCGTCTTCGGTCCGGGTCGCATCCATGGGTGACCACTGCACGTTGTCACACAGGTTCCGGGCGTGGGTGACTGTGGCGTGAATGCGCTCTGCCATCTCATCTTGGTTCAGGTTCGGAATGGCGCGATGCAAAGGGGAAGTGCCGATAAACGTATGGATCCGTGGATTTTTGGCGTGCTTGACCGCCTCCCAACACCGATCAATGTCATTGGTATTTGCCCGGGCCAAGCCACAGATAACCGCATTTTGTGCGCGCTCTGCGATCTCTTTCACCGCGTTGAAGTCACCCTCGCTTGCAATGGGGAACCCGGCTTCGATGATATCAACGCCCATCTCATCAAGCAGGCCGGCAATCTCCAATTTCTCATCATGGGTCATGGTGGCACCGGGGCTTTGTTCGCCATCGCGCAGGGTCGTGTCAAAGATCAACACGCGGTTGGGGGATCGGTTGGTCATATCAGATGTCTTTCATATGGTGTTCTGTAAGGGCCTTTGGCGCAAAGCATCTCTCCCCTGAGCGCTGGCGCCGGGCGGCACGCTCAGAGGCGGCTAAGCAGTAGAACAAGCGCGCAGCCACTTAGGCCCGCCAGAGGGGCGGTCGGCAAAGCAGTCTTAGATGCGCGATGTGTCACCATGTTGTGAAGCATACTATGCTGCGAAGAATTTAAAAGACCCCAAACATCAGTGATGTCATTTGTCAGGATCGGACGTGCTATGACCAGATTTCTTATCGCTCTTCTCGCGGTCTCGCTGCCGAGCCTCGCATGGGCCTGCGGGCCGGATAGCGACTGCCAGATCGATGACGGTACCTACCGGATCCGCATGCCCGAGGCTGTTCCCGCGGGGACACGCCCGGGTGCAATCGTCTTTGCCCATGGCTATCGCGGCTCATCGCAGGGCACAATGCGAAACGGCAGCCTGGAAAACCTTGCGCAGGATCTGGGGGTTGCGTTGATCGCGCTCAATGCCTCTGCCGATGACTGGACGATCCCCAATTCGCCACAGGAAGGTCGGGTGCGCCAGCGTGATGAGGTCGCCTATGCCGCGCGGGTGCTAGACGATGCGGTGGCCCAGTTCGGGATCGACCCGGACCGCGTGCTGGCGACAGGGTTTTCCGCTGGCGGCATGATGACCTGGACCCTCGCCTGCAATGACAGCGCCCGTTATGCCGGGTTCGCCCCCCTGTCCGGCACGTTCTGGGCGCCCGAACCCACAACCTGCCCCGCCCCTCCTGCCAACCTGATCCACTATCACGGCACCACAGACAACATGGTGCCCTTGGCCGGACGCCCCATCGCCCAGACAAGTCAAGGTGACATCACCAAGGTCATGCAGACTTACGCGACCAATGGTGGCTATGCGGCCGCAGGGACCAGCCAACCGCTGACCGGACTGACCTGCGAGGCGCGCGAAAACACCGCTGGCAAATATCTGGAGATCTGTCTTTTCGATGGCGGCCACACCTTCAAGGTCGACTACATCCGCCGCGCCTGGGAGATGTTTGTGCCCGGTGCTTGACCCATCAGACAGCACTGCTACGTCGCGGTGCCGATGGAACGGGCATTGATCATAGGCAGCAGCGGCGGGATTGGCCGTGCTTTGGCAAACGCTCTCAAGGCGCGCGGGATAGATGTGACAGGGCTGAGCCGATCCGGCGATGGTCTGGATGTAACGTTAGAAACAAGTATCGCCGAGCATATTGGCAGGCTGAATGGTCCTTTCGATCTGGTGCTGACCGTCACCGGCGCGTTGGAAATCGATGGCCAAGCGCCGGAGAAATCGATCAGACACCTGAGCGCGCAGGCGATGGCCGATCAGTTCGCGCTGAATACGATCGGGCCTGCCTTGATCCTGAAACATGCAATCCCTCTGATCCCCCGGGATGGCCGCGCCGTCATGGCGACGCTATCGGCCCGGGTCGGCTCGATTGGTGACAACGCCTTGGGCGGCTGGACCAGCTACCGCACCGCAAAGGCGGCCGTGAACCAGGTGATACACACAACAGCGATCGAACTGGCCCGCAGCCACAAACAGGCCGTCTGCGTGGCGCTGCATCCCGGCACTGTCGCAACACCGTTTACGCAGAAATATCTGGGGCGACACCCGGCCGTGCCCCCCGCGGAGGCCGCCGAAAATTTGCTGGCCGTGATCGACAAACTGACCCCGGCCCAAACCGGGCAGTTTTTCGATTGGAAAGGAGAGCAAATTCAATGGTGAAACGCCTCATCTTGATCCTTGGCGATCAACTGAACGACCAGGTTGCCGCCCTGCGCGAGGCCGACAAAGACAGCGACGTCGTGGTCATGGCCGAGGTAAGCGACGAAGCATCCTATGTCCGTCACCACCCCAAGAAGATCGCCTTTTTGTTTGCCGCGATGCGCAAATTCGCGACCCATCTTCGCACGGCTGGATGGACGGTTCATTATACTGAGTTGGACGATACCGAAAACAGCGGCTCTCTCACTGGTGAACTCCTGCGTCGTGCTGAACAAACCGGCGCGCACAGCGTGGTCGTGACGGAGCCCGGCGAATGGCGGCTTATCCGGGCCTTTGATGACCTCCCTCTTCCGGTCACGCAACTGACCGATGATCGCTTCATCAGCAGCCGGGCGGAATTCGCCACCTGGGCCGATGGACGCAAGCAATTGCGGATGGAGTATTTCTACCGCGACATGCGGCGCAAAACTGGCCTCTTGATGGAGGGCGATCAGCCGGAAAGGGGCAAGTGGAACTTCGACCACGATAACCGCAAGGCGGCCCCCGATGACGTGACCCATGATGGGCCACCTCAATTCGAGCCCGATGACATCACCCAGACCGTGCTCGACCTTGTTACAAGCCGCTTCGACAATCACTTCGGCGATCTGCATCCGTTCTGGTTCGCCACTGACCGCGATCAGGCATTGCAGGCGCTGAACCAGTTCATCACTGATGCGCTCCCGCTCTTTGGCGATTACCAGGACGCGATGCTGAACGAGAATCGGTTTTTGTACCATGCGGTCATCGGCCAATATCTGAATGCCGGGCTGCTTTTGCCGCTCGAGGTCTGCCAAGCCGCGGAGGATGCCTATAAAGACGGCCATGCCCCGATCAATGCGGTCGAAGGGTTCATCCGTCAGATTATCGGCTGGCGCGAATACATGCGCGGGATTTATTTCCTTGAAGGACCCGACTATCCCCAACGCAACCAGCTTGACCATCAACGCGCCCTGCCCGACCTTTATTGGGGGGCCGAGACAAAGATGCATTGTCTCTCTAAAGCCGTCGAACAAACCCAGGCAGAGGCCTATGCCCACCATATTCAGCGCCTCATGGTCACGGGCAATTTCGCCTTGATCGCCGGTCTCAACCCGCAGGAAGTGGCCGACTGGTACCTCGCTGTCTATGCCGATGCCTATGAATGGGTCGAGGCGCCGAATGTCATCGGGATGAGCCAGTTTGCCGATGGCGGCATCGTCGGATCAAAACCCTATGTCAGTTCTGGCAACTACATCGACAAGATGTCGAATTACTGCAAATCCTGCCACTACAAGGTTAAGACCAAGATCGGCGACGGTGCCTGCCCGTTCAACCTGCTCTACTGGTCATTTCTGAACCGCCATCGGGCGCTGTTCGAGAAAAATCCCCGCATGGCCCAAATGTATCGCACCTGGGATCGCATGGCCAACGACAAGCGCGAAACGCTCCTGTCAGAGGCGGACGACTTCCTCACAAAGATGTCCGCTGGCGAACGGGTGTAACATTTGCCTCAGGCACCCATGGAGGATGTAATGCGCGCTTGCGCGCTCAATTTGACAACAGGCAATCAGTTGGTGTCAGTCTGGACGGCATCGGTCTGGGGTTCGCTCGCATCATCGGCGACTTGCGTCAGGATGCCGTCGTCCCAATCACCTTCGGCCACTTCGCCGCTGGCATAGGTCATCGTCCCCTCACCCTGACGCCGCCCTTCCTGGAACATGCCTTCATAGACATCGCCATTGGCATAGGTCGCCAGGCCCCGGCCCGAAATCTTGCCCCCGAACCAGCCGCCTTCGTACTTGAAGCCATCGGTCATGGTGATCACGCCCTCGCCGTGGCGCTGCCCGTCCAGGAAACTGCCTGTATAGATGGTGCCATCGGCATAGGTTGCGGTGCCTTGGCCTTCCCGCACGCCTTCCTTCCAGGTTCCATCATAACTGTAGCCATCGGGGTAAGTCATCTTGCCCTGACCATGGTTCTTTGCATCCCGGAAACCACCTTCGTAGACGAGGCCACTTGCATATCGCGCAATCCCCTGCCCCTCGATAACGCCACCTTTCCAGCCACCTTCATAGGTCGAGCCATCGGGATATGTGATCTTGCCGGTGCCATCTGCCAGATCTTCGGCAAATTCGCCGTCATAGACCGACCCGTCGGGATATGTCGCCTGCCCTGAGCCATGGATACGGCCATCCAGCCAAGCACCGGTATAAACATAGCCATCGGTGCCCGTGAACGTGCCCTGGCCGTGGCGCTGGTCTTCTTTGAAGGCCCCTTCATAGACATCGCCATTGGCGTAAATCACCTTGCCCGCGCCTTCGCGTTTGCCGTTGACCAGATCGCCCTCATAGACATCCCCGTTGGGCTGGGTCAGCAGCCCGGTTCCAGAGATCTGACCACCGCGCCATGCACCCTCATAGGTCAGGCCATCCGGCATCACCAACTTGCCTTGGCCGGATCGTTCCCCGCGGCTCAGATTGCCTTCATAGACCGCACCATCGGGATAGGTGATCTTGCCTTTGCCCTCTTTGACACCGGCGATCCAGGTCCCTTCATACCGATATCCCGTTGGGCTCACCATCACGCCCTGTCCGTCATGCAAGGCATTGGTGAATCCACCTTCATAGCGGACGCCATTGGCGTAATCGGCCACACCTTGGCCGGTCATCTCGCCATCTTTCCACGTTCCCTCATAGGTGCCGCCATCGGCGAACGTGATCTTGCCGATCCCTTCGGGCTTGCCCGCGGCAAACGCCCCTTCATAAATCGACCCGTCCGGGAAGCGCGCAGTCCCTTGGCCCAGGATCTCTCCCTCGACCCAGGCGCCGGTATATTCATAGCCGTTGGGCAGCCGATAGGTGCCCCGGCCATGCTGGACCCCGTTTTTAAAGGTCCCCTCATAGATGCCACCATTTTCGTATTGCTTGGTCTGCACCCTTGACGATTGCGCAGCCAACGGTGCCGCCAGCACCATGGCGCAGCAAACCAGGACGGTTGTCTTTACGATCATACCTGCTCTCTCATCGGCGCAGATACCCCGCGCTCATCACCCACGAGAACGATATAGAGCCTTAAGATCCCACACAACGACTTTGACGCGGTGTTTTGAGCCCTTTCCCGCCCAAAACCCCGAACAGAACGCCGGAACCAAACCCAGATTACCCGCAAAAGGGCCCAGGAAAACAGCGATGGCGCCGTGCAGGCCTTCCCCCCGCCGCGGGTCAGCCTATAAGTCTGGAAGACCGGTGCCAGAAAGCAGATCCAATGACAGACCGTTTCCGCCTCACGATTGCACAGTTGAACCCCACCGTGGGCGCCTTGCGCGCCAATGCGGCCCAAGCCCGTGCCGCCTGGACCGCTGCCAAGGACGCAGGGGCCGATATGATTGCCCTGCCCGAGATGTTTCTGAGCGGCTATCAGGTGCAGGATTTGGTCATGAAACCGGCATTCGTTGCCGACATCGCCCGACAGATCGAATCTTTGGCCGTTGATTGCGCCGATGGCCCTGCTTTGGGGATCGGTGGGCCATGGCAGGAAGGCGATCATCTGCACAACACCTATTTCATTTTGCATCACGGCAAGGTGGCCGCCCGCATCTTCAAGCATGAACTGCCCAACACAGGTGTGTTCGACGAGGTGCGTCTTTATGAACCCGGGCCAATCTGCGGTCCCTACCGGATCGGCCCCCTGCGCATCGGCTCCCCCATTTGCGAGGATGCCTGGCACCCCGCCGTTGCCGAAGCGCTAGAGGAAAGCGGCGCGCAAATCCTGCTTGTGCCCAACGGCTCCCCCTATCACCGGGTCAAACGGGAGGAGCGCGTCTCCCATATGGTCGCCCGCGTCGTCGAAACGGGCCTGCCGCTCGTCTATCTCAACATGGTCGGTGGTCAGGATGATCAGGTCTTTGACGGCGGCAGTTTCGTTCTGAACCCGGGCGGTGCCTTGATGGCACAATTGCCGGTCTTCGATGATGCGGTTGCGCATATTGATTTTGAAGAAACGCCAGAGGGCTGGCGCGCCCTGGACGGCCCCAAGGAAACACTCCCCGACCCATGGGAGCAGGATTACCGTGTCATGGTCGAATCCTTGCGCGATTATCTGGGCAAGACGGGCTTCAAAAAGGTGCTGCTGGGCCTCTCCGGTGGGATCGACAGCGCCATCGTCGCAACCATTGCCGCCGATGCAATCGGGGCCGCGAATGTCCGCTGCGTCATGCTGCCGTCCGAATATACATCGCAATCCAGTCTGGATGACGCCGCCGCCGTCGCCCACAACTTGGGCTGTCAGCTTGACACCGTACCGATTTCGGCCCCCCGCGCCGCTGTCACCGATGCGCTGGCCCCCTTGTTCAATGGCGCCAATCCGGATGTCACAGAAGAAAACATCCAGTCTCGCCTACGCGGTCTGTTGTTGATGGCGCTCAGCAACAAGTTCGGAGAGATGCTTTTGACGACGGGCAACAAATCTGAAGTCGCCGTCGGTTATGCCACCATCTATGGCGACATGTCCGGGGGCTATAATCCGATCAAGGACCTCTACAAAACCCGGGTGTTTGAGACCTGTCGCTGGCGCAACACCAATCATCGTCCCTGGATGGAAGGTCCTGCCGGTGCGGTCATCCCGACCAGCATCATCGACAAACCGCCATCTGCCGAACTGCGCGAAGACCAGAAAGATGAAGACAGCCTACCCCCCTATGACGTCCTCGACCGGATCCTGGAAATGCTGATTGAAGAGGAGGCGAGCGTCGCCGAAATCGTCACAGAAGGCTTTGACCGGGACATTGTAAAGCGGGTCGAACACTTGCTTTACATCAGCGAATACAAGCGCTTCCAGTCAGCCCCTGGCGCCCGTCTGACCCCAAAGGCCTTCTGGCTCGACCGTCGCTACCCAATCGTCAACCGCTGGCGCGACGACAGCGCCGACGCCAACAGACCGTGACCTGCGGCCATGTCAATTGAACGACATCCTTTCCAGCATCAAAAACTATAATGGGGCCTTCGATGGAACAGCGAATTCTTGAGATGAGCGCACAGGCAGGTCCGCTCTACGCGCCAACACCGTTCTGGGCCGCAGCGATCGCACAGCTTTTACCCGATCTCGCACCAGATCGATTGCATGAGTTTCGATCACAAACCGCGCCACTCAGCTTTTTCGTGCCGACATATGGCACACCGGGAAACGGTTTCGATGATGAGCAGACCAGCGCGATTGAAGCGCTTGCCCACGCGGCAACGCCCAAGCAGGCCGCAGCCTTGCGTGATTGGATTTCGGGCCGAACCAGCGCGTTGGCCGACTACCGCGTGCTGTGTGCTGGCACCCGCAAACATGCGCCTCATCTTCTTGCGTTTTCTGAATCGAATGTAGGCGCGCCGATTGAGCAATTCGTCTTCGACGACCGTGTCTATAGCCGTTCCGCGTTGAACTATCTCATGGGATTGACCTACCTCGCACAGTTCACCGACTTGACTAAAATCGAAAACGTCCTGGAGATCGGCGGCGGTTTCGGGACATTAGGTGAAATTCTAATGCAAACCAGCGATGGCCGCGCAATGCGCTACCTGAATGTTGATATCCCACCGACCTGTTTTTTCGCAGATTATTATCTCCGACATGCTTTCGATGACATCACGCACCATGGGGTCGCCGATTTTATAGATGGAAAAGACCGTAATATAAAAGATCTGGCCCAACTGAATGTCTTACCAAATTGGGCCATCGAAAACCTCCACGGAAAAATTGATCTGTTTGTCAACTTTATCTCATTTCAGGAGATGGAGCCGCAGGTGGTCCACAATTATCTGAAGCATATTGACCGGCTTGCACCGCAATGGATCCTGCTACGAAACCTGCGAGAAGGGAAACAACTGCGCAGTGAAGCCCATCCCTATGGTGTGGATGAGCCTATTCTGTCAGATTTCTACGGCAAACAGCTACCCAACTACAAATTAGTCGGCTCAGATGCTGCGGTGTTCGGCTTCATCACCAGCGATGGTTTCAATTCGGAATTGCTGGTTTTCGAGCGAATGACGCCGTGACAATAGTCCCCGTGGTAATAGGAGGGGCGCGACGGACACTGGGATAGAAAAGAAGATCTCAGTGCCCACGTTGGCGTGCCAAAACAGGGCAATAGCAGGCTCTAGTCGAAATCGAACAACTCGCTCAGGAAGCCGCCGCCGCGGCGCTTTCCTTTGCGGTCACGCCGATCATCGTAATCTTCATAATCGTCGTCGTAATCACGCCGCTGGCCCATGGCAGTCTGCACTGGTGCGTGTTGCGGTGCAGACCGTTCGATGATTTTGTCCAACTCGCCCCGATCCAGCCACACCCCGCGACATGCCGGGCAGTAATCGATCTCAACCCCGTTACGGTCAGCCATCACCAGGGTGGTGCCATCGGTGGGACATTTCATCAAAGCGCTCCTTTTCATCTCCATTGATCCAAAGATGGGGTCTGCGCCGGGCGACTCAAGCAGTCACAGCAGAAAATTGCACAGGCTGCGGCAACACCATTATCGTCCTCGAACGCTGGTGCGCTGATGACCCAAACAGGATTCAAGCGAGGGATCAGGACGTCACGACCTAATTGGTCACAGTGCCTCCCGCAGACGGGAAGATGCACAATGATTTGGAGCCCTCGTTCAAGAGGTCACTGGATTTCAGCCACGGCTTTGGAGATCGATGGTAGTATATGGACAGTACAAATACACCTATGTCACGGCCCAAACGGGTGAATTCGTTGCCATCGACTTCGCACTCACACAGGCCAATCTATCCATCCACATCATGCCGGGCTCCGGCAACTTCAATGATATGTTGGCCCACCTAGGGGAACATGAGGCAGGTACAGAGCGCCGGAACATCAATAAACCTCCCGATAGCAACCCAGACATGTTGCGCGATCTGATCCGCGCAGACCTGCCCCCAAGGGCCAGTTCACCCTGACTAATACGCCCACCCCAGGGCCTACCGGGGGCGGGCGCGCGGTGGGAGGGTGGGGGAGCGGCCGCCCCCGGAAGGTCCGACTGCTCAAAACCCTTACTTCGTCAGATCAACCGGGATCTGCAATTCGACATCGCCAGCTTTCTCAAATTCCAGCGTCACGGTCACGGTCTCCCCCTGAACAAGGGATTCTTTCAGACCCATGAACATCACATGGTCGCCGCCACGCTCCATCATATGGCTCGCACCGGCCGGGATCGTGATGCCGTCTTCCAGTTCAATCATCTTCATGACGCCATTACCGGCGTCCTCATGGGTGTGCAGTTCAACCCGCGCAGCAACGTCGGATCGCGCACCAACCAACTTATCTTCCTCGCCCGAAGTATTGCGCAGTTCCATGAAGGCAGCGCCTGCTTTTGCATTGGGGCCCGAAGACCGCGCATAGGCACCGTCCACTTCGATCGCTTCGGCAAAAACGGGCATCGCGGCACATATTGCAACGGCGGCAACAGCAAGGGATTTCATCGACATCGTGTGTCTCCTTTCGGGGGTAATCAAGAAATGGATAGATCAAACCAAACCAGCAGGCGGTCCCCTGACAAATGGCCGGTCAAAAGTACGTTTCAATGTGTCGAACCAGGCCATCAGATCATCAAAGATCATCAACCGATCCGTCCAAGGCACGGTGCCAAAATGACCGGCACCCGGCAGATCAACAAAAGCAGTCAGGGCGCAATCGGGGCAATTAAACACAACCGGAACAGGGCGACCGGCCACATCTACAGGAACGACGACCACGTCTTGGCCGTGGCACAAAATCATCTGACCAGCCACTGGCGGTTGCCCCCGCCCATGGCCAACACCAATGGCAGTCATCGTCAGAAGGCCTGCAAAAACAGCACCAAGGAGGCGGGTCCAAGGCGTCATACCTCAAGCTCTAGCAGCAATATTTCGAAAGCAAACCCGCGAAATACAAAAGACCCCGCCCAAGTCAGGACGAGGTCACGCAAAGCCAAGTTGATCCGTCTGTCAGGCCGCAGCCAGGGACTTTGCAACATCTTTTTTGATCTTCAACGCCTTTTCGGACAGTTCCGCATCCTTGGCCTTGGCCAAAAACGCATCCAGACCGCCGCGGTGATCGACCGTACGCAAGGCCGCCGCCGAAATACGCAGCTTGAACGACCGGCCCAATGCGTCCGAGATAAGCGTCACATCGTTCAGGTTCGGCAGAAAGCGCCGCTTCGTCTTGTTGTTGGCGTGGCTGACATTGTTGCCAACCATCGGGCCCTTACCGGTCAGTTCGCAGACACGCGACATGGGATCTACCTCGATTTCGAAATGAAAGAAAGGCCCATCAAGCAGACCTCAGATCAGTCTGGCTGCAATAGGGAGAATCGCCTGATGGGTCAAGGCCCCAAGGCGCCGTTACGCCAGGTTCTGGCGCGGTGCAGGACGAAAGCCAACCAGATCGGGCGCGGCCACTGTCCCCACATTGGTGATCCACTGCCAGCGATCCGCCCCGCCACCAATCCACGACACAACAGCCGGGTCCATGGCCTCGCTCCGGTCCAGCCCTGATCGGCGGTCGCGCGTCTGCAAATCGAAGGCCAGCAATCGGATATCTGGAAAGGCGCGGGTCAGATCGGCATCAAAGCGTTGCAGCATCTCAACGGCATCAACATCTTTGGCCAGGACCGTCGCTTCGATCATCAAGGTCCGTGTCACGCAATGCGGATCATGGCCCGCCATCCGCGGCAGCGGCCCCTCCATCGCGCCCCAACTGGCAGGGGGCTTGCGCGGGGTCAAATCCGCGGGCCAGTTGAAACCGCCATAGGTACAGGCCAACACCACCCGGTTTGATCGGTCAGGCGGATCGGTGAGGTTCAAAAGCGCGACCAGATCCCCCTCATCCGGCGGCTCGCCCAAAAGAATGCGAAACCAGTCACCTGTCAGATCTTTCGCCGTCCGGCATCGAACGCCCCGAAATCCCCCGCGATGGTTCGACCCCGGTAACCGCAGAACCACGTCCTGCGCCATCAACCAATCCTCTGCCGTCCCAGATGTCAGCGATAACCATTCCTGATAATGGATCGTACCGGGCTGCAGATCTCGCAAACCGCCACCGGAAAGATCAGCCGCATCCGGCACAGCCGGGGCCTGGCCTCGCACGGTCAGACCGGCCAATGCGCATAGCTGGTCAAGGGTCATGGCGCCATGCATCGGCGGGCCAACGTTCTCTGAAAACTGCAAGGTGCCCTCTGTCACTGGATCGGCGTCGGGACAGTCCGCCACATAAACAGACAAATCACCACCGCGGTAGCGGGCATAGATCGGGCAGCGGTCGCGTGTCAGACCGTGGAATTCTGCCGGCGCAGCCCCGCCGCCCTCAAGCTGCAGCAGATCCAGACCCAGACCAACCGTCCGCGGCACCACAAAAAAGCGGCCGTTCCGCATCCTTTCAGCCAACCTTTGTCAGAGGAGAGGGCCCGTTCTGCCCCAGGGCAGCCAACATGTCGGCTGCCGCATGTCCCGGGGTCAGTTCGCCTCTGATCACGGCTTGGCCCAACGCCTCCATCTGGGCAATCATCACCGGGTCCGTAGTCAGGCGCGCCAACAGTCCCTGGCGGACATCTTCTTCGAACCAGTGGCGCGCCTGGGCGGCACGGCGCATCACCCAATGGCCGCTTTGCTTGCGCCATTCAGCCAGCGCCTGCATTTCAGACCAAGCGGTCTCCAATCCCTCAGCCTGCATGGCAGAGACCATCATGGCCTTCGGAAAATCCTTGGGATCCTCGGGCCTTTTGCGAAGCAGGCGCAGCGCACCGGCATAATCGGCACAAGTCCGTGTGGCCGCGGGTTTCAGATCGCCATCCGCCTTGTTGACCAGGATCAGATCCGCAATCTCCATGATGCCGCGCTTGACCCCCTGCAATTCGTCCCCGCCTCCGGGGGCGAGCAGCAACAGGAACAAATCAGACATCTCCGCCACGACGGTTTCCGATTGCCCAACACCCACCGTTTCAATGATCACCACATCAAATCCAGCCGCTTCGCAGACCGAAACCGCCTCCCGCGTGCGCCGCGCCACGCCGCCCAGTTGGGTCTGGCTCGGCGAGGGGCGGATAAAGGCATGGGGAGTGCGGCTCAACCGCTCCATCCGGGTTTTGTCCCCCAGGATCGACCCACCGGTACGAGCTGACGATGGATCGACGGCCAGAACAGCCACCCGCAACCCCTGATCGACCAGCATCAGGCCAAGGCTTTCGATGAAGGTGGATTTTCCAACGCCCGGCGTGCCCGACAGGCCAATCCGCAATGCTTCGCGCCCGGTGCGGGCCAGATCCGCGACTAGTCCCATGGCCTCGGCCCGGTGATCCGCCCGTCTACTTTCCACCAAGGTGATCGCCTGCGCCAGGGCCCGCCGCTCCCCGGCGATCACCCGTTCTGCCAAACCATTGCCGTCCATAACGTCCTCAAATTCGGTCCCTTTGGTGTGCCCCGGCACGGACCATCTTGTCCAGTCCATGTGGCCCGGGAACACTGCATGCGCCCGCTTGCGCTTGGGCGCAGAGCTTCTGATAACGGAGATATGACAGCGCTTCCCATCGATGATGCCTTGCCCGACCTGCTGGTAGCCCTGCAAGCCCATGGGCAGGCCGTGCTGCAAGCCCCGCCTGGGGCCGGCAAGACGACGCGGGTCCCCCTCGCGATCCTGCAAGCCGGGTTGGTAAAAAGCACAATCCTTATGCTGGAACCACGGCGTCTGGCCGCCCGTGGTGCGGCAGAGCGCATGGCGCAAACGCTGGGGGAGCCGGTGGGCCAAACGGTCGGCTACCGCATGCGCGGGGCCAGCAAGGTCGGACCGCATACGCGGATCGAGGTCATTACCGAAGGGATCCTGACCCGCCGCCTGCAGTCAGACCCAGAACTGACAGGCGTCAGCGCGGTGATCTTTGACGAATTCCACGAACGCGCCCTGACGGCCGATCTGGGACTGGCCCTGTGTCTTGAGGTACGCGAGGCATTGCGCGACGACCTGATATTACTGATCATGTCCGCCACGCTGGAAGCCGATCCCGTGGCCAATCTGATGGGCGCACCGGTCATCACATCCAAAGGACGCAGCTATCCGGTGGACATCCGTTGGCTCAACAAACCTCGCCGCAAGGAAGACCGTCTGGATGACGCAGTCGCCCGTTTGGTGCGCACCGCCTTGTCAGAGACGACCGGCAGCCTTTTGGTCTTTCTCCCGGGTGAAGGAGAGATCCGGCGCACCCAATCCAAACTGGCCCACGATCTGCCGGCCAAGGTCAGCTTGCATCCGCTTTACGGCGCGCTGCCCTTCGCCGAACAGCAGGCCGCGATTGCCCCGGCTCAGGCAGGCCGGAAAGTGGTGCTATCCACCGCAATCGCCGAGACCTCCCTGACCATCGAAGGGATCACATGCGTCGTGGATGGCGGGCTGGCCCGGCGCACCCGGTTCGATCCAGGATCCGGCATGTCGCGGCTTGTGACCGAGAAGGTGACGCGGGCCGAGGCAACACAGCGCGCGGGTCGGGCCGGACGTTTGGCGCCCGGCACTTGCTACCGGCTCTGGACCAAGGGCGAGGACGGCGCATTGGCACAGTTCCCCGACCCCGAGATCCTGATGACAGATCTTACCCCGCTGGCGCTGGAATGCGCGGCATGGGGCACGACCGACCTGCCCTTTCTGACCCCGCCGGCTGGCCCGGCCCTGGCAGAGGCACAGGAACTGTTGCATGGCCTTGGCGCATTGGACAATGCCGGGCGGATCACCGACCATGGACGACAGTTGGCCAGGCTGCCCCTTCACCCGCGTCTGGCACACATGCTGGTTCGCGCAGGTCCTGACGCTGCTCCGTTGGCCGCCCTCTTGGCCGACCGGGACCCGCTGCACGGCGCCCCCAGCGATTTGTCCCTGCGGTTGGATGCGGTGCGGGATCCAGCCGATTTCAGACAGCGCCACCCGTTCGAGGTGAACCGACAGGGGGTGGACCGTATCCGCAGCGAGACCAAGCGATTGGCAAAGGTTGCCAGCGGGGGGGAGGATCTGAGCGTAGCGCAAATGGCTGCTCTCGCTTATCCCGACCGAATCGGCCTGCATCGTCCCGGTGATGCGCCCCGCTGGTTGCTTTCGGGCGGTAAAGGGGCCGTCATGGCGCCCGAAGATCCGTCGGCGGCCACACGATTGATCGTCGCACTTGACCTAGACGGCACCGCACGCGAGGCGAGGATCCGCCTTCAAACGCAAATCTCCGAAGCAGAGCTGCGCAGCTTGTATGCAGACCGGATCGGTTGGAGCGAGATTGCCGAATGGTCGCGTCGGGACAAGCGCGTGACCGCGCGGCGGCAAGAGCGGTTCGGCGCAGTGATCCTGGCCGATCAACTCTGGCGGGACGTGCCTGCAGATCATCTGGCCGATGCAGCCTTGGACGGCATTCGCGATCTGGGCCTGCCATGGTCGAAACCGTCGCGCAGACTTCAGGCACGCGCAGCACTCTATGCCCGTCTTGGTGGCACCATCGTCGATCTGTCGGACGAGGCGTTGCTTGATAATGCGGACCAATGGTTGTTGCCATTCCTCGGTACGGTGCGAACAGCGGAAGACATCAAGGCACTGGATCTGGCTGATGCTCTGCGCACCCATATCGGCTGGGATGTATTGCAGAAATTGGACACCCAGATGCCCGCCCGCTTCAAAACACCGATGGGTCGCGACATCCCCATTGACTATGCCACGGATCCGCCCGAGATCGCCGTGCGTCTGCAAGAGATGTTCGGCCAAATGCAGCATCCGGTGATCGGTCCCAACCGGACACCACTGCGGGTCACACTTCTGTCCCCCGCCCAACGCCCTGTACAAACCACGACCGATCTGCCGGCCTTCTGGACCTCCAGCTATGCCGATGTGCGCAAGGACATGCGGGGGCGCTACCCTCGGCACCCTTGGCCCGAGGACCCGACCCAAGCGGACCCAACCCTGCGTGCCAAACCGCGATCCTGACTTTCTTATTGGGCTAAATCAAAAAGGCCCACCGGTGGAACACCAGGCAGGCCTTTTGATCATAGATCAAACAGGATTATTGGGCAGCAGTCACCGCCCGCCCCGTCATCACCTTGACCAGATGCGCGCGATAGTCCGGCGTCCCATGCAAATCACCGATCATCCCATCGGCGGGCACCGACAAGTCCTTGACTGCATCGGCGGTAAAGCTTGAGGACAACGCCGCCTCTGCCTCACTCCACCGGAACACACCATTCTCGGATGCGCCCGTCACAGCAACCCGCACGCCGCTTGCATATTTGGCCACGAACACGCCGGTCAGGGCAAATCGCGACGCAGGTTGGACGAATTTTTGATAATTCGCCGCCATCGGCACGGGAAAGCGGACTTCAGTGACGATCTCACCCTCATCCAAGGCAGTCGTAAACATGCCTTGAAAATAGTCATCCGCCGCGATCTCACGCGTGTTTGTCACGATGGTCGCGCCGGATCCCAGGGCAGCCGATGGATAGCAAGCAGCCGGATCATTATTTGCCAGGCTCCCGCCAATCGTTCCACGGTTGCGCACAGCCGGATCACCGATCTGCCCCGCCAAGCCCGATAAGCCGGGATAACTGCTGGCTGTCTCGGCCTGCACCTGGGCATGGGTGGTCGCGCCACCGATGCAGATCTCGCCCGCATCATTGGTGCAAACCCCTACCATCTCGCCCACGCCGCTCAGGCTAACCAGGGTTGTCGGGGCCGCCAAACGCTGCTTCATCGTGGGCAGCAAGGTCTGCCCACCGCCCAAAGCCTGCGCCTCTTCCCCGCCCAGGGCCGCCACGGCATCGGAAATGGTCCCTGGTTTCACAAACTCAAAATTATGCATCTCATTCTCCTCCTACCTCCTACCCTCGGCCACTGGCGCACCCCTCCCCCTGATAAGGGGGAGGGGTCGGGGGAGGGGGTTATCTGTCGTCCATGGACTGGTTTAGCCGTTCATCGCCGCCCAAACGCGCGCTGGCGTCAAGGGCATGTCGATATGGGACACATGGGTATGACCGGCACGATGCAACGCGTCGATCACCCCGTTGACGATGGCGGGCGGCGTTCCGATGGCCCCCGCTTCACCGCAACCCTTCACACCCAACGGGTTATGCGTACACGGCGTGACACAGGAATGGTCCACATCGAACATCGGCAGATCATCGGCCCGCGGCATGGTGTAATCCATGTACGACCCCGAAAGAAGCTGCCCGTTTTCGTCATAGGCGCAGTTCTCAAGCAGAGCCTGCCCGATCCCTTGCGCCACGCCACCATGGACCTGCCCGTAAACGATCATGGGGTTGATCACATTGCCAAAATCATCCGCAGCGACGAATTTCAGCACATCCACCTTGCCGGTCTCCGGGTCTACCTCGACCTCGCAGATATAGGCACCTGCCGGGTAGGTGAAGTTCGACGGATCATAGAAAGCCGTCTCCTCCAGACCCGGTTCGATATCCTCCAGCGGATAGTTGTGGGGCACATAGGCCGCCAGGGTCACATCGCCCCAAGCCACCGACTTATCGGTACCGGCCACACTAAACGCACCGTCTTTCAACTCGATATCGGCCTCAGAGGCTTCCAGCAGATGTGCCGCAATCTTCTTGGCCTTGTTGATGATCTTCTCGGTTGCCCGCACCATGGCAGACCCACCCACGGCGATGGAGCGTGACCCATAGGTCCCCATGCCCATCGGTGTCTTGGACGTGTCCCCATGGACGATGTCGATCATGCTCTCGTCGATGCCCAGCATCTCGGCCACCACTTGCGGATAGGAGGTCTCATGCCCCTGCCCATGACTGTGCGAGCCCGTCATTACGCTGATCGAGCCGGTCGCATTCACCCGCACGGTCGCACTTTCGTACAAACCGGCGCGCGCACCCAACTGACCCACCAGGTTCGACGGCGCGATCCCGCAGGCTTCGATGAAATGTGCAATGCCCAGGCCACGCAACTTGCCCTTGGCCTTGCTCTCGGCGGCGCGCGCCTCGAACCCGGCGGCGTCGATCATCTCCATGCCCTTGTCGAGCGTGGCATCATAATCACCAGTATCGTATTCCACGGCCACCGGGGTGGCGTAGGGGAACTGATCGGGCTTGATGAAGTTCTTGCGCCGGAGGTCCGCCGGATCCACACCCAGTTCCCGCGCGGCCTTGTCGATCACCCGCTCCAACTGGAACGTGGCCTCTGGCCGACCGGCCCCGCGATAGGCATCGACCGGCGTTGTGTTGGTGAAAACGGCCTTCACATTCACATAGATCAATGGCGTGGTGTAGTTCCCCGCCATCAACGTGCCATGCAACCAGGTTGGGATCGACGGGGCAAAAGTGCTGAGATACGCGCCCATATTGGCGTAGGTATCGGTGCGGATCGCGGTGAATTTGTGATCCGCATCCAGCGCCAACTCGATCTTGGTCACATGATCACGGCCATGGGCGTCAGAGATGAACGCCTCCGACCGGCTGGAGGTCCACTTGACCGGGCGCCCGCATTGCTTGGCCGCGAACGTACAGGCGGCCTCTTCGGCATAGTGATAGATCTTGGCACCAAAGCCGCCGCCCACATCGGGGGCAACGACCCGCAGCTTGTGCTCGGGAATGCCCAAAACGAAGGCCCCCATCAGCAGCCGGATCACATGGGGGTTCTGACTGGTCGTATAGAGCGTGTAATCGTCAGTGCCTGGGGCGTAATCGCCCACAGCCACGCGCGGCTCCATCGGGTTGGCGACCAGGCGGTTATTCACCAATTCCAGCGTGGTCACATGGGCAGCGGATTTGATCGCTTCATCCACGGCCTCGCGGTTTTCCTCGACAAACCCCCAGTCATAGCAAAGGTTAGATATCAGATCGTCATGCACCTTGGTGGCGCCGTCTTTGATGGCCGCCTTCATGTCCATCACTGGCTCAAGCTCGGTGATGTCTACATCAATCGCCTCAGCCGCATCGCGTGCCTGTTCCAACGTATCCGCGATCACCATGGCAATCGGGTCGCCCACATGGCGCACTTTGCCCTCGGCCAAGACCGGGTGCTTGGGCTCTTGCATGGCCTCACCGTGGCGGTCGGTCACCTGCCAGCCGCAGGGCACGCCGCCCACACCTTCAAAATCCTTGGCCGTCAGGATCTGAACGACGCCCGGCATGGATGCCGCTGCAGACGTATCGATCCCGTTGATAGTGCCATGGGCCACTTCCGAACGCAAAAAATGCGCATAGGCCTGGCCGTGAATGTTGATGTCATCGGTATATTGACCCTTCCCGGTCAAAAACCTTACGTCTTCGCGGCGCTTCGGAGATGCGCCAATGCCACTATCCTTCGGCATGATAATCCTCCCAAAAACTCAAGGCGCTGCAGGATAGCGCGCCTCAGATGTCACGAAACGGGCGCCCATCGAGCGCCCGGAGAAATCACTCGGCAGCGATCTGGGTCACTTCTTGACCACTCGCCGCCAGGATCGCCTTGACGATATTGTGGTAGCCTGTGCAGCGGCAGATATTGCCTTCCAGATAGTGGCGCACTTCGGCCTCGGTGGGCTTCGGGTTCTCTTTCAGCAGCGCCGCAGCGGTCATCACCATACCAGGCGTGCAGAACCCACATTGCAGGCCGTGATGGTCCTGGAACGCCTGCTGAATGACGGAAAGGGACCCATCGGCATTCGCCATACCCTCAATCGTCTTGACGTCCGCACCGTCCGCCTCGGCCGCCAGCATGGTGCAGGCCTTTACCGCCTTGCCATCCACATGGACCTGGCAGGCGCCGCATTGGCTGGTGTCACAGCCCACATGGGTGCCGGTCAATTTCAGATCGTCGCGCAGGAACTGCACCAGCAGCGTGCGTCCCTCCACATCACCGCTGACGGATTTGCCGTTCACCGTCATGGTTACTGATGTCATTCTCTCTGTCCTCCCTGGGTCGTCTCTTGTATTCGTCCTGGGTCGGCAGGCTTAACTCACAAGCCGCTTCAACCATCCCTTTTTCTTCTCGTCCGACGTCGCATCGGGATCGGCATCGACCGCCTCTTCGCCGGGGCCTTCAACGGCTTGCTGGAAGCGTTCAAAAAACTGATCGGCCATTTTCTTGGCAAATCCGTCAATGATCCGACTGCCCAACTGGGCAAGCTTGCCACCCACCTTGGCCTCAACATCATAGCTCAACGTCGTGCCTGTCTCGCTCGGGGTCAGGCGCACATCGGCCCCACCTTTGGCAAACCCCGCGGCACCGCCTTTGCCTTCGCCAGTAATGGTCACATGCTCGGGCACGACCATGTCGGTAAGGGTCACGCCCCCTTTGAATGTGGCCTTCACGGGGCCAACCTTCTGCACCACGGTTGCCTCAAACCCGTCCTCGGCAGACCCGCTCATTTCCTGACAACCCGGCACGCAGGCTTTCAACACTTCGGGGTCCAACAACGCCGCCCAAACCTCCTGCGGTGTGGCGGCGATTTCACGTTCGGCAGTCATCTTCATGGTGTCGGGATCCTTCGTTCGAACTTTACCCTAAACCGGTACGCCCCTCGGGCTATACGACTTAGGGCGTAGGGTCGGGTTATCTGTCCGGGGCCGCGAATGTCAGGCCATAGGACTCGTAAATCGCCGGGATGCGTCCGTCTTCCAAACCATAGCGCACGGCATCATCCACGGCATAGGCCAAGGGCCGGTATCGGAAGTTCACGGCCAATCCCAGGGTCCAGGTTCCAACCGAAAAACCCGGTAGGGGCGGCTGGTGGATGTCGACACCTTCGGCGGCCCCGTGCTCCAACTGCGCGAGGGGGCCCATCGCCGCCTTGACCTCTCCGGCGGCCAATGCCGCCATGGCCTGATCCATATCGGGATATCGTCGGATATTGGCCGAGAGTTGCCCACCTGCCAAACCACTCAGGTAGAAATCCGCAATCGAGTCATTCTCGACAGCCACCGTATCGAACCGAAAATAGGCGGGCACCGGCGGATCTTCGGGATATGCAGCGGTATCATAGGCAATCCCGATACTTTCTCCCTGATATTGCCCCGTGAACACGACCTGCTCCACCCGGCATTTAAAAGCGCTGTCATAGGGCACGCGCATCATGACGTTGCTGATCCGACCGCCAATCAACGCGCCCTTCCAGATGTTGTTGCGCAGATCCGCTTCCAGGTTTTCGGCTGCCCCGATGAAGTTGAACCGCGGCTCAACCCCCAGATCCTCGGCAATCAGCCGGGCAATCTCGACATCCACGCCTTTCGGCGTGCTGCCCTCCTCCCAAGAATAGGGCGGATAATTCTCATAGACGGCAAACTCGATAAAGCCCCGGTCGATGATCTGGTCCAATTCCTGACCCACGATATCGCGGCCCACATTCTGCGGCTTGGCCTGCGGCACCCAATCCGCGCAAGGATCAGAAGCCAGCGCCACCCCGGCAAAAGCCAACCACGCAACGACAGTCCATCGGATCACGCGCATCCCCCCGCGAAACTTATCACACCCTAACTCACACGAACGGCGCGTCAATCAGGGACGCGCCGCCTACCCGAATCCACCAATAAAGTTCAGTTCGCCGCCGACAAACCAACCGTTAGCGTTTGCGCCGCCTTCGTCAGGGACGCCGGTGTATCATCAATCTGCGCCGCGGCACGGTAGGCCACACTATCGGCAACAGGTGCGCCTGACAGCGTTTCGATCTCGCCGGCAATCTCCGACATCCGCGTCTTAAGCGCCTCGACATCGCCGGCCTCTCCGGTGGACCCCCAGGCGGCCAACTGGTCGCGCATCTCTTTCAATTCACCCGCCACGTCGACGATGGCCTGATCGTCGGGCCGCGTCTCGATATAGGTCCGGATCGCCCAAGCAGCCTCCTGACCCAACAGCTCACCAAAAGCTGGCATCTTGGTGATCCCGTTCTGGGTGTAACCCTCCCGGAACCGCTCGACATACCATTCATCACCGTATTCCTCGGCCTCCAGGAACCGCAGATCCGGCGCCAATCCGCCCGAGATCGCCTCCAACCCATGGCAACGTGCGCAATTCTGATTGTAGCCCGACGCGCCAATATCAACGGCGGCCTTCCATACATCCTCACCCACGGCGTCGGCGCGATAGGGGTTCTCGATCAGCCACTCCTCCTCCAGCGCCGGCAGCGCATCAGTGTTCACGGGCTGCGGTGCCACATCCCCATGGGCATGCACAAAAGAGGCCCCAGCGGCCAGGGTCAGCACGGCAAAAACGGAACGGATCGACATCACGCCACCTCATCATTATCCAGTTCCCCTGTCCTATAACTCCGCCACGCAGGGATAAATGAGACCTTAGGCCAGCCCAAGACCAAAGTCGCAATTCACCCCGCAAAGCCCTGCGATACGGTCAGACAGGGAGGACATCATGCGCAAGACCATCATTGCACTGGCGCTGTGGGGAGCCACGGCGGCATCGGCTGAAATTGATATACCGATCAATTATTTGCATCAGATCGTGCCACAGCCGCCGACCCTGTCCAATCTCGATCCAAGGCCAGAACAACTGGGCATTGACGGGGCCTCGCTTGGCTTGGCCGACAACCTGACCACGGGCGGTTTTCTGGGTCACAAATACGTCCTCACAGTGACCGAAGTCGCACCCGACGATGATGTAATTGCCGCGGCCCGGACAGCGCTCGCCTCCAGCCCCTACCTGCTGATCGACGCGCCCGCCGACACGCTGACCACCATCGCCGACTTGCCCGAAGCCGAAGGTGCCCTGCTGTTCAACACCGCCTCCGCCGACGATGCCTTGCGGGATGACGCCTGCCGCGCCAACCTGCTGCACACCCTCCCCTCCTACGCCATGCGGACCGATGCCCTGATGCAGGCGCTCCAGAAAAGACGCTGGACCGACCTTGCCCTGATCGAAGGCACCCACCCGACCGACCGGGCCTTCGCGGCCGCCCTGACCACTTCGGCAGAAAAATTCGGCCTCACACTGGGCTCCCGCAAGGAATGGGTGTTTGACGCGGACATGCGCCGCAACGCCGCGCAGGAGGTGCCGCTCTTCACCCAGGACTTGCGCGACCACGATGTCCTGCTGATCGCCGACGAACTGCACGATTTCGGCCGCTACATCCCTTATAATACATGGGAACCGCGCCCCATTGCCGGATCCGAAGGGCTTGTGCCCGTGGCTTGGTCCCGCGTGGTCGAACAATGGGGCGCGGCCCAACTGCAATCGCGCTTCACCGATCTGGCGGACCGCCCGATGCAATCGCAAGACTACGCCGCGTGGGCTGCCATCCGCACGATAGGAGAGGCCGTTACACGGACAAACACGGCAGATCCCGCGACCCTGCGTGACTTCATCCTTGGTGACGATTTCGAACTGGGCGGCTTCAAAGGCCGCCCCCTTAGCTACCGCACCTGGAACGGCCAATTGCGCCAGCCCATCCCACTCGTCCATGCCTCGGCCCTCGCCGCCCAGGCCCCGCTCGACGGCTTCCTCCACCAACGGACCGAGCTTGACACGCTCGGCCTCGACCAACCGGAATCCTCGTGTACCGCCTTCTAACATCCCCCGAACCCATCCCTTTTCTTATTGATAAAAATATTCTCGGGGGTCCGGGGGCAGACAGCCCCCGGCGCTCTCACCCAAAACCGGAGCCTCAACATGCGCGCCCTCCTCGCCCTTTCCCTTCTCACAACTCCGGCCCTGGCCGACGAAATCTGGGTGACCAACGAAAAAGACGATACTGTCAGCGTGATCGATGTCGAAACACTTGAGGTCATCCAGACCTATGAGACGGGCGAGCGTCCCCGCGGCATCACCTTCTCCAAGGATTTCAGCCGCCTCTATATTTGCGCCTCCGACAGCGACACGGTCCAGGTGATGGATCCTACAACCGGCAAGATCCTCCATGAACTCCCATCGGGCGAGGATCCCGAACAATTCGTTCTCCACCCCAATGACCGCCACCTCTACATCGCGAACGAGGATGACGCGATCACCACGGTGGTCGATACCGAAACCCGCGAGGTGATCGCCCAGATCAATGTGGGCATCGAACCCGAAGGCATGGCCGTCTCCCCCGATGGCAAAATAGCCATCACCACCAGTGAAACCACGAATATGGCCCATTGGATCGACACCGATACCCAACAGCTCTTCGCCAACACATTGGTCGATAGCCGCCCCCGCCATGCCGAGTTCATCAAGGATGGGTCCGAGCTCTGGGTCAGCGCTGAAATTGGCGGCACGATCTCGGTCTTCGATGTCGAAACCCAGGCAGAGACGACAAAGATCGATTTCGAGGTGGACGGCGTCCATCCCGACCGTGTCCAGCCCGTCGGGTTCGAAATGACCGAAGGCGACACCCATGCCTTCGTGGCCCTCGGCCCCTCCAACCATGTCGCAGTGGTCAATGCCGCAACCTACGAGGTCGAAGACTACATCCTTGTCGGCCGCCGGGTCTGGCACATGGACTTCAATGCAGACCGCTCACTGCTCTTCACCACAAATGGCGTCTCCGGCGATGTCACCGTCATCGACGTGGCAGAGCGCCGGGCGCTCAAATCCATCAAGGTAGGCCGCTTCCCCTGGGGCGCTGCCTTCCGCCCAACAGATTAACAGACCGCGAGATGCGTATGTATGGCATATGTATGGAATGTGCATCGGTTCTGCATGGAATATGCCCCCGTTTTTCCCTGAAAGGACATCCCATGAAATCCCTCATCACCCTGACCGCGATCCTCGCCATGGCCACAACGGCCGCCTTCGCCCAGGACACCGATGACGACGACGATGATAACGGGTTCGGCCTTGCTGGCATCCTGTCGGCCTCCAACAAAGAGGATCTGGAGCCCATCCAGCTCGGCGCAGGCATCCCTCTGACAGAAGCGCCATGGGTGCTAAAGTCCGGAAAATACTACGAATTTGAAATCCAGGGCGATGGCAGCCAGGAACTGGCCCTGGTCGGACCAGAGTTTTTCCGCGCCATCTGGATCGATGAAATCGTCGTCGAAGGGCTCGAAATCCGCCCGCTCGGTGTTGATTCCATCGAATTCGATGAAGCCGGTGAGATGGAGATCGGCTTCGTCGCCATCAAACCAGGCAGCTATTACCTCAAAATTCCAGGCTCCACCGGCGAAACACAACGCCTTGAAATCACGATAGAATAATGACATCACCCGGCCTCAACGTCAGCCATCTCGATTATGCCTATGGCGCGAAACAGGTCCTTCAGGACGTCACCTTCCGGATCAAGCAAGGCCAATTCTGCGCTTTGCTCGGTCCCAATGGGGCCGGCAAATCCACCCTCTTCGCGCTCCTGACCCGGCTCTTCACAACACCCGCGGGAGCCATTGAAATTGCAGGAAAAAACCTCGCCACCCGGCCCCGCCAGGCCCTGGCCGCGATGGGTGTCGTCTTTCAGCAACCCACTCTGGATCTGGACCTGACGATCCGGCAAAATCTCCGCTATTTCGCCGCTCTCCATGGCCTCGCAGGGAAAACCGCAGCAATCCAAATCGACGCCGCCCTCGACCGCCTCGACATCCGCGACCGCCAGAACGAACGCGCCCGCACCCTCAATGGCGGGCATCGCCGCCGCACGGAAATTGCCCGCGCCCTTGTCCACAACCCATTGATATTGCTGCTAGACGAACCCACAGTCGGCCTTGACGCCGCCGCCCGCAATGCAATTACAACCCATGTCCACGACCTGACAGCAACCGGGCTCACGGTCCTTTGGGCCACCCACCTGACCGACGAAGTCCGCCACAACGACCACCTTCTGATCCTACACCAAGGCCACCTTCTGGCCAATGACACCGCACAGGCCATCACCCAAAATCAGCCCCTGTCCAAGACGTTCCTCGACATGACTCAAACCCCCATTCTTATTGGTGAAAATACTCCGGGGGGTTCGGGGGGCTGGCCCCCCGGCAGCGCCATTTGATCCCGATGCGGCCTTATCTCACCACTCTTACAGCCATCCTGGCCCGCGAAGCGCTGCGCTTCATCCACCAGCGGGAACGCTTCATCGCAGCCCTGGTCCGACCCCTCGTTTGGTTGCTGGTCTTTGCCGCTGGCTTCCGCGCCGCCCTCGGCCTCAGCATCACCCCACCGTATCAAACCTATATCGAATACGAGACCTACATCATCCCCGGCCTGTGCGGAATGATCCTTCTTTTCAATGGGATGCAATCGTCGCTCAGCCTTGTCTATGACCGGGAAATGGGCTCCATGCGCCTCCTGCTCACCGCACCACTCCCGCGCTGGTGGCTGCTCTTCAGCAAACTTCTGGCTTCTACCGCCATCTCGATCCTGCAGGTCTATACTTTCCTGGCCATCGCGGCCCTCTATGGCATCTGGATTCCTGCGACAGGCTACATCACCGTCTTGCCCGCCCTCATCGTGGCGGGGCTGATGCTGGGCGCGCTTGGCCTCGCCTTGTCCAGCTTTATCAAACAGTTAGAAAATTTTGCAGGCGTGATGAACTTCGTGATCTTCCCGATGTTCTTCCTCTCCTCGGCCCTCTATCCCTTGTGGAAAATGGCAGAAAGCTCCGAAACGCTCCACATGATCTGCGCGCTCAACCCCTTCACCCACGCGGTCGAGCTGATCCGCTTTTCGCTTTATCTGCAATGGAATGGCGCGGCCCTGCTTTGGACTCTGCTGGCCACGGCCCTTTTCACCGCAGCCGCCCTTTGGGGCTATGACCCGTCTCGCGGCCTGATCCGGCGCAAAGCCTAATCTACGACCATAACAGGCCTGAAATCGCACCGCTTTCGTGCTAAACAGCCCATAAAAGGAGCCTCATCATGCTGCCACGCCTCATACTCATTGCCTGTTTTGCCGCAACACCTTTGCTGGCCGAAACCGAGGATGCGGATCCTGGCGGCATCCTCAACCCGTCGGAACTGACATGGGAATCGATGCTGGAACGCGCGGAACAGGGCGAAACCGGTATGGTGATCTGCTCCACCGGCTACGCGATCACGAAAAAGGGCGAACATGACGCCGCCAGACGCCTGTTCGAGAACTGCGCACGCGATGGATATACCGGCACGATGACCTGGATGAGCCAGTTGGACAATAACGGCCTAGGCGGCTCTTACGACCCCGATGCTGCCGCTGAATGGGACCGCAAGGCGGCTGAGTTGGGCGACCCCGTCGGCAAGTTCAATTACGGGCTGGACCTGATGCGTGGCCATGGCGTGGCCCGGGATGAAAGTCTTGGCCGCAAATATGTGGACGATGCCGCGCGCGACGGGCTGGAGATCGCCAAACGCCTGCAACGGGCCGATTATGATTTGGATGAGGTCACGCCCGACGCCGACAATTGGAAATACGCGCCGTTATTCTGACGGTCTGACATGATCCGGGCCGGCGATCCGCCCAGTTCGACAATACGGGAGGCAAGCATCTTTGCTTCATCTGCCGAATGGGTGACCATCAACGTGGCCACCTGACGGGCCGCGCGCAGGCGCGCGAACAACGCCATCATCTCCTCCACCAGATCGGGGTCGAGCGAGACGAAAGGTTCATCCATCAAAAGCAGATCCGGCGCTCCGGCAAAGGCGCGGGCCAGGGCAAGGCGCCGCTGCTGCCCCAGGGACAATGCCCCGGGATAGGCATCCGCGTGGTCGGCTAGGCCCACATCATTCAGCGCCAGCACCGCAGTGCTGGCAGAGATACCCGTTGTCAGGGTCAGATTATTCAGCGCCGACCGCCAAGGCAAAAGCGTGGGTTCCTGAAACACCATCGACAGCCGGTCGGGTGCCTGACAGACGCCATCAAATTGCGTCTGCAGCCCGGCCACAACCCGCAACAACGATGTTTTTCCGATACCCGATGGCCCTGTCAGAACAACGGTTTCAGCAGGTCGCACCTCCAGCGAGATCGGGCCCAGGACATCCCGCTTGCCCAACCGCAACGATCGAAGGTCCAACCGAAGAACCGGCTGTGCGGGCCGGCCCGCCCCGGCACCGTCATCGCTGTCTTCGGCCAATCGCAGAACCGTCATCGGCGCATCAACTGCCAGGTTGCACAAAGACACCATCGGGCAATTCAGTCGCTTTACCCAGCAGATCAGGCCCGCCCAGTTCGACCATCAGCTTGAGCATCTTGTCGGCAGCGGCTTCATCGACCGGGCCCTCGGTCGGGATACCGGCGCGGAACCCTGATTTCAGCGCCGCGAATTGCGCATCTGTCTTGGCATTCATGCGCGGGCGCAGGCGGTCCCATTCGTTGTCATCGGTGGCCAGCATATCCTTGGCCGCGCGGGAGGCACGGGCCAGACCCTGGACCAGATCCGGATTGTCGCGCAGCAATTCACCTGAGACGACATAGCCCAGCAAAGGCGTTTCGGGATCCAGCCCCAAGGCGGTAGAGGCAACGCTGACATCAACCAGCTTGCGCATGCCACCCGCCTCCATCTTGGCCATGAAGTGCCAGTAGTTGATGGCGCCGCCCAGGTCACCGCCCAGGGCTGTCTTAAAGATCAAAGGCGGCGCGCCAAAGACCTGCTCGGTCTCGCCCGCCAGATCCAAATCGTATTCCTGTTGAGCATAGGCCTGCAGGATCAACCAGCTTTTATCGAGTGGCCCACCGGCAATGCCGATTTTGGCATCCTTGAGATCGGCCAAGCTTCGCGCTGTGCTGTCTTCGGGTACCATAACGCCGCCTACGGCCTTGGAATAAGGGATAAAGACGTAATCTTTGCCCGCCGCCCGCTGCCGCGCCACCCAAAGCCAATCGGACACGATGACATCGGCCTCTCCACCCTGGAAGGCAACCTTAGCGGCTGATCCACCCGCCATGCCCTGCACATCAAGCGTGAATCCGTTGGCCGCGTCCAGGCCGTGGTACTGGATCGTATCAAGCTCCCAATTGACGGTGCCGAATTTCAAAACCGCGGCGCGCAGAACCGGTGTTTCCGCCAGCGCCGCGCTGACACTAAGGGCCGCGGCCAGAACCGCCCCACCTATCACCCTGTAAAACATGGTGTCTCCTCCCTGTTGCGCGCAAGGTAATCGCCGCCCGCAACAGCCGATATGCGACCAAAGGCCGAAATCAGGGCGCCGGCGGCAGATCCCGTAGCAGGCGCCAGTTGAACCATCGATACCCCGGCGCGGTATGCTTCAGGTGTGGTGCCATGATCCGGTGCAGGCGGGGCAGCGCATGGAAGGGGACGTTGGGCAGGGTGTGATGTTCGGTATGATACGGCATGTTCCATGCCAGGAACCGCACGATCCGGTTGGTGAATGTGGTGCGGGTATTGTCCAGGATGTCGGCCACGAAGGCGCAGCGGCCATGTTCAGCCATCAGGTAGAGCCGCAGGGCTGGTTGACCCAGAACCACGGGCAGGATCCACAGCCAGAACAGGGCGGGAGAGATGGCAAGGCTGCCGACGGCCAACGCATAGATCGCAAGCATGGTCCGTGCTTCCCGCACGATCAGCGGGCGCGCGGCGTTGGGAATATAGTCCGCCATCCCCTGCCCTCTTACCAGCGCGGCGATCTGCCGGATAACGCGAAACCAGTAAGGGAGGCCCGAGACCCTCCACCAATAGGCGCGGCGGGTGCCAGGCAAGCCACCACCCTCAAGCTCGGGGTCCTTGCCGGGTATGTTGGTATGGCGGTGATGGGCCAGGTGGAAATAGCGAAACCATTCAAATGGGATCAGCAGCACGAAACCGCAGGCGCGCCCGACCCATTCGTTCAGCCAAGGGGTGGCAAATGGCGTCTTGTGGGTCGTTTCATGGGTCAGGGTGAATAGGAACACCAGAAAGATGCCATGCACCGGCAGCACCGCTCCCCAAAACGGCCAACCCGCCGCGATCCAGGTGCCCGTCGCGGCGATCAACGTCAGATGGCCTGCCAGGTGCCACAGACCAGGTGCATTGCGGCGTCTGGTCAGGGCTGCACGATCCTGCGCAGACATTCCGGCGATCAGGTCCCAATGATCCATTTATTCAATGACCAGACGGGGCAGCCAGAAGCGCGCCGGATCACCCGGTTCCAGATTGGCTGTATCAAACGGGTGTGTCATGCCAACCGGCGGAGGGGCCGACAGCAGATCCATATTCATCTCGTGCAGCATGCCCACCCACCCCTGGTCTGCCTTCTCCAACTTATAATATACCCCATTCCACATGTTGATCCCGTATTCCGTCGCACCTTTCCAAAGAAACAGAAACTCATATTTCAGATCGGTCGGATCGACCTCGGGCGATATGCAAACCTGGTCATAGGGATAGGGGACGTGGCACCAATGGGTCTGGGGCCCTTCCAGGCGTTTGAACGGGCGCATCGATAGGAAATGATCCACAAACGGCGCCCTGGCCATTTCGACCCGGTAGGTCTGGCCCGTGTCATGCAAAGTAGCGATGCGGATGCGGCCCCCGTCTTCCGCCTCCAGCCAAACACCGCGACTGTCCTCGGCCCAGGCCGCCCCCGCCAGACCAAGGGACACCGTCCACGCGGTCCATCTCATCCCTTGACCCTCCTCTCTCATCGGCAAATGCCACAGTCAGGGCCGCAGCCTGTCAAGAGCCCTGGGGTCTTACGACCAATGTGGCATTTCCCTGATTACACAGCCTCTCTCTATTGGTGTGGGAGGGCCTGTATTCACACGCAGGCTATTTGTGCATTGGTAAAGGGAGGAGCCCAATGAACCGCTTCATAGCTGCCGTAACGGCGACGGTACTGGCAACAACAGCCGCCTACGCCGAGGTGACCGAGGAAGATCTGGCCAATGACCAGGCCACGCCCGGCGATATCCTGACCAATGGGATGGGCCGCCATCTTCAACGGTACAGCCCGCTCGACACGCTGAACAAGGAAAACGTTGAAAACCTGGTTCCCGCATGGGCCTTCAGCCTGGGTGGAGAGAAACAACGCGGCCAGGAAACGCAGCCACTGATCCATGACGGGATAATGTATATCACCGGATCTTACAGCCGCCTTTACGCCATCGACGTGAAGACCGGGCAAGAGATTTGGCAGTATGATGCGCGCTTGCCCGAAGGTATCCTGCCCTGCTGTGACGTGGTCAACCGCGGCGCTGCGATCTATGGCGACAACGTCTACTTCGGCACCCTGGACGCACGGATCGTCGCCTTGAACAAGGATACTGGCGATGTGGTTTGGCGCAAGAAGATTGCCGATTACAAGGCCGGTTACAGCTACACCGCCGCACCGCTGGTCGTGAACGGCCTTATCATAACCGGCAATTCTGGCGGTGAGTTTGGGATCGTCGGCGAAGTGCAGGCGCGCGACGCGGCAACGGGTGAGATGGTATGGACCCGCCCCGTGATCGAAGGTCACATGGGTACGCTGAACGGCGAAGAAAGCACCATGACGGGTGAGTTGAACGCCACCTGGCCCGGCGATATGTGGAAAACCGGCGGTGGCGCCACTTGGCTGGGTGGATCCTACGATATCGAAACGGACACTCTGGTCTTTGGTGCTGGCAACCCCGCACCTTGGAACAGCTGGTTGCGCGATGCAGGCCAGAACAACGATGGTACGGGCGACAATCTCTATGCTGCCAGCCGCATCGGCATCGATCCCGCCACGGGTGAGATCAAGTGGCATTTCCAGACCACACCGCGCGAAGGCTGGGATTATGACGGCGTGAACGAGGTCGTCGCCTATACCGACCGCGAGGGCAACAAGCGGTGGGCCACTGCTGACCGGAATGGTTATTTCTACGTGCTCAATCGTGAGGATGGCGCATTCATCTCGGCTGTTCCCTTCGTCAAGGATATCAGCTGGGCCGAAGGCATCGATGAAAATGGTCGCCCGATCTTTAACGAAGCCAACCGTCCCGGCGATCCATCTGCCGCAGCTGATGGCAAGAAGGGTGAAGTGATCTTTGCCTCGCCCTCTTTCCTGGGTGGCAAGAACTGGATGCCCATGGCGTTCAGCCAGAAAACCGGCAACTTCTACGTGCCCTCCAACGAATGGGGCATGGACATCTGGAACGAGCCCATCACCTATAAAAAAGGGGCTGCCTATCTGGGAGCGGGCTTTACCATCAAGCCTAACTACGAAGACCATATCGGCAGCCTCAAGGCCATCGACCCCGATACCGGCGAAACAAAGTGGGAGTTCAAGAACGACGCCCCACTTTGGGGTGGCGTGATGACAACCGCAGGTGGATTGGTGTTCACCGGCACGCCCGAAGGCAAGTTCATCGCCTTTGACGACGAAACGGGTGAAGAGCTTTGGTCCTTCCAGACCGGCTCCGGCATCGTCGGTCAGCCCGTCACATGGGAGCAGGATGGCGAGCAATATGTTTCCGTCATCTCTGGCTGGGGTGGCGCTGTGCCGCTCTGGGGCGGCGAAGTGGCCTCCAAGGTGAACTACCTGAACCAAGGTGGCCTGCTCTGGACGTTCAAACTGCCAAAGCAGTTGGCCTCTGCCAACTGACTCAGCCACACATTCAATCAGAAAGGGCGTGCCAGATCAGGCGCGCCCTTTTTCATTGTTCAGCCCTCAACGGTATGAGCTATGACATGGATCAACATGAAGCCGATGCCGCCGAGCATCGGCAGATCTGGGGAATTGACGTCGGCACAGCGAAATGACCCAAAAGTTTCGGATCATCTTTTGATCCGAAACCCCCGGCGCAGGATGCGCGGAATGTAATGCGGGCCCCCGGCACGCGCTGTTTGATAATTCCACCAGACCTAAGACCATTTGGCTAATGACGCTGCCCCACCTGCCCCGTTAGGCTGAATTTTAGATCGGAGCATTCATGACGCCTGCCATTTCTTCCCTATCGAACGCCGTACCGGACCGCGCCCTTGTCATCGACGATCATCCGCTGTTTTGCGATGCCCTGTCCTTGACACTCAAATCGGTGGCATCCTTCAGTGACATCGATACGGCTGATCGGCTGGGTGCCGCGCTGGATAAAATTCACAATGGCAGCAACCCCGCCTTGATCGTGCTGGACTTGAACCTGCCGGACGTGAACGGGCTCGATGGTCTGATCCGCCTGAAAACAGCAGCACCGGGCGTGCCGGTCGTGGTCGTGTCCTCCATGGCGGATAATCGCATGATCACACACACGCTGCGCGCCGGTGCGGCCGGTTTCGTGCCCAAGCACAGTCAGCGTGAGGTTTTCGGCGAGGCGATCCATGCCATCCTCAGCGGTGGGACCTATACCCCTGACGGCTTTGTCGAGGTAGCGACAGATTCGGATAACAGCAATGCCCGGGACGAGGCATTGAACCGACTGTCGACCCTCACCAACCAGCAGGCCCGCATTCTGCAGCTGATCTGTGAAGGCAAGCTGAACAAGCAAATCGCCTATGATCTTTCGATCGCGGAAACCACTGTAAAGGCCCATGTAACCGCCATAATGCGCAAGCTTGGCGTCCATAGTCGCACCCAGGCCGTGCTCATTGCCCAAGAAGCGCATTTCGGGAATGTCTTGCCAAACGCAGTCTAGGCCACATATCGTCAGCCAATAACAATATAATCGGGAATATCTCGTGGACGGAACTAGCCCACCGTCTGCCCGGGAGGCTCAGAACGATAGACAGCCGCGCACTGCGCAGGTTGATGTGACCGGGGAAACCCAAATCGCAGCCCTCGCACCTTTGCTCGGGTCACGTGATTTGTCGTTGGTTTGCCTGTTCGTCAGCCCCCTGGCGGATTTCGATGATGTCGCACGACAAGCGACAGAGGTCTTTGATCATGCGACCGTCATTGCCTGCACCACTGCGGGCGAGATTGGCGCGAATGGGTATACTGACGGGCAGATCGTGGCCACTGCTTTGCCAAGTGCCAGTTTTGCGACAACCACGCTCGATATCCGGGACCTGTCGACCCTCGATCCCCAATCACAGATCGACCGCGTGGTGCAGGCCCGCTCTGCACTGGCGTCCCAAGCACCGGGTTTTTCCAACGAATTCGCTTTTCTCATGATCGATGGTCTGTCGATGCGGGAAGATGAATTAACCGCCATGTTGGCATCCGGCCTTGGCCCCGTTCCGCTATTTGGCGGGTCGGCAGGCGATGGGACTGATTTTCAAAAGACACACCTGGCACTTGGAAAGGCCGTCTTGCAAGACGCAGCCCTTCTGACCCTTGTGCGTACCGCCTGCCCGATCAAGGTGTTCAGCCTCGATCACCTGATCCCAACCGAACGGCGCATGGTGGTCACGCGCGCCGATCCCTCGCGCCGGGTCGTGCAACAGATCAATGCAGAGCCTGCGGCAACTGAATATGCGCGCATTCTCGGCAAGGATCCAGGACAGCTGGACCAGTTCACTTTTGCGGCCCATCCACTGGTGGTGCGGCTTGGCGGGCGTCACCATGTCCGCGCAATCCAGCGGGTCAACCGCGAGGGCGAGTTGATTTTTTTCTCTGCCATCGATGAAGGCGCCGTCCTGACACTGGCCGAGCCCGAAGCGATGGATCAACATCTCGACCGAGAATTGAACGCCTTGGCCCAAGGCACTGCGCCGGCAATGGTGCTGGCATGTGACTGCCTGCTCCGGCGGCTGGAGGCCGGGCAACGCCAGATGACCCACAAGATCTCGAAAATCCTGACCGACAACAATGTCGTGGGCTTTTCGACCTATGGCGAGCAATACCGGGCGATGCATGTGAACCACACGATGACCGGTGTCGCGATCTATCCGGCCCAAGATCAAGACATCGCCAAATGATGTCGATCCTCAATCCGGAGGACAGCCTGGAGCGGCAAAACGAAAAGCTCCTTCAGATTAGCGCTGCGCTGATGCGGCGGGTCGAGCAGGATACCGACCGCTCCGGCCTAGCCTACATCCAATTCGAACGTGCCGCGATGCTGGAGGATGAGGTCCGCTCCCGCACCCGCGATCTGGAGCGCACGCTCGACCTGCTCCATGAAAGCAATGCGCGCTTGGCCGAGGCCAATGCCGCGACCGAACAGGCCCGCACCGATCTGACCGACGCGATAGAGGCCGTGAGCGAAGGTTTTGCCCTGTTCAGCCCCGACGATACGTTGGTCCTGTCAAACAGCCGGTTTTGTCAGCAGATGCTGGACGTATCGGATGAACTTCATCCCGGCCTCAGCTTTGTCGATTACGTCCAACTCATCAGCGAAAGTCGATTTCTGGCGCTGCCAGACGGGCAAGGACCGTCCGATTGGGCCCAAAGGCGGATCAGTCGGCACCGCGACAAAAGCGTAATGTTCAACGTGCGCCTGATCTGGGACAGGTGGCTGCAAGTTAGCGAGCATCGCACGGGCAATGGTGGCACCGTGATCCTGCAGACAGATATCACCGATATCATGCGGATCGAGCGGGAAGAGCGCAGCAAACTGATCGACAAACAGGCCCGGATGGTGCGCGCCACGCTGGATCACCTGAATCAGGGCGTCTGCATCTTTGACCGCAATGCCCGGTTGGCGGGCTGGAATCGCAAGGTGGGCACCTTGCTGTCCGTGCCCGCAACCCGGTTCCGCATTGGGGCAGGTTTCCACCAATTGCTGGATCGTCTGTCCGACGATATCCGCTTCGAAGGCGGCGTCACACGCAAGGACCTGGTGGCCTGGATCGCACAAACCGCGGACCGTCCACCTCTGTCGTTCGAAATCCGCAGCGGTGACAGCATGACCCTAGCGGTCTTTTGCCAGGAAATGCCCGACCATGGCTTTGTGATCAGCTTCACCGATGTCTCGGCTGAACGAGAGGCAGCCCGGGCGCTCTTCGATGCCAATGAATTGCTGGAGCAACGCGTTCTGGACCGGACACTGGATCTGGAAGACGCGCTGGCAGCGGCAGAACGCGCCAATGCCTCGAAATCCCGATTTGTTGCAGCAGCCAGCCACGACCTGCTGCAACCGCTCTCGGCGGCAAAGCTCTATGTGTCAGCATTGGACGGGCCGACCCGTACCGCCGCCGACAAAGCTATCATCCACAAAGCCGAAAGCGCGCTATCCTCGGTCGAACAGATCATCGACGCGTTGCTGGATATCTCGCGGTTGGAGGCCGGAAAAGCGTCCTTTGACGTGGCGCCCGTGCCGTTGATGGATGTGTTGACCCCCCTGCAGTCGGAGATGGAGCCCTTGGCGAAAGCAAAGGGGCTGGAATTCAAGGTCGTGCCCTCCTCGGCTGTGATTTCAAGCGACGCGGCCTTCCTGCGGCGGATCCTGCGCAACCTGATTTCGAACGCGATCCGTTACACGGATTCGGGCCGCGTTCTTGTGGGCGCACGGCACCACGGCCGCTCGGTCCGGATGGAGATCTGGGATACTGGCCCCGGCATCGCCGAAGGTGACCAGGATTTGATCTTCAAAGAGTTTTCCCGCCTGGATACCCGCGCCAGCGCTTCGGAAGGCCTCGGGCTGGGATTGGCCATCGTCGAACGCGCCTGCGCCAGATTGGGTCATCCGCTGGGCCTGTGGTCAGAAGTTGGACGTGGCAGTGGCTTTTTCGTGAGCTTGCCGCTGGCCGATGCCCACGGCGAGCGCCCTCGCAGCGATCCGCCGCGATCGGGAGCGACAATCCTGGATCAGACTGGCCTGATCGTTCTGCTCGTGGATAACGACCTAGAATTTCGCCGTGCGCTCAGCCTGCTCATGGAGCGTTGGGGGGTCAGCGTACTGGATGCCGAACATGGGGCCGACGCACTGTCATTGTTGGACGACATTCAGATCTGTCCCGATGCCGTGCTGATCGACCAGCAACTGGGTTGTGAACAGAATGGGCTTGAATTGCTGGCCCAGCTACGCATCCGCTACCCTCATTTTCCGGCCGCTATCGTCTCGGCCAATCGGTCATCCGCGTTGCGGCAGGCCTGCCAGGATGCAGATGTACCGCTGATCAACAAACCCATCGATCCGCAGCGGCTGGAAACGTTCCTAACCGATGCCGCAAAGGTCCTCCAAGGCTAGCGCATGCTTTGATCGGTGGTTGCCAAGGGGCATCCCCCATCGCTCAAACCAGGCCGGTGGCACTCCCGCCCGGCTCCTTTCGCGCATATGCGCTCATCGCCCGTTGGGCCCGGCGCCGCGCGTGTCGCGCGGCGTGGCCACCGGCCTTACCCTGCTCCCGACAGTTCAAAGCGATATACCACACCAACAACCGCCACGCGCGCGGAGCGCGTGGGGTGGGACATGTCGTGGCGCGCTTGCGCGCCTCCGCCGGATCACGCCTGCAGGCTCTTGCCCAACGCCCGCCCCCATGTCACCGTCCTACCATGGATACCGTTCCGGACCAAACCACACAACTCCCTCTCGCCCCCCAAGCCCGCAACCCGGGCATGGGGTTGGATCTGGACTGGATCGGCCGCGTTCAGGCCAACACCTCCGCCATCGAACGGCGCTGCGCCACGCTTCCCGGTCGCCGCTCAATCAAAAAAGACCACCAGGCCGCTTGGCTTTTGAAAGCCGTCAGTTGCATCGACCTGACCACCCTCTCTGGCGACGACACGCCAGGCCGCGTCGCGCGCCTCTGTGCCAAGGCCAGGCAACCCGTCCGTCCTGATCTCCTGGCGGCACTCGACCTGCCCAACCTCACCACCGGCGCGGTCTGCGTCTACCACGACATGATCGCCCCGGCCCGCGCGGCCCTCGCCGGCACCACGATTCCCGTCGCCGCCGTTTCCACCGGCTTCCCCGCGGGTCTCTCGCCCTTCCACCTGAGGGTTGCCGAGATCGAGGAAAGTGTTGCCGCAGGCGCCGCCGAGATCGACATAGTCATCTCCCGCCGCCACGTCCTGACGGGCAACTGGCAGGCGCTTTATGACGAGATGCAGGCCTTCCGCCGCGCCTGTGGCAAGGCCCATGTCAAGGCGATCCTCGCCACAGGCGAACTCGGCACCTTGCGCAACGTTGCCCGCGCGTCACTGATCTGCATGATGGCAGGCACCGATTTCATCAAGACCTCAACCGGCAAGGAACCCGTCAACGCCACCCTGCCTGTCACCCTCACGATGCTTCGCACCATCCGCGACTACCATCAGGCCACCGGTCACCGCGTGGGCTACAAACCCGCAGGCGGCATTTCCAAGGCCAAAGACGCGCTGATCTATATGACCCTCATCCGCGAGGAACTGGGCCGCGACTGGCTCACCCCCGACCTGTTCCGCTTTGGCGCCTCGTCTCTGCTCACGGATATCGAACGCCAACTCGACCATCACGTGACCGGTGCCTATTCCGCTGCCCGCAGACACCCGATGGGCTAGGCGGCACGTATCAGACCTGTCCAACCAAGGACGATACCATGACCATCCCCGAACTCTTCGACAGCCTCGATTACGGCCCGACACCGGAAAGCCCGGCGGAGGCTTTAGCCTGGATCGAAAGCCGCGGCGGCATTGTGGGGCCCTTTATCAGCGATAGCTGGGGGCCCCTGCGCACGGATCATGACCTGCGCAACCCGGCAACCGGCGCACATCTCGCCCACATGACCCAATGTACGGTCGAGGAGGTCGCCGCTGCCGTTGCCGCAGCACGCAAAGCCCAGTCCAAATGGGCCGCGCTAACAGGCCACCACCGCGCCCGTATCATCTATGCCATCGCGCGGCTAATGCAAAAGCACGCTCGCCTGCTGGCGGTGATGGAAAGCCTCGACACAGGTAAACCGATCCGTGAAAGCCGCGATATCGACATCCCGCTTGCGATCCGCCATTTCTATTACCACGCTGGCATGGCACAGCTGATGGAAACAGAACTCCCCGACCGCGCCCCGCTCGGCGTTTGCGGCCAGATCATCCCGTGGAATTTCCCACTTCTCATGCTGGCCTGGAAGATCGCACCCGCCATAGCCACGGGCAATACAGTCGTCTTGAAGCCAGCCGAATACACGCCCCTTTCCGCAATGATCTTCGCAGAGATCTGTCAGGAGGCTGGCCTTCCCCCCGGTGTCGTCAACATTGTCACCGGCGATGGTGCGACCGGTGCCGCCTTGGTCGCCGCTGATGTCGACAAGATCGCCTTCACCGGCTCCACAGAGGTCGGCCGCCAGATCCGCCGCGCCACCGCTGGCACCGGCAAGGCACTGACCCTCGAACTGGGCGGCAAATCTCCCTACATCGTGTTCGACGATGCCGATCAGGACAGCGCCGTCGAAGGGCTCGTCGATGCCATCTGGTTCAACCAGGGCCAGGTCTGCTGTGCCGGATCCCGTCTGCTGGTTCAGGAAAGCATTGCCGAGGGGTTCTACACAAAGCTCCGTGCCCGAATGGAAACGCTCCGGGTCGGCGACCCGCTCGACAAATGCACCGATATCGGCGCTCTCATCGACCCATCCCAACACGCCGCGATCACCGCCATGGTGGAGGCCAACACAGAGGGTGAGACCTTCCGCAGCACGGCCCCCGATGGCTGCTACTATCCCCCAACCCTGATCACCGGCCTCAGCCCCGCCAACCCGCTGATGCAAGATGAGATCTTCGGCCCCGTCCTCGTCGCTTCTACCTTCCGCACACCGTCCGAAGCCGTCCAGATGGCCAACAACACACGCTATGGCCTCGCTGCCTCCGTCTGGTCTGAAAACATCAACCTCGCGCTCGATATCGCGCCAAAGCTTGCCGCAGGGATCATCTGGATCAATGGCACCAACATGATGGATGCGGCCGCCGGGTTCGGCGGCATCCGTGACAGCGGCTTCGAGCGCGAAGGCGGGTGGGAGGGCCTGCGGGCCTATACAAAACCCGCCAATCCGCCCAAATCCACAGCCGTCCCCAAACGCCCCAGGGCCACTGACCAAATCGCGCCAGAAGGTCTCGACCGCACGGCAAAAATGTATATTGACGGCAAGCAAGCCCGCCCCGACAGCGGCTATTCCCGCGTTGTCCATGGCGCAAAAGGCAAACTCCTTGGCCATGTCGGCGATGGCAATCGCAAAGACATTCGCAACGCCGTGGAGGCCGCCGCCAAAGCCACAAGCTGGGCCAAAACCACTGGCCACCTGCGCGCCCAAATCCTCTACTATATCGCCGAAAACCTCGCGGCCCGGGCCGACGAATTCACCGTGCGCCTCACCACCGCAGGCATCCCGGTTAAAGCTGCGACGCTGGAGGTCGAAACCAGCATCTCCCGCCTCTTCACCTATGCCGCCTGGTCCGACAAGCTTGACGGAACCACAAAAGATGTCCCGATCCGCGGTTTCGTGCTTGCCATCAATGAACCGGTCGGCGTGATCGGTGCGATCTGCCCCCCTGAAATGCCACTTCTGGGCACGATCTCCGCCATGGCCCCGGCGATTGCCATGGGCAACCGCGTGGTCCTCGTCCCCTCCGATATCTTCCCGCTGGCCGCAACCGACCTGTACCAGGTGCTGGACACATCCGATGTCCCCGCAGGGGTGGTCAACATCATCACCGGCGATCCCGCCGCCTTGGCCGATACACTCTCCAAACATATGGAAGTGGATGCGATCTGGTCCTTTGCCGAACCCGCCCTCGCCAAAGATATCGAAACCAACGCGGCGACAAATCTCAAACGCACCTGGATCACCCGCCGCGACTGGATCAAATCCGGCGAAGGTCGCGATTTCCTGAACGCCGCAACCGAGGTCAAAACCATCTGGGTCCCCTACGGCGAATGACCTAAATTATGCGTTCCAAAATATCCCCGCCGGAGGCGCATCCAGCAATTGGCGCACCCGCGGGACTAAAGGGCCAGTCCCCTCAACCCGTGCCAGAATGTCGTATGCCCGGGCCACCGGCCCGGGCATTCCGTCAAACGAAAACGGATCGTCAGATCACATCTGACCGATAGAAAAGAACAACGTCTCGCCGGAATGGTCATCCACCCCGTCATTATCGGTGGAGATAAAGGCCTCGCCCGATGCATCAATCGCCAGACCCTCGACCTTGTCCTGCACATAGCCACCCAACTGCTTGAGATCGGGGATCAGGTCGCGCACCTCTTCCTTGCTCACGACAGGCAGCACGGTACCTAACTCGGCAGGCACCATTTCGGCCAATGGGACCCGGTAAACCTTCTTGGTCACCGCCGCGTCACCGATCTGATTGTCCCGCTCGATGATGTAGATGAACGCACCATGGGCCACGATCTCTGACAAGCCCACCCAGCCGGTCGCAGGGGCGGCTTTCGGATAGTGCACAGCGCCCCATGCCTCGGTCTCCAGGTTATAGCTGACCAATTTCACGTGGTTCTCGGGGTCGTCGCCCCATTCCCGCTGCACCGCCATCCACAACTCATCGCCAACTTTGGTGATGCCTTCAAAACCAAACCGACGCTCCACAGACATCAGTTCTGCCGGCAATCCGATCTCCTCCGCGATCTCGCCATCGGCACCAACGCGGTAGATCGCGTGGGGCGTCACCCGATCCGTCCGACCCTCAGAGGCGATCCAATAACCACCTTCACCGTCCAGCGTTATGCCTTCCATATCCAGCTTCTGCGCCGGAAAACCGGCCCGGGTCACCCGGGTGTAATCCACGATCCTGGCGGGCTGAGCCGTTGCATTGATCTTAAAGATCGTCGGCTGCTGCCCGTAAAAGCTGTCATTGACCGCATAGATGACCCCAGGCTCCTCGGCATCCGCCACCATGCCCGAAATGGCCCCCCAACCGACGGGCGCGCCATTCTCCAAGGCAATCCCGGCAGAGGTTAGCATCGGATAGGCCGCAGCCCCTTCACCATACTGATAGATCATAACATATGCGCGCACGCCGCCATCCTCGATCAGATCCACCTCATTGGCGGTGACCAGCAGGTTGCGCTCCGGGATCGTCACATACCCTTCCGGACCAATGCCCGAGGGCAGCAATTGCGCCAGAACCGGCGCGGCAGGTTCGCTCATATCATAAACACCCACGACCGAAGACCGCTCTGCCCCGATAAACGCCATCGGCACGCCGCCAAAGCTGCCCACACCTACCGATTCCGGCTCCACGCCTTTATTTCCCGACCGCCGCTCGGGGTAATGTCCGATCTCGGCCACGGCATATTCAAAGGTCAGCCCACTTTCATAAACGATGGTGCCGTCTTTGTTGAACACGGTCCAACCCCGGCTACCGCCATCCATATCGCCTTCATTTGCGGTGATGAAATGATCGTCATCCAGCCATTTCACGGCATCTGGCTCGCGCGGGCGGCCAAGCTGTTCGCCGTCAAAGGTCAGCGCGCGTTCCTCGTCCAGATCCACATTCTTCAGATCCACGGAACCGGCCGAGAAATGGTTCATGATCGCGCCATCGGCCGCGACCACAACCAGATGGTTGTTCTCCTGCAAGGTCACCACCGTCTCGCCCAGACCGTTGATGTCCACGAATTCCGGCTCCGGATCCTCAGGTGAAACTTCGGCCATCCCGGTCATCTCAACCACGCGCAGGGTGTCGCAGTTCACCAAGCCCTCGACCGTAAGATCCACCATGGTCAGTGCGCCAGCAGGCATCTGCCCGGTGCGACCCTCGCCTAGATCCTCGTCGCGCTCATTCTCGATAGCCACAGCAACGAAGCTGCCATCCGGGGCGACAGCTATGCTGTCAGGCTGACCACCCAGGTCACAGCGATCCGTCTCAGTTCCGTCACCCACATTGATCGCGGCAATATAGCCGGATGGCTCGGTATAGCTCTCGGACGTGTTGACCCCCACAATCGCGACGCCCTGCACCACGGCGACACTGGTTGGCTCCCCATCCAGCGCGATGTTGCCCAGGGGCTTTGGCGCCGCCGGGTCGGTGATATCCACCCGGCCCAACGCTTCGAGGGGGCTATCCGTATAGATCAGCGTCATCCCGTCCGGCGTCACATCGATAATCTCGGGCGAGGTTTCGCGGCTCGTATCCTCCCCCTCGGCCATATTCAAAGGCGTCGCAAACGACGCGATGCGGTTAAAGCTCATCTCAGCCGAGGTGGCTCCGGCGGTGAGTGCCAGAACCGAGGTGAGGGTCAAAAAGCGTGTCATATCCGTTTCCCAACAGTCATATTGCCGGACCCGCTTGGCCTGAACCCATGACGAACAGGTAACTGATTTGTAACGAAATCATAAAATCCACCGCCTTACGGAATGGGCGAGTTCCGCGACAAATCACCGGTATTTCGCTTAACCATTTCGTTTTTGGCCTGAATATGCAGTATTTGATCTATCACACGATATCCAAGGCGCGCAGACGCCCGCAAAACAACGGGTGCGCCCTCCCTCGGCGGCCCAGATCGGGACAAAAACATGGCAACCTTTCTGACCATCGTCATCTCCTGCGGGGTCCTGTTGGCCTTTGCCCTTGTCGCCTTTTGCGTGATCAAATGGTGGGGACTTCGGGTTGTCGGTGTCACGCCAGTGCCACTCTTTACCTTCATCGCAATCCTGTTCACCTCGGGCCTTGATGTGGGGTTGATCATGTTCCCCTTGGGTGAATTTCCGGTCTATGCCGATACCGAGACAGCACCGGAATACGGCTTCACCAACCCGCTCGCGATTGAATTCGGGTTTTGGGGCTTCCTGATCTGGGCGTTTTACTTCCTGACCAGCTTTTACTTCTGCGTGGTCGAACCTCGGGTCAAATTCTTTGCCATCCCCGCGGTCAAGATCCTCAACAACATCGTCATCGTCGGGACCTGCGCTTTCACCGCCAGCCTGTTCCTGGTCTACCTGCCCTCCTACATTCCTGAGATCGGTGATGGCGAAAGCGTCGTGGCCACGTTCTATGTCATCGTCTTCTGCGTCATCCTGGCCGCAGCCTATTCCAGCACGGACATCAAGTTCGTCAAGGTTCTAAGCGTCGGATCAACCATCCTGTTCGCGGCGCTGATCGCACTGCTATGGGCCTATGCCGGCATCGGATTGGGAGAGATGGGGGGCACCATGTCCCTGATCGGCGGCTATTTCGCAAACCTGCATAAGTTCGTCACACCGATCAACGCGTACCACGAATTCTACCTGTTCTGGTGGTTCGCCTGGTCGATCATGATCGGCCAGTTCACGGCGCGTTTCGTAGGCGGGTTGCGCACGCAATACCTGTTGCTTGCTCTGCTTGTGATCCCGTCCATCCCCTTGGCGGTGTGGTTCACGATCCTGTACTATTACAGCTCGAATGACATCAGCACTGTGGGCCTTTTGAACGGCGCAATGATCATTGTGGGCATCACATTTGTGATCAACTCGCTCGACAGCTTGATCCGGCTTTACTCCGACAATCTGTCGATCACCACGGAGCGGTTCGGCAAGCTTCCCTATATCGCGGGCAATGTGGCGGTACTCTTTACCCTGACACTGCTGTTCCAAAGTCAGTGGTTGCAAATCCAGTGGATTGGCGCCGTGGTCGTGGCAATCTACCTGGCTTGCCTTGCCTTCATCCTGATCACAAAGCGGCGCGAGGTGGCAGAGATCCAGGCCTCTCCCCCGGAAAACAAGCTCGACTATACCAAGATCAGTGCGGCGCACTGACAGCCCGGACGTAGCCTTTTTCTCAACAGCGACCCATCCCGGATCACTGCCATGTTCACCGATCTTGCCGAAGCGCGTCAAATCCTCTCCGACCTGTTCGATCCCGCGTTACTGGAGCTGGTGATGGCTGCTCTGGTACCCGCCATCGCCATCCAGCCCACGCCGGACCTGACTGACAGCCTGACGCGGATCGGCGGCACCCCGGTCATGGCCGCCGGCATCGAATGGCCACGCCCACGTCAGCCCAGCGATGCGGCCAGCTTCCAGGATTATGGGGAGGAAATCGCGGCCTATGCAGCGGCCAATTTGCCCCTGTCTTTCGTGGCGCAGATTGACCTTGCAGACCTAACCAACCTGGATGGGATCACCACGGATCTGCCAACGGATGGCAGGCTGCTGTTTTTCTACGACATGATGGTCGGCCCATTTGAGCACGGGGATCGCCTGGCAAAGGTCATCTGGGACCAAAGCGATCCCACCAACGCGGTTACCCATCCTGTCCCGCCCGCTCTGACCGAGGCCGCGGGACACTATGTGGAGACCGTCAAAACCAGCTTCAAGAAAATCGGCTTGCCCCTGACCGAAGGGGACTTGCAGCCACCATTCTTTGCACCGCCCCGCCTGGGAGAATTACAGGTAAGGCAACAATTGACACCCCCGAATACCCTGGAATTCCAACAGTACAGCCAATTGCACGACCGGGCCTTCAAAATCGATGATCTCGAATTTATCGAGCGGTACACAAACGCTCCATGGGCGAGCGCGCAGGACCTGCCGCCCGTGACCCTTCTGGGCCTGCCGGTCCCGGATCAGGACGACCCCAGATATGACGCTGTGGTCCTGTCGGAATTCGGTCAGCAATATCTGGATAGGGATCAGTGGGCCGCCAATAAGGGCCAGATCTTCGCTCAGGCCAAGAATTGGCAACTGCTTTTGCAGGTCGATTTTACCGCTTGGAACCAAAGCAACAGCGAGGGCCAGATTTATTTCCTGATCCGCCAAAACGATCTGAAAAATCGTAAATTCGAAAATGTCGTCGCCATCTATCAACAGACCTGAGCACTAGGTGATCAACCACCCGAATGCCCGTCTCAAAAACGCAGGGGCGTCATAGGTCACAGGCGTTCCATGGGCCATGACAACCTGTTCGGCGGGCCATTGCAACATGCGAGTAATGGCGGCACGCGCCGCCTTCCGGTCGGTAAAGGCCAGTCGAAACTTCCGCGGAACAGACGGCTCGGGCCCCGTCATCAGATCCAGCCGCGCCACCAGCGCCCGCCATCCGCTTAACCGATCCTCGGGGATCTGCTGCAACAGATCTGCAACCAGAACCGTGCCGCTGGGTCTGTGGAAAAACGCAACCTCGGTGGTAATCCTGTTACCGGCGATCACCAGATGATCAATCTCGCCGCCCCAATCGGGATGGGGTGCATCAACCAGATCGATGTCAAAGGCAAGGTCAGGCCGCTTGATCTGCAATCCCGGTGGTGCGTGAAGGACCGCCTTGGGATAGGCCGCCACCCATTCCGTCAGAAACAGATGATGGAGCGTATTGGGCGGAACCAGGTGTTGAACCGGGCCCAGCGCATCAACTGTGCTTTGCAACGGATCGGTCAGCGCAACCGCGACCAGATGAACAACCCGCCCTCCGACAGGCGTATGACCGCCATGCGCGTGGGATAGCGAAAGCCCAGTACGGTCACATCATCCCCATCGACGATCCAGATATCGTGACCAATGGGGGTCAACATCGATCAACCAGGCACTGGACCGAATGCGCCTCAATGCCAACATCACGCCCCAGAAAATCGCGTAACACGATGGTCTGCGCCTGCGTGCCATCGGAGTCCGAATCGGTTTTAAAGCGGCATGGATCTTCGGCCCAGTCAGAGGTCCGGATCCAAACGGGAAGTGCCTCGGCATGGATACAATCCATCACGACCCCAACCACTTCTTCTGCCGTTTGATACACCACATCGCCCCGCGCCTAGGAGGTAGCAAGATATTCCTGCAGGATGGGCAGATATTCATCCTCCAGCATGCCCCGTCTCCTCGACTTGCTTTAGGACGGATACCGCGCATTTGAACTGGATGCCACCGGGCTCGGCAGTCGTGAAATGCAGGCCAGAGATTCGGTAAAGCCTTCAACGGCAAATTTGGCGGCACAATATATCTCGTTAAAGGGTTGGGCGATCAATTCACCGACCGAAGATATCCTGATCACTTGGCCCGACCGGCATTTGCACGTATGAGGCATACAACCCTTCGTGCAGCAGACAACGTCCATGAACTTAACATCCAGCGCCCCGTTAATCTCAGCCTCGCTCGCCCGCTCCATGGCGCGGACAAAGCCTGCATCGGCATTGTTGATCAGCACATCAATCTGATCATCCGTGACCAGAATGGTATCAACCGCCGCCTGGATCGTATCGGATTTCTGGACATCCAGTTCCAGAAACTCAACCGCGACACCGGCAGCTTGGACCACCTTGTCCAATGTCCCGCGCCTCGCCAGATTTCGCATTGTGGTATAAACCTTGAATCCGGCCTGAGTCGCCTGGACGACCAGAGCCACACCAAGCCCATGCATATCCCGTATGTATGGTTTATGCATGGAATGTGCATGATATGTGCCTGGTCAAAACCGTTCGGATCAAATGGACAGGCAGGTATATTTCATCTCCAGGAATTCCTCGATACCGTGGCGAGAGCCCTCGCGACCCAGGCCCGACTGCTTGACCCCGCCAAACGGCGCAACCTCGGTCGAGATAATGCCAGTATTCACCCCAACGATCCCGTATTCCAGCGCCTCATTGACCCGGGTGATCCGCCCCACATCTCGCGCATAGAAATAGGCTGCCAGACCAAATATGGTGTCATTGGCCTTCTCAACTGCTTCTTCCTCAGTCTCGAACCTGAAAAGCGGCGCAAAGGGGCCAAACGTCTCTTGTTGGGCAAAGACCATATCCTGCGTGGCTCCGGTCAGCACAGTCGGTTCAAAGAAAGTGCCGCCTTTTGAATGCCTTGACCCACCCAGAATAACCTCACCCCCTTTGTCCACGGCGTCTTTCACATGGGCCTCGACTTTTTCGACCCCGGCTTCGTTGATCATGGGGCCAATGGTGGTCCCTTCGTCAAAGCCATCGGCAACCTTCAATTCGGCAACCTTGGCCGCGAAAGCTTTTGAAAACGCGTCATAAACCCCAGATTGTACATAGATCCGGTTGGCGCAAACACAGGTTTGCCCGGCATTGCGGAACTTGCTCGCCATTGCCCCTTCGACGGCCGCATCAATGTCAGCATCGTCAAAGACGATGAACGGCGCATTGCCACCCAACTCCATCGAGCATTTCATCACCTGATCCGCCGCCTGCCGCAACAAGATCCGCCCCACCTCAGTCGAGCCGGTAAAGGTCAGCTTGCGTACCGCGTTGTTTTCGCAGAACTCTTTGCCGATCCGCGACCCTTCGGAGCTAGGCAAGACAGCAAACAACCCGGCGGGCAGCCCGGCCCGTTCGGCCAACACCGCCAGCGCCAAGGCCGAAAGCGGCGTATCCTCAGCCGGTTTCGACAGGAATGCGCAGCCCGCGGCCAAGGCGGGTGCCGCCTTGCGGGTAATCATGGCGTTGGGAAAGTTCCATGGCGTGATTGATCCAACGATACCAACAGGCTGCTTGATCACCGTCAGCCGCTTATCGGCCATGTGACCCGGGATCGTTTCGCCATAGATCCGCTTTGCTTCCTCTGCGAACCACTCTACGAACGACGCGCCATAGCCGATCTCACCCTTCGCCTCGGCCAGGGGCTTGCCCATCTCGGCCGTCAGGATCGCGGCCAGATCATCCTGCGCCGCCATCATCAGATCGTACCATTTGCGCAGAGTATTGCAGCGGTCCTTAGCCGTGCGCGCGGCCCATTCCTTCTGGGCTGGACCCGCGACATCAATGGCCTTGGCCGCGTCCTCGCGACCACAGTCTGCAACCTCGGCAATTACCTCACCTGTGGCGGGGTTCTTGACAGTGTAGGTCCCGCCATCCGCGGCATCGCACCATGCGCCGCCGATATAGGCTTGGGTGGCGAGCAGATCCGGATCAGACAAGCGATCTTTCAAGGCTGAGTTGGCATCAAGCATGGCGGTCTCCCTTAAGATAATTCAGACGTGACGTTGCACGGGACTATAACTCGCGGCACGCGTTTCGGTTCACAAATCCGGTGCAAACATTTCGGACCAGGTCGGAAAAATGTCCCCTTCGGCTGGTCGTGCGGCATACACTGCCCGCGCCACAGCCCGCGATAGACAGATCGCTGCGGCATGTCCCAGGCGCATCCCATCGCGCACCACATCAACCATTTCCACCGCACCGGTCGCGCAGGCAAATACCAGATCGCCATCCAAAGCCGTATGGGCCGGGACAATCGCGCGGGCCAAGCCATCATGGGCAGCGGTCGCCAGCCGCTTCGCCTGGGCCTGTGTCAGCGCGGCATCCGTGGCGACGATAGCTATGGTGGTGGCAGACCCCTGGGGCGTATCGACCCATAATTCGGCAGCGGGGTTATGGGAGCCTGAGGGACCCAAGCCGCCAAACTCCCCCTCCATCTCGAACGGGGCCGCCCAGAAATGGGGACCGTCACCGACCGTGACCTGACCAAGCGCGTTGACGGCCACCAGAGCACCCACCGTCATGCCATTGTCCAAAATGACGGAAGCCGATCCAAGGCCACCTTTAAGTGTCAACCCGGTCGCGCCCGCACGCGGGGCCATCCCGGCCCCGGCGGATCCGATGCGAAAGTCCGGGTCACACGCATCGAACGCAGCCCGGCCCAACGCGGGATAGGGGGAGACGTCCCACCCCTTGTCACCGCCATTGAGCAAATCAAACAGGATCGCACCCGGAACAATGGGGACCCGCGCCGCCCCAATGGCAAAGCCGCGACCTACGGCCCGAAGCCCGTCCATGACACCCGAAACGGCATCCAGCCCGAATGCCGAGCCGCCAGACAGCACGAGCGCATCGACCTGCTGCACAGTTTTATCCGGCTCCAACAAAGCGATATCGCGGGTGCCCGGTGCGCCGCCCATAACGCTGACAGACGCCACGAAGGGCGCGTCAGCCGTCAGGACCGTTACGCCAGATTTCAAGGTTGCGTCCTGCGCGTTGCCAACTGTCAAACTGGCGACATCGGTGATCAGATTGCGGGGCCCCGGGCGCATCAATCCGGCCCGGCGCCGTGGCGATATGCGGGAGCGCAGCCCGGCGCACACGGACGCCCAACGCTGTCAGCCCGGCACATGCACATGACCCCTCCAGAAGCCCAGATCCGACAATTGCTCTGTCCCGCCCAAGGGGCGATCACCCTGTGCCACAGCGCCCGGCAGGATCAAAACCACGGTGGTTCGCAGGCCCAACTCCTCCTCGATCTTCTCAACCAAGTCGTCTTCGAAATGATGGGACAGGCGGGGGCGAGGATCGGCCCGGCAGATGACCGAGATATGGTCCATATCCAACGCGGCCCCCTCACGCAGTTGGCAATGGAGGAGGTGTTCAAAAACCATCTGCTGGGTCTCGAACACGCCACACAGCACTCGGATATCGGCTGCAATCCGCATCCGTTAAATCCGCGGCTTGGGTGCGGCTGTTTCGGCATCTCCCGTATTGGGCGTCCCGGCGGGTTCGATCAGCAGTACCTTGGCCTCTCGCTCCGCACGCGGGCGATGGCGGACGCCCTTGGGCACGACGAACAATTCGCCGGGACCCAGAACATGGGTCTGATCCTCGACATCAAGCGTGACCTCGCCTTCGATCACCAGAAAGAAGTCATCCGTATCCGGGTGGTCATGGAACGGGAAATCCCCTTGGAATTTGACCACCATAATATCGTTGCCATTGTAATCGGCCACGATGCGCGGGCTCCAATGCTCATCGAATGTCGCCAGCTTCTCGGCCAGATTAACCTTGCCCATGTTACCGTCCCCCATCGTTTTTCCGCGCGCGCTGCACTGTCAGCCCCATGAAGATCAGTGCGATGATCAGCCCGACCCCGCCTCCCAGATAGCTGGCATTGTGCATGAGGGCCACCCGGCCAAATCGGACGGGCTCTGTCAGTGGGAAGATCTCCGCCCAGGTGGCGGCGCGATCCGGCGTAACCGTCGCATAAGCCAATCCCAACCCAAAGATCGCCGCCATCGCAGCCGTTCCCATCGCGATCATGATCGCCGTCACTCCGGCGCGCCAATAGGTGCGTCGGTTTGGGATGAAAAGCCCCAGCCCAAAGACCGGAAGACCGATCACGAGCCCCATCCACCAACTGGCAAGGATCCCGACCAGGGCCACGCCCAGTCGGATCGGCAGGCCCGGATCGATCTGAAATTGCTGGAACTTCAGTACGGTGAAGTATTCCGGCCCAACCGTGTAAGAGACCTGATCGTGCAGCGCCCCAAAGACCGCCCCGGCCAGACAGGCCATGACGAGAAGACCCAGAAAGACAAGCGACCTCATGCGGCAGCCTCCGGCAACTTGGGCGCTGCTGCCAACAGGGCTCGGGTGTAGCTGTGCTGCGGATCGGCAAAGACGCGTTCGGTGGGCCCTTCTTCGACGATCTTGCCAGCGGCCATCACCAAGACGCGGTCCGTGATCGCCCGGACGACGGTCAGGTCGTGGCTGATGAACAGATAGCTGAGCTTCAACTGGCCTTGTAGATCGGCCAGCAGGTCCAGCACCTGGGCACGGACACTGACATCCAGGGCCGATACGGCCTCATCCAGCACGATCAGATCAGGGCGGGTGATCAGGGCACGGGCGATGGCGATGCGCTGGCGCTGCCCGCCCGAGAAAGCATGGGGGAACTTATCTGCATCTTGCGGGCTCAACCCGACAGAGGTCAGCGCCTCGGCGATCCGCGCCTCGAGACCGGTGGGCGATCCTTGCAAGTGGAATGGTTCTGTCAGGATGCGGCGGACCCGGTGGCGCGGGTTAAAGCTGCCATAGGGATCCTGAAAGACGACCTGCATCCGCCCCCTCACGTCAGGCGGCATGTCAGGAGAGATCGATTGGCCGTCCAACTGGATTTTACCGCCCTGAAGCGGTTCCAACCCAAGGATGGCGCGGGTCAGGGTGGACTTTCCGCACCCCGATCCACCCACCAACCCCAGGCTCTCCCCCCGATGCAAGCTGAAGCTGACATCAGAGACGGCTTCCAGCGCATCAGGCTTGGCGAATAAATGCGGGCGGGGCAGCCGGTAGGTCCGCGTTGCGTTCTGGATGGTCAATAGCGGTTGCGGTGCGGCCTGGATCTGCCGCTGCGGCTGATGGCGCGACGCGGCGAAGAGCGCACGCGTATAAGGGTGTTGCATCCGCGCAAAGAGTTGGGCGGTGGGCCCATGTTCCACGACCGCACCGTCCTTCATCACCGCAACCTCATCGGCCAGCCCAGCGACCACAGCCAGATCGTGGGTGATGAAGAGCATCGCCATACCCTCCTCCGTCACGATCTGTTTGAGCAGGTCGAGGATCTGGGCCTGGGTCGTGACATCCAGCGCCGTCGTCGGCTCATCCGCGATCAACAGCTTGGGGTGCAACGCGATGGCGAGTGCGATGCAGACCCGTTGCCGCTGCCCGCCCGAAAGTTCATGTGGATAGCGGTCAAGCGGGATTTGGGCCAGCCCAACGCGCGCCAGCAGATCCCTGGCCCGCGCGGCGCCCTCCGCCCGGCTGCCGCCATGGATCGTGACCGTCTCGGCGATTTGGAAGCCGATGGTCTGAACCGGGTTCAGCGCGGTCATCGGCTCCTGAAAGATCATCGAGACGTCGCACCCCCGCCGGTCGCACATCTGCGCTTCGGTCAAGGTGGTCAGATCGTCGCCGTCCAGGCTGACGGTCCCGTCACAGATTGATCCGCCGGGCAGCAATTGCATCACCGCAAGCGCCGTCATCGACTTGCCCGACCCACTTTCCCCGACGAGGCCAAGGATCTGACCCGGCGCGATATCCAACGAAACGTCTTTTAGGATCGGCGTTTCGCCAATCCGCAGGTTCAAGCCCTGTGCTTGCAGCCCGCTCATTGCACCGTCTTCCGCAACCGGGGATCCAACGCATCGCGCAACCCGTCACCCATCAGGTTCAGGCCCAGCACCATCAGCACAATGGCCAACCCCGGCAACACGGCGACCCGTGGCGTGCCATAGAAAAACGTCTGCGCATCGGCCAGCATCCGGCCCCAGCTTGGCGTCGGCGGCTGGGTGCCCAGGCCGACATAGCTCAACCCTGCTTCAGCCAAAATACCAAGGCTGAACTGAATGGTCCCCTGCACGATCAACAGGTTGGCGATGTTCGGCAGGATATGCTCGGCCGAGATCCGAGCCCCGCGCTTGCCAGCCACCCGAGCCGCCAGAACGAATTCCCGCGTCCACAGGCTCAGCGCGGCACCCCGCGCCACCCGCGCAAAAACCGGTATGTTGAAGATGCCTATAGCGATGATCGCATTGATCGCAGAGGGGCCAAAGACTGCGGTGATCAGGATCGCGATTACAAGGGACGGGAAGGCAAAGATCACGTCATTGCCGCGCATCACGATCTCGTCCGTCAGACTGCCGCGCGTGGCCGCCGCCCACAGGCCCAACGGCACGCCCAACGTGATCCCGATACCGACCGCGACCAGGGCGACGGCGATGGAGGTACGTGCGCCCACCATCAGCATCGACACCATGTCGCGCCCCAGATGATCGGTCCCCAGCAGATAATCCGGCCCGGGCGACTGCAACTTGGCCGCGATAGCCAACTGCGTCACATCATAGGGCGTCCAGATGAACGAAACAGCCGCTGCCAGCATCACAGCGCCGGTCAGCAGGACACCCAACCACAGCTGTACCCCAGCCCTCATCTGCGGCGTAGCCTTGGATCGACCGCGGCATAGGCAATGTCTACCAGAAAGGTCACGGTGATCACGGCAAAGACCAGCAGCATCGTCACGCTTTCCACCACAATCAGATCGCGCTGGGTGATGCCCTGAAAGATCAGCCGCCCAAGGCCAGGCAGGAAAAATACGTTTTCGATGATGATCGCGCCCGCCAGCAGGAACGAAAATTGCAACCCGATTATCGTCAGCACCGGGATCAGCGCGTTGCGCAAACCGTGGCGGCAGATCGCCTGCCCCTCGCTCAGCCCCTTGGCACGGGCGGTCCGCATGTAATCCTGGCCCAAGGTCTCGATCAGTGCTGACCGCATGACCCGCGCCAGAATCGATGCCTGGGGCAAAGCCAACGCGATGGCCGGTAGGGTCAGCGCTGTCATACCTGCCCAGAAACCAGCCTCCCACCCGGGAAAACCGCCTGCGGGGACCAGTTGCAAGGTGATCGCGAATAACAAGACCAGCAGCATGGCGAACCAGAAATTCGGCACTGCAATGCCCAACTGCGTAAAACCCATGATACCGTAATCCACCGGCCTACCGCGCCGCGCCGCCGACAGGATGCCGATGGGCAAGGCGATCACTGTCGACAGGATCAACGCATAGCCCGCCAACGGGACCGACACCCAAATCCGCTGTAAAATCAGCTCACTGACGGGCACGCGATACGTGTAGCTGGTCCCGAAATCGCCTTGGACCATGCCACCGATCCAGCCCAGATAGCGGCTGACCACCGATCCGGACAGACCCAATTCGGCCCGCAACGCTGCCACCGTTTCGGGTGAGGCATTCAGCCCCAACATGAAAGCCGCCGGGTCCCCTGGCACGACCTCCACCAGCGCAAAGATCACCACGCTGGCCGCGACCAGCGACAGAACCAAGGACAGCAAACGCGAGGCGGCATAGCGGATCATGGCGGCAGGCTACGGCGCAATCGACGTAGGGGAAACCAGAATTCCGCCCGACTCGCGCCGTTTGGCCGGGTTGGGTTTACCCGACCACCGACCGGGCGCCGCGCGCGCCACGTTTTTGTGAACTGAAGGGAAAAGCCCATGCGGATCCTCGTTGCGATCCTGATCTGGTTTGTGTCGGTTATCGCAGGACCGGCCCAAACCAGCCCACCTATGTCCGCGCTTCATGACCGATTTACCCAGCTTGAAACCACGGCAGATCGCGATGCCTTTCGCATGATCTTGCCGTGCCGCCACGGGCGGTGGCAATGCCGCCCTGTTGTGCGGAATAGACGGGGTCATTCGCGCCATCGAGGTTGTGGTGCGCGAAGGGCTGCCCCTGGCGACGACACGGGGCCATCTGGGCAACAATGCCGTCTTTGGACCAATCGATGCCGATGCGTTTGCTGATGGGGATGACAAGACGCAGGCGGCCCTGCTGCAGGTGCTTTAGGATGGGCCCTTCCACCAGTTGATCGAGGATATCGTGACACCGCTTGATGGGGGCTCAGATGTCTGGAAGCTGCCCCTATGCACCGATCGGCATGTATACAGACCTGTCGCGGATCCGTACCGATCTGGACGGCGACGGCGCGCTGCACGATCCCGTTACGCCCTTGCGCGGTATGCTCAACGTTATGCTGGAGGCCAAAAAGGACGCCCCCACCATCTTCCTCTTCGACCACGCCGACGGCTATTGGCGGCAGATATACCTGAACGCAACGCTGGCACCGCTCAGCCTGCTTCAGGCGTTTGATCATGGTGAGACGCGCGATACCCTGCGGGATCTGATCCTGATCGAACAGAGTAATCCCGGGAACTGGGAGCGGTGGTCCGTGCGCGACGGCATGTCGATTGCCGCCCTGCTATCGGTCAGGTGGCCACTGATCAATGACCGCGAACATGCCTATATGATCCAACATCTTGAGGTGAACCCGGATTTAGGTCGCAGGATATGGCATGCCGCCAGTGCCGAGACCGATGATAATCTGAAATGGATGGCTGGTCCCAGCCAGAGCAGCCTGTTCAGCGATCGGCTGGGGACCCGCTTCGCACCCGATGCCGATCTGGCTAAACGCTGGTTGGCCGCGCTGGATAATGCGGAGGCTGAGATGGCGTGGCAAAAGCTGATCCCGCTACGTTATTACAGCACGGGTCCGGTGATCGGGATCAACCTGGCCAGCTATCTGCAGCACCAAAAGCGTCTGGATATCGTGATGATCCTGACAACCCGGGACCTGCTGCCGCACCTGGAAGACGGAACCGTGCTGAGCCGGGCGAAAATCAGGGAAATCAGCGACTTGGCCCCCATTCTGCTCTCCCTGGATCTGTTTCGTTAGTGACTTGCGCCCGGGCCGGGACCGCGCCACTTTATGCCCAGGGCGGGGGCCGTGGCGCGGTCTTTCACTGGGCCTGACCTGTTCTGAACGCCGGGACATCTTTCGGAGGTTTGGACCATGGAACGTCCTGCATATTTCAGGTTTCACAACGGCGACAAAGCCGCCCTGCCCTTTGCCGCCGCTGAATACGATGCGCGGTTGGCGGGTCTGCGGCAGATCATGGCGGACAAGAGGGTGGGAGCGGTTCTGCTGACCTCGATGCACAATGTCGCCTACTATTCCGGGTTTCTCTATTGTGCTTTCGGGCGGCCCTATGGGCTGGTCGTAACCCCTTCGAACTGCGTGACAATTGCCGCAGGGATCGATGCGGGCCAGCCCTGGCGGCGGAGCCACGGTGACGCACTGACCTATACGGACTGGCGGCGGGGCAATTACTGGCGGGCCGTCGCCTCGGTCACCGGCACGGGGGCGGTTCTGGGGGTCGAAGCGGACCATATAACCCTGGCGGTGGAACAGGCCTTGCAAGCCCATCTGTCACCTCGCGAAGTCGTTGATATCGCACCGGAAACCATGGGCCAACGGATGCGCAAATCTGAAGGCGAGATCGCCCTGATCCGCGACGGTGCACGGATCGCCGATATCGGCGGCTACGCCATCCGCGACGCCATCAAGGACGGCGCGCGCGAATGTGATGTGGCAGCGGCGGGACGCAATGCAATGGAAGAGGAGATCGCGCGCACCTTTCCCGAGGCCGAGTATCGCGACACCTGGGTCTGGTTCCAATCGGGGTTGAATACGGATGGGGCGCATAACCCCGTCACAGCCCGCATTTTGCGGCGTGGGGATATCCTGTCGCTTAACACATTTCCAATGATTTCAGGCTATTACACTGCGCTGGAGCGCACGCTGTTCGTGGGTGATGTTGACCCTGACAGCCTGAAGATCTGGCAGGCCAATGTGGCGACCCATGAATATGGGATGTCCCTTTTGCGCCCTGGCAGCAGTTGCACCGATATTACACACAAGATCAATGACTTCCTGGCGGAGCGAAACCTGCTGCAATACCGCACGTTCGGCTATGGCCACTCCTTTGGGGTCCTGTCCCATTACTATGGCCGCGAGGCAGGGCTGGAGCTGCGCGAGGATATCGATACGGTGCTGGAACCCGGCATGGTGATCTCGATGGAGCCGATGCTGACCATTCCGCAAGGCCAGCCGGGCGCCGGCGGCTACCGCGAACATGACATTCTGATCATCACCGAAACGGGCGCCGAAGACATCACCGCTTACCCCTATGGCCCCGAATTCAACGTCGTCGAGTAGCCTCCCACACTGGATGCAGAACCCATACACAAAGCATACATATCCCATACATACGCGCCGCGCGGTGGATCAGTCAGCTCGGCAACGGTTGGTGTGCCTCGCAACTATGCTTTATCGTCGGAACGAGGCAGGTCCCGTTCGGGGATCGTTTAGTTCTCACCCGAAATCGATGAAGAGACATCATTGAATCAAGCATTATGCACGGGATTTCCACACCATTTGCGCATGACCCATTATGAAACGAGATCACCGCGTTCCAATTCGGAGGTCCGTCTATTCCCTCTGCCAGATCGAGGGCGAGGTAATGGTAGCCAAAGGGGTCCCCACCCTCGCACCCCTTTTCAAACAGAAGCGTCGCGTCACGTGAGTCGTGGGGAACCGGAATGCTCGCGCGGTACATATGGCCAAGACCAGTACAGCCGGTCGGGTCACCAGATCGACATCGCCGTTCAAAATCCAACATCGCTGCCTCCGGAGACCGCAAAGGCCTGTTAAATATCGTCATGAACAGACAGGTCATCTCGTTTTTTCAGAGCAACCATGCCGTGCCAAGTCGACGCTTGCGAAGGGTTTGTCTGCTGTAATCCGAGAGCGGTCTGCCAGCATTGATCGGTTTGGCCGCCTTTGCAGGCGGTGGACAGGAAGCTGAGTTTTTTGTTGTTGGTCTTCGGTGAGGCGGGCGACGTGGATATAGATTTCGCGGGGGAAGAGGTCGCAGAGTTTGGCGTCGAGGGCGGCGCGGCCGGTCTCGTCTAGAGCGATAACGGGTTTGAGAGCGAGGACAGCGGCGAAAACGCCAATGCTGCCGGTGAGGGCGAGGCTCGTGCCGGTAGCGGTGGTGACGGCCAGAAGCTTGTGGAGGCAGAGTTTGGTGAAGCCTTTGATAAACCAAGATGACAGGCAATGGGCACAGGCCCAGCTGTCTTTATGGGCACTTTCAAGATAGAGAGCCAAGTCCGCCTTGGCATCGTCGCTGAGATGTTTAGCACCCGTGGCAATGGAGAAACAAAAGGCGCTGGCCGCGCCTATGGCCCAAATCGCGTTGCGCCAGCTTTCAAATAAGGCCAGCATGTCTTTCATGGCGCAGGCACAATCAGGCCAATCAATATCCCAACGATGGGTCAAATCGACCAACCGGGCAACGATTATGGACAGTGCGGTCGTGCGCGCCTTTGGGGGGTATTGTGGCGGGGATGTGATTTAGTAGGCTGGGGCCGTTGTGATCTTGTGTCAGGCCAGCTGTCGCCAGATCCGCAAAAATCGCTGTGGTGCCCGGTCGTTAAGGCCGCGGGGGCTGCTGCATATCAATTGTGAACGCCGCGCGACACCGGCTGAGATGCGCCCCGCAATTCACCCAGTTTGGTGATAATTTGAACGAATGAGATGGGTAAACCTAATCGTAGATTTGTTAGGTCAGAGGTGCCCCATGAAACCCATTTTCTTCATCGCTGCGGCCTGTTGTCTTGCCGCCCCTGCCATTGCTGAGCCGGGCGAGATCGAGACGGTCCTGCTGGCCGCAATCGCCACGGATGATGGCGCTGAGCGGGCCATGATCAAACCAAGGCGTCGCCCCGCCATTCGTATGGCGCCGGGCGAGGAAAAGATGCTGGACGCCTTCAATACCGGCCCAGAAACGCGGCGTATCCAGATGCAGGCTGGGGAAGAGCTGATGTTGGCAGCCTTTCAGACGGGCGCGGCACAACCCAAGATCCGCATGGCTGCGGGGGAAGAACTGATGCTGGCCGCGTTTGAGACCGGTGAGGCGCCCGCCCGCATCGTGATGGCCCTTGGTGAGGAGCTGATGTTGGAGGCGTTCAATACGGGCCAAGCCGTGCGCGAGATCACGATGGCGCCTGGCGAGGATCAAATGCTCGCAGCGTTCAATACCGGGGAATAACGTTCCCGCCGCTATGATTGCAGAGCGGGGCTGCACATCGCGGCCCGGCCTGGCTGCGGATCAGTCCGACCAGCTGACCCCGGTCAGATCATTGGCTTGCGTGGGCGCGTTTTCCCACAGGCCGTTGATCTTGGCATTGGCAACACCGGTCTTGGCGAGCTGAAAGAGGTAGCCGTTGACGTAATCATCGGCGATCTTCTGTTGCGCCTCCTGCAGAATGCTGGTCCGCTGATCCAGGTCGGTCGTCACGTTCAGCTTTTCCATCAGCCCCTGAAATTCAGCATCGTCATACTGGAAATAGTAATCGGGGCGAGCATAGATGTTGATGTCCGCGGGCTCGGTATGACTGACGATGGTCAGGTCGAAATCTTTGCCTCGAAAGACCTGTTCCAGCCATTGAGCCCATTCCAGGTTGGTGATCTCTGTCTCGATCCCGACATTGCGCAGCTGGGATGCGATGATCTCTCCCCCGCGGCGGGCATAGGGCGGTGGCGGAAGGGCGAGGCGAAGTTTCAGGTCGGTGGCGCCAGCCTCTGTCAGTAGCGATTTGGCGAGTTCAGGATCGAAGGCCGACCCGTCCGTCAGGTCGACATAATCCGGGTTGTGCGGAGCAAAATGGGTGCCAATGGGCGTGCCATAGCCATTCATAGCGCCATCGATGATTTCCTGCCGGTTAATGGCGTGACTGATGGCCTTGCGTACCCTCAAGTCGGCCAACTGGCCGGAAAGGTTGTTCATCGACAAGATCGTCTCCCCCTCTGTCGAGCCGATGATGACGCTGAATTGCGGATTGGCCTCAAACTGGGCCAGGGTTTCCGGCGCGGGGAAGTTGGGGAAGGCATCGACATCACCGGCCATCAAAGCGGCGAAAGCTGCATTGGGATCGGAGATGAACTTGAATGTGGCGCTGGCCAGGGCCGGAGCCTCCCCCCAATAGTCGGGGTTGCGTGCAATCTCGACCCGGTCGCCCTGGACCCAATTGGCAAAGGTAAAGGGGCCGGTGCCCACGGGCGCTGTCGCTGCGGTTTCCGCTGATTCAGGCGCCAGGATCACGGCATCCCCCCAGGCCATCTTGAACGGGAAGTTGCCATCCGGGGCAGCAAGCGTCACACGGACCGTCAATGGATCGACAACGCTGACCTCGGCGATGCCTTCGAACAGGGCTTTCTGGGCATTGGTGCTGTCTTCGGCCCGGGCCCGGTCGAGCGAAAACTGGACATCCTCGGCATCCATTGAAGTGCCATCATGGAAGGTGACGCCTTCGCGCAAGGTGAATGTGTAGACGGTGCCATCGGCGCTGATCTCCCAGCTTTCGGCGAGACCCGGTTGGATCGAGCCATCTGGGCCAAAGCGGGTCAGACCTTCGAAGATGTTGGCATAGACCACCTCATCGATGGCCGCAGCCGCACCCCCGGTCGGATCGAGATTTGGCGGCTCAAGCGCCATACCGATCGTGATCGTATCATTTGCAGCCCAAGCGGCACTGGCCAATGTCACCGCAAACGCGGTTGTGGCCAAAAGGGGTCTGATCTGCATCTTGGGTCCTCCACCTAAACGTGCGCAGATATTGCCGTGAACCGCGGGGCGGGTCCACCCATCGTTTGGCCGCTTGACACATCGATTTCGCGTTTGGCTAAGTGCGAGCGGGAGGAAAGCCCATGCGGGATGATGCATTTGGGACGCGCGACAGTCGGGGATATTGGAAGCCGCACAAGGCGATCGGCTATCCGCCGGTCTTCGAATGGCCGTTCAGAATGCGACGGTTCGTGGCGTGGCTGCCCAGTTATTTCGCACCGTGGAACCTGTTTTACGCCGCCCTGGCCGCGGCTTTCTGGTTCTGGCTGACGCCGCCGATCGAGGATTTACGAACGCTCCGCCCGGATTGGATCGGATGGTTGTTCCTGCGCAATGCGGCGCTTGTCGCGGTGTTTTACGGCGCGTGGCACGTAAGGATGTACATCCTGCGCGCGCAAGGAACAGCATTCAAGTTCAATGCCAACTGGCCGGACCAGTCGCATAAAACGTTCCTGTTTGGACGACAAACACCAGATAACATGGTTTGGACCTTTGCCAGCGCGGTGCCGATCTGGACAGCCTATGAGGTGCTGATCCTGTGGGCCTTTGCCAATGGCCATGTTCCTTGGCTGGCCTGGTCGGAGAACCCGGTCTGGTTTGTCGCCCTGTTGGTTCTGATCCCAATGATCCGGGACATCCACTTTTACGCCATTCACCGTCTCATCCATGTCGAGCCGCTATATAGATGGATCCACAGCCTGCATCACAGGAACATTAATCCAGGGCCGTGGTCGGGGCTGTCGATGCATCCGGCGGAACATGTCTTGTATTTCTCGGGCGCATTGCTCCATCTGGTCCTGCCGTCGCACCCCGTCCATGCGGTGTTTCATCTACTGCATGCGGGTTTGAGCCCGGCGCAAGGGCATGTGGGTTTTGACAGGGTCGTGATGGGCGCCGACAGGGCGATGAACACCCATAGTTATGCCCACTACCTGCATCACCGGTATTTCCACTGTAACTATGCGGACGGGGTGGTGCCGCTGGATGACTGGATGGGCACGTTCCACGACGGCACCGACGCGGCCCAGGCAAAGATGATGGCGCGGATCCGTCATGGGGGTGCGGGTTAGGGTTCCGATATCGTTGGGCCCTACGCCTTTGTCACGATCCGGCTACCGGGGATGTTCCGGTCTTTAAGCAGCTTGATCCTTGCTTTTTCTATGGAAAGGTCATGACAGTGTCGCCGTCGACCAAGTCATCTATGCTGACCCATTCATCGGGTGGATGAGCAAAATCCAGGATACCGGAACCACGGGCGATGTGACCCTTCGTTTCGATCTCAGCCCACCAGATATCGCGATGGCCACCGCAGATACATTCTTTGTCCGATGGTTCAGGGATGATGACATGCTGCACGCGATCCAGGCTGAAATACCCCTTTTCGGCCAGGTAGGCGACGGCGCCAAAACCGCCCGGTTCTTCATCTGCGACTGCAATGATCTCAATTGCGCCTTGATGATCGGGGCCTGTCGCGACGAACGCCTCAGCCGCGCCCTGACGTTCCTACCTTGGATGAGCGGTGCTTTCGGCAGCCCCCCCCTTCGGCGCGGAACATTTCAGCCGCGAAACCAGCCTTGCCCAGCCGTTCGGCGACATCGCTGCAAATCTCGCGGTAATTCAGACCAGGGGGATGGAGCGTTGTGTTGCGTATTAAATCTTTCTTAAGCGCAACTAATTCGACGCGACGCGCCCGCACGCCATCTGTCAGTCTTTCTTCCGTCACAGTCTCCATGATAGCGTTTTGTAGAATTGTTTCGAAATTACGAGTGCATGGGATGTAATTGAAATAAACATCACCATATACGGGATGTTCACGAATAGTTGAGGAGATCAGATGTCGAATTTTGATGCGCAAATCCGCGAAAGCCAGGCCCAGGTGAAAGAGGCAAAGTCCAAAATCGCAGATATTGCTGGCCGCATCGACACTGCTCGACAAAAAATAGATACGGGCGCCGACATTTCTATCGATATCGAAAACGCCACGCTGGACGATGTGCACAGCCATACCGAAGTGATGAACGCCAACATTGCCGAGCTGATCATGGGCCTGGATGATGTAACCGCTGGGTTTTCCAAAGATTTTGACGAGATGCGAAACCTGACCGGCATGGAAAAACTGATCAGGATCTTTGCCCGTGGCAAGGCAGAATCGATGCGGCAGGAGCGGATGCGCACCGCCTCTATCGATGACAAGCTGCAGGATCTGATCAGCAAATCGGACACGATTGTGGAACTGCTGCAAGGCCAGCTTGAGGTGCTGAATACCGAAAAAGACAAGGTCGAGGCGAACTTGTCCGACACCCTGGCAGAACGGGAATCCACCGTAGGCACGCTGGAGCAGAACCGTACCAAGATCGCCGATATGGACCCCAAGATCATTGAGTTAGAGAATAGGATCAGCGTCGAACAGGATGCCGCGGCGCGCACCATGCTGGAAACCGAATTGGCCGCGCTGAACACCGTCTATAATGAACTGGTGCAGGACGAACAGGTTCAACTGGCCAAATCCCAGACGCTGGAACGCTATATCGAAAAGGGCAAAACCTGGGTCGACAGCCTGCAAAACCAGGCCGCGACCCAGATGGTTCTGATCAACAAGTTGCAGACAGATACCAAGCAGCGGGTCGTTCTGTATGATGCATTGTCAAAGTCGCTGAAGACAGCACAGCAGCAGGATGTGGCGCACCGCATCAACGAGATCGGCGTGCAGACCGACAAGGAGGCGCAGGCCGCCATGGCCGCCATCGGGACCGCCACCAACGACCGAATGGCCGACATGATGGAAAGCCACGAAGACCACATGGTCTTTGCCCGCAAGGTGTTGGAGCAGAAACAAAAAGCCGATGAGCGTTTTGCCCGCCGGTTCACTGCCATCGTCGAAAAGCACGACAAGAACGTCTACGGCGCATGATCCAAGCAAGGTGTGTGTGGGCAAAAGGTTCGACAGTGGTCGAATTTGCGGGGAGGTTTTGTCCGATCGGTAGCGTGCGGGGCGGGCTTCCGGGACCGTGCACGTGACCCGCATACGGGCAAACTGGATCGCGATCTTGTGCCTGTGCGGGGGATTGCTGGCTTTCCGCGGGGTCTACTGGATGCTCGGCCTTGCGGCGACGACGCCGTGGATCACACCGCTCACCTGGATATCCGGCATCTTGATGGCTGCAGCCGTTCTAGTCATGCTTTTGTGGCGGGAGCATCGCGCGATGGACAAGGACAGAGATGACTGATCTGACCCGTTCCCATGCTGGGCTGACCGATACCTTTGCCGCCCGCCGGTACTTTGCCAAGTTCGAGGCCATCACCGGGCATCTGGGCCGTGTGGCGACGGTCATGCAGGGCGAGAACAGCCTGACGCGGACGGAGGTCGACATTCTGGGCCGCTACATCCGCGGCTTGTCAGAGACCTTTAAGGCCCTGAGCATGAAATACCTGCTGACAGGGCGGGAAACCGGCGGCCCGCTCGGCAGCTTATCCTTTGACACGGTCGAAAGCGGATTTCCGGTCTATCAAGAGGTCCTGACGCTCGCGAATGACGCCCAGCAGGCGGGGCGGCACCTGGCGGCGGTGCCGCCCATCAAGGCATTGAAAGACGAGATGATCCGTCAGATCCTCGGCGATTTGTCTGTCCCAACCAAGTTGCAATTCGCGCTCTCCCAACGGCTCTATTACGAAACGCTTGCAGTTGACGCTAGCAAGGACCTGTTCTGGGCGCAGAACGATCCCGTCGCGCTGTGGCAAAGGCAGGTTGGAGCCGATCGCAACCAATTCCTGATCCACTGGGCCGTCTATGACAGCCAAGTTAACCTTCCCACAATTTACTTAATGGAGGTTGAAGATGTCGGTCGTCTTTGGTTGACCAAGGATCAAAGCCGTTGGCCCGCCGCCCAGGCGCATCTAATGGCACAATCCCTGGCCGGGCTGAAACTTGTGACAATCGCCCGCGGTTTCGATCAGGATTTCAACGACCTGCACCCAAAACGTCTGCGCCGGTTCCATGTGGGGCCGATGTATTCGTCGGCCTTCACTCGCCAATCCGGCCCGTTGCGTGAGGTGCTGGAAGAAGCGCGTGCCCCCCGGGGTCAGGACTGGGCGCTGGCCTGGACCTCCGAAGAACTGATCTCGGAACGGGTTGAATTGCAGCCCGAAGGCTGGTTCGGCCATGTCGAGCGCCAGATCTACGCACTGGACCCGTTCTCGGGCAAAGGCGCCGAAACAGGGGCCACCCGCACGGAACGCGCCATCATCCTGCCCGAACGTCCCTATCAGGAACTGGCCGAGCGCAATCCGCCCGGTTTTCACGCCGTCCGCAAATTCGTCGTCCACCCGACCGGGCGCGTGCTGAGCTATCGTTAAGGAAAGACCTCGATGACCCTATCCGCCAACCAGATGGAGCTGCGCGAAGACGACATTCAGGCCCATTATGACGCCGCGATGGCCATGCTTGACGGGCTGGACCATACACCCCGGCTGGCCCGCGGGGCGAAGGCACCAGCGGCGGAACGCTCCAGCGGCATTGGCACCAGGCGGCGGTTCCGATCCACCACGCCCGGGCTGGTCACCCGCTCCACCGCGCGGCCCGAAGGCGTGCATCTCCTGGGCCGGATCGAGGCACTTGGGGACGATCCCCTGATCTCCCCCGCCCAGGCCACGTTACTACGCGTCCTGCGCCGGGCGCTGGCCATCGGGCTGGCTTTGGCCGAAGCCTATAGCGACGCGACGGGGCTGGCCGCGCTGAAGAAAACCAATTTTCGCGGCGCTTTGGGCGACGACAAGCGCACCCTTTTCACCGAACAATTGGTAGCAGAGGCGCTGATCGCGCTTCACGGCTTCGCCAATGCCCTGTCCTTCCTCCTCGCCGATCAGGCAAGTGAGACCACAGTGGAAATTGGCGAGGTCGAAGAAGTGCTGACGGACAACGCCCCTCTCGCCCTACATGGCGCGCTGTGGGAGTTGGACCAGGACATCGCGCAACATAGCACCGACACCGCCCATCTGATTGCGACCGTCCTGGCCTATGCCGAGCAACTGATGGAAAAGGTCAGCCTGCGCGCCCAGACCGCCCCCCAGCTAGACGCGTTCACCCAGGCCGCCTACCGCATCGACGCTGACGACCTGACGATCCAAGGCTTCACCCCCGCCAGTCGCGCGACGGGCCAGACCCTGACCATGCAATTCAAGAAACCGCATGAAGTCGTGGGCAACCACATCGCCAAATACCAGGCACAGCGCTTGGCCAAGATGCTGATGGCCTATGATTTTGACCGGCGGCTGAACCCCTTCGCCGATCTGGGAGGGTTCATCTTCACCTTCATGGGCGACGGCGCGCCGGGGACGGGGAAGACCACCCTGATCCAGATGATGGCCGGGCTGATCCACGACTATTGCCAGATCGCGGGCTATCCCTTCCGCTACCAGAACCTGAGCACCGAGAATATCGACAGCTACCAGGGCAAATCGGGCCAGAATGCCAAGGCTTTCATCAATACGGTGATCGATCCCAGCGTGATTGGCTTTGGCACCGTCGATGACATCGACCAACTTGCGGGCAAACGCGGCGACCGGCAATCCAGCGCGGGCCAGTTAGAGATCACCGCCGTCCTGATGGAGAGCTTCGCCGGGGCCAACACGGTTATCCGCGGGAACTGCACTTTCGGCATGTTCTCGAATTACCCTGAGAACGTGGATGACGCCTTGCGCCAGCGGGCGGGCGCGCGCTTTCTGGTGGACGGGCCGCAAACGCGAGAGGATTATATCGATATCCTCTCCCTGTTGATGGGCCGCAGCCACGATATCCCGGTGGGCACGCATGAGCTATTCGCAGCGCAAGAGATCAAATCCGCCGTCACCGCCAGCTTCGCATCCCATAATCGCCCGCAAGAGGACGGGCTGCTGAAGGTCTTCGATCAGGTCCACAGCGATGTCGGCGCGCTGGATACGGTCGCGAAGCTGGGCACATATCTCAAAGCTATCCAAGAGGCAGACGAACGGTTCACCGGCCGCGCGATCAAGAACATCACCGATGCGGTGAAGGTCCGCGCCATGGACTTTGAGTTGCCCGATGAATGGATGGAAGAACCCGAACTGTTCCTCTTCCAACCCTATGACCGTAAGCGCGCGATGATCGAAGAGCTGCGCCAACCCATCACGACCGAGATGGTAATCCAGGAGATCAACCGCTACGCCGACAGTGAATTCCGCTACGCAGACAAATCCGACGAAGTCGCCATCGAGGACGCCGTCCGCGACATGGCAAGGATGGAAGAGGCCCGGCGGCGGTATGGGGACAGTCAGTGACGCTACTTGAATTCTCGGAACTTGTTAGAAATTTGGGCCTACCCACTGCAGCAGGGGTAGGTGCTTATACAGCTTGGCGAGGTCTCAAGACTTGGAAACGTGAATACGTTTTTAAGGCGGATTTTGATTTATCGCGGCGCCTGTTGGTGAGTTTGCAACACTATCGAAGTGCCATTGAGGGTGTGCGCCGCCCGGGCGTTTACAGTTACGAGACCCAACCAAGTAAAGATGAAACTGACCCAGTCGACCCGGATCAAAAGCTCTATATTGGACTCGAAAGAGCTTATGTGCGTCGGTGGGACGAGGTCGCACGAACCCGGACCGACCTAGCCGCACTGATAACTGAATCGCGTGGTTTATGGGGCGATGGCTTCAGCGAGTTGTTTGTTGAAATTAAGAAGTTAGAAAATGAGCTTAGCCGATGTCTTCGTCACTTCCTTGCGGCTCAGGATCCCAGAAAGGAAACCGAGGCTCGTCGCATTCACAATCAGCTTCTCAAAGAAAACCGCAAGATCATGGATGATGCGTTCGACACTAACGATCCATTCCAAGAAGATTTTCTGAGAGCATTAGAACCAGTTGAAAAATATCTCGGAGACAAACTGGGGCGGGTGCGCCCATGAAACGTCTTATCACCCTTGGTTTGATGTTTGGGAACCTCGTCGAGGTGTCATCTCCGGCTTTGATTGCGCGGTACAACCGGGCGTTGGAGAAGCTGACGGGCAAGCGGACGGAATTGCCGGACTTTCATGTGGATATCTCGGGCTTCTCGCCTGAGATCGGGCATGAATTGGGGGATGACCTGTATCTCAACCACAATGGCTGCAACCGGCAGTTTATCCTCCTGACGACCGAGCAGAAGACCGCGCCGCTGCTCAACGCGCAATTCTCCATGTCCCGCGACATCCTGCGGCGGTTTATCGTGGAGAATGAGGCGCAACTTTTTGCCCTGACGGCGCGGGATGCCGTGATGGGCGAGCTTGAGAACTCGGTCTTCGATGTCGCCTCCCCCGCCCAACTGCTGGATATTCGCAAGATTACGATCCATGCCGACACGCCCGAGGCCCATGTGGCCGATGCCAGCGCGCTGGAAACCCGGATCAGACGGTTCCACGACGAACCAGACGCCTGGTTCGACGACGTGCTGATTGCGGAAATGATCGAACTGGCCAAGAAAACCGGCGACGTCACCCGCAACCCCATCGTCCTGACCGAGCCGACCTTCACCGAAGAGGCATTTTGGGCCGCGCACCATGGCGGCATGTATGTCTTCCACGACACCGACCCGAAAACCGTGATCGCTGTCGACCCCAGCCGCACAGGCGACCTACCCTATCACACCATCGCGCTCAGCGACCATGCGGCGCTGGCCACGTTCCTGCAGGACAATGACCTGGCCGAACAAGTGGTGACGGTAAAGGGACTCGATTCCGCGGCCATCCTGCGCCAGAAGATGGATTTCATCGCCGTCGATACGGCCACAAACCTGGGCCACGACCTGCCCAATGATGACCGCCGCGCCCTACGCAAGCTGCTGCAAAAGGTGCGGCCGGACTTGCCGGACGCCTATGAGGGGCTGAACGATCTGCTGAAATGGGCTGAGGATGACGGGCCCTGGCCGCGCATCGGATCAGACCATGCCGCCTATTTCTACGCCCTGCGCGCCACGAACGGGCCGCAGCGTGATCTGGTCAATCAGCTTCTGGCCGAGTGCGCCCCACTGGATGTCCGGCAACTGTTTATCTGCCACAAGCAACTGTTCTACCAGCTTTATGCGGATTGGCCCGACGCCAAGAAAACCTTTGTCGCCGACTACCTGGCGCGCGAATATCAGATCGACAAAACGGGCGCACGCGAGGCACTGTTCGGCCCCGGCGACCCGCCGATGGAAACGCCTCCACCCGAACCGGTCACCCGCCGGGTCGGACCCTGGGGCGCCATGGTACGGAGGTAGTTTGATGGCTGTTTTACGGGTTTTGCTGATTGCCGGGATCTTTTTGACGGTAGTCTACGTTATCCTGTCACTCTATGCGCGCGCCACCTGCCGCAGCCGCCTGGCCCGCACATGGGATGCCGAACAGGGCCCGGGAGACCGCGACACCTTTATCGCCGAGGGGTTGGAAGAGTATGATCAGTCCCTTAGGAAGAAACTGCTGCTTGGGGTCTATGTCGTGCCCGTCGTGACGGTGGCGACCATAATGTATCTGACGAACTACGCCTGAGGAGAACCCGATGTTCTACTATATCCGCTGGACCTTGTGGGCCATCTTCTGGCTTCTGATCGCGGCCATGCTGCATTACACGCTGCCGCAGCACGATATCGTCCGGGTCACGGGGACCGAGATCATCCGCCAGGATTTCTCGGGTTGGAATCGGATGTTTTATGCCCAGGCAGATAGCGGCAACGAGACGAGTGCTCAAAACCGGGACCTGCGCAAGATCAATACAACGCGGACTAACGGTCGGGTGATGGTCTACCGCAACGAGGATACGGGCTTTTTCGGCTGGCCCCCATACTTCAAGCTTGACAGCTCCAACCTGCAGGCCGAGGCATCGGATGCGATCAGCACGCGAGGCGCGCCGGAATGGTATGCCGTTCGGCATTACGGGTGGCGCAGTGAGTTCCTGACGATCTTTCCCAATGCGATCAGCCTACGCCCTGTTGAGGGGCCGGATACCCGGATCATCCCTTGGTTCAACATCTTTTTCCTGATCATCTTTGGCGCCATCATCTGGGCCATCACCTCCCGGATCCGCCGGTTTCGTCGGAAACGGATCGACCCGGCCCTAGCCGAAGTCGGCGAAGCGCTGGACCGTGTCGGTGACCGGGCCGAAGCGGCAGGGGGCCGTATGGGGCGCTGGTTCGACAGCTTCGGCGGCCCTGAAAATCGCCGGTGACGGCCAACATGTTGTTCAGCCAAGCATAGATCGCCTGTTTCAAGCCGGGCGCCATTTGAATTGAATAGATGTACGCGCCTGCCAGATCATCGGGTGTGTCGAGATGCAGGGCATCGTCGTGGTTAGCCTCATCAAACGCCACCACCCCGTACCAGTGCGCATAGATCAGCGCCGCGTCATGGGCTTTCACACAGAACTGCACATGCAGGTCACCGCTACCATCCGCGCACATGCGAGACCAGTCGGCACCGCCGGGCTGACACCCAGCCACGCACTCCTATCCTCAGCGATTTTGCGAATCTCAACGTACCCGCAGAGTCAGCTAAGGCTGTCCGGCTCGACAATGTCTTCGATGGCGGACAGATGATACGGCAAGTTCTCGATGTTGCGTTTGGCTGCTGCCCGCTTCGATCTCTATCGATCCAGCGGCGGCAACAGCTTCAGACGTACATATGAGCTCTGGAGCTGAAAAAAGCGCAAGAGGCGCAAACTTGGCATCGCCATCGTCCGAAATCGGCAGAACCAGCTTGCTCTTCATGACAGACCGTGGTGCCCGGCGCATGACTTTCCAAGACAGTTTGCGCCTTTGATCGTCTGGCCAGGTTCGCCGCGCCGACGGACCTTCAAGAAGGTCCAGATGATCGATAGGCCTGACCGCGTCGAAAAACGGATGGCCATCGTGCAACAGAAGGGGGCGACCCCGCAAAGAAACCGCCCCCTCCCAAGGTTTAGAAAATGAAATCGTCGGCCGTAATCTGATCGACCGAGACGTCTTGCAAACGTACCGCGTTGGCCTCTGCAAAAATCAGGACAGTATCCTGACCCACCTGGGACACTTGGATGTCCGCCAACCCGTCAAAATCGAAGTCGCTGACATCGATCACATCGCGCCCATCCTCGAAATCCGTGATGATGTCAGAGCTGGGGCTGTCGATTTCGGCGAAGATGAAGGTATCCGACGACCGACCACCGGTCAGGACATCATTCCCCGCACCGCCCGCCAACAGGTCATCGCGCACACCGCCGGTCAAGACGTCAGCACCGGCACCGCCATCGACAATGCCGATCACGCGACCATCCGCACCGTTATAGACGTCATCGCCGGCGCCAAAGCGTACATCGCCAAAGATGCTGCCAGAGTTCAAGATATCGATGCCAGCCTCCGTGTCCTGCGCGTCAATGGCCACCTCGGTCGCGCGGATCTCGCCCGTGTTGACAATTTCACCAACCAGGGTCAGGCCATCCTCAATGCGAATGCCAACGGCAGCCGCACTGTCTTCGGATGCAAGAATGCGACCGTTATTAACGATATCACCATTGAAGATCGCGTTCTCGACGCTGCTGAACAGCCGAACGCCGTCACCAATGGTGTTGCCGCTTTCGGCATCCCCACGGCCGCGGATCGTGCCGTCATTCACGAGGCTGGCCTTGACTGTGTCACCATAAACCTCACCGGTCTGCAACGACACGCCAGAGCCATTGTTGCCACGACCCGCATCGATCAAGGCGCGTTCCTGGTTGAGGATGGTGTAATTGTCAGCGACATCATCGGCATAAACTGTCCCATTGCGCTGATCATCAGACCCGACGATCCGGCCAAAATTGCTCAGCGTCACGCCAAAGCCATCGATGTTCACCGCGCGGCTGTCGCTGGTGATGCGGCCAAAGTTCTGGACATTGGCGTCATGCGCGGCATTGCCGAAATACAGCCCGTCCGTCTCTCCTTCGATCCGGCCTTTGTTGATCAGGTCACCGATGAACCCAAGGCCGTCGCGGATCTCGACCCCGCGCGCATCGCGAGAGATAATATCACCGCTGTTCAGGAACGTGCCCTCGAACAACGTACCGCCCCCTTCTACGCCCGAGAACAGGCGCACACCGTCGCCGCGGGTGTTCAGGCCAGGTTCGGCATCTCCTCGGCCCACAATACGGCCCTCATTGATCAACGTGACTTCAACGGCCTCGCCCACCTCGTCGCCCAATTCCAACGAGATGCCAGCGCCATCATTGCCACGGCCCGCATCGATGATGCCACCTTCGGCATTGGCGATGATGATGTCCTCGGCCTCGTTATCGGCATAGACGGTCCCGTTGCGCTGATCGCCTGTGCCACGGATCAACCCCGTATTCAGAAAGCCGTTATCCGACCCGACGATCTCAACCGCGCGACTGTCGCTTTCGATCCGTCCCGTATTAACAAGGTTGCCCCGGTCTCCCAGCAGCCGCACATCATTGAAGCCACCGGCAATGGTGCCCGAATTGACGATCAGCCCGGCATCGCCAGACAGGGTCGCACCATCCTCTTCGCCAACGACACGGCCACCGTTAAAGACGTTGAGCAGGCTCAGAATGCTCTCGACAGATACGGCCGGCGTGTTCCCGGTCGACTGAGCCGTCCCATCCACCAGGAAGATCGACAGCGGATCGTCCAGGGCAACGACCGGCGCGCCATCGACAATGCTGGTGGCACCCGATGGCAGGAACAACGTCTCTCCCGGGGCTTGGCTGGGGCGCGCTGTGTTGTCGCCGTCAGCGATCTCGGTGACGTTCAAAAAGTCCAGAATTGAAGACTCGAAGCTGCTTGAAATAGGCATGTTTCTCTCCGTTGAGGTCTAACAGGAACCGGGGTTCCAGATGGGTCGAACCGGGCGCCTCTGGGGCTTAGATCCGGCTCGCCCAATGGGATATCGCGGTCCCGCCACCAGACAGGATGAACAAATCTGAAGGGCCGGTTTCAAACCTGATTGCGGCTCCCCAACCGGCCCTTATCCACTGAATCAAAACAATATTTTCGGGATGAAGCGTTCACGCCACCCATAAAACCGTGTGAGCCGCCTGCAATAACCACATCGCGCGAAGAACGGTCCAAATTCCAGACCTCAGGGTTTCCCCGAAACTGTGTTAACCTTTTTGCATTTACATGGAGTATTCTGATGCCGATCATTCTGCCTTCCCCAGCCCTTTTCCCTGAAATGTGGGCAAAAGCTGCTGTCCGCCACACCCGATCCATCATGGGGATCCCATCCAACAAGCTTGGTGATGGCAGCGAAAATGCCTGCCTGGCCGAGGTGCGCCGCAACGTTGCCGCCGCCGGGATGGAGGATTCCGCCACCATGACAGACCGGCTCGCCACCCATGCCAGCGCCAATAAATGCGGCAATTGCGGTGAATATGCCGCCGTCACCTTCCAATTTTTGAAGCGGCGCAAATGCCCCTTCCTGCTGGAACTGGCCTATTACGAAAAAGGCAGCCTGGACCACGCCTTTGTCATCATCAACCGCGATGACACCGCCCCGCTCTCCACACCGTCAAAATGGGGGGACCATTGCTGGATCGCCGATGCCTGGTCGAATGATACGATCCACGGCAAGACCTATCGCACCAACATGGTTGCCTTGGGTGGGTCGGTGCCGGACCCCAAGGTTTCAACCTGGCACGTGCCCTAATCAGTTGGACCGGAACCAGGCCACCAGCAGCGCTCGCTCTTCCGCCTCCATCCAACTCAGGTTTCCAGGCGGCATCGCGTGGCTGATCCCGGCCTGCAGGTAGATCTCGCGCGCATGGTGGGCAATGTCGGCATCGGTCTCCAGATGCACGGCCTTCGGTGCCCAATGCAACCCGTCCCAGGCAGGATCCTCCGCATGGCACATGGCACAGCGCCCCTGGACGATCCCGACGACCTCCTCAAACTGAGGGGCAGCGGCAAAGCGTTGGGCGGCAGGCGTCATCGCCTGCTCTTCCTCGCGAAACATTGGCGCCATCGACAGCGCCACGATGGCTGCGAAAATCGCCGCCGTTGCCCCCCAGGTCCACCAGGGCATGCCCCGTTTCGCATGCATGGTATTAAAGAAATGGCGGATCGTGACCCCCATCAAAAACACCAGCGCCGCAATCAGCCAGTTATACTCAGATGCGAAAGCCAGCGGGTAATGGTTGCTCAGCATCAAAAACAGCACGGGCAGGGTCAGGTAATTGTTGTGGGTCGACCGTTGCTTAGCGATGACCCCGTATTTGGCATCCGGCACGCGCCCGGCCTTCAGGTCCGCCACCACGATCTTTTGGTTGGGGATGATGACCATGAACACGTTGGCGCTCATGATCGTCGCGGTGAAAGCCCCCAGATGCAGCAAAGCCGCCCGGCCCGTAAAGACCTGCGTATAGCCCCAGGCCATGACCACCAGCAGCGCATAGAGCAGGATCATCAGCCGCGTATTGTCCCGCCCAAGTGGCGATTTGCAGATCAGGTCATAGGCGATCCAGCCAAAGACCAGCGACGCGACCGAGATCAGGACCGCCTGCCAAATCGCCAATTCCATGACATTCAGGTCAATCAGATAGAATTCCGCGCCCAGATAATAGACCACCGCCATCAGGGCAAAACCCGACAGCCAGGTCGCATAGCTCTCCCATTTGAACCAGGTCAGGTCATCGGGCAGCCGGTCGGGGGCCACCATGTATTTCTGGATATGATAGAACCCGCCTCCATGGACCTGCCATTCCTCTCCGCTGGCCTTGTCCGGCATGCCCGCAGCCTTCCTCAGCCCAAGATCCAGCGCGATGAAGTAGAATGACGACCCGATCCACGCGATAGCCGTGATCACATGCACCCAGCGTACCGCAAATTCGACCCAGGCCATCAGGACGGCATATTCGTACATGTCAGGGCTCCTTCGCGGCATAACTTGACCAAAACCAGCCAAGGTTCCAAGCCAAACCGCACCCCTTGCACATTCGACGCAGGCTCGGATAGCTAAGTGCGCGCATCCGCGCTCCATCCGGAGGATTCATGCCCACAATCGAAGCACTCAACCCCGATGTGCCCCTTTACGCCCGGACGGGCATCAATCTGGCATCCGCCGGTCTGGGGGCCAAGGCCATTTCCTCCAGCAACGAATTCTTCGCACCGTTGGAACGGATGCTGCATGATGCGGATCCGGTGTTCATCCCCGGTAAATTCGACGATCACGGCAAATGGATGGACGGGTGGGAAACGCAGCGCAGGCGCGATGGCGGCCACGACCACGGCGTGATCCAGCTGGCCGGTGCGGGCCGGGTGTTGGGCTTTGACGTTGATACCCGCCACTTCACCGGCAATTACGCCCCCGCCTGCAAGATCGAGGCGGCCAGCGCCCCCGACGGTCTGACAGATGGTACGATGTGGGTGCAGATCCTGCGCCACTCCGCCTTGGGCGCCAACAGCCATCACTATTTTCCCTGCGACAGCTTTGAAAGCTGGACCCATCTGCGGCTCCATATCTATCCCGATGGCGGTGTGGCGCGACTTAGAGTGTACGGCGTGCCGGAATTGGACGAGACCGAGGACGGGCAAGAGATCGATCTTGTCTCGGCCCTGAATGGCGGGCGCATCCTCGCCTTTTCCGACGCCCATTACGGCGACTACATGCGCCTGCTGGCCCCCGGTCGCGGCATCAATATGGGCGACGGGTGGGAGACGCGGCGCCGGCGCGAGCCGGGTTATGACTGGATGGTCCTCGCCCTCGGTGCCCGCGGCCAGATCGACCGCGCCGTCATCGACACCGCCCATTTCAAAGGCAACTTCCCCGATCGGTTCTCGCTCCAGGCAGCTGACCTGCAAAATTTCGGCGACGGCCTGACAGATGCCCTGGTGACCGATGCCATGTTTTGGGAGAACCTGATCCCCGAAACCAAACTCGGCCCCGATGCCGAACACCGCTACCGGGACGAGATCGTCGATCTGGGCCCCGTCACCCATGTCAGGTTCAACATCTATCCCGATGGCGGGGTCAGCCGCCTGCGCCTCTTCGGCAGGCCCTGCTAACCACCGACGTTCAGCTCATCATCTGGTTCAAACAGGGCGTCGATAGCGCCCTGCGCCCCCAGGGCTGCCCGCGTAGAAACCACATCCCATACATACGCTATGCATACGGTTTGCATATCGCGGTTGCGGTCAGTCAGCACCGGGCAAAGCGGCAATGATCCTGACCTCCACAATCGCGCCGATCCGGCGCAACCCGGCCACCTCCACCGCTGTCCAGGCCGGATAAGGCGCGCGCAGATATTCCAACCGGACCGCGTCAAACATCTCGAAATGGTCGCGCAGCCCAACATGGTAACTGGTCATCTCGACCACAGCGTCAAACTCCAGATCGGCTGCTGCCAAGACGATCCCGATCTTGTCAAAGGTATTGCGCATCTGCTCACCTGGATCCTTCGGCATGTGGCCATTGGCATCCCCTCCAGTGGATCCGCTCAAGAACACATGCCCGCCCGATATGATGCCGGGTGACAGGTGCAACGCCTCGGCAGCCTTCTGGAAAGCTCCTGGAATGATTGCCTTTTTTGCCATCAACACTCTCCCAGGGTGTCATATCCGTTTGCCAAACGTCACCACCTCTCATCGCGCGTGCAAGTTCACGGCCTCAACCCGCGTGACGTTGCGCACGCGCCACCCCCAACGCTTTCGCCACAAAGGCGAAAGAGGCGGGAGCCCTAGGCCAAGGATGGCAGCCACAGTACAATCGCCGGGAACGCCACCAGCAACGCAATCGTAATCGCATCGGCAATAAAAAACGGCGTCACTCCCTTGAACACGTCCTGCACGGTCAGATCATCCCGGACGCCCGCCACCACAAAACAGTTCAGCCCAATGGGCGGCGTAATCAGACAAAATTCCGCCATCTTGACCACCAAAATCCCGAACCAGATCGCACACATCGGCCCCGACATCCCAAACGCGCTGTCCTCCGCACTGACGAATTCCCCGCCATTCAGGGCCATCACGGCGGGGTAGACAACCGGCAGGGTCAAGAGCAGCATTCCGATGGCATCCATGAACATACCAAGCACGGCATAGGCCAGAAGGATGCAGATCAGGATCAACATGGGCGACACCGTGAGGGAGGTGATCCAGTCCGAAAACGCCCCCGGCAAATCGGCAAAACCCAGGAACCGCACATAGATCAGCACGCCCCAGATGATCGTAAAGATCATGACCGTCAGCTTGGCCGTCTCGATCAGCGCGTCTTTCAATTGACGCCAGCGCATCCCGCGCGCCAACGCCATCAAAAACACGATGAACGCACCCACGGCCCCACCTTCCGTCGGCGTACCCCAGGCATCGCCAAAGGGATTATAGACGAAAAAGATGATGATCACGACCACAGCCACAATCGGCAGGGCCGGCGGCAGCGCCACCAACCTCTCCCGCCAGGTGAACCCACTGACCGGCGGGCCAACGGTCTTGAAAATAACCGCAATGCCAATGATCAGGGTCGCATAGACAAAGGCCGAGAAGGCGCCGGGGATGAATCCCGCCAACAGCAACTTGCCCACGTCCTGCTCCACGATGATGGCATAGATCACCAGAATGGCCGATGGCGGGATCAGGGAGGCCAGCGTGCCTCCAGCCGCCACCACACCCGCTGCAAACTGTTTGTTGTAACCGACCTTCAACATCTCGGGGATGGCGATGCGGGCAAACACGGCCGCCGTGGCCACTGACGCACCTGACACCGCCGCAAAACCCGCCGTGGCAAAGACCGTCGACACGGCCAGCCCGCCAGGCACCCAGGCGATCCAGCGTTTCGCAGCCTCGAACAAGGCGGTGGTCAGCCTGGCATGATAGGCCAGATAGCCGATCAGGATAAAGGTCGGGATCAGGCTCAGCGCATGGGACGAGACCTTGGAATGGGGCACCTGGCCCGCAATCTTGACGCTGACCTCCAACGCCTTGCCAAATCGCGCCGGGTCATAGTCGAACCCGTTCCAGCGCAGCCAGACCAGCCCCAGGAAACCCGCCAAACCCGCGGCAAAGGCCACGCGCATGCCCAACACGACCATGACCAGCATACCGCCGGTGGTCCACAGGCCAATGGTAATCGGATCCATCAGTCGGCCCCTTCCATCTGATCCGCCTCGGCACGGGCCTGTTCGGCGACGGATTGGATCAAGGGCACGGCCACAGGGCGCTCCAACCCCAACCACAGGGCGCGGCCATAACCCCAGGCCTGCAACACCAGGCGCAGACACAGCACGCCAAATGCCAGCGGCACGATCAACTTGCTGGGCCAGATCGGCAGACCGATATCGATGGAACTGTCTCGGCTCCACATCGGTTTGCCCATGTCAAAGCTGCGTTCGAAATGGGCCCAACTGCCCCACACCAACGCGACCATCAAAACCAGGATCAGCAGGACCGAGATCAGTTCGAACATCCACAGGATGCGCCCCTTCAGGGCGCCCACCAGGATGTCCATGCGGATATGCCCACCCTCGCGCTGGACATATGCCACACCCATAACAGCAATCAACGGCATCGCGGCCTCGATGTAATCGACGTAGCCAGACAGGGGTCTTTCAAAGAAAGCGCGCCCCGTCACAGACCAAGCTGCCAGAAACATCAGCGAAAACGTGGCCAACCCGCTGATCAGCGCAAACAAAATCTCAACGGGGCGCAAGGCCCGGTCCAACCGGCTGAGCAGGCTGGAATCCTCTAGCACGGTGGCCGATCCCGCCATATCCCGCCTCTCTATATTGTCGTGGTGGGGCCGTGCCGCAGGTGCGGCACAGCCCGATCGCATGGCGCGAATTGCTTAATTGCTGGCGCGGGTCGCTTCGAGCGTAGTGTTCACCAGGTCATACAACTCTTGGCCCGGCAGGCCCTGGCCTTCCATATCGGCAATCCACGCTTCGCGGATCGGATCGGCGGCAGCGGCCTTGAACTCGGCAATCACCTCGTCAGAGATATCGACCTTCACGACGCCTTTTTCCGCCAGCACCGCATCCCAACGCTTCAGCAACTCGGCATAGTTGGTCAGGTAATGGGCGATGGATTCCTCGACCGAACTGTCCAGTGCCGCGCGGTGTTCATCACTCAGGCCTTCATAGGCGTCGATATTCACCACAACAGGGCAGTTCACGGTGCCCGGGTTCAAGTTCGCGGTCCACCAGTCGGCTTCGTTGATCGTTCCGAAAGACAGATGCGCGTGCTGGGCAAAGGCCACCGTGTCGACGACACCGGATTCCATGGCCTGAAACGCCTCGGTCGCGGTGACAGAGGTCGGAACGGCGCCCACAGCCTCAAACGCTTGGCCCAAACCACCGGTTGCACGGACGCGCATGCCTTTGAAATCCGCAAGGCTGGCCCGCGGTTCACCTGTGCCCACGATGTTGTATTGCGGCATGGGCGACGTCATCAGCATCTTGGCGTTCCACTGCGCCATCTCGTCCTGCACGGCGGGGTGGTCATAGACGGCATGACTGACGGCCACCTCTTCCTCCAGGTTTTCAATGCCAAGGAACGGTAGCTCAAGCACGGTGATGGTGCGGTTTTTGTCGCGGTGATAGCCGGCGCAGAACTGCGCCATCTCGAATGCTCCGATGGAGATGCCGTCCAGATTCTCGCGGTTTTTGGACAAGCCGCCATAGCTGATATTCAACGTGAACTCGCCGCCGGTCTTTTCGCTGACCAGTTCAGCGAGCTTTTCCACATGCTCGGTAAAGGCACGGCGCTTGCCCCATAACGAGACATTCCATTCAACGGCGATGGCTTCGCCAGCAAAGGCGACGGCCAAGGCGGCGATCGCGGTACGGCTCAGATATTTTTTCATTGTCAGACCTCCCAGAAAGCAGATTTCCCCTGCGTCGCCAGACCGTAACGGCCCGGACAGGGTTTGAAAACGCTAAAAATCCCGCTGAGGGGGCCGGGCAGGTCCGTGCTCCGCCCGGGGCGGCCATGGATCCCCGGCGCGGCTGAAATCGCGGCGCCAGGGAGGTGTGGGTTTCGTCGTAGAAACGTGCGGCCCGCCTGTCAGCGGCGCTTTTTGCTGGCCTCGATCGTGGTGCTGACCAGTTCCAACAGTTCCTCCGACGGCACGCCACGTGCGTTGTTTTCTTCGATCCAGGCCGCAATCGCCGTTCTGGTGGAAGCTTCGCGCAGGATATCCAAGGCGGTGTCGTTGAAATCCACACGCTGAATGCCTTTGCTGCGCAGCAACGGTTCCCACTGGCGCATGGTGACGTTGGTGTAGTTGAAGACGTAATGCTCCAGTGCTTCTTCGGTCGAAGACAGCAGCGCCTCGCGGTGGGCGGGGCTCAGGCCCTCCAACGCGCCGGTATTCACCACGACGGGGCAATTGGTTGTGCCCGGGTTCAGGTTGGTGGTCCACCAGGTGGCATTCTCAAGCGTGCCAAAGCTCATATGCGCATGGGGCGCAAAGGCGACCGCCTGGACAGCGCCGGTTTCAAGCGCATCACGTACTTGCGGGGCCGGGATCGAGATAGGTTCAGACCGCAACACACGCACAGCTTCGGCAACACCGCCCACGGCCCTGATCTTGATGTTGCGCAAACCATACAGGTTTTCGGGCGGCTCGCCCGCGCCCACAAAGTTGTTCTGGGGCTGTGGTGATGGCATCAACAGCGTGGCATTCCAGCGATCCATATCCGCCACAACGGCCGGGTGGTTATAGAGAGCACGGGAAACCTCGACCTCCAGCTCCAGGCTATCGACGCCGAGGAAAGGCAGTTCAAGCACGGTGATGGTCGGGTTCTTGGCAGGATGGTAGCCCGCACAGAACTGCGCCATCTGAAAGGATCCGGCCGCAATGCCGTCAAGGTTCTCCCGACTGCCCGACAACCCGCCATAGCTCAGGTTCAACGTGAATTCGCCATTGGTTTTGGCGCTGACCAGTTCGGCCAGCTTTTCCAGATGCTCGGTAAACGCACGACGTTTGCCCCAAAGCGAGACATCCCATTCAACGGCGATCGCGTCGCTGGCAAAAGATATGGCGAGCGCCGCAAGCGCTGCACGGCTTAGGTACTTTCTCATAGGTGGATCCCATCACTCGTATTTCGCCTAAGTGGGGTAAAGACCGAAATGGGCGAATGTAGGGCATTTTAGAGATCCTTGTCATACTGTCGCAGAATGCTCAGTCCCTTTGGACGATCCGCCGTTGCTACCTACCTTTTTGCCACGCAGTGAGGCGCAAAGACGTCTCATGACCCGCGAACTGAGTTGAGGTTAAGAAGGCCAAGGACATGGACACCCTGTTGCTGTCGCGCATCCAGTTTGGTGCGAACATTTCGTTTCACATCCTCTTCCCGACGATCACGATCGCCTTGGGTTGGGCATTGCTGTTTTTCAAACTGCGGTTCGCCGCCACGGGTTTGGAAAAGTGGATGGAAGCGTACAAGTTCTGGGTGAAGGTTTTTGCCTTGTCGTTCGCCATGGGTGTCGTCAGCGGCATCACGATGTCGTTCCAGTTTGGCACCAACTGGCCGGGATTCATGGAAAGCGTCGGTAACATCGCAGGGCCGTTGCTGGCCTACGAGGTGTTGACGGCCTTCTTCCTTGAGGCGGTGTTTCTGGGCATCATGCTCTTTGGTTTCCGCAAAGTGCCAAGCTGGTTGCACACGACCGCAACCTTCCTGGTGGCCTTTGGTACAACTATGTCGGCGTTCTGGATCCTTGTACTGAACAGCTGGATGCACACACCCGCCGGGTACGAGATCCGCGACGGCGTGGTCTACGCAACCAACTGGCTGGAGGTTATTTTCAATCCGTCTCTGCCCTACCGGTTTACCCACACGCTTTTGGCTTCCGGCCTCACCGTGGCCTTCCTGATCGCAGGTATCTCTGCTTTGCGTCGGCTGATGGGTGACCGCACCGAAGGGTCCGAGGCCACATTGCGATTTGGCGTATTGCTTGGCGCGATTTTGATCCCGATCCAGATCTTTGCCGGTGACATGCACGGTCTCAATACGCTGGAGCATCAACCGGCCAAGGTTGCTGCAATGGAAGGCAACTGGGAAACCGGACCGAACAAACCACTGATCCTCTTTGCCATTCCCGACCAGGAGACGCGCGAGAACCGTTTTGAGATTGGCGTACCCAATATGGCCTCGATCATCCTTACGCACAAACCTGAGGGTGTGGTGCCCGGGCTGAACGATTTTGTCGCCGATGACGGGACCGTGCTTCACCCGCCTGTGCCCCAGGTTTTCTGGAGTTTCCGGGTCATGGTTGCCACGGGTTTCGCCATGTTGGCGCTCAGCTGGGGCGCCACCTACCTCATGTTCCGGCGCAATACGGCTGGTGCGCGATGGGATGTGGGCCAATTGCCAAAGATCGTGCTCTTCGCCCTTGTGGCCATGGCGTTTTCCGGCTGGATCGCGACTTTAGCCGGTTGGTACACGACCGAGATCGGGCGACAGCCCTGGCTGGTCTCTGGCGTCTTGACGACCGCGCAAGCCGTTGCAGATGTGCCAGCGCCGATGGTGCTAAGCACATTGATCGGCTACCTCGTCGTCTATGTGGGTCTGATCGTCGTCTATATCGGGGTATTGACCTATCTGGCGCGGATTGCAGCCCAGGGCGGCAAAATCCCCGAACGCACCCGGGCCGAAGCCGCCGAAGTGGCCGCTTTGACCCCGGCGGAGTAGCCCGACATGATGACGCTTTTTGGCGATCCGGCGGTTTGGCTGCCCCTGACCTTTGCCGCACTGATGAGTCTGAGCATTGTGATCTATGTGGTTCTGGATGGGTTTGACCTGGGCGTTGGGGTTCTTTTCCCCTTCGCCGAGGAAGATGAAAAAGACCGCATGGTCGCGTCCATCGGGCCCTTCTGGGACGCCAACGAGACCTGGCTGGTCCTTGCCATCGGCCTGTTGCTGGTGGCCTTTCCCGCGGCACATGGCGCAATCTTGACGGCGCTTTATCTGCCAGTCGCGATCATGCTGGTCGGCCTGATCCTGCGGGGCGTGTCGTTCGAGTTTCGGGTAAAGGCTCCGCCACGCTGGAAAGGGTTTTGGAACGGGGCCTTCTGGGGCGGCAGCCTCCTGACCTCCCTGAGCCAAGGCTTCATGCTGGGCATGTACATCATGGGTTTGGAATATACCTGGGCGACCTTCGGATTTGCGGTCGTGACGGCCATCTTCCTCACCGTCGGCTACAGCTTCATCGGCGCCACCTGGCTGATTATCAAGGCAGATGGTGTACTGCAGGAAAAGGCGGTAGGTTGGGCCAAAGGTGGGATCTGGGGCCTGATTCTGGGTATGGGCGCAATCTCAATCGCGTCACCGATGGTTAGTCCACGGATCTTTGAAAAGTGGTTCTCCTTCCCCGAGATCCTGTTGCTGGCCCCGTTGCCCCTGATGTCAGGATTGCTGGTGGCGTTGCTTTGGGTGGCCCTGCGCAGGTTGCCGACGGCGGATGACAGCTTTGCCTGGTTCCCATTCGCGGCTGGTACGACACTGTTCATCTTGGCCTTCTTCGGAATGGCGTACTCGTTTTATCCCTACGTTGTCCCGGATCAACTGACCATTTATGAAGCAGCGAGCGCGCCCGAGGCGCTGATCATCATCCTGGCGGGAACGGTCTTTGTGCTCCCGGTAATCCTGGGATACACGATCCTCGCCTATATGATCTTCCGCGGCAAGGCGACCGAGTTGACCTATTACTGACGGCAGATGGGGGCCAGCCCCCGTCGCCGAAGGCGACTCCCCCGAAATATTTTTACCAATAAGAAGGAGCTAGAGGTTCCCCCACCCGCCGCCGCCGGGAGTTTTTAGAATGTAGGAAGAACCGGCGGGCAGATCGATTTCGGAATTGCCTCTGAGAGTGACGGTGCGGCCATCGGGGAGTTGGGCTGCATTTTCACCGACGGCACCCGGAGCGCCGCGGGCACCCCCGAATGGCGGGATGACCCGGTGCGAGCAAAGAGTCGTGACCGTCACAGGTTCCAGGAACCGCATGACGCGCAAGCTGCCTTCGCCGCCCGTCCATTGCCCCGCACCGCCTGATCCTTCGCGGATCGTGAAACTCTCCAACCGGACGGGGAAGCGCTTTTCCAGCACTTCCGGGTCGGTCATCCGGGTGTTGGTCATGTGGCTTTGCACGGCATCGCAGCCGTGGAAGCCAGGGCCCGCGCCGGTGCCACCTGCGATGGTTTCATAATTCTGGAAGTCGTCGTTGCCCCAGACAAAATTGTTCATCGTCGCCTGGCTGCCCGCCATGACGCCCAGCGCGCCATAAAGGGCGTTACAGGCGGCCTGGCTAACCTCGGTATTGCCGGCAATCACCGCCGCCGGGGCGTCCGGGTTCAGCATTGTCCCCTTGGGCGCAATGATGTTGAGCGGTTTCAGGCATCCTTCATTCAGCGGGATATTGGTGCCGACCAAGGTGCGGAAGACATAAAGCACCACGGCGCGGCAAACGGCGAAAGGCGCGTTGTAATTGCCCGCATGCTGGGCAGTTGTGCCGGTGAAATCTACCGTGGCGGCACGATTGGCGGGGTCGGTGCGGATGGCGACCTGGATTTCCTGACCCTCATCCATCGGGTAGGTGAACTGGCCGTCCTTCAGGCTGTCGATCACGCGGCGCACGCTTTCTTCGGCATTGTCCTGAACATGGCCCATATAGGCGGTGACGACGTCCAGGCCGTAACGGTCAACCACGTTCAGAAGTTCGCGCCGCCCGGTCTCGTTCGCGGCGATCTGCGCCTTTAGATCGGCCATGTTCTGTGGGATGTTGCGGCAAGGATACCGGCCCGACGATAGTGCCGCCGCGGCGGCATCCTCTTGCAGCACGCCTTCGGCAACCAGTTTCAGGTTGTCGATCACGACGCCCTCTTCATGGATTATGGTGCTGTCCGGTGGGGCAGAGCCGGGCGTGCGACCGCCGATATCGGCATGATGACCACGGGAGCCGAGCCAGAAGCGCGGTTTGCCATCGACAAAGACCGGCGTCACAACCGTGACGTCGGGCAGGTGTGTGCCGCCATTGAAAGGAGAATTCAGCGCGTAGGCGTCGCCCGGTCTGATGCCGGGGTTCAGGCGCATCACGGTTTTGATACTGTCGGACATGGAACCCAGATGAACCGGCACATGGGGCGCATTGGCCACCAGATCTCCGGCGGCGTCAAAGATCGCGCAGGAGAAATCGAGCCGTTCCTTGATATTGACCGACCAGGACGTGTTGGCCAGCGTCGCGCCCATCTGATCGGCCACCGACATGAAGAGATTGCCCATGACCTCTAGCAGGACCGGGTCCGCCGCGGTCCCTGCGGCAGCCTGGTGGGTCTTGGCGGTCAGACGGGTGAGGATCAGGTTACCGCGCGGGTCGACCTCGGCCTGCCAGTCAGGCTCGACAATCGTGGTGCCCGTGGCTTCGGTCAGAATGGCTGGGCCTTTCAGGACTGTCCCCGCGGGGACATCTTTACGCGCGTAAAGTGGAACCTGGTGCCAGGCATCGTTCATATGGACGCGCAGGTGATCTTGCGGATGGGGCAGGGTGCCGGTGGGCGCAACCTCGGCGGGCAGGTCGCCGGACTGGCCAATCGCCTCGACGCTCACCATCTCGATCACGATGGCGCGTTCAGGGGAGGCGAAACCAAACCGCTGGCGGTGCGCCTCTTCGAACGTGGCCTGCATGGTGGCAATGTCGGCAAACGGCACTTCCAGCGGCTGATGGGAGCCGTCATAGCGCAGGTGGACGCGGCGTTCGGTGCGCAAGGCAGCGGGCAAGATGCCTTGGGCGCGAACCTCGGCTTCGGCCTCCGCTGCGATGGTGGCAAGGGCGGCCTCGGCCTGGGCGACCTGATCGAGCGGCAAGTCGATCTGCGCCTCGCGCAACGCGCGAATGTCGGCGATGCCCATGCCATAGGCCGACAAAACCCCGGCAAACGGATGCAGGAACACCCGGCGCATACCCAAAGCATCGGCCACCAGGCAGGCATGCTGCCCCCCTGCCCCACCAAAGCACTGCAGCGTGTAGCCGGTAACATCATGGCCGCGTTCCACGCTAATCTTTTTGATGGCGAGGGCCATGTTATCGACCGCGATGCGGAGAAAACCGCTGGCGACAGCCTCGGGCGTGTCAGGCAGCTGACCCGTTTCAGCGGCAATGTCGCGGGCAAGTGACGTGAATTTCTGCGTGACAACATCGGCGTCCAGCGGTTGATCGCCCCCCGGGCCAAAGACAGGCGGAAAGTGATGCGGGGCCAGCTTGCCCAGCATCACGTTGCAATCTGTCACCGTCAGCGGCCCGCCCCGGCGATAGGCGGCAGGGCCGGGATCGGCACCCGCACTTTCGGGACCAACCTGAAAGCGACCGTCGCGAAAGGTGCAGATCGACCCGCCACCGGCGGCCACCGTGTGGATATCCATCATCGGGGCGCGCATGCGAACACCGGCCACCTCGGTTTCGAAACTGCGCTCGAACCGGCCCGCATAGTGGCTGACATCCGTGGAGGTGCCGCCCATGTCAAAGCCGATCAGCAGGTCATGGCCCGCCGCCTCGGCCGTGCGCACCATGCCGACAATGCCACCGGCGGGGCCAGACAGGATCGCGTCCTTGCCGCGGAAAAACTGCGCATCCGTCAGCCCGCCATTGGACTGCATGAAGAGCAGCCGTTCGCAGGACCGCCCGACTTCAATCGCGCTGGCCACCTGATCGACATAGCGGCGCAGAATGGGGGAGAGATAGGCATCGACCACAGCCGTATCCCCGCGCCCCACCAGCTTGATCAGGGGGGAGGCTTTGTGGCTTTCGGAGATCTGGGTGAACCCGATCCGGTGGGCCATTTGGGCCACCTGCGCCTCGTGATCAGGGTTCAGATAGCTGTGCAGCAACGCAATGGCGACCGAACGCAAACCACTGTCATAGGCAGATTGCAAGGCTTGGCGGGTTGCTGACATATCGAGCGGCGTGACGACCTGGCCCGCTGCGTCCAGGCGTTCAGGCACCTCGATCACTCGCGAATACAGCAGTTCGGGGCGCTTGATCTCAAGCTCGAACAATTTGGGTCGATCCTGATAGCCAATGCGCAGCAGGTCGCGAAACCCCGCGGTGATCAGCAAAAGCGTATCTGTGCCCTTGCGCTCAAGCAAAGCGTTGGTCGCAACGGTCGTGCCCATCTTGACCGCGCTGATCTGACCGGTGGGGATCGCCACGTCCGGGGCCAGATCCAGCAACTGGCGAATGCCCTCGACAGCGGCATCGGAATAGCGTTCGGGATTTTCGGACAGCAGCTTATGGGTTTGCAGGCTGCCATCCGGGCGGCGGGCCACGATATCGGTGAAGGTGCCGCCGCGATCAATCCAGAACTCCCACGCTGCGTCTGACATGCTTGTCCCCCTGATCACCAGGCCTTGGCATCGCAAGGGGGCTGCGGGGTGTCAAGCGACCCAACAAAATGGCGCGCCGGATGCCGGATCCGACGCGCTGTTTTCAACGGGATGGACAGCGATCAGGCAATGTCTTCCGGGATCGCCGAGATGATCTCCAGATCGTCGGCCAGGGCGTTGACGCTGCCAATGCCGCGCACGACCAGCACGTCGCCATCGCCAAAATCGAACTCCACCATCGTGCGACCCGTGCGGGTGGCAAACTGGTCCAGCACCGCCTGCACCGATAGATCGGCATTGTCCCACAGCCCGGCATCCAGCGCGATGGTATCAACATCATTGCGGAAATCGGCGATCACATCGCGGTCGTACTCCGCCGCGAACAGGAATGTGTCGGCCCCGCCACGCCCGAACAAGGCGTCATTGCCCGCACCGCCATCCAACAGATCGTTGCCCGCACCGCCATCCAGGCGGTCCTTGCCAGCACCGCCGACCAAAAGATCATTGCCCTTGCCACCGCGCAGATCGTCCAGACCGGCACCCCCGAACAACTGGTCATTGCCCATGCCCGCGGCGAGGACGTCATTGCCCTCCCGACCGTCCAGTACATCATCTCCCTTGCGGGTGCGGATGACGTTGTTGCCCGCGCTGCCTGTGATCGTGTCGGCGGCGTTTGTGCCACGCACCTGGGCATTCGAAGTGCCGTCCAGGGTAAAGGTCCGTGCAGCCCCATCCAGGAAAAAACGCGCGAAAAACGGGGTATCTGCGACCACCGTCAGGTTGTCGTGATCTACGCCAACCGTGCCAAGCCCCGCGATCTGATCCGGTGCGTTGACGACAATCGCCTGCCCGGCACCCGCAGCAGCCAAAGCGGCGCCAAAGTCGGCAAAGCCGTCCACACGCTGGGACAGATCGGCAGAGGTGAACAGATCCACATTGTCGGTAGAGATGCTGGGCGCCAGATCCAGCCCCACCAGGATTGGATCATGGTCAGAGGTGCGATAGGGCACCGATCCGTCAAAGATCGAAGGATCCCGGCCGAATTCAAGGTTGTAATCCAGCACGTCCGCCTCGTCGGCGTTGATGTGCCATTCCGCTGCACCTGACACGCTGTCGAACAGGGACCGGCTGGCCAAGGCATAGTCCAGCGTCCCGGTCAGCCCATCAAAGACGTAGCCATAGCTTTCAGGGCCCTGGAAGGACTGGCCAAGGTCGATATAGCCTTGATCGGCCAGAAATGTCAGCGGATCCTCTTTGGCATAGGCATTCAGATCGCCCAGGATCATGATGTCGGCATCACTGGACCCAGTCGGGTCACTGTCAAGCCAGGCATCAAGGGCGGTCACACCGTTCAGGCGCGTCTCGTTATTGCGACCGGCACCATCGTTTTGATCAGGATCACCCGGTGCCGGACCAACGGACCCCTTGGATTTGAGGTGATTGACTGTGACGTTGAAGACCTCCCCGCTATCGACCTCCTGGAATGCGGCAAGGATCGGGGCGCGGTTGGTGCTGGGGCCGTCAAAGACCGGCACACCAAAATCCAGGCCAAGGCCCGCCAGATCCGCATCGCGCAGCACCTCGACCGAGGTGCCGGGGGCCAGTTGCACCTTGGCAGGCTGGTAGATCAGACCGTTGGAAATGGCGTCTGACACATCTACGAACTGCATCCCCGGATCGACCCAATCATAGGTCCCTACACCGGCAACCGCGTTCAGTTCCTCCACCAGGTTCTCAATCGCATTGCCGGGGGAGCCTGCCAGGAAGTCATTCTCGATCTCGACCAATCCCAGAACATCGGCATCGAGGGTGAGGATCGCATTGACCAGTTTCTCGGTCTGCCGGTCGAATTCCGCGTTCGGATCGGTTGCCCCTGGGCCGTCGGAATCAGGCGCGGCGGCACCCGTAATGGCGGTCAAATCATCGGCGCCGCGGGGTTCCAGACCAACCTCGGTCAGCGGATTGTCATTGCGGCTGATCCCGTCATCCAACGTGGTGAAATAGTTCAACACGTTGAAGCTGGCGACCTTAAGCGCACCGCCCACATCCGCGGGGGCGGCGTCCCGTTCGTTGGTCTTGTCGAACGTGTTCTCCCCATCCTCGGTCGCGCGGACCCGCCAGGTGGCCGCAGACGCGCTGTTGCCCGCCCACTGATAGCTGAGAACACCGGACAGCCCGTCAATCGTATCGCCCATCCGGATGTCAGAGGCCGTGGTGAAGTCGGGCCCAAACCCGTCAAGATTTCCGATATCGGCGTTCTGTTCGCTCAACCCGTCATCATAGGTGATGGTGCGCGATCCGATCTCTTCCTGATAAGCGGCGAATGCATCGACATCGGGCGTGTTGATCTGGCTGAATTGCTGGGGGCGGGGCCCTTCGCTCAACTTGATCTCGTTGAACCGGTCCAACTGGAACATCTCGGTAATGGTAAGGGTATTGGTGAAGTTCACCAACATGCCCTCAAAGGCCTCCAGATCAGGTTCGATATCGCCACCCTGGCTGATAGCGGTCGCCGCTGACGGCAGGGTGATGTTCGCCGCCGTCGGCGTCTCATTGCCCGATGAAAGGACCGTGATGTTGGTGATCGTATCGATCTGGGTTTCGCCAAAGAATTCATCAACCGTGCCGGTGATCTGAACCTTGTCCCCGACATTCACATCCGTGCCGAAATCGCCGCCTTCAAAGACAAAGATCCCTTCCGAGGTCGCCGCATCGTCGTCGGCATCGGCATCCTCTTCCTGGATGTAGAAACCGCGCAGGTTGCGGCCCGCATCGGCGTCACCGTCCTGGAAATCGCCGACCACAATCGCCTCGACCGTGACGATCTGGTCATCCAGCAGGTTCTGGTCTTCGGTCCCCTGGATCTCGTGAATCTTGGTGATGGCGATGCCATCGTCATTCCGGATCGTGCCGGTGGCCTCTGCCGTGGTGATGGACGCCCCGCCCGTTGCATTAGACAGCGTGACGGTGAACGCTTCGTCGGCTTCGGCATCCGTGTCACCGGTGGCCGAGACGGTGATGACCTTTGACGTCTCACCCGCGGCAAAGCTGACCGTACCGGACGGCAGTGGACCGCCAAAATCCGCAGCATCGGCCTGGGTTGACGTCACGGCAAAATCGACATCACCCGCGGCATCGGTGTCACCGGTGCGGGTCACGGTAAAGGTGAAATCGGTCGTGCCTGTGTCACCTTCGGGCTTGTCGGCGTCAGTCGCGGCGATGGTCAGGGTTGTCCCCGCGGGGACAACTTCATCAAGCGTGATATTGTCGATACCGAAATCTTCGCGGCCCGCATCCACCCGAACGGCGACCCGCAGATCCAAGGTGCTGCCAGAAACGGCAAAATCATCGGAGAATGTCGCAAAGGCAGAGGTCAGCGCGTCCCCATCCCCGATACCGTCAAAGTCGGTATCTTGCAGGAACGTGTTCTGGTTGAACGTGGTGGCGTCCAATGTCTCGAACGCCATGACCTGCTCAAAGGCACCACCATCGATGCTGACCTCGAACGAGATGAAATCATCGGGGTCCAGAGCCGCATCGCTGTCATCGGTGGCCAGATCGGCCGAGATGCGCAGGTTGGACAAACCGGTGATGTCGATCCCGCTCCAGGTTAGAAAGGCAGGCTCCTCGATCGCAGGTGTACCGCCGTCAATGTCGGAACCCCCAAGGTAGTTGTCCGCGATGTTGGTATAGATGTTGAAGCCTGTCGGCGCCGCATCACCGCCGAAATCGGCACCGCCATCCCCGTCGGCATCGAAAATGCCGAAATAGTCAAAGCTGCTCTCCTCCCCAAAGAACGCAGCCGCTCCGGCTGTGTCGGTCACGGTAAAGGCAGCCGCATCGCCGCTTTCTCCATAATCGAATGTTTCTGAGAAAACGGGGCCCGCCGGTGGCGGTGTCAGCGCCGCGGGGGAGCCGACATCGCTGCCGGAATTGCCACCCGCAGCGGCTGATGCGGCGGCGGTGCCCACGGGCGTTTCGGCACCATCGGTCGACAGCGCCCAATTGTCCGGATTAGTCGGGTCAAGCGCAAGATCGGTCAGGTAGATCGAGCCCGCGCCATCGTCGATATTGGGATAGGCAAACGAGATCTGGGCATTGGCCTGGTCTGTGTTGTCGCCGTCGTAATCGGCAAAGCTCGACCATAGACCAATTGTATCACCGCCATTGTTCATGGCCGCCGCGTTCCAGTTGCTGACGCCCACGAGGTTCAGACCAGCCCCCCAGGCTGCTTCGAAATCGGCAGCCGCCAGGTCATCGGAATTGTAAAGGATCGCCGATCCGCCTGCGCCAACTGTGCCGGCGGTAATATTGGCCTCTGACAGCGCCACCGAATTGAAATCATCAAACACCCAACCAGACAGATCCACCGCCGCAGCGCCGGTATTTACGATCTCGACCCATTCCCAGTCATCTTCGCTGGAGGTTGGATTGAACATAATTTCAGAGAAAATAATCGACATGGGAAGCCCTTGCATTGCGTGCCAATTGCTGGGTCGATGGCAAACCGTCGTCCAGCGCATGGCCGCACAATAGCCGCATTCTTAACGAATGTATGACAGATTATCGGTTTCGCGGATTACGTTCCGTCCTTTTCGCCTAGCCTGGCACCAAAAATCCGCCAAGCCATTGATAAGAAATCATTATACGAACATCAGGGACCGTCAGATCTGGATCACTTTTCCACCCGCCGCCCGCGCATCCGCCATATCGTGGGTCACCATCAGTGTCGGCAACCCCCGTCTGCTGGCATAATCAAAGACCAATGCGCGGATCTGGTCGCGCCGCGCCGTATCAAGGCGGGAGAACGCCTCATCCAGTAGCAAGGCGCAAGGTTCGGACAGCAGCATGCGCATCAAGGCAACGCGCGCCTTCTGCCCACCCGACAGGGTGGCGGGATCGCGGTCGGCAAAGCCGGTCAATCCGATCTCATCCAAGGCCGTTTCCACCCGCGCACGACGGATGGCGCGACCTTTGACATCGGCTGAGAGGCCAAAGGCCAAGTTCTCCCCAACGGACAGATGCGGAAACAGCAGATCGTCCTGGAACAGGATGCCAACCCGGCGCTTGGCTGTGGGCAGATCCGTGATGTCCCGCCCGTCCAGCAGAACCCGCCCCGCCGCGTTAAAATCCCTCCTCAGGGTTCCGATGATCAGGGATAACAGGGTGGATTTGCCCGCACCCGATGGCCCCATCACCGTCAGCACCTCGCCCGGTGCGATATGCAGGTCGAGTTCCAGAAGGATCGCCTCCCCCCGGGCGATGCAGATCTGCGACAGGCGCAAGCCGCGTTCACCCATGGCGCAGCCCCCGGCGGTTGCGCCAGATCAGGGTGGGCAGCAAAACGGCGGCGGCAAAGGGAAGCAATGCGGCCAGGGTCTGGACCAGGCCATGGACCCCGATCGCGCGCCTGTCTCCGCCAGCGGCCAGGGCGACGGCCTCGGTCGTGAGCGTTTGAACCCGGCCTCCCCCCACAAGCAGCGTCGGCAGGTATTGCCCGACCGACACCGCGATCCCCACAGCGCAAGCGGTCAGGACCGGCGCCAGAAGCATGGGCAGGCGGACCCGCCACAATACCTGATCCGGGCTGGCGGACAGCGCGCTTGCGATCGTGCCATAGCGGGGATCCCAAGCACGAAACGGATCGCCGAGGGACAAAAAGACATAAGGCAGCACAAAGACCAGATGCGTGGCGATGACCGGCCCGCGCCCGGCATCCGCCCCGATGCTGAGCAGCAGGGTCTGCAACCCCGGCAGAAATGCGGTTTGCGGCACCAAAAGCGGCAGGTACAGGATGAACAGACCGCCTGTCCGCATCCGCAAACCGTAACGGTATTCTGCCTCAAGGCAGCCCAAGGCCAGAAGCAGTGCCAAACCGGTGGCGGTGACGGCAATCACGGCCGTTTCGAGTGCCGTAGTCCACAGGTCGGGCCCGTGGCGCATCCAGGTGCGCAGGGTCAGGCTGTTTGGCAGCAGATCGGGGTAGCTCCAAAAGCCCGCGACCGACCAGACGGCGAGGCTGAGCAGGCCAAGCAGAACCGCCGCTGCCACCGCCGCCCCTGCGCACAGACCCAATTGACGTTGCATCCGGTCCGCCCGCCCCCGGGCACCGGTGGCAATCAATCGGTGGCCCAGCCAGGCGACCGCCCTCTCCGCCAGCCACCACAGGGTTACCGTGGCCAGGACCAGCGCCAGTTGCAGCAGCGCCGCCGCCGCCGCTTGCAACCGCAAGGCAAGGTCAGGATCGTTCATCCACCGCACGATCTGTACCGACAGGGTGGGCGGTGTGTTTGGCCCCAGGATGACCGCCACATCCACGACCGACATGGAATAGACCAGTACCACATAGACCGGCAGGCGGATCTGGGCGTAGATCCGGGGGAATACCGTGCGCATCCAACCTGTGATCCGGCCATAACCAAGGCTTTGCGCCACGGTCAAAGCGCGGTTGGCATCCGTCTGGCCCAGGGCGGCGAGCGTCATCAACATCAAGAACGGCACCTCCTTGACGACAAGGCCCGCGACCATCGCCAATCCCCACGGGTCCTGCACGATCAGCACGTCGGGCGGCTGGGCCCATCCCGTCGCCCACGGGGATATCAACCGCACGACCCATCCCGACGGTGCGATGAGAAAGGCAATCCCAAACGCCGCCGCCGCATGGGGCACCGACAAAAGCGGCGACAACAACCGCTCAAGCGCGCGAAAGGCCCGGGTGCCGATCCATCCCGCCGTTATCAGCGCAACGATGGCCAGGGACAGGCCTGTGGCCAGCAGGCCCGTGCTGACGCTCAACCAGGTGGCCCGGGGTAGACCCGGCCATGCAAGCAGATCTTGCAGTGGCTCCAGCGTCAGTCGGTCCGCCCCCGCCGCAGGAAAGTAGCCCAGTGCTGGCAGAATGGTTCCGACCAACCCCGCCAGTACCGGGCCGAGCATGGCCGCAAGGGTCAGTGCGGGCAGCCATGCGATACGTTGCATTGCGTTACTCGGCCACCCCGAAACGCGTCGTCCAATCGGCACTGATCCGGGTCATCCAGCTGGGATGCGGTTCAGGCTGTGCAGGGCCAAGCTGCTCTGGCGTAAGGGTCGCGATGCCCAGATCCAGCGCCGCAAAGGCCGCGCGGTCGCCCTCGTCCAGCTTCGCCATGTCAAGCACCGTACCGTAGCCAAGCACGCCGGGATCCTGCGCGCGCGCCTGCGCCTCGGGCGAGAGCAGCATGTTCGCCACGACCATCGCCCCAGCCTTGGAGCCACTGTTGTAGGGAATGGCGACGAAGCTGGCATTGCCCAGCGTGCCCTTGTCCAACACGAAGGTCCGCGCCGTTTCGGGCAGTTGAAAATTGGCGATTGCGGTGGAGGCTTCACCGGGACTGAACGAGAGGGCCAGATCGATCTCCCCATCCGCGATCAACTGCAACTGGCGCGGTCCGGTTTGGGGATAGGCGCGCCCCTGGCGCCAGAGGTTTGGGGTCAGATCCTCCAGAAAAGCCCAAAGCGGGGCGGTCACCGCGTCATAGTCTGCGTCCTCCACCGGATTTTGCAAAACCGATGGATCATCCGCGAGGTCGATCAGGGCCTGCTTCAGGAATGTCGCCCCCAGAAAATCAGGTGGTTGCGGAAAGGTGAAGCGCCCCGGATTGTCCCTGGTCCAATCGGCCAGCGCCGCCATGCTGCCCAGCCGGTCGGGCAGCCGCGCCGTGTCATGGATGAACACGACCTGCGCCATGGCCCAGGGGCTCTCATACCCCTCGACCGGCACGGTGAAATCCGTGCGGACCGTTTTGCCATCGACGTCCACATACCGCCAGTTGGGCAGATCTTCGGCAAAGGGGCCAAAAAGCAAATCGGCCTCCTTCATCGCGGCAAAATTCGCGCCATTGATCCAAATAAGGTCGACCGCGCCGTTATCATCCTGGCCCGCCGTTTTCTCGGCCAGGACCCGGCTGACCGCATCCGCCGTATCGGACAGTTTCACATGTTCCAGGGTCACATCGTATTCGGATTGTACCTGACTGCCGATCCAGGCGATGAAATCGTTGGTCGTGGTCGAGCCACCCCAGGCGTTCCAATAGACGGTTTGGCCCTTGGCCTCGGCCAGAACGGCGTCCCAATCCGCGGGCACGGGCTCAGCTTTTGCGGTGACTGCGGCGAGCATGAGGCCCGCCGCCAAAAGGATACGTCTCATGGGAAGTCCTTGTACTTGAGGTTATTAGGGCGCGACATCGGGAAAAACCCGGCGCGCCAGTAGGATACGCGACACCGCCGTGACAAAGCACAAGCTGCCAAAGATCCAGGCAAGCGGTGCGAACCACGCGGGAAATAGACAAAGGGCCACGAAAAAGGCAATCGTTTCGGTCCCTTCCAACAAGCCACCCGTGAAGTAGAGCGATTTTACACCCCGCGCGTCGGTCTGCATCTGTTTCTTTTCGGCCAGGACCGCAAAGCCCAGAAAGCTTGTGCCATTGAAGTAAAAGCTGGTCAGCAGGAACGCCCCCGCAGCCCCGTTGCCCGCGGGATCCGACATGACAAAGGCCATGGGGATCGCGCCGTAAAACAGGAAATCGGCCGCAATATCGAGGTATCCGCCAAAATCGGTTTGCCGAGAGGCCCGGGCCACGGCCCCGTCCAACCCATCCGCCAATCGGCTTGCGAGCAACAGCAGCAGGGCCGCAAGGTGCAGGCCGAAACCGATCAGCCCCGCCGCCGCCAATCCAAGCACAAGCCCGGCCAGGGTCACCTGGTTCGCCGTCACACCTCGCGCGGCCAGGCGCGCGCCCATCCAATTCAACGGGCGGTCGATGATCTTGCGGGCGGTGGCGTCCAACATGGGCGCTCCTGTCAGGGACGATGCGGCGCTGTGTGTGACGGTTCCGCCGTTTGAATACAATTCATCTTACACGGTTTTGACGGGATCTTGAGCAACCGGTGATAGTTGTCCGTTTTGCAACACCAGCGCCCGGTTGCCCAAGGCAGCGCGAAAGGCGGCATCGTGGCTGACGATGACCATGGCGTGTGGCAGGGCTTGCAGCACGTCTGTCAGGCGGGCCTGATTGTCGGCGTCCAGCGCATTGGTGGGTTCATCCAACAACAAAACCTCCGGATTCATGGCCAGAACCGTGGCAAGCGTCACCAGACGCCGCTCCCCACCCGAAAGCTGATAGGTCACGCGGTCTTGCAAGTGACGTAGGTCAAGTTGCGCCAGAACGCGCGCGACCGTCGCCATCGCTTTGTCCCGGGTCTGGCCCAGATTGAGCGGACCAAAGGCCACATCCTCGGCCACAGTGGGACAAAACAGTTGATCGTCAGGGTCTTGAAAGACCAGCCCGACCCGGCGGCGCACCTTCGCAAAATCGGCCTCCCCCAGACAGGGATGGCCAAAGGCCGTGATTGTCCCGGCAGTCGGGCGGATCAAACCGACAATCAGGCGCAGGAGCGTTGATTTCCCTGATCCGTTCGCACCGGTCACGCAAAGCCGCTCCCCGGCGGCGAGGGTCAGGTCTGCACCGCACAGGATCGGTGGACGATCAGTATAGCCAAACGTGACACCAGACAATTCAAGCAGCACGCAACCACCATTCAACCCCGATAAGCGCCAACAGACCTAACCCAATCACGCCTACAAAAATCCAATCGGCATATGCCAGCCGAAACCGGGCCATTACATGCAGACGACCGTCAAAGCCCCGGCATTTCATGGCTTCCATGATCCGGTCGGACCGGTCGAGCGCGCGGATCAGCATCATACCCACCAGGTAACCAAAGCTGCGATAAGTATGCAGCGTGTTGGCCGGGCGAAAGGCTCGCGCGCGCATGGCCAATCGCAGGCGGGCATATTCGTCTTGCAGCACCCCGATATACCGGGTCGTGAACAGCAGCAGATGCACCAAGGCGCCGGGCACGTGCAATGCGTGGAGCGCGCTGCCCAAGGTAACCGGCGAGACCGTCCCTACCAGCGCCATGACACTCAGGATCACGGCATTGGATTTCAGCGCAATTTGCATGGCGAGGGTTAGTCCCTCCAGGCTGGCTGTCAGTCCCCAGAGCGTGAATAGCGGGGCGCCTGGCACCGTGAAGGGCAAAGAGATCAGAAGAAACAGGATGAAACCATCCATCGCCGCCATGCGCCGCGCCGTTGGGCCTGCGGGCAGGTTAAACCCCGCGGCAAGGGCAACGGCGCCCGCCAGCGCCAGCAGTAGCGCGATCAAACTGGTAAGGGACACGCAGATGACCGCAAATATGGCCGCCGTGACAATGCGCAATCTGGGGTCTGTGGCAGACAGGCCGCCTGCACCCTCGCGCCCCAGGGCCGAAACTGGAAAGACCGATGACATGCCCTATCGGTCCAACCGATGCCGCGCGGCCAGGTAAAAGCCCAACCCGAACAGACCGGCAATGTAGCCAATCCCACCCAGGATGGACTGGAAGGTCTGCCGCTCGCGCAGAGCCGCGATCTCTCGCTTTAGAAGGCGGGTTTCCTGCCGGATCAGCGTTGCGAGGGCCTGTTGATCCTCTGTAGTCGTTGCGCTCGCTTCCGGTCTCACCTCGTCACTCGGCGTGGCAGGGCGCGGGCTTTGCCCCATCATCAGGGCGCGGATCTCGGCCTCCGCCATCACCATGACCGCGACATGGCCCGAGCCCAGATCCGCGCGAAAATGGTGGGCCACTGGCTGAACCGGGACAAACGAAAAGAAACCGTCATCGTTTGTGATCGTTTCCCCCAAAGCAGTACCTTGGGGATCCGTGACGATGACAGTTGCACCAGCCGCCACATGCCCGCTTGAAAAGGCGATCTCCCCTTCGATCTGACCACCGCTTGCGAAGATATCGGCAATCACGCCGTGGGCCATCGCCGCACCAGGCCAGCAGATCAGCAACAGCAGCACGGCGAGGGGCCGCATCACGCCGCGACCCTGACCATGGGGTGAAAGAGTTCGGGTTTGACCAGCCGCATCAGATAGATGGCCGCACCCGTCAGCGCCGCTTCGACCAGCATGACCGGCAAGTGAGCGATCAAAACCAGTTGTGCCGCGGGGATGAACGCATCGCCGCCCAGCGTTAAGGCCAAGGCGACACAACATGCTGTCAGCGCAATCGCCGCAGCGCCGCCCACGGCGCCCCAGATCGCGGCTTTGGGTGGGGGTGCGGCGGAAATAGCCCGGCGCAGCGCCAGATGAACCGCAATCGCGGGCAAGGCGACGATCAGGGTGTTCACCCCCAATACGGTCAAGCCACCAAAACCAAAGAAAGCCGCCTGCAGGATCAGGCCCACAAGCACCGCCGGAAAGACGGCCCAGCCCAGGACCAGCCCGGCCAGTCCGTTCAACATCAGATGGACCGAACTGGGCCCGACCGGCACATGGATGAGCGACGCGACAAAGAACGTGGCGGCCAGCACACCGGTGGCCGGGATCCGTTCCAGCGGTATGTCACGCAACCCGCGCGCAACCCCTGCGACAGCCAGAACAGTGCCCGCCACCACGACCGGGGCCGCCAGGGCCCCATCGACGATATGCACTACTCCCCCCCTTCAATCAGGTCATGGGCACGGATCCACAGGACAGCGTCCTGGGACAGGTCTTTGCCGTTGAATTGCGTCTCTGGCCCCACGCCAAGTGCGGCAAAACCCCAATGGCCCGCCTTCGGTACACCGAACGAGAAATACCCCTGCTCATCCGACAGGATGACAACTGCACCGCCGGGTGGCGGCGTGGCGGTTGCCGGACCGGCCGCATTGGCCGCCATGTCGGGCTCTGCCGCCATGTATTCCACCTCGATTTCAGCCCCCGCAACGGGAGCACCGTCCCGCATCACACGGCCCGTGAAGGTTGAACCGGCGATGACATTATGAGGTTTGACCAGCGGCAGGATCTCTGCAGGCAGGCCCATGGGGTTTGTCCAATCTGTGGGCAGGCCCCGGCGGTTCAGATACGTCTTTGTGAATTGCTGGATATACGTGTCTTCACTTTCTTCCAGATACGGCTCGGGCACGACCACCAGCACGTAATCGCCGGACCGTTTGACCGGCAAGCTGGCATTAAAGGCGCGACCTGCATTCTCGGCCCCGGTAAAAACGGTCTCTTCAAGGCTGCCCATCAGATCCATCCGTTCCCCGCGATGGACGGCAAAAAGCTGCTGCGGGCGGGCCATATCCATCACGGCACCGTTCTCAAACGGGTGCCAGAACAGCAATTTCAGCGGCACTGACCCCGTCTGGGTCAAACCGGTATCTTCGGTATAGATCAGTTGGAAATGGGCAGTTGCCGCCGTGGCGGATGCCCAGAATGCCAGCGCGGTGGCAAGGATCTTGGTCATATGTAGCGCTCCAATATGCCGCAAAACAGCGGCAGGAATAAAGGAACGAAGGGGAAGTATGGCCCGGCACAGGTCCATCGGGCCCGTACCGCGCCAGACGCACACCCCGGCGTCCGGTGATCACACGCCAGACGGGCACAGGGCCAGTTGGCGGATCCTCGGCAGGTCTCCTGGCTGACGGATCATGGCTTGGCCGACCTTCCCGAACCCATTGAGTTCAGTGGCATATCCGGCTTCGCTACCGCTTACAGTTGCGGGGGCAGCCACGGTTTTGGCCCCTGATGGGTACGCCGCACCGTGTTCCCTTTTCATTCCCGCCAGCATGGCTGGTCAGGAAACCGAAGATCACACACCAATGCTATCAGCAACGGGGCATTGTCAACGACGATTGACGCAGGACCTGTCAGATTTGCGCAACCCCGGTAACGGCTGTGCTGTCACCCTTGGCGGATATTGGCAGCCTTGCGCTCCACCGGGTCGATCATGAACATATCCGGTGAGTTTGGAATGCATTCGGCCAATTCAGGGGCGCACAGATCACCGCGTTGAAGATATGTCAGATAACGCTCGATCATCATCATGTAGGATTGAATGTCGTCATTGCGGGCCGCGATCTCGTTCATGCGGTCGTAGAGCATATCAGCGCACCGCGCCGCCTCCCCCCGGGTGGACAGACGCGAATAGGTCGCCAGATGATGCAACGGCCGGGCCAGTTCTTCGAGCAGTTCAAAGGCAAGCGCATCGGGTGTCTTCAAGGCCCGCTCCGCCGGATCGACTTTCAGGATGGCATCCACATCCCCCATGACCTGGGACGCCCGAACCGCAATCTCGTGACATCCGATGTCACGGGGCGCAATGAACAGGCGCAGGCGAGACAGTGCCAGACCATCGACAAAGATGTCTGTTTCGGGAAAGGTCATGACCCGTTCCTGCAGATCAACCCGGCCAAACAGATCGCGGACCTGGTCGACAAAACGCGCATCCAGAACCTGATCCGCCAGCGGTTCGTCGCGAAAGGCGCGTCGCACGACCTGATGAAAGCCCTGATATTCAATGGACAATGCGGACAATTCGCCCTCGGCCGACCGGCGAAAGCGAACCATTAGAAATGACTGGGTCAGGGATAGGTCAGTGGAGGTCACAGCTGTGCTCTTGATTATGCGCAACGGGCAGGGGCGACGGGCCGATTGGCGGCAAACGGGACTGCGATCATGCCGATGATGCCTCGCTCTCGGTTTCCTGCCTTGTCTCATCAACAACCGGGGTCGCGTGGCGCAGTGTTCCAAACAGGTAGCTGACCGCCCCGTTCAGATCGACAAAGACCTTACCAGTATATTCGAATAGCTGCTCCTTGCTGCGACCGATCTGCATATGGGCATTGAACGAGTAAGACTTGCCCTCGGTGATTGCAGCCTTGTGCAGCATTTCCGCATTTTCCCGGTCATCGGGGCGCATCTTGTCCAGAAGCTGGGAAAAATTCGGTTGATCCGCTGGGTGGATATCCAACATCTGGTACATCTGATCGCTCCAGTATTCGCGGTTATTGGCCACGTCGAGCGAATAGAAACCGATCTTCAATTCTTCCTGAACCAAGCCGAACTGTTCGATCAGCAGGTCGTTTTCGATCACAGTCGAAAGGTCTCGGAACACACCAACCACGTGGAGCGTATTGCCAAAACTATCGACAATCGGTGTGCCGTGGGCCTCGATCAGAACGACCTTGCCCGTGCCTGTCTTGATCCGTCCGCGATATTGGAAGGGGCGCGCACGTTCCAGGCAAGCGGTGATCACCTGCTCCAGCTTGGGCCGATCTTCGGGCAAGAACATTTCAATCGCATCTTCATAGCTTGGCGTCAGACCCGACGAATCGAGGCCATGGATCCGGTACATGCCGTCCGACCAGGCCAGAACGCCGTCCTTGGCCGACAGGCGCCAATGGGCAATGGCACCGATATCATCGACCAACTGCATCTTCTGGGACAATTCCTGCTGCGCATAATATTCCGCAGTGCGGTCCAGTTCGGACACAATGATCGTGGCACCGCGCAAGGTGTCATCCTCCCCATAAAACGGGGCGCAGCGAATTACGACCGATACGCGCTCAATCTCGAACGTTTGCTCTTGCATCTTGCGCAGGCGGATCGCCTCGCTGGCCAATTCCGTGAGCGACGGGAAGCCCCGCGGCAAAAAACACTGGCTGATATGGACCCGGCCCGCAGCCTGGCCGGGGATCTTGAACCGGGCACGGGCCTCTTCGCTGGCGCGGCGGACCTGCAATGCGCTGTCGACCACAATGATCAGCGACGGCGCATAGCGCAGCATGGAGGTTTGCTCGCGCGTCATTTCTTCGAGTTCGGTGGAATTGACCAGCAATTCCTCATTTACGGTGATCAGTTCTTCATTCGTGGATTGAAGTTCTTCGTTGGAGGTTTCCAGCTCCTCATTCGCAGCCTGCAACTCCTCGTTCGTGGAAGCCATTTCCTCATTGGCCGATTGCAGCTCTTCGTTCGAGGCCTGAAGCTCCTCGGTCGTATGCTGCAAGGCTTCGCGCGCACTGGAAATCTCGTGCTGCATCTGCTGCATCAACTGACGGTCGTTGTCCTCGTCCGGCTCCACCTGCTGATGGGGAACCAGTTCTTTGATCTCGACCTGGAAGGTGAGCAGGACATAACGCTCGTTTGTTTCCCGCACGAGCAATGGCAGCGCCTCCATGACACCGTGCACACCGCGATCCGGGTCCAAGACATGGCTCAACCCCGACCGGCGGGAGCCTTTGCGCAACGCGAGCGAACACAGGCCTGGCGCTTCCTCCCGAAGCGGGCGCAACAGCAGGCTGATGGTCGGCCCAAGCTGCGTTTCCTCCGACAGTTCCACCAGGTTGTTGAAGTTGCCATAGACCCGCAGCACATTCATATCCGCGTCCAGCAGCATCGCCTTGTCACCCGATGCGCGGGCCAACGCGTCAAACAGATGGCGCTGACTGCCATCCTGATCCTTGACCCCGCGATCAGCCTGACGCGGGTCCAGCACCTCGGAAAACAGGCTGTTCATCCGAGTCTGGCGGTTGGTGCGGCTGATCGTGCGCTTCCGAAAGATCTTGTGTTCGCTTGAGACCGCTTCGAAATCCGGCTGCGACGACCCCAATTGTTCAGAACTGCCAAGAAACAGCAGGCCCTGCCGGTTCAACGCATAATGCATCCGGTGCAGGACCCGTTCCTGCAGGCGTGGATTAAAATAGATCATCAGGTTGCGCAGGCTGACCAGATCGATGTTGCTGAACGGCGGGTCGTGGAACACGTTGTGGTTCGAGAACAGGATGGTGTTCTTGACCGACTGCTTGACATGCAGATGATCGCCGCGAAATTCGAAATACTTGTCCACCAGATCCTGGGGGATGTCGTTGGCCGCGGCAAGCGGGTAGACCCCGTTGCGCGCCTGATCCAGCGCCAGACCGTCGATATCGGTGGCAAAAATCTGGAGCGACCGCTTGCTGAGCTGTGACGGGCCGCCCAGCGCCTCCGCCGCCAGGATCGCAATCGAATAGGCCTCCTCACCCGTGGCGCAGCCCGCCACCCAAGCCCGAAACGGTCGATCATGGATCTTTTCGACAATGCCGCTGATCTCTTCGCCAAGGTGGGAAAACGGATCAGGATCCCGGAAAAACCGTGTGACCGAGATCAACAGGTCCTTAAACAGCATGTCGACTTCGTTCACATTGCTGCGGCAATGGTCGACATAGGCATCATATTCATCGATGCCCAAGGCCACCATGCGGCGCTGGACCCGGCGATGGACCGTGTTTTCCTTGTAGTCCCGGAAATCGATGCGCGTCCGTGCCAGCAGGATATGCATCAGGTCCGCCATCTTGCTGGAGGCGGCGTGAATTTCCTTAAATGTCTCTAGATCATAGGGCCGGGTCAGGATCTTGCTCAGATGCTGGCCAATCTCCCCCGGTGTCAGGATAAGATCGACACAACCGGTGGAGGCCGCAGAGCTGGGCATACCGTCATATTTGGCGCTGGTCGGGTCCTGGGCAATCGTGATGCCACCCACCTCGCGGATGGCCTGTACACCCGAGCTGCCATCGCTGCCCGTGCCGGACAGAACGATCCCCATGGACCGCTCCCCCTTCTCCTCGGCCAGGCTGGCAAACAGGCGATCGGCAGACGGGCTGGGGGTGGCAAACCGGCCCGATGGCTGAACCAGTTGAAACTTGCCGTCCTGGACCACCGCATCAAATTTCGGCGGGGTAACGTAAACCGTATTGGGCTCTGGCACGACGGACTCTGTCAATTCCTTGACCGGCAACTTGGTCTCGCGATCAAGCAAGGCATGGATCAGGCTTTTATGGTTGGGCGACATATGCTGCGCCACCACGTAACTCGCCCCGGCATCCTCGGGCAGATGCTGGACAAGCTGGGTCAACGCTTCAAGCCCACCAGCCGAAGACGCGATGCCGATGTAAAAACGGTCCTCAGCGTTGTCCGTCATGTCGCCTCACTGTTCCACCCCGTTCAAATGGCGATCGTCGCACCGATCGCGCCCTGAAAAACGCCGTCGCGATGGGGGCGGACGTTGACAAGCGCCCGTGCACCTTGAACCCCGCATGTGCCTCCACATGTCACCATGGCGAATGCCGCGCCCTGAATTCTTAAACAGGCCTTAACCATGACTTTCGGGATTACGGCCCAAAAGATTAACAAATGGTAAAAATCTACGCGGAGTTCGAAGCCAATCGCCGGGCTGCACAAGTGCGCTGCACACCTGATCTGCAGCCTGCAAACTAAAATACCGTCTTTGGGTATGGAAAACCATAAAACCGGGCCAAAACGGCGCATCAGTCTGAGATTGACGTTGTCATCGCGGAATGCTGTTCGTAGGTCAAAGCAATATGCGACAAAGTATATTTCTCACGTTTTGCGCAGCAGTTCTGTTTTTCGCAGCGCCATCAGCCGGTCAGGAGGCGATCCGGCAAGAAGTGGAGATTCGGGACAGCGGCACCGATTATCTGCAATCTGTCCGCAGGTATCCCGTATCCACCGACCTCACTTTTTTTGATCCTACCGGCCAAGCCCCCACGCTTGACACAAAGCTCACACCGGAACGAGTCGAGCGGTCGCAAGAGGGCGAAATGGCCCTTTACAGCCGCATCATCTGGATCTTGCTCAGCATCTTGATCATCGGTGCATTGGTATTGATCGTTGCACGGTTGGGCGGTGCCAGTGTCGTGGATCTGAACGCCCAGCCGAAAGATGCCAAATCCAAGCGCCGAAAAAAGGGCAATGCCCCGGGGGGTATCGGGTCCGCTTTGCCGGCCGAATTGTCCCAGATCCTTCAAATGACAGACCGGCGCGCGGCCTTGCTAGAGCTTATGCGGACAAGCCTGGCAAAAGCTGCCGATCTGCATCAGATCCGCCTGCAACGCAGTTGGACCGCCCGCGACGCTTTGCGCCGCATTCCCAAGGACTGGCCCTTGCACCCCCCGCTTCACACCGTCCTCGTTGCAGCCGAGCGTGCCCATTTCGGGGGGCGCGATGTATCCGAAGATGACTTTCAAGCACATGTTCAGGATATCGCCCCCCTCTTTGCAGCAGCGGCGCAGACATGACAGACAATACGGCATCCAGCTCCGGTGGCGATGGCCGCCGCTCGGTCGATCTGGTGATCCTCGCCGCCGTTGGCGCGGCCGTTATCGTGTTCCTGTGGTTCATGTCCGGGAGCGACGACCGCCGCCTCCAAAGCTCTGCTATCGGGTTCGACGGCCTGGGGGTCTGGCTCCGCACAAGCGATGTCGATGCCAGCACCTTTCGCGGGGGCTTTGGCATGTCCGCGGACGGCATCGGTTTGAACATTGTGCCGCTTTATGACCTCGACCTCAACAAACGCCGCAACCAACCCGAAACCAAGCGGGATCTTCTGTCTCAACAAGAAGAGTTCGATATTTCCCGCGAGGTCGTCGCCACCAAGATACGCGACCTGCCCACATTGATCATTCTGCCCAAATGGGGCACGGGAACCCGCCTGACCGGGGTAGCCCACCCTGTCCTGAGGGTCACCGATGCCAAGCTCAATACCCTGCTGTCCCAGATCGCGCCTGGCTTGGGATCGGTCAGCTTTTCCGAAACGGCCTTTACCAATTACGACGTCAACGTTGCTGGGCAAAACCTGCAGGCCGAACTCTATTTGGCCCAAACCATCGACGGCCCAGACTGCACACCTGTGATCGGACGGCGGGATGAAATGTTGCTGGCGCGCTGCAAGATCGACCCAACTGGCAATGATCAACAAAGCGTCCTTATCCTGTCCGACCCCGATCTTTTGAACAATCACGGCCTGCGCTTGGGGGATAACGCCCATATCGCCCGTGCCCTGCTGCCGGACCTGGCAGATGGCCAGCGCGTGCTGATCGATTACACCAATTACTCTTGGGTTGTCGATGCTGACGCACCCCAGCGCGCCGACCGCACCTGGGCTGATCTACTGCGCTTTTTCAGCTATCCGTTTTCGCTCCTTTGGATCGGCTTTGGAGCGGTCGCTATCCTGTTCGTCTGGCGATCCTTCGTGCGCTATGGCGCCCCCCGACGCCTGTTCGATGAGGGGCCAGGCGCGGCCAAGACCGTCTCAATCGGTGCACGGGCCCGTCTGTTGCGGCTGTCCAACCATGACGGTGCATTGCTGGCCGATTACCTTGATGCGCGCCTGACGGATCTGGCCCACCGCCTTCTGGGGCCAGCCGCGGCCAATTCAGACACGGCCCGCGCCCGGATCGACCGTATCCTACAGCGCCGAAACCCTGAACTGGCCCATGCGCTGGCGGAACTGACGGCGCGCATCCGTGGCCTCAGCATCGACATTCCGGCCGCCGAAGCCATCGCCCATGTCGACGACCTAGAGACCTTACTGGAGCAGATTGCCCATGACACTTGAAGAGCTCCGCGAAGCCGCAGACGCGATCCGGGCCGAGATTGGCAAGGCCGTGCAAGGCCAGGACGACATCATCGACATGCTGATGATCGCCCTTTTCTCCTCGGGCCATGTCCTGCTTGAAGGGCCGCCGGGCACGGCCAAGACCCTGCTGGCCCGCAGCTTTGCCGCCACCGTCGAGCTTGACTTTGGCCGCATCCAGTTCACCCCAGACCTGATGCCGGGTGACGTGCTGGGCGCCAGTATATTCGAATTCAAGACCAGCGAGTTCAAACTGGTCAAGGGCCCGGTCTTCAGCCAGATCCTGCTCGCGGACGAAATCAACCGCGCTCCACCCAAAACCCAGGCCGCGCTTTTGCAGGCCATGAACGAACGCACCGTGACCATCGACAATGAAACCCACGATCTGGGCGACAATTTCTTTGTCATCGCGACGCAGAACCCAATCGAACAGCAAGGCACCTATCCCCTACCCGAGGCGCAGCTTGACCGCTTCCTGTTCAAGCTGTTGGTCGATTTCCCGTCCGAGGCGGATGAGCTGAACATCCTGCGCCACCATGCAGCCCAACCGCTTGACAGTAACGCCCGCACCGCCGCGCTGTCGGCGATGGCCCAGGCCGAAACGCTCAGCGCCGGGCGCGCCCTGATTGATGACATCCGGCTGGAGGACGCGATCCTGGGCTATATCCTCCGCCTCGTTCGCGCCACCCGGATGGATCCGGAGATCACCCACGGCGCCTCCACCCGCGCCGCCGACGCGCTTGCCGCCGCCACCCGCGCCGCTGCTGCGCTGGACGGGCGTGACTTTGCAATTCCCGATGATGTCAAACGCCTGTTCATCCCGGCCTTGCAGCACCGTATCGTCCTGGGCCCCACGGCCGAGATTGAGGGACGCACCACCGCGGACCTTCTTGACAACATCCTCAACCAGATCGAGGCCCCCCGCTGATCCGCCCATCCCCCCGATTGCTGGTCATCGCCCTGGCGGCGCTTGGCCTGAACGTGATCCTGATCGCGATGGGCGGCGGCTTGCGGGATGGGGCGCTGATCCTGTGGGTGGCCCTGGGCGGCATGCTGGCCATGGATCTGGTGGCGTGCTTGCGTCGCCGCCACGGGATCGGGATCGACCTGCTGCCAGAACTGTTCGTGGGCGACACCCAGACCATGACCCTGCGCGTTGACCGCGCGCCCCAGGATCTGGCCGCCCGCATTGACTGGCCCGCAGGCCTTGATGGCCCCGCCGACATCACCTTCACTGGCAACGGCGAAAACCAATCCATCGCGCATGTCAGCGTTACCGCGCGCCGCCGCGGCCAATGGCTGATCGACCGACTATGGCTGCGCTGGCTCTCCCCACTGCGGCTTTTGGAGGTAACCCCCTGCATCCGGGTCGAAACCCCGGTCAGCATCGTGCCGAGCATCCGCCGCGTTCAGTCGGGGGAGATCACCTCGATGGTCCTGTCCGCCCTTTACGGGGTCAAGGAAAACCGCGCCATCGGTGAAGGGTCCGAATTCCACCAGCTCCGCGATTTCGTCCAGGGCATGGATGTGCGGTCAATCGACTGGAAACGCTCCGCCAAACATCGCAGCCTTGTGGCCAAGGATATGCGCGCCGAACGCAACCACCACGTCATCGTCGCGCTGGATAACGGCCACCTGATGCGCGAACAGATCGCGGGCTTGCCCAAGATCGACCATGCGATCAACGCCGCCCTCGCCACCGCCTGGGCGGCCACGATTGGTGGCGATCAGGTGGGGTTCTATGCCTTCGATGCCCGCCCCCGCATTTTCGTGCCGCCGGAACGGGGGCGGCTGGCCTTTGCCGCGCTCCGCTCCCGCACCGCGGAACTGACCTACACGGATGTCGAATCCAACCACACCCTGGCCATGGCCGAACTGAACGCACGCACGCCGCGCCGCAGCCTGATCGTGGTCTTTTCTGATTTCGAGGATACGACCACCGCCGAACTGCTGGTCGAAAATGTGGGCATCCTGTCCAAGCGCCACGTCATCGTCTTCGTGGCGCTCCGCGATCCCCATATTAACGACCTAGCAACGCAGGCCCCAGACGGCCTTGATGATGTGGCCACCCTCGTCGCGGCCTCCCAGGTCCAAACCGAACGGCAAATCGTCATGGAACGCCTGTCGCGCCTGGGCATCATCGTGATCGATAGCGAACCACGGCAGGTCACGGCACGTCTGATTTCGGCCTACCTCGATATCAAGGCGCGGGAGCTGATCTGATGGACACCGCGATCACCCTCCGCTCGGCCCGCTTTCGTGCGGAACGCGAAGCCGACTGGACGCGACTGGACCAACTCGTCCGTGTGGTGGAACGCGGCGGCGCCCATCAACTCAGCTACCAACAAGCCAAAGACCTGTCCTCTCTCTATCGGCAGGCCGCCAATTCGCTGTCCGTGGCGCGGGAAACATCGCTCGATGCGGCGATGCTGGACTATCTCGATGCCCTGGTGGCGCGGGCTTACCTTGCTGTCTACGCCCCGCAGGAACGGCTGGGCGGGCTCGTTCACCGTTTCCTGACCCAAGGTGCACCCGCTGCCATGCGCCGCTCCGCCCCCTTTATCGGCCTGGGCTTTCTGGCGATGTTCCTGGGCGCGCTGGCGGGTTATCTTTTGTTCTTCGAAGATCCCGCCTGGTACAACGTCTTTCTGCCAGCCGACCTGGCCGGGGGGCGCGGACCGGAAGCCAGCACCGACTATCTGCGCGGTGTGATCTATGATGATGATGCGGCCGATGGCGGCCTCGCTGCCTTTGCGTCTTTGCTCTTTTCCCACAACACCCGGATCGCGATCTTTGTCTTCGGTCTAGGGATCTTTGCCTGCGCACCCGCGTTTTTGCTAACTTTCTATAACGGCCTGATCTTCGGCGCGTTCTACGCCCTGCATGTGGATCGCGGCCTTGGCTTGGATCTGGCGGGCTGGTTATCGATCCATGGCGTGACCGAACTGTCGGCCATCTGCATCGCCGCGGGCGGCGGCCTGCAACTGGGCGCCGCGGTCCTCTTTCCCGGTACGACCACCCGCGCCGATGCCTTGCGCCATGCCGGGCGCGATGCGGTCAAACTGGCCATCGTGGCCGCGATCATGCTGTTTGCCGCAGCCATCCTCGAAGGGTTTGGGCGGCAACTGGTGCAAGACCGCTCCGCACGCCTGATCATCGGCTGGGGGATCGGCGCCCTGTGGCTGGCCTGGTTCGTCTTTGGGGGGCGCCAGCGCAATGTCAGCCGCTAAGGGCCGCAGCAACAAGGTGCGATTGATCCACGACTTCCTGCCGCCCGAAGGTGTGCCCATCACCTTCCGCGTGGCGGGGCTGACCGAACGCCTGGGCGCACAGGTGACCGATATCCTGATCACCGGCCTGTTTGCCGTAGCCGTTGTTTTGCTTATTGCTCTGGCAGGGCCACAAAGCACAGATGAGCTGGTCGTCGGGCTGGGATCGCTGCTCTTTTTCGCGATCCGCTTTCCGTATTATGTTTTGACAGAGCTGATGTGGAATGGGGAGACGTTGGGCAAACGTATGCTCAAGCTCAAGGTCGTCAGCGCCGATGGCCGCTCTCTCACGGCCCATGCCGTGTTCACCCGCAACCTGACAAAGGAGGCAGAGGTCTTTCTCCCCCTGACCCTCCTGCTGGTCATGGAAAGCCTAGATGGCTGGTCGCGTGCGCTTGCCGTTGCTTGGGTCGTCGTGACGCTGGCCGTGCCGCTCTTTAACAAGCGGCGCCAGCGGCTGGGGGATCTGATCGCAGGCACCTACGTGATCCACTACCCCGAATCCCGCCTTTTGCCTGATCTGGCGGGCAAGGCCACCCCGCAGGAGGAACGTTTCACCTTCTTGCCGCACCAACTCGACATTTACGGCGCCTTCGAATTGCAGACCCTGGAAACGTTCCTGCAAACCGACCGCCATGGCAGCCTTACGCCCGAGGCCCATGCCCGACGCAATCAACAGCTCGACGCCATCGTCACGCAGATCAGCAAAAAAATTAACTACGAGGAGACCATCCAGCCTGCCGAACACAGCCTGTTCCTCAAATCCTTTTACGCCGCCCAGCGCGCCCATCTCGAACAGCGCCAGCTTTTTGGCGACAGACGCGCCGACAAATTCCACGGCACGTCTGCGACGGACTGAAACTGGTGCAAGGCGTCCCCGACAGGTCAGCCTCACTTGGAATTGGCCGCATACTATCGGCCTCCGCGGCTCTTTTTAAGTCCAGGCTTCCCTATATTGCGGTTCTGACCAGTGCTGCGGTGCTGCTCAACAAACTTGCCGACACAGTGCTGGTGTCGTTGTTTTATGATACGAACTTCTTTGGGAGTTCAGGCTTTGATCTAAACTACTATGTGTACGAGTTGGGTATCGGTTTCACTAACGCGCTTGCCCACGCCGTCACCATGATCCCGCTGATCTTGATACTTCAAGACACCATTGCCGGGCGCGCCCTCCGCCTTCGCCACTCTGTGACACAGATCCCGGTGAACCTGCTGCCAGTGGCGGTTGCGTTCTGGTTGGTCAACCATTCCCCCTCTGTGGCGGCTTTGCTTTTGCTGATCGATCTCCCCCACATTCGAGCCATCGTTTCCCTGTTGTTTTCCGGGTTATTCATCTTTGCCGCTGTCGTTTGGTTCGTCGCTTCGCCTCTCGTCGTGATCGAACGGCAGGGTTGGCGCGCCTTCGGGCGCAGCTACCGCCTTGTGTCAAGGTATCGGTGGCCTGTTTTTGGCGTGTTTGTCGTGGTGACTTTGATCCTGATGCTTGTTTTAGTGGCGAGTGAATTTAGCGTGACCTATGGACAATGGGTCTTTGCCGAAATCCTGAATTTCGCAGCCTATTTGTGCACCGCATTTGAGGTAACGGTCACGGTCCTCACATACAACCGACTTTGCGCGATCAAGGAAGGCGCGCAGCCCGAAGATCTGGCAGCCGTTTTCGAATGAGGGTCCCGCCCTATCACCACACCGACGACGGGCCGTGCCGTGCCAATATGTCTATCTTGGGCCACTCGCTGTGAGGGATGCCATACCATCCAAGCCGCGCCTCGGGGTCTGGCCGCTGCTGCGGGAGACGGCTCAGATGGTCTTCGCTATCGCCCCGATCCTGTTGGCCCTTGCCAGCGTCGCAGTCCTTATGTCCATCGTGCTGCGTGCCGTCATCCTTGAAAACGCGGCTCCGCTGATCCTGGGCGACGTGCCCATCTGGTTGCGCCAACTCCTGATACTGCTGATCCAGGGCATCGCTGTTTGCATTGTCGTCGTGCCACCGATCCAGATCATCGCCGACCGCAAAAGCGGGCGGACCGCACCGGTCAACAGCTATGTCAGGGAGCTTCCGGTGATACTCATCCCAATGCTCGTCCTGTGGTGTGCATTTGTCCTGCCGGATGTCTTCCTGAAGCTCCTTATGGCGTTTATGCCCCAATCTCCCGCATTTGTCTCCGCCGTGGCCTTGCTCCGGTTCGCCGTCAATGTGGTGATCGTTATCCTGCTCTTCGTCGTCAGCCCGGTGATTGCGCTGGACAGCGGCCGCTTGCGCAGTATCGCACGGGGGATCGGCCTGATCCGCGGATATCTCTGGCCGATCATAGCCCTCTGTGCCGCGAACTGGACATTCAGCATAGTTGTTGTGGCCGCCTTCCTGTTTCCCATGGGGTTCAACACACCCTTCTGGCTCACCATGTTTGTGGGCTACCTGCTCTTTTCCATCCATGCCGTTCTATCAACCCTGACCTATCTGCGCCTGCAGAATATCAGGGCGACGGGCGAGACCGATGTTGTAAAGGTCTTCTCATGACTCAGTGTCATAAGCCGCACCGCGCCCGCCAAACCAACCCCAATCCGCATCTTTGCCAAACCTTATCCGTTGGTCTGGTAAGCCTGTCTTGAAGACGCCGCACTTGCCTTGTCTACTACGGGCATCTGAAACAAGGATTCTGCGAGGACCCATTGGAACAAACTGCGGAAAAACCGCCGCTCGGTGTCGGGAACATCCTGTCATCCGCCGCATCCACCTTCTTTTCGAAATTCACCTATATCTTCGTGATCAGCTTCGTGGCCGTGCTGGTGTCGTTCATCACCTACACGATCCTCGGCATCTCGGTCCTGAACCAACCATTTGCTGATGGCGATTTCAGTGGAACCGCCGTCTTTGGCTTTATCATCCAAATTCTGGTCGATTCGCTCGTTGGCGCCTTTGTCGGCATCCTCGTGACGTTCCTGACCTACGACACCGTGCTTGGCCGGCAAATCAATATATCGGCCTATCTGTCCAAACTCAGCACGCTGATCGTGACGGTCCTGCTGGTCAGCATCGTCATGGGCCTGGGCATCGGCCTGGCCACTTTGGCGTTGATCATACCCGGCCTGATCCTGACGATGATCTGGTACGTGACCATCCCCTCCGTCGTGATCGAAGAGATCGGATTTGGCGGCTTCGGACGCAGCCAACAACTGACCTCAGGCTATCGCTGGCCCATCTTCGGTCTGGTGCTGCTGGTGGGCCTGATCCTGCTGGGCATCGGCATGGGGATCGGGGCCGTGCTCGGTGCCACCGGCTGGCTGGGCGGTCCGGTGCTGCTGGCCATCCAGTACCTTGGCATGTCGTTCTCGGCGATCCTGGCGGCCACCACCTATGCCCGCCTGCGCGAAATCAAAGAAGGCGTCTCGGTCGATAGCATCGCCGACGTCTTCTCTTAACGACGGTCGCGCGCGCCGGGGCCCTCTCGGCGCGCGCGTCTACCCCCCTGCCTGCGCGCCACCCTCTCCCAGGGTCTCAAGCGCGTCATCACTCAGATCCTCCAGATCCTCCAAAATCGCATCCTGATCACGGCTGATCTGATCGACAACCTCCAGCAACGTCTTGCGCGCCACATCCTTCAGATCGGGCGGCAAATCCTGTCGCCATACGGCCCAGACCGGATAGGGAAAGATGGGGGCATCGGGCACCAGATGCACCTCACCCACATCCAGCATCGGCTTGACCGACCGCGCCGGAAGATAGGCCGCAAAGGGGCGGCGCCGGATGAACTCCGCACTCAACGCCCCCAAGGACAAAGTCAGACCGGGATTGGTCAGATCCGGCAAGTGCAGCGCGTGGGCTTGCACAAATTCCGGCCCCCAATCGACAAAGACATACCGCCCCTTCAGATCCAGGCTGGGATCCGGCCAGGAGGCGACCAGGACCAGATCCTCATCCAACAGCTTTTCGACCATCAGACCAGGCCGCACCTGAGGCGTATAGATCAGGCCCGCCTGCACCAGCCCCTCGATCAGGAACCGAGTTAGGCGGTCGGGCATCCCGATCTCGGCCCGGATGTTCAGGTCGGGACGGCGCGCGCGCAACCGGTCGATCCACCGAAACCCCAGGCTCGGCCAAAGGGAATACTGCGCCCCGATTGACAAGCTTTCGGTATAACCCTCCGGGATCGCGACCTGCTGGCGCGCTTCCTCCCAGATCTTGATCAGCGACAGGGCATAGCGCTCAAACTCGCGGCCAGCCGGCGTCAGTTCCGCGCCCGCCTTTGACCGGGTGAACAGCGCCCGCCCCAACCCATCCTCCAACCGCTGGATCCGCAAGCTGACGGCAGACTGCGTCACATAAAGCCGATCGGCGGCGTTCATGAACGATCCTGTCGCAGCCACCTCTAGGAAGGTGCGGATCAGGGCAATATCCATCGCGATCCATTCATAACAAAAACTCGGTTCATCTATTTTTGTTATTCGTTTTTCTTGATTTTGAAAACCCCGTATCTCCGGTCTTGCAGGGACGTGGCAGGGCAGTCCGCATCGCTTTGGGAGGGGCGGCGCGCACCGTCTACCTGTCCCTGCAGCCTGATGACCCCCGTATTTTGGAAAAGGAACGCGATATGACCATGACCAAACTCACCGCCACAGCCGCCGCCTTGACCTGCGCGCTGCTTCTGGGCGCCTGTTCCACCGAAAAGGCCTTTGACAACACTATCGACGGCACGCTTTTCGTCGGCAAAACCGCCGTCAAGGCAACCGCGGGGGCGGCCAAGCTCGCCGTCAAAGGAACCGGTGCCGCCGTGCGCAAGGTGCGCGGCACTGAATGATCGCTGAACCGGCGCAACCAGCCGGTCGCATGGGGCGATAGTGATTTAAGGGGCGCTGCACGAAATTTCTGTTTGGCAGGTCCTTTTCCCAAGGGCCCAGCACTGCCATCTGACTGCTATCCCAACGTCGGAGATTTCCCATGCTAGACCGCCGTCAGATCCTCCTGCTCGCCGCCGCCGGTATTCTCACCCCCGCAGCGGCGAGACAAAGCCTTGCCCAGATGGCCCTGCCGGATGGCTCGGTACGGACCAACCTCGACACACCCTTGCACGATATGTCCGCCTGGCCCGCGGAATGGACCGGGACAGAAACGGTGCTGATGCTGGCCTATCCCGGCATGACCGCGCTTGATCTGGTCGGGCCGCAATACATGTTCGGCAGCCTATGGGGCGCCACCGTTCAGGTCGTGGCAAAAACGACAGACCCCATTGTCAGCGATACCAGACTGACGATTGTGCCCGATATCTCCTTCGATGATGCACCTGAAAGCTGCACCATCCTGTTCGCGCCGGGGGGCATCTCGGGCATGTTGAATGCCATGGAAGATACGCAGACCATCGATTTCCTGGCGACGCGCGGGGCGACGGCCGATTACGTGACGGCGGTCTGCACCGGCACATTGCTGCTGGGCCAGGCGGGTCTGCTTGAGGGGTACAAGGCTGCCACCCACTGGCTCGCACACGACACGCTGGATGCGGTCGGCGCTCAGGCGGTCGATGCCCGGATTGTGCGCGACCGGAACCGTATCACCGGCGGCGGCGTCACGGCGGGGCTGGATTTCGGCCTGACAATGGTCAAGGAATTACGCGGCGAACGCTACGCCCAGGCTGTGCAGCTCTTGGCAGAATATGCACCCGAACCGCCCCTTTCGGCAGGCACCCTGCAAAGCGCCCCCACCGAGATTCGCGATATGATGGTGAGCATGTTTCCCGGCTTTGACGCACATGTCCGCGCCGTCGCGGCCACCCGCCCTCTCTAAGAGTGACCGTCACCGGGCGCAGAAGCACAGAAACTCAGACGTGAACAGTACGGACATCGCCTTGTCCGCGGGAGGGCAAGGCGATGGCTGATCCGGATTGGCCCTTAGGCGACCTGACTGCGCTGCCAATGATGAACAAAGGTTTGCTGCATCGCCCGGCGCGTATGTACGGAATATGTATAGTTTCTGCATGGGACGTGTATGCGATCTGCCCGGGCAGTTGAGCAAGATTTGTGCGTCCGGTCTTTGGCAAGGATGTGAGTGCGAACGATCCATAGGGTAAGGGCCATCATGGCACGTTACGAAGATAGAATACTGCGTGTTCTCAATTACATACACGACAATCCCGGGGGCAATCTGTCGCTTGACACGCTTGCCGATGTGGCCGCCATGTCGCGGTTCCACTGGCACCGCGTCTTCCACGCAATGACCGGCGAAACCTGCGCTCAGGCCACCCGTCGCATCCGCCTCCACCGCGGGGCCTGCTGGCTGGTGCAGACACAAGGGGAAGTCTCTGAAATTGCTCGGAAATGTGGCTATGAGAACACGCAAAGCTTCGTGCGCGCCTTCCGCGAAAAGTATGGCCTGACCCCAGCGGCGTTCCGATCCCGCGGTGCCTTGCAACCGCCTGTCCCGAACGACCCGAAAGGAACCAAACCCATGTATCCGATTGAAATCATTGATCAACCCATGCGCCGCCTCGCAGCTCTGCCCCATACCGGCCCCTATATGGAGATCGGCAAGGGGTTCGAGACGCTGGGCACCATCATCACCAGCCGCAACCTGTGGTCCCACGCCTATGGCATGGTCGGCGTCTATTACGACGACCCGGATGCGACCTCACCCGCCGACCTAAAAAGCCATGCCGGGGTGGCCGTTGACGAAGCGATGGAAATCGCAGACCCACTCACCGAACTGCGCCTCACCGGCGGGCGCTATGCCGTTATGCATTACAAGGGGCCCTATTCCGGGCTGAGGGCCGCCTACGGCTATATGTACGGCACGTGGTTGCCGAAATCCGGCGCAGATCTTGGCGATCAGGCCCCAATCGAGGTCTACCTGAACTCGCCAATGGACACAGCACCAGATGATCTGCTGACGGATGTCTGCGTGTCAGTGCGGTAAGGTTATCTCCCATTATGTGTTCAGAAATATCGCCGCCGGAGGCACAAAATCAAAGACCGCGAGACCAGGTTTTTATGTCTCCGGCGGGGATATTTCTGAACACATAATGGGGGCAGACAGTGCCAGATCCGCGTATTGCGTGAGGGAGTTCACGCCCTTGGGCGTCAGTGCGTAAATACCTTTGCTCACCCTCTCGAACCAGCCGTAATGGTCAGCGGCCATCAGGCGGGTTGCGCTAGACACCCCCGTTGCCTTGGCAACGACAGCGCCTTTTGAGGGACCGTGATCGGCCAGGTGACGGGCACAGCGGAGCGCGTCTTGCCGGTAGGCCGTAACCAGCCCCACCCGTGTCGCGCCGCCTTGGTTCGGGTCCCCTTCACGCCGCGCGAATTCGCGCAGCAGCCTTGTCCGGCGCGGTTTAGATTTGCGCGGGGCAAAGGGGCCTGGATCGCAGTGAACTTCAACCAAGGTATCGGCAAGACGAACGGTGATCAGCCCCAATCCGAGCCGCCGGGCCAGCGTTTTGTTATCCTTGAGCGCCTTTGCGAAGGATCGACCTTTCCCCCGTGGGACCGCGATATAGACCGCATCGGCAACCAATTGGCGGGCGATGGCCTGATGAAACAGCGACAAGGCAAAGCCTGTCTTCAATTCAACGATGACCGGCTCATCATCCGCCCGACAGGCCATGACATCGACGGCCCCAATCTCGGACTTTACCTCATATCCCTGTCCTTCCAGAAAGGCTTTAACCGGTGGATAGAGATCGGTTTCGCGGGGTTTACCTTGCGCCATGGCCTTTCATAACGCGGTCAGGCCTAGCCGCCAATCAGCTGTGATTGGGCGACGATGACCTCCGCCTGCTTGATCGACGCGATATCGACCAGCCGTCCCTTGTACACGGTGGCGCCCTCACCGTTGGCCTTGGCCTGGTCCATGGCGGCCAGGATCTCCCGCGCTTCGGCCACGGCTTCGTCGGACGGGGTGAATACCTCGTTCGCGAGCGCGATCTGTTTGGGGTGGATCGCCCATTTGCCGACCATGCCCAGGGTGGCAGAGCGGCGGGCCTGGGCGCGGAAACCCTCATCATCGCTGAAATCACCGAAGGGGCCATCGACCGGCAGCACGCCATGGGTGCGGCAAGCGGCGACGATGGCGGCCTGGGCCCAGTGCCACGGATCGGACCAGAACTGCCGATCGCCGCGCTGCATGTAATAATTCTCCTGGGTGCCACCGATGCCGGTGGTCTGCATGCCCATGGAGGCCGCAAAATCCGCCGCTCCGAGACTCATGGCCTGCAGGCGGGGCGAGGCGGCGGCAATCTCTTCGACATGGGCGATGCCGGCGGCGCTTTCTATGATCACCTCAAACGCAATGGGTTTGCTGCGGCCCTTGGCGGTTTCAATCGCGGTGACGAGGGCATCAACGGCATATAGATCCCCGGCACAACCGACCTTGGGGATCATGATCTGATCCAACCGGTCGCTGGCCTGTTCCAACAGGTCCACTACATCGCGATACCAGTAGGGTGTATCCAGGCCGTTGATCCGCACGCTCAGATGTTTGTTGCCCCAGTCGATATCGCCGATGGCCTGGATGATGTTGGCGCGCGCCTGGTCCTTGTCATCGGGGGCAACGCTATCTTCCAGATCCAGGTTGATCACATCCGCAGCACTGCCAGCCATCTTGGAAAAAAGCGCCGTGCGAGACCCCGGGCCAAACAGTTGACAACGGTTGGGGCGAGCGGGGGCTGTGGGCTGGATACGGAAGCTCATGGATCACTCCGGCAAGTTTATTGCGTGGCACTCGCATTGGCGGATAGATTATTGCGCATCTCTTCGCAAGCGAATTGTGCACCTGCAGCAAACCCCATCACCACATGGTGCGCGCCGCCCGATCAGGCCATTCGATATCGTAATCGGCACCGCCAACGGTCCCTTGCGTTTGTTCGGCCAATAAATCGCCAGGTGTGGGCAAACCGGCGCTGTGATCCTCCCCGCTCCAAAGGTCGGATCGCAGGAGCGCCCGGGCACATTGGAAATAGATCTCGCCAATCGTCACCAGGGTGACCGTGCGTGGCAGCTTGCCCTTGTGACCAAATGTTTCGCGTAGTGCATCATCGGCTGTGATCTGCGCCGTTCCGTTCAGGCGGATCACATTCGCCGATCCCGGCACCATGAACATCAGCGACACATGGGGATCGAGGATGATGTTGCGTAGGCTGTCGATCCGGTTGTTGCCGTGCCAGTCCGGAAGCGCCAGTGTTTTCGGGTCCAATTCACGGATAACGGGACCATCATCGCCCCGCGGGCTGCCATCTGTCCCGCCCGGGCCAACCGTGGTCAGTATGCAGAAACGGGCCCGTTGGATCCAAGCGCGATAAAGCGGTGTCATCTGATGGGCCACCTTGCGCAAGGACGTATCGCCGGGCGTGCCATAGCAGGTTTCAAGCGCCTCGATCGTTTCTATCATTTTCATCACGCCATCTCCCGTTGCGTGGAGAAGCCAGCATCCGCCATCAACCGGTCGGAGGCCGTTTCCACCTCATGCTCCAACCGCTCCATGAAATCCGGCACGGGCAAACCAGCTGGGATCGGGGGCAGAAATTCCACCACGGCCAGACCCGGACTGCGGCGCAGTCCGGTCCGCGGCCAGAAAAGACCAGCATTGGTCGCCACCGGATAACAGGTCTGCTGCAGCGCGTCATAAAGGGCACCTGCCCCGACCTTGTAGGGCACGCGGGCGCCGGGCGCGACCCGGGTGCCTTGGGGATAAATCACCAATTGCCCCGGTTCGCGCCGTTCGGCGGCAACATCCTGGACCATCTTTTTGATCGCCGCGCCCTTCTTGCCGCGATCCACGGGAATGCAACCCAGCCGCCGGGCGTACTGGCCGATCACAGGTGTATACAGCAACTGCCGTTTCATGATGAACCGGCTGGAGGGGAGCGCCTCGAAAATGACGATGATATCGAAAAAGGACTGATGCTTGGCCACCACCAACACTTCATCAGCCGGGACCGTTCCGCGTATTTCAGTCCGAATGCCGACCATCCACCGCGCGGTCCAGATCGTCCAACGGGCATAGGTTTTGCAGGCAAACCGCGCACCATCTGGGGTTAGCAACATATAGGGTAGGAACACGATCCCCATGATCGGCATCATCAGATACATCTGCGTCAGGAACAGAACCGAACGCGTGCCTTGAAGGACCGTCATGTCAAACCTTTCAACCAGCGCAGCGCCGCCTGGGATGTGATGAAATATGCCAGCACACCGGTGCAGCCGGGTAACAGCAAGAGCAGCAGCCAATTTGGCCCGGGTAAGCCGCCGGGATGGAGGAACGACCACAGGCCAAGGCCCAGGATGCTGCCTGCCAGTGTGCCCCAGCCGATGTGGCGTGCAGCGCGGTAGCCGAAGATGCGGGTGATGTAGCTGTCTTTCGCACCGATCAGCCGCAGTGTGGCCATCGTATCGACATGCATGGCCAATGCCGTTTGGGCCGCCAGCGCGATCAAAGCTGAGAAGGCCAGCACCAGGGGGATCAGGGCAAGGTACCACCCGCGCGCATCGGGGGGGCGCGGTGATGATCCGGGATCCGCATGCAGGTGCAGAACGGCGGCGGGAGCGATCCGGGTCAATACCTCCTGTGCGGTGGCGGGATCAAAGCCCTGCGACAGGGACAGATCGATCAGGATCGGCAGAGGCAGATCCTGCATCGGCAGATCCGCGCCAAGCCAGGGGGCCAAAAGGGCGGCGCGATCGGTCTCCGGCAGGGTGCGCGACGCCGCGACCCCAGGCATCTGGTCAATACGGGCCAGAACGGTTTCGATCTGAGCAGCCTCTGCCGCCGCAGGCAGCCGCACCGTCGCTATGCCGTCCGGGACTTGCGCGGTGGCGGTCACCGGCCCATCTGACCCGCCCAGCACCAAGGCAATGACCATCGGAAGCGACAGCGCCGCGGCCCCCAACGCCGTTATCACCCCGACCGGGCCAGAAGTAGGCAAGGCGTGGTCCCCGGCGTGGCGCCGCCCCGTGATCACGTCACGTATGGCACCGAGACTGATCTGATCGCCCCAGGGCACGGCGTTCGCGAACAGGCGCTTCACAGATCCGCTCCGGCCATCTGCACCGTCCCCTCCGAAATGCGCAGGATCCGGGCCGCAACCTCGGACTTGGCAGCACGGATTAGCGTGAGGTCATGAGTGGCAATCAGGATGGTCTTGCCCAGCTTGTTCAGTTCCAGCAGCAGACCCAACAACCGCAGTGACATATCCCAATCCACGTTGCCTGTCGGCTCATCTGCGATGATCATGTCAGGCGACAGAACAATCGCACGGGCCAGGGCTGCGCGTTGACGCTCCCCTCCCGACAATTCCGACGGGCGCGCCGCAGCGCGCGGGGTCAACCCCACCCAATCCAGAAGCTCGGCCAGATCGTCCGCATCGCTGGGACTGAACTGCCCGGATACAGCAAGGGGCAATTCCACATTTCGGAAGACCGACAGGTGGTCCAGAAACAGACAATCCTGGTGCATCACACCCAGGCGCCGCCGCGTGGTGGCGATGGTGTCCCGATCCATGTCGGCAACCGGCAGGCCCAGAACCGAAAGCGCACCGGCGGATGGCACCAGATCAAGGTAGCACATGCGCAGAAAGGTCGTCTTTCCCGCGCCAGACGGCCCCGTCAGGAAGTAAAAGCCGCCCGGTTCCAGCGTGATTGTCAAATCCGAAAGCAGCGCACGGTCACCATAACTGTAGGCCACCTGATCAAATGCGATCACCAAAATCCCCCGGGCTTCCTTTGTCCTGCCCCGTTCTGCCCGACCGTGTGACCTGTTTCAATCGGCTGAGGAATACCTTGTGGCAAAATCTTTCACCCTGGCGCAGGCCGGTGTAAAGGTATCCTTAGCCAAGGGTGGACAAAGCAGAGAGCTTTGAGCATGAGGGTTCAATGAGGCTGACTTGCCCAAGTTGCGGAGCGCAGTACGACGTCGATGACCACGTCATGCCCAGCGATGGCCGGGACGTGCAATGCTCTAGTTGTGGGCATACCTGGTTTCAACAGCCCGAGGCCAAGGAACGCGATCTGGCCGCCGAACTGGGACTATCGCCTAAGGCGTTCAAGTCGCGCCGGTCAGATGACGAAGCAGCGGAACCCACAAAACCTGCCGAAAGCGTCCCCAAGAACCTGTTCATCCAACGCGTGCGGGAGATGACCCAAACCAATTCCTGGGATGCGGAGGCGCCCGTTGCGGTCGCACCGTCAGCCGTGCCCTCTCTGTCTGATGACGAAAGCGGCGGGCAGGACGACGACGCCCCCGTCGCCCGGCCCGAACGGCGCAAGGTCGACAGCAAGGTCATGGAAATCCTGCGGGAAGAAGCCGAGCGAGAACAGGCAGAGCGTGCGAAAGAACGCCACCTGCGTGCCGTGCCTGATCCGGAGCCGCTGCCAGAACCGGATGCCGAACCGGTATCCGAACCCCAACCCGAAATTGAAGCTCCGACAGATGAGGTGCCAGAGCCAGCAGACGAAACTGATTTGGCCGATGTGCCGCCGCCCCAACCAAAACCCATTCCGACAGAGCGGGAACCGGGCAAGCGCCCGTCCGACAAGTTAGGCGCAGCCATTGCCCAGGCGGCGACGGAACCAAAGGAACAGCCCGAAGACGGGGCGGCTGTCGCCGCAGCTGCGGCGCTCACCCGCCGCACCGCCGCACGCAGCGAGTTGCTGCCGGATGTGGAGGAACTGAACTCAACCCTGCAAAGCGCGGGCGTCTCAACCGATCCTGATCGGGAGGCCCGCTCTGCCGCTGTCGAATTGCTCAAGATCCAGCAGCACCGCATGAAACGCGCCAGGGGGTTCCGGCTTGGCTTTGGCGGATCACTGATCATCGTGACAGCACTTTTGGTGTTGTATCTGCACGCGCCGACCGTCGTGCAAACCGTCCCACAGCTTGAGGCGTCACTGGTTCAATATGTCGATCTGGTAAACCAGGGCCGGGTCTGGCTGGACCAACTCGTCACAAATGCCGTCACTGCACGACTGGGCAACGGCTAACGCAGCCCTGCGCCAAGACATCCCTGAATCTTACATTGCCATGTTAGGGTGCGGCGATCAAAACCGATCCAGCAACCGCTTCAGATAGTCCAGCTCATTGGCCGGGCGCTCCTGATCACTGGATCTGCGGCGGATCTCATCCAACAGGTCCCGCGCGCGACGATAGACATCTTCACCCTGCAATAGGTTTTCCTCGGTCCCGAGCGTTCCTTCAGGCCCCCGATCCCGACCCAGCGGGTCACGACGACCATTGGGGTCGGCGCGTCCGGCAGTTTGGCCTTGCTGCCCGTTCTGGTTCTGATCGCGCTGCTCCTGCGCCATCGCCTCGCCCAGATTCCGCATGCCTTCGCGCAGGGCATCCATGGCCTGTGCCTGATTGTCGATCGCACCGGATAGGTTATCACCCTCCAAATCACGCTCGGCCCGGTTCATGGCCTCACCTGCCTCGTCAAGCGACCGCCGCGCGGCATCGCCCTGTTCGGTGCCTGCACCGGGCAGATTGCCCTGTTGGCGCTGCAATTCCTGCCGCAACTGTTGCTGCCGCTGTGCCAGATCACTGGCATTCGGGCCGCCGCCCTGGCCGTCCTGCGGCGGCTGGTTTTGCTGGCCTTGGCCTTGGCCGGGCTGCTGCGGGGCACCGGGTTGCTGCCCCTGCCCTTGACCTTCGCCCTGCTGCTGGCTGTGTTGTTGCCCCTGGCCTTGCTGACCATCACGACCCTGGTTCTGCTGGCTCTGGCCCTGGTTGGCACCTGGGTTGAACTGCTCTTGTAAATCGCGGAACGCCTCATCCGAAAGACCTTGCTGCTCCCGCAATGTCTCTGCCAGCCCCTCCATGGCCTGCTCCCCCGGCGATTGCCCGCCCTGACCCTGCTGACCTTGGGTGACCTGCATATTCTCCATCATCTGGTTGAGCTGGTTCAGCAATTCCTGCGCCTCAGCGGTGCGGCCTTCCTCCATCAACTGCTGCAATCGGTCCAGCATCTCCTGCAACTGATCGCCGGTAATGGTCTGGCCATTCTCGGCATTTTGCTGTTGTTGGTTCGGGTCCTGCTGTTGGGCCAACTGGCGCATATAATCCTGCATGGCCTCGCGCAATTCCTGCATCAGACCCGCGATTTCCTCGTCGCTTGCGCCATTGCGAATGGCCTCGCTGAGTTGATCTTGAATGCGGCGCAAACGGTCCAGGGCCGAAGCCAGATCGCCTTCCTCAATACCCAACGCAATGACCCACAGCGCCTCTGCAATCTCATCCTGCAGGTCCGGGGTCATACCCGCCGTCACCCCCGCTTCAAGCCGACTGAGGGCAATACGTAACTGCAGATAGGCCGAACTGTCCCGGAATATGTCATCGGGGCGGTGCGAGACCGTGCGCAAGACCTGCGCCACACGCGCACCATTGTCGCGCGCCCATAACAGATCGCGCCGTTGTTCAATCAACGCCGCTGCCAGCGGATCAAAGAAGCGGCGCCCGGGCAGCAACATCGCCTCGGGGGCAGACGTCCCGTTCTGCTCCGCCTCATCGACCACATTCAGCGTCAGCGTCACCGGCAGACCGGCCCAGGGGTGCTTCGAAAAATTCTCGATTATCGCCTCGCTGAATTCCCGGCGGTCACCGGAAATGGGCAGGGGCAAATCAATTTCGAGCGGCTCGCGCGGATCGGGATCAGCCGCCAAGCCATGCGACCTGTCCAACGCGCCCAGATCAAGGGTGAACAAACCCGTGCCACCCATGATCCCGTAATCGTCTTGAACCCGAAATCCCTGGCTCATCTGGCCGTTTGGTTCACGCTCCGGCGCACCTTCCAACGCCACTGACGGCGGAGTGTCCGGCAAAAGGGTGATCTGCCAGGTGCGGCCACCCGGGCCCGCGATACTGATCTGACCGTTCTGCGTGATGTCGAATTGCTGCTGGATGTCAGAGGCAGGCGCCACGTCGCCCACCCGGCCTGACACGGTTTCGGCCACAGTCAATTCGCCCACCGCACCATACAGGCGCAAATTCACGCTGCTGCCTGCCGGTACATCAAGCGGACCCTCGGCGATATCGTTCAGGTACAGGCTTGGCTTGCCGGTATATGCCGGCGGCTCGACCCAGCCTTCCCAGGATGGCCCGGTGACAGCGGCTGTCGCCGACCCGCCCAAAGCCACATCGCTGACGGTCGCAACACGCCAGACAGACCCGAAAAGCAGCGCCAGGGCAAAGGCCGTCAGCGCCACAAATCGCAAGGCATAGGGATCACGCGGCGCCAAGGCGACATCCGGTTTGACCGGAGACACGGCTTTCAACCGGTCGGCCATGCGCATCACATGGGCGCGCCACACGGCGACCGATGCGGCATCGCCCGCCCCGATGGCCTGGCTATCCGCCAGGGTCTGGATCGGGCGACCCGGCAGGCTTTCATCCAACCGCGCCACGGCATCCCGTCGATGGGGCCAATGAAACTGGGATATACCGCGCGCCAAGGTCCAAGTGACACCGACGAGACCGACCAGACCACCGAACCAAACCAGCTCAACCGAGCCCAATTCGTGCAAGCCAAAGAACAGCGCCGCCATGACGATCAAAAGAACGGTCCAAAGGGGCCAGAAACACCGTGCTGCGCGTTCGGCCACCATCCCGATTTGGGTCAACCATATGGGTCGTGCAAGGCGACTGATCGCCTGTCCGCGGGCTTCTTCGGGGCTGTTTGGCTCAGGTCGGGCGGCTTTGGGGTCCATTGTCGCTCCTCTCACGCGGCTTACAGCCACGCTGGCACAGTATCGCGGGCAATCATCTCCTCATAGGTAGGGCGGCGCCGGATGACGGCGAATTGATCTTCGCGCACAAGCACCTCCGGGATCAATGGCCGCGTGTTGTATTCCGACGACATAACCGCCCCGTAAGCACCGGCAGAGCGGAAGACCACCAGATCACCGGCCTGAACCGGCGGCATATCGCGCGATTTGGCGAAAGTATCACCAGATTCGCAGACCGGCCCAACGATATCGTAGCGCGCCTGGGGCTGGCCCGGGGCGGGTTCGACCACCGGCACAATGTCGTGATAGGCACCATACATGGCCGGGCGGATCAGATCATTCATGGCCCCGTCAATGATCAGGAACTGCCGATCCTCGCCAGATTTCACATAGATCACACGGGCCACCATGATCCCCGCATTGCCCGAGATCAGCCGCCCCGGCTCGATCTCGATCTCGCAGCCCAGATGCCCGACTGTGCGTTTGATCAGGGCACCATAATCCAGCGGTAACGGCGGTGCCTCATTGGAACGCGCATAGGGAATGCCAAGGCCACCGCCCAGATCAAGACGGCTAATCTCATGCCCATCCGCGCGCAAGGTTTCGGTCAGTTCGGCGACTTTCAGATAGGCTTGCTCAAAAGGCTCCAGATCGGTCAGTTGGCTGCCGATATGCACATCTATGCCGATCACTTTCAGCCCCGGAAGGGACGACGCCGCGGCATAGACCTCCCGCGCACGCGTGATTGGAATGCCGAACTTGTCCTCTTTCTTTCCGGTCGAGATCTTTTCATGTGTCCTGGCATCAACATCGGGGTTCACCCGAATGGTAATCGGAGCAATTTGACCCATCTCGGAGGCGACCCGACTAAGGACCGCCATTTCCGGCTCACTCTCGACATTGAATTGCCGGATGCCACCGTCCAATGCCATCCGCATCTCGCCCTCGGTCTTCCCAACACCGGAGAATACGATCCGGTCACCGGGCACACCGGCCGCGCGCGCCCTGGCATATTCCCCGCCGGACACCACATCCATCCCCGCGCCCAGATTGGCCAGAACCTTCAGGATCGCCTGGTTGGAGGCTGACTTCATGGCAAAACAGATCATATGATCCAACCCGGACAGCGCCTCCTCAAAAAGGGCGTGATGCCGGGTCAGCGTTGCCGTGGAATAGCAGTAGAACGGCGTCCCCACCTTGGCCGCAATCTCGGCCAGGGGCACATCTTCGGCGCATAAAACGCCATCCCGATACAAAAAGTGGTCCACCGGCGATACCTTTCATCGAACGCAGCCCACGCGTGATATCAGACCCAGCCCGCGAGGCAATCGTGGCGCATTATCCCAGGTCGGGGGTGCTCCCGCCCCATGGTCCGACGCGGCAAAGCCGCAAGGTCCATGCGTTGGGCCCGGCGCGCGCTGCGCGCGCGATCCCAACTCCTTGCAGCCGCCCGACACCAGGGCCAATCCGCGGTCAAGATGCACCAGAGGAGAATGTAATGGCGCGTCAGCGCCGCATTTTAGCAGCCGCTCGGTCAGGCCGCCGCGCGATTACGACTGCGCAGAAACAGATAAAGCGGCAATCCGCAGCTCACCCCGATACCGTAGATCGTGGGAATCGCCAGCAGGGACAGCCAATCACGCCTCTGCACCGCCTCGGCCACGATCCATATGGTCAGCGCAATCGCGGCGATTGTCAGATCCCACACCAGTCCGGTCGTCCCGTCATGGACGTACCAGCTATCCACCAGACCACCCAGCGACCAACCATTCGCATTGAACCAACTGACGAAGTAATACATCGGGTGGATCGACCCCCAGATCGCCAATGCCAGATAAATCCATCGCATCGGTGACATCACAGATCCAGGCTCACGCCAAACCGGTCATTGGCAAGTGTCGTCCGGGTCCGCACCCGCACATCGCCATCGGAGCCGACCCCCATGGTGACATTGCCAGACAATTCAGGCCGCTTGGGCTCGCCATCCACGCCGCATCCAGTCAATCCGATCAGCGCCAAGGCAGCTGCCACGTATCTCATCCCAAATGTTCCTTCCACCGCACCACCTGCGCCCTCACATTTTCGGGCGCCGTACCGCCATAAGAGGTGCGGCTGGCCACGGAATTGTCCACCCCCAACACCGTATAGACGTCATCGGTGATCCCGCCATGCACGCCCTGCATGTGCGCCAGGCTCAGATCTGCCAGATCCACCCCTTGCGCTTCGGCCAAAGCCACAAGGGCACCGGTGATATGATGCGCCTTCCGGAAAGGCAGGCCCAAAGCGCGCACCAGCCAATCCGCCAGATCCGTCGCCGTTGAAAAGGCCTGTCCGGCCGCCTGAGACAGGACTTCGCGATTGGCGGACATGTCCGACACCATACCGGTCATCGCGGCCAGGCTGAGCATCAGCGTGTCGGCGGCATCAAAGACCTGTTCCTTGTCCTCCTGCATGTCCTTGGAATAAGTCAGCGGTAGGCCCTTCATCACGGTGAACAGCGCGACCATGGCGCCGGTGATCCGCGCCACCTTGGCCCGGATCAACTCCGCCGCATCGGGGTTCTTCTTCTGTGGCATGATCGATGATCCGGTTGAGAACCGGTCCGACATCGCCACGAACCGAAACTGGGCCGAGGACCAGACCACCAATTCCTCCGACAGCCGGCTCAGATGGGTGGCGCAAATCGCACTGGCCGACAGGAACTCCAAGGCGAAGTCCCGGTCGCTGACCGCATCCAGTGAGTTCGCCGCCGGGCAGTCGAACCCCAAAGCCCGTGCCGTCATCTCCCGATCAATCGGAAAGGACGTGCCTGCCAGCGCAGCAGCCCCCAGAGGCGACGTGTTCATGCGGATCCGCGCATCGCGAAACCGCGCAGCATCGCGCGCCAACATCTCCACATAGGCCAACATGTGATGACCCCAGGTGACGGGCTGTGCAACTTGCAGATGGGTGAAGCCGGGCATCACCCAGTCCGCACCTGCCTCCGCCTGGGCCACCAAGGCTTTCATCAACGCCTCAATCCCCTCCACGGCTGCGTCGCATTGCTCTCTCACCCACAGCCGGAAATCCAGCGCCACCTGGTCATTGCGCGACCGTGCCGTATGCAACCGCCCCGCCGGTTCGCCGATCAGCGAAGTCAGGCGCGCCTCGACATTCATATGTATGTCTTCCAACGCTGTGCTGAAGGCGAAGTCTCCCGCCTCAATCTCTGACAACACCGTGAGAAGCCCTTCCCGGATCGCTTCCGCATCGGTAATGCTGATGATACCTTGTTGGGCGAGCATGGCAGCATGGGCACGAGAGCCCTCAATATCCTGCCGGGCCAACCGCTGGTCGAAACTGATGGAGGCATTGATCGCCTCCATGATCGCATCGGGCCCGGCGGCGAACCGGCCGCCCCACATCTGGTTGGCGCCCTTGGGCGCGTCGTTGGAATTGGTCATGCGGGCAAGGCTCCCGAAGAAAGAGGAAACGAGATGAAGCTCAGATCCGCGATCCTTTATATCGCACTCGCCCTGTCTGCAAATGCAGCTCATGCCGACATGTCCCAGATCGAGGCATTGCGGACCGGCGATATGAAAAAGCTGAATTTCGTCAGCGACCCGCAACCTGCACCGCTGGATATAAGATTCATCGACGAAGCCGAGGCGCCGCACCAATTGAGCAAGTTCCAAGGGAAATACATCGTACTCAACTTCTGGGCCACTTGGTGCGCCCCTTGCCGGCACGAAATGCCGATGCTGTCGAATCTCGCGCGCGAGATGGAGGGCAAACCCGTCGAGGTGGTGACCATTGCGACGGGTCGGAATTCGCTGACCGGTATGAAAAAGTTCTTTGAAGAGATCGGGGTCGATAACCTGCCCCTCTACCGCGACCCCAAACAACTGCTGGCCCGGCAAATGGCGGTCCTTGGTCTGCCGATCACGGTCATTCTTGATCCCGACGGCAATGAGATCGCGCGCCTGCGCGGGGATGCGCAGTGGGATAGCGACAGCGCCATCGCGATCCTGAACGCGCTGGCCGCCGAAAGCTGAACCGAGGACACAAGACCACTCGCCGGGGTGCTGTGAGCGGTCCGATCAACCGCGCGGCCATAGAAAATCAGCGCCCGCGGTCGCGGCAGGCGCTGATCTCATGAGTGATGATCCATGTGCTGTTGCGACCCTACTCGTATCAACTCGTTACGTTCACAACCCTTTCAATCGGCGCCGACGTCCGACAAAACCAACAGCGCCCAACCCGGTGAGCATCAACACAGCACCGGCCGGGAGCGGCACGACTGCAATGGCCGATGGCGTGTAATCGTATGTGATTTCGACAGCCGCAGAGGCATCCATATTGAAGTCGGTTGACAGATTTCCCGAACCCGTCCCCGATGCCGTTCCCAGGGCCGTCAGCAAAATCTCGACAGTGCCGTCGCCGATAAATTCATCCAGGTCTGATCCGGTCACAACACCGCTTCCACTGTCGCTGGCCTGCAAGTCATCCAATGTCAAACCGGACGATCCTGCGTAATCCACAGTGCCATCAAAAGCGGTGGCGTTGAACTGCTCAACCACCAACGGGATGGCTTTGGCAATCTCGGGGATCAGATTGGTTGCTGCAGTGAGTGTCGCGCTAAGATCCAAGACGACGGTACTTGCCGCCGCATCCTTGCTCTCGGCCGCGGCGCCTCCTTCAATCATAGCCGTCAACGTCAGTGTCACACTGTTCAAGAAACCAAACGTGGTATCGAACTGCGGCAAGGACAGCTGCTCTTCCCAGTTGGTTGTTTGAAGGCTGATGCTGTCCGAATAGGACACCGTCGCAGCAGAAACACTGGTCGCGCAAAGCAGCGCCGTGCCCGCAACGAGCATTCTCAAAAACATATGGCTCACTCCTGATATCAACCCGGGTCACGGGCATTATCGTCAACGAAAATCTTTAAGCAGCCGCATTGTTGACCGCACAACGCTTCTAAAAAGCCATTAAAGTTAACTTCTGGTAAAAATCGCGAAGTTGCCCACAAGAGAATTGGCTTTTGTCAAGACAAAGCGAAATAACTCGCCAAAGACGGCAAGATTCTTCTGATCGCCTTAACTGACAGCGCGGTGAAGCAGCGTGCAAATGTGTGGCATTGGCATCAATTTCGCAGGACCGGCATGCTAATCGGGCGGCGACAGCTCGGCATGACGTGGACAGGTCACCAGATGATCGTTCACCATACCTACAGCCTGCATGAAGGCATAGACAATCGTGGGACCACAGAATTTGAAACCCGCCGCCTTAAGGTCCTTGGAGATCTGCACGGATAGCGGCGTATGAGTCGGCACATCTGACAGGGTGACCCACCGGTTTTGCAACGGCCCGCCGCCCATGTAATCCCACAGGAAACGGTCAAAACCCTGCGCCTGCTCAATTCGCAACCACGCCTGAGCATTGCCGATGGTCGCCTCGATCTTGCCGCGGTGGCGAATGATACCCGCATTCTGCAGCAGAACCTCAACCTCTGCCTCCCCCCAACCCGCAATGATATCGGGGGCAAAACCGGCAAAGGCCTCTCGGAAATTATCCCGCTTTTTCAATATGGTGATCCAGGACAGCCCGGCCTGAAATCCATCCAGGATCAGCTTTTCCCATAGCGCACGACTATCATATTCCGGCACCCCCCATTCGGTATCGTGGTACTCAATGTAAATGGGCTCCTGCCCCACCCAGCCGCATCTGTCTGACATGGACCTTCTTTCTTCAAGCTTTCCGAAAAGCGGAACAAATATCGAAAATTTATCTTACATTTACCATCTCAAGGGTATCAGAACAATCAGAGAACGCCCATTTTGAGAGTTGCCTGTCATGATGATCCAACCCACCGACCCCACTTTGCCCAACCCGATCTCTGCAGCGCTCGCCCTGCGAAATCGCCACATCCTGCGCACTGTGCGGGAAGCCTTGGACCGCGGCGACGCCTTCTTGTTGTTTCAACCCGTTGTAGATGCCCGATCACCCGAGAAAACTGCCTTCTATGAAGGGCTTATCCGTATCACCGACGATATGGGCCGCGTCATTCCCGCCCGTGATTTCATGCAGACCTGTGAGGCGGATGATCTTGGTCGAATCATCGATTGCAAAGCGCTTGAACTCGGCCTGCAGACCTTGCAGGCCCGTCCCGATATCCGCCTTTCGATTAACATGTCGGCGCGGTCAATCTATCACGATCCCTGGATCGAGACCTTTCGCCGGGGGATCCACGATGACCCCACCCTGGCAGAGCGCCTGATCCTCGAAATCACCGAAAGCTCCGCAATGGTCTCGCCCGATATCACGGCGCTCTTTATGGAAGAGATGCAAACCCATGGCACCAGCTTCGCCTTGGATGACTTTGGCGCAGGCTATACGTCGCTGCGGCATCTCAAGGATTTCAAATTCGATATTCTCAAGATAGATCAGTGCTTTATCCGCAATCTCGATACTGATCCAGACAATCGCGCCTTGGTTACCGCGCTGCGGGATGTGGCGCGCCATTTCGATCTGTTCACCGTCGCCGAAGGGGTCGAGACGGGTGCCGAGGCGCAGATCGCGGCCGAGTTGGGCATCGATTGCCTGCAGGGATATCACTTCAGCAAACCCGCCACCCTGCCCCACCCCGATGGGCTTGAAATGCCTGACAGGCGCTCTGCCTAGGCGGCATATGCCCCCGCGTCACTCAGCCCCATGAAATAAGCCAAAGGGGGCGGTTGCGCCCCTGCCGCGCTGTGCCTTACCTGTGTTCCCCATCTGGTGGGGTTAAAATGCAGCGATTCATCGCGTGGCTCCGCCCAAACCTGTGGGATAGGAGCCTCACATGACCAATGTCGTCATCGCTTCGGCGGGCCGCACCGCTGTTGGCAGCTTTCTTGGATCTTTCGCAAATACGCCGGCCCATGATCTGGGCGCAACTGTTCTGGAAGGTGTGATTGCCCGCGCTGGCATCGACAAGGCAGAGGTCTCCGAAACGATTCTGGGACAGGTTCTGACCGCTGCACAGGGCCAAAACCCAGCCCGTCAGGCCCATATCAATGCCGGTCTAGCAAAGGAAAGTGCGGCCTGGGGCATCAACCAGGTTTGCGGTTCGGGCCTGCGTGCGGTGGCCCTTGGGGCCCAGCATATCCAACTGGGCGACGCCGATATCGTCGCGGCCGGTGGCCAGGAAAGCATGAGCCTCGCCCCCCATGCCGCCACGCTGCGCCAGGGCCAGAAGATGGGCGACATGTCCTATATCGATACCATGATCCGTGACGGTTTGTGGGATGCGTTCAACGGCTACCATATGGGTCAAACCGCTGAAAACGTTGCAGAACAGTGGCAAATCAGCCGTGACATGCAGGACGAATTTGCCGTCAAATCTCAGAACAAAGCCGAAGAGGCCCAAAAGGCTGGCAAGTTCGCGGACGAGATCATCCCCTTTGTCGTCAAGCATCGCAAAGGCGACATCACGGTGGATGCGGACGAATATATCCGCCACGGTGCCACGATCGAGGCCATGGCCAAGCTGCGCCCGGCATTCGCTAAGGACGGTTCAGTGACCGCTGCCAATGCCAGCGGCCTGAATGATGGTGCGGCGGCGACCCTGCTGATGACCGCCGACAATGCCGAAAAGCGCGGGATTGAGCCCCTGGCCCGGATTGCAAGCTACGCGACAGCAGGCCTGGACCCCTCGATCATGGGTGTCGGGCCGATCCATGCGTCCCGCAAGGCGCTGGAAAAGGCCGGCTGGAAGGTCGATGATCTGGACTTGGTCGAGGCGAACGAGGCCTTCGCCGCCCAAGCCTGTGCTGTGAACAAGGATATGGGGTGGGATCCGGCCATCGTGAATGTCAATGGCGGCGCGATTGCCATCGGTCACCCCATCGGCGCCTCGGGCTGCCGCGTCCTGAACACCTTGCTGTTCGAGATGAAGCGCCGCGACGCCAAGAAGGGCCTTGCAACCTTGTGCATCGGTGGTGGCATGGGGGTCGCCCTTTGTGTGGAGCGCGGCTAACCCGGCGCGCGAAACCGTACTTTTCTGATATATATCAAGGCGATGCGATCCTGCACCGCCTATCTGTTGGCACCGGTCACAGAATGAAACCGGGCCTGACAGGACATAAGAAGGAGGACATCCATGGGACGTGTTGCACTGGTTACCGGAGGATCGCGCGGCATCGGCGCGGCCATTGCAAAGGCTTTGGCTGCAGAGGGGTGCGCGGTTGCGGCAACCTATGGCGGCAATGACGAAGCGGCGGCCAAGTTCACCGCAGAAACCAGCATCAAGACCTATAAATGGTCTGTCGGCGATTACGATGCCTGCAAGGATGGCATCGCACAGGTGGAGGCCGATCTGGGCCCTGTCGAAATTCTGGTGAACAATGCGGGCATCACGCGCGACGCGCCGTTCCACAAGATGTCCCCCCAGCAATGGCACGAAGTGATCGACACGAACCTGACCGGCGTTTTCAACATGACCCATAACGTTTGGGGCGGCATGCGGGAGCGCAAGTTCGGGCGAATCGTGACGATTTCATCGATCAACGGTCAAAAGGGTCAGTTTGCCCAAGCCAATTACGCTGCCTCGAAAGCCGGCGATATTGGTTTTACCAAATCCCTGGCCCAGGAAGGGGCGCGCGCCGGCATCACCGTCAACATCCTGTGCCCCGGCTACATCAACACCGAGATGATGAGCACCATCCCCGAGAAAGTCATGAACGAGGTGATCCTGCCGCAAATCCCCGTCGGCCGCCTAGGTGAGCCGGAAGAGATGGCGCGCGCTGTCGTCTTCCTGACCTCGGATGATGCGGGGTTCATCACCGGCTCCACGATCTCGGCCAATGGTGGTCAGTACCTGGCCTGATCGGTTTTACAGACTCAAAAAAAGGCCTGTCCCCGCGGGGACAGGCCTTTTTTGTGGTGTGCCCTGTTATTTGGCAAAGGGGTGAAACAGGTAGTAAATCGCGGCATTGAACGCGCGGGCGCGCTCGGCATGGGCCTTACGGATAGCGTCGCGCGTGATCAAGTTTGTCGGTGCCTCGAACATCAGAACGTCCTTTCAAGGGTCAAATTTTTCTATCTGATCCCAATATGGACCCGCACATCCCAAGCGACAAACGAGACTTTACCGGCCTTCAGTTAAGTAATACTTGTTCGAATATGAATGATCGCCTACCGCCCCTGACCGCCTTGCGCGCCTTTGAGGCGGCAGCCCGTCATTTATCCTTCAGCAAGGCAGCAGCCGAACTGAACGTCACTCCGGCCGCACTCAGCTTTCAAATCAAATCCCTGGAAGAGCATCTGGGCCAACCGGTCTTTCGCCGCTTGAACCGCGCGGTGGAACTGACCCAGGTTGGCCGAATGCTCTATCCCGGCACCGCCGACGGGTTCGCCGCTTTGACCGATAGCTGGCGCGCGGCGCGGCGGATGGGCGATCAGACGGCTCTCACCATCACGGCAGGCCCGGCCTTTACGGCCAAATGGCTGGCGCCCCGGCTTTTTCACTTTGCCCAAAAGCATCCGGAAATCGAACTTCGGTTCACGGCGACTTTGCGGATCCTGGACTTTGCCCGGGACGAGGTCGACGTCGCAATCCGCTTTGGCCTGACCGCGGATGACGGCCTTTATTCCGTGCCGATCATCCGGGAATGGCTGACACCGATGATGACCCCGGCCCTGGCCGCAGATTTTGCCACACCCGCCGATCTGCATCATGCGCCATTGCTGCACCAGGATGATACCCGGTTTTTAAAGCCCCCCATCGACTGGGCAGCCTGGTTCCGGGCCGCGGATATCGGTGTTGCCCCCAGCCATGGTGGCCCGACGTTCAGCCAGGCCGATCATGCGATTGATGCCGCATTGGAGGGGGCGGGCGTGGTTTTGGGACGAATTTCTCTGACACAGAAAGCGTTGCGAGAGGGGCGGCTGGTCGCACCCTACGCGACCGCGTTGACGACCGAGGCACATTACCGGTTCGTCTGCCCCAAGGGAGCCGAGATGCGGCCACAGGTCAAAGCATTTCTGGAATGGATGGAGGCGGAAACCGCGGATCTGTCATCGTACGAAGCCAGCAAGATCTTGATCCCAGCGGCGGATGTGGCACCGTGAGCGCCACATCAAGGGGTGTCGCTAGACCTGCGACAACCGCGTAATCTCTTCTTTCAGCTGGAGCTTGCGCTTTTTCAGTTCGGCAATCTGTAGGGCATCGGTTCCGGGGCTGCGCTGTTCCTGTTCGACTCGTTCCGAGAGATACTGATGTTTTTTGCGGAGTTCCTGGATATGCGCGCTAACTGACATCGTTGATCCTCTCTTCGTTGCAAACATTTCGATCCCAACACACTTTCCGAGTCGTGTCACGCGAGCGTTACACATGCTGGTCAGCACAAACTGTCGCCGAAAAGATTGACGTTAGGTTAATCACCGGGTGGCGGCGGCGCCTAAAAGCCCGGCAGAGCCGCCGCGTCGCGCAGGACCGACTTGGCCATTGCCGTGTAATCATCCCCGTCCAGAACATGCTCTGCGCCGTCATGCATGATGAATGGCGCCAACAAGCGCAAAGGCCCCCGGGCCCCCTTGCGGGCCCGGATCACAACAAGGCTGGCCTCTCGCCCGTCGCGCGGCGCGATCGGCAACAGGCGGATATCACCGAAACCAGACAGGCCAGCACAAAGATCCGTCAACCGCTCCGGCCGGTGTATCAGTGTCAACCAGCCCTTGGGTTTCAACCGCCGCCGCGCCGCATCCAACCAATCCGCCAGCGGGGTCACTTCACCCAGCGCAGTTTCGCGGGTGCCATCGGCGGCCGCACTACCCGCCTCCCGCCGAAAATATGGCGGGTTGGCGATCACGTGATCGAAATTCCGATCGCGAATATTAGGCGGCGGTTTGGTCAGATCACCGTCATGCACGCCAAGATCCACTGCATTCTCGACGGCATTCCGCCGGGCCAAAGCGGCCATGTCGGACTGAATTTCGATGCAGGTCAAGCCCGCGCCCTGAACCCGCGCCGCCAGACATAGGCTCGCCGTGCCAACGCCGCATCCCAGTTCCAGCACAGTCTCACCTGCCTCTGCCGGGCAAGCGGCCGCCAGCAAAACCGGGTCAACCCCAGCCCTGTAGCCGCGCTCGGGCTGCCAGATCCGAACCCGCCCCCCCAAAAACGCATCCTGTGTCAGATCCACCCTCAGCGGTCCTCGGTCACGGCGATGTTGTTATCCACCAGGATAGCCCGCGCGATGAACAGATCGGCCGACCGCACCATCAGCCGCCGCGGCAATACGCCAATGCTGCCTTCCAGCACGCTCATGTGGACGTCCATGGTGAAGCAGTCTATATCTTCGCCACTGAGCAAAGCCTGTGCATAGGCAATGATCGTCGGATCTGTTGTGCGCAAGACTTCCCTCATAACCCAAGGACTTAAGGGCAGTTTGACCCGGATGTCGAGCCAAGTGACGAGACCGTGATGGGCCTGGACCACGCTACCGAGAAACCGCATGAACGTTTGGCCAAAGCGCTGGCCGATGACCTGGTTGCGGTCAACGCGCTGATCCGGGCGCGCATGGCCTCGGAGCATGCGCCGCGCATCCCCGAAGTAACCGCCCATCTGGTCGAGGCCGGTGGCAAACGCTTGCGCCCGATGCTGACCTTGGCGACCGCGCGGATGTGCGGCTATGGGGGGCCGTTCCACATCAATCTGGCAGCGACGGTAGAGTTTATCCACACGGCCACGCTGCTCCATGATGATGTCGTGGATGAAAGCGGCCAGCGCCGCGGGCGCCCAACGGCGAACCTGCTCTGGGATAACAAATCCAGCGTTCTGGTGGGCGACTATCTATTCGCCCGCAGCTTTCAGTTGATGGTTGAAACCGGCAATTTACGCGTGCTGGACATCCTGTCCAATGCGTCGGCCACCATTGCCGAAGGTGAAGTGCTGCAATTGACCGCGGCCCAGGACCTGTCCACAGATGAAGAGATTTACCTGAAGGTCGTCCGTGGCAAGACCGCGGCACTTTTCGCTGCCGCCACCGAGGTGGGCGGGGTCATCGCCGGGGTCGACGCCAATCAAGTCGATGCGTTGCGCACCTATGGCGACGCGCTTGGCATCAGTTTCCAGATCGTCGATGACCTACTGGATTACGGCGGTGACACCCAGGCAACGGGCAAAAACATCGGCGACGATTTCCGCGAGCGCAAATTGACGATGCCGGTGATCAAAGCCGTCGCTGTTGCCGATGCCGAACAACGCGCCTTTTGGCAACGCGTGATCGAGAAAGGGGATCAACGGGATGGTGATCTGGACCAGGCCCTGTCCCTGATCGCCCATCACGGCACGATGGAGGCCACCCGCATCGAAGCTGTCCGCTGGTCGGATCTGGCCAAATCGGCCCTTACGTCCCTCCCCTCCAGCGAGTTAAAGGACATGCTGGTCGACCTGGCCGATTACGTCGTCGCCCGGGTCAGATAAACGCCGATGGGCCGACCCTGCGGACTAACCCACCCTCATCATGTGTCCTAAAATATCCCCGCCGGAGGCATACAATCCAGCATTCCAATCGGGATCAGATCGCCGCCAGCTCCTGTTCCAGATCCGCCATCTCGGCGCCACCGGCCATCAGGCGGCGGATATCCTCACCTTCCAATTCAGCCTTCGTACCGGACCCAATGACCTGACCCAGCGCCAGAAACGTCATCCGATCGGCCACCAGCTTGGAATGGATCTCGTTATGGGTTATGAAGATGATCGCGATATCGCCCCGAGCGCGGACCCGCATCATCGTTTTCAACACTTCCATCTGCTGCTTTTGCCCCAGGGCCGAGGTCGGCTCGTCCAGGATCAGGACCTTAGCACCGAAATGGATCGCGCGTGCGATGGCCAGGGTCTGGCGTTGACCGCCTGACATCGTGCCCACGGCCTGGGACGGGTCCGAAATATCGATCCCGATCTTCAGCATCTCATCATGGGTGATCTCGTCCATCTGTTTCATGTTGAGCACGCCGAAGCTATTGGTCAGCTCGCGCCCCATGAAGAAGTTGCGCGTGACACTCATCAACGGGTTGACGGCCAGATCCTGATAGACCGTCCCGATCCCCGCATTGGAGGCATCGCGGGGGGTGCGAAACGTCACCGGCGCCCCTTCGATGTAGATCTGTCCTTCGGTGGGCGCATGGACGCCTGCCAAGGTTTTGATCAGGGTCGATTTGCCCGCGCCGTTGTCGCCCAGCAAGGCATGGACCTCCCCGGAATAGACATCCAGATCCACGCCGCCCAGGGCCGTGAATGGCCCGAACCTCTTGACCAGCTTTTCGCAGCGCAAAAAGGGTTGATCCGCCATGGCTCAAATCCCCCCCGTGATGCGTTTGCGGATGCGTTCATTGGCGAACACGGCCGCCAGCAGAATACCCCCCAAGAAGACCCGGAACCAGGACCCATCGATCTGCGGAATAAAAAACACCGCATTGGCCACAAGCCCAACGGTCACGGCCCCGAAGGCCACGCCCAGAACCGAACCGAAACCGCCGGTCATCAGCGTGCCGCCAACCACGGCGATGGCAATGGCGTAAAGCTCCATCAGGTTGCCCTTGGCCGCGTCCGACGTGTTGGTGTCAAAGACCTGGCAGGCGGCAAACATCGTGGCGCAGAACGCCGTGAACATGAACAAGCCGACCTTTACAGCATTGACCGGCACACCATTGGCCCGCGCGCTCTCCTTGTTGTCGCCCGTGGCAAAGATCCAGTTGCCGATCCGGGTGCGGCTGAGAATGAAATAGGCCGCAGCCGCAATGATGATCCACCACAGGAACCGCGCGTCGAAGCCGGTGACCCACTGTTCGCCGCGGCGGTTCAGGTTGCCACCCAACATGAACCAGACATCGTAGAACCAGCCAAAGACCTCGCCCCCCATCATCTCGGCGAACCAACTGTTCTGCTTGTAGTCGGGCAGACCCGAGATCTGGGTGGATTTGTTGATGTAGCGATAGGCAACCTCGGTCGCGCCGCGCAGGAAGAACAGGAATGCGAGTGTCACGATAAAGCTGGACAGGCCAGATCGGACCACGATTGTGCCGATCAACCACCCCAAGGCCAGTGTCATGGCCATCGTAAAGATGAAGGCGGTAATGGGTGTCGCCTCGCCCAAGCCAAAGGGCAGACCCCATTTCAGCATCATCGCCATGGACATGCCCGCAAAGCCGATCATCGAACCAATCGACAGGTCGAACTCGCCCGAAATCATCAGCAAGGCCGCGCCGGTGGCGATGATACCGTATTGCGCGATAATGGCGATGTTATTCTTTAGACCCAAAGCGTTATAGGCCTTGCCGCTGGAGAAAAAGGCGAGCGCCACGATGATGATCACCATCACGACGAATGTGCCGATCTCGGGCCGCCGTACCAGCCGCTGGAGTCTCGTCTCTTGTTTCAGGCGATCGGATTCGCTCCGTCCTGACATGCCAACCTCTTGCTTTGAAATCCTCTACCCAGAAAGAAACAGGCGGGACCAGCCCGCCTGTTTCCGTGTAACGCTTAGCGGTCGACGCCAGCCAGTTCCTTGACGGCGGCGGCATTGGACTTGTCCACGAAACCGGGGCCGGATGGAATGTTGGCGCCAGGAAGCAGACCCGCGCTGTTATTGTAGAGGTGCAGCGCGATGATCGGCATGTAGCCCTGCAAACGTTGCTGCTGGTCGATGGTAAAGGCGGCCTGACCGGCTTCGATCATGTCCATCACACCCGGACTCAGGTCAAAGCAGGCCAGATGCACGTCAGCGCCAACATCGGCGATGGCCTTGACGGCGGCTTCACAGACATGGGGCCCCACGGCCAAAACACCATCGATGGATTCATCAGCCTGCAACGCAGCGGCGGTCCGGGTTTCGATCTGTGTCACGTCATTCGACACGTCGATCATGTTCAGATCTTGGCCTATTCCTTCGAAATAGCCGGTGCAACGGTCGACCAAAGCCGTATTAAACGCTTCCTGGTTCAGGCACAGGCCGGTTGTTACGCCTTCTTCCTTGGCGCGGTCACCTGCGGCTTTACCCGCGTCATATTCCGGCTGACCGACATGCATCAACGCGCCGACCTCTTTGGAAGATTCAAGACCCGAATTGATCGTGATCACAGGCACACCTGAATCGGATGCCGATTTGATCGCCGGACCAAGCGCCGCGGCATCGGGCAACGACACGACAATGCCGTCGGGCTGGGTCGCAGCAGCGGCCTCGATCAGCTTGGCCATGCCAGCCATGTCGCCGGATGCGTCAAAGTTGTATTCGATGGTGGCACCAACGGCTTCAGCCGCATCGCGTGCCCCCTTTTCAACCACCGGCCAGAACGGGTCAGTGCCCTGGGTGTGCGTGATGACCACATAACGCTCCTGCGCCATGGCGACTCCTGCAAGCAGAGCCGTTGCCATCGCCGTCGCGATCAATTTTTTCATGAACTTTCCTCCCATTTGAACCAGCGCTTGTCCTGCGCCTAAAGTAACCTCCGGAGGCGACCCCGGAATGCACCGCTTAGTGGTTGCAACTAATTCCTGACAAGGCAACCTATAAACTGATTGCGCTATCAAATTACTCCTGCACACAAGCGTAATCGTTTACGAAAGCGCTAGGCAAGGCTTTGGAAACGCTCCCGTGTTACCGATAAAACAGAAGTCAGCGCATATTGCAACCGGTTGCAAAAAGGGATTGCACACCCTTGGATCGCGCTCGACCGACTGGCAATCCTCTGCAATACGTGTCTTCATCCTTTGACAGCACCTGCAGTCAACCCGCTGACGATCTGGCGTTGGAACACCATGACCAACAAGAACAACGGTGCGGTGATCGACACAGCAGCCGCCACCGCTTCGACCTGATCGGTCGTCGTCGTCTCGCGGTTGAAATAGCTGGCAATGGCCGGGACCATGGTCTGGTTCTGGGCGTCCAGCAGCAGGGATGTCACCAGGAAGTCGTTATAGGCCAACAAAAAGCTGAACAGGCCAGTCGTGATCACCCCTGGCCACATGACCGGCATGATCACCCAGCGAAACGCCTGGAAATGAGTGCAGCCATCGACCCGGGCCGCCTCGTCCAGGTCGGTCGGGATGTTCTGGAAGAAGCTGCGCAACATCCAGATTGTGAATGGTTGGTTGATGGAAACCAGGACCGCGATCACCGCCAGCGGCTGACCGTAGAGCGTTGGCGCATTCTCCCCCAGGATAGGGCGCAGGATCTCAGCCGAGTTGATGAACACAGGCAAATAGCCCGCCACCAGCACCGAATGGGGCAGCGCGCGGAAGATCAGCGCGATGATCAAGATCCAGAATGCGATGCCTGCACCGGACCGCGCCAGGCCGTAGCCAGCCAAGGTCCCCACGGTTAGCGAGACGGTCACCACGCCCGCCGTCACCATTAGAGAGTTCAGGAAATTGCGGTAAAAGGCATTCTCGCCCCAGACGGCCACGTAATGTTCGGTCGTCAGCCCGATCACCGGATTGCCCAGCGGCCCAAGAATCGCGTTCAAGACGCCCATGACCGGCGGTAGGATCCCAAAGAACACCACCAGAAAGACGATGGCAAAGGCCAACGCGCCGATCAGCCAACCCAGAACCAGCAAATGCGGCGGCGTGAACCGCGCCACCCAGCCCGGCAAGCGGCGGAACGCCATCCGCCCCGCTACAATCAGCACCGTCAGACCAAAGACGATATCCAGGATCGACAGGCCTGACCCGCGCGCCCGTGTTTCTGGCCCGAAGATCACGGAAAGCGGGTTGGCGGCAAAGGCATCCACGGGCGTTTTGAAACTCATCACCGCGATCCAAAAGATCGGGAACGCCGCCAGCAGGCACCAGAAGATCAGGAACCCGGCAGACGCCATTTTCAACGGCAGCGATTGCTGCAATGCGCGCGGCGTGGCCATCAGTTGCTCCCCCTATGGTCGCGCCACGTGCGGCGCAGCAGCGGGACCAGCAGGATCACGATGCCGATCATCGTCAACATGGCCGAGGCAGAGGCCCGCCCGATGGCGCGGTTGCCCGAGTCGTCCGGCTGCAGGAAATCGTAGGTCAACCATTGCAGGCTGATCACATGGGCTTGGCTGGTGAAGCCCACGATCTCTTCGAACACGCGGTACGAATCCATCAGGTGAATCAAAGAGATAAAGATGATCAGTGGCATCAAATGTGGGATCACGACAAAGCGCAGCCGCTCCCACCGCGATGCACCGTCGATAATGGCGGACTCTAACGTATCCTGGTTGACGGTTTGGAGACCCGCATAAAAGATCACAAAGGCAAAGGGTGCCACATGCCAGACCCGGTAGAACAGCATCAGGATCTCTATCGTCCACCCTTGGGCGAACATCGCGATGTCGCGCTCCAGCAGGTTTTCCAGCGCGACCGTCAGGATGCCGTCGCCGATGAACAGCCACCTGATACTGAGCGCGCCGATCACGGGGGTGATGATAAAGGGCAAGAGCGAGATAAAGATGATCTGACCCTTGAGCGATGCTGCGGCATTGTTCACAGCCAGGGCGATCCCCATCCCCACGATCAGCACCAGGGGTAGCGTGATCAAGGTGAAGGTTAGGGTGAACCGCAGCGCCTTCCAAAAATCAATCTGGAGGATATCGCCCAGCCGTCCGGCTCCCACGGCACTCCACACCTTGTCCATCTGCAGAACATTCTGGTAGCTGCGAAATCCGACCCAGGTCGTGGTCGTTTCAACACCACCGGTGGCCGTCAGTTTTGGGACGGTCTTGGTTTCAGTCGTGCAGGTCTGGGTCAGAAAACCAGGTGTGCAGGTCTCGACCTCGACCGTGGTCATGACCGGTTGGGTCAGTTGGAAACTTTGCGTAAACACACTGACCAGCGGGAAGGCGATGAAGAGCAGCATCAAAAAGACCGATGGCCCGACAAAACTGGCGAAAGTGCGGAATTTCATGCCGGCTCCTGTTCCCTTGCCTCAACGATGCCTTTGGCGCGCACAAGCGGCCGCTCGCCATCGCGGTATAACGGCTTAACCGCATCCAATTTGCGATCATCGGCCAATAGTTCGTCGAGGCGCGCGCGGTCTTGCGCAGACAGATCGGAAAGATCGTCCTGCGCCGTTTGCTCCAACGCCACATCGCGATCCCACAGCTTGGCCCCCAGAAAAAACCCAGACGCAAAGAGGATGAGGCCCCACACGATGTCCATGGCCGGATCGGTGGTCAGCAGCAATCCGACCAGCGCACCAAACGTGATGATCCCAGAGATCGAGTAGTACATGTCAGGGCCCCCAGCAGCGGCACCGGGCCAGCCAAAATGGCGGGCCCGGTGCAATGTGTGATCAGAGGATGCCGGCTTCCTTGGCGGCGGTGGTGTAGGCGGCTTCAACCGCCTCCAGCGTCGCGGCGGCGTCGCGTTCCCCGGTGAAGAAGGCAGGCAACTCGTTGCCCAGGGCCGTGTGCATCAAACCCATCTGTGTGGTCGAGGGGTAGGCCAGCGGCGCAGGATCATGGGTCGCTGTGGCGACAACACCCTGGGCCACATCGCCGGGCACATAGCCGCCGATCAGCCAGATCGCCTGATCATTGGCGGCCGTGACCATATCCTCGTCCATGCCTTCCATGATCAGTTGGAACGCAGCCTCGGCTTCTTCATCGGTGATGTTCTTGGCAATCACCATGCCATCCCACCACAATGTCGTCGCCGGCGTGCCGCCATCCACGGCCAAAGGCGCCATGCCCATTTTGACCTTGCCGACCACGGTGCTTTCGGCCGGATCATCCATAGCGCCTGCGCGGCTGGACCACAGGTTCGCCATGGCGATCTTGCCTTGCTGGAACTGTTGCTGAACATAGGTCGAGTCACTGACCAGGTATTCCGGATCCATATAGACCGTCAGCGCCTTCATTGTCTCCAGCGCCTGAAGACCAGCCTCGGTGTTCACGGCTGGCGTATTATCGGCATTCACAAAGGTGCCGCCATAACCCAGGAACATGTTGTTGAAATCCTGGGCGATGTTCCAGCCAGATTTCATCGTGGCGCCAACGGGATATTCGACGACGCCAGCCTCCTTGATCTTTTCGGCGGCGGCCAGAACGGCGTCATAGGTCGTAGGTGTCTCGATCCCCAGATCGGCCAGCACATCCTCGCGATACATCAGATGCTGGGTGTTCACCATCATGGCAATCGCCATGATCTTGCCATCGACGCGGATCAGCTGGTTGGGCGCCAGGCCGCCCCCGTATTTCTCCACCAGATCATCCAGGGGCCGGATGGTGCCCGCATTCAACAGCGGCGTGAACGTGCCATTCGACACACCCCCGATTTGATACAGCGATGGGTTGGCCTCAAACGCGGCAGGCTGCTTGGTCCGGAACTCCTGGTCCAGCTCAGCGGTAAAGTTCCCGCATTCCGCCATGGCATCGGTCACGGATTTCCAGGCCTCGAACCCGGCGCTGAGTGATTTCAACGGCACCGTATTTTCAAAGGCGCATTCCGCAAATGCGCCCGTCCCCAGTAGCGAAATGGCCCCGGCGGCCACCAGTCGTGTCATCATCATGGTCGTGTCTCCCTTATCTCATTATTGCCCGTGCGCGGCAGATATCGGCGCCCCACTCGTTTGGTCAGATTGGCCGTGCGGCGCAGAGATACGCGCCCCGCTCGTTTGGTCGAAAAGATGGCATATGTCGGCAGGAATGCTGATCTGCGCCGCCGCACCAATGGTCGTGCGATACTCTTTGGAGGCCTTGACTGCGACCAGGGCCCCACCGGCCCGTACCGTGATCATCGTGGCGTCACCCAGCAATTCCAGCGTGTAAACCGCAGCGTCAATCTGACCGCCGGTATCGGTGACCTCGGCATCTTCGGCCCGAAAGCCCAGCGTCACAGGCCCGTCCGGGCCAGAAAGACCCGTAACCTCAACCTTGTCACCGCGGAAGGTGCCACCCTCCAGCGTGCCGTCCATCAGGTTCATGGCAGGGCTGCCGATGAACCCGGCGACGAATGTGTTGGCGGGGTTGTCGTAAATCTCGGTCGGGGTGCCCACTTGCTGGACGATCCCGCTTTTCATAACCACCACGCGATCTGCCAGGGTCATCGCCTCGATCTGGTCATGGGTGACGTAGATGGTGGTGACTTTCAACGCATGGCTCAGGTTCTTGATCTGGGCCCGCGTGCTGACCCGCAACTTGGCGTCAAGGTTCGACAGCGGCTCATCCATCAGAAACACATTCGGCTCCCGCACAATCGCCCGTGCCAAGGCGACGCGCTGGCGCTGCCCGCCCGACAGTTCGGCCGGCTTGCGGTGCATGAAATCCGTCAATTCCACCATCTCGGCGGCGCGGGTGACCCGTTCATCATGGCTGTCGGGGTCGACTTTGCGCACCTTCAGGGGAAAGCGGATATTCTCATAAACGTTCATATTCGGATACAAACCATAGGACTGGAACACCATCGCAATGTCGCGATCCTTGGGGTCCAGGTCGTTCACAACGCGCCCGTCGATCTTGATCTCGCCTTCGGTGACATCCTCCAAACCGGCGATCATCCGCATCGTCGTTGTCTTCCCGCAGCCAGACGGGCCGAGCAGGACCAGAAATTCCTGGTCGGCAATGGTCAGATCAAAGTTATCGACCCCGACAAAGCTGCCCCACCGCTTTGAGACACTGTTCAGCTGAATTTCGGCCACGGAAAGCCCCCTTCCCTGATCACCACACGTTTTTGCAAACGAATGCAAAAAGGCTAGACAGGCGCGATACGCTTTGCCAAGCCCTTTTTTCAGAAGCTTAGAAGGACAAGGCCCAAGATGACAGCTTTTCGAGACACCGCGCACAGCATTTTGGCAAAACTGTCCCGGGCCATCGCCCCTGATCTGGCCCGCGCCCACATTCCTGACACCGCCGTTTGGGACATCAGCGCGCCGGTCGGCAGCTTAAAGGGCGCGGCAGCGGTTCAGGACGGTCTTTATGGCACGATGGCTGCCGCACTGACCGGCCTACACCGGCGCGATGAGATCTTTATCGGTGGCGACAATATCCGCGACGAAGGCGGCCAGTGGGTCGCCAGCATCACCCATTACGTCGGAAATTTCGAAGGCAACCTTTGGGGCATCCAAGGCACCGGTCACCTTGCCTTTCTGCGCGCAGGCGAATTCTACCGCATCGATGACGGGCAGATCATCAAGGCGCGCATCATACTGGACCTGCCGGACCTTATCCGACAGGCCACAGGTCGCAGCCCCTTCCCGTATCCCTTGGGCACCGAGATGCTGTTTCCGGGCCCCGCCACCCATGATGGCGTTCTGCCCGACCGGCCACAGCGCAGCGCAGACTCCATCAACCTGGTCCAAAGGATGCTCAGCGATCTGCACAGCTATGACCCCGATACCGGCGCCTCAAAGGGGCAGATCGGCGATGGCGGAACCTGGGCCGACGACATGTTCTGGTACGGGCCGGGTGGCATTGGGTCAAACTACCTGTGGGACGGGTTCGTGAAAGATCACCGCAAATCCTTTCTGAACGCCTTCCCTGACCGCAAGGGCGGAAATCATTATTGCCGGATTGGCGATGGCGATTATGCCGCGATCTCGGGCTGGCCGTCGATCACCATGACCCACCGGGCCGAATATCTGGGCGTGCCCCCCACCGACAAGGCGCTCACCCTGCGGGTCATGGATTTCTACCGCTGTGATTTCAGCAAGGACCCCGGGGGCCGCATTGCCGAAAACTGGGTTCTGCTCGATTATATCGACCTGTTCCAACAACTGGGGGTCGATCTGCTGGCGCCGCGCTGACACGGTCCGCCACGCAGTTCTGCCGCGTCCGGCGGTTGGAACGATCATCGTTTCACAATGGCACAAAGATCTGCCACTGAGGGGCCAAACGGGGTGCGGGGAACGGGTGGATCATGAGCATTTGCGTTTCAGCGCTCTCCAAGGCGTTCTCGGGGCAGCGCGCGATAGACGATGTCTCGTTCGAGGTGCCGAAAAACGCGTTTTTCTGCGTGGTCGGTGCATCGGGCTGCGGCAAGAGCACCCTTCTGAGGCTGATTGCGGGATTGGAGGCGCCGGATACCGGTCAGATCGCCCTCTCCGGGCGCGCCGTGTTTGGTGCAGGCCAGAACGTTCCTCCAGAAAACCGGAACGTTGGCGTTGTCTTTCAGTCATATGCGCTTTGGCCGCATCTCAGCGTGGCAAAGAACGTGGCCTTTCCCTACGAGGCCCGGGGATATGGCGCTACGGATGCGCGCGCACGCGTTGCCGATCATCTGGAACGCGTGGCCCTGACGGAGTTTGCCGACCGGCGGCCCGAGGCGTTGTCGGGCGGTCAACGCCAACGCGTGGCATTGGCGCGGTGCCTGGCAGGCGATGCGCAAACGATATTGATGGACGAACCGCTGGCCAATCTCGACCCGCATCTGCGCGGCGCAATGGAAGGTGAATTGCGCGCCTTCCATGACAAATCAGGGGTTACGACCCTCTACATCACCCACGACCAGCGCGAAGCCATGGCCCTGGCTGACCTCATGGCCGTGATGGATAAAGGGCGGTTCCTGCAATTGGGCACGCCGCAGGAGGTCTACACGCGCCCTGCAACCGAAACGGTCGCCCGGTTCATTGGCCGCGGCACATTGGTCAATGCCGATCTGCAGAACGGGCTGGCACGGATAAACGGCCATGAATTCCCGGTTCAGGGAACAGGGCCCGGCAAAATCTTCATCCGTCCGAAATTTGTGTCGATCTCGGAAAACGGGATACCTGCGCAGATCAGCGCGGTGCAGTATCGCGGCGGATATTGGGAGGTTGAGGCGCAGATCCAAGGTCTGCCAGATCCCGTCGCCCTGGATCTGGATCGGCCCGCCAGGATCAGGGACCGCATAAATGTGCAGTTTTCCGGCGGATGGGTGTTACCCGGCTAAAGCCGCCAGGGCACGACGCCCGGTGGGGCACGCCTGCCCAGATAATCAAGGACGACCATCAAAAACACCGTGGCAATGATTGTCACCGCCGCCATGGCCGAAGCAAGCGTCGTATATCCTCCGTCTTCGTAATTGAAGATTGTCGTCCCGATCGTTTCCGTCCCGCTGGACCACAGCAGAGCCGATACCGTGACCTCGTTATAAGCCGTCAGAAACACAAGGATCGCGCCCGATGCCGCCGCAGGCGCAATCAAGGGGAAGGTGATGCGCGTCATGCGGCGGTAAAATCCCGCCCCCGCAACCCGCGCCGCCTCATCCAGGCTTTGGTCAAGTTGAAGCGTCGCAGCCGTGACCGGCTTCAGCGCGATCGAGAAGAACGCGCAGAGATAGGCCAGCAGAATAATCGTCAGCGTATTGTAGATGGAAAAGCCAAGGACAGGCAGGGGCCGGATAAAGGCCAGGATGAACGCAACCGAGATCACCAGGCCGGGGATCGCATAGGTCATTTCTGCCAGGGCGGTCATGACCGTGCCGATCCGGCGCGTGATACCATGGCGCGCGGCGGCATATCGCGCCACGAAGGTCGCCAGGATAGCGATGACAACCGCCGCCACGCTGGCCACAAGCGTTGAATTCATAAAGGCCCGCGCCGTGACCGATTGACGAAACAGGATCTCGGCAAAATTTTCGAACGTCACGGTGTCCCGCGTCAGGGGCACCCCATAGGTCGGCACCAGCGCTGTCGCAAAAAGTGCAGTGATCGGCAAGACCAGGGTGGCCAGGATAACCAGAACCACGGCGCATTCGACCGCGATGCGCAGGCCATGCAACTTAATGTCCAGCGGTGGCTGGGGCGGCCCGATCAGCGCATTTCGCCTTCGCCCGGCGAGCCACATCTGAAACACCACGGCGGCAACAGCGATCAAGGCCACCAAGCTCGCAATCACCGCCATATCCGTCAGCACGGATGGCCCGAAACTCGCGAGGCGCTGCCAGATCAGGACAGGCAGCGTCGTGTAACGCGCCGGGATCCCCAACAACGCCGGGATCCCGAAATTGCCAAGCGCGGAGACAAAGGCAAGTGCATATCCGGCGATCAAGGTCGGCGCCAGCAGCGGCAAAAGGATACGGGTCAGCAAACGCCCGGGACGCGCCCCGGCGACCCGTGCCGCATCCGACATTTCCCGCGGAAGGCTCCGAAGGGCAGCCAAAACAACAAGAAAGACAAGCGGGGCGTGTTGAATGCCCAGCAGAAAGATCACGCCTTGGCGCGAATATAGCGGATGAGTCGACCCAACCTCAGGCGCGATTCCCAGCAGTTGCAGCAGGGCCGATGACGGGCCCAATGCCTGCACCCACGCAATGGCCGTGACATGCGGCGGCACCATCATCGGGACCAGTAACAAAAAGGTCAGCAAACCTTTCAGTCGGATATCGGTCAGGCCCATGACCAACGCGGCCAACGTTCCGCCGATCAGCGCCAGCAATGCGGACAGCGCCGCACTTTCAAATGAATTCCAGATCGCCCTCGGGACCGACCGGCTGTCAAGCGCGGCGGAAATTGCCGCGAAGCCCTCTCCAACTGCCACACGCGCCAAAAGCCCCAGCGGAACGACGAACAGGGCGAGGCAGATCAGGATAAGGACGGCAAAGGCGATCCCTTCGCCGCCCCAAAGACGGCGCCGCATCAGCCGCCGAAGATGTCGACAAAGCGGGCTTTGTTATCCTGGTCACTGGCGAGGGCGGCGGCCGGGTCAAAGTCCAGCAATTTGATCTCGCTCAGCGGCGGGAAACCTTCAGGGGATGCGATATCCGGATGCGCGGGAAGATATCCCATATCTGCGGCCAGTTGCTGCCCCTCGGCAGAGATCAGAAAATCTACGAACGCCTTGGCCGCATCGGGGTTCTGCGCGGTCGACAGGATGGCCACAGGTTCGGTCACGGCCGAAACCCCTTCTTCGGGAAACACGAATTCGACCGGTGCGCCTTCAAGCTTGTTGCGAATGGGCAGGAAATCCACGACGAATCCGTACAGCTTTTCACCACCGGCAACCGCCTTGTAGGTGCCGCCATTGCCGCCTTGCGGATTTGCGCCCTGGTCGGCCAAACCTTCGTAAAACGCCCATCCCAGATCCGGGTGCGCTGTGATGGCAGCCATGTGGATGGTGGCCGCGCCGGATGTCAGCGGCGATGGCATGGCCAGCTTGTCCTTAGCGGCCTCATCGAGCAGATCGGCATAGGATGTCGGGACCATGGGCGCAGACGTGTTATAGACGATGCCGGTCGTGATCAGCTTGGTTGAAAAATAGTGCTTCTCGGCATCCATCAGGGACGGGTCATAGGCCGACACATCCGCCTCCCGGTGCGGCATCAGCCGTCCTTCGGCTTCCAGCCCTTCCATGGTGACCATGTCAGCAATCAACAGGACATCCGGCTGGGGCGCGCCCGCTTCGAACTCTGCGCGCAGCTTGGCCATCACCTTGGTGGTGCCGTCGCGGATCCACTCGACCTCAACATCGGGATATTTGGCAACAAACGCATCCACGGTCTGTTGCGCATCCGCATTCGGCTGTGACGTGTAAAGGACCAATTTGCCGGAAATGTCAGCGGCGAAAGCCACGCTCGCGGACAAGGACAAAAGGGCAGCGGTCAGAACTGGTTTGAACATCTAAAGCCTCGGAATGATTGGCAGGTTTCAGCCCCGATGCGCTACCATGGTAATGTGACAGGACGGTGTATCCGGACCTGCCAACGCATCAGCCGTCAAATGCAATCCAGGGCTAGCCGTTTTGCACCTCGGCAATCGATGTCTCGCCCAACCGCTCGACCAGGGTCTTTTCGATGTCGTCCAAAACACCCGCCACGCGCGCCTGAAGCGCTTGCTCCACCGAACAATTCGAGGGCCCACCCGTCGCATCATGCGCCACCAACCGCTCATCCAAGGCAAGATAAACATCGGCCAAACTGATGCTTTCGGGTGATCGTGCCAGGCGCCAGCCACCCGCATGGCCCTTTTCAGATGTCAGCAGACCGGCCTCGCGCAGTTTTCCCAGGACCCGGCGCACCACAACCGGGTTGGTCCCCGCATGATCCGCGATATCAGACGATGTCCGCACCCGATCCGGATCCGTGGCCATGTGGCTCACCGTGTGCAGGGCCAAAGACAGGCGACTGTTTCGCTTCATTCGCAGTTTTTCTCCAAATGCAGGCTAAATGTAACCTTTGGTGTTGCATTGATCTAGTAACCACGTAAGTTGCGTGATGGTCAACGCAGGCAATGGAGCGTTCTATGTCAGATACTCGTCTACCGGTCACGGTCCTTTCCGGCTTTCTTGGCGCGGGTAAAACCACGCTGCTGAACCGGGTGCTGAACAATCGCGAAGGGCGCCGCGTCGCGGTGATCGTCAACGACATGTCCGAAGTGAACATCGATGCAGACCTCGTGCGGGCCGATACCGAGCTTTCCCGCACCGATGAAACACTGGTCGAGATGTCGAATGGGTGCATCTGCTGCACACTCCGCGATGACCTGCTGGATGAAGTGCGGCGCCTCGCGGCCGAACGGCGGTTTGACTACTTGCTGATCGAATCCACCGGGATTTCAGAACCCTTGCCCGTCGCCGCGACCTTTGATTTCCGGGACGAAGGCGGGGACAGCCTGTCCGATGTCGCCCGGCTTGACACGATGGTGACGGTGGTCGATGCCGCCAACCTGCTCAATGACTATGCCTCCCATGATTTCCTGCGCGACCGTGGGGAGACGATGGGGGACGAGGACGAGCGGACCCTCGTTCACCTGCTCACGGACCAGATCGAATTTGCCGATGTCGTGATCCTGAACAAGGTCGCCGATGCGGGCCCGGAAAAGGTCGATGCCGCCCGCAAGATCATTCGCAGCCTCAATGCCGATGCCGAGATCATAGAGACCAACCAATCCGCAGTTGCCGCAGAAAAGATCCTGGATACAGGATTGTTCGACTTTGAACAGGCCCACGAACATCCGATGTGGGCCAAGGAGCTTTATGGATTTGCCGACCACGTCCCCGAGACAGAGGAATACGGCGTCGCCTCCTTTGTCTATCGGGCGCGCCTGCCCTTTGTTCCAGAACGCATCCTTGAAGTGCTGAACGGGGATCTGCCCGGTGTGATCCGCGCGAAGGGTCATTTTTGGATTTCGACCCGGCCCCAATGGGTGGCCGAATTTTCCCTGGCCGGCGCGCTGTCCAGCGTCAAACCCCTGGGCACATGGTGGGCTGCAGTGCCCGAAGATCGGCGCCCCACCCACGAAAGCGCCCGCACCTATATGCAAGCCCATTGGCAAGAACCCTGGGGGGATCGCCGGCAGGAGATCGTGTTCATCGGGGCCGGAATAGACTGGCCATCCCTCAAGGCACGGCTGGATGCCTGCCTTGTGCCCGCCGTTGCCACCATGGGCCCGGATAACCTGCCAGACTATCCCGATCCATTCCCGATCTGGCGTCGGGTCGAGGATGCGGCATGAGTTTCGTCAGGGAAACTGTCCGGGATGGCGCTGTCGGTGTGGGGCTCGCGGATGATCTGGCATCGCTCAGCACCTTCCTTCAACCGGGATGTGCGGCTGCGATCTGGCGGCGGCAAACGCCGCGGGGGGTCCAAAACTGGCTCGATCGGCTCCACCCCGATCTTCTGCCGCGCGGCCGGGTCATTCTGCCGCCCAACGCCGTTCCGGATGCCATCGAACATCTCTGCGATCTGGCCTGTCTGCCCGCCGGTTCCGAACGGGACTGGTTCCAGTCAGACGTCATCCTACTGGCAGACATGTTCGCAAACCTGCTTTCGGCCAAGTTTCTGAGGCTTCGGATGGATGTCGTGACGAACAATGCCTGCCGCAAGTTCCACATCGATGCCATAACGGCGCGGCTTGTCTGCACCTATCGGGGCACCGGAACGCAATACGGGCTCTCCACAGACGGGACCGATCCACGGCGCGTGTTCACAGTTCAAACCGGCGCGCCTATTTTGCTGCGGGGCACCCTTTGGCCGGAACAGCCGCGATCCGGCCTGTTGCATCGTTCGCCACCGATCGAAGGCACCGGGGAAACCCGGCTTGTCCTGGTCTTGGACCCGGTCTTCGACCCGGAAGATGATGGATGAACCGCAATCTGGGGCAAAGCAGCCTGCCTAGAAAAAGGCGGTCGGCCGATCCCATGACCACCTTTGACGGGCTGCCCGCCCCCTTGCGGCACTGGCTGTCGCAAGCGGCGTTGCCGTGGTCGCCTGCATCGGCGCGTCGGATTTGGTCGGCCTCCCTCGCCAAGGGTCTGACGGCAGAGGAAACGCTGCTGTCCCTCACCCGGGCTGAGGCACGAACGCTCGCCCGCGACAAGACGATGGTCAGGCTCGAAAACGAGCCGGGGATCGACCGGTGGCCGACCCGCACCTATCTCACCGGCAGGCCATCACTGTTGCCGTTTCGCCAACAGTGATCAGCCAATCTCCGCCCTTGACCTGTCCCGTAAGCCAAAGCCTGCCGGTGTTTTGCAGCACGACGTTCGAGGCTGTCGGCACGGGGCACATCTATCGGATGCATTGGGGTAACGCTAACCCAGTGCTGTAAAACAGGATGTGAACCATGGTCAAAGCTGTCTTGAATGATGACGGGTCATCGCCCCTTGAAAGCGCAACCTACGATTCAGAAACCGGGTTTCTGGATCTGAATTTCAGCTATGATGACGTGCTCCGGAACAATGCGTTTGGCAATGCGCGCCACATCGATGCCGTCGTGTTCAAGGGCCGCGCCTATGAAATCGAATTGCACGCCGATGACGGGCCGCGCGACAGCCGCGGGCGTTACATCTATGATGAAAACACCGTCGAAGATCAGTTCCGCATCTTCATCGGCAAGGATCAGGACCTGTCAAACGGGCTGTCCTTCACCTTGACCGACGATGCCAATGGCAACCGTCCGCTCTATGGTTTTGAGCTGGAAGGCAGCGCGCCTGCCCCGGCTCCCACACCCAAACCGACACCGCCCCCGGCAGAGGTCGACCTCAAACTGTTCCTCTATGACGCCACGACCAACACACGTCTGGCCGAGATCACCGATGGTGATGAGATCGCGGCCGATCTGGTCGATGGCACATCCGTGACGCTGGTGGCCGAGGCTGCAAATGGCAGCGTCGAAAGCATCGCGATGAACGTGGCAGGCGGCCATTCCCAAGTGGAAAACGTGGTGCCCTTCGCCCTGTTCGGTGACAATCGGGGCGATCTGAACGGGCGTGATTTCCTGTCGGCGGGTCAGGATGTCAGCATCTCCCTCACCGGATATGCAGGTAACCGCGCCACCGGTGCCACCCTCGGGGCCGAGACGTTCAGCTTTTCCATCGCCGACACACCGGCCCCCGCGCCGCAACCGGTTGCGCCCATCCCCGAACCAACACCCCCTGCCCCGGAACCCGACAGCGCCTTTTCCCTGTTCCTGTATGACGCGGCGACGGATACCAAACTGGCCACCATCACCGATGGCAGCGATATCCCGTTCGATTTCGTCGATGATGGTGATGTCTCCCTCGTGGCAGAGGTGGACGGCGTGGAACTGGCCAGCGTCGCCTTGACCCTCGCAGGCGGTCCATCAAAGATCGAAAACGTCACGCCCTACGCACTGTTCGGCAATAACGGCGATGATTATGCAGGCGGTGACCCATTCGACGCGCCGGGCAGCTACGAGATTGCGTTGACCGGCTATGCCGGGCGCGGTGGCTCCGGCCCCGTCGTGGTCGAGGAAGCAATCGACTTTTTCATCGTCTGATCCCGATTGCGCGGACCAGATGCGCACAAAAGGCCGGCGCCCACCGCTCCGGCCTTTTTGCATGATATCCCGATTGGCTCAGCGCAGGCGCAATCCGTTTTCCGCATCAAACAGCAGCACACGCTCCAACGGGACAGTCAGGCCGACCCGGTCGCCGATGCTTGAGCGTTCGTCGCCCCGCTCTTCCACGATCAGCTTCTCGCCCGTCGGCGCGGTCAGGTAGGCATAGGAGACGCCGCCCAACGCCTCGGTCAGTTCCACCAGATGGGTGTCGCCCGCCGGGTCGATCTGCACATGCTCGGGTCGCATCCCGACCGTCACCTTGCGCCCGCTTTCGGGCAGGTTCATGGGCAGGGCCAGCGCGCCACCGGCCCCCGGCGTGTCCACGCCAGCGCCATTCACCGTCCCGGCCACGAAATTCATCGCCGGACTGCCGATGAAACCTGCGACAAACTGGTTATCGGGGTCGCGGTACAGGTCCATGGGCGCGCCCACTTGTTCGATATTGCCCGCACGCAGCACCACGATCTTATCGGCCAGGGTCATCGCCTCCACCTGGTCGTGGGTCACATAGATCATCGTCGCGCCAATCTCCTTGTGCAGGCGCGCAATCTCTACCCGCATCTCGACCCGCAATTCCGCATCCAGGTTCGATAGCGGCTCATCGAACAAAAACACCTCCGGCCCCCGCACGATGGCCCGGCCAATGGCGACCCGCTGGCGCTGGCCGCCCGACAGGGCCTTGGGCTTGCGCTTGAGGTAATCATCCAGCTTCAGGATCTCGCTGGCCTTGCCGACCTTTTCATCGATCTCCGATTTCGGATGGCCCGTCATCTTCAGGCCAAACCCCATATTCTCCGCCACCGTCATATGCGGGTACAAGGCGTAGGTCTGAAAAACCATCGCCACGCCGCGCTCTGACGGGTCCATCCGGGTCACGTCACGGGCGCCGATATTGATCGCCCCGCCCGTCGTCTCCTCCAACCCCGCCACCATCCGCAGCAATGTGGACTTTCCGCAGCCTGATGGGCCGACAAAGACACAGAACTCCCCATCGGCAATATCCAGATCGACCCCGTGGATGACCTGAACATCCCCATAGCGCTTGACCACATTCTCTAGCGTCACACCGGACATGACGGTCCCTCCCTTTTTGAATTGGCGGCAACCGGCACGGGAAAGGCCCATGCCGTGGCTTCTTCGGCGACCCGCGCCGCGGTTTTTTTCAGCTCCGGCAACAGCGCCTCCAGATGGCCCAGATCCGTGCGCGCGGTCGATCCCGTCACGCTGATCGCCCCCAAAACCCGGGCCGACGGGCTCAAAACCGGAACCGCCACACAGACGATGCCGGGCTCATGCTCCTCGCGGTCATAGGCATGGCCGCGGTCCCGGATCGCCTCTAATTCCGCGCGCAACTCCGCCTCGCTTGTAAGCGTCGATGGGGTGAACTGATGGAACGATTGCTGAGGCAAGAACCGTTGCAGCACCTGTTCAGGCAGCCAGGCCAACATGGCCTTACCCACGCCGGTGCAATAGGCGGGGCCAACCTTGCCCGCTTGGCTGAACATCTCGACCGGATCACGGGCCGATCGCTTATCGACATACAGGACCTGGGCATTGTCCAACTGGGCCAGGTGCACGGTCTGGCCTGCCGCCCGGGCCAGGGCATCCAGATGAGGCCGCGCGACCGGCGCCAGTGACGTGGTGTGCCAGGCAGCATGGGCCAACCGCACCAGGCGGATGCCCAGGGAATAGGTGCCCGTATCGGGATCATGGGTCAGCATGCCCTGGTTGGCCAAGGTCTGCACCAGCCGGTATAGGGTTGCCTTGGGATGGACGCTTTCGCCCTGCAATTCGGCAAACTTCACGGGGCGTCCGAACCGGGCTATCAGGTCCAGAACCTCTAACGCTTTGCCGACCGTCCCATCACCGGACGCCATTGTGATCCTCCCATATCGTGACCCAGCGCCGGCGGTTTAATCGCGCTCTGTGCTGGCCACTGTTGACAAGCATAGGTGAGTCGCGCTTACAATTTCAATATACAAAACCAGGTTTCAAATAATGAGACGCTGGGCTGAATTACAGAATGCGATCTAGGGAGGATCCAATGCATTCCATACTCAAAGCGTCGTTCGCGGCGCTTGCCGCGTCTGCGATTGTCGCGGGCAGCGCCCTGGCAGACGGCCATGCGAAACTCTCCGGGGATCTGAAGATCTTCTCCGACATGTCCAACCCCGCCCCCCGCGCGGTGATGGAAGGCATGGTGGAGCGGTTCGGGGAAATGCACCCGGATCTGAACATCGAACTGACGGTGATTGACCGGGAAGCCTACAAAACCCAGATCCGCAACTTTCTGACAGCCAACCCACCCGATGTCGCCAACTGGTATGCCGCCAACCGGATGCTGCCCTATGTCGAGGCAGGTCTGTTCGAGGATATCTCCGATCTGTGGGAAGATCCCGAAATTTCTGAAAACCTCGCTTCCACCAAAGGGGCCATGACCCTGGATGGGAAACAATGGGGCGTGCCTTACACTTATTATCAGTGGGGCGTCTATTACCGCAAAGACATCTACGAAGAGCTGGGTCTGGAAGAACCCACCGACTGGGCGAGCTTCAAGGCCAACTGTCAGGCCATGGTGGATTCGGGCCGCAAATGCTTCACCATTGGGTCCAAAAACCAGTGGCCCACGGCCGGCTGGTTCGACTACCTGAACATGCGCACCAACGGCTATGACTTCCACGCGCAGCTCACCAATGGCGAGATCGAATGGACCGATGAGCGCGTGCTGGCAACCTTTGCCAACTGGCGCGAACTGATCGATATGGGCGCCTTCATCGACAACCACACCGCCTATAGCTGGCAGGAATCGCTGCCCTTTATCGTCGATGGCAGTGCCGGTGCGATCCTGAAAGGCAACTTTGCCGTGGCACCCCTGCGCGATGGTGGCCTGGATGACGACAAGCTGGACTTCCACCAGTTCCCGGCGATCAACGCGGATGTGGAACTGGCCGAGGATGCACCAACTGACACGTTCCACATCCCGGCCAATGCGGCCAACAAGGATGCGGCACGCGCCTTTCTGAAATTCGTCGTGTCGGCGGATAACCAGACGCTCATCAACAATGGCGACAATCTGGGCCAGTTGCCCGTGAATGCCTCCTCCTCGGTGGATGACGACAAGTTCCTGCAAGAAGGGTTCGAGATGCTGTCATCAAACAGCCCCGGCGGTGTCGCCCAGTTCTTTGACCGGGACGCACCTGCCGAGATGGCCAAAGTCGCCATGGAGGGTTTCCAGGAATTCATGGTCAAGCCCGACAACCTGGACCGGATCCTGGGCCGTTTGGAAAAAGCCCGCGGCAGGATCTACAAGTAAACAGCAAGGGGGCCTTCTGCCCCCTTACGACATGTCCAGGGGCGCGCGCCTCCGCGCCCGCCCCTGTCGCCGCCCCGCACAGAACATAGCGACTTGGCGGTACGTTGTGCGAAAAACGCGTATGTATGGTTTATGCATGGTCTGTGCATGTGATGTGCCTCTCCTGCAGCCCCCAAAAAGTGGATCGCTCCCATGGCTGAAACCACCCTGTCAGATGTACGGGCCAGCACCGCCGGACGTGGCTGGTTTCGTCGCAACGAGATCGCGATCACGCCGTGGTTGTTCCTTGCGCCGGGGGTTTTGTTCTTTGCGTTCTATGTGATTTTCCCGATCTTCCAGAGCTTCAATATCTCCCTTTATCAATGGGATGGCCTTGGCGAGGCCGAATATATCGGCCTGGAGAATTACGGCGAATTGTTCGACGACGACGCCTTCTACATCTCGCTTCGCAACAACCTGATCTGGCTGGTCCTGTATCTGCTGGCGATCCCGGCGGGTTTGTTCATTGCGCTCTTTCTGAACCAGACGGTGACCGGCATCCGGCTTTATAAGTCACTGTTTTTCTTCCCTTTTGTCATCTCGCAAATCGTGGTTGGTCTGGTGTTCACGTGGTTCTACGACCCGACATTCGGCCTGCTGAACCAGTTTCTCGGGGTATTCGGTCTGGGCCCCGTCAACATCTTGGGCGACGAACGATACGTCACCTATGGCATCATCCTTGCCGGGCTTTGGCCCCAGACCGCCTATTGCATGATCCTCTATCTGACCGGCCTGAATGCCGTGGATCCCGAACAGATCGAGGCCGCGCGCCTGGACGGCGCCAAGGGGCGTAAGATGTTGTGGTACATCATTATTCCGCAGCTTAAACCCGCCACTTTCATTGCCTTTGTCGTGACGATCATCGGCGCGCTCCGGTCGTTTGACCTGATCTCGATCATGACGGCGGGTGGCCCCTTCGGCGAAAGCCGGGTCCTCAGTTTCTACATGTTCGAGGTCGCCCTGTCCGAATACGGCTTCCGCATGGGATACGGGGCCGCCATCGCCGTGATCCTTTTCCTGATCATGCTGTGTTTCATCGCCTATTTCCTCTGGTCGATGTACCAAGAAGACAAGGGGGGCCGCTGAGATGTTCCCGACCCCGATCGAGAAAACCTCCCGCCAGTGGCAGATCACCTACCAAGGCCTGCTGCCGCTTTCCTTGATCTTGTGGCTGTTGCCGCTCATCGCCGTGGCCATCTTCTCCATCAAGCCGGAGGGCGACTTTGCCGCGGGGAACTACTGGGGCTGGCCGTCGGAATTCAACGGCTTCGCCAATTACGGCCGGGTCTTCTTTGAAAGCGACATGCCCCGCTACCTGCTAAACTCCGTGTTCATCACCGTGCCCACTGTGCTGGGCTGCATGATCCTGTCATCGATGACCGGCTTTGCCCTGGGGATCTACAAATTCAAGGCAAACCTGTGGATCTTTTTCATGTTCGTCGCCGGGAATTTCGTACCATTTCAGATCCTTATGGTCCCCGTCCGCGACCTGACGCTCAGCATGGGGCTGTATAACACGATCCCGGGGCTCGTCCTGTTCCACATCGCCTTCCAAACCGGGTTCTGCACGCTCTTCATGCGCAATTTCATCCGTGCCCTGCCCTTTGAGCTGATCGAGGCCGCGCGGGTCGAAGGCGTCGCCGAATGGCGGATCTTTTGGTTTGTCGTCCTGCCGCTGATGAAACCGGCCCTCGCCGCCCTTGCCGTGCTGATCTTTACCTTCATCTGGAACGATTACTTCTGGGCCGTTGTCCTGACCCAGGGCGTCGAAAGCCAGCCTGTGACCGCCGGGATCACCAGCTTTAACGCCCAATACCGCGCCGCCTATCACCTGATGAGCGCGGGCAGTATCGTCGCCGCCCTGCCACCCGTCGCGATGTTCTTTCTGATGCAGAAACACTTCATCGCAGGCCTTACGCTTGGAGCCGTGAAATAACCAATGCCCGACGGACAGATGTTGCCCCTGACGCAAAGTTGGCGGCTGGATGACGGGCGACAGACCCTCATCCTGGCTGCGCGCCACAACCGGTTGCCCCAGGTCATCTACTGGGGCGCACCCCTGCCCGATGACGATGCCGACACCCTGCTTGAGGCCCATACCCTCGACGTGACCGGGGGCATGCTGGACGAAAATCCCGAATTGTCGATCTGCCCCGAAGCGACGCGGACCTTCCCCGGTCAGCCCGGCCTGATCCTGCGCGACAGTGATGGCACGCCGCTTTTGCCGAAATTCTGTTTCGCGTCGGAGGTGCAGGATGACCACGGCCTGACCCTGACCTTTGAGGACACGACCAACCTTCTGACCTACCGCGCGCGGTTCATCAGCAGCCCCGACACCCGCATCATCATGGCCGAGGCGGAGATTGAGGCCTCTCGCCCCGTCCATCTCCACTGGCTGTCGGCTCCCGTCTTGCCCGCGCCGCAATATTCCGACGACATGATCGATGTCTCGGGCCGCTGGTGTGGGGAGTTCCAGTTGAACCGCACACCCTGGTCCGCTGGCATGCGCTACCGCGAAAACCGCACGGGCCGCACGGGGCATGAACATTTCCCGGGTCTCCTGATCCCGGCGCGCGGAGCCACAAACGCAGTGGGGGAGGTCTGGGGGTTCCATTACGGCTGGTCCGGCGGCCACCGGATGATCGCCGAAGAATTGCCCGATGGCCGCCGCCAGATCCAGTTTGGCCATGCCGCGCGGATGGAGCAGGACCCCGCCATCCATTTCAAAACCGCCCCGCTGTATATCACCTATTCCAGCGACGGGCTGAACGGTTGCGCCGTCGCGTTTCAGCGCCATGTCCGCGACCAGATCGTCGACTGGACCACGCCGGACCGCCGCCGGCCTGTGCATTACAATTGCTGGGAAGCCGTCTATTTCGACCACAACCTGGATGTGCTGAAAGACATCGCCGACCGCGCCGCCAACCTGGGCGCCGAACGGTTTGTACTGGATGACGGCTGGTTTGGCCAGCGCGATGACGACACGACTTCGTTGAGTGACTGGGAGGTCGACCCCCGCAAATATCCCGACGGGCTGGGCCCGCTTATCGCCCATGTCCATGGGCTGGGCATGACCTTTGGCATCTGGTTTGAGCCCGAAATGATCAACCCCGAATCCAACATCCACCGGGCCCATCCCGATTGGGCGCTGGGGTCCGAGGATCAGACGCTCGGCCGGCACCAAAAGGCCCTGAATGTCGCCCTGCCCGAGGTGCGGGATTTTATCTATGACCGGATGGCCGCGATCTTGTCGGCGCACGAAATCGATTATATCAAATGGGACCATAACCGCGTGCTGCCCATGCCCGACGCGGCCCAGACCCGGGGCTCCTATGCCCTGCTTGACCGGCTGCGCCGCGATTTCCCAAAGGTGGAGATCGAAAGCTGCGCGTCGGGCGGCGGGCGGATCGATTTCGGCATCCTCAGCCGGACCCAACGCGTATGGCTCAGCGACAGCAATGATGCGCTGGAACGATTGAAGATGCAACATAATGCGGCGCTGTTCCTGCCGCTTGCGGTGACCGGCAGCCATGTGGGACCGCGCTATTGCCACACCTCGGGCCGGACGCTGGATATCAGCTTTCGGGCCTGGGTGGCCGCCCAGCGCCATATGGGGTTCGAGATGGATCCAAGGGAGTTGACGGATCACGAGGCGACGGTCCTGCGCGAGGTCACCACCTGGTGGAAAGCCAATCGGGACTGGATGATTGATGCCGATATCTTGCGGCTCGACAGCGCAGATCCAGCGGTCCTGGCCGAACAGCAGATGGTGCGCGATGGGACCCGCTTCGTCGTCTTTGCCGGTAAGGCCACGACATCGGCCCAGATCGCGCCCCGTCCCTTGCGGCTCGCGCGCCTGGATCCTGCGGCGCGCTACCGGATCGAAGTGATCAATCGCGGCACGGCCCATATCCTGTCGCGCGGGGCACCGGCCTTGAAAGAAGGCCCGATCGAGGTTTCGGGCGCCTGGCTCATGGGCCACGGTATGGTCCTGCCATGGTCCTTCCCTGAAACGATGTGGGTCATCGAAGGAACCAAGCTATGAGCCGACCCCCCCTTTTCAACCGATGCACTGGTGTCTCCGTTGGCGCCTCCCCCCCAATGTGGGGGGGACCGAGGGGGGGATGGCTTGCACCCGCGACGGCGCCTGATGGCGACGCACAGCCCACCGCCCCGAAAGGCCTGCCGTTATGACCGCCACCTATTCAGATCTGGCAGGAAAATCGGTCTTCATCACCGGTGGCGGCTCCGGCATCGGCGCGGCACTGACCGAAGGTTTCTTGCGCCAGGGCGCGAAGGTCGCCTTTGTCCAACGCTCCGATGCAACAGCTTTCTGTGACCGGATGGCGGATGAGACAGGCACGCGCCCGCTTTTCATTCCGTGCGACATCACCGATATCGCCGCCCTCAAAGGTGCCGTCGCTCAGGCCTCCGACGCCCACGGCCCCGTCACCGCCCTCGTCAACAACGCGGCCAATGATCAGCGCCATACAACCGAAGAGGTCGATGAAAACTTTTGGGACTGGTCTCAATCCATCAACCTCAAGGCCTATTTCTTTGCCTGCCAAGCCGTGGTGCCGGGCATGCGCGCAGTTGGCGGTGGCGCGATCATCAACTTCTCGTCCATCAGCTACATGATGGGCAATGCAGGCTACCCCGCCTACACAACGGCCAATGCCGGGATCAACGGCATGACCCGCAGCCTCGCGCGTGAATTCGGCCCCGACCGGATCCGTGTCAACGCCCTGATGCCCGGCTGGGTCCTGACCGACAAACAGATGGACAAATGGGCCACGCCCGAGGCCCTTGCTGCCCATCTGGAACGCGCTTGCCTCAAGGACCATCTCGCGCCCGAAGACATCGTCGGCGGTACGCTCTTTCTGGCCTCCGACACCAGCAAACGGATGACCGGCCAGGCCATGGTCATCGATGGCGGGGTCGTGGTGACCGGATGACCGGAACGCCCGATTGGATCGCCGTCGATTGGGGCACCTCCCGCCTGCGCGCCTGGGGCATGACCGCCTCGGGCACCGAGCTGTGGCAGCGCTGTTCGGAAAACGGCATGGGTCAGCTTGCCCGGGACGCCTTCGAAGACGCGCTTCTTGACCTGGTCGGCGACACGCTGGGCCATGGGCCAATCCCGGTCATCGCCTGCGGCATGGTCGGTGCGCGCCAGGGCTGGGTGGAGGCCGCCTATCGCGCTGTTCCCTGCCCGCCCCTTGATGCCGACACCCTGACCCAGGCCCCCTGCGGTGATCTCCGCCTCACCGTCAAAGTCATCGGAGGCCTCAAACAGATCGACCCGGCGGATGTCATGCGCGGCGAGGAGACCCAGATCGCCGGTTTCCTTGCCCTCAATCCGGACTTCGACGGCGTGATCTGCCTGCCCGGAAGCCACTCCAAATGGGCCCGCATCAGCGCCGGCGAAGTCGTCAGCTTTCAGACCTTCCTGACGGGCGAGATGTTTGCCGCCCTCAGCCAGCACACCGTCCTGCGCCACACCGTGCAAAGCGACCGTTGGGACGATGCGGCCTTTGCCACCGCCATATCCGACGCACTCTCGCGCCCGGAACGCCTCGCCGCCCGCCTCTTCACTCTGCGGGCCGAGGCATTACTGAATGACCTGCCGCCCGCCCCTGCGGCCGCCCGTTTGTCCGGGACCCTGATCGGGGCCGAACTCGCTGCCGCCCGACCCTATTGGCTGGGCCAGGATGTCGCCCTGATCGGTGCCACAGACATCTCCCGCCACTATGCCACCGCCCTTGCGCAGCAGGGCGTGCCCGCCACCATTGCAGATGTCGACGCGATGACGCTAAAGGGCCTGGTCAAGACCCGCGCCCACCTCAAGGAGCCTGCCGCATGAGCCGAGCCCTGATCGCCATTCTCCGCGGGATCACCCCGACTGACGCCGTCCCGGTCTGCGCCGCCCTCATCGATGCAGGCATCACCCGGATAGAGGTTCCCCTCAACTCCCCCGACCCCTATGTCAGCATCAACGCGATGGCCAATGCCCACGGCACGGACGCGCTCATCGGCGCTGGCACCGTCCTGACGCCCGAACAAGTTGCCCATGTCTACCAATCCAAGGGGCAGCTCATCGTCTCGCCCAATTGCGTGCCCGAAGTAATCCGCGCGACCAAGGCGCTCGGCATGCAAAGCTGGCCGGGCATCTTCACGCCAACCGAAGCCTTCGCCGCCCTCGCCGCCGGGGCTGACGGCCTCAAACTCTTCCCCGGCGCCATGGCGGGCCCCGCCGGTCTCCAGGCCCTCCGCGCGGTCCTCCCCCCCGGCACCCGGGTCTATGCCGTGGGCGGCGCCGGTCCCGCGAACTTCGCCGATTGGGCCCGGGCCAGCGCCGACGGGTTCGGCATCGGCTCCGCCCTCTACGCGCCCGGCCTGTCGACCGCAGATGTCGCGGCCCGCGCAATCGACATCGTCGCCGCCTTCGACGAGGCCATGGGGTGACAGCCCAAACCGTCGACAACCGGGCCTGCGCCCTGGGTGAAGGGCCACTTTGGCACCCCGAACGCAGCCAGCTCTACTGGTTCGATATCCTCCAGAACCAGCTTCTGACCCGCAGCGCCGCTGGCCCGCAAACCACCACCTTCGACCGCACCGTCTCAGCCGCCGGGTGGGTCGACGAAAACACCCTGCTCATCGCCTCCGACCGCGGTTTCCTGATCCATGACCTGCAAACCGGCCAAAACACCGACCTCGCCCCGCTGGAAGCCGACCAACCCCATACGCGCAGCAACGATGGCCGCGCCGATCCCTGGGGCGGCTTCTGGATTGGCACGATGGGCCGCAAGGCCGAACCCAAGACCGGCGCGATCTACCGCCTCTACCAGGGCGAGGTGCGCAAACTCCGCGGCCGGATCACCATCCCCAACGCCATCTGCTTTTCCCCCGATGGCCTTTACGCGTACTTCACCGACACGCCGACCCAGATCATCCACCGCCAACCGCTCGACCAAACCCACGGCTGGCCCAAAGGCGACCCCGTGCCGCTGATCAACCTGCAAAACACACCCTGGATCCCCGACGGCGCCGTCACCGACGCGGCTGGCACGATCTGGAACGCCCAGTGGGGTGGCTTCCGCGTGGCGGCCTATGCGCCCGATGGTACCTTCCTACGGGCCATCCAAATGCCCGCCGCCCAAACCACCTGCCCTGCCTTCGGGGCGCCTTGGGACGGCGGGCGGGGCGCCTTGCCCGACCGGCGCAGGCCGGACGGGCAACAGCGTCCGTCCCGCCCGTCCGACCTGACCACGCTCTACTGCACTTCCGCCGCCGATGGGGTCACCGCAGATCACCGCAAACAGCATCCTTCCACTGGCCAAACCTTTGCGCTATCCAACGTGGCGCAGGGGGTGCGAGAACATCAGGTGATCTTGTGAGTCCAAAACTTGGCGTGTGCTATTACCCCGAACACTGGCCCGAAGAGCGTTGGGCCAAAGATGCCAAACGCATGGTCGCCACCGGCCTAACCTATGTCCGCATCGGCGAATTCGCCTGGGCCGAACTGGAACCCGAACCGGGAGAGCTGAATTTCAACTGGCTCGACCGCGCCATCGAAATCCTGGGCAAAAACGGTCTCCGCGTCGTCCTTGGCACGCCGACCGCAACACCGCCGCGCTGGATGGTCAACCGCCATCCCGACATGCTGGCCTTGGACGCAACCGGCCAACCCCGCACCTTCGGCTCCCGCCGGCACTACTGCTTTAGCCACCAGGGCTACCGTGATGCCTGTATCCGCATCGTCCGCATCCTGGGCGACCGCTACGGCAAGAACCCCCATATCGCCGCCTGGCAGATCGACAATGAATTCGGCTGCCACGACACCACCCTCAGCTATTCCCCCGCCGCCGCCGATGCGTTCCGCGAATGGCTCAAATACCACTACCGCAGCATTGAAAAACTGAACCGCGCCTGGGGCAATGTCTTCTGGTCCATGACCGCCGACAACTGGTTCGATATCGGTCTGCCCAACCAAACCGTGACCGAACCGAACCCGGCCCATGCCCTGGCCTTCCGCCGCTTCTCCAGCGACCAGGTCGCCACCTTCAACCGCGCCCAGGTCGAAGAGCTGCGCAACCTGACCGAGGCACCGATCCTCCACAATTACATGGGCCGCGAAACCGCGTTCGACCATTTCACCGTGGGCGAAGATCTCGATATCGCCACCTGGGACAGCTACCCAATCGGCTTTCTCAGCGACCGGTTGGAGGATCCGCCCGAACACAAGGCGCGCTATCTCCGCCAGGGCGATCCCGATTTTCAGGCCTTCCACCACGACCTCTACCGCGCCGTGGGCCATGGCCGCTGGTGGGTGATGGAACAGCAGCCCGGCCCCGTGAACTGGGCGCCCCACAACCCTGCCCCGCTCAAGGGCATGGCCCGCCTCTGGGCGTGGGAAGCAATAGCCCATGGCGCCGATGCGGTCTGCTATTTCCGCTGGCGCCAGGCCCCCATGGCCCAGGAACAGATGCATGCGGCCCTGATCCGCCCCGACAACGAAGACGCCCCCGTCATGGAAGAGATCGCCCAACTCGCCCAGGAGGTCGTCCAGCTCAAGGACAATACCCCCCTGCAGGCCCGCATCGGTATCGTCTTCGACTACGTCTCCGCCTGGGCCTGGCAGGTGCAGCCCCATGGCGCCGATTTCGACTATTTCCGCCTGGTGTTCGAGGTGTATCGCACCCTGCGCAAACTCGGCCAGAACATCGACATCCTGCCGCCCGATCAGTCCGACTTGTCCGGCTACGACCTTGTTCTGGCCCCCGGCCTGTTTGAGCTGGACCAGAACCTGATGGCCGCCCTTTCCAGCTTTGACGGCACCGCCTTGATCGGTCCACGCACCAACACCCGGACCGCCAATTTCGCCATCCCCGTGCCCCTGCCGCCAAACCTGCCCGATCTCGATATCAAGATCTTCCAGACCGAAAGCCTGCCCCCCCAGGGGCCCATCGGCCTCGCCAATGGCGGCACCCTGATCAAGTGGTTCGAACATCTCGAAGGCGATGCAGAGGTCATGGAACGCACCACTGACGGCCTGCCTGCCATGGTCCGCTCCGGTGGCCTGTCCTACCTGGCAGGTTGGCCGGACGAGGCCGCAATGACCCGCATCCTCACCCGCGCGCTTGAGGCGGCAGAACTGCCCATCACCCGCATGCCCGAAGGGTTGCGCCAGCGCGACCTGACCTATCACCGGGTCTATGTGAACTATTCCGCCACGGCCCAGACCGTCGATGGCCTGACTGTCCCCGGGGCCGGCGTCGCGGTGAAACGGCGCAGCTCATGACCCATTTCGGCACCCTGAACACCGGCCAGCGGGTCGAAAAGCTGACCATCGCCGCGGGGGATCTGACCGCCGCCATCCTGACCTTCGGCGCGATCCTGCAGGATGTCCGCCTCGCCGGGATCGACCACGGCCTGACCCTGGGATCGGATCAACTTGCCGCCTATGAAGGGCCCTACAATTCCTTCGGCTCCGTCATCGGCCCCGTGGCCAATCGGATCAGCAATGCCACTGCCACTTTGGGCGGTGCCACATTGCATTTCGAACCCAACATGGATGGCAAACACACACTCCATAGCGGAGCATGCGGCTTGCGGCGCAAAATGTGGGAGGTCACGGATCACCAGCCGGACCGCATTACCCTCACCGTCACCGCCGCCCATGGCGAAGGGGGCTTTCCCGGTAACCGCAGGTGGCGCGTGTCGTACTACATTGTCCCCGCGGGGACACTGACCATGACCCTCGCTGCAACGACCGATGCGCCGACCCTGATGAACACGGTCAATCACAGCTACTGGAACCTCGACGGCACGCCAACATATGCGGGCCACATCCTGCGCCTCGCCGCCGAACATTACCTGCCTGTGGATGACAGCCTGCTCCCCACCGGCGAGGTCGCGCCCGTCAAGGACACCGCCTTTGACTATCGCCAGGGTCAGACCCTCGGCCCCGACACGGCGGTCGATCACAATTTCTGCCTCTCGCAGACCCGCGCACCCCTGCGGCCCGTCGCCTGGCTCACCGGCACCTCCGGTCTCATGATGGAGATGGCAACAACCGAACCCGGCCTCCAGGTCTATGACGGCGGCACGATCCGCTCAGATGACTTCCCCGGCCACCGCGGTGCACCTTACGACCTCCAGGCCGGTTTGGCCTTAGAGGCACAATTCTGGCCCGACGCGCCAAAGAACCCGCATTTCCCCTCCATCCGCCTCGACCCCAGCATCCCGTGGGAACACGTCACCAGTTGGACCTTTTCCCGCCCGGCCTGATCGTTCACCTCACATCGGCCCCCCGGTTTGAACGGCTGTCCCCGCGGGGACAAAACTTTTTTCGCAAACGCGGCCAAGGATTGACGCTTCGCTTGCGTCATATGAACTGTGATGCGCATGACAACCTCAGACGAGGCCCTGGCCCAGGCCGCCGCCAGCGGTGACCGCGATGCCTTTGCCGCCCTTCTGGCGCGGCATTACGACCGGCTGTTTGGGCTGGCTTGCCGTCTGCTGGGCAACCGGGCCGAGGCTGAGGATTTGACCCAGGATATCTGCGTGGCCCTTCCAGCCAAGTTGCAAGGCTACCGGGCGGAGGCCAAGTTCACCACCTGGCTTTACCGGGTCGCCATGAATGCCGCCCATGACCGCCGCCGCCGCATGGCCAGCCGGGGCCGCGCCGCCGATGGGTGGGGCGATTGGGAGGTGAACCGCCGCCATGCCAATGCCGAAGAGGCCGACCGGACCGATTGGTTGACCCGGGCCATGGCGCAGTTGAAGCCCGACCTGCGCGACACCGCCACCCTGATCCTGGCCGAGGATTTGACCCAATCGGAGGCGGCAGAGATCCTGGGTGTCCCCGCGGGGACAATCGCGTGGCGGATGTCAGAAGTCAAAAAAGCGCTCCGCGCCCGCGCCGCAGAGGAGATGACGCCATGACCGACGATGACGACCTCGACGCCTTGCGCGCCGCCTTGAAGGCCAGCCCTGCCCCCGACCCGGCCCGCAAACAGGCCGATTTGTCCGCCGCGATGGTGGCGTTTGAAAAAATTCACACGCCTGCCCAAGAATCCGAGGATGCGCCGCGTCCTAGCATTGACCGCCCGATTTGGGGGCGGCTGACGCAAGGAGCGAAACGCATGTTTAACACATTGACCACCAAGGCCGGCCTGACGGTCACCACAGGGATCGTCACCGCGGGATTGGCCGTCGCGGTTTTCCTGCCGATGCAACAGGTCGGCGTCCCCGCCGACATGACGCTCAGGGACCCGGCACGGACCACCGCAGCGCCGACCAGCGGCGTTCAAACGACCACTGAAAGGCGCGAGTTGAGGCTTGAGAAATTCGCTGACGAGGGTGCCCGCCCTGCCGCGGAAGCGCTCCAAAGCCAGCCGCAGCCGAGGACTACCGCGACCGAGGATGCTGCGCCAGCCCCGGCACCACAGGTGTTTCAGGAGCCTTTCACCACGGATCGGGAGGCCCTGGCCGAACCGGCCCCACACCTGGACCGGCTGATGATAGCGCCGGAAAATGACACCGAAGCCTTTGCCAATGCTGCGGAAAATCCGCTGAAGGTTGTGGCGGAGGATCCGGTCTCGACCTTTTCGGTGGATGTGGACACGGCCTCCTATGCCGTCGTGCGGCAATCCCTGATGGCGGGGCAGCTTCCGCCGCGGGATGCGGTGCGGGTCGAGGAGATGGTGAACTATTTCCCCTATGACTACCCGGCCCCCGAAGCGGGCGGCGCACCGTTCCAGCCAACGGTCACAGTGACCGAGACCCCGTGGCGGGACGGCACGCAACTGGTACATGTTGTGTTACAAGGCGAGATGCCGGTGATTGACGAACGCCCACCCCTAAATCTGGTCTTTCTGATCGACACGTCAGGCTCCATGGCCGAGGCCAACAAACTGCCGCTTCTGCAGCAATCCTTCCGCCTGATGCTGAGCGAGCTGCGCCCCGAGGATCAAGTAGCCATCGTCACCTATGCGGGCAGCGCGGGTCAGGTGTTGGAGCCAACCCCGGCCTCGGACCGGACCAAGATACTGACAGCGCTGGATAATTTGCAATCGGGCGGCGGCACGGCAGGACAGGCCGGGCTGCAACAAGCCTATAGCGTGGCCGAAGGCATGGCGGAGGACGGTGAGGTCACCCGGATCCTGCTGGCCACCGATGGGGATTTCAATGTGGGCCTGTCGGATGTGGATCAATTGAAAGACTTTATCGCCGACAAGCGTGACGGCGGCACCTACCTGTCTGTCCTTGGCTTTGGTCGCGGCAATCTGGACGATGCCACGATGCAGGCCCTGGCCCAGAACGGCAACGGCCAGGCCGCCTATATCGACACGCTGAACGAGGCCCGCAAAGTGCTGGTCGATCAACTGACCGGGGCACTGTTTCCCATTGCGGGCGACGTGAAGGTGCAGGTGGAGTTCAACCCCGCACAGATCGCCGAATATCGCCTGATCGGGTATGAGACCCGCGCCCTGCGGCGGGAGGATTTCGACAATGACAAGGTCGATGCGGGCGACATTGGCGCCGGGCACCGGGTGACGGCAATTTATGAGGTGACGCCTGTGGGCTCCCCCGCGCGGGCCACGCAACCGCTGCGCTATGGCGCTGCTGAGACTGTGGCCAACCCATTGGAAGAGCTGGGCTTTCTGCGGTTGCGCTACAAAGAGCCGGGCGCGACCGAGAGCCAGTTAATCGAAACGCCGATCACCGCCGATCTGGGTACTGCCACGACCGAAACACGCTTTGCCACCGCCATTGCGGGCTTTGGTCAGTTGCTGCGCGGATCTGATCAGCTGGGCGATTGGAGCTATGCCGATGCCATCGCGCTGGCCACCGAAGGGCGCGGGACCGACAGATTTGGGTACCGGGCCGAGGCGATTAACCTGATGCGCCTGGCCGAAAGCCTGTCACGGTAAACCCATGACATAGATCAAAGACCTGCCGCAGCCCATGCGGCAGGTCTGGGGCATAATCAGGAGGCCATTATGCCCGGCGCAACGACCAAGTCAGAGTTGCTGACCATTACACATAAAGAATTTGCCCGCCTTGATCAGCTGATTGGGGATCTCTCGGAAGAGACGGCGCTGGCGGGTGCGGATGACGAAACCTCGATCAAGGACACGATCGGACATCGCGCCCATTGGATCACCCTGTTTCTGGGATGGTATGCCGATGGCCAGGCCGGGCGGACGGTTCACATCCCCGCCGAAGGGTACAAGTGGAGCGAATTGAAAGCCTATAACGCGGCGGTGCGGGAGATGCAGGCGGATCTGCCATGGGCCAGCGTGGTCACCTTGCTGCGCCGAAACCATGCCAAGCTGATCGATTTCATCACTGGTTTGTCACAGATGGAACTGTACGGCGCCGTGATGGTCGGGAACGACAAATGGACAACCGGGCGCTATGCGGAAGCAGCCGGTGCCAGCCATTACCGATCTGCCAGGAAATACATCACAAGCTGTTTGAAAGAGCTTCAACGGGGGTGAGCCTGCAGATCTTTGACGCGCAGTGGGCCCCATGCAGAACGCGCGGCCCCGGGGGACCGCGCGCCGTATCGGTTAAGCGATGGTTCAGGCGTCGACGGCCTGGGCTTCCAGGGTCTTGTTGCCTTTCGCGATTTCGATCTGGCGGGGTTTCAGCGCTTCGGGCACTTCGCGCACCAGATTGATATGCAGCATACCATCCACGGTGGCAGCACCGGTCACGCGGACGTGGTCAGCCAGTTGGAACCGGCGTTCAAACGCACGGGTTGCGATACCACGGTGCAGGTAGGTGCGGGTATCCTCTGCCTCGACCTTTTTGGCGGCGATCACGACGGCGCCGTCCTTAACCTCGACCGACAGTTCATCATCCGAGAAGCCGGCAACCGCGACGGAAATGCGGTAGCTGTCATCGTCAGTCTTTTCGATGTTGTAGGGCGGGTAGGCGGGCTGGGCCATATCGGCCGACAGGACACGGTCCATCATATCGGCGACGCGATCAAAGCCAACAGTGGCGCGGTAGAGGGGGGTCAAATCGTAGGTTCGCATGGGTCATCCTCCATTGAGCGATGGTTTACGATGGGGCGCCTTCGCATTGGACAGGCGCCTATTTCAGGTGTTCGGACCCGTCATTGGCATCCGAACACCGCTGATATGGGGAGTGATAGGCGGCTTTCAAGAGGTCTGTGCCCCGTTTGGAAAGCGGACATAACCAGCCCGCTAACGCATTAAAATCGCGTGATTTTCAGCAGGGGCTGCCTGTCAAGGCCGCACGAATTTTGCCGTGGTCTGACGATTATTGGTGGTGCGCCGCGCGGTCAGGGCCGTGCCGGTCCGGTCGCTGATCTGGGCCGGAGGTGCTGCCTTGGCCATTTCGTCATGTAGGACGGCCAGCCGATTGCGCAGGTTGGCGGCGAGGGCCACCTGCTGTCCGTCCATCTCTGCCTTGGCAGAGACGACCGAGGCGATGGACGGCACGGCACCAAGGATAAAGATCGGTGCGCCCGACGCGCCGAAATCGACCGAGCAGGAGAGCATCACCACCCCGCTCTGCTGGCGTAGGACGTGGCACGTTTCCTGGATGGAAGGCGCCTCTGACCGGTCCTTGGCATAGGAGACGACACCGACGACATCCCCGCGTTTCAGGTTATCGGCGGTCTCGAACGGGCTGACCCTGTGGGTGCGGATCGGCTGATCCAGTTCCAGCAGGGCCAGGTCATTTGCGACGCGCGACATGTCGGCGGAAGCGCCGAATGAATAGGACGGGTGTAGAACGGCGCGGCGGACCCCGCGATAGGCCTCAGCCCGGCCATTGCGCCACCCGGCCAGAAACTCGATCTCCTCCGTTGCGATTCGTTTGCCCGTCGCCTTGTCGTAAAGGCAATGAGCCGCCGTAAGGACCAGGTTTTCAGCAATCAGCGCGCCGGTGCAAAACCCGGTATGGCCCAGGTTCAGGCGGCCAACGCCTTCCCAGCCCTTGGTTTCGTCACCGGTGGTTAAGCTACGGAGCGCACTGGACTTTTCTTCGGCGATGGCCGGGGCAAGCAATGACGCACAGACGGTCAAAGCACTTGCGAAAAGAGACAGACCGCGCATGCTGGCACCCCCAAATTCAGCCTGTGGCCGAACTAGCAGCGGGAAGCGGCAAAACTGTGGCGATGGGATGGCCAATACCCCCAGTGGAACATGTCTCGGGAGGTAAGTTGAAGCGGCCCGTCAGCGCAAGACGGGAATCCCGGACAGGCCCGGTTCAGCCGCGATCGCAGGCGGGACGGGGCCGCCCGTGGCCCAGTCGAGCAGTTCAACCGTGTGGACGATGGGGATATCGGTGCCGCTGCCGATCTGCATCATGCAGCCGATATTGCCGGCGGCGATGATATCGGGCTGTTTCGCCTCTAACGAGCGGACCTTGCGATCCTTGAGCTGTTTGGAGATTTCGGGCTGCATCAGGTTATAGGTGCCCGCGGAGCCGCAGCACAGATGGCTGTCGGCGGGTTCGACCACCTGGAACCCGGTTTTTTTCAGCAGGTCCTTCGGGAAGGTCTTGATCTGCTGGCCGTGCTGCAGGGAGCAGGCCGCATGGTAGGCAACCTTTGTCTGTTTCGGGGTGCCTTCCGGCAGGTCAAGCTTGATCAGCAGTTCGGAGATATCACAGGCGATAGCAGCAACGGCGGCGGCTTGATCAGCCAGGGGATCATTGCGGAACATATGACCGTAATCCTTGACCGTGGTGCCGCAACCAGACGTGTTGATGACGATCGCATCAAGGCCGTCGTCCTGCATCTCCGCATGCCAGGCTTTGATGTTTTTGGCCGCTGTCGCGTGGCTTTCGGCGGTCTTGCCCATGTGATGGGTGAGCGCACCGCAACATCCCGCGCCTTCGGCCACGACGACCTCGCACCCTAATCGGGTCAGCAGGCGGATGGTGGCATCATTGATATCGGTGTTCAGGGCCTTTTGCGCGCAGCCGGTCATCAGCGCCACGCGCTTCTTGCGGGGGTGCTGGGGCGCAAAGGTTTGCGGGTCGTCATTGCGGCTGACAGGCGGGATCTGCTTGGGTGCCATTTCCAGCATCGCACGCAGGCGGGGATCGGGCATCAGGGGTGCGAAGGGGCGCCCGATCTTGGCCAGCAGGAGCGCCACGCGGAACCGCATTGGATAGGGCAGGATGCGGGCCAGGACCCAGCGCAGGGCACGGTCGGACCAGGGCCGTTTATAGGTCTGCTCGATATAGTCGCGCGCATGGTCGACCAGATGCATGTAATGCACGCCCGATGGGCAGGTCGTCATGCAGGCCAGGCAACTGAGGCACCGGTCGATATGTTTGACCGTTTTCTCATCGGCGGGGCGACCTTTCTCCAGCATATCCTTGATAAGGTAGATGCGGCCCCTTGGGCTATCCAATTCATCGCCCAGCACCTGATAGGTGGGGCAAGTGGCCGTGCAGAACCCGCAATGGACGCAGGTGCGCAAGATTTCGTTCGCGCGGGCGGTCCCGGGATCGTTAAGCTGGTCGGGGGTGAAGGTCGTTTGCATGAACGTTTCCTTATCTCACCTGGGTCAATGGACCTGACCGAGCCGTGCGGCCTCAGTCAGTGTCATGCGCAGGTCATTGAGACCGTTATCAAGAAAGAGAACCTCGATATCGTCTGCGCGCGGAAGGGCCCCGTGTTGCGGCAAAAGAAGGGCCAGCCCCTGCCCCACATCGGTCATGGCGACATCGATATGGGCGGCGTGTTCGCCGGTTCCGCTGCCCACAACCACGCCAAGATCGGCACCAGCGCGGGCGGTTTGGATCATATCCTCGATCTTGTTGCGATCTTCCACAGCCAGAGGCCCGGGCCCGGCATTGGGCAGGCGCAGACCCAAAAACCATCCGCCGTGGCGGCTATGGGTGACGGAGGCAAAGCGCCCATGCACCAGCATGTCCTGCGCAAGGACGGTGTCTTGCGTCGCACAGGCGATGAGATCGGCGCGCGGATGACGTTCGTCAAACCCCTCGGGCTGGAGCATCGCCCACGCCCCGTCGGAATCGAGCTGGGCGCGCGGCTGGACCGGGCGCTGGCCTTTCAGGTCGTCGATGCAAGGCGGGACCGCCTCTGCCGGGTCAAGGATCGGTGCGGTGGCCACAACGGCGCGGGCCAGGGGGCGCAGGTCATCGCGCCATTCGGCGGTGACGATCAAGGCATGGCCGCGGTCGGAGGGGCCAAATTCCCACATCAGATCCGAAGAGATATCGGCGAGCGTTTCCATGTTTGGGATCGCATCCGCGGGCTTGCCGGTTGAAATGGCCGTGTCAAAGCGGTCGGCATCGTCTGAAAACCGGGACCAGAACCGTTGGACCAGGTCCTGGATCGTGGCCGGAATTGCCAGCGCGACAAGGTCGTAGGAATCGGTCATGCCATGAGGCCGGGATTGAGGATCTGGCGCGGGTCGAATTGCTGGCGCAGCCCTTGGGAAAGCTGGGCGATGGCCGCAGGCTCCGGGTGGAACGGCGGAATGACGGCACGGGTCGCGTCCGAGGCGCGGATCAGGGTCGCGTGGCCGGAAAGACCTTGCAGCTTGGTGCGGACATCGCTGCCGGGCGCCACCAGAACCGAAACCAGGCCGCCGCCCCAATCGTAAAGCCGCGGCACGGGGCCCAGGCGCACCGCGACCTGCGGCCCGTCGCTGGGTTTGACGGAGATGCGCCAGACATCGCCATCACGATCGGCCAGGGGAACCGCATCGCGAATGGATCGCCAGGTATAGGCGACCCTGGTGAGACCCGTGTCGACGGTGATATCGGCCAGGGGGGAGAGCAGCTTGGTCAGCTGTTCGGTGCGGTAGGCGACAGAGGCGTCGAACCCTTCCAACCGGATCAGGGTGACGGGGTCCGGGCCGGTGGCGTCATGGGCCGCGCCGGACACTTCGAACGGGGAGCCCAAAGCCTTGGACAAAAGGGCAATGGCTTGGGCATCCTTAAGGCCCGTGGCGCGGAGCGTGGCCGAGGCGGCGATCCCGGGGAGCACCTTGAACGCCACCTCTGTCAGGATCCCCAATGTGCCGCGGCTGCCTGCCATCAGTTTGACTAGGTCATAGCCGGTGACGTTTTTCATGACGCGGCCACCATTTTTGATGATGTCGCCGCTGCCATCCACAAAGCGCACGCCGATGAGGCTGTCGCGGCAGGCGCCCGCCTGGATGCGGCGGGGGCCAGATGCATTGGCGGCGACCGTGCCGCCGATGGTGGGCTGGCCGGTGCCCCCGGGGGCGGGCGTGGTGCCAGTGCCCAGAAGGGGGCGATAATCCATCGGCTCGAACGGCAGGCGCTGGTTTTCGCCGTCCAGCGCGGCGGTGATATCCTCCAGCGGCGTGCCCGCCTGGGCAACGATGGTCAGCGCGCCGGATTCATAGAGCGAGATGCCTGTCAGTTGGGCGGTCGACAGAAGTTCCCCCGTCACAGGGGCGCCGATGGGCTGTGTGCCGCCCCCCACCACGCGCAAGGGACCGGTTGCAGCCGTGACAATGGCGGCCAGTTCGGCCTCTGTTTCCGGTGCCAGCACGGGCGCCTCCGTCAATTCTGGTTTGGATCAGGCGGCCCGGGCGTTGCCGTCGCGGCGCGGGGCCGTTGTGGCGAGCGGAAAGACCTTGGCCGGGTTCAGCAGCCAGGCCGGGTCGAACACGTCCTTGACCCGCATCTGAAGCTCCATATCCACAGGGTCAAACTGGTCATGCATCAGGTCACGTTTTTCGATGCCGACGCCGTGTTCGCCTGTCAGGCAGCCGCCAACCTCGACACAAAGCCGCAGGATATCGGCGCCGAGGGCCTCGCATTTTTCCAGATCGCCGGGCTTGTTCGCGTCAAACAGGATCAACGGGTGCATATTGCCGTCGCCTGCATGGAAGACATTGCCGACCTGCAGCCCGTATTCCGTGGACAATTCACCAATGCGGCGCAGCACATGGGGCAGGCTTGAGACAGGGATCGTGCCATCAAGGCACATGTAATCGGCAATCTGGCCGATCGCGCCGAACGCGGATTTGCGGCCCAGCCAGATCTTGGCGCTTTCCTCGGGCGAGGTGCTTTCGCGCAGCTCGACCGGATCGTGCTTGCGCGCGATCTGGAGGATGACGCCGAGCTGTTCGTCAATCTCGGCCTCCGACCCCTCGACCTCCACGATCAACAGCGCCTCGCAGTCGGGATACCCTGCCTGGGCAAAGTTTTCCGATGTCTGGATGCAGAGCTTGTCCATGAATTCGATGGCAACGGGCAGGACACCGGCCTTGATGATGTCGGCGACGCAGGCGCCCGCCACTTCGCTGTCGTCAAAGCCCATCAGAACAGGTCGCGCGCCTTCGGGCTTGGGCAGGATACGGAGCGTCGCCTCCGTCACGACACCAAGTTGGCCTTCGCTCCCGCAGATCAGGCCCAGCAGATCATAGCCCGGCGCATCCAGGTGGGCGCCGCCAATTTCGGTGATGGTGCCATCCATCAGGACCAGTTTGACGCCCATCAGGTTGTTGGTGGTGACGCCATATTTCAGGCAATGGGCCCCGCCGGAATTCATGGCGATGTTGCCCGCAATCGCGCAGGCCAACTGGCTGGACGGGTCGGGGGCGTAAAAGAACCCGTCCTCCTCCACCGCGCCGGTCACGCTGAGGTTGGTGCGACCGGTCTGCACGCGGATGAAGCGGTTGTCGTAATCGGTTTCCAGCACGTCATTCATGCGCGCGACACCGAGTATCACGCTGTCAGCGGTTGGCAGTGCACCCCCGGCCAGCGAGGTGCCAGACCCGCGCGGCACCACCGGCACCCCTTCCCGGTGGCAGATTTTCAGGACCTCTGCGACCTCTTCGGTGCTGGCGGGCAGGACCACGGCCAAGGGCGGGCAGCGATAGGCGGTCAGCGCGTCGCATTCATAGGCCCGCGTCTCGGCCTCATCCGCGATCACGGCATCGGCCGGCAGAACCTTTTTCAAAAGGGAGACGATCTGCGATTTCTTGGCGACCACGGTCGGGTCGGGCACCGGCATTTCCATCAACATCTCCCTTCACGGTGAATTGGTAATTTAATATAACCAATTTTGCCATCTGGCAAGTCTTGGCCGCGCCGTTATTGTCGCGCCATGACATTAGCAGATCGTTTGAGCCTTTTGACCATGTTCGATGCCACGGCGGTGGCCTTGTTCATCCTGACCTGGAACCTGATCGGCTGGCGGATCGAGCATCCGGCGGAGCAGCGCCCCTCGGTCACGGCGCTGATGTCGGACTATCGGCGCGACTGGATGAAAGCTTTCGTCACGCGTGAACCACGGATCTTTGACGCGCAAATCTTGGCCAGCCTGCGCCAGGGCACGGCCTTTTTCGCATCCAGCAGCCTGATCGGGCTGGGCGGGCTATTGGCGCTGGCCGGGAACACCGCGCCGCTGCAAGGCGTGGCGATGGAACTGGCGGAGGGGGAGTTTCCGGCGCTGATCTGGCAATTGAAACTGGGATTGGTGGGGCTGTGCCTAACCAATGCATTTTTGAAATTCGTCTGGTCGAACCGGTTGTTCGGCTATTGCGCCGTCGTGATGTCAGCAGTGCCTAACGAGGCCAACGATCCGACAGCGCAGCCGCGCGCGGCACAGGCGGCAGAGTTGAACATCCGTGCGGCGCTGAATTTCAACCGCGGCTTGCGATCGATCTATTTTGCGTTGGCGTCGCTTGCCTGGCTGGTCGGGCCGGTGCCCTTGCTGGTAGGCACGGCGGTCACGATCTGGTTGCTGTGGAGCCGGGAATTCGCCTCGATCCCCCGCGCGATCCTGCTGGGCGAGCATATGCCCACGAAACGGTGATCAATGGAACCGACCAGACGATGCTAGGTCAACCGAAAGACAAGGAGTTTGCCATGACACGTTTTGTTGCCACCCTCGCGGTGCTTGCCCTTGCCGGGCCGCTGGCGGCGGATCCAGCCGTGATCGAAAAGGTCGAGGCCCAGAGGTCGGGATCGGACTGGTCCTTTTCCGTGACACTGAGCCACGGCGATACAGGTTGGGACGACTATGCGGATGGGTGGCGCGTGATGGCACCAGACGGCACGGTGCTGGGCACGCGTGTTCTGGCCCACCCCCATGTGAACGAGCAGCCGTTTACCCGCAGCCTGAGCGGTATAGCCATCCCCGATGGCCTGACCGAGGTGATGATCGAGGCGCGCACCCTGCCTGATGGTTGGACCAGCACACCCGTGGCCTACACACTCCCCCAAAGCTAAAGCGTCTGACGAACCAAGCGTGGCGCGGGCCGTTTGCCCGCGTATGCCTGTCACGGGCCTGTCACGGGGCGAGTTGGGACCAGGCGCCGTCTTGGCATGTGAACCGTCGTTCGGACCTTACATAGGCGCTTTCGGCCAACACCTGATCCCGAATGTCCGTCATGACGGCGATAAGATCTGCGGTGTCCCGCAGCACCACCACGACAAGATCGCAGGCCAGTACACTGACCGCGACGGGGCCAATCTGCGCCTCGATCCGCTCCCACAAGGCGCTGTGCAGCATCACGGCATTCTCGTAATACCCGTCCAGCGTGAGGAAACAGAGACCGGCATGACATGTTCGGGCGCTAGTTCGTTGAGGTCGCCCATTTTACCGGAAAGGACCGAGATGAAGGAGTCGAGCACGTCCTGCCGCTCTGCATCATCGGTGGCCCCTTGCAAGGTGCGATGCAGGTTGTTCTGGTGGTACACCAGCCCGTCCGCGGTGGCGGGGTCGGCCACAACGCTGTCATCTTTCATGACAGCATTAGGCGCGCCCGTGGCCCGGACCGCATCCAAAAGATGACCTGATGTATCCTGAAGCGTATCAGGTCTGGGAATATCGGCCTGGGCCGGGCTGAACAGAAGCAAAAATGCTGTATCGCATCCCGTCTGACGCCATAGATGGCAGGTAAATCAAGTCATTTAACCAACCCCGAGTGGTCAAGGGCGATGTCAGCAGATGCTGCGGATGGTCATTTTCAACCGTGCCGTTACGATGACATCTTGACCGAATTGGCGGATAGAGCAGGCGCAGGCAAGATGTACGATCCCAAGGGCAACGGCAAAGACAAGGCAGCGCCGACCGTCATGTTTAACGAAGCCGAACCGCCCGACCATTTGCGGGGCGTCGTGCATCGGTTTTTGGAATTGCGCACCCCAGCCCCGCTTGTGGATGATTACCGATTTCATGCATTACCCGATGCGTGCACCTATATCGTCTTTGACCAGCGGCACCCGGAGATCGCGGGGGTGACGCGATTGCGCGCCTCATCCGAAGAATTGAACCTTGGCAAGATGTTTCACTTCGTCAATGTCCGGTTCCTGCCGGGCGTCTGGCAGGGGAATCGTGATCAGATCTGCCACGGTATCATCAAGGATCCCTATGGTGGGGATCTGCCATTGCTGGCGCTTAATAAAACCCTGATCGCCCAGGATTTTGAGGGGCAGTCTGCGGCGCTGTCCCAGTTTGTCGAAGAGCTTCTGAGGACCGGGCAGATCATCGCGAACCCGGTGACCGAGAAGATCTTTCAACATATCGACGAGATCCATGCCGTGGCCGACATGGCGGCAGTCTGTGCCCTGTCGCCCCGCCAGTTGCAGCGGGTTCTGCAACGGACGACCGGGTTTGCGCCCCATGACTTCCTGAAGGTGCTCCGCCTCCAACAGTCATTGGAGGGTGAGCCATCGGTGTTGTATGCGGATCAGTCGCATTTCATCCATTCGCTTCGCAAGGCGACAGGGTATACGCCCGGTCAATATGCGCGAAAGTTCGATGTCTGATATCTACAATACCGACCGCCTCTCGCTTGTTAGTTCATCTGCATACCCTATCACATGCAGGAGTTGGACATGACCAAGATGAACGCAATCGGATGGTTTGATATCTATGTCGACGAGTTGGACCGGGCCGTCGCCTTTTACGAGGCAGTGCTGAACTGCACGCTGGCCCCCATCGGCGATCCGACCGGAGAAACCCAGATGATGAGCTTTCCGGCGGATATGAGCGCCTATGGTGCCGGTGGTGCCTTGTCGAAATCGGCCCATGCCAAGCCGGGGATTGGCGGCACGGTCGTTTATTTCTCGGCCGAGGATTGCGCGGTTGAGCAGGCGCGGGTGGAGACGGCAGGCGGAACTGTCCTGCGGCCGAAATTCTCAATCGGGGAGTTTGGTTGGGTGTCCCTGTGTCAGGATACCGAAGGCAATGTATTTGGCATCAGTTCGATGCAATAGAGGCCGGTGCGTCGCACATGGCAAGGGGCAAGCTTTGGGCTGCCCCATTCCATGCGCCGTTACTATGGGGGCGGTGCCCCTGCCCCGGCATTTGGTTTAACGGCGACCTTCGATCAGCCAGGCGCCGACCGTCAGCATCGCGGCGATCAGCAAAAAAAGCCAGGCCTGGACCAGCGGGATGACGGTGACATCGGCGGTCAGGTAGGCTTGACGCGGGGTGATCCCGATCCAGTTGCGGCCTGCGGCGACGCGGCCCTCGCGGACCTGTCGGATGCCCGGTGTGCCATCTTCGAGCCGCGGTGCGCCGCCGCGGCGCGCATCGATAGCCTCTTCCAACACGGCATCGCTGGCAATGGTCTGTTCGAACTCTTTGGGTGCGGAGGGGCCCAGGGCCACAACGGCCTCCTCTTCGCCGTTGGACAGACGATAAAGGCCGATCTCAAGCCCTTCGAACGTGGCGGTGAAGCGCCCGGGCGACACCTCTTCCAGCGGCACGACGGTCACTGTGCCGTCAGGGGCGGTCAGTTCGACATCGCCGGGATCTTCGCCCAGGGTACGGCGGGTGATGGTCATGGTCTGACCTTCGGCAGTGGCGGTCAGCGCCTCTTCCTCAAGCTCGGGCTCCTTCATCATCCAATGGGCGAGGCGACGCAGGAGTTCCAGTTGCGGCCCGCCCCCTTCGAACCCACGGTTCCAGAGCCAGGCATGGTCGGACGCCATGAGGGCCACACGCCCTTCACCAACCCGGTCAAGCTGCAGCAGCGGCCGCCCATCGATGGCGGACATCACGGTATTGCCACCCGTCTCATCCACCTCGACCAAGCGGAACCAGCGACCCCAACCCGGGCCGTCCCCCTCCTCAGGTGGGGGTGACAGTTCATCAAGACCAGCTGTTACGGGGTGGCGATTGCCGACATCCGTGATCTGCGGGACGAACCCCTCTTCGATGACACGGCCCGTGGGATCACCCGGCACGATATTCCCCAGGTCCGACTGATATATGCTGTCGGCGGTGGCGTAATCCGGCCCGGCAGCGATCAAGACCGCACCACCAGATTCCACATAATTGCGGACGTTTTCCAGATAGCTTCGCGGCAGGATCCCACGCTTTTTATAGCGATCAAAGATGATCAGATCGAATTCATCCACCTTTTCCAGGAACAACTCCCGCGTCGGAAAAGCAATGAGGCTCAACTCGCTCACCGGCACGCCGTCTTGCTTTTCGGGTGGGCGCAGGATGGTGAAATGCACCAGATCGACGGAGCTGTCGGATTTCAGCAGGTTGCGCCATGTGCGTTCGCCGGGATGCGGCTCCCCGCTGACCAGCAAGACGCGCAGGCGGTCGCGCACGCCGTTGATCTGAACAACCGCGGCATTATTGCGTTCGGTCAGTTCCGTATCGTCAACGTCCACATTGAACTGGATCACGTTCATGCCGCCATGGGACAGCGTGACGGGCAGTTCGAGATCTTCGCCCACGGGCACCTGGTAGGTCTGGCCTTCCTCCCCGTCGACGGCGATGGTCAAGGCGGCGGTATCGCCTGCGCTGGCAGGGATCGCACCGCTATCCTCTACCCGCAGGGTTAAGGTGATTTCTTCGTCGATGATGGCAAATGCGGGAGCGTTCTTGATGATGAGACGACGATCCCAATCGGTGTCCTTGCCGGTCATCAGCAGATGCAGGGGTGCGGGCAGATCTGGCAGACGGTCGATGTCATGGACCTGTCCGTCTGACACAAGGATGGCGCCTGCAATGCGGGCGCGCGGCTCCTCTGCCATCAGATCGGCCAGGGCGGTCATGGCGAGGGTGCCGGTGTTATCCTCCCCATCGCGGACGGTGACGGTGCGCAATTCGGTGTTGGGCATCGCCTCCACATCGGCGGTGATCTGGGCCACGGCCTCCGCCGTTTGATCCCGGCGGTCGGCGATGCGCTGGCTCGCGCTTTCATCGACGACCATCAGCACGATGTCGGAAAGCGGTGTCCGCTCTTCCTGCTGGAGCGACGGGTTGGCAACGGCCAGCAACAGGACAGCGGCGGCGAGCCCCCGCAGCCACCAGCCCTTCAGACCGCGCCAGAGGGAAAAGCCGACGAACACAGTAGCGAGGATGGCCGCGGCGATGATCACCGGCCACGGCAGGAGCGGGTCGTAGATGACTGCGTTCATTGGCCAAGCCTATCCAAAAGGGCGGGGACATGAACCTGGTCCGACTTATAGTTGCCGGTCAGAACATGCATGATCAGGTTGACGCCGAAGCGGTTCGCGATTTCGCGCTGGCGCTCCCCGGCATAGCCACGGCCCACGGGGAACATCGCCCCCCCGGTGCGGTCGACGGCCCAGGCCGAGGCCCAGTCATTGCCGCCGATCACTACGGGTGTCACACCGTCATTGAGGTTGCGAAAGGGCATCCCCTCGACCTGTTCGGCATCGGCGGGGGCCGCTTCGACCCAGACATCGCGGCTGGCATAGCGGCCCGGGAAATCCTGCAAAAGGTAGAACGTGCGGGTCAGGACGTGATCGGAGGGGATGGGTTCCAGCGCAGGCACATCCAGCGGACGGGCCAGTTGTTGCAGCTTGCGTCCTTCCGGCGTACCGCTGCCGAAGCGTCCGACATTGGCATCGCGGGTGTCGAACAGGATCATGCCACCAGAACGCAGGTAACGGTTGAGCTTGGCATAGGCGTCACTGGAAGGTATCGGCTGCGCCTCACTGATGGGCCAGTAGAGGAAGGGGAAAAAGGCAAGCTCGTCGGTTTCGAGGTTCACCGCCAAAGGCTCTGCCGGTTCAATGGAGGTCCTGCGGCGCAGCGTCTCGGACAGGCCCGTGAGCCCGGCAAAGGCCAGATCATCCAACCGGCCATCGCCCGTGACGACATGTGCCAAAACGACCTCGCTTGTGGCGGAAAGGGCGAGCGCATCGTCCTGGTCCTGCGCATCGGCCCCTTGCGGCATCAAAAGGAACAGCGCCAATACGGCAGCGATCCCACCCCGCGGGCCGCGGAGCCTACCGGACAGGAACAGCGAGGCGATCATATCGACGGCCAGGAGCATCAGGGCGAAGGTCAAGGCATATCCTTTCAGCACCGTTTCTCGGGCCAGGGCCAGCCCTTCCACCACGATGCGGGCAGGCCAGGACGTGGGCGACAGAGTGGTATCATCGCGGGCGACATTGACGGCGATACTGCGATCTTCGCCTGCATAAAGACCTGGCGCAAGGTCGGGGCCAAGTTGTCCCCCGGCCAGATCCTCACCCGCCACGCCCGGCAGGGTGCCGGCATCGCGGGCGGTGCCGAACCCGTCTAGCACTTCTTGGGGCGTCCAGGTGGTGCCCTGCAACTCTTCGGCGGTGGGGTTGGAGGGACGGGTTGAGATCGCCATACGTTCAAGCATCGAGACGTAAAGCCCCGACAGCGGCAGGGACGACCATTCCGCATTGGCGGTGACATGGAACAGGATGACCTGACCGTCCCCGATCCGCTTGCGCGTGACCAATGGCGTGCCATCGACCAGGGCGGCAATGACACGTTCGCTGAGTTCCGGGCCCGGCTGGGCCATGACCTGTGCGGTGACGGCCACCTCTTCGGGGATGCCGAGGCCGTAGAAGGGCGAGTCCTCGGCGAAGGGTTGGAGCGCCTTGGGTTCCCCCCAACTCATGGCGCCACCGACGGTGCGCCCGCCTTCGCGCAGGCGGATGGGCATCAGCGGATCCTCTTCACGGCGGCTGACATCGGAGGCTGCGAGGCGCGGCCCGGCAAACCTCAGCAGCAACCCCCCTTGATCCAGCCAGTCCAGAAGGGCGTCCTGCTCGGTCTCTGTCACATTGGCGACATCGGCAAAGATGATGGCATCGGGATTGGCCAACAGGACGTCGCCCAATGTGCCGTCGATGATATCGGCCGTGGGAACCAGCGCTTGGCGCAAGTAATGGAGGGGGGAAAGCAATTCTAGCCCTTCGCGGTCGCTGGTGCCCGCGATCATTGCAACCTCCCGCCGTTTCAAGGCGTCATCGGTGAGGGTGACGGCCCCGGCAGAGCGGATGCCGGTCAGTTCAAACCGGGTGACGCGGTTGCGCAATTCGGGGGGAAGGGACAGGTCCAGTTCCGCCTCTGTCGCGTCGGCTTCGAATGTCATCTCGGCGGTGGCCAGCGCGCGTTCAACGCCGGACGGATCCAGTCCGCGGGCAGTGACCGTAACGGCACGTTCGACCCCGGGGACGGCACGGATGGCGGTCAATTTGACCACGCCATCCTCAAACCGGGCGGGTCGCAGGGCCAAAACCGGGCGCGGACTTTCGAACACGGTCACGGTACCCCGGGCCTCCAAAGCAGACAGGACCGGATCGCGGTGATCGCGGTTCAGGCCATCTGACATCCAGAATGTCTCAAAATTCCCGTCCAGCGCTTCGGCCCAGGCGGTCACGGTGTCGGTGTCGGGCTCCCACGGGTAGGGCGTAAGATTGTTGAGGCGCGATGACCAGGATTCGGCGGCTTGAAACGGCAGATCACCGGCGGGCAGGTCCGTCAGTCGGATCACGGCGACGGTGCGCCCGGCTCGGCTCGCCTCGTCCAGCAGGCCTTCGACCCGGTCCAGTCGGCGGGGCCAGTCGCGGGCATCGGCCCAGGTGCCGTCCATGACAATCAAAAGCGGCCCCGTCCCGTCGCGTTCGACCTGGGGGTTCAGAACCGGCCCGGCAAATCCCAGGATGATCAGCGCCGCCGCCAGCATCCGCAGCAACAGCAGCCACCAAGGCGTGCGGTCGGTCTGGCTTTCGTCGTCGGTCAGGCCGAGCAATAGTGCCACGCCGGGAAAGCGGCGGCGGATCGGTGCAGGCGGAATGGCCCGCAGGATCAGCCATAGGATCGGCAAGGCGATCAGCGCCAAAAGTAGCAGCGGGGCGGTAAAGCCGATGGGGCCAAGCATGAACATCAGTGCATCCGCTCCGTCGCGCGATAGAGCCACAAGAGCGCCGCCTGGGCCGAGCCATCGGTGTGGTGCGTGTCGAACTGCCACGCGGCCTGTTGCGTAAGAGCGGTGAGTCTCCCTTTCCGTTCGGCCAGCCGGTCGAGATAGCGGGTTTTCAGATCACCCGCTTTCAGTGTCTCGTGTCGCAGACTGCCACCCATGCTTTCGAATATGGTGCGGCCGTCAAAGGGGAAGCTCTCTTCCATCGGGTCGAGCACTTGCAACATCGCGCCGCGCACGCCGCGATCCGCTGCCTTGGCCATCGCAGCCTCGACCGGGGCCATGTCGCCCATGAAATCGGAGATAAAGATCGCGCGGGACTGGAACGGCAGTCCGGTCGTTTGCGGCACACCGTAGTCGCCGCTGTCGCGGTCCGAGGTCAGCGCCTCGGCGATCCGCACAAGTTGCACCGGGCCGCTACGGGGGGCCTGACCGATGGTGGACAGACCGACACGTTCGCCGCCCCGGACCAGCAAAACCGACATGGCCAAAGCCAACAGACGGGCCCGGTCAGATTTGGTGGCGCGGTTCTTATCACCGGTAAAGGCCATGGATTGGCTGTCATCGACCCAAATGAGCACGCTTTGGGCCGCCTGCCATTCCTTTTCCTTTATGAAGTGCACGTCCGACTTGGCCGACCGGCGCCAGTCGATCATCCGCGCCTCATCCCCGTGGGCCATGGGGCGGTATTGCCAAAACTCGTCGCCCATACCAGAGCGGCGACGGCCATGGGCCCCCAAGACCACCGTTGAGGCCAACCGTTCGGCATCTGCCAGCAAGGGCGGCATCGTGCCCGCCAATGCCTCCGACCGGGACCGCAGGCGTGGTCCCGTCTGGGTCAGCCCGGATTGGGATGCGTCGCTCACGCGGCAGCCTCGACCCGGGTGACGCCTTCGGCGACCTGGCGGATGATCTGGGCCAGATCTTCTCCCCGGGCGCGGGCGGCAAAGGTCAGGGCCATCCGGTGCTGCAAGACTGGGCCGGCCATGGTCATCACATCCTCGACCGAGGGCGCAAGCCGCCCGTCCAGCAAGGCCTGGGACCGCACGGTCATCATCAGGGCCTGGGCCGCGCGGGGGCCGGGGCCCCAACTGACATTGGTGCGAATGGCCTCTGGTGCATCAGCCTCGGCCGGGCGGCAGGAGCGGACGAGATCCAGGATCAGGTCCATGACGGCCTCCCCCACGGGCATCCGCCGCAAGGTCGTTTGCGCATGGAGCAGTTCTTCGGCGGTGAATTCCGCGGTGGCCTCCTCTTCCTCCGTGCCGGTCGTGGCCAGCAGGATGTCCCGCTCTGTCGCGCGGTCTGGATAGGGCACGTCGATCTGGACCAGGAAGCGGTCCAACTGCGCCTCTGGCAGCGGATATGTCCCCTCCTGCTCAATTGGATTCTGTGTGGCCAGCACATGGAATGGCGCGCCGAGGGGGCGATGCTCACCGGCGATCGTCACTTCTTTCTCCTGCATGGCTTGCAAAAGGGCCGATTGCGTCCGTGGACTGGCGCGGTTGATCTCATCCGCCATCAGAAGCTGGCAAAAAATCGGACCTTCGATGAATTTGAAGGCCCGCGCGCCATCCTTGCCGGTTTCCAGCACTTCCGAGCCCAGAATATCCGCGGGCATCAGGTCGGGCGTAAACTGGATCCGGTTGCCGTTGAGCCCCATCACGGTGCTAAGCGTATCGACCAGACGGGTCTTGCCCAGCCCCGGCAGACCGATCAACAAACCATGGCCACCGCAGATCAATGCCGACAAGGTCAGGTCCACAACACGCTCTTGTCCGATAAAGCGTTTGGTGATGCTGGCCTTAGCTTTGCCCAGCTTCTCGCCCAGCGTCTCGATATCAGCGACAAGATCTTGCGGAGTGGTCATGACGCGGCGTCCTTTGATATTACCTGTAAGCGCTATAAAGGCAGATATGGCTGGAGAACCAAATGGCAAAGATGCCCGCACAAAAGATCGTGACACCAAATGCCGAAGGATTGGCCGCCTCTGCCCGGGCTGCCACCAAAGAGGGCGGTGCGCCGGTTCATCTGTGGAACCCACCCTTTTGCGGCGATATCGACATGCGGATCGCCCGTGACGGCACCTGGTTTTATGAGGGAACGCCGATTGGACGGGCACCTCTGGTCAAGTTGTTCTCGTCGATCCTGCGCAAGGAGGACGACCGGTATTTCCTTGTGACGCCAGTCGAAAAGGTGGGCATCGTAGTCGAGGATGCGCCATTCGTCGCCGTCGATATCGAGCCGATCGGCGAGGATCTGCAATTCACGACACAAGTGGGCGATGTCGTGACGGCGGGGCCAGACCATCCGATCCGGGTGGAGCGGGATCCAAAGACCGGCGAGCCCTCCCCCTACGTGCTGATCCGCAACAATCTTGAGGCCCTTATCGACCGCAAAAGTTTTTACCGGCTGGTCGATCAGGGCAGCCATTCGGACCATGGGGGCGACCGCTGGTTCGGCGTTCACTCAGGCGGCGTGTTCTTTCCCATCATCCCGTCGGCCGATTTGCCAGAGGACTGATATGATCCCTCAACGCTTTCAACCTATCCTGTTTGCGGCCATCCTGTCAGGGTTGATGTCGTTCATCGTCGCCGGCATCGCCACGCTCCGATCAGTGGGGATGGACCCGGCCCTGATCACACTTTGGACGCAGAATTGGTTGTTTTCCTGGGCGGTCGCCTGCCCGACCGCCTATGTCATCGCACCTTTCGCCCGCCGCCTGTCCCTGCGGATGACGGCCGGGCCAGAGTAATGCGGATTACCACCGAAATGGGCTGGGCCGGGTGCCCTGGGCCACGTTTTCCGCAAGATCGGTGATGCGTTTGGTTCGGGTCGGCGCAGTTTTCGCGGTCTTGATCCATTCAAGCGCACCGCGTTTGACGTTTGGTGGATAGGCGTTCCACCCATCCAGGCTCCGGGCCGCCTTGAGGGCCGCAATCAAATGATCAGGGCATTCGACATCGTTTAGAAAGCTCCATATGCCGTTGGCTTGCGTCGCGGCAATGGCGGCTTCGCCCGCCGGGGTCATCGCCCCTGAGGACCGGGCCGCATCCACATGCGCTTTGTTGATCGCTGACCAGGCCGATTTCGGGTTGCGCGGGGCGATCAACACGCTTGTCCGGTCATCATCGGCCTTGCGGGTGACACCGTCGATCCAGCCCAAGCAGGTCAGTTCCTGAATGATTGAGGGATAGTCAAGTTAGTACGCGGTGTGCTGTTGTAAGTCACAAGCCAGATGAACGCCGCCGCCTCGTGGTTTGCGAGCAGCCAGGTCCGCAGATCGGCACGGGATTTGACGTCCACCTTCGCGCATCCTCGGTCGGCCACGCCATTCTGCTCAGCCTCCCAGGTTTTCAAGACGCGTTTCGGCGTCATGTCCCGCATGTCGCGATCAGCCTAGCGCGCCCAGTCCTGGTCAATCCAGCCGCCTGCAACAAAGATCAGGCTATGCGAGGCGTAATGATCTTGCAGAACAAATGTTTCCGGGTCAGCGGCCATCAGCATCTCGCCCTCTTCGACCAAACCCTTAAAGATCGCTGCATCCACATAGGGGCTCCACCATGTCCAAAGCTTGCCATGGCCTTGAGCACCGGATTTCCCCAACTTGTCGCCCCCTCCACCCGAGGCAGAGCCAACGCCAAGCCAAAAACGCGCAACTCCTACCAAGTTTGGATAGGGTCAGCCATCCCGGCGCGTGGTCCACTTTGGATCGAAGGCTTTGTAGACGATATCGCGATAGCCAGGGTTGTCATAGGCATGTTCATTCGTGACATGGCCATCATATGCGCCGACCTATACCAGGGTCATGCCCTTCAGCCATACCAGTTGCAGGCCATGCTCCTGTTCCCAATCGCAGTTGCAGTCCAGGCTGACATGCCACGGGGCGTTTTGGCCGCGGTCGACCAAAGAAATCCCACCCGGTTGGACGTGGGACCAGATCTGATCTGGATCGACGGGTTGCTTCGTTCCCAGATCCTACCATCCGACGCTGTCGCCAAAATCCCGCGCATACGCAAAAACGTGACGCGTGGCCTCTAACTTGGCGGCTTCGCCACGGGCGAGGAACGAAGCCAAAGCAGCCTTCGCCCCAGATAGCAGCAGCCCATCGTCAAAGTCATAGGTGTTAAGCGTGACCTCCACCTCGCCAAAGCCAGCGCGGGTCACCTTAACATCCGTCATCAATGCGCCTCTGCCCAATTGGCGCCCCGCCCGGCATCGACGACGAGGGGCACATCCAGATGAACGGCAGGGTCAGCGGCGGCTTCCATAACATCGCGCACAGCCTTGACAGTGGCATCAACCCCGTCTTCCTCAACCTCAAAGATCAGTTCGTCATGGACCTGTAGCAGCATCGTGGCGGGCAGATCGGCGATGGCATCTTCCATCCGGACCATGGCGCGGCGGATGATATCAGCGGCTGTGCCCTGGATCGGCGCGTTGATTGCGGCGCGCTTGGCGAAACCGGCGGCGGGGCCCTTGGCATTGATCTCAGGCGTGTTGATCTTGCGCCCGAACAGGGTTTCGACGCGACCGTTCTCCTTGGCGAATTTCACGGTGGCGTCCATGTAATCCTTGATGCCGGGGAACCGTTCGAAATACCGGTCGATAAAGGCCTGCGCCTCGCCCCGCGGGATCCGCAGGTTGCGCGCCAGACCAAAGCCAGAGATACCGTAGATCACGCCGAAATTGATCGCCTTCGCCTGGCGCCTGATTTCTGGCGTCATCTCGTCCAGCGGCACGTCAAACATCTCGGACGCGGTCATGGCGTGGATGTCCAACCCCTCGCTGAATGCCTTTTTCAGCGCGTCGATGCCCGCGATATGGGCCAGGATCCGAAGCTCGATCTGGCTATAGTCGAGGGAGACCAGAACCTTGCCCGGCTCCGCAATAAATGCCTCCCGGATCCGTCGGCCCTCTTCCGTGCGCACGGGGATGTTTTGTAAGTTGGGGTCGGTCGAGGCCAGACGCCCAGTGTTCGCTCCGGCGATGGAGTAGGACGTATGGACCCGCCCGGTTTCGGCATTGATGTGGTCCTGTAGCGCGTCGGTATAGGTTGATTTCAGCTTGCTCAGCTGCCGCCAGTCCAGCACCCGACCGGGCAGGTCATGCTCGGTCGCCAGATCCTCCAGAATATCGGCACCCGTGGCATAGGCCCCGGTCTTTCCCTTCTTGCCGCCGGGCAGGCTGAGTTTGTCGAACAGGATCTCGCCCAGCTGTTTGGGCGAGCTGACTTTGAATTCCTCACCGGCCAGTTCGTGGATCTCCGCCTCCAGACCGGCCATTTTCTGGCTAAAGGCGTTGGACATGCGGCTCAGCACATCGCGGTCGACCTTGATGCCTGCGCGTTCCATCCGCGCCAGCACCGGCACAAGCGGCCGTTCGAGGGTCTCATAGACCGTGGTGACCTTCACCTGATGCAGTTGCGGTTTGAACATCTGCCACAGGCGCAGGGTGATATCCGCATCCTCAGCTGCATATTTCGTGGCCTCGGCAATGGGCACATGGTCGAAGGTGATCTGCGACTTGCCCGAGCCAATCAACTCTTTGATCGGGATCGGCTGGTGGTTCAGATAGCGGTCCGACAGCGTGTCCATGCCGTGGTTATGCAAGCCGCCATGCATGGCATAGGACATCAGCATCGTGTCATCGATGGGGGCCACGTCGATGTTCAACCGGGCAAAGATCTTGGCATCGTATTTCATATTCTGCCCGATCTTCAGGATCGACGGGTCCCGCAGCATCGGCGTCAGTGTTTCCAAAACGGTTTCAAGGGGCAACTGCCCTTCCGCCAGCGACGCATCAGCGAACAGATCATCCCCGCCTTGCGCTCGGTGGGTCAGCGGGATGTAGCAGGCCTGCCCAGGCTCAACGGCAAGACAGATGCCAACCAGATCCGCCGTCATCTCGTTCAAGCCGGTGGTTTCGGTGTCCACCGCGACCCAGCCGCGTTCATAGATCCGGTCGAGCCAGACCTGCAGCGCCTCCGCCGTGCTGACGGTTTCATAGGCGTCACGGTCAAAGGGGGGCTGTTCAGGGGATTCGGGGGCGGCAGCCGGAGTGACCTGGGGCATGGCAGGGATCTCCACCCCCATGATCTCCCCGATGCGGCGGGTCAGGGTGCGGAATTCCATGAGGTTCAGGAAGTCCATCAAAGGCCCGGGCTCCGGGTCGCGCACCTCCAAATCATCAAGGGTAAAGTCCAGCGGCGTCTCGCAATCCAATTGCACCAGCCGTTTCGAGACGCGGATCAAATCGGCATTGTCTTCCAGCGATTGACGGCGCTTGGGTTGTTTGATCTCGCCCGTCCGCCCCAGCAGGCTTTCCAGATCGCCAAATTCGTTGATCAACAGGGCTGCGGTCTTGATCCCGATCCCCGGCGCGCCGGGCACGTTATCGACCGAGTCGCCCGCGAGGGCCTGCACATCAACGACGCGGTCGGGGCCAACCCCGAATTTTTGCTCGACCTCCTCCACACCGATGCGCTTGTTCTTCATGGCGTCCAGCATTTCGACCCCGCCGCCGACCAGCTGCATCAGATCCTTGTCCGAACTGATGATGGTGACCCGCCCGCCCGCCTCGCGCGCCTGTACGGCCAGGGTGGCGATGATATCGTCAGCCTCGTATCCCTCGATCTCCTGACAGGCGATGTTGAAGGCGCGGGTGGCATCGCGGGTCAGCGGGATCTGGGGGCGCAGCTCCTCGGGCATGGCCTCACGATTGGCTTTGTACTGGTCATAGATGTCATTGCGAAACGTATGGCTGCCCTTGTCAAAGATCACCGCCACATGGGTCGGCGCATCGGGGCCGGTATTCCCTTCGACATATTTCTGCAGCATGTTGCAAAATCCGCTAACCGCCCCCACCGGCAGCCCATCGGATTTCCGGGTCAACGGCGGCAAGGCGTGATAGGCCCGAAAGATAAAGGCCGAGCCATCGATCAGATGCAGATGATGCCCGTTTCCGAAACCCGTTTCGCCCATATGACCCACCCCGTTGTTGTCACGGGCAAGATAGGCCAACTGGCACGGAATTGACCACACCGGTTGGCACGCAATCGACGGCCACGGTCCTCGCTCCTGACAGATCTGCCGTACGGCATGGGGTATTGAGTGGTAAAAACGGTTTTTTCACGCAAAAGAATTTGCAGAATCACCATAATACTTTGTGTCATCTTTATGGTATTCTGAAGACGAAAGTTTGGGGTTGGTGATGCGCGCATTTATTTTGGGGTTTATTCTGATATCGTTTGGCACCATCTCAGCAGCGCAAATTTGCGGGCAGACGTATCGGATTGAGCCGGGCGATACACTCGGATCGGTGGCGACTGCGGCTTACGGTGACCGATCCCATTACCAAACGATTTTTCAGGCGAACTTTACGACACTGGGTGAAAACCCGGATCTGGTCCGGGTTGGCACGATGATTGATCTGCCATGCCTCGATATGCCCGTGGAAAAAGTGGAAACCGTTGCCTTTGCGAACATGTCCAACCGTGAACATGAGCGTTGGAGCGTTTTGGTTAACCCTGAAAAATTGGGCGATCTGGCCGCCTATGGTGCTGTTCAGATCCTGGATATCCGGTCTGACAAGGCGCGCGCCAAAGGGGCGCTCCCCGGCACCATCAACATTCCCTATGGCGCCTGGCGGGGCCCACGGGACAATCCCGGTCAACCCCCAACGGATGCCGAACTCAGCCAGACGATTGGCGCGGCCGGACTGCGCCTGAATGAACCGATTGTGATCCTCCATGGCTCGGCTGCGGCCTTCGATACCGGGCGTGCGGCTTACGTTTACTGGGTTCTGAAATCAGTGGGAGCCACGCGATTGGCGCTGTTGCCCGGCGGGTTCAGCGCATTGGACGGCACACAGATCAATTTGCGGCCCTCGCAACGCTACACAGCCGACCTGACAATGTCGGATCAGTGGTACGCGTCCCAGTCCGATGTCCAAGGGCTCGTCACCGGCAGCCAGCCCGGCCAGTTGCTGGATGCTCGACCTTCCAAGATGTTTAGCGCCACTGCGGGCCAGGCGACCACCCTGCCTGGCGCCTTGAATGGACCGATCGACCAGACCCACGGCGCCTCGGGCAACACGCCCGAAGCCTGGGCCATCCTTTCGATGATGAAGGGTCAGCCAGTGAATTGGCAGTCCCAGCCCGTGGTGAGCTTTTGCAATACCGGGGAATTGGGCGCGCTGAGCTGGTTTTATGCATCGGAGGTTTCCGGCATCGACAACGTCAAGCTCTACCCGCAAAGCATCAAGGGTTGGAAGGCTTCTGGCGCGGCTCTGGTGGCACCGGATCAAGGATGACGATCATGTTGCGGACGGGGAGCTAATCAGCTTTCCGCCTGCTCTTCCACATAGTCCCTGTGGATATAGCGGGCATCGCAGTACCCACATCTTACCCAGCCGCGGTCTTCGGGGATCTGCAACCAGACGCGCGGATGGCCCAACGCCCCTTCACCACCATCGCAGGAGATCCGGTAGCGGTCGACAATCTTGGTTTCAGGTATGTCCGCAGTCATGGTCCGGCCTTCTTGGTTGCCGCGCCCGGGCGGGCGGCCTATTTGGGGTCAGAATACCGATCCGGTGTGGGCGGACAAGGCCAAAGGACATCCCCATGGGCGATACCGCTATCCAAATCGACGGCCTGCGCAAAACCTACGCCGCGCAAGGAAACGCCCCAACCAAGGAGGCGTTGAAAGGTATTGACCTTGCCATCCCGGCTGGCAGCATTTTTGGCCTGTTGGGCCCCAACGGTGCCGGCAAATCTACCCTGATAAACATTTTGGCCGGTCTGGTGCGCAAAACTGCCGGAACGGTGCAGATCTGGGGGTTTGATCAAGACGTGAACCCGCGTCAAAGCCGGGCGGCCATTGGGGTGATGCCACAGGAACTGAACCTCGACGCATTCTTCACCCCCCGGGCTGCCCTTGAGGTTCAGGCCGGTCTTTACGGTATCCCGCGGGCAAACCGCCGCACCGACGAGATCCTTGAGATGATCGGCCTGTCGGACAAGGCGGATGCCTATGCCCGCTCCCTGTCGGGCGGGATGCGACGGCGACTGCTGTTGGGCAAGGCGCTGGTCCATTCGCCCCGCGTGCTGGTGCTGGATGAACCAACCGCCGGGGTGGATATCGAACTGCGCCAAATGCTGTGGGCCAATGTGCGCCGCATGAATGAAGAGCATGGCACGACGATCATTCTGACGACCCATTACCTGGAAGAAGCCGAGGAGATGTGTGACGAGATCGCCATTGTGAACCACGGGGAGGTCATCGCCCGGGACAGGACCAGCACACTGGTCGGGCGTCTTGACGCAAAGACGCTCGTCATCACTCCAGACGGCGACGCGCCTGCCATCGGCCTGCCCGCAGGGGTTGACCTGACCCGCAGGCCAGGTGGCGTGCTGGCCTTTGCTTATCGGCGCAGTGAGATCTCTGCCGATGCGATCCTGGATGCTGTCCGTGCCGCCGGGATCCGCATCAGCGATGTAACGAGCGAAGAACCCGATCTGGAAGACGTGTTCCTGGCGCTAACCACCAGCACGCCGGCTGACAATGCGGCTTAAGGATCGATCTGCCTCGCGCTGATCCCGACCGGTGGCGCTCCCGCCCCCTTCCCTCGGCCTGTCGGCCTCATCAGGTGTTGGGCCCGGCCGCCGCGCGTGCCGCGCGGCGGTTACAACCGTCGGCACCCCGAAATTTGGACGGAGCTGCCCAGCGATGTCCGGTGATCAACCCGCACTGGCCTGGCTGTGCTTGGGATACCCCGCGCCCAAACCTGATAGGTTTGAAAACCAGGGCCGCGAATGTCGCCCATTGTGCCCCGCTCGCCTTTGGCGCAATCCTGCCCCAGCAAATTTCGACATCCGAGACCGCCGTGCTGCAACCCCTCATTCCGACTGAAACCGACCGCCCGTTTCTGCATCTTTTGGCCGAGGCAACCGTGAGCCTGAATGCCAGTGTTCTCATCGAACCCACCTACCGGCATATCGGCGAAATCCACCACAGCAACACAAGAAGAGTGTTCGTCGGCAACGCCCTGTCCGTGAATGCGGATGCCGCATCCGCTTTGGCAGCGGACAAGACTTACACAGCCAACCGACTTGCCGCCGCGGGTTTGCCGACCGCCCCGGGATGCCTCATCGTCAGCGATCGGTTCCGCCGTGGGCTTGCCCTGAAATCACCTGCAGCCGCCCGCGCTCTGCCCCCAGACAAAACCGCCCAGACCTTTGCCGAAACCCACGGCTATCCCGTTTTCGTCAAACCGAACAAGGGGGCGGAAGGCGCCGATGTCACCTGCGCCAACAACCCCAAGGATCTACAAGCAGACGTGGCAGACCTTCTGAGCCATACGACCCATGCCCGTATTGAGGCCGCCATACCCGGCGCCGACTACCGACTGCTCGTCCTGGATGGCCGGGTTCGGGCCGCCTATCGCCGCGCGTCCCTGACGATCACAGGCGATGGGACCTCTTCGGTCGCAGATCTGATCGCAACGAAGCTGGACGCGTTGTCCCAAACCGGGCGTGGTCGTCGCATCGCCTCAACCGATCCACGCTTGGTCCGCAGTCTGACTGCCGCGAAACTCACATTGGACGACATCCCACATTCTGACCAGACGGTCGCTCTACTGCCCAACGCGAACCTCTCAACCGGCGGCACCTTGACCGACCTGACAGACCAACTGCCGCAAACTGCCGCCGAAGTGGCAATCCGGGCCGCCGATACCCTCAGATTGCGTCTAGCAGGTGTAGACCTGATGGCAGAGCGCCTGACCCAGCCAACGCTTCTGGAGATTAACTCCGCCCCCGGCCTGGACGCCTATGCCCAAAGCAGCGCCGGCGCCTGGGCCAATGCGCGCCAGATACTGATCGACGCGCTCACGGCCCCCAATCATGTGTCCATAAATATCCCCGCCGGAGGCACTCCCAAAGCCAACCATACTTGACTCGGCCCGAAACAGCTCCTACCCCGTGACATATTCCGGATCGCGACAGCAATCCGGTCCTGATCATATGCAGGATCGCCCTCCGTCAGCGCGTCGCGCCCACGGGGGCGCTCGTGCTTTTCCGATCCTGACCGCTTATATGTCAGGCCAACCGAAACAACGGCGCAAAGGAGCCCGGCCATGTTTGAAAATCTGTCCGAACGCCTGTCCGGTGTCTTCGACCGGCTGACCAAGCAGGGCGCGCTCAGCCAGGATGACGTCAAAACCGCCCTGCGCGAGGTCCGCGTGGCGCTGTTGGAGGCCGATGTCTCCCTCCCCGTCGCGCGCGATTTCGTCAAGGCGGTCCAGGAAAAGGCCACCGGACAGGCGGTCACCAAATCCGTCACACCGGGCCAGCAGGTGGTGAAGATCGTCCACGACGAACTGGTTCATGTTCTGGCCGGTGACGATCAGGATCCGGGCGCGCTCAAGGTCGATAACCCGCCAGCGCCGATCCTGATGGTGGGTCTTCAGGGCTCCGGTAAGACTACGACCACCGCCAAACTCGCCAAGCGCCTGACGGAGCGAAATGGCAAGCGCATCCTAATGGCGTCCCTTGACGTCAACCGCCCCGCGGCGATGGAACAACTGGCCATCCTCGGCACCCAGATCGGCGTCGACACGTTGCCCATCGTCAAGGGTCAGGATCCCGTCGCCATCGCCAAACGCGCCAAACAGCAGGCCACAATGGGCGGTTATGACGTTTACATGCTCGACACGGCGGGCCGCCTGTCCATCGATGAAGAGTTGATGCAACAGGTCGAGGCGGTGCGCGACGTTGCAAACCCGCGCGAGACGCTCCTGGTCGTCGACGGCCTGACGGGTCAAGACGCGGTGAACACGGCAGAAAACTTCGACCAGCGCATCGGCATTTCCGGTGTGGTCCTGACCCGGATGGATGGGGATGGGCGCGGCGGGGCGGCGCTCTCCATGCGCGCGGTCACCGGCCAGCCCATCAAATTCGTGGGCCTGGGCGAAAAGATGGACGCGATCGAAGAATTCCACCCGGACCGGATCGCGGGCCGCATCCTGGGCATGGGCGACATCGTCTCCCTGGTGGAAAAGGCGCAGGAAACCATCGAGGCCGAACAGGCCGAGCGCATGATGAAGCGCTTCCAGAAGGGTCAGTTCAACATGAACGATCTGCGCAGCCAGCTGGAACAGATGATGAAGATGGGCGGCATGGAAGGGCTGATGGGCATGATGCCTGGCATGGGCAAGATGCAAAAGCAGATGGATGAAGCGGGTTTTGATGACAGCATCATCAAACGCCAGATCGCGCTGATCAACTCGATGACCAAAAAGGAGCGCGCCGCGCCCCAGATCCTCCAGGCAAGCCGCAAGAAACGCATCGCCCGGGGCGCGGGGATGGAGGTGAGCGAGCTCAACAAGCTGCTGAAACAGCACCGCCAGATGTCGGACATGATGAAGAAGATGGGCAAGCGCGGCATGCTCAAGGGCATGATGTCAGGTCTGATGGGCAAAGGCGGGCCCGACCCGGCAGAGCTTGCCGCAGCCCAAGGCGCCCTGCCAAAGGGCATTTCGCCCCCCAAGGGCATGTTGCCCGGCCTTGGGGGCGGCATGCAGTTGCCCCCGGGCCTTAGCGGGTTCGGCAAGAAGAAGTAATGCAACCCTGCCTGATCCCTCCAACCGGCCCCGCTGCGGTGGCGGCTCGGGCCCATCGCGCGGCGCTCCCCCGGCTTAAAACCCGGCGGCTGATCCTGCGTGCGCCTGTCTTGGAGGATTTCACGGTTTGGGAGGCGCTGTTTCTGAACGGCGACTTTGACGGCGGGTCCGAGGCGGCCTGGGAGGAATTCTGCGTGTATACTGCAGGCTGGCTCTTGCGCGGCTCGGGTCTGATGGCGCTGGAGCATCGCGAGACCGGCGAAACCCTCGGCTTTGTCCTGCTCGCTATGGAGTGGGAGGATTTGGAGCCCGAGCTTGGCTGGATGCTGGCCGAGACCGCACGAGGCCAAGGCTACGCAACGGAGGCTGCCGTAGCTTTGCGCGACCATGGGTTTGGTGTCCTGGGCCAGGGCCGTTTCGTCAGTTACATCGACGCCACAAACAGCGCGTCGCGCCAGGTGGCCGAACGGCTTGGCGCGGCCTGCGAAGGCACCGCGCCGGGGGAGCCCGACACGCTGGTCTATCGCCACGGGGTTGCCCGATGATCCCTGTTCTCCACACAGAACGCCTGACCCTACGGGCGCCGACCATGGCGGATTGGCCCGCCTATGCATCATTCGTGGATGGCCCCCGCGCAGGCGGCATCGGCGGACCGCTCGACACGAAACAAGCGTGGCTGACCTTCGCGGGCATGTTGGGCCATTGGCAGCTTAAGGGCTTTGGCTGGTGGATGATCGAACACCAGGGCCAGGCCGTCGGCTATTCCGGTATCCACAACCCACCCTACAAACAGGAGATGGAGATCGGCTGGGCCCTGTTTGACGGCCAAGAAGGCCAGGGTTTCGCCCATGAGGCCGCACGGGCGGGGCTGCGCTATGCCAGGGCCGTTATCCGCCCCCAGCGTCTGGTCAGCTACATCTTCAACGGCAACACCCCGTCGGAAGCGCTGGCTACGAAGTTGGGCGCCGCGCCCGAAGGCCCATCGACTGAATTTGAGGATGTCACCATCTGGACCCACCCCATGGAGACCACCCGATGATCGTCCCGACGCTCCGGACCGAGCGCTTGATCCTGCGCGCGCCTACCATGGCGGACTGGCCGGTTTATCGTGCTTTCATTACCGGCGCGCGCGCGGTTGGGGCCGGTGGCATTCTGGATGAGAAACAGGCCTTCCGCAGCTTTGCCGCGATCCTGGGTCACTGGCACCTCAAGGGCTTTGGCTGGTGGATGATTGAGCATGACGGCCAGCCGGTTGGCTATTCCGGCGTCCATAACCCGCCAAGCAAGGCCGATATGGAACTGGGTTGGGCCTTGTTCGACGGCCACGAAGGTCACGGCTTTGCCCTGGAAGCCGCGCGGGCCGGGCTGAGCTACGCTAAAACTGTTCTGACACCGCGGCGCTTAGTCAGCTACATTATCGACGGCAACACCCCGTCCGAAAAGCTGGCCCGCAAACTCGGCGCCGCACCCGCGAGCGCCGCGGATCATCGCAGCGACGTCACCGTTTGGGTCCATCCGATGGAGTCCGCTCCGTGATCGCGCCCACGCTTGGAACAAACCGCCTGACCCTGCGCATGACGGACCCGCGTGACTGGCCTGCTTACCGCGACTACTACACGTCCAACAGGTCTGTCGGCGTGGGCGGCCCGATATCAGCACGCGAGGCCTGGCACCGTTTTGCAGGCTTCTGGGGCCATTGGGCGATCCACGGTTTTGGTCGTTTCACCATAGTTGAGCACGCGACGGGGGCGCCGATTGGCCATGTCGGCCCCTACATGCCCGAAGGCCATGCGGAGCCGGAACTGACCTGGACCCTCTGGACCGATGCAGCAGAGGGGCGCGGTATTGCCCATGAAGCCGCGCTGACGGCCCGCAACTGGTGCTTTGACACACTCGGTTGGACGACCCTGACCAGTGTCATCGACCCGGCCAATACCCGCTCTGCCGCCTTGGCCACCCGGCTGGGCGCCCATCGCGAAGGACCGGTGACCAATGACAGCGGCACTTTCGACCTGTACCGCCATCCAGGGCCAAGCCAATGATCGCCCCAACCCTACAAACAGACAGGCTGACACTTCGGATGCCGTCGCCCGACGATTGGACCGCCTACCGGGCCTATTACACGTCAGCGCGCGCGGCGCCGGTTGGTGGGCCCAAGACGCCACGCGCGACTTGGCATGGCTTTTCCGGGTTCTGGGGGCACTGGGCCATTCGCGGTTTCGGCCGGTTCACTATCGTGGAGCGCAGCACCGACGCGGCCATCGGACATGTTGGACCCTATCAGCCTGACGGAACGCCGGAAACAGAGCTGAGTTGGACGCTCTGGACCGATGCCGCAGAGGGCCGCGGCATCGCCTATGAGGCTGCGACTGCTGCGCGGGACTGGTGCTATCAACGTCTTGGATGGACCACATTCATCAGCCTGATCGCACCGTCGAATGCGCGCTCCATCGCTTTGGCCACACGTTTGGGAGCGCAGCATGAAACCACGCTGACAATCGATGGCATCCACCACGACCTTCACCGCCATCCGGGACCGAAACTATGACTAGCTCTCCCTTCTCCATTCCCGTTCTGGAAACCGACCGTCTACGCCTGAGAGCCCTCGCCGAAGGGGACTTTCCCGTCTTGGCCGAATTCTATGCCTCAGACCGCGCCCGGTTCGTGGGCGGACCCGCGGACGCCGATCGCGCCTGGCGGACGCTTGCCACTGAGATCGGGCATTGGACCCTGCGTGGCTATGGCCGGTTTGGCGTTGAGATCCGGGAGACAGGCGCCTTCGCGGGTATCGTCGGGCCGTGGAACCCCCATGGCTGGCCCGAACCCGAGCTTGGCTGGGACCTGATGAATGGCTTTGAGGGCCACGGTTATGCCAGCGAAGCGGCAAAAGCGGCACGTGAATGGGTCTACGGCACGCTGGGTTGGACTACGGCTGTCAGCCTGATCGCCGAGGGCAATCTGGGATCCGAAGGGGTCGCCCGGCGCCTGGGCTGCATCCGCGAACGGGACTATGACCACGCCATGTTCGGCACGATGGGCATCTGGCGCCATCCTGGACCAGACGCATGACACCCCCCGAACCCCAGAACGCGCCGCTGCAAAGGAAGCGTTTGACCCTTTGCCCGCCCCTGCCCAGCGATTTTGGCGATGATGCTATGTTCCACGCTGATCCGCAAAGCACCGCGGTTGGTGCCCACCTCACCCGACCAACGGCCTGGCAGAGATTTGCCGCGATGCCGGGCAGCGGTTTCGGGATGTATATAGGGCAGCTACGCCATACGGGGCGGGCGCTCGGGATGGCCCGCAAACCGGGCGCCATCCTAGATGCCAAAATGGCCGCTCCCTTCGACGCTGCGCCAATCCGCAACCACGCGACGGGGGCTCTATGAACGACATCGCCGCCCGCATCCCGGTCTTGTCCACCGACCGCCTGCTCCTCCGCGCGCCTGCCCGCGCGGATTTCGACGCCTATGCCGCCACAATGATGTCGGATCGCGCGCATTTCATGGGAGGCCCGTTCGACCTGCGCGACGCACGTGCCGCCTTTGCCATCGACACAGCCTCCTGGGTGACCGAGGGCTTTGGCTGCTGGTCGCTCACCCGCCATGGCGACCAGACCTTCCTGGGCTCCGTCGGCCTGACCCAACCCGACAACTACCCCGAACCCGAACTTGGCTGGTTCGTCCAACCCGAAGCCGAAGGCCAAGGCATCGCGTTCGAGGCTGCGACAGCCGCCCGCGACTGGGCCTTCGCCACCCTGACGCTCGACAGCTTCGTCAGCTATATCGACCCGCCCAACACCCGCTCCCGTGCCTTGGCCGAACGGTTAGGCGCCACCATTGACCCCGATGCCTCGCGTCCTGATCCAGGCGACGTGGTCTATCGCCACCGAAGACCCGACTGATGCCCATCGACTGGATATTTGGCCTCATGGGCGGGCTGATGATCGGCACCGCCGCCGCCATGTACCTGCTGATCTCGGGCCGCATCATGGGCGCCTCTGGCATCATCGGGCGGCTGCTCGACGGAACGAACCGCACGGCCGAACCGCTGGCCTTTGTCGCTGGTGTCATCCTCGCACCGCTGATCCTGACCATCGCAGCAGGCGGCGCACCCGAAACCAACATGACTGCCAATCCCGCCCTGTTGATCGCAGGCGGACTGGCCGTGGGCATCGGCACCCGCCTGGCCAATGGCTGCACATCGGGTCACGGGGTCTGCGGCATCTCCCGTTTGTCCAAACGCGGGATCGCGGCCACCGCGATCTATCTGGCAGCCGGGTTCCTGACGATGGCGGTTCTGCGCCACGGGCTGGGCTGGCTATGATCCGTGCCCTCATCGCCTTGCTCTGCGGCAGCCTTTTCGGGTTGGGCCTCCTGGTCTCCGGTATGACCGACACGGCCAAGGTCCAGGGCTGGCTGGACATTTTCGGCGCGTGGGACCCGACCCTGGCCTTTGTCCTTGGCGGGGCGATCCTGCCAATGCTGGCCGCCTGGCGCATCGCCGCCCAGCGCACGCAATCCCGCTTGGGCAGCCCCATGCCGGCCCCCGCCGAACCCCGGCTCGACCGCCGCCTCATCGGTGGTTCGGCCCTCTTCGGCCTCGGCTGGGCGCTGGTGGGCCTCTGCCCCGGCCCGGCCTTGGCCGTCCTCGCCTGGGGCGGACGCTCCGCCGTGATCTTCTTCGCCGCCATGGCCGGGGGGATGCTGCTCGCCCACCTTCCGGCCTTGCGCGAAAAGGCCACCCCATGACCGAGCGACTGGAAACACAGCGTTTGATCCTGCGCCGCCCCAACCACCTGGATGTGGATGCCGCCCTCGCCTTTTACGCGACTGACCGGTCGCGATATGTGGGCGGCCCCGCCAATGCCGCCGATGCCTGGCGCAAGCTCGCGGCGTTCGCAGGCCATTGGGACCTGCGCGGATACGGCCTCTTCGCCATCGTCCCAAGCGGAGAGAGCGCGGCCATCGGCCTTGCCGGTCCATGGCACCCGATCAACTGGCCCGAAACCGAAATCGGCTGGCACATCTGGTCCACCGAACATGAGGGCAAGGGCTACGCGCACGAGGCCGCCTTGGCCACCCGCGCCCACGCCCGCAACACCCTCGGCTGGACCGATATCGTGAGCTATATCGCACCGGGCAATGACCGCTCTATCGCGCTGGCCAAACGCCTGGGCGCGGTGCAGGACCATGACGCGCCCGTCCCCACGCCGCAAGATGCCTCCACCTGCCTCGTCTTTCGCCACCCGACGGGGGCCGCATGACACAACCAACCCTGGCGACAGATCGCCTGATCCTGCGCTCGATCACGGCCGCCGACATCCCCCACGAACAGGCCTTTTACCAGACCGAGCGGTCTGCGTTTGTCGGTGGACCGATGCACCCCACCAATGTCTGGCGCTCCGTTGCCAGCCAAATCGGCCATTGGACCTTGCGCGGCTATGGCACCTTCGCGATCGAAGAAAAGGAAACCGGTCTCTATTGCGGACATGTCGGCCCCTGGTATCCAGAGGATTGGCCCGAACCCGAGATCAGTTGGACCATCATGGAGACCGCCGAAGGGCGCGGCATCGCCCGTGAGGCCGCTTTGGCAGCCCGCAGCTGGGCCTATGACACACTCGGCTGGACCACGGCGATCAGCCTGATCGATCCGGCCAATACCCGCTCCATCGCCTTGGCTGAGCGGTTAGGCGCGCGTCACGACGGCACGTTCGATCATCACCGCTATGGTACCATGGATGTCTGGCGCCACCCCTCACCTGAGGAGCTGCGCAATGCCCCATAGCGAAATTCCCGTGATCGAAACCGACCGCCTGATCCTGCGTGGTCCCTCCCCCGACGACTATCCAGATTTCGAGGTGCTGTTTCGGTCGCGTCAGTCGCGTTTCATGGGCGGCCCGCTGAATGAATACGAGACCTGGATGCTCTATGCCGCCGAAATGGGCCATTGGCAGATCCGCGGTTTCGGCATGTGGGCCATCACGGAGCGTGGGTCGGATCATAGCCTTGGCATGGCCGGTGGCTGGTTCCCCGCGGGCTACCCCGAACGGGAGATCGCGTGGATGATCTGGCCCGGGGTCGAAGGACGCGGCATCGCGCTGGAGGCCGTGACCGCCACACGCGATTATTTCTTCGACCAGTTGGGATGGGACGGCGCGGTCAGCTATCTGGATCCGCATAACATCCGCTCCGTCGATCTGGCCTTGCGCATGGGCGCCGTGCTTGACCCGCAAGCGCCCACCATCGACAGCCACGATGTGGTCTATCGCCACCGCCCCACAGACCCGGAGGCCGCATGACCCGGGCCGCCACCTCCTCATCCGCCTTTGCATCCGCGACAGTCTCTGCCAATGTCAGCATTCCGCTTTTGGAAACGGCGCGGCTGGTACTGCGGGCACCGACCACCGGGGATTTCGAACCCTATGCCCAGGTGCTGGCATCGCCCCGGGCCCGGTTCCTCAACGGCCCCTATGATCGAAACGCCGCATGGAAGGATTACTGCCTGTCCGTCGCGGAATGGGTTCTTCACGGCATCGGCCCCTTGGCCATCGACGAGGGGGATCGGTTTGCCGGGCTTGTAGGCATCTCCCGGCACCCCGATTTTCCGGAACCCGAACTCGGCTGGGTTCTGACGGCCGAGGCAGAGGGCCAGGGCATCGCGTTTGAAGCGGCCAACGCCATGCGCGACTGGGCCAGCCGGGCGCAGGGTCTTTCGGCGCTGGTCAGCTACATGTGGCCCGGCAATGACCGCGCGACCCGGTTGGCCCGGCGTCTGGGCGGTCAACAGGACCTCGACGCAGCGAAACCATGGCCCGGGGCCCTGGTCTATCGCTATGACACCAGCCAAAGCGCTGTTGCATGACCCGCCCGTTGCCCGCCCGCCCCGTATGTACGGGATATGTATGGTTTGTGCATGGAATGTGTATGCCAGATGTTTGGAGCCTGAAGACATGACCGACACCGCCACCCGTGCCGCAGCCCTGCTGAAAGAGCATCGCGAAAGCATCGACCGGCTCGATGCGATCCTCGTCTATACCTTGGGGGAGCGCTTCAAACACACACAAGAAGTGGGGCATCTCAAGGCCGCACATGACCTTCCCCCGTCCGATCCCAGCCGCGAGACGGCCCAGATCGCACGGCTCGAAGACCTGGCAAAACGGGCCAATCTTGACCCGGAATTTGCCAAGAAGTTCCTGAACTTCATCATCGCTGAAGTCATTCAGCACCACAAAAAAGCGCAAGGATAACAAGTGGATAGCTTGCGCCAAACTGAACGCCATTAAGGAGAAAACACCATGGCCATGAAAATTCGTCTCGCCCGCGGCGGCTCAAAAAAACGTCCCTTCTACAGCATCGTGGCCTCCGACAGCCGCATGCCGCGCGATGGGCGCTTCATCGAAAAGCTGGGCACCTATAATCCCCTCCTGCCCAAGGACAGCGAAGACCGCGTCAAGATGAACATGGAGCGGGTTGATTACTGGTTGGGCCAAGGCGCGCAGCCGACGGATCGGGTCAGCCGTTTCCTCGAAGCTGCTGGCAAGATTGAGAAAAAGGAGCGCAACAACCCCAATAAGGCCAAGCCCGGAAAGAAAGCTGAAGAGCGGGCCGAGGAAAAAGCCGCCAAGGCCGCCGAAGCGGCCGAGGCCCCTGCCGAAGCCGAAGCGGCCTCCGAAAGCTAAGGGCGCGTCCGGGCATGGCTGCATTTCCGGACGACTTCCAGGACCAACTGACACTGCTGATGCGGTTGCGCCGCGATGTGCGCCGCTTCCGCAGCGACCCGGTGGAAGAGGCGTTGGTGACCCATTGCCTTGACGCCTTTCGTTTGGCGCCATCGGTCGGCCTGTCGGAAACGTGGCGCCTTGTCCGGGTTCAAACCCCTGCGGCCCGCGCCGCGGCCTTGGCCAATTACAAGCAGGCCAATGCTGCGGCGCTGGCGGGCTATGGCGGAGATGAGGCCGCAGACTACAGTGCGCTCAAGCTGTCGGGCATGGAGGAGGCGCCGGTGCATCTGGCCGTGTTCTCTGACGAAAGCTCGGACAAAGGGCGTGGTTTGGGTGCTCAATCCATGCCAGAGATGCGGCGTTATTCCGTCGTATGCGCCATCACGCTGATGTGGTTGCGGGCCCGGGCCAAAGGTTTGGGGATCGGTTGGGTGTCGATCCTGGATGCGCAGGCACTGGCCCGTCGTCTGGATGTGCCGGATGACTGGGTCCTTGTCGGCTACCTCTGCCTTGGGTGGCCCGAGGCGGAGGGCGAGACCCCGGAACTGGAAACCCTGGGATGGGAGGAACGCCGCCGTGACCTGCCCATCGAGACCCGTTAAAGGAACGCCATGACAGACAAAGATCTGATCTGTGTCGCCGCCATCGCGGGCTCTTACGGGGTGCGGGGCGAAGCGCGGTTGAAAAGCTTTTGCGCCATCCCGGAAGATGTCGCCAATTACGGTGCGTTGACCTCGGAAGACGGGGCCAAGAGCTACACATTGACGATCACGCGAAAGGTGAAGAACGGATTTTCGGCCCGGCTCTCGGGGGTCAACACCAAGGAAGAGGCCGACGCGCTGAAGGGCCTGCGATTATATGCGGACCGCTCCGTCCTGCCCGATCTGCCTGACGATGAATTCTACCACACCGATCTGATCGGGTTGGAGGTGCTGGATACCGGGGGCATCTCGTTGGGCAAGATTCGAGCGGTCCATGACCATGGCGCTGGTGATCTGTTGGAGGTGTTTGGCCCCGGTCTGAAATCCACCGTCCTGCTGCCCTTCACCCGCGAAATCGTCCCGACCGTCGATCTGACAACGGGCCGGGTCATCGCCGACCCGCCTGAGGGGCTGTTCCCAGATGACTGACCTGCGCACCAACGCGCTGGTCGTGGGGGGGACCGGAATGTTGGCCGACGCGACCCGTTGGTTGGCGGCGCGGGTGCCTGACCTGACGCTTGTGGCCCGCTCCCCCGAAGCTTTGGCCACCGAAATTGGCGCCAATTCCTGCCCCATGGACCTGAAAGCGCCCGATGCGGTGACGCGCTTGCCCGAGGGGCCTTTTGACGTGGCGCTGGTCTGGATCCATGGCGATATGGTTCACATGGCACGTCCGATTGCCGACATGTTGCGGCCCGATGGTCGATTGGTGCGGGTCCATGGGTCCCTTTCGTGGGACCCGGCGATGGAACGGGAGCGCGATCCAGACCCGCGGTCCGATATCCGGCAGCAGGTCTGCATCCTGGGCTATCACCCGACGGCCAGCGGCAAGCAGTGGCTGACGGATACCGAGATTTCGGACGGTGCCATCGCCTTACTGGGGGATGCCAGCCAGGAGCGGCTGATCGTCGGGACCAAGGCCGGGCCATGACCGATACCCCGAAGTCCCACGGGCGGCTATCGATCAGCGCTTCGACCACACCGCGTGACCTGATGACACCAACGCCTGCCTTGAAAGGGGCGTGGCGCGCCAAGGTGATTACACTGTTTCCGGAAGCTTTCCCGGGTGTGCTAGGTGCCTCATTGACGGGGCGGGCCTTGCAGGAGGGGCTTTGGGCGTTGGAGACGATAGACTTGCGAACATTCGGCATGGGCAAGCACCGCAATGTCGATGATACCCCGGCAGGCGGTGGGGCAGGCATGGTCCTGCGTGCCGATGTGGTGCATCGGGCCTTGCAACAGGCCGGTCGGGGCGCCCCCGAGGATGCCGCGAAATGGCCCAAGATTTATCTGTCCCCGCGGGGACAACCTTTTGACCAGGCCATGGCGCAGGACTGGGCCCAGGCTGACGGGATAACCTTGCTTTGTGGCCGGTTTGAGGGCGTGGACGAGCGGGTATTGCAGGAACATCAAATCCAAGAGGTTTCGTTGGGTGATTTCGTCCTGACCGGGGGCGAGATCGCGGCGCAAGCCTTGATCGATGCAACGGTCCGACTTATACCGCGAGTTCTTGGGAATCAGGCATCAGTCGAGGATGAAAGCTTTTCCGACGGCTTGCTTGAACACCCACACTATACGCGCCCAACCCAGTGGCAGGGTCGCGCGGTGCCCGACATTCTCCTGTCTGGCCACCACGCAGAGATCGCCCGCTGGCGCAAGCGCGAAGCCGAACGGCTGACCAAGGAACGACGCCCTGACCTCTGGCGGGCTTACTGTGCACGGCACGGTAGGGACCCGGATGGAGACCAAGAGCTCTGAGGGCGCGCACATCTTCGTGGATCAACCACGAGCAACATAGGAGACGCGGCAGATGGATCTGATCGCACAACTGGAAGCCGAGCAGGTCGCTGCGCTTGGCAACGACATTCCAGATTTCAAGGCAGGCGACACCGTGCGCGTGGGCTTTAAGGTGACCGAAGGCACCCGCACCCGTGTTCAGAATTACGAAGGGGTCTGCATCGGGCGGCGCAATGGCGATGGGATCGCCGGCAGCTTTACCGTTCGCAAGATCAGCTTTGGGGAAGGGGTTGAACGTGTGTTCCCCCTGCATTCCACCAACATTGACAGCATCACTGTCGTGCGCCGTGGTCGCGTCCGCCGCGCCAAACTGTATTACCTGCGCGAGCGTCGCGGTAAGTCGGCCCGGATCGCCGAACAGACCAACTACAAGCCCAAGAGAGCCTGAGGGAGAGCGAGATGAAAAAAAATCTGCACCCCGAATACCACATGATCAACGTCAAGATGACCGACGGTACGATCGTTCAAATGAAATCGACCTATGGCGCAGAAGGCGACCAGCTGTCGCTGGACATCGACCCAAGCGTCCATCCGGCCTGGACCGGCGGCAACGCCAAACTGATGGATACGGGCGGTCGCGTGTCGAAGTTCAAGAAAAAGTACGAGGGCCTGGGTTTTTAATCCAGCTATCGATACGTGTTACAAAAGCTCTGCTGATATAGTCTGCGGAGCTTTTTGTTGTATATATGCAACACATTTGCAGCTTGTCTAAAAGCCGTTGATCGGCAGGAACAGACGCCATAGCACAGCGGTTAATCGTCTTTAATAAAAGGAGAGTTGCCGATGACATATGACACCTCCCCTTTTCAGGGCCGGACAGCCTGACCGCGCATTTGCGCTGATGCTGTCCCGTCTGCCAGCCGGAGCTGGCTTTCCAGTATGATGGTCTGCGTTTCGCGGACCTTTGGACGAAAGACGATCCCATGGGCAATTCTGTCATGGATGTCGCGGCCGATATGGCTGCGATCTCGAAATTCTATTCTCCTGGCGCCTGGATTGAAGGCCGGGCGGAGGATCAACTGAACCACGTCGCGGGTTGGCCGGGCATGCGCCGGATCGCGGCCTTTCCCGATTTGCATCCCGGGCGGTATGGCCCGGTGGGTGCGGCCTTTCTGGCGGACCGGATCTATCCGCAGTTGATCGGGCCGGATATCGGCTGTGGCATGGCGTTGTTCGAGTTGGATCTGCCCCTGCGGCGGTTGAAACTGGACAAGGCTGCGCGGCGATTGCGCGTATTGGAAGACCCCGCTGATCACATGGCGGAGGTTCTGACAGAGGCTGGGCTGCCGCAGGACTGGGCTACGGCCTTGGGCACGATCGGCGGCGGGAACCACTTTTGCGAACTGCAAGTGGTTGAGACCAGTGCGACCACCAGCCTGGCAGAAGGCACACTATGCGTGATGGTGCATTCCGGATCCCGCGGGATGGGGGCGGCGATTTTTAACCGTCTGGAAGGGCGTTGGAATGCAGGCTTCGATCCCGCGGGGCCTGAAGCGGTGCAGTATCTGGCCTTGCACGACCAGGCGACCCGTTGGGCGGCCTTGAACCGGCAGATGATCGCGGAGCGCGCCGCCATCGCCCTGGGCGCACAAGCGAGCCGCCTGGCCGATGCGCCCCATAACCATCTGAGCCGGTATGGTCATCAATGGCTGCATCGCAAAGGCGCGGCCGCCGTGGTAGAGCCGTTGGTGCCGCTGGCCGGATCGCGCGATAGCCACAGCTATGTCCTGTCCCCTCGGGCCGGAGCGGACGCATTGGATTCCTTGGCGCACGGGGCAGGCCGCCGTTATGACCGGTCGTCGATGCATGGGCGGGTGCGGTGCAAGAAGTCTGACATGGCGCGGATGTCCCGCAATCCGTTTGGCGGACGGATCATATGCGAGGACCGGGACCTGTTGGTTGAAGAGGCCGGGACCGCCTACAAATCAGCAAAAGCGGTGGTGCAGGACCTTGATCAGTTTGGCTTGGCCCGCATCGCGGCGGTCATGCGTCCGGTTCTGACCTACAAGAAAGCGGTGCGGTGATGGGCGCGGCATATCTGTTGCTCAGCAGCGGCAATGGACCGGCGGAATGTCGGTTGGCCGTCGCTGGCGTCTTGCGCCGCATACACGACGCGGCCGCAGAGCATGGGCTGGACGTCGATATCGCGGAGCGCGCGGCAAAACACGGCCCGACATCGGCGACCATCGCCGTGCAGGGCGGTGATGCGGCCAGATTTGCGGCACATTGGGAAGGGGCGATCCTTTGGCGGCACAAAAGCCCGTTGCGCCCTGGCCATAAGCGGCAGAACTGGTTTGTCGGCGTCTTCGCCTTGCCTGCGCCCGCTGGCCTTAATGTTCATCTGGACGCAACGGAGGTTCGGTTCGAAAGCTTCCGGGCCGGTGGTCCCGGGGGCCAGCACCAGAACACGACCGACAGCGCCGTGCGGGCCATTTGGCGCAACCATGCGGTGGTCGCCCGAGATCAACGGTCGCAACATCGCAACAAGGCGGCAGCTTTGGCGCGGCTGCGGGTTCTGGTGAGTGTGGAGGCCGCGGCCCATGCCGCGGACAGCCAGCGTGAGATCCACCACAGGCATCAGCAATTGCAACGTGGTGCTCCAGTGCGTGTGTTTCGCGGTGCCGACTTTCAGGAAGTGACGTAAGACCGGCCCATTCGGCTTTCCCTCTCCAGCGTCGCGCCTTAAACAGGCGCGGCGCGATGGGGGCGCATCTTCCAAGGGTCACGAGCATGGCGCATATCATCGTTGTCGGCAACGAAAAGGGCGGATCTGGAAAGTCCACGACATCCATGCATGTGGCCACGGCCCTGGCCCGCATGGGGCACCGCGTGGGGGCCTTGGACCTGGATTTGCGCCAGCGCTCCATGGGGCGTTATGTGGAAAACCGGGAGGCGCATTGCGCGCGGGCGGGCCTGTCCCTGCCATCTCCGGTCTATCGGGAGTTGCCGCAGATCCCAGCGGATCAGCTGCTGAACGGAGAGCACGAAAAAGATCGACAACTCAGCACCGCGATTGAGGCGTTTCGGACAGAGATGGATTTCATCCTGATCGATTGCCCCGGATCCTACACGCGATTGAGCCAGATGGCGCATTCGCTTGCGGATACGCTGATTACGCCACTGAATGACAGCTTTGTCGATTTCGACCTGCTGGCGCGGATCGATCCGGCGGATGGGCGCATTCTGGGCCCGTCAGTTTATGCCGAAATGGTCTGGGCCGCGCGACAGGCCCGCGCAGAAGCCGGCTTGAAGCCCATAGATTGGATCGTCGTGCGCAACCGGCTTGGCGCGCAACAGATGATCAACAAGAAAAAGGTCGGAGACGCGCTGCGACGGCTGAGCAAACGGATCGGGTTCCGGGTGGCGCCGGGGTTTGGTGAGCGCGTGATCTTTCGCGAGTTGTTTCCCCGGGGTCTGACGCTGCTGGACCTGAAAGATGTGGGGGTCGAAAAGATGAGCCTGTCGAATGTCGCCGCCCGTCAGGAACTGCGCGATCTGATTGGGGCGCTTGATTTGCCAGATGTTAAGGTGGCCATCTGACCGGGGCGCCCTGCTATTTCAACCGGTCCAGGCGGCGCACAAACGGATCCGCATCATCCAGCGGTACTGTATCCACATCAGGGGGGGCGGCCTCGTATTCGACAGCCTCCAGTTCCGCGGTCTGACCCGGGTCGACCGTGTCGTCGTAATGGTCGTTGGAATGCACGGTCAGGGTCGGGCCTGAACCGGGGTCGGCCTGTCGCTGCGGACGGCGTTTGCTGCGGCGACCGGCTTTGGCCGCATGGTTCAGGCGTTCCTCCAGATAGGTGATCTCGCTTTCATAGGCATCAAGGGGATCGGTGGTTTGCGCAAATTCGGTCAGACCCTCTTTGGGCGGGCTGTAGACACCGCCCGGCATATCGGCCCCCATAGAGCCGTTCGGGACCAACAGCTTTTGAACAGCGCGCGCACCATCTTCGCCCGAAACCATCTGCGGCGCATAGGGTGACAGCATGACATGGGTGACGATCGCAGCCTTTTTCTTTTTGGCCTTGGCGCCGGATCCAAAGGCGATCAGCCCCACGCCCAAAACAAGCAAAAGCCCGGCAACACCAGACGCGACGATCATGCTGGCGCCCGGCGGTGTTGGCTCCAATGCAGTTGCGCGAGAGCCTTGCAAAGGCGCGAAAATCAATGGGTTATCCGAGAGGGGACGGTTAGCACCGTCGAACGCGCGGGAGATCAGCGGTCCATACTGCCAGTTTTCCTCGGTCAGACCGTGCAATTCGAGGATCGGGCCAAACTGACCCACGCCCACGATATTCGTGAGCAGCGCCTCAAGGCTCGTGTCGTTGAAATTCGCCGCATCACCTGTGTAAATCAAAACACCAAGCGCTTGTGGCGGTATCGCACCCGTTGCGTCAGATGGTAGAAGAGGCAGGATGTACGCGTTTGACAGGCCCGGCACACCATCAAATCCAACCGTTTGCCGGAGAGTGAAGTCAACCTGAGCGATGATCCGTGCCTCGCCTGCCGGTCCAATATCGGTTGCCTGCAGTGCAGCAATCTGGGTCAGTGCAGGGGGGTCGTTGGACAAGGCGAGGCGGCGCATTTCAGCCTTATGAAGCTCGCCAAGATAGGCCAAGCCGCCAACCGCCAGAACAAGGATCGCCAGCGCAAAGCAGCTTAGGGAGCCAAAGCCCCCTCGATTGCGATCACCCGGATCCGCCTTCATCCCCGCGCCTCTCATTGTTTACGAATCCGGGAATACAGCGAGAACTGGGCGGGACTGTGGCGCAAGACAGGTGGTTTCGAGCCTTTTGGACCAGGGCGGGGACGCATGTGATGGCAAGGCAAGTCAGAAGTAACTGCGGACCAGGGCGCCGGAAATCAGCGCCCAACCATCTGCGACCACGAAAAACGCCAGCTTGAACGGCAAGGAGACGATCACCGGTGGGACCATCATCATACCCATGGACATCAGGACGGCTGCAACGACGAGGTCAATGATCAGGAACGGCAGGAAGATCAGAAAACCGATCTGGAACGCGCGCTCGATCTCGCTCAAAAGAAACGATGGCACCAAGAGAGACAGGGGCGCATCGGAAATCTCACCCTCCAGCGGGACGGTTTCGCGAAGCTCATAGAGGCTGCCAAAGGTGTCAGGATCGATGCGGGCTGCCATGAAGATGCGAAATGGTGCCATGGTCTGCGTAAAGGCTTCGGCCGGTTCCATCTGATTGTCAACAAAGGGTTGGATGCCACGGGTCCAAGCTTCCGTAAACACGGGGTCCATGACGAAGTACGTCAAAAACAATGCAAGTGTGACGATCAACATGTTTGGTGGCGATTGCTGAAGGCCCAAAGCCTGGCGCAAGATCGACAACACGGTCACGATAAACGGGAAACACGTGATCATAATTGCAAGCCCCGGTACGAGGCTGAGCACCGTGATCAAGGCGATCAGTTGAAGGCTGGCCGCAGACAACGATCCCCCTTCGCCAAGATCGATGGAGATGCCCTGCGCCCCAGCCGTTTGAGCCGACGCCACCAGCAGCGCTGCCCCCAGACCGAACCAGCGACAGGACGGGCCCATAGTGATCACAGTTCGCCGTCAGGTTGGGCAACCTCGGTCAATCGAACGACCAGACGTGCAGGTTGTTGGCCCTCTTCCTCCTCTAATACCCCCCGGGCAATGAGGCGCTGGCCGACATAAAGCTCGACCGGGTCATCCACAGTTTTGTCCAACAACAGGACGGATTGGGGTTCGAGGCTCAGAAGGTCCCGTACCTTAGGGTGCGCCTTGCCCACGCAGATGGTGACCTCGACCGGGACTTGCGAAAACGGGTTAGACGCGCCGGTTGCAGCGGTATTATCCATAGGCCTTCTCCTGAGGTTCTGCGATATGATCAAAGAAATCCGAGATGATGGCGGAAAGGCTCTCAAAGGCCGCATCCAGATCGATCTTCTGCTCGGATGCTCCGAACTGGAAATAGGCCTGCCCTTCGCCAAGGGAGGGCTCCTCTTCGATCACGACGGGAAGTGCCGTTTGATCGGCCAGCAGACCCTCGATCAGGCTGCGATTCGCGGGGGCGATTACAATGCGAGGGGTCACATGTGCCGCCTTGTCCGCCAGTTCCGCCAACTCATCCAACAGCCGGTGGTTCAAAAGATCGCGGGTCGAGGCAGGCAACACCTTGCTCAACAGTCCTTCCAAGAGCGGCCGCATCTCCTTGAGAACGGCCGCGCGGGCCTCTTGATATGTGAAACCAAGGTCCGCCAGGTTCCCGGACAATTCCACGCCGATCCGATCCTGCTCCGCCTCGCTCGCCTTGATTGCGTCGTCCCAGCCGTCTTTGTAGCCGCGCTCAAAAACGTCCAGCCACTGCTCCTTTGGCTCACCCTGGTTCGCTGCAAAAGCAGCCTTGGGTGCCGGTTTCGTGGTGTCGAAATTTTCCAGAATGACAGCTCTCAAGGTCATACGCTTTCTTTCTCGTCTTGCATCCAGCCGCGCAGCACTTCGAGCGTCTCATCCTGTCGCTCTTCGATCATTTGCCGCAATCTATCGACGGGATCGGCGGTCTCACCTCCCAAGCTGGCAAGATCGGGCAAGCCCTCACCGCCGCTTTCCAAATTGAAATCGAAGTTCTGATTGCCAGCTACGTCCGGCAGATCAAAGCCGCTCTCAATCTCCCCATCCAGCGCAACTGCTGGCGCACTGGCCGCGACGGCTGCGGGCGGAGGGGCCGGGGACGCCAGCGCAGGTGCCGCCGCAATCTCGGGCTGGGGTTTTGTCAGGATCGGGCGCACCACAAACAGGCTGATCGCCACCGCTACCAGTGCGAGGATCGCAATCTGGATCAGATGGGTCAGGTCGACATTGAGGTTTTGCAACAGCGATGGGCTGGCCTCAGTACCCAATGGTGCAGGTGCTTCAAATTGAAGAGACTTTATGGTGATCACATCACCGCGCACCTCACTGTAACCCACCGCGGAAGCCACAAGTTCTTCCAGCGCGTCCAATTCCTCCTGAGAGCGCGGCGCCCATTGTTCGGCGCCATTTGCATCGACGGTCATTCTGCCATCGACCAAAACCGCGACTGTCAGCCGGGTCACGGCACCGGGCGCTTTGAGGATCTCCCGCTGGGTCTCTGACACCTCGAAATTCACCCGCTCCCGGGTCTCGCTGTTCTGACTGGAGCTGCTTCCGCCAGCGGCGGCGTCACCATCGGGCAGGTTACTGGCGACCGTGACATTGGCGTTTTCGCCGCTCTCCGAATTGGTCCGCTCCTCGGTATCCGTGCTGATCGCAACCCGGCTGTCGGGATCAAAACGACGCTCGGTAATGGCTTCGCTGGCCGTTTCGGTTTCAACACTCAATTCCACAATGGCATTTCCACGACCCACATGGGCCTCGAGCAGACGCTCAACGCCATTTTTCAGGGCAGTCGCACGGTCACTGTTGAGTTGTGCGCCCGCTTCGGGTTCGTCACCCGCGATCACAACACCCGTTGATCCATCGATGACCGATACGGCGTCAGCGCTCAGGCCGGTGACGGCAGATGCGACCAAGTACCGAAACGCCTTGGCCTGTGCCGGGCTCAGTCCGCCCTGGGCCGGTGATATGAAAACGGATGCGGCTGCAGTCTGGCTGCGGCGGAAAGGCTGCGAATCAGGGGCCGAGATGTGCACTCTGGCCGAGGAGACCAGGGGACTGGCCAACATGGTGCGGGCCAACTCACCCTCTTTCGCGCGCCAATATGCGGCGTCAAACATTTGGGATGTCGTGCCGAAACCCGACAAACCGTCCAGCAGTTCATACCCGGCGGCCCCCGCCGCTGGCAGGCCTTCACTGGCCAATGTCATGCGCAGCTCATCCCGCCGGGCGGATGGAACAAAAATCGAACCTCCCCGCACATCATAAGGCTCTCCCCGCTGTTCCAGGGACTGAACGACCTCACCGGCCGCACTGTTATCAAGGCCTGCATAAAGCAGCGTCATGTTGGGATTCGATGCCATGCGGGACATCAACATCACCGATGCAAAGACGGCGATCGTCGCCAAAACAACGATAACGCGGCGGCGGGCGTCCAGGGATGACCAGATGGACACGAGGTTTTGCACCACTCTTCTCCTGCTAAAGGGGCTTCTGCCCGGATGTGCTATCCATGGCCCATCTGACTTAACAATCGGTTAGTCGTCCTGGGGCTATAGAGGGGCATCCGAGAGTCAGGAGGCCCCGCGATGTCCGATGCTTCAGAAGCCGAAGCCGAGGCACCCCCGAAGAAATCGAAACTGCCGCCTTTGATCGGCCTGGTCCTTGCCGTCGCTTTGGGCGGGGGGGGCTTCTATGCGACCTATAGTGGATTGATCGGCGGAACCGGCGACAAGGGCGAGGACGTCGCCCATGAAAAGCCGGCAGCTGCTTTGCCATCTGTGGCATTCGTGCCCATTGATCCCTTGATCATCTCTCTGAATGAAGCCGGACACACCTCGCATCTGCGTTTTCGGGGCCATTTGGAAGTGGTCGATGGTCAATCTGATGAGGTCGCCACGTTGATGCCCCGCGTGAGCGATGTGTTGAACGGCTATCTGCGCGCGTTGAGCACGCAGGAATTGGAAGATCCGACCTCCCTTTTGCGGTTGCGGGCGCAGATGTTGCGCCGCGTTCAGCTCGTTGTGGGGGATGGCCGGGTGCGAGACCTGCTCATTACCGAATTCGTGATCAACTGAGGGATAATGATGTCTTTTATTGCTGATTTGCTTTTGATTGCCGCAGCTGGTTGCGCAGCGCTCTACTGCTTTGTGTTGTCGCGTAAGTTGAAAAAATTCACCAATCTTGAGCAGGGCATGGGTGGGGCTGTTGCGGTCCTTTCCGTTCAGGTCGATGATCTGACAAAAGCCTTGAAAGGTGCTCAACAGACGGCGGCCGGATCGGCCAAGGAGTTGAAGGACCTCACGGCTCGGGCAGAGGCTGCGACCTCTCGGTTGGAATTGCTATTGGCATCAACCCACGATCTACCCAAAACCTCGGCGGAGCCGCGCAAGGTGCGCAGAGTGCGCCGCAAACGCGAGCAAGACAGCTTGGCGGAGGCGCTGGTATGAGCCGGACGCGAAAGAGTATCAAAAAACCGGGCCGAGGTGCCTTGGTAATCATCGCGTCGCTCTTTCTGGGGTCTGGTTTGATCCGAATGAGCGAAACAGCCGGCGTTGCAATTGCCAAGGGTATTCCCACCGCCGAAAAGGCCGAGAGCATGCCTAAAAACGAAACTGGTCGCGGTGTATCGGAGTTGCTCGCCCGCTTGCTGGAACGCGAAAAACAAGTCACCCGACGCGAGGAAGCCTTGCGGAGTCGCGAGGTGACGTTAAACCGTATCCAGAAGGAGGTGACCGCCAATCTCAGGGCTTTAGAAGAGGCTGAAACCAGGCTGGAAGAGACGATGGCAGTCGCCGGGACCGCTGCGGAAAGCGATCTGGACCGGCTTACCCGCGTCTACGAAAATATGAAGCCCAAGGATGCTGTCGCACTGTTTCAAGAGATGACGCCAACATTCGCTGCAGGCTTTTTGGGTCGGATGAAACCTGACGCGGCAGCGGCGGTCATGTCTGGGCTTAGACCTGAAACAGCCTATTCCGTCAGCCTGATATTGTCCGGGCGGAACCTCAATGCCCCAACGGATTGAACACGTGTTCAGCAGGCCTTAACCCGATTCGGGTCAAAAGAGGATAAGCAGAACGCGTAGGGCGGAGATACAACCATGATCGGCATTGTCGGTATCGTTATCATTTTTGTGATGGTTTTCGGGGGCTATCTCGCCGCCGGCGGCAAGATGGGTATCATACTGAAATCCTTGCCATATGAGATGACCATGATTGGCGGTGCCGCCGTCGGAGCCTTTGTGATTTCAAATGATATGGCCGGGATTAAGCAAACCCTGCGCGACTTGGGCAAAGTGTTCAAAGGGCCGAAATGGGCCCATCATGACTACCGCGATCTTCTTTGTCTGTTGTTCGAACTGATCCGATTGGCCCGCCAAAACCCGGTTGCGCTTGAAGAGCACATAGAGGCACCCAGCGACTCTTCAATTTTCTCACGTTATCCAAAAATTCTGAGTGATGCCGAAGCGATCAATCTGATCTGTGATACGCTTCGCTCTGCTTCAATGAACTATGATGACCCCCACCAGGTCGAAGAAGTTCTGGAAAAACGGATGGAGGCAAATCTCCACCATGCCATGCATTCCAGCCATGCGTTGCAAACGGTGGCCGACGGATTGCCAGCACTCGGGATTGTCGCCGCCGTTCTCGGCGTGATCAAGACCATGGGCTCGATCGATCAGCCTCCTGAAGTGCTGGGTAAGCTGATCGGCGGTGCTCTGGTTGGTACGTTCCTCGGCGTTTTTCTGGCATATGGTTTAGTCGGTCCTTTCGCCGCGAAGGTGAAAACCGTCGTCGAAGAGGACGGCCATTTCTATCAGTTGATCCGGGAAGTCTTGGTCGCCAATCTGCACAATCACGCCACCAACATCTGCATCGAAGTAGGGCGTCAGAACACGCCGGGCCACTGCCGCCCCAGCTATTCCGAATTGGAAGACGCGCTGAAAGAAACCAAGCAACAGGAAGCTGCTTAATGCGGTCGCTTTTAGTGGTGGCCGGGTTCTGCACTTGGGCAGCATGCGCTTCGGCAGAAGATGTCCGGGTTCTGTCGGGAGAGCACGAAAACTTCTCACGCTTGGTCATGGTCTTTGCCGAGGAAACCAGTTGGGACGCAAAACGTACCGATGATGGTTATGCGATTACTCTTGGTCGCCAAGGGATCAGCCTTGGCCTGGATCAAGTCTTTGACCTGATTCCCCGTGATCGATTGCAATCGATTTCTTTCGATAAAACCACTGGCGCGCTCAATCTGACTGTAGAATGTACATGTTACATCAAGCCATTTGAAATCCCAAACAACACATTGGTCATCGATATCGTTACTGGCACTGCCGACCCTAATAGTCCGTTTGAAGTAGTCGCTGATCCTAAACCACGCGAAGATCAGACATTGCCGCTAACCAATGATGTGATCGGCGTGACGACTTCGCCAACCCAGATCCAACCAAGCATCAGAGTACCGACGACGCCAGCAATTGAGATTTCACCTCTCTTCAAGTCGAACGAAAGCATAACGGTAGATACGCTTGAAACAGCACTGATCGAACAGTTGGGACGAGCGTCAAGCCAGGGACTGATTACCCTGCAGATACCTGCAGCAGATCCCAACCTGCAAAGCAGTGGCGAAGAAGCCGGGGCAATACCCGATAACCTGGCTTCTCAGACAGTGTTTGATCAAGTTCGCGAGCGTTTGCGCGCAAATGCTCGAGGAAACAATCAGAAAAACTGCCAGCTTGCTTCGGAACTGGCTCTGACTGATCGCGGTGGCGATATGACGGCGGCTGAACTTCTTGCAGAACAACGCGCCCTGTTGGGTGATCTGGTGGGGCAACCAAGTCGCGATCAGAAAACGGATATGGCGATTATCTACCTATATCTTGGCTTTGGAGCCGAAGCACGTTTTCTCCTTCAAGCACTCTCTTCGGAACAGCATCCCAGCATCGCGCAAATTAACACCCTTTCGCACATTGTCGACGAGGGTATCGCACCATCTGACCGCATCTTCCAAGGCTTATCGAATTGCAACAATGCTTCAGCGCTGTGGGCCGTTTTATCGGGTTCCGGCGATCTGAATAGCAGTGAAATCAATACTAACGCGGTACAGGCCAGTTTTTTTGCGCTGCCCGACCATTTGAAGCAGCAGATTGCGCCAAGCCTGATGGGTCGTCTGAGCGAAATTGGGCTGACAGAAATTGCCGCTGCGATCCAAAATTCGGTCACACGGTCAGCCGAGACTATCGCACCCGCCGTTAAACAAGCCGTTGCGGAGCAGGAATTACAGATGGGCCAGGAACAGCAGGCTGAGCGCCGACTGAAGGCACTGGTTGCGGAAAATACCGAGACAACGCCACAGGCTTTGCTGACGTTAATGACCCTCAGAAATGATCAGGGTGCCCCTGTTCCTGCGAAGACGCGCACATTGGCAGAAGCCATTATTTATGAACAACGCGGGCAAGAAATCGCCAGCAAACTGAGCGCAGCACTCGCTTTAGCAAAGGCGATCGGCAACGACTTTGAAGGCGCATTCTCAACCCTGGACGCGACAAACTCCGACATCATGATTTTGCAAGAAGCCCGTCAGGATGTGATCGCTAAGCTGGTAAAAAATGCGGAAGACGAACGCTTTCTGACCTCCTTTTTCTCGGAACAGATCACGAACGGCGAGAGGCCGTTGAGGGAAAAGACTATCCCTGATTTGGCGGAACGGCTGCTGAACTTGGGATTTGCAAAGGATGCTTCATCGCTGGTTGGTACGCCAGATAGAGACGCCCCCGCCACCGACAAACTGTTATGGGCCCGGATACAACTTGAGCTTGGCAAGCCCCGGGAGGCGCTGGCGACACTTGCAGGAGAAGAGTCAGAAGACGCAAAAATCATTCGCGCCAACGCCATGGCTGCCATTGGGCGTTATCAGGATGCAATTCAGGGCTATGTTTCTGCTGGAGAGCAGAACAAAGCAGCGCAATTGGCTTGGTTCGTCGGCATTCAGTCAGATATTGAAAAGCTTGGAACTGACGCTCAGCGAGAGTTTGTCGCTCTACCCTCAGAAACGAAGGCGGAGGACAATATACCTGGATCCGGGGACTTTAGCTTGCAAGACAACGGTGACCCGGCGGCGGCTTCGATCACACTTACTCCGGTTACCAGGGAACAAGGACGTAATCTCGTCACGCAAAGCCGCGCCTTGCGCCAAGCTGCTGACGCCCTTCTCGCAGAAGAACCACTCGCCCCACCACCCGGATAAATATCAGGATCTTTGGCCAGAATGGACAAATCACCCGCAGGCATTGCGACTTTCGAGACCGACATTGGCAAACTAAGCTTCAAACTGGCTGATCCCACGAGATCTGCCAGATCTGTTTCGCCCCTGATGAGGCAACAAAGGCAGTACCAATGATCCTGACGCTGTCTTCAGTTTTTCGCCCAACAGTTCTTTTGGCGATCGCTCTGATGGCGGTCATCATCATGATGATCCTGCCCATGCCAGCGTGGATTTTAGACATTGGCTTGGCGGCATCCTTTGCCTTGGCCATCCTTATCTTCACAATCACATTGTTCATTGAAAGACCGCTGGATTTTTCGTCCTTCCCGACAATTCTGTTGGCGTCTTTGATGCTGCGCCTCTCACTGAATGTATCATCCACCAAGCTGATCATCGGTGAAGGTCACAATGGCACCCATGCCGCAGGTGATGTCATTCAGGGCTTCGCGATGTTCGTCATGGGCGGCAGCGTTTTTATGGGTTTGGTTGTCTTTGGTGTCCTGCTGATCGTGAATTTCATGGTGATCACAAAGGGCGCTACCCGCATGGCAGAGGTAAGCGCCCGCTTCGCCCTTGATGGCATGCCAGGCAAACAACTCGCGATCGACAGTGACATGGCGGCCGGGGCTATCGGCCATTCGGAGGCAAAAGAGCGCCGGGAACGAGAACAGGCGGAAACCACCTTCTTTGGCTCCCTCGATGGTGCATCGAAATTCGTAAAGGGGGATGCAGTCGCGGGGCTCCTCATCACGATCCTGAATTTGGTTATGGGCCTTATTATCGGGTTGACGCTGCACGGCATGCCCTTGGGGAAGGCTTTTGAGACCTATGCAATCCTGACGGTGGGCGACGGGCTCGTCTCGCAGATTCCAGCTGTGATCATCTCCATTGCCTCGGCCCTGCTTTTGGCGCGTGGAGGCGCCAAAGGCGCCACTGATCTCGCCATATTCGGTCAACTTGGCAAACACCCGGCTGCGTTGGCAACGGTTGCGGTCTTGATGGCCCTCTTCGCCCTGGTGCCCGGTCTGCCATTTCTGCCGTTCCTGGCAGGTGCTACGACCTTGGGTATTTGCGCCTACATCGCCTATCAACGGGATCGTGTTCAAGATGACCTCGCCAAAGACGACGATATCGAAGCCGAAGGTCCGGTGGAGAAATCCATGGGCGATCTGCTGGATCTTGACGACATCCACGTCGAATTCGCTCCAGATCTGGTAGGTATGGTCCTTGATCCGGCCACCGGACTGGATGCTCGGATCAGCAATATGCGCAGCCATGTTGCTACAACCTATGGGGTTATCCTCCCTGAAATCCGACTGACCGATAATGCATCGTTATTGCCACGCACTTACACGATCCGCATCCATGGCGTTGAGCAGGCACGCGACATGTTGGCACCGGATCAACTCTTGGCTCTTGTATCAAACGAACCTGCGCTTTTGCCTCCCGGCGAGGATGTCTCGGAGCCCGTCTACGGAGCCCCTGCCCGCTGGATCACCGAGGATTTGCGCGAGGAAGCTGCACTCACCGGTACAACCATCGTCACACCAACAGAGGTGCTGGCGACGCATCTGTTGGAGGTGATCAAGAAAAACTTCAGCAGGCTGATGACGTTGAAAGCCCTACGGCGCTTGCTAGAAGAAATGACCAATCTGAGCGATCAAATGCGTGCCGACGCCAACCGAAAAATGATCGATGAACTGGTGCCAGACAAGGTGCCGGTCGATCTGCTGCTCAGCGTATTGCGGCTGCTGCTGGAAGAGCAAGTCTCTATCCGAAACCTCGCGCTTGTCCTGGAGGCGGTCGCCGAAGCGCGCTCTGCCTTCACCCAACCCGAGGCCATCTGCGAGCATGTACGCCAACGACTGGGCTTTCAACTGGTGGCCGAAATGCGCCGCCCTGATGGAACCGTCCCTATGCTGCAGCTTGCGCCGGAATGGGAAAATACCTTCACCAAATACCAGTTGGACGCGAATACCCAACATCCTGACATCGCCTTGCCTCCTGAAGAGTTCAACAAACTGGCAGATGGCGTCGCGGAATGGCTTGCGACAGCGGCGGATAGCGGCGTCAACCCTGCAGTGATCACATCAGGGCGCCGCAGACGGTTTCTGCGCACTGTTCTATCTGCGCGGGGAATTTCGTCACCGGTCCTGTCATTTGAAGAGATTGGAATGGAGACCAACCCCTCGATTGTCGGGCTTGTGCCTGCATGATTGACGCGCTGGCCCAAATCGTTCCAGTAGCGAAAGATGGCCTTTGGCACGCCGTGCTGATCTTTCTGAGAGTCGGCGCAGCTTTTGCGGTTCTGCCGGTCTTTGGGGAGAGATCAATACCCCAAAATATCCGCCTCGTGCTGGCCCTTGCGATGACCGTCATCCTGCTTCCGATGACGGAAACGGCAACATCCCTCGTTATGGATCGCTTGCCAGTCACCTGGCTCATGGTGTCCGAAGCGATCATTGGCCTGGCCTTCGGCCTGTCAATCAGACTGATGATCATTGCCCTGCAGGTGGCGGGTTCGATCGCCGCAAATGCCACTTCACTGTCGCAGATATTCGGTGCATCGCCGATGGTCGAAGCCCAACCTGCCATTGGGCAACTTCTTGTCGTGGCTGGTCTGACAATTGCGGTCATCGCTGACCTTCACCTCCGGCTCATCGAAGCGGTGCTCTTGACCTATGAGATCTTCCCACCTGGCGCCGCCATGGGCGGTGCGCAACTGGGGGAATGGGGGACCGGCACAGTTGCCCGCAGCTTCTCACTCGGCTTTACGTTAGCGGCCCCCTTTGTCGTGGCATCCTTTATCTACAACCTGGCCCTGGGCGCGATCAACAAGGCGATGCCGCAACTGATGGTTGTCCTGGTTGGGGCGCCCGCGATAACAGCCGCCGGTCTTGGCCTTCTGATGCTCTGCGCGCCCTTGATGCTCCAATTCTGGCTGACTGCGCTGAACGCACGCCTGGCCGCACCGTTCGGGGGGTGACATGGCGGAGCAAGATGATGACGATGACAAGCAAAATGAACCCAGCGCCAAAAAGCTGGAAGATGCCCGCAAAAAAGGGGAGGTGCCCCGCTCAACAGATCTGAACACGGCTGCGGCTTACGCCGGACTGCTGCTCGCCGGAGGTGCGTTGGGTGCTGCAAGTCTCCAACAGTTCATGGACTTCGGGGCCGGCATAATCGCCAAGGCAGACACCTTGGCCCCTATCTTTTTTCGAGATGGCAATGTCGCCCTATCGGGTGGTCTGCTAGACGCAACCGGCCGCGCAACATGGCCTTGGTTCGCCGTCCCGGCGACTTTGGTTTTATTGTCCATCTTTGCCCAACGTTCCCTGATCTTCGCCCCCAGCAAACTGGAGCCCAAACTGTCGCGGATTTCCGTGATCAGCAACGCCAAGAACAAGTTTGGCCGATCCGGCCTGTTCGAGTTCGTGAAAAGCGCCGTCAAACTCTTCGTCATCTCCGCAATCCTGGGTGTGTTTCTCAGCACACAAATTGAAGAGATCATCTATTCGCTGATCTACAGCCCTGGTCTTGTGACACAGCTCTTTCTGAACCTCGGATTTGAATTTCTGGCCGTCGTTGCGATCGTTTCCTTCGTTATCGGGGGGGTCGACTATATGTGGCAATACAGCGATCACATGCGCAAAAACAGGATGTCGCACAAGGAACTCAAGGACGAAGCAAAGGATGCGGAAGGCGATCCGCACCTCAAGCAACAGCGCCGCCAGAGAGGGATGGAAATCGCCAGCAATCAGATGTTGCAGGATGTGCCCGAGGCCAGTGTGATCATCGTCAATCCCACCCATTTTGCTGTCGCCTTAAAATGGGATCGCGCCCGAGGAACGGCACCCGTTTGCGTGGCCAAAGGAACGGACGAGATTGCAGCCCGCATCCGCGAAATTGCGCAAGAAGCTGCTATTCCCATCCATAGCGATCCGCCCACGGCGCGCGCGCTTCATGCGAGCGTCTCAATCGGCGCCGAGATCGAGGAGCAGTATTATCAACCCGTCGCGGTCGCCATTCGTTTCGCCGAAGATATGCAGGCCCAGGCACAAAAATCCTACACATCCAGGAAAGGCTCTTCGGCATGAAGATCAAGGATCGTAACAAACTCAAGCGATTGACCCAGATTACCGACGCGGTTTTTCAAACGGCACAAGTGCGGCTCAGGGAGAAGTCACAAGCTGAAATCGCCTGTCGAATGGCTTTAGACAACCTCGAACAGGACAGAATAAAAGTGCTGTCCGGTCTGAAGATCACAGAACAGGTCAGCCCAGCTCAAATAGTAGTGGACGCTCAATGGTTGCGATGGGCGGAAACACAGCGAGGGAAATTGAACATGTCACTGGCCCGAGCCCGCGCAGCGACGATCCGGGAACGCACCGCCACCCAACGCTCATTTGGCCGCCACCAGGTCGCCTTGGAACTTACCCATAAGACAGCCGAGTAGCTGCCGGACCAATATCGACTGCCCATCCAGTCGTATCCGATAGAATTCCACAATGGCGTTCGTGATTGGCAGAACTAGAGCAAAAATTGGCCGCGCGGCATCGTTTGATTGGAAAGCGGCGTTCGAAGAGACAGCCCATTACAGCACTGTCACTCACATTGATCAGACCCCGGCAGCCGCGATCAAGACCAAAGCTGCTTGACTGTGCGGGTCAGTTATCCTGCCGCGCAATATCCGTCACCAGCACTCCGGTCACACGATCCCCGAGCGTTGCTTGGGCGGTTTCGAGCAATGCGCGACGTAGAGAAGACATCTTGGTCCCGACCGTAAAGTTGCCGTCGAACCCGCCCGCATTTGCGTGGTCGAATAGAACCTGCAGAAAACTGTCGCGCAATTTTGGTTCGCGCTGGTACACGGTATCGCGCTCCTCAGGTAGCACCTCGATACTGATCGACATCACAACCAGGGCATTGACGCGGGCTTCACTAACGATTGGCACGATAAATTGATTGTTGAGTTTGATGTAGTCCCGCGGATCGTCCGGGGCAGCCTTCTCGGGCTCTTTTGCCTTGGGCTCTTCGGTGTGATCACTGTCGGAGCAGGCGCATTCCATGGACATTTCGGTTGGTTCAGGCTTCAACACAAAGCCAGCGCCAGCACCGGCACCCAGACCGATGACAGCCAACAGGATGGGGAGGATCTTTCCCATGTGTTTTATCCTTTAGAATGGCAGGATGATATCGGCGATCTGCTGGCCATAGCGCGGCTGCTGCACATCACTGATCTGGCCGCGACCACCATAGGAGATCCGGGCCGAGGCGATCTTGTCATACGTGATCTCGTTTTGGCGCGAGATATCCTCTGGCCGGACATAGCCGCTTACCAGCAATTCCCGGATCTCGAAATTCACGCGCACTTCTTGCGACCCTTCGATCCGCAACACCCCGTTTTGAAGAACATCGACCACGGTTGCGGCGACACGGAGTGTCAGCTTCTCATTGCGACGTACCGATCCGGCGCCCGCGCTGCTACTATTTGAATTTGTCGTCACCGCATCATCGAGGGATGCACCGGCCGGAAGCTTTTCGTTGATCCGCTGCGGAATACCGAAGAAAGACGGCAGGCTCAGGTTTTCGGAGCCATCGCGTGACCGTTGCGTGCTGTTCGATATCTCGGCCCGCTCATCGATTTCTATGACGATGGTCATGATGTCACCGCGCGTACCAGCCCTGCGATCTCCCAGCAGGGATCGACGATCCCGGCTCCACAACGAAGCCGACGCACTGTCACGTGGGTCTTCAAGGCTGACCGGCAAAGGCGTGACCGACATGGCGTGGTGCTGGTTACCCGCCTCAATCGGTGTGAATTCAGGAGCTTTGCCCAGGTGACCAAGGCGTCCACATGACGGCAAGATGGTCAATAGCAACAGAACCGGGATGATGAGACGCATTAATTCTTTTCCATGTCTTCAAGGAGCGAGCCACTTGGGCCGACAATGACCCGGCCATGGTGATCTACGCGGCCGGAAACGGTTGAGCGCGATGAGAGATTCATGACGCGCAGCGTGTCCCCCTCCCCCGCACGTCCCAACGCGCGGGCTTCGGTTGCGATGCGCAATCCGGACCGATCGTATAACAAGGTGACGATCTGGTTGCGTTCGACCAGGGCCGGGGGACCCACATCGCCCGGGCGAATGGGACGGCCCGCGTAAAGTGCAACACGTGCCTCCATACCCACCACATCAAGCGGGTGCTGCAGCGCCCCCGGTACTTTGTCTTTCACGACGGTGACATCCGCTGCGGAAAGCAAGGTCAGAGGGCGGATGGTGCGTGCCGCGATCAGGGTTTCGGCCGCAACCGCCGATCCCGAGATCACGAAAGCCAGGGCGATCAAGGTACGTATCAGCATCAGCGGACCTGTGCCGTTGCACTGAGCATCTGATCAGCCGCAGTAATGACCTTGGCGTTCAATTCATAGCCCCGCTGGGCTTCAATCAGGTCGGTGATCTCGCGAACGGCATCAACCGAGCTGTCTTCGAGATACCCCTGCCGGATTGTGCCAAGACCGGCCTCGCCGGGAATGCCCTGGATCGGCGGACCGGACGCTTCAGTCTCCCGGAAAATGCTGCTACCCATGGCTTCAAGCCCTTTGCCATTGGAGAAATCGACAAGGGTTAATTGCCCCAGCAGTTCTGCCTCGATCTGCCCGTCGAAATATCCAAAAATCTCTCCATTGGCATTGATGGAGATCGAGCGGGTATCATCCGGAATGGTGATACCGGGCGCCACCTGCAGGCCGTCTGAATTGACGATCAGACCGTCGCCTGTGCGCTTTAGCGCACCATCCCGGGTGTAGGCTGCATCGCCAGAGGGCAGCGTCACCTCAAGATATCCTTCCCCCTCGATCGCCACATCCAGATCACCACCGGACTGAGACAGACTCCCTTGGGCCAACTCCATGGCAACAGAGGAGGGCCGCACCCCCAATCCCAATTGCACGCCGGTCGGCAACACGCTGCCGTCAGAGGCATTCACCGTTCCAGGCTTTGCGAGCTGGCGATAGTGCAGGTCGGCAAATTCCGCCCGACGGGCATTGTAGCCAGTGGTGCTCATGTTCGCGAGGTTATTGGAGATCACGTCGACGCGCATCTGCTGCGCGCTCATTCCCGTGGCTGCGGTTTTCAAGGCCTGCATCAGTGGGTCCTTTCGGGATTAGCCGACAATTGTTTCGATCATTTTTGACGTCCGCTCGCTTTCCTTGTCGCGGAACGACTGGCCCAGTTCATAGCTCCGCTGGACCTCAATCATGCGGGTGATCTCAAGCAGCGGGTTGACATTGGATCCCTCGACAAATCCCTGCATCAACCGCGCGTTGGGAGCGGGTTCAACGCCATTTTTGGCAGAAAACAGGGTCCCACTTTCGCGCTGTAGATCATTGCGGTCAGAGGGAACAAAGACGCCTATCTGCGTCAGCGGGCGACCATCCGCACTGAGTGTGCCATCGGATGATAACGCAACACTGCGTGCATCAGGCGGAACAAAGACAGGTGCGCCACCAAGGTCGAGCAGGGCATGGCCATCGGGGTTGACCAATTCGCTGGCCTCGTTCGGCGTGAAGACACCCGCCCGGGTCAACCGCTCACCCTCTGACGTTGCGACCATGAAAAATCCGTCGCCTTCGATTGCGAAATCAAAGCGACCGCCGGTTGCCGTTAGGGATCCTTGCTGGAGGTCAGTATGTCGGACGCGCGCTGCACCCATGGACACAGAGCCCGCCGGACCATCGACCCCGCGGATCACTTCCGAGAAAATGACCCCTTCTTTACGGAAGCCCGTGGTAGACATATTTGCCAGGTTGTTGGCCACAGATTGCATTTCGCGCATCAGGCCAACCTGCCGGGTCAGGGTCACATATCCAGTACTCATCATTAACCTCCGGCGATCAGCGGGATCAGGCTGCTGTCGAAAAACGTCTTGAGGGTTTGGGTCATGAAGCCCATGGTCATCCAAAATACCGCCAGCATCGCGCCGAGCTTGGGCACAAAGGTCAACGTCATTTCCTGAACCGACGTGAGGGCCTGAAAAAGACCGATCACAACGCCAGTCACCAGCGCCACGGCAAGGATCGGGGCAGAAATGATCAAAGCGACCCAGAGTCCTTCGCGCAAGGTGTCATAGAACACGGCTTCATTCATGGTGTCAGACCGGCATCCGCAGGATTTCCTGATAAGCCTCGACCAGTTTGTTCCTGACCGTTACAGCGGTTTCGACCGCCAGCTTTGTCTGCGACAGGGCTTGGACCAGGGAATGCGTGTCGGCTTTGCCGACAGTTGCATCCTTGGCCACCTGCTCCCCATTTTGGAGAATTGAGGCGAAGTCCTGCGTGACCTTCGCCAGCCCTTCGCCCATCCCCTCCGGCTTTGCCGTGGGTTCAGTAACCGGACGCGCACCCTGATAGGTTTGCGCCGCAATCGTAGACCGTACATCCATTCTGGATCTCCTTATCTTCTGAGCAGCTCAAGCAGGCTGCTGGCCATCTTCCGGGCCTGATCAAACATTTTTATGTTGGCTTCGTAGCTGCGCTGCGCCTGGCGCGCGTCCGACATCTCGATCAGCATCTCGACGTTGGATCCTTCGTAATATCCGGTCTCGTCCGCCATGGGATGAGACGGATCAAACACCTGTGGCAAGTCCGTACGGTCCAGTCTGACGCCGCCTGTCTGTATCTTGCCCGAAACCTCGCCACCCTCTTTGACCTGCTCAAAGGAAGTCATCTTGCGCCGAAATCCCGGTGTGTCCGTATTGGCGATGTTTTCGGAGATATAGCGAAGCCGGGTCGACTGAGCCTTCATGGCACTTGCCGACACCGCCAGGGTTTGTGTTAAATCGTTCATACTTTGTTCTCACACTTACCGTCGACCAAGACTGGTGGAAAGGATATCGATCGCGCTGCGATATATGCTGATCGCGGTCGTATGCTGTTGTTGGGTTTCGGCGGCTTTCACCATCTCACCCTCAAGGGAGACGGAATTGCCATTGGGTGCATTGGAGCCCCCGCCCGCATCGGAAACGCGCCAGCCGCCCGCGGCACTCGCATCCGTAAGATGACCGACGCGGGAGGCGCGCAACCCAGTATCAGAGGACCCATCAACCGAACGCGCAAAGGAGGAGATATCCTGGGATTTGAAGCCGGGCGTGTCTGTATTCGCGAGATTGCGCGCAATGACGTTTTGTCGAGCGCCAGCATGGCGGGCCATCCCGCCAGCAAGTTGAAATATCTCTAGTTTGTCAAACATCGGGGCTTCTCCACCGGCTTTCAACCAAGTCTTAATTGCGATTCCTTTAGAAACGGTAAGAGCCAGAAACGGGGAGAGCGGATTTGGAAGATCAATCATTTAAAGATTTATGCAATCGCATCGCCGATACGAATGTTGAACACCAGATCGGACGCGTGATCAGTGCAGGGAGCACCGTGGTTCGGGTGACCGGGCTGAGCCGGATGGCAGCCATCGGCGATCAAGTCGCCATAGGGGGTGCCATGGGGGAGATCATCGATATCAATACCGATGCTGTCACGGTCTTACCCGACCGCTCCTGTGACGGCCTGCGCATTGGGGAGCAGGTTACGTGGATCGGCAGATCGGAATTGGCACCTGATGACAGTTGGCTTGGCCATGTCATTGACCCTTATGGCGCCGCATTGGATGGCGGCAGCCTGATCCAAGGTCCTGTGTCCCGCAGTTTGCGCGCCGCGCCGCCACCGGCCACCCAAAGGCGACATTTAGGGCCGCGCATGGCAACGGGATTGGCTGTTTTCGATACGATCCTGCCTTTGGTCCGCGGTCAGCGGATGGGCCTTTTTGCCGGGTCCGGTGTCGGGAAATCGATGCTTCTGGGTCAGCTGGCGCAGAATGTCGACGCGGATGTGATCGTGGTTGCGTTGGTTGGTGAACGGGGCCGAGAAGTCCGCGAATTCGTCGACAAGACATTGGGGCCGGAACGCATGGCAAAAACTGTGGTGGTGGCGGCAACTTCGGATCAGCCGCCCATCGCCCGCCGCCGCGCCGTCTGGTCGGCCATGACGGTGGCGGAGCATTTTCGCGATGCAGGCAAACAGGTCTTTTTCCTGGCGGACTCAATCACCCGGTTTGCCGAAGCGCATCGCGAAATCGCATTGGCCGCTGGCGAAGGTGTGGGATTGCATGGCTTCCCGCCGTCAACAGCGCACCTGATCATGTCCCTGGCCGAGCGGGCAGGACCCGGGCAAGGCGGCACAAACGGTGATATCACCGCGATTTTCTCTGTTCTGGTCGCCGGCTCCGACATGGAGGGGCCAATCGCTGACACGTTGCGCGGCGTTCTGGACGGTCATGTTGTATTGGATCGCGAGATCGCGGAACGGGGACGCTATCCAGCGATTGACGTTCTGCGTTCGGTCTCTCGCAGTTTGCCCGGGGCCGCGAATGACCATGAAAACGCATTGATCGCCTTGGCCCGGCGTCGCCTGGGCGCCTATGACCGCGCGGAAATGATGATCCAATCCGGTCTCTATTCCGCCGGAAGCGACGGTGACGTCGATGCCGCTGTCCAAGTCTGGCCAGCCCTTGATGCCTTCATTGCCGAAAAGGCCCCAAGCGGGCCCAATGCGGCCTTTGACCGGTTGGCTGATTGCCTGCGTGCCGCAAGACCGGTCCGAAACGCGGCCTAGACAGCAACATCATGCATCGCACCCGGACACGATCAGGTGATGATCCTGCGACCATAGTCCAAGAGACGCGCCACCGTCCCACGACCTACGCTTTGGCTGGTACAAGATAACTGGAGGAGTTAGGCATGGCTTGGAAGAAACCAATCATCCGCGAGATCGAGTGCGGCATGGAAATCAACATGTATGGCCCGGATCAGGACGACCACGAGAACGATCCCCTGTTCTGAAGACCTGCGCGCGGAGCAACTGAATGGGTCTTCGCGCGCATATTCTCGGGGCTGCCGCAGGTGGCGGCTTGCCGCAATGGAATTGCGGTTGCGAGAATTGCAATCTTGCGCGGGCCGGGGCCATACCGGCACAAACGCAGTCATCCATGGCAGTTTCGGCCAATGATACATGCTGGGCGGTTATCAACGCGTCGCCTGACATTCGGGAACAGCTGCGGCAGTCACATCAGCTTCATCCGACCGACCTGCGCGTGAGCCCGATCAAAGCAGTTCTACTCACCAATGGTGATATTGATCACATCGCAGGCTTGCTGACACTTCGGGAACAGCAGCCATTTACGCTATTTGCGACGCGTGAAATCCACGATGTGATCGCTGCAAATTCCGTGTTCGACGCGTTAAATGCGCGGTTTGTCGATCGCGTTACCGTTGCCCTGAATACACCGGTTGAGCTTGTGCCTGGACTGACTGCAACGCTCTATCCCGTGCCGGGCAAGGTGCCCTTGTACCTTGAAACCGGGACGGTCGAGACCAAGCTAGAGGGTGAGCAAACCGTGGGTGTTCACTTGGAAACTGCCAACGCATCGGCCCACTACATACCTGGATGTGCCGCTTTGACAGGCGATCTTAAACAGCGCCTGCACGGCGCGAACGCCGTGTTTTTCGACGGCACACTTTGGCAAGATAACGAGATGGTGGATGCGGGCCTCAGCCAAAAAACCGGCGCGCGCATGGGTCATATGTCGATGTCAGGACCGGATGGATCAATGGCAGCCTTCGCTGATGTGCATGTTGGGCGAAAGATCTATGTCCACATGAATAACACCAATCCGGTTTTGCGCCCCGACGCGCCCGAACGTCAGATGGCCGAGGCGCAGGGATGGCAGATCGCCTATGATGGATTGGAGGTCGAGCTATGACAATGACCGCATTCGAGGTCCGGCTGCGCCAGATCGGTGCCCAGCGTTATCACGATAAACACCCCTTCCATCACCTTCTGCATTCCGGCGGGTGCAGCCCCGATCAGGTGCGGGCCTGGGTGATCAACCGTTTTTACTATCAGTCAAGCATCCCCATGAAGGATGCGGCATTCATGAGCCGCGTTGACGATCCCAAATTACGGCGCGCCTGGCGGTCGCGGATCGAGGATCATGACGGGACCGGCGACAATGAGGGCGGGATCGAGCGATGGTTGCGTTTGGCAGATGCCGTGGGGCTGGACCGCGATTACGTGGCCAGCAAGGAAGGTGTCCTGCCCGCGACGCGGTTTGCGGTTGACGCCTATGTTCGCTTTGTCCGCGACAAGGCATTGCTGGAGGCGGTAGCGGCCTCTCTGACCGAACTCTTCGCGCCGAAAATACACGCAGCGCGCATCGAGGGGCTGTTGGCGAACTATGCGTTCGCTGATGATCGCAGCCTGTCCTATTTCAAAAATCGTCTCAAGGAAGCGCCCAAGGATGTGGCATTCGGGCTGTCCTGGGTGTTGGACCATGCCGACACGGCAGAGAAACAGGATGCCGCTGCAGCGGCCCTGACCTTTAAAACCGATGTCTTGTGGGCCCAGTTGGATGCCCTCCACGCAGCCTATGTCGATCCGGCGCGGATCCCACCCGGTGCCTGGCAACCCGGGTCTTTTCTGAAGGCGCAGGCGGCCAAAGCGTCATGACCCTTCCTGCGGCCAGCATCCCGGTGATCCCGCGGGGCGTTCGCCTGCACCATGACAAGGTGCGGAACCAATGGGTCCTGCTCGCGCCCGAGCGCACGATCAGCCTGGATCCGATCGGCCACGCCATCTTGTTAGAGATCGACGGAACGCGCACATTTGAAACCATAGCCCGGACACTGGCCGATAAATACGACGCCCCGTTGGACCAGATCACATCAGATGTGGGGGAATATCTGCATGGGCTGATGATCCGGCGGATCATGGATGTGGCCACATGAAGGTTCCACCACCCATTGCCATGCTGGCCGAGTTGACCCACCGGTGCCCGCTGTCTTGCCCCTATTGCTCGAACCCGCTGGATCTTGCGCGCAAGGAACAGGAATTGCCGACCCATGTCTGGGCCGATGCCTTTCGCCAAGCCGCCGATCTGGGCGTGTTGCAACTGCACTTATCCGGCGGGGAACCCGCGGCACGGCGAGACCTCACAGAACTCGTGGCTGCAGCCCGGGCAGCCGGTCTTTACACAAATCTCATCACCTCTGCCATCGGTCTGACAGAACGGCGCTTGCAAGATTTGGACGAGGCAGGTTTGGACCATGTTCAGCTATCTTTGCAAGGCACTGATGCCGAGATGGCGGATTACATCGGCGGTTACAAAGGCGGCTTCAAACGGAAGATGCAAGCCGCCGAATGGATCGGGGAACTCGGGATTCCCTTGACGCTGAACACGGTTTTGCACCGGAAAAACCTGCATCAGCTTCCCCAAGCCATCGAGATGGCGATGGATATGGGCGCCCGGCGGATCGAGGTTGCTATCGTGCAGTTCCACGGCTGGGCGTTGAAGAACCGCGATTCCTTGATGCCTACGAAAGAGCAAGCCGACACGGCAAGCAAGATCGTGGCAGAGGCACGCAAGCGGCTGGAGGGGCGTTTGGTGTTGGACTACGTCCCCGCAGACTACCACTCAAACGCGCCAAAACGCTGCATGGGCGGTTGGGGTATGGTCGGCTTGAACATCGCGCCCGACGGGCACGTATTGCCTTGTCACGCAGCACAAACGATCCCACAGCTCACATTCGAGCGGATCGGGGAAACCCCGTTAAAGGATATCTGGTATCACAGCGCCGCCTTCAACGCTTATCGCGGGGATGCTTGGATGCAAGAACCTTGCCGGTCCTGCGAATTCAAAGGTCGCGATTTCGGGGGGTGCCGGTGCCAGGCCATGGCACTTGCAGGCGATGCTGCCGCAACTGATCCGGTCTGTTCGAAATCGCCCCTTCATCACAAGGTGAAAGCCCTGGTGGATAACCAAGACGTGGTCGAGGATTTGACGTTCCGAGCGGCCGCTGCGCCTTAAGTCGACCAGGAGCCAGGATTTCGCAACATCGAGGAAATGCTAAAGGAAACGCTGTTGTAGCAATGAGATACCGCCAAAACCGCTGTTACGCCGCAATGAGCATAGGACCGTGGCGGAAACGAGAGATGTCGTTGGCGCGCCTCTGACCCAGCCAGATCGTCATGCGAAACCAAATCCGATCCACCCAAGCACATCTAAAAACTGTCCGAAAAACAGAGACCACTTCATAATTTAGATGCGCAGGACGTCACAGACATGTTCAATCATGCCAAGCAGGGCGAGGGTTTTTGATGTCTACAGCCGGTTTTCACACATCACCGACCAGATCGTCCTATGACGTCGTGATCATCGGTGGAGCGATCATGGGGTCATCGACAGCCTGGTTCTTGTCGGACAATCCTGATTTCGATGGATCGGTTCTAGTGGTTGAACGCGACCCGACCTATGGTGCGTGCTCAACCGCGCACACCAATTCATGTATGCGCCAGCAATTCTCGACAGCGCTCAATGTGCAAATCAGCCAGTTTGCGGCGGATTTCGTCAAAAATATCCGCACTTACATGGGCAACGACGACAGGGTGCCAAATCTCAACATTCACTCTTTTGGGTATATGTATCTTGCGGACACACCCGAATTTGCGACTGTTTTGCGCGCCAACGCCAAGATTCAACATCAAGTGGGTGCAGCCACGCAACTGATGACAGCCGATCAGATCAAAGCGGACTATCCGTTTTACAACGTCGATGACATCGTTCTGGGGTCGATCAACCTGGTCGATGAAGGATATTGGGACGGCGCGACCGTTTTTGATTGGTGGCGCCGGCAAGCCCGCGAACGCGGGGTCGAATATGTCTCGGGCGAGGTGGTCGCGATGACAAAGAACCCGGTGGGCAGCCGCGTCGAAAGCGTTGCGCTGGCCGGTGGTCAGGTGATCTCTTGCGGTCAATTGGTCAATGCATCGGGTCCACGCGCGGCGCGAACGACCAAGATGATCGGTATCGATGTCCCGGTTGAGCCGCGAAAGCGCTTCACATGGATCTTCAAAGCGGAACAGCCCTTGGACCGTGACCTGCCCCTGACAATCGATCCATCAGGCGTTCATGTGCGCGAAATCGGCGGCGGCACCTATCAATGTGGCGGCCATAGCGACCATGACCCACCCGTCGCTTACGATGATTTCACTATGGATCACGCCCTGTGGGAACAGCATATCTGGCCTATGCTGGCGACGCGCATCCCACAATTCGAAGCGATCAAGGTCACCAGCGAGTGGGCGGGGCATTATTCCATGAATGTCTTTGATCATAACGCCATTATGGGACCGCACCACGAGGTTGAGAATTTCATCTTTCTCAATGGTTTTTCGGGTCATGGTCTGCAGCAATCACCGGCCATGGGCCGTGGTACCGCCGAATGGCTGACCTATGGCGCATATCGAAGCCTGGATCTGACGCCATTTCACTATGACAGGATTGCACGGGACGCGCCCATCATGGAAAAAGCCGTGATCTGACCACGCTGCCAACAGGCCGGTTTAGACGTCGAAAAACACCGTCTCGTCCTCGCCCTGTAGCCGGATGTCAAAGCGGTAGACAGGCGTGTCGCAGTGACGATGGGCCATCAGCGTTGCACGGCGGCTGCCCCATTCGATCATGTTCAAAACCGGATCGCTTTCATTGGCCTGGGCCTCGTCAGCAAAATAGATCCGCGTGTTCAGCCCGATATTGATACCCCGTGCCACGATCCAGAGGTTGATATGGGGGGCTTGGGTGGCTCCGTTGCCCTCCACTATCGGGCCGGGTTTTACAGTCTCAAAATGCCAAAGCCCGGTTGTGAAATCCGTAATGGCGCGCGCCCATCCGCGAAAGTCATCATCCGTCTGTGCGCCAGGCTTGGGATAGAGGCCCGATGCATCGGCCTGCCAGATCTCCAGCAAAGCATCCGTGATCGGCGTGCCGGTCCCGTCAAAGATGACCCCTTCGACCCGAATGCGCTCACCCGGCGACGCGGGGCCAGCGATGGCACCCCCCAAATCACCGCCATAGATGCTGATGCCCGCCGCATCAGGTGTCAGCCCGATATGCACGTAGGGCCCCGCCGTTTGCGATGGTGTTTCATGCAGATCATCGGCCAAGCCTGGCATCAATTGCCCTCCAATTGATGTTCGAACGGTGTCGCCGGCTGTCCGCGCAGGATGATATCGAACCGATACGCGATGGCATCAAAGGACGCTGTGGTCTTCATGTCCAAACGAGCGGTCAATGCCGCAATGGCGGCTTCATCTGCGATCGATCGCACGATCGGGCACAGGGAAATCAACGGATCCCCTTCAAAGTAAAGCTGCGTGATCAGTCGTTGACAAAACGCGGTGCCGAAAACACTGAAATGGATATGGGCGGGCCGCCAGTTGTTTCCATGATTGCGCCAGGGATAGGCGCCGGGTTTGACCGTCCGAAAGGCATATGCTCCGGTATCATCGGTCAATGTTCGCCCGCATCCCCCGAAATTGGGATCAATCGGCGCCAGGTAACGGTCGTTTCTGTGCCGATATCGCCCCCCGGCATTGGCTTGCCAAATCTCGATCAGGGCGCCCGGAACAGGTTTGGCGTTTTCATCCAGAACACGGCCATGGACGATGATCCGCTCGCCAATCGGGTCCCCGGTCTGGGCATGGTTCAAAAGCAGATCGTTATCGCCCGGATTGATATCGCCATGGCCAAAGGTAGGCCCCGTCCGCTCACTGGTGGTTTGGTCGATGCTCAATAGCGGATAGCGCGGCGACCGGGTGACCGAGCTTTTGTAATCCGGTGTCAAAGCCTGGGGATGCCGGTGTCGGTCCCGCGGATAGAAGGAGGCGATCACAGCTCAACTCCCATCTCGGTATAGGTCTGTTTGGCCAACTTGATCGCATGGTTGGCCTTCGGCACACCGGCATAGACAGCGACATGCAGAAGGGCTTGCATAACCTCCGACGGGCTGGCTCCCGTTCTTGCGGTCGCTCGGATATGCATCGGAATTTCATCGAAACTGGCCGTCGCGGCCAGCAGGGCCAGCGTCAAAAGGGAGCGGTCCCGGTGGGAGATCGTGTCATCCGCCCACAACGTACCCCAGGCTCCTTCGGTGATCAGGGTCTGAAAGGGTTCGTCAAAGGCGGTTGTGCCGACAGCGGCCCTGTCCACATGATCATCGCCCAAAACCAATCTCCGCGCGGCCATTCCGCGGGTTTTGCGATCAGTCATCGGCATGCTCCGTCATTTCTGCGCCATCACTGCCATCATCAATAGGGCAAACCCACGTAATTCTCAGCCATCGCTTTCTGCGCGGCGGGGCTAGAGCGCAGGAATTCCAGCTCCGCGATCTGCATTTTGATATCGAACGCGGTCTGGTCTGGATATCTGTGCAGCAAGGAAGAAAACCACCAGCTAAAACGTTCGGCCTTCCAAACCCGGGCCAGCGCCTTGTGTGAGTAGGCATCAATACCATCGCTGATACCGGTTTCGTAAAACTGGCGCAGCCCATGATATAGATAATGCACGTCGGATGCCGCAGTGTTGAGCCCCTTTGCCCCCGTCGGTGGCACGATATGCGCCGCATCCCCGCACAGAAACAAGCGTCCCCACTGCATGGGCTCTGTCACGAAAGATCGCAAAGGCGCGATAGATTTCTCGATGCTTGGGCCGGTCACCAACGCATCGGCCTGAGCGGCGGGTATCCGGCGCTTCAACTCAGCCCAGAACGCGTCATCGGACCAGTTCGCAGCATCCTCATCGACCGAGCATTGGATGTAATAGCGGCTCAGATTGCTATTGCGCATGGAACATAGGGCGAACCCCGCGGGTGAGGTCGCATAGATCAATTCGTCATTCACCGGTGGGGTCTCTGACAGGACGCCAAGCCAACCAAATGGATAGACCTTTTCATATTCGCTCCGCACCCTGTATGGGATAGTTGCCCGGCTGACACCGTGAAATCCGTCACAACCTGCGATGAAATCGCAATCGATTCGGTGTGATACGCCTGCAATCTCATATGTCACATGGGGCGCGTCGCTATCTGCATCCTGAATGACGACATGATCCACATTGAATAGCAGTGCACCGCACGACCGTTCGCGTGCTTCGTACAAATCGCGCGTCACTTCCGTCTGACCGTAAACGGTGACCATGTGCCCGGTATGTTCAGAGAAATTGATGCGGAACATCTCGTCCCCATAGGAGATCAGTGTTCCATGGTGCGGAAACCCTTCGCGGTCCATCCGGTCCGCCACCCCGGCCTCTCGCAAAAGATCCGTCAAACCCCGTTCCAGCACACCGGCGCGAATGCGGCCCAGAACATAGTCCTTGGTCCGACGCTCCAGAACCACCGAGTCAATACCGCGCATATGGAGGAGTTGGGATAAAAGAAGCCCCGACGGACCACCACCAACAATCACAACTTGCGTCTTCACAAACATCTCCACTTTTACCGACAGTGTTATCGCTTTGTGATCCAACGCGAAACGTCTCTTCGACATATCAAGCAGCAAAGCGTTGCTTGATGCCTTACGAATAGGCCATAAGGCTTCGCTGGCCGCGCTAAAGGGCAGGTCTGTCTGGCCGCGCCAGGAATTCTCCCCATGCTGATACGTTGCACTCAACCACAGATCACACTCTGCGGATCAGGAAAGTCACCGGCACAAAGTTGGGCCGACAGGATACCAAATCTAGGTCTTTTGGCCGTGGGGTAATTCATGTTTAATTTCAACAGTTACCTTTTGAGATCATTGCCTTGTCAAGCGCTTCAGAAACAACCACGCCCGATGTTGCACAGGAGACTAAGTTCTCGGCGTCGGGTGGTTTTGTTAGCCGGTTGGCGGCTTTGGGCTGTGCGGTTGGGTTTACATCGTATCAATCCGGGTTGCTCTATTTGGCCGGGCGAACCGATCGCGGTTTGCACATTCACCAATCCGCCATGCCGAGGCCCATGGGGCTGCGATATGACGCCAAAGATGGGCGGCTTGTCCTGTCGGCAGGTGGGCAGATCCTCCGGTTTGAGAATGTCCTGCGCCCGGGCGAACGTGCCAACCAGATCTTTGACGCCTGTTTCGCCCCCCGGATCATCCATATAACCGGGCGGCTGGAGGGCCATGATGTCGGAATCGGCGCGGATGGCACGCCGATTTTCGTCAATACCCGCTTCAACTGCCTGGCCACCGTCGATCCGCGCGACAGTTTCCGCGCAATCTGGCAGCCGCCTTTCATCGACGTCATTATTGATGAGGATCGCTGCCACCTGAACGGGCTGGCGATGCGGGAGGGCCAGCCCGCCTATGCCACTGCTGTCAGCCGGTCGAACACCATTGATGGCTGGCGGGACCGGCGGGCAGATGGCGGCGTGGTCATTGATGTGGCGACGGGCCAGATCGTTTGCGAGGGCCTGTCGATGCCCCACAGCCCCCGGCTGCATAACGGCATTCTTTACGTACTGAATGCAGGAACCGGGGAGTTTGGCCGGGTCGCCCTACCGGATGGGACCGATGGTCCGGGCCAGTTCGAGCCCATCGCCTTTTGCCCCGGCTTCCTGCGCGGGCTCAGTTTTGCGGGGGACTTTGCGTTCGTGGGACTGTCAAAGCCCCGCTACAACCGGTTCGAAGGGCTGGCATTGGACGACCGTCTGCACGCGGCCGATAGCGAGGCGTGGTGCGGGGTGCAGGTGATCGACCTGACCAGCGGCGCCTGTCTGGACTGGCTGCGCCTCGATGGTCCCGTGGCTGAAATCTATGATGTTGAGGTTTTCCCCGGCCTCACCTGCCCCATGGCCGTGAGCCCAAATGCGCCGGAACTTCCCAACCTGATTACGCACCAAGACCGCGCGAAAGCGCCTCCGACCGAGCCCTCCAAAATCTAACCCAAGGAGATTGCCCATGTCTGATTTCAAGGTGAACCAGTCCATCCAAAGCTCCCTTTCAGCCAGCACCGCCCTTGGCCGGTTGGCGATTGGCCTCGCCGCCGGAACCCTGGCCGGCGGCTATAGCCGCATCACTCAAGCCGGGACATGTGCTGCATCGACGGGGGCAGCTGGCACATATCTGTGCAGTGGACCGGCAGGTGTCACCACAGATGTTACCGAAAGCGTAGGTCCCATCGTGGGGGATGTCACGATCACCAGTGCCCCCGACTTCGGCCTCGACTCCACGCAGTCAGGAGGCAGAGGCATCGAAGCTTATGTCTATCTGCTAGACGAAAATCAGAAAATCGAAGTCACCACTAGTAATATCAGGGCCTCAGATCATGCGATCAGTATCCAGACAATCGGAACTGCATCGCCTATGTTTTCATTGCCTAACGATATTCAAATAGACACAGCAGATGGAGCACTCAAGTCGCTCGACGGCACCGGGATCCGCGCGGCTGTCAAAAGAGACTATGTTACGATCACCACTGCGGATGTGATCGGTTATTCTGGAATTGAAGCAATCGATGAAGATGCTGATGGATACAAAGCAAGCCTACGAATTGATACCATAGCCGGTACCGTGACGGGAACAGGGGGCTCCGGCATAATCGGACAAAGCGGTGACATCAAAATTAGTACTGCCGATGTCGCCGGCTCTTCTGATGGTATCAATGCAAGTTCGCCAGCCACATTCGGCACGATCGAAATCGATACGACTGCGGGGACTGTTACTGGGGTCACCGGTACGGGCATTTCGGCATTTCATTCTGACATCAATTACTACGGCGGTCCTGATGGGACTTATATCGATGTCATAACTGCCGACGTGGTTGGTGCAGAATTTGGGATCAGAACCGGTGCCGGCGTTTATTCTGGAACTCAGATTGATACGACCGCAGGCGCGATCACAGCGACAAACGGCATAGGCATTGACGTCGGTGGCGGTGGGGGCGACGCCCTGATCAAAACGGGCGATGTTACAGGCCGAACGAGAGGTCTTAATATCGTGAACTACAATCAGGGTTCCGAGGTTATCGATACAACCGCAGGAACGGTGATTGGTGAAACAAGATCAGGGATCGCGTTAGATGGCGGATTTTCCGGAACATTTGATATCACCACGGCAGATGTCGTTGGTGGTTCAAATGGCATCAGGCTGTACGGCTACTCCGGTGAACGCAATCTGTCACGATTGGATACAACGGCAGGGGCCGTCATCGGTAACAACGGAGATGGCATCGTCGTAGACAATAGGGTGTCCGGCGAGATTGCGATCACGGTGTCCGACGTTTCCGGGTCCGAGGCAGGCATACGCCTGAAGGGAGATGCACCATATTACCACACTTCGCGGGCTTCCATTGATGTACTTGGCCACGTTTCAGGCGGGGTCGGTATTGATACATCGACCTCCACAGGGACGGCTGAGATCAACAGTTCTGGCCGGATCGAAGGACGTGGGGGCCCCGCGCTAAACCTTGGCGATGGCGTGGAACGGGTCACGATTTTCGATGAGTATAAAGGGCTGCGCGGCGACCGGCAGCAGGGCATCTTTGGGTCCGCCCTGTTCGGAGGCGGGGATGACATGTTGGCCTTTGTCGACATCGCCGGTGGTGGCAACATCCTCTATGGCGGGGTTTTCGACGGCATCTTCGACGGCGGCGCGGACATCGACACGGTCACCTTTTCGGTTGGAATTGACGATTTGAAATTCCAGACTGGCGGCGGTTCCTTCATCGATCTGCTATTCCAGGATGAAGATAACCAACGCGCTCGCCTCTCCTTCCTCGATTTCGAGGTCTTTGCGTTCGCCGATAACCCGGAGGTCACCTACACGCTTGGCGAACTGCGTACCCTTGTTGCACCCGTCCCGCTGCCGGCCAGCCTGCTTCTCTTCGGCTCAGCCCTGGTCGCCCTCACCCTCACGAGCCGCAGGCAACGACAGACGAAAACATAAACAACAAGTAAACCCCGCTAGATCCCGGCACGTCGATTGTAACCGGTATCGGCACGATATGTGATTTACTAGATCCGCCGCAATGGGATCAGCAGTGGAAGAACCAGAAGGATCAACACACCCATCGCGGCAAAGCTGTAGCGTAGCGAGCTGAACTCTGACACCAGCCCCATGATGGGAGGGCCGACGAAAAAGCCCGAAAAGCCGATGACCGAGACGCGGGCGATAGCCACCGTCCGATCCTGACGCGGGATGCGCCGACCGGTCAGTGCCAGGGCCGTGGGGGCGATCACCGACACGCCTAACCCCAGCGTGCCAAATCCCAGATAGGCGACCCACGGCTCGGATGCCAAGGCTGCGATCCCTGCCCCCAACGCCGTCAGCAACGCCGCCCCGCTGAGCAAAACGGAGTCTCGCATCCGGTTGCTCAGCACCTGCCCGGCATAGCGGCCGATGCCCATGGTCAGGCCCAGCATCGCTGGGCCAAGCGCGCCCTCTGTCGGGGCCCCGGCCAAGGTACGTTCGATATGCAAAGCAGACCACGTATCGGTGGCACCTTCCACCATGAAAGCCAGCAGCACGATCAACCCACCCGGAATAATGATGCCAAGCGGTAAACCGGGCCGCGCCTCCCCCTCTTTACGACGGGGGGAGCGCGGGGTCTGCATCGCCAGGCTGAGCCCCAGAATCACCACCCAAAGGAGGCCGAATATCGCGATAGGCGGCGTCTCGAACGCGCGACCGATGCCGGAAAAGACAGCACCCCCCGCATAGGCAAAGGAAAACATGGCATGGTTGAAATTCATCAGTGATCGTTTGTGCCGCGCCTCCAACTCGCTCACCCGAGCGTTCATCAGAATATCGGCCAAGCCCGAAGCCAAGGCGACCGCCAGCATGGCCACGCCCAGAAAGACTGGATTATAGGACAAGCCCGGCAACAGAAACGCAGTGCCCAGGATCACGGACGCCACCGCAATGCCGCGCCGCCCCAATCGCACATCCAGCGGTGGCGCGACCCACATGGCCGCAATCAACCCGAGCGAGGCCATCGACAGGACTGCGCCAAACAGCGCATCACCTACCCCGACACTGGCCTTGATCTGCGGGACATAGGCCGCAAATGCCCCCCAGCACAGGCCCATGACCACAAAGGCCGTCGCCGGTTTGCGCGAGATATAGAGTGTCGAAGACCTTCCCATCCCACGCCATTGAACGATCGGGCGAGCCAGTACAAGAGGCGTTATTCGACCGGATAGGGTCCCTCGGCAAACACCGTCTCATGGTATCCTTTGGCACCCACTTTGCGCGCCAGATCACTGCCAATCAGTTCGCCGGCGGCAAGCTGTACCAAAACGGATCGGAAGTCATGGTGTGGCTGCCAGTCCAGGTCGGCTTGGGCCTTGCCGCTATCATAAACCCGCGTGATATGCGGGAACATCCGAAATCCAAGCTGAGCATAGATTTCCAGAAAATTCGGCACGTATTGCGCAACAACTGCCGGGGCATCTTGCGCCAACGCGGATGTATCATCTGGTTTGAACGGCGTCGCCCCACTGATGATGTATTTGCCAAATCCGACGGAGGCCGCGTGACGCAGCGCACAAAGGTGAGCCGTCACCACATCTGCGATATCCACCCGGCGAAACAGAAATTCAGTCGCCTTCAAATTGGCATCGGCATAGGCACCGCGCATCTGCGCATTGTCATCCTGTTCCGGAAAGAACCTCGAAACCCTCAGCACCACCACCGGCAGGCCGTCGGTACGGTGGGTGAGTTGGCACAAATCCTCAGCCGCACATTTGGTGACCCCATAGATATTGCGCGGAACGGGCGTGACGGTTTCGTCGATCCAGGCGGCAGGAGCACCCGGCGCCGGTGTCAGCGCAGCTCCAAAGGCACTGGTCGTTGATGTAAAGACGAACGCACCAACATTTGCTGCAACAGCCGCATCAAGCAGCGTTTGCGTACCGCCGACATTGACTTCAATGAAATCCCGGCGATCATGAGTTGCGGCATGGGGCTTGTGCAGAGTTGCGGCATGCAGAACGGCGTCGACCCCCGACATGACCTGAGCAACCAAATCAGCGTCGGCGATACTACCAACCACATCGGTGAACGGCCCTGGCTTGATGTCCAGGCCCACAACACCTTGCCCCTCATCCGACAAGACCCGCATGAGCGCCTCGCCCAGATGGCCCGAACTGCCGGTTACCAGAATTTTGCCCATTTCACCTGCTCCCTAATGTGCCCAGCTAACAAAAACTGAGGGGGTCGAGCCAGTCGATCACCGCCTCAACAGCGGGATCCCCCGCCTGATCGACATGACGCAACAGCCAAATGGGGCGTGTGGGCGACGGTGACCCATCTGGCATATCGTATTGCACCAATCTGGGGTTGGTCCGGGCCATTGCGGTCGGCAGCAGCACCTTGTCTAAACCGGCGCAGACAGCGTGGTGGGCGGTTTCCAAATCACTGATCCGAATCACCGCTCTTGCGCCCTGCCCAGCGCTCCAACGCGCCTGGGCCAGAGGCCCGCGCGGCCTCGTACCCGATGATGTTCAGGTCCGCGGCATCCAGATCCGCACGGGCATAAAGCGCAAAGCTCAGATCACCCAGATGACGCACCTTGACACTGCTTCCGCCGATATGCGGGTGGCAAGCCGCAATGCCAGGTCGGCTTCGCGCCGTGTCAGGGACAAATCCCGCGCCTCGGGCACCAGATCGACCGTCAGGTCAGAGTGCCGCTTCGGCAAAAGGGCAAGTGCTGGTACCAATAGCAGGTTGATCAATACTGGCCCTGCTGTCACGCTCGCGAAGCCGATGACGGGACCGTCGGACTAACCCAACGCAGGGGAGATCTGAGCGGCAGGGCCACTTTTTGACGGCCAGACCGCCGCCGGTGGGATGTGGTTGGTCCAGGCCACCTGACATTGACCGGCTGGAGGCTTTGATCCGCGCCGATCCTTTCTGCCAACCGGCTTGCGCGCCCATCACCGCATCTTGCACTGGAACCGGGTCTTTCCGGATGGTGCGATCGTGACGTCGACGCCTAAATAGCCCCTTCCCAAACGGGGCAAAGCCGCCTATATGCCACTGCTCACACCGGGCCTACACCCTTGGAGGAAGCCCATAATTTAGGAGAATTACCATGGCTGAAGAGATCCCGGATCTCGTCGCCACGGCACGGACGGGGACAGGCAAGGGGGCCGCCCGTCAAGCTCGCCGCGACGGGCACGTACCTGGCATCGTTTATGGCGGCGGCACTGATCCGCTGCCCATCAACATCCCCTTCAATGTGCTGATGAAGCGCCTCAAGGCAGGTCGCTTTTTGTCGACATTGTTCAACATGAAGGTCGAGGGCCAAGATGATGTCCGCGTCATCTGCCGCAACGTGCAGCGTGACGTGGTCAAGGATTTGCCGACCCATGTCGATTTCATGCGCCTGCGCCGCACCACTAAGATCAACCTGTTTATCCCAGTTGAATTCGTGGGTGAAGAGGTGTCACCCGGCATCAAACGCGGTGGCGTTCTGACGGCCGTGCGGCCCGAAGTCGAACTGGTCGTGACTGCGGGTGATATCCCTGAAAAGATCACGGTGGATGTGTCGGAGATGAATGTGGGCGACACGGCCACAATCTCGATGGTGGAACTGCCCTCGGGCGCCAAACCGACCATTGACCGCGATTTCGTGATCGCCAACATCACCGCGCCGTCCGGTCTGCGCTCGTCGGATAACGAAGATGGCGATGAAGCAGTCGAAGGCGAAGAGACGCCAGCGGAAAGCTGAGTTTGCACCGATCACTGCCAATCGAAGGGGGCGCCGGTGGCGCCCCTTTTTCTTTGGTGCTGTGCTTTCTACAACCGACATGCATGCGGGAGGGGTCATGATCACACTCTTCACAGGCCTTCTTCACCGGGTGATCCTCATCACCGCGCTTGGCCTGATAACCGTCAGCTTTTCCGAATTGTGGTTCTATCCTATGGCGCTGACCCCGGCTCTGGTCGAACTCGGGGCGGTTTATGGCCTGATGGGTCTGATTTTTGCGATCAGCCTGGCCCGGTTCCGGGTGGGGGGCATTGCCGGATTGTTCGCGGCGGCGGGGCTGTTCGGGTTCATCGCGGAGGGTGTTCCGGTGACCGAGCTTTACCGGTCGCTTCCCTTCACCATCCTGTGGACAAGCCTGGCCTGGCATGCGCTTCTTACCGTTTGCGTTGGCTTGATCCTCTATCGTCGGATCATGGCCAGGGGTGGCTGGATCTGGGCGGCCAGCCTGAATGCGGTCATCGGTACGGGCCTGGGTATCTGGGGCGGGTATATCTGGAACAGTTCCGGGCTGGGCTGGGCTCCGGTGGAAACCTTTGGTGCCCAGTTCCTGGTCGGGTACGGCGCTTTCATGCTGGGACATTTTCTGCTGGATCGGCTCGCCCCCCTGCATCTGCCTTCGGGCCACCACGAATATCAGCTCTGGCTCGGCCTTGCCGGTCTCGCCTATCTCCTGCAACCGCTTTTGGCGGCCTTTCCCGTTTCGTTGGCGTTTCTGCCCCTGGTCGGCGTATCGATCTGGGCGCTCCACGCCCAACGCGGCACGGGAAAGCTGGCCATACTGTCAAGGCTTGAACGAGACCGCATTCCCCTCAAACGCTATGCGACCAGCCTGATCCTGCCAGCCACGGCCTTGGCCGCCTACGTGGCGGCGACGACCCCGCGAACGGGATATGAAGCCAATGCCTGGCTGATCCTGACCGCTGGCCCACTGGCAGCGCTCCTTTGGGCACGATCCCTCGCGGCTATCTTCATCCGTCGGTAGCTCTGGTCTTTTCACCCGCGCAACGGCTAAAACGCCCGTGAGTAAGAGGACCGGCCCCATGCGTCTTTTCGTGGGCCTCGGCAATCCCGGGGCCAAATATGCCCGCAACCGGCACAATGTCGGTTTCATGGCCCTGGACCGGATTGCATCCGATCACGGCTTTAGCCCCTGGCGTGCGAAGTTTCAGGGACAAACGGCCGAAGGCACCCTGGGCGGCACAAAAACCCTGCTACTCAAGCCCCAGACTTTCATGAACAAATCCGGTCAATCCGTCGGCGAGACCGCCCGGTTTTACAAGGTATCACCCGCCGACATCATGGTGTTCCATGACGAGATCGACCTGGCGCCCCAAAAGGTGAAGGTCAAGCAGGGAGGCGGCCATGCGGGCCATAATGGGTTACGCTCGATCCACGCCCATCTTGGCGACGGGTATGGTCGGGTGCGGCTGGGCGTTGGGCATCCGGGCCACAAGGATGCCGTGCCGGGCTATGTGTTACGCGATTTTCCCAAGGCGGATGACGATTGGCTGGACGATCTGATGCGCGGGATCAGCGATGGCGCAGCTGACCTGGCCCGGGGGGATGCGGGACGGTTCATGAATGCCGTTGCCTTGCGCCTCAACCCGCCGCGCTCCTCGACCACGCAGCCAAAATCGGCGGCACGGGCCGAAACCGCCGCGCCCGAAACACCGGACCATCCGGACAACCGAACCGCGCTGCAGCGCCTTGCGGATCGCTTCCGATGACGGACATCCTTAAGGATTTCGCGGATCAGTCCATCGGCTGCACCAAACTGGGCTCGTCGTTCATGGGACGGTTGATGGCACTTTTTGCAGAGCGCCTGACCCCAGGCACGTCCGTGGCCGACCGCATTCTGACTTGGCCCGGCAATACCAGCGCCGGCGGAGCGAGCGTGCCGCTGCGCATCGGTGGGGGATTGCATGCCCTGGTCCTGAACAAGGCCGATGCGGACCTGAAGGCTGTCTTCCCACCCCACGACGCAACCGATGATGCACTATGGGCAGCGGTAGAGACCGCGCTGACGCGGCATAAGGCCTGGTTCATGGCGTGGCTCGACCACGCTCCGCAGACCAACGAAGTGCGCCGCTCTACCGCTCTGATCCCCGCCTTTCACATGGTAGCCCGGGCAACCGGTCTGCCACTGGCACTGCATGAGCTGGGAACCAGTGGAGGGTTGAACCTGCGCGCCGACCAGTTCCACCTGATCGCAGGCAACGCACATTTCGGCCCAGCAGACAGTCCGATCAAGCTCGCGCCCGACTGGACCGGACCGGCCCCGTCCCCTGCGGATTTACGCATCACGACACGGCGCGGGGTCGACCTGAACCCGCTTGACCCGACCAATCCAGACGATCAATTGCGCCTGCGCGCTTACCTTTGGGCAGATCAGCTTGACAGGATGGAGCGCACAGAGGCCGCGATGCAAATAGCCGCGGCCCATCCCGCGCACATAAATCGCGGCGATGCCATCGAATGGCTGGCAAATGTACTCAGCCGCCCGCAAGAGGGCGAAACCCGGGTCATCTATCACACCATCGCCTGGCAGTATTTCCCGGAAGCCTTGCAAGCCCGCGGTGCAGATCTTCTGGCCAAGGCCGGTGAACGCGCCACATCAGGTCAACCGCTCGCTCATATCTCGATGGAGTGGGATTCGGGCCGCGGTGCGGCCCTTACCGCGCAGATCTGGCCCGGAGGAGGGCCATGCGAATTGGCACGGGTGGATTTTCACGGGCGTTGGCTGGACTGGACTGGGCCCACGGAACTGTAAATCGTATGTATGGGATATGTATGCTTTGCATATTGTCCATGCCCGACCGAACGCAAAGGGAAGCTGGAATGGAAAAAGAGGCATCGACCAACGTTCTGGGTGGCACATTGATGCCATGCTCGCTGGATCCGGTCACCGGATTTTTTCGCAATGGATCTTGCGATACCTGCTTTGAGGATGCCGGCAGCCATACGGTTTGCGCTGTCATGACGGCGGAGTTTCTGGCCTATTCCAAATATGTCGGCAACGACCTGTCCACACCCCGGCCCGAATTCAGCTTTCCGGGTCTGAAACCAGGCGATCATTGGTGCCTGTGCGCGGGCCGGTTCTTGCAGGCCCATGATGAGGGGGTGGCCCCCCATGTGAATCTGGCTGCGACCCACAAGAAGGCCTTGGACATCGTGCCGCTCGATGTGTTGAAAGAACATGGCGGAACACTCGGATGACGCCGCCGGATCTGTTGCGCCGGATGTTTGACGAGGCGGTCAAAGCCGCGGACCCCATGGCTTGCATATCCGCGGCCTTGCCGCCGAAACCAACCGGCCGCGTCGTGGTGATCGGGGCAGGCAAAGCCTCTGCCAGGATGGCCGAGGCGGTGGAGCAGGTCTGGGGGCCTTGCGACGGGCTGGTGATCACGCGCTATGGATATGCAAGACCCTGCCAGGGCATTCGCATCGTCGAGGCCGCGCATCCCGTGCCCGACCAGGCAGGCGTCGATGCCACCCGCGAACTGCTTGATATACTGGATGGTCTTGGGCCGGACGATTTTGTTCTTGCCCTGATATCGGGGGGGGGCTCTGCACTGCTCTGTGCGCCGGCCGGGGACATGACCTTGTCGGAAAAGCAGCAGATCAATCAGGCGCTCTTGGTGTCCGGAGCGCCGATCAACCAGATGAACATCGTGCGCAAACATCTGAGCGCGGTAAAGGGGGGACAATTGGCAGTGGCAGCACATCCTGCGCGGATGCTGACGCTGACAATCTCGGACGTGGCGGGGGATGATCCGGCCTTCATCGCGAGCGGCCCGACGGTCGCTGACCCGTCGACCCCGCAGGATGCGCTTGCCATTGTCGACCGTTGGGCGATTGATCTGCCACCCAGCGCCAAGGCCGTTCTGGCCGGACAAACTGGCGTCGTGCAGCCCGGTGATGTGCGGCTGGCCACCTGCGACACCCGCATCATCGCCGCACCGTCGCAGTCGCTGGACGCCGCGGCCGAACTTGCCAAAGCGGACGGGTATGACGTCCGCATCCTGGCCGATGACCTTGAAGGAGAAGCCCGCGATCTTGGGGCTGAACAGGCCCGGATGGCGCTTGGCCTACAAGCCCGCATGACGTCGGGTGACGCGCCGATCCTGCTGTTGTCAGGCGGCGAATGCACAGTGACCCGCCGCGGTGACGGTGTCGGCGGCCCGAATGCAGAGGCGATGCTGTCTGCCGCCATTTCCTTGCAAGCCGCACCCGGAATATGGGCCATGGCCTGCGATACCGATGGCGTCGATGGCGCGGCGGAAGTTGCAGGCGCCTTGATCGGGCCCGATATCCTCAAACGCGCCAAGGACACCGGAATTGACCCGCAATCGGCGCTGGACCGCAATGATGGACACACATTCTTTGAAAAGACGACGGCACAGATCGTGACCGGTCCGACCCTCACGAATGTCAATGATTTCAGAGCTTTCCTAATTCAACCACCGGTCCGCTAGGCGCTATTTTACAGCGACGGCCAGTTGTGACGCGCGAGCCGGTGCCAAGGCATCGTCCATCAGATCATCAATGAACAAGCTCAGCAATTGGGGCCGGCCGCTCACACCTGCCTTGCGATAGATCGCATTGGTCTGCGCCTTGACCGTTCCTTCGGACGTGGACCGCAAATTAGCGATTTCCTGGGTTGTCATGCCCTTGATCGCGAACAGCGCAACATCGCGTTCCGCAGGCGTCAGACCCCAGGTGGCGAACCGCTCTTCCAGCAATTCCAGGAATGCACCGGACGCGGCGCGAAGCTGATCTTCAACGCGGGCCGTTCGCCGCCGGGCCTGACGCACCGCCAGTAACCCAACGACAACCCCGAGGATTAGACCAAGGGCTGCTCCGATCTCAATGAATTCATGCACTTGCCAGTTGATCGGCCCAATGGGCAATCCCAGGATCGAGATCAGGATGTCAGACACAAAGAAGATGGCGCAAAAGACTTGGATGATTAGGACGGCAGCCAGGATATAGGGGCTAGTCATGATCGGATACCGCAATCAATCGTCGCCGTCATCATCGCCATCGTCGCCGCCATCATCGTCGCCGCCATCGTCATCATCGTCGTCATCGTCATCATCGTCGCGACCACCCGCAGACCGACCGCCACTTTGGCTACGATTGCCGGTGTCGTCATCTCCCGGATCCAATATTGTTGCGCTGCTACCACCGCCGCGACGGCGGGAAAAGTCGCGCATGATGACACCGGTAGACGGATTATAGACGATCTCGCGCGTGGTATCTCCCCGCATGGCCACAATACGAATGCGACCCAGTATCGTGCGGCTGGCCCGGATTGAGGTGTAGCCCTGCGATTGCAATTGCCGTTCGATCTGGGAGACACCGCTTTGTGCCTGCGCCACCATCGGCGCGGGAATGGCGAAGGCCAGAACAAAGACGATCAACAGACGCTTCAACATGGGCAGTCCCGGGATGACGCAATCCTCACCTTACTTGTCAAAGGCGGTTGGACTGTCCTACAGACGCAATCCCGCGTCAGTTTAATCATTTTCGTCGTCATCGTCATCTCCACTACGATCGTCGTCGTCGCGACCGCGGTCATGGTCGTGGTCACCAAGCAGGGCGCCGACGCTGGCCAATTCGACCTGGATGCGCCCTGCCTGTCGCGGGCCATCCACCGCCAATCCCGCCTGCGCAGTGTATCCAAGAAGGAGGGCTAAGGCGAAAACTGTTGCGCGCCCTTTGATGACAAGCTGTCCGTTCTTGATCTGGGTGCCCGCATCCGTGAGTAGATATAACAAAGAAGCACTGGCTGGTAAAAATCTCCATTCGCCAAAGGTTTAACGCCCAGCTGCTAAACTCTTAATTGAACGCGTTAAACGGCAGTTTAGACGGAAATGACCCGATTTGACGAGGGGGAATGACAATTTGGCATGCACGATTATCCAGCATAGAGCCGGTGCTAAACGGAAGTTTAGGCCGCATCACGCTGGAAACATGCGATGGGCCAACCCGATCCTGACGGATTGGCCCTGTTTTTAGTCGCGCAGACGGACGATGTCAGACATCAGACCCTCTGTCCCGTTGTGCACGGTCAGGCGTTCGACTTTCCCGGCGATGGCCTCCAAGGCCTCAAGCTCCTTCAGCCGCAACATCACCGGGTTCTCGGCCATGACCTTGGCCGTGTTCAAAAGCGAACGCGTTGCGTTCGTTTCCTCACGGCGCCGGATCACGTTGGCCTCGGCCTGCTTTTCCGCCGCGACCACCTGGTTCAGGATCTCGCGCATCTCGCCCGGCAGGATCACGTCTTTCAACGCAATCTCGCCGACCTCGATCCCGATCTCGGCCATCTCGGTCCGGACCTGACCGGCCGCCTCGGCATCGACCGACACCTTATCCGCCAGCAACTTGTCCAGCGTCAGGGCGCCCAGCGTCTTGCGAAAGGCCAGTTGAAGCGCGCGGTGCAGCGCCTCGACAAAGTCCTTCACCGCCGTCGCCGCCTTGACCGGATCGGTCACGCGATACTCCGCCGTCAGGTTGACCCGGATCGTGACGCGGTCCTTGGTCAGGATCTCCTGCCCCGTGACCTCATGCGCCTGCCAGCGGATGTCCACCAGCTTGACCAGGTGCTTGCGCCCGACATTCCAGAACCAGTAGGTCCCCGGCTCCAGCTTGCGCTGAAACACGCCATCGACGCTCAGCAAACCGACCTTCCCGTCGCTAACCTCGGTCGAGGTCATCTTGGGCGTCAATCCGGCGCGCATCAGCCGTTGTGCAAGCTTCGGCGCAATCCCGTGCCCGTCGACCAGGGACAACCGTTCGACCGTCCAAGCTCCGGCATCAGTCCAAAAGATCAGCCGCTTATCGGGTCCCATCACCCGGTGGGCAGCCGCGTCGAGGGATACGATGGCGACCTCGTCAGACCCGGTGCGGATGTCCGTCAGGTGCTGCGCGGCCAAATCGGGCTTTTCGCGGAACAAAGCGGCCTCATAGGACGATTGGAACTCAAGATCATTGACCTGATAGATCGTCACCTCGGTCCCATCACGTTTGATCCAGTGTTCACCCGGGGTCAGGATCGTGGTCAAACGTCCCTTGTCCAGCACCAGGGCGCGTTCGGTCTCGGAAATGATGAGGCGTTTGTAGCCAAGCAGCGATTTAATCATGCGTTCGATTTTGGTCATTGATCTGTTCCTTTGGTCCTATCGTCGTCGCAAAGCGCGAACTCCTTTGTTGTGTCAGTGGGTTGCACCCGGAATTGGGTGACAGGTGTGATGCCCCGAACCGAGCAGGAAAGAGAACCGGGGCCGCCCCGCGCCATGCAGTCGGGCGGAGCGACAGAGAGCGGGCGTTACAGGCCTGGCGCGGGGCATGGGGCGGATCGAGATCCACCCGGCCCGGCCCAAGGCTGCGCGGCCGTCATCTGCCACCCGGCCCAAGGGCAGAGCAGCGAAGGCCCGTTGCCGCCCGCACCCGAAGGCGCGCATAGCGCAAGGCCACCCCTGCTGGGGCAACCCCGGAACCCAATATGTGAACCGTTTTCATACGGTCCGGCTTGGAAGGCCGGTGCCCTTTCGGGCGATCAGGAGTCGAACCTGCAGCGTTGCCGCTGTACCTGGTCAAGATAACGGGAATTGAACCCGCTCCACGTAGATTAAATGTCTACTGCTCTACCGATGAGCTACATCCCAAATGGTACCTAAAACCATCCCCTTAGCCTCTTTGGCCCTGGCATACGGCAGCGGCAGTGCCACCCCGCACCGGACGAACCGCGAGTTCCATCCGCTAGGGTCCAAACACGACGTCTGAGACGCGCTGAATACGCGGGGGCGTGGGATTCGAGCAACGGTACTCTTGACCCAACGTCGCCCTGTTGCATCTACGCAACAATATTTCACGCTCACGCAATATTCGAAAAGTCTGGCAGGCGATGAGCGTCCAAGCACCACCTGGACGAAGCTGTCCTGTTCGCGGATATTTCAAAGCGCTCGCCAGTCACAAACCGAGAATGATCATGCGCCTTTCCCGTCTGTTGCTTAGCCTTGCGTTGCTGGCCTGTCCCGCCGTGGCAGAGGAAGCGGAACAGAACGCCTTTGTGGAGGGAAACATCATTGGCATCTTTTACCATGAGCTTGGTCATGCGGTGATCGACCTGGAAGGCGTCCCAATCTTTGGGCAGGAGGAGGATGCCGCCGACACATTCTCGATCTTCATGATCCATGCCCTGTTCGAGGAAGAGACCGCCCAGGACCTGGCCTACGACGTCTCATTCGGGTTTTGGGCCGAGGCGGATCTAGCCTTTGAGAATGAAGAAGACGTGGCCTGGTGGGACGAACACGGCCCCGACGAACAGCGCTTCTATAACACGATCTGCATTTTCTACGGCGGCGACCCCGATGCGCGTGCCGATTTAGCCGCAGATCTCGATCTGCCAGAGGAACGTGCGGAGCAGTGCCCGTTCGAATTCGATCAGGCTGAGGCGAGTTGGGGCACTGTTCTGGATGAACTCGTCGATCGCGGGCCCGGTGAAACCCTGGTTTTCGACGGAGACGACAGTCTAACAGGGCAGATCTTGGCGCAGGAGGTCGAAGATCTGAACGCCATGCTGAGCCTATCGGCGCCCCTTCAGATCACCGTCGAAAGCTGCGGCGAGTCCAATGCGTTCTATGACGCCGAAACCGTGGAAATCATCATGTGCGCCGAGTTCGAGGATCACCTTTTTAAGCTGGCCGATCGTTTATAACGCATTGCCAATTTTGCGCGCCCGCTGGGCGAGCAACCACGCACGACTTCAGCCGCCAGCATCCATTTCGACGCCGAGGGCCTTGGCGACGGTGAAGATGTCTTTGTCGCCGCGGCCGCACATGTTCATGCAGATCAGGTGATCGGCGGGCAGGTCTGGGGCGATCTTCATGACATGGGCCAAAGCGTGAGAGGGCTCTAATGCCGGGATGATACCCTCTTGCTCGCAGCACAGCTGAAACGCCTCTAACGCCTCTGTGTCAGTGATGCTAACATATCGCGCGCGGCCAATATCATGCAGCCAGGAATGCTCCGGCCCGATGCCCGGATAATCAAGCCCGGCGGAAATGCTGAACCCCTCCAGGATCTGGCCATCGTCATCCTGCAGCAGATAGGTGCGATTGCCATGGAGCACGCCGGGGCGACCGCCGGTGAGCGACGCGCAATGCTCCATCTTGGCGTTCACACCTTTGCCGCCAGCCTCGACCCCGATGATGTTAACCTCCTTGTCATCGAGGAACGGGTAGAACAGGCCCATCGCGTTGGAGCCCCCGCCGATGGCCGCAATGATCGTGTCGGGCAACCGGCCTTCGCGTTCCTGCAGTTGCGCCTTGGCTTCCTTACCGATGATTGACTGAAAGTCGCGGACCATGGCGGGATAGGGATGCGGGCCTGCCACGGTGCCAATGCAATAGAATGTGTCGCGGACATTGGTGACCCAGTCGCGTAGGGCGTCGTTCATGGCGTCCTTCAGGGTGCCCCGGCCAGAGGTGACGGGCACTACCTTGGCGCCCAACAGCTTCATGCGGAACACATTCGGCGCCTGACGTTCCACATCATGGGCACCCATATAAACCACGCATTGCAGGCCAAACCGCGCACAGACCGTGGCGGTGGCCACGCCATGTTGCCCCGCACCTGTTTCCGCGATGATGCGTTTTTTGCCCATCCGGCGGGCGAGCAAGATTTGCCCCAGCACGTTGTTGATCTTGTGCGCGCCGGTATGGTTCAGTTCATCCCGCTTCATGTAGATCTTGGCGCCACCCAGATGCGTGGTCAGGCGTTCGGCAAAATACATCGGGCTGGGGCGGCCCACATAATGGGTCCACAGGTCGTCCATCTCGGCCCAAAAGCTGTCATCTGTCTTGGCCTTCTCGTATTCGGCCTCCAGATCCAGGATCAGCGGCATCAGCGTTTCCGACACGAACCGCCCACCAAACTGGCCAAACCGGCCCTTTTCATCCGGTCCGGTCATGAAGCTGTTGAACAGATCGTTGGCCATGGTCGCTCTCCCGTTACCCCGGAGCGTGGTGTAGCGCGGCGGACCCATTCGGTAAAGCCGTTCGGATCGTCGCAGGGGCCCGCCGGCTGGTCAGATCTTGCGCGCCACGATGAACACCGCCTTGCTGCGGGTGGGTTGCCAGCGATGCTCGATCCCGAAACCGGCCGCCATTATGTTGCGCGCCAACTCATCGCACGTGAACACCCGCAAGGTTGGCATCAACCCCAAGGCCTTTCCCAAGGGTGCGATCAGCTTGAAATACGGCATCGTTTCCTTCAGGCAAACCGTGCTGCTGACCAATAGGCCCCCGGGTTTCAGCATTCGGTGGCATTTGGCCAAGGCGGCTTCTTTATCTTCGAGAAGATGCAAGATGCTCAAACCCAACACCATGTCATAGCCGGTGTCGCCTGGTATCCAATCCTCGATCGCGGCATGGGAAAAGCTGACATTGGTCACGCCAGCCGCCGCGGCCTTGTCCTGTGCAATCTTGAGCATTGCCTGGGACAAATCGGTGGCCTGGATGTGCCGGACGAAAGGCGCATGGACCAGCGCGGTGGATCCAGTGCCGCATCCGAACTCAAACACATCCATATCGGGGCGCAGATAGGATTGCGTGATATCAAGCTTGCGCCGATACGCGGCCTCGTCCGCGATGGGGAGGCGGGAATAGCGGGGCGCCATACGGTCCCAAAAACGGCTGGAGCGGGGGGGTGACATGCCTTGATCCGTCATATTCTGAAAATCCGGTCTGGTGCGATTGCGAAGCTGCTGGACACTTGGCCCAACACGATATGCGTTTTCCTACTCATACGAAAATCAAAAAGAAATTGCGGAAATTCGTCGGTTGGATATACGAAAATAGATGAACTGGAAAAGTATCGCCTTTGACTGGAACCAGGCGCGGGCCTTTCTCGCCACCGCCGAAGAAGGCTCTCTGTCTGCGGCGGCCCGCGCCCTGGGCCAGACCCAACCGACGCTGAGCCGCCAGGTGGCCGCGCTGGAGCAGGATCTAGGTGTGATCCTGTTCGAACGGGTGGGACGCACCCTTACCCTGACGCAATCAGGCATCGACCTGCTGGACCATTTCCGGGCAATGGGTGACGCGGCCAGCCGCATTTCCCTCGGCGCCTCTGGCCAGTCACAGCAGATCGAAGGGCGCGTGGTCATCACGGCGGCAGAGATGATGGCCTCCTATCGCCTGCCACCGATCATCGCAAAAATTCGTGCGACCGCACCGGGGATCACACTTGATATTATTGCGGCCGATGACATCCGTGACCTGCTGCGGCGCGAGGCTGATATCGCCATCCGCCATGCGGAACCCACGCAATCCGACCTGATCGCCAAGCGCTTGCCGGATGCGACGGCGCGGCCCTATGCCAGCACAGCGTATCTGGATCAGCGGGGGCGCCCCCTTAAACCGTCGGATCTGCACCCTACCGATATCTTGGCCTATGAACGCACAGAACGCTTTGCCGAAATGGTCGCCGCATTCGGCCTGCCTGTATCGGAAGACGCGTTCAGCATCGTGTCCGCCAGCGGCACCGTGATGCACCATATGATCCGCGAAGGATTGGGCATCGGATTGCTGCCAGACATGTTTGCGACGACTGATCCGGATCTGGAACCGGTCCTGCCGGACGCAGATCCTGTCCCGTTCCCGGTTTGGCTGGTCACCCATCGCGAATTGCATAACAGCCGCCGCATCCGCATCGTTTTTGATATACTGGCCGAAGAGTTATCCTGACCGACAGGAGACATCCAAAATCAAAACCGAGTTGACCATGGCAACCTTGCGCGCAATGCCCGTTCTCCAAGTGACCGATATCGACCGATCCGTGGCGTTCTACACGCGACTGGGATTTGCCAGCCACGGCGCCCTGGGGTGATCCGCCAGGCTTTTGCATCATACAGCGGAGCGACGTCACACTAGCGCTTGATCGTGGCGATGCCCCGGCTCCGAACAATCAATGGTGGGCCGCCTACATCTATGTCGATGACGCCGATGCCCTGCAGACCGAATTCGACGCACAGAATATCGAGACGACGCGCATGCACCATCCCAGCCATTACGGCTGCATCGATTTCGACGTGGTCGATCCCGATGGTCACCGGATCGCCTTTGGCCAGGCGTTGAGCCCCGATCCCGATCCGGGGCTGAATACCGATCGCGGACGCGGCTGACGGCGGTTCTGCGATTGCCCTGCCCGGCGCACCATGCGACCACCCGGCCATGGCGGTGGCAGCACATATCAGACCAGCCCCGGGCATTCCGATCATCGGCGCGTTGCTGGTCGGCCTGATCAGCGGCGCAGTGGCGGCACGCATCGGGCTCCCCTTGCCCTGGATGCTCGGGCCGATGATCGGCAACACGCTCGCCGCCTTGGCCCGTATCCCGCTAAGCGCACCAGGCAACTTGCGGATCATTGTGATCCCCATCATCGGGGTCATGCTGGGGGCCGGGTTCTCGCCCGATATGGCAGCACAGATCGCAAGCTGGGGCATGACCTTTGCCTTGCTCATCCCGTTCATGGTCTGCGCAGCGACCGTGTCATTCGTGATCTATCGCCGGATTGGCGGCTATGATCCGGTTACCGCCTTTTTCTCTGCGATGCCCGGAGGGCTGAACGAGATGCTGATCCTGGGTGATGAGGCGGGCGGTGATGGCCGCCGGATCGCCTTGGCCCATGCCGGGCGGATCCTGATTGTCATCACTTGTGTCGCGTTGTTCTTTGGCCTTTTTCTGGGGGTGCGCGGGCAGAATACCGATGACGCGTACGTCCAGTTCGGCGATCTGACCTTTATTGATGGGGTCATCCTGATCCTGTGCGGGATTGCTGGCGTCTGGATGGGCAAGGTGCTGCGATTGCCCGCCGCCACCATGCTGGGGCCAATGATCCTAAGCGCGGCGGTTCATCTGGTGCCGCTGGTCAGTGTTCCACCGCCGACCCTGCTCGTCATCGTCGCACAGATTGTCATCGGCACCGTCATCGGGTGTCGCTTCCAGGGGACGACGCTGGCGGAGATCTGGGGTGATTTGCGGTTGGGCTTCATGGCATCTATCGCGATGATCGCGGTCGCCGTGATCTTTGCCGGGGTGATTGCTGCGCTGACCCAGACAGACATGGCGCAAGCCTTCCTCGCCTTCTCCCCCGGTGGTCTGACAGAGATGAGCCTCCTGGCCTTCGCCATGGGCCAGGATGTGGCCTATGTGGCGGTTACCCATGTGGTGCGCATCGCGCTGGTGATCTTTAGCACACCTTTCGTTTTCCGCCTGACGCGGCGATACTTTTCCGCAGCAGAGGCTCCGAAAGACAGACCTTGACCAAACCCGTCGCACTCCCTCCCTTTGACGTCCCAAGTTCCCCGAACTTTGAGGTGCCGCCCCTGGCCTGTGACAGTCATCTCCACATGGTGGCTGACGACTTTCCATTATCATTGACGCGGGTCGAAGACCCCGCGCCCGGCACATTCGAGAAATGGGTGGAGCGGCTGGAGCGTCACCACAAGCAAATGGGTTTGAGCCGCCGGATCATTGTCCACTCGATCCTTTATGGTGCCGACAACGCATTGACCCTGGCCAGTATCGATGCCCTGGGGCGGGATGTGACACGTGGGATCGGCCTTGTCCCCGATGACGCACCGGCCACTGACTTGGATCCCCTGGTGGCAGGCGGGGTGGTCGGCGTGCGGTTGAATTATGTCCATGGTGGAGTGCTCAGTTGGTCCGGCGTTCAGGCGCTGGCCCCCGCCTTGGCAAAGCGCGGGATGCATGTGCAGATGCTGGTCCATACTCACCAACATATGGTCGAACTGGCCGATCATATCCGCGATCTGCCCGTCCCGGTATGTTTCGATCATATGGGATGGCCGGATCTAAGCCTTGGCCCCGGCGAACCGGGATTTCAGGCGTTGTGTCAGTTGCTGGCCGAGGGGCTGGCATGGGTCAAGCTTTCCGCCCCCTACAGGCTGTGTGATGCGCCCTACAAAGCCGCGGCACCCTTTGCCCGCGCCCTGCTCGCCGCCAATCCCGAACGGTGCCTTTGGGGCTCTGACTGGCCACATCTGATGCTGGCGGATGCGGGCCTTCCAGATGCCGGGGTGCTCTTGAACCTGCTGCCAGACTGGGCGCCCGATGCAGCGACCCGCATGCGCATCCTGGTGGACAATCCCGCACAGCTTTACGGCTTTGGGGCCTAGTTTGTGCGGGCCTGCCAGGCCCGCGCCCGGATCTCCCACGGTTGCAAGAACGCGTATTCGATCACCAGCATGACCGCCACAAAACTGAGCGAATAGGCCAGCACGGTCACCGTATCGAAGAGCTGGAAATACAGATGGATCTGGAAACCGACTCCATTTGACCGGCCCAGAAACTCGACCACCAGCACGATCTTCCAGATCACGGCCAACCCGTTTCGCATGGCGGTGGCGACAAATGGCCAAAGCTGCGGAAACAGAACGTGCCGCATACGCTGGGGCCAACTCATCCGCTGAACCTGCGCCATTTCAGACAGTCGGTGATCCAGCGATCGCACCCCTTCACGCAAGGTCACGGCCACCATTGCGGTCTTGTTGATGGCAACCGCAGCAATCGCCGCGACCTCGTTCAAGCCGATCCAAAGGTAGCACAGCACGATTACGACCAACGCCGGCAGGTTCAAAAACACAGACACCCACGGGAAAAGCCACCGGTCCAACAGGTGCGACTGCCCCAGCAGCACACCCAGAATGCTGCCCAATCCCATGGCCAGGGTAAAGGCGGCGACCACCCGGCCCAACGTGGCCAGCAGATGCTCCCACAAGACGCCGCGCGCTGCCTCTGTCACGATGACCTGCCAAACCGCCATCGGGCCGGGCAGTACATCGGGATCATCCAACCCCGCGGCTGCGACTGTCCAAAGCAGTCCCAGACCCAGCAAAGATAGCAACGTGGGCACCGGCCCGGTCGCCTGTGTCATGGCCCATCCTCCCGTCATTACGCTGACACAGTCGTGATAACCCGGCCAGCGGTTTGCGACCTTTGTCCCATGGGACAGGTCACCGGCCATTGCATACGCTCTGCATATGATTGTGTTGTATCTGCTTCGGACCTGACCATGTGGCGTCTGTTGGCCATATCATTGTGTTGGCTGGCCCTGTGTCTGGGTCTGGCCCGGGCCGAAACCCTGACCCGTGACCAGATCGCCCCACTGATCGTACCGCCCTATGCCCTGGGCGAGCCGCTGAACGATCAGGGCGTCTGGTCCCTGCGCAATTCCGGCGGCGCCGAAGCTGGTTATGTGTTCGAGACCCAACCGATGGCACCCTTACCGGGCTTTTCCGGTGCGCCGATCAACATGCTGGTCATCTTGGATCTGGAAGGGCGCTTCCTTGATGTGCGCCTGATCGAACATAACGAACCGATCTTTGTCTCGGGCCTGGGTGAAGCCCCATTCCACAAGTTTTTTGAACAATATCGTGGGCATTCGATCTCGGACAGCCTGGTGGTGGGGACGCCCTATGGCGGTGGCGGTGATGGCGGCCAACTGATCTATCTGGATGGGGTGACCAAAGCCACGGCCAGCGTCCGCATCGCCCATGAAAGCCTGCTGGCCGCCGCTTTGCAGGTCGCGCGGGAAAAGATGCAAGGGATATCAACCGGGCCTCCCGCCCATCCAAATGTCGACTACGACGAGGCGCTGACATGGGCCGAACTGGTCGATCAGGGGCTGGCCACCAACATCCATCTGACCAATGCCGAGATTGACGAACGTTTCGCCGGGACGCTGTGGGAAAACGACGACCCCGAGGCACGCGCCGATCCCGATGGCACATATTTGGACCTTTGGTTGATTGACCTGGGTCCACCCGCCATCGCCCGCGCGGTGCTCAGCGAAGATGGCTTTTCCGACCTCCAGGATTTCATGTCCATCTCAACCAGTGATGAGCCCATCCTGGTGATCGATACGGGCCGCCATGGCCTGGTCTCGGAGGATTTCGTGCGCAACACCGCGCCTGACTGGATCACTGCCGAACAGTCCGGCTTTCCTATAGCATTGCGGGATGCCGACCTACTGGTCGAACTGAACGACAGTATTCCGATCGCATTGCAGGACGGCGCCGCGATGATCCTGCGCACCGACCGGCGGCTGGGCTTTGATCCCACCGCAGAATGGGTATTGAAGGTCCAGGCCACGCGCGAACACGGGATGTTCCAGCCTGAAACAGGCTCAGTCATCCTTGATGCGCCACACGCAACGGATGAGCGGTTCTATCTGCGCCCCAGCGTGGTCGAACAGGTCCCGCCCTGGCTGGACGCGTTGCGCAACAGGCAGGCTGACATGATCGTTGTCGGGTTGTTCCTGACAGCCCTGATACTGCTGCTTGGGGTCCGCATGAATGCGCTGGCTGGCACCCGCTATTTCACCCCGATCCGGCTCGGCATTCTGGCCGCGGTGACAGGTTTCATCGGCTGGTGGGGACAAGGGCAACTGTCCATCGTCACAGTGCTTGGCGTGATCCGCACGACGGTTGAATGGGGCAGCTTTGCCTTTCTTCTTTATGATCCATTCAGCCTTATCATCTGGGCGGTGGCCATCCTGGGCTTCGTTCTCTGGGGGCGCGGCCTCTTTTGCGGCTGGCTTTGCCCGTTTGGGGCGTTGCAGGAATTCGCGCACCATATCGGCCGCGTGTTGCGCCTTCCGCAGATTGAACCGTCGGCCCTGTGGGATGCCCGCCTGAAATACCTGAAATATGTGGCGCTGGCCGGGCTGTTGGGCGTGGTCTTCTTTGCCCCCAGCCATGTGGACAAGGCGGCAGAGATCGAACCCTTCAAGACGGCCATCACCACCTTCTTCATCCGGGAATGGTACTACGTCGCCTATGCCGTGCTTTGGCTGGTGCTGGGTGCGGTGCTGTTCAAGGGCTTTTGCCGCTATCTGTGCCCACTTGGTGCCGTGATGGCCATCGGCGGTTTGATCCGGGGCCGCGATTGGATCGCGCGCAGAACCGAATGCGGCTCCCCGTGTCAATTGTGCAAGGTCAAATGCAACTACGGCGCCATCAAGGCGAGCGGAGAGGTTCAGTATTCGGAATGCTTCGGTTGCCTGGATTGCGTGACGATCCACGACGACAAAAAGCAATGCGTGCCGCTGATCCTGGCCGCACGTAAGAAAAACCGCCCCCTGCACAAGGTTGCTGCGGAATGAAGCTGTCTCGCCGCCGTTTTCTGGCTATTTCCGCGGCCTGCACCGCAACCGGGTTGCGGGCCGCCGCCAGGCCCCATCGCTGGCACGGTCGCGCCTTGGGGGCAGAGGCTCAGATCATCCTGCATGGCCCCAATGACCTGGCACAGGCGGCATTGGCCGCGGCCCATGATCGGATCCGCGCTGTAGAGGCTGAGTTTACCCTTTACGATCCGGCCTCTTCGCTGTCGCGTTTGAATACACAGGGCCGTCTTGATCCCCTGCCCCAACTCTGGGCGCCGCTGTTGGATGTGGTGGACCTCGCCCATCGCGTCACTGGCGGTTTATTTGATCCGACTGTCCAGCCACTTTGGGCAGGATTGGCGGGCAAAGCGCCCCTGCCCTCCACGTCGGTCATTGGGTGGGATCGTGTCAGGCGTGATCCGTTGGGTCTGCAGATCGGCCAAGCACTCACCTTCAACGGGATAGCCCAAGGTTATGCCACGGATCTGGTGACCAAAGAGCTGGAAGAGCGCGGCTTTGACCGGACTCTGGTCAATATCGGTGAATATTGCGGCCGTGGTCAGGATTGGAAGATCGGGATCAGTGACCCGGACCATGGTCTGGTCGGGTATCGCACCCTGCAAACCGGCGCCCTGGCCACCACCAGCCCGGGCGCGCTCCTCTTTTCCGGGGGGCAGAGCCATGTCCTGAACCCGAGATCCCCCGATCAATCCGCGCCTTGGTCGACCGTGACCATAGAGGCCGAGACAGCGACGCTCGCCGACGCCCTCTCCACGGCCCTAGTCCATGCGGACCTCGCCCTGATCAAAGCGGTCAAGGCGCAGCTGCCCATGTTGCGCCAAGTCACTGTGATCGACCAGAAGGGCGATCTCAGTACGATCTAAAGGTCACCTCGCCAGACCATCACCGTGATGATCGTCGCGGCAATCAGCAGAAAGTTAAAGGCGATGATGGCCAGGATCGTCAGGATCCGGCCCTTCAAGCGCTCATTCGGATCAATGCCCTTAAGATGGGTCTCAACGACCGCAAACGACTTGCGCAACTGATCATGGTTGATCTGACGGCGCAGCTTGGGATTCTGGGTCAGAACCGCCGTGTCGATCAGGACCTGCGCCTCACGCCGGATCCGCCGCGGCAACAACCGTCCGGCAATCTGGACCTTCTCGGCAAACCCCGATCCGCGACGGATCCCCAACCGGTCCTGCATCAGCTTGGCCAGCTTGGTCGTTCTGTCATCAATCGTATCATCCGCCATGCCGGTCTTGTACCGGGTACCGAAGCCAAGGGAAAGTCGCTGGTCACCAAACGCCCCTGTCGCTAGGACAGTGCCATGCTGAGATACACGACATACGGAACCACCGACGGCACGACCGTCTTGATCGTGCACGGGCTTTACGGGTCGGCGCGGAATTGGGGTGTGATTTCAAAGCGTTTGAGCGCGGCACACCGGGTCGTCACGGTGGATATGCGCAACCACGGCGACAGCCCCCATTTGCCGTCTCACAGCTATGCTGACATGGCTGGGGATCTGGCAGAGGTGATCGCGCAAATCGGCCACCCCGTCGATATCGTTGGGCATTCCATGGGTGGCAAAGCTGCGATGATCCTGGCGCTGACGCAGCCTGAACTGGTCCGGCGGATGGTGGTGGCAGATATTGCCCCCGTCGCCTACGGCCATTCGCAAATCCAGTTTATTGAGGCAATGCAAGGACTTGACCTAAACGGCATCACGTTGCGCAGCGAAGCGGATGCCGCACTCAGCCAAACGGTCGAAGATCCGGCGATCCGGGCGTTTTTGTTGCAATCCCTGGACCTGAAATCCGATCCGACCCGGTGGACGCTAAATCTGGAGGTTCTGGCGGCAGACATGCCCAAGATCGTGGGATGGCCAGAGATCGAGGGGCAGTTCGGCGGGCCGGTCCTGATGCTGTCGGGGGGGGCGTCGGATTACGTGCTGCCGCAGCATCGCCCTGTGATCAAAGGATATTTCCCCAAAGCGCGGTTTGCCAAGATCCCCGGCGCGGGGCACTGGCTGCATGCCGAAAAGCCGCGCGAATTTGAGGTCGCCGTGGCTGCGTTCCTGTCCGCATAGGCAATGCAGAACCAATACACAACGCATACACATCCCATACATACGCGCCGCGCGGACTTGCAGCGAAATCCGCAACGGATAAAATGCCAACAAACGGAGGATGACCCATGCGCACCATTCTGATCCTGTCCCTTTTCGCCCTCACCGCCTGCGGCACAATCGAAGGCGCGGGCCGCGATATCGAAGATGCCGGCCAAGCGATTTCCGACACGGCCCGGGACGTCCGCAACGACTTTTAGCCCGCAGGATGGGCGACCGACCCAACGGATCGCCCACCAATTGCGCCTGACCATTTTGAACGGCGACAGACGGTTATTTCACGCGCTGCTCCGATCCTGATTGGGTAGATATCCTCGTGCATATTTCAACGAGGAGCGTTCCCATGTTCGGACCATTTGCCCTTTGGGCTCCGGAATTTAACCTGCCGCTATCGGGCAATGTCGACCAGGAGATTTTGTTGGGTGCGATTTCGACCCAAATCGCCGGGGTGCCAGAAATCGAGCGTCAGGTGGTGACCGAGGTCACGAGCTACGGCGATCAACTCAGCACGATCCTGAAGGCGGTTGAGGTTTGGCAGCAAAGGTGGATGCCGAACAGGCGCCGGAGGTGCAGGCCATAACAGACCTGCGCATCCAGATCGACGCCACGAAAAAGCAGTGCCGCAAAGCGCTCCGCGAACAAGCGGAATTGGCATTGCGGCGCCTGCGGGACGCGGATGAAGGCGCCTGGCGGGTTCTACGTAACCTAGATTAAAAGCCCAATTTTTCCATAAGATCCACAGAGACCACGCGAAATATCTGTGCAATATGTGGCGGTCGTTTTTAATGACTTTGATGCATAAAGACAGTGGAAACCAAGACAGCTATCGAAGCTAAACAAGTGGCAGAACTATGGCCTATTTTAGCATTTTTTCGTTAGGTAAGGAATTCCTATAATTCACAAAAACAGGCCCGAAAAAAATCTTCAACTATTGATTATCTCAGCATCAGTGATCACTTTGACGTTATTACTTGTAACATGTGAGGATATGGTAATGTTTAGCCAAAAGACATCTACAAAAGCTGCCCTTATTGCTGCTGTGGCAGCTATTTCGACCCAAGCGGGCGCCCATGGGGTGGTGACGGAAGCAGTGCAATTACCTGTGATCGGAGTCAAAGACACCCATACGGTGACCGTAACATGCCCCGGTCGGCATTACGCAATCGCTGGCGGTTTTCATGCCGGTGAACGCGTTTATCCCGACGGACCCATTATGGTCACGGCAAGCTACCCTAAGAACACCCGGAGTTGGACGGTTGAATTTACCAACCGCAGCGGTCGCCCAACGGCCTCGACCGAAGCAAATGCCTCTGTCTACGTCATGTGCGAACACCACCGGTAAAAGCTAAAGGTACCGCCCCTTTTGTGGGGCGGTGTTCCCCTAATCATTACAGGGTGCGTCATTTCATGCACCTCAATGTCATTTTCAAGTTCGAGGGAATGTCACAATCGTGAGAAGGTAACCTAGAGTCGTGATACACTGCGCCGTTTTGAGCGTAATTGGGTATGTCGGAGCGTTGCGTGCGAGCACGCACCTACGCATAGTAGTTTGCTCAATGATCAATAATGTGAAATGCTCGTGCAGATTTCTTAAACCATTTATCTGCCTGTCTGATTGTAACAGTACCACTTTCGATAGGCATATGAATACAGGAACGTAAGTCGACGCGATCATTCGCAAGCAAGCAAGACTCTGACATAGGAGCAACAAAGTAGTTCGCATAAAATGTTTGCTGCACATCATCTATCCACATACATCTAGTCAACTTCTTGGTCATCCGCACAGCAATTCCGTCACAAAAAACTTTTAAATCGTTAACAATTAGCTCACCATCAACGAAAGAAAGTTGGATAAATTTCTTTCGAGTACCGTGCCAAGCCTCCAACCGCGAACCTTTCAATCGAAAGTCCCAAAGCGACCTACCCATAACGAAAAACGAGTTATCCTCCATGCGAAACGACTGATTTCCAGCCATGTCAGGAAAGTTGAACGAGAAAAAAGGAATATCACCCTCTATTCGCACACTAAAGCGGTAATCGTTTATGGCCAATATATGCGTTATACTGCCCTCCGCGATATCGATTGTATTACCGCCTGCTACAATTACTTTCTTATAGATATGATCAAAATAATAACCTGGTGATCTACTCCTATCACGGTAAGGAGAACCCATCTTTGCTTTAATCTGGTTCTCACTCAACCGCCTATGTGTAGCATCATCGTGATGCTTCTTGCACAGAAGCACTAAGTTGTTCAAATCATGCTGACCGCCCTTCGAATACATCTTAATATGATGATAATCAGTGGGCATGTTACCACATACCACACAGCAAAAACCGTCACGCTGGCGAACTCGACGCCGAATATCTTCAGGGATGTAACGACTTCTACTACCCATCCATTTTCAGCGCTGAGATGAAGGCCTCTTGGGGGATGTCTACCTTCCCGAACTGGCGCATCTTTTTCTTGCCGGCCTTTTGCTTTTCCAGGAGCTTTTTCTTGCGGGTGGCGTCTCCCCCGTAGCATTTGGCGGTGACATCCTTGCGCATGGCCGACAGGGTTTCGCGGGCGATGACGCGGCCTCCGATCGCGGCTTGGATCGGGATTTTGAACATGTGGCGCGGGATCAGATCCTTGAGCTTTTCGCACATGGCGCGGCCGCGCATCTCGGCCCGGTCGCGGTGGACCATAATGGAGAGGGCGTCGACGGGCTCCTCGTTCACGAGGACCTGCATTTTGACAAGGAAATCCTGGCGATAGCCGGTCATCTGGTAATCGAAGCTGGCATAACCCTTCGTTACCGATTTGAGCCTATCGTAGAAGTCGAAGACCACCTCGTTCAGCGGCAGGTCATAGACGACCATGGCGCGGGTGCCCGCATAGGTGAGGTCTTCCTGGATGCCGCGCCGATCCTGACACAATTTCAGGACGTCGCCCAGGTAGTCGTCGGGGACCAGGATCGTGGCCTTGATCCGGGGTTCTTCGATATGGTCGACCAGGGTCAGGTCGGGCATGTCGGCGGGATTGTGCAATTCCTCCATCGTGCCGTCGCGCATATGGACGTGATAGATAACCGACGGCGCGGTTGTGATCAGTTCGATCTGGTATTCACGCTCGATCCGGTCGCGGATGACTTCCAGGTGCAGCAGGCCCAGAAAGCCGCAACGGAAGCCGAAGCCCAGGGCGGCACTGGTCTCCATCTCGAACGAAAAGCTGGCATCGTTGAGGGCGAGCTTTTCGATGGCGTCGCGCAGATCCTCGAACTCGCCATTATCGACGGGGAAAAGGCCACAGAACACGACTGGCTGGGCGGGTTTGAAGCCTGGCAAAGCGGTTTCGGTCTGACGCTTTTCATGGGTGATCGTGTCACCGACGCGGGTGTCGCGGACCTGCTTGATCGACGCGGTCAGGACGCCGATTTCGCCCGGGCCCAGTTCAGCGATATTCTGCATTTCGGGGCGCAGGACGGCGAGGCGGTCGATGGGATAGGTGGCAGCGGTCTGCATCATGCGGATGCGGTCGCCCTTTTTGATGACACCTTCCATGACGCGGATCATGACGACGACGCCCAGATAGGGGTCGTACCAGCTATCCACCAGCATGGCCTTGAGGGGGGCGTCACGGTCGCCCTGGGGCGCGGGGAGGCGCTGGACGATGGCCTCCAGGACGTCGGGGATGCCAAGGCCGGTCTTGGCGGAGATCTGGACAGCGTCGGTGGCGTCGATGCCGATCACATCCTCGATCTGTTCGGCCACGCGGTCGCAATCGGCGGCGGGCAGGTCGACTTTGTTGAGGACCGGGACGATCTCGTGGTCGGCATCGATGGCCTGGTAGACATTGGCCAGCGTCTGCGCCTCGACCCCCTGAGAGGCGTCGACGACCAGCAGCGAGCCTTCGACGGCGCGCATGGACCGGCTGACTTCATATGCAAAATCGACGTGACCCGGCGTGTCGATGAGGTTGAGGATGTAGGTCTGACCGTCCTTGGCGGGATATTCGATACGGACCGAGTTGGCCTTGATCGTGATGCCGCGCTCCCGCTCGATATCCATGCTATCAAGGAGCTGTTCCTTCATGTCCCGCTCGGCCACGGTGCCGGTGAGCTGGATCAGCCGGTCGGCCAGCGTGGATTTGCCGTGGTCGATATGGGCCACGATCGAGAAATTGCGGATATGGGTCAGATCGGTCATTGGTTTGATATGGTTGGGTTTGGTGGGTCGGTCAAGCAAAGCGCACCCCGACCCCTCGCGCGCATGGTCGCAGAGCTGGATGGGTTTATCGGATCACCGGTTGCAGATCAAAGAAACCGACGGACCGCACGTCATAGGTTGCGGTGTCGGATGTGTCAGGCGTCACAACAAACTCCATTGATACCGTGAGTAAAGGGTTGGCCAGATCCTTGGCGCCAGAGGAGTTGAAATTCAACTGGGCCACTTTGCCCGGCGGCAGGATGGTCGCATACTTTGGGTCGGATGTGTTGCAGTACTGAAGTTGCGTCGCCCGGTAGCATTGTCGGACGCCGGACCATTGCTCCCCCATGGCCATCACACCGCCAATGCCATCGGCGATGGAAAAGCTGCCGGGAACTGCCGAGAGCCCGATTGGTTTGTCGGATATGTTTCGAAACCGGATCGTCCATGTCGTATCGCCGGAGGTCGGTGCGTAATAAAGACTGGCAACCTGTGCCTCGAAGATATCCGAGGAAAATGATGTGTCGCCGCTGGGCGCCAAGGGCAAGCCCCCGGTTGTGGTGGACGATGCCGACGTGGTTGCCGGTCCTGATCCCCCGGATCGATTTATGAACCCACACAAAGCCGCGTTCTGGGTCGCCAGAAGCGCGCGTTCGGTCTCGGTTATGGGGAAATCGGCAGTTGCCGATGCCAGCACTCCACCATCGGACGTGTCGATCAGGGTGGCAATGACCATTAAGCGCTGGCCAAACGGGGTGATATTGCCGGTCAGGATGGCTTCGACGCCAGATATCTTTCCGATCTCTTGAGCGGCGGATGGGGAAATCGTGCCATCGTAAACCAGTTCAAGCTCGCGGAAAATGGCGCTGAGTTGGCTGCGCGCAAAGATCCGAAAATTGCCGTTGCGTTGGACCGTGGGCAACATGATCTCGGAAATGTAATTGGAAAGATCGGAGCATGTGTTGCCGGTATGGGTGAATGTCGAAATTGCAACTGTCGGAAGATCGTCTTGCGGAAGGCTCTCTACGATCTGGCCCGCAATCTCGGTCAAGGCTTCATCCAAGGATCCTGCGGCAAAACTCAACTGGCCGCTGAAGCAAACGGCGAGGGCAGCGGCCCAAAGGCTTTTTCTCAACATCATCTACTCCTTGTCAAAGCACTTCGGCAGAATTTCCCGAAACGTGGTCGAAACATTTTCAAAAAGGCCCAGATAGGCGTCAGCAGCGGCCGAGGGGCCCTTGCCGGTTCCCACCTCCTCGAAGGATTGCGCCCGATCGGAAGACACCGTCCGAAGGCTCACCGATAGAAAGACGCTCTCCATCCCGTGTGATGTCTGATCCGCTGCCGTATCCTTGCGAACAAAGCTTGTGATCGAAATCGAGGTGCCGTCGCAGGCTTGAGCGGCCGAACCCAAATCCGCGGCAAGGCGATTGGCAAAGTCCGAAGCAGGAGGGTCGATAACAACCTTGATACGTTTGGTTTCCACCACCTCTGCTGCGACAACCAGCGGAGGCGGCGACCAGATGCGATCCGCCAGTTCGAAAAAACTGACAAATGCCGCGGCGATCATACCAAGTGTACCTATGATCAAAAGAAGGCGTTGCCACGCTTTGTTCAAATATCGCAACTCGCAAATCCCAGCAGTCGTCCAAAGTCTGTGGCATTGTTTCCTTATTCAAAACAGCCTGTCCAGAAGAAGAACGGTGAGGCGCCTGAATTGCTGTGCCCAGTCCCCCCGGGGCGAGGCGACGAGACGAAGCCGCCGAACCATGGTGTTGTGCCAAGCATTAATTGAATGCAAATTCAGAAATCGGACAGGAGGATACCATGGGACTTGATCAACGCGTCGAACAGGCCTGCCTTATTGGGGGAAACTGGGTTGCGACGGCGGATAGCCTGCCGGTGATCTGTCCCAGCGATGGGGCCGAGATTGGTCGGATTGCGGCGGGGGGTGTGGCTGAGATTGAGGCGGCGATTGCCGCGGCGCGGGCGGCCTTTGACGGGGATTGGGGCGCCATCCCGGCGGTGGAGCGCGGACGGTTGTTGCACCGGTTGGGGGAGTTGGTCGGGCGGGACCATGACATGCTCGCCCGAATGGAAGCCATGGATACCGGCAAGCCCCTGTCGCAGGCGCGGGTCGATATCACCTGTTGCGCGCGGTATTTCGAGTTTTACGGGGCTGCGGCCGACAAGGTGCATGGCGAGACGATCCCGTTTTTGAACGGCTATCAGGTGCTGACCATTCGGGAACCTTTGGGCGTGACCGGCCATATCATTCCCTGGAATTACCCCGCGCAGATGGTGGGCCGATCTTGCGCCACGGCCTTGGCCATGGGCAATGCCGTGGTGCTGAAACCGGCCGAGGAGGCAAGCCTGAGCGCATTGTACATTGCCGGGCTGGCGTTGGAGGCGGGGTTTCCGCCCGGCGCGTTGAATGTGGTGACAGGCCTTGGACAAATGGCGGGGGCCGCCTTGGCCGCACATCCCGGGATCAACTTCATGTCCTTCACAGGATCGCCAGAAACCGGAACGCTGGTGCAGGCCGCGGCGGCACAGAACCATATCGGCTGCACTTTGGAGTTGGGCGGTAAATCCCCGCAGATCGTCTTTGCCGATGCGGATCTGGAGGCAGTTGTGCCGGTCCTGATCAAGGCGATCGTGCAGAATGGCGGGCAGACCTGTTCGGCGGGATCGCGGGTACTGATCGAAGCACAGATCTTTGACCAGGTGGTCGACATGCTGCGCGTCAGGTTTGCGGATCTTGAGGCCGGATCGTGGGAGGCGGACCGGGATCTGGGTGCCCTGATCTCGGCCCGGCAAAAGGCGCGAGTTGAGGCGTTCATTGCGGCCGCCGGTGCGCCTTTGGCGCAAGGCCGCGTGGCGGATGACGCACCAGAGGGCGGGCATTACGTCGCCCCTGTCCTTTATGCGCCCGTGGCCGAGGATGATCCGCTAGCGCAAGAAGAGGTGTTTGGCCCCGTTTTGGCCTGCTTGCCGTTTCAGGACGAGGCGGACGCATTGCGAATTGCCAATTCAACACAATATGGCCTTGTTGCAGGCATTTGGACGTCCCATGGAGCGCGTCAGATGCGGATTGCCAAAGCGGTTCGCGCCGGTCAGGTCTTTGTCAACGGCTATGGCGCAGGCGGAGGGATCGAGCTTCCCTTCGGCGGGACCGGAAAATCCGGACATGGACGGGAGAAGGGGTTTGTCGCGCTGGAGGAGTTCTCGCAACTCAAGACCATCGTGCTGAACCACGGATAAGGGACGATCATGCGATTGAACGGAAAGACGGCACTGGTGACCGGGGCGGCTTCGGGTTTTGGCCTGCAGATCGCGACGCGGTTTGCGGCCGAAGGGGCCAAGGTGGCGTGTGTCGATATCAATGCTGACGGGGCCAAGGCCATTGCGGATCAGATCGGCGGGCTGGCCCTAACCTGCGATGTCACCGACGGCGGGCAGGTGCGGGATTGCGTGGAGAGGGCCGTCGGCGATTTCGGCCAACTGGATATCGTGATCAACAATGCGGGGTGGAGCCACCCAAACGGACCGCTGCTGGACGTCGATTACGACGCCTTCCGCAAGGTCTATGCCATCAATGTCGACAGCATCTTTCATATGACCCATGCGGTTGTGCCCCATTGGCGGGATATCGGCGGCGGCGTGATGCTGAATGTGGGCTCAACCGCAGGGATCCGGCCGCGCCCCGGTTTGACCTGGTACAACTCCACCAAGGGGGCTGTGCATCTGATGACCAAGAGCCTGGCTGTGGATCTGGCGCCGGACAAGATCCGGGTTTGCGCGCTGGCACCCGTGGTATCGGCCACCGCGTTGTTGGAGACCTTTCTTGGGGGGCCCGACACGCCCGAGGCCCGGGAGAGGTTTGTCAGCACCATTCCCCTGGGTCGCATGTGCGAGCCGACGGATATGGCGAGCGCAGCCGTGTTCCTGGCGAGTGACGAGGCCAATTTCTTAACCGGTGTTATTTTGGAGATCGATGGTGGGCGCACGATCTAGGCTGCTGGGCTTTGCCGCAGCGGCAATGATGATTGGGGTCGGACCGGCCGCGGCGCAGGCCTGGTTTGATCGGGAAGCTTGCCTGGTAGAGCATCCGCGGCTTGATCCGGTGATTTATGCACCGGATCGGATTGAGGCAATCACCCGGGGCGGGGCAGCGATCACCGGCGCAACCGGCCGGTTTTGGCGGGTGACGGCACCCAATGGCGCGGCCTCCCATATCTGGGGGACGATGCATTCAAATGATCCCGCAATCACCCGCCTTCCGGAAACGCTGACGACGGTTCTGAAACAGGCCACGGTGATCGCGGTTGAACAGAACCCGCTGAACGTAACACGCGCAGAATTGCGCGAACGCACCCATCCAGACCGGCTTTATTACCGCTCAGGCGTAACACGCTGGCCGGGCAAGATCGACCCGCGCGTCCGTGACTGGATCGAGAGCCGGTATCGAAACCGCCATCTGCACCCGGCAGATATCTATCGCCTGCGTGCTCCGGCTGTGTTCGAAGACCTGCTCTGGGATACCTGCAATGACTTTGGCGGTGGCGCCCTGCCCCTACAGGATGACCGCATTTTGATGACGGGACTGGATGCGGGCGCACGGATCGTGGGCCTTGAAGACCCCGATCAGTTCTACAGCCATTATTCGGTGCATTACAGGCAGTCGATCGCAGGGCTGGAGATTTACGGCGCGGCCCTGCAACCCACCGCGATCAAGGCGCAGCGCGCCGCGCAGTTCCACTTGTACCTGACGGGTCAGATCGGCGCCATGATTGTGGACAAGCGCACCCGGCTGGATGCCTTCTTTGGCACGGAAAAGGCGGAAAGCCTGCTGACCAAGCTGAATGGCTGGCTCATCGATGAGCGCAACGCCAAGATGCTAGAAACCGCGACGCCCCATCTGCAACGCGGCGGTCTAGTCATGGCCATCGGTGCGTTCCATCTGCCGGGGGAGAAAGGTTTGCTGCAACTGCTGCGCCGGGCGGGATACCGGGTTGAGCGGATCCGAACCGCGGGTGAGGTTGCCGATCCGCTGCCCCCGACGGTCCAACGATCCATCGGCCCCTGACGGTCGATGCAACCGCCAATCCCTCCCCGACCGTGCAATCAAAGATCGGCATGTCCAGCAGGCACAAATTGCCATGCTATAAGCCGCAAGCTACAGTATGGTGCAATAAAGCGAGGCAAACTCGCGCCATTACGATCGAGCGGAGCAAAATCAAATGAAACATATATATCTGTTACTTTTTTCTGTCCTTCTGCTGGGTATTCAAGTGCAAGAGTCCGCAGCACGCGGCGCAATCGAACGGGCATGCATGCGATCCGACCGGGTCGTATCGCGCGACCTTTGTAAATGTATTCAACGCGTTGCGGACCAAACCCTGACCCGCGGCGATCAACGCAAAGGGGCCAAGTTCTTTGCCAAACCACAAAAGGCGCAAGATACCCGTCAATCCGACAATGCCAGCAACGAGGCATTCTGGAAGAAATGGAAGGCCTTTGGCAACACCGCCCAGGCCATTTGCAGCTAGGTTGTGGCACAGGGCGGCATCGAAGAGGTTCAATACTGTCGGCTTGGCCGCGTGTCTTGCATTATGCAGTTGGGCTGGCGCGGCCCTAGCCTGCGCAAACAGCGCCTGGCACAATGTCGTGCTGGCTGGCCCCCAAAGGTTTGAGATCCGGGATAGCCTGAAAGGTGTCGAAGGCACCGATATCTTTGGCATCATCTTTGGCCCGTTGATGGGGCCCCATCCCAAGATATACCTTTTCATCGAATATGACGGGTCTTGCCCACTCCAGGCCGTGAGCCTGATGCAGGAAGGCGACAACCTGATCATGAGCGAGGCTGCCCCTCCAGGCGTTTACACACTCACCCATTACACGGCCGAAACCGAGACAGTGCTACAGGAATTCAAGGCCGCACCCCGCTACGATTACATCAAGACCCGCGCCTTACAGGTGATGATGGAATGACAGCATCCGAGCGGATCGTCATCCTTACGGGCGCCGGTATTTCGGCGGAAAGCGGATTGGGCACCTTCCGGGATGTCGGCGGGCTATGGTCGCAATACGATCTCGCGGACGTTGCCACGCCGGAAGGCTTTGCCCGTGATCCGGGCTTGGTCCATGCATTCTACAATGCCCGCCGCCAGAATTGCCGGGAGGCGGAACCCAACGCGGCCCACCATGCCCTAGCACGGCTGCAAGCCAAGCATCCGGACGTCGTGATCGTGACGCAGAATGTTGACGATCTACACGAGCGCGGCGGGGCACAGGCAGTGATCCACATGCATGGGGAGTTGATGGGCGCGCTTTGTGCGCAATGCGGCGCGCGTTGGTCCGCGCCGGATCGCATGGAAGCTACGGATGCTTGTCCCAAATGCGGGTCCCCCGCCACCCGTCCCGATATCGTTTGGTTTGGCGAAATCCCCTATCAGATGCGCCGGATCGAGGATGCCTTGGCGACGGCAACGCTGTTTGTCGCCATCGGCACGTCAGGCGAGGTCTATCCCGCCGCTGGTTTTGTGCAGGACGCGCGCGCCCGAGAGGCACAAACACTGGAACTGAACCTGGAGCCATCCGGCGGCGCAAATCAGTTTCATTCCGGGCGATACGGTCCGGCGACAGAAATCGTCCCAGCTTGGGTGGCTGAGATTCTGGGTGATTGATCTAAGGCTATGTGCCTCCGGCGGGGATATTTCAGAACACATAATGGGGCATGGGAGGGCTCTTTAGAAGAGCGTGCCTTGATCCGGTGGCGGTGTGTCGGGCTTTTTGCGCGATTTGGCTGCTTTGGCTTCCATTTGCGGGGTCAGCCGGCCATCTTGGAACTCAATCTCAAGAGAGCCCGCTTTTGCAGCGGCGGCTTTGGTTGTAATCACCTGGTCCCCCGCCCTGACCACCGCATAACCGCGGGCGAGCGTGGCCTGGTAGCCCAAGGTTTCGCGCAGACGATCCAGCGTATCCAGACGGTTCCGGCGGCCCTGCAACTGCGCGCGTGCCAAATCGGTAAAGCGGCGGGACAGCTGGCCATAAGCCTCTGATTTGCGGGCGACGTCCTGTTGCAAAAGCGACAGGCGCAGGCGACCGGTCGTGGCGGTCAGGTGCCGTCGCGCAGTGTTCACCTGGCGGGTCAGGGCAGCCGGGCGGCGGCGGTCAAGGGTGGTCAGACGCTCTTGCCCCGTGGTCAGAAGGTTGCGCAGCATGTTGGCCCGCAACCCGGCTTGGGCCAGCCGCACCTGCCGGCTTTGGATACCTGCACGCAGGGCGTTGGGCAGGCGATCGGCCCACAGATCAAGGCGTTGCGCGGCAGTGTTCAGCAAGGTTTCGGGCCGCGGCAAGGCGCGGGACAAATCGCGCAAGTGCTGCTGACGTTGGCCGATGCCTTGCGCGAGGGCGCGGCTCAGACGTGCTTCCTGCCCATCGACCCAGGCCATCAGGTCAAGCCGCACCGGCACGGCCATTTCTGCCGCCGCCGTCGGGGTTGGTGCCCGTTTGTCGGACGCAAAGTCGATCAGGGTCGTGTCGGTCTCGTGACCCACGGCTGAGATCAAGGGGATGTCCGAGGCCGCAGCGGCCCGCACGACGCTTTCCTCGTTGAATCCCCACAGATCCTCGATGGAGCCGCCACCGCGCGCCACGATCAGCAGGTCGGGTCGGGGAAGCGCCCCACCGGGGGTAAACTGGTTGAAGCCTGCGATGGCCGCCGTCACTTCGGGTGCACAATTGGCGCCTTGCACGGCGACGGGCCAGATCAGCACCTTGCGCGGGAACCGGTCGCGCAGGCGATGGAGAATGTCGCGGATCACGGCACCCGAGGGCGAGGTCACCACCCCGATCACCTCGGGCAGGAACGGGAGCGCCTGCTTGCGTTCGGGCGCAAAGAGGCCGTCTGCGGCCAACTGCGCCTTGCGCTTTTCCAGCATCGCCATAAGGGCACCGGCACCTGCCACTTCGATCGTATCGACGTTGATATTGTAGCGCGACTGGGCACTAAAGGAGGAGAGCTTGCCGGTGACAATCACCTCCAGCCCCTCTTCGGGCAGCACACCCAAACCCGAGACCTGCCCCTTCCACGTGGTGCAGGCGATGACGTTCCGGTCATCCTTGATGTCGTAATACATGTGGCCCGACTTGGCCTTCATCACGCGGCCAACCTCACCGCGCACTCGAACCCGGCCAAAGGCTCCTTCCAGTGTCCTTTTGATCGCGCCCGACAGCTCAGAGACCGAGAATTCCGGCGCGTTCGAAGCCCCAGCGGAGCTTTCATCATCCAACAGATCCATGGTGTGCCCCGTACCGCTCGCCATCGCTTTAAAACAACGTCCGTCAAAACCCGTGGTGATACAAGGGCTGGCGGCAGCTCAACCAGGTTGAAGTTCGGCACGGACCTGCATCAGGATCTTTCCCAGCATGTTCAACCCCTGCCCGTCCGGCCCGCAGCCCCAATAGCTGTCCATCGGCGCATTTTCCACGATCTGAGCCTCCCCAGTTGCGCAAAGCAGCGCACGCGGGTGATCGTGGGTGCGAAACTTGCACCGCACGGCGTCCAGCATGATGCTGGCCTTGACCGCGTCCCAGTCAGGGCGCAGTGGGATCTGCCGGGTCATGCCCAGGGCTTTGGCGTCCTTGGGTTTGCTGCACCGTCGGATTCGCTCACGATAGGCATCATCGTGGAATTTCATGGCTTGAAAGTAGTGTTCGACCGTCCGCCACCAGACACCGCCCAATGCGACGCCGTAGGGAGCGAAATTGGAAAATTCTGCGTAAGCATCTGTCTGCGCATAAAAATAAATGGTGGTATGTGACATCGGTACTGACACTCAACCAAAGGGTATCCGAAGGGCATGGTTGTGCCCGATTAGCGCGCAGCCCAGGGTTTCCTGGAAGGCGGCAGCCAGTTCATCGACTGTTTCGGTGGACAAGTACTTGCCGCCGGTGCGGTCGGCGAGGCAGCGGGCGACGGTCGTTTGGGCGTCCTTCTCATCGCCGCCCTGGCTATTCCAATTGAAGTAGTCGCCGCGCACCTTGAAGCCGATCACATGTACCGTCAGGTCAAGCCCATCGGCGGCCAGCAAAGCAGCCAAATAGCAGGGGGAGCCGCCGCAGGTTTCTTTTCCATCGGTGACCAGGACCACCACACCCGATTGCTCGCGATAATTCAGCACCTCCGCTGCGCGCAGGACCGAGGATGTGAGCGGGGTCGGCCCCATGGGCTGCATAGCATCAATCTCGGCGATCATCCGGTCTGCTGCCTGGGCCTGCGGAGGGAAACGAACAGTGATATTGCTGCAATCCTCGTTTGAGCCGGGGCCATAGACGATCAGTCCCAACCGCCGGAACGGCGCCACCTGCGGGATCGAACGGCGCACGGCGCGGCGTGCCTCAACGATCCGCGCCTCCCACATGTCGTTGAACCCCATTTCCGACATGGAGCCGGAGCCATCGAAGACGACCATAGCATCCTCAGTGCATTCCATCGCGGCGGCAGGTCCGGGAAGTGCGACCAAAGCAGCAAGCGCCCCCGTACCGCAGATCCGGCCCAAGAGGGATGACGCAGACAGATTCATGACAGAACAATCCCCAACCGTTCAACACTGACAGCAGGGTCACACAGCAAGGGCGGGTCTGTCTATGCCACTATCCGGGGGGTCAGAACAGATCATCGTCTTCTCGGGCCAGCGCTTCGGCAATCATCGCCTCCGGGTCGAGCGTGAAGGAGCGGTAAAGGCGGAAATGCCGCGTATCCTGGTAGTGGGCCTCATCGATCCGGTCGCGCCGGATCTGGAGCAGCCGCGCACCGGGAACCGCCATCAGGGTCGGAGAATGCGTGGCCATGATCACTTGCGCATTTGCCTGCGTCTGAATGCGGTGCAGCTGCCGCAGCAGATCAAACTGACGTTCGGGGGCCAGGGCGCTTTCCGGTTCGTCCATCAGGTAAAGGCCGGGTGCCGACATCCGCTCGCTAAAAATCCGCAAGAAGCCCTCGCCATGGGACCAGGACAGGTAATCACTGGCAATCTGCTGGGCGACGGTAAAGAACGTCTCGGCCCGGAAGAACCAACCGGTGCTGACCTTCGGCAGCCAACCGGGCTGAAGGGCGTCGGCCAGCTGCGCCCTGCTGGTCTCGGCCTCTTCCGCATCGGCGCGGGGATCACGGTTGGGGCCACCACCCGTGGGGGTGAACCCGGCGAGCCAGGCAATAGCCTCGATCAGCGTGGATTTGCCAGACCCGTTTTCGCCCGCGATGATCGTGACAGGCGTCGTGAATTCCAGCTCAAACCCATCGCGGTGGAGCCAGGGCAGATCAAAGTGATAGACCGTATTCTTAGACAGGGCGCCATCCTTGATCACGAGGCGTCGTAGGTAGGGGGCTGGCAGCTTTGCGGGTCGTTTCTTGCGGGCCTTGGTTGTCCCCCCGGTCACGGTTGCGTCTGGCCCCACCCATAAGGTCAGGCACGTGATCCGGTCAAACCCGCTTGCGACCGGACAGGGGCTTGGCTAAGGCAAGGCGGCTTTCAAAGGGGGCATCATGAACATCCTGATCCTGGGCGGTGGTGGCCGCGAACATGCGCTGGCCTGGGCCGTGAAGCAGAACCCGAAATGCGACCGGCTGATCGTGGCACCGGGCAATGCCGGGATCGCCGCCTTGGCCGAATGTGCCGATCTGGACATTTGCGATCGGGCCGCCGTCGTCGACTTTGCTGAACAGAACTCGGTCGATTTCGTGATCATCGGTCCGGAGGCGCCGTTGGCCGCCGGGGTCGCAGACCGGCTGCGCGATGCGCGGATCGCGGTCTTTGGCCCCTCCGCAGCGGCCGCGCAGTTGGAGGCGTCAAAGACGTTCACCAAGGAGATTTGCGATGCGTGCCACGCGCCCACCGCAGGCTGGGCCCGCTTCACCGAAGTCGCCGCTGCCAGGGCCTATGTTGCAGTCCACGGCGCGCCCATTGTGGTCAAGGCCGATGGCCTGGCCGCGGGCAAGGGCGTTGTTGTCGCAATGGATGAAGCCACCGCCTTGACCGCCATCGATGACATGCTGGGCGGCGCATTTGGCGAGGCTGGCGCCTCGGTCGTCATCGAGGAGTTCATGGAGGGCGAAGAAGCCAGCTTTTTCGTTCTATGTGATGGTACCAACGTGCTGCCCATCGGCACCGCCCAGGATCACAAGCGGGTCGGAGACGGCGATACCGGACCTAATACGGGTGGCATGGGCGCCTACAGCCCCGCGCCCGTGATGACGGATATAGTGGTCGAGGCTGCGCTGACACAGATCGTACGCCCCACCATGGCCGAAATGGCGCGGCGCGGCACACCCTATCAGGGGGTGCTATATGTGGGTCTGATGATCGCGGATGGGCAGCCTCGGCTGGTGGAATACAACGTGCGCTTCGGTGATCCGGAATGCCAGGCGCTGATGATGCGGCTGGGCGCACAGGCCTTTGACGCGATGCAGGCCTGCGCCGAGGGGCGCCTGGCCGAGACCCAGATCCACTGGGCAAATGACCATGCCATGACGGTCGTGATGGCCGCGCAGGGCTATCCCGGAAGCTATACCAAAGGTTCGGCCATCAGGGGATTGAATCACCTGCCCGAGACCAGCTTTGAGATGATGTTCCATGCCGGGACCGCCGCCCGTGATGGGCAAGTGGTGGCCAGCGGCGGCCGCGTTCTGAATGCCACCGCGCGTGGTGCGACCCTGGCCGAGGCCCAGGCCCGCGCCTATGCCCTGATCGATGCGGTGGTTTGGCCCGATGGGTTCTGTCGGCGCGATATCGGCTGGCGCGCTTTGTGATGACCGCTGCTGGGGGCCAGCCCCCGCAGCCTTTGGCTGCTCCCCCGGAATATTTTTGCCAATAAGAAAGGGGTGGGAGGAGCGTCTTTCTGACAAATGGTCAGAATTTACAGGCCAGGGCTTCGGCAAATGAGATGCGTCCGCGATGGGGGCCGACGGGTTGGCTCTCCAACTGGCCGTTATCCAGTCTTGTGACCATGATGTTGCGCCAGTTGGCATCGGCGGTGACCATTTCGGGGCCTTGGCCGCAATCGCGGATGCCGCCTGCAATGTCCCGTTCGCCAATCCGGTGATTGGTCAACCCGTCCAGGTCCGCGACCGCCCGCAGCCGACCATCATCATAGCGCCACACCCGAAGTCGCTTGGCCAGATGCGGGCGGTCTATATAGGCAAGCTCAATTGCCCCGTCGCTGTCGAGATCAGCGATACCAATGGGCGCCAGCCAGCGGAAACGCTGGCCGATATAGGGCGTAGCTGCAATCAGTCCGCGCGCGCCATAGATCGCAAGCCGCGCGCCTTGAGTCTGGTGGCTCTCGACCACAATCACCTCAGGCCGGCCGTCCCTATCCACATCTGCCAGACGTGGCGCGACATCCTCGAACACCCGCGTGTCTGGCAGCTCAAACTCCACACTGGCGGACCCGATCATGTCCAAGACCAGCGTCGTATGCTCAATCGGATCGCCCAGCACAGCATGAGGATAGCGCGCCGTCGGCCCTTCGAACCGGGCCGCCACAATCTGCGCATCGGCGGGGGAAATCAGCGCACGGTCCAGCGCATCGCCCGTCTCACCAACCCTGCTGGTCTCGGTCCAGGCGGTGCCACCGCAACCCGCCAGCCACACGCATGCCGCCTGCAATACGCCGCGGGCGCGACCTGGCCAAACGCGAAACAGATGACGCGGCGCCACCGAAAAACCCTCAGATCTGTTTTTCGGGCATTTGCACGACCAGACCGTCCAACGCATCTGACACTTTCAACTGGCAGGTCAGGCGGCTCTGGCCGGGTTTCGGCTCAAAGGCGAAATCCAGCATGTCCTCTTCCATCGCCTCGATCTTGGGCAGCTTGTCGGCCCAATCGGCATGCACATAGACATGGCAGGTCGAACAGGCGCAGGCTCCGCCGCAATCCGCCTCAATGCCAGGAATGTTGTTGTCCCGCGCGCCTTCCATGACCGTGAGGCCATTGGTGACCTCCACCACATGTTCGGTGCCGCCATGCTCGATGTAAGTGATCTTTGCCATGTCCATATCCTTGGGCGTCGTCTTTGCTTTGGCTGGACATAGGCCAAAGGATAGGGCTTTGCCAGAGGCGGCATGCCGCCCCCGGGGTCGGTCGCGGCGCGCCAACCAGAAGGCCGGCACGCCACGCGGATCAGGCCAATCCGTGCTTGGTAAAGGGCAGGCTACGGATGCGTTGCCCCGTTGCCTTGGCAACCGCATTCGCCACAGCGGGGCCAATGGGCGGTGTGCCAGGTTCGCCGATGCCCGTGGGCGCCTCGGCAGAGGCCACGATATGCACTTCAACCTCCGGCATATCCGTGATCCGCAACGGCGTGTAATCGGGATAGTTGAACTGGTCGACCTCCCCGCCGGTCAGGGTGATCTCTTCGCGCAGGATACCAGACAGGCCGTAGCCCAGCCCTCCTTCGATCTGCGCCTTGATATTGTCAGGGTTGATTGCCACACCGCAATCGACCCCGCACACCACACGCTCCACCTTCACCGTGCCATCGTCGCGCATGCGCACCTCGGCCACCTCGGCGACATAGCTGTTAAAGCTCTTGTGAACGGCGACACCGCGGTGGATCCCCTCGGCCGCAGGCTGATCCCAACCGGCCTTCTCGGCCGCCAAGGTCAAAACGCCAGCCAGTCGCGGATCGTTTTTCAGATGCGCCAGACGGAACGCCACAGGGTCCTGGCCCGCCGCCTCCGCCAACTCATCCATCATGGTTTCCATCACATAGGCCGTGTGGGTATGCCCGACCGCGCGCCACCACAGAACCGGCGTCCCAACAGACGGATGGTGCGTGTCCAGTACCAGATGGGGCAGATCATAGGTCGTGTCGCTCGCCCCCTCCACAGAAGAATGATCAACACCATCCTTTACGGTGAAACTTTCGAATGCCGTACCGATCATGATGCCCTGGCCCACGACGCGATGCTGCCAACCTGTGATCCGCCCTTCGGCATCTACCCCTGCCTTCACGCGGTGTAGGTGCAGCGGACGATAGTAGCGGCCATGCAAATCATCTTCGCGGGTATAAACCAGTTTTATGGGCCGCGCCTCGCCTTGGGAGGCCAGGTACGCCGATCCGATCATCGCAGCCTCGGCCACCAGATGGCTGTCCGCCGTCGCCCGGCGGCCAAAAGAGCCACCACCCCATTTCGTATGGATCTGCACTTTTGACGGGTCCAGCTCCAACACCGCAGCGCCCACATTATGGTCCAGCGTCTGGATCTGCGATCCGGTCCAGAACTCCGCCGTCTCGCCATCATAAAGCACGGTGATATTCAGCGGCTCCATCGTCGCATGGGCAAGATAGGGGAACGCATAATCCGCCTCGACCACGGCGGTGGCATTGGCGAGGTTGGCCTCGCTATCGCCGCGATCAATGGCCGTGTTACCGGGTTGATCCAGCAGCGCGGTATATTCCTCCATCAAGGCATCGGTGCCGCGGGCCTCAGCCTCGGCCATGTCCCATTCGATCTCCAGCGCGTCACGCGCCTGGATCGCGCGCCAGGTATTATCGGCGATGACGACCACACCTTGCGGGATCTGCAGCACATCAACCACGCCTCGCATCTGGCGCGCCGCCGCATCATCGAACGACGCAACCACGCCGCCATAGCACGGACAACGCGCTGTGACGGCAACCAGACCACCTTCGGGTTGCACATCCATGCCGTACATACCCACCGCGCCCGCCGACTTGGCCGGAACATCAACGCGGGGCATGTCCTTGCCGATCAACACCCATTGATCGGGCGTTTTGAGCGTGACTTCGGCGGGAACTGCCAGACCAGCGGCGGCTTTGGCCATCTCCCCAAAGGTGGCGCTATTGCCACCTGCGCTCAGCGTGCCGGCGGCCACGGTAATCTCGCCCGGGGGAACGCCCCAAGCCTCGGCGGCGGCGGCAATCAGCATGGCGCGGGCGGCGGCACCCGCCTCCCGATATTGCTGGAATGAATTCGCCATGGCGGTCGACCCACCGGTCCCCTGCAAACCGAACATGGTGTTGGCATAGACCTCCGCGTCCGCGGGCGCGAACTCGACGGTGATCTGCGCTGGATCAGCATCCAATTCCTCGGCCACCAAAGTAGCCAGACCAGTGGCCGTCCCCTGACCTTTATCGAGGTGTTTGGAGACGACCGTCACGACATTCTCGGGCGTGATATGCACGAACGGCATGGCAAAGCTGCCATCCTCATCCGCGGCAGCCACAGACCGGGGGGCCATTCCTCCGATCAGCAGGCCGCCAACCGCACCGGCGCTGAGTTTCAGGAAACCGCGGCGCGAAGGCCGGGGCGCGTCAAGGACGTTCGAAAGATACGCGATCATGATCACGCCTCCATAATATCGGCTGCACGGTGGATCGCCTTGCGAATGCGGGCATAACTGGCGCAGCGGCACAGATTGCTCTCCATCGCGGCATCAATATCGTCATCGCTGGGCTTTGGTGTCTCAATAAGCAACGCCGAGGCCTGCATGATCTGCCCCGACTGACAGTACCCGCATTGCGGCACCTGCAATTCGACCCAGGCAGCCTGGATCGCCTGCGCAGCCTTGTTGTCCACACCTTCGATCGTGGTCACCTCGGCGCCCTCGACATCTTCGATCCATGTCTGGCACGACCGCACCGGCTCTCCGTTCAGATGCACCGTGCATGCCCCGCAGGCGGCCACACCGCACCCAAACTTGGTGCCCGTCATCTTCAACTCATCACGCAAAACCCAAAGCAGCGGCATATCAGGCTCGACATCAACCTGCCTTGTCTCGCCATTCAAAGTGAATGTAACCATGGTGGTCTCCCTATCGGCAAAACTGGGTGAGTATTGAGACTAAGGATAAACCGACCAAGGGGATTGTCACGCCGTGTTGTACACGCGGCGCCAAAACGTGAAGGTATCAGGCAACCAACCTATTGGAAGAGTACACGCGCTGAACACCGATCATCAACTCCGCGTTGGGTGGGCTATCGGTCAGTCGGCGGACCGGGCTACCCCGGGCCATCGCAAACTTTCGGAGATCGATTCCATGTCCCTGTTCCGTTCGACACTCGCCGCCGTGATCCTGCTGCCCAGCGCCGTCTTCGCGGGAGATCAATATGTTGACGAGACCGGCTTTGCCGTCTCTGGTTATGATGTCGTTGCCTATTTCGACCTTGAGCAAAGCGCGGTGGGTACGGCCCAGCCCCAAGGTGTGCCCGGCAATGCCAACATCACCGCTGAATATAACGGCGCAACCTTCGCCTTTTCGACTGAGGAGAACCGGGACAAATTCGTCGCTGACCCCGCCGCTTTCGCCCCACAATACGATGGTCATTGCGCCTATGGCGTGGCCAAGGGCGGCAAGGTTCCTGCCAACCCTAACCTGTGGCGTATCAAAGATGGCAAACTATTCTTGAACATCACGGAAAACGTGGTCGGCTTTTGGGAAGAAGACATCCCCGGCAACATCAACTTGTCCGAAGGCAACTGGCCTGAGCTAGAGACCGAGGCAGCCTCCGACCGCACGATCCCGCAGTTCACTTCGGCTGCGCCGGAATCCTGATCGGCTGATGCAGATCAGTCGACGCAACTTCTTGATCGGTGGCACCTGCATTGCGGGTGCCATCGGCGCTGCGGGATACCTGCATCTGGGCCCCGCGGCCGATGCGCAACTGACCCCGGTTCAGGCCCATGAACGGGCGCTGTCCGGTGACATCCTGTTGATTGATATCCGCCGCCCAGACGAATGGGCCAAGACTGGTATCGCCCGGGGCGCCAACCCGCTTGATATGCGGCGCAATGATTTTGCCGAAGTGCTGACAAACTTGGCAAATGGCGACACAAATCAGCAGATCGCCGTGATGTGTGCCCGCGGTGTACGCTCCCGCCGCCTGTCCTCCCAGCTGACTGACGCCGGCTTCACCCAGATCATTGACGTGCCGGAAGGTATGCTAGGTTCGTTCGCAGGGCCGGGTTGGTTGGCCCGCGACCTGCCCGTGAACCCCTACGCGCCCCCAAGCTAAAGGATATTGACAATGCGGATATTCCTCTCATTGACCACCATGGCGCTGTCCGTAGCCGCTTCGATGGCGCAAGCCGGATGCGCCGACCAGGAAGAGGCGTGCGAGATTGACGGGGGCACATATCATATCACCCTCCCCGATGGCGCAGGCGATCAGACACCTGCCATCATGTTCATCCATGGGTGGGGCAGCTCCGGCCAAGGAGTGTTGCGCAACACCGGCATGGTGAACGCGGCCAAGGCCAAAGGCTATGCCATCATCGCGCCTGACGGGATGCCGCGCGAGGGGCGTGATGGGCGAAGCTGGTCTTTCCATCCGCAACTTCCGAACCAACGCGAAGAAGTTCCGTTTCTGACCGCGGTTCGCGACGATGCGATCACGAAACACAGCATCGATCCAGACCGGATGATCCTGGCGGGCTTTTCTATCGGCGGTTCCATGACAAGCTATCTGGCTTGCGCGGCTCCTGACAGTTTTACGGCCTATGCACCCGTGGGCGGCGGCTTTTGGCGACCCCATCCCGAAGGCTGCGCAGGCCCGGTCAAGCTGCTCCACACCCATGGCTGGACCGATGGCACCGTGCCACTGGAGGGGCGCGTCCTGCGCGGCGACAACCTGCAAGATCCTGCGGCTTTGGCCCAAGGCGATATCTTCCACACCATGTTGCTGTGGCGGCGGGTGAATGGCTGCGAAAATCTCCGCGCGACCGAATTCGATATGGGCGAGGATTTTTGGCGCCGCCGCTGGACCAAATGCTCTGACGACACAGCCCTCGAACTTGCTCTCTTTCCGGGCGGCCACCGGGTGCCCAATGGATGGGCCACGATGGCCATTGATTGGTTCGAAGGGCTGCCGGGCAGCTAGGGCGACGCTGGGAGATCTTCGATTGCAGTGGCCAATTTGCCAAGATCTGCCGCGTAAAACCCAGCTGCATTCAGACAATTGGTTTCCAGCATTTGCAAACCAGCCTCCGTCCGGCAGACATCAATGACGTAAGCCGCGGCATAGCCGTGGTTCAGCTCGACCATCTGTTGGGCAAAGCGCAGCGCATCGTCGTCAATCTCTGGCCGGTAGACGACCTGCGCCCCTTCCCTATAAAGCGAATAGGTCACGATCTTCCCCGCGACCACCCATAACCGCCATTCCTGCAAGATGCGCACGGGCCGGGTCAGCATCAACTGCGTGTCATGGCGCAATGATCCGATGGGAATATCAGACAGATCCAAGGCCAGCACCTTGCGTGCCAGATCCAGGATTTCATCCGTCGATTTCACACTGCCTGCGATTTCCTTGTTATCCTCGATGGGCCGAATGAACAAAAGCCGTCCGTCATCGACCAATTGTTCCGGAATGTCCCGTAAGCTCAGCACCTGGGCGTCAGTGCCATTCACCAAAAAGGGATGCCACACCGCTCGATGGAGGAACGGCTCGATCCGGAATATGCCGGGCTTCAGACCATGCATGTCCGCATAACGCCACAAGGCGTAGGATCCGAACATCACCACGCGATCCGGATCCTCAATGATCGGTTCAGGGATCAACTCTCCCAAGAACGGCACGACCTTATGCCAGGAATAGGGCAGGCCTAGCCCGTCCAAAGTCGTGGCCAATTTGTGCGTATCATCCAGATCCTGCAATAACCATTGCATGGGCCCATCCTCCAACTCAGCCTCATACAGGCGAAGGTTTTCGCATAGCGGGCGCTGGCGGGCTTGTCACCTGGGGCATTCCGCTCAGAAACAGGCCATGTCTTCACCATCCGGGCCGATCATGCAGAACAGACACCCGGATGAAAATGGATGGCAATCATCGGCAACAACCTGGATCGACCGGATGGATGGCCCGGGTCACAAAGCCCGACGGACATCTGGTGATCGGCAACCTCACCAGCTTTGCCACGGCCAGCGCGATGGCGGGGCGCAAGATCTGCAAGGACACCAATACCGAGAGACGCCGCTTGGCCGGTATCTGTCGGCGCGCAAGCAATGGTTCGAATGGGACGGCCTGCGCGTTCGAAACTGGCATCGTCCGCTCTCTCGCTACATGCAGTGGTTTTTGCAGGCGGGGATGATCCTTGAATATTTTGATGAACCCCGGCCGAAAGGGGGCGACGCGGACCTAAGCAACGCGTATGAAAACAGACCGTTCCTGATGGTCATGGCCTGGCGGAAACCCGACACGCCGCACTGACACTTCGGTCAGGCCTGGCGCAACATCTGCCAGTGCAATGCAATGGCGGGAATGAAAAACAGGACCAGCCCCACATACATATAGCTCAAGACCATCGCGGGGATCCACAGAATGGCGATGACCAACCCCACCGCCCCACTGATCCGTGTCGCGAGAGAGGCCGTGGTGAACCGCATCAGCAAAAGCTGGAACAGTTTGCCACCATCCAAGGGCATGACCGGAATAAGATTGAACACAGCCAGAAACAGGTTCATCCAGCCCAACGTGGCCACCGCCCAGGTCACCATGCCCCCACTTGTGTAAGGCAGCATCAAACCGGCCACGGCCCAGATCGTCAGGTTCACGATCGGCCCCATGGCCACGATCAATTCATCCTGCTCTGCAGTGACGGCGTGGCGATGCTCACAAAAGCCACCGCCCCCGTGCAACACGATCCGGCGCACCGGCACACCCTGGATCAGGCAGCCCCAAGCATGGCCCAATTCATGCAAAAAGATCGATCCAATCAGCATGGCGACGAACAGCAGGTCAAATGCCATCATGTCGGCCGATCCGCCGATGGCGACAAACAACAACACCAGCAACACGATGCTGGGATTGACCTGGACCGGCACCCCGAAAGGGCCGCGGAATTCGAACAACGGGTTGGCTTCAGAGAACATGAACAAGCTACCTCAGTGGTGATCGGATCGCGCCGCCAAGACGATCATAAAATCGTGGCAAATTCATAGCGACGCCAAAAAGAAAGTTAACAAACAACGTATCCGTCGCCTAACCGCCCTGGCCAAGCCTGTCCATGGGGGAGAACCGGGACGTTAGGTTCTATTACGAGTTTGAAATCGAAACTGAGGTTTCGAGGACGCCATACATATCCCGTATGTATGGAATGTGCATCATTTGTGCATGATATGTGCGGCCCCGGTTCTGGGGCCGGCTTGGGCGTTACTGGGCCGGGATCGCGCTCAACGGTTCAGCGTCAATCTGGCTTTTGAGGCGCGCCCGTTCGACCTGGGCCATCTGAACGATGGGCGGCGCGCGCAAGGTTTCCGGCGTGCTCAGTTGCGCCGGTTTCGGTGCATCCGACCCGATCCGCCACGCACTTAGCGCAGAAAGCGGAACCGCCAGCAACAGGCTCGCCGCGATAGGCAAAAGCCAGATGGGCACGAGCCCCGATATCAACCCGGCCGTGATGATCGCGCCCAAGATCGTCTCCAGCCAGTGAAACCGGATCAGCGTGCTGAAACCATAGCCCTGACCGTCGCGGCATTGCGGGTTCCAGGTGACCCGACGGCCCAGGATCGTCCCCAGCACGGCCAGGGTCTGTTGAACCATCAGGATCGGCGCATAGGCAACTGATAAAAGCAATTCCAGCATCGCCGCCCCAACGAATGTCCCGCCACCGCCAAAGACGCGGCGCGCCCGCGGCACCAATAACGTGACGATAACGGCAATCACCTTAGGTGCGAGTAACATGCCGTAGGTCAGGGCCAGAAAGACGGCACTGTTCATCTGGTTCATCACCGGCCAGTCGGGGTAAAGCGGATTGGCCTCGCTGAAATAGGCGATCACGTTATTGCTTTCGCCAGTGCCGAGCAGGGCCCAGATGATCAGCAACGCAAACCAGACAGGCGACATCAGATAGGCAAACGCGCCATGGAACAGGTGAAACCGCGTGACGTGGTGAAACCCGCGGGCAAAGACCAGCCGCAAATGTTGAAGATTTCCTTGGCACCAGCGCCGATCCCGGATTGCGTGGTCGATCAGCGATGCCGGTGTTTCCTCATAGCTGCCCGGCAGTTCGGGCACCAAACGCACCCCCCAACCGGCCCGGCGCAGCAACGCAGCCTCCACAAAGTCATGGCTGAGGATCAGGCGCTTGCTGCCATCCAGGCCGCGCAGGTAGGGCAATCCGGCACATTCGGCGAAGGCGCGGGTCCGGATGATCGCGTTGTGCCCCCAATAATTGCCTTCACGTCCGGTCCAAAGCGCCAGGCCGCGCGCCAGAAGCGGGCCGTAGGCGGCGCTGGCAAATTGCTGGGCCCGGGCAAAAAGGCTTTGTGCGCCGACAAGCTTGGGGCAGGACTGGATCAGACCGGCCTCTGGATCAGTTGACAGGATATCCGACAGTCGACGCACGGCACGACCACTCATCAAGCTGTCCGCATCCAGAACCAGCATGGCTTCGTAATCGGCGCCCCAATGCTCGATCCAGTCGGTCAGATTGCCAACTTTACGGTCAGTATTCTTGGCCCGCCGCCGGTAATACAGCGCCAGATCCGACGGCAACTGCGCACGCAGCAACTGATAGGCCGCCCATTCACGCCACGCAATCGCTGCATCTTGGGTGTCGGACAGCAAAAACAGGCTGTAATGGTGCGTACCGCCATGGCTTTGCAAGTCACGCAGCATCGCCGCGGCATTGCCAAACACATCGCCAACATCTTCGTTGTAGATGGGCACCAACAGCGCGACAGAGATCGGTTCGACCGGTCCCACGGATGTCGCAGGCCGCGAGACGCGCACGGCCCCGATCGCCCCGACGACGGCCGTTGCAAAGGACAGTGCGACGGCCGCAAAGCTGGCCCCGATCAGGACCAGCAGAACCTTTTCCAACGTCGTCAACCCACCATTGGCGAGCCACCACCCGATCCCCAATACCAGAGCCAGCGTCGCCAATGCCGCTGGAGCGAACACACCCAGCCGCCAAAAGCGGGGTTCTTTCTCATCAAGGCCGTGGGTGGCACCCGTTTTTTTCCAAAAGCTTTGCCTATGCATGGAAAGGGGTGCCTTTGGCGGCATGGCCGAGGCGCTGTGGGGGTTGCGGGGAATACTGGTCATGCCGTCCACCTATAAAGCCAAACTTCCGACAGTGGTCCGTCGGGCAGGCGCAGTTGCACACGAAACTCCGCCAGGGTCGCGTCGCCCGCATGGAACGTGAAGGCCAGACGCGGCCCCCCGGTTTCCGGGTTGCGCTGCAACACGCCTTCAGTCACCTCGCCGGCGCTGGACCGCACCAATTGCATCACATCGCCCAGATCATCGGGTACGTGGTCACCGGGGCCGAAATCGATCGCGATGATCTGCCCACCTTCAGGGCGCCCACCCATCCGCGTATTGAGTACCGGCAAAAGGTTGGCTGCGGGTTCTGGACTGGCGCCCCAACTCATGCGGTAGGTGAAACGGCGCTCCTCCCCGGCGGCAATCACGCCGACTGGGCGCCAATAGGCGACGATATTGTCGTAAACCTCTTTATCCGTCGGGATCTCTACCAGTGTCACGGAACCCGGGCCCCAGTCTTCACCGGGTTCGATCCAAAGGCCGGGGCGGCGGTGGTAAAGCGCCTCAAGGTCAGCAAAGTCACGGAAGGCACGTTCACGCTGCAACAGACCAAACCCCTTGGGGCCACGATCCAGAAACCCGCTGACCTGCAATTGGCGGGGATTGGCCAGGGGACGCCACAAAAGCTCCCCCCCGCCGTTGTGAATCAGCAGGCCATCGCTGTCATGGACGGCCGGGCGAAAATCCGAAAACCGGTCACGGATGGTTTCATCGAACATGAACATGGATGTCATGGCACCCATGCCGATATGGCGCAGGTCGGCCCGGGCAAAGATGCGGGCAGAGACATCCATTGTCAGCGGCGCGCCGGGGCGCACGACGATGGTATAGGCGCCGGTACAGCTGGGGCCGTTCAGCAGGGCATGTACCGTAAACTGCCGCTGGCCAGGTGCGGGGCGTTCAATCCAAAACGCCTCGAAATCGGGAAATTCCTCCCCCGATGGCTCGGCCGTATTGACGGCCAGACCTCGGGCAGAGATGCCGTAAATCCCGCCCGTATTGATGGCGCGGAAATAGCTGGCCCCCTGGAACACTGCAAATTCCTGGTAGATACCAGGGGTCTCTAGCTCGGCCCGAAAGCGCAGCCCCGAATAGCCGATGACCTCGTCCACCGGCAGTTCGGGTAATTGATCGGAATGGTCGAACACGCCGAAATCGAACAGCATGGGCCGCGATTGCCCGTCCTCGACCACCGACATCGCGACGGGATGCGGATAGTAAAGACCAGGGGGAAAGACATCCAGCCGCAATGGCGTATCGCTGTTTTCCCACAGGGCGTTGCGGGTATCGAACCAAATGGCGCGGTACTGGTCATAGCTAAGATCCAGCCACGCCTGAGGCACAGGGGTGCGCGCCTCATAGGGGCGGGCCGCCAGATCGCGGGCGCGGTTCACAACCTGTTCTGGATTGAACGGTTGGGCCGATCCCAGTTGCAGACCGGGTTCCCCATCCTCTTGGGCGCGGCTCAGTGTTGGTGTTGCGGCCAATGCCGTGAGCCAGGCCAGGAAATCGCGTCTCAACATCCGGTCAGGCCCTCTTTGTTCGCCAGGGTTGGGATTTGAACCATCCCACGCCATAGGCCAATGCGATCAAAAGCAGGATGCCCGTGATGTTCACCAACGCCATGGTGAAATGGGTGCGCCCGATATCGTCCAAGGCCACGCCCATCAGCCGGGCCAGGTACATTGAGGCGATGAAAACGGCCAGGGATTGCTGCCCGACTTTCATGATTGCCGCCAGGACCGGCCGCCAGACCGATGCGATGGCGCCATGTTCGGGTGGCAGGAGCCGATTGCCGCGCGGGCCGACGGCACACCATCCCACGTAGGCCAGGGCCAGAAAATGAAGGTAGCGGAAAAGGCCGAAATCCGTTTTTTCGATCAGGGGGGCAATGGCCCGGCGGGCAGCGGCCAGCTCTGGCACTTCGCGCAGAATACGGAAATAGGCAAAGGGTACGGTGGTGACCACGATCACAATGGCGATGGCGATCAACCACCAGCGCACCGGCGGAGGAGGCAACCAGCCAGACATGAATGCAAAACCAGTAAAAAAGATCAGTTGCCAACCGAACGGATTAAAGAACCATTCCCGCGTGCTCCATTTCGGAGCATCCTCGGTACCGCGATTGTTCCACAGCTCGGCTGGTAGCTGAAAGAGGTCGAACTGGGTGATGAACCACAGCCCGATAATCATAGCGAAGGCAGCCCAGCGGTTGAAATCACCCACCAGCACGACAAGTGGCATCATCGCGAGCACCACCAGGTACATCGGCAAGATGTCAAAGTAATTGGGCACGTAGGTGAGGGTGAGCAGGCCAAACAACTGTAACTCGGCATTTTTGAAAAACGGATACAGGTTTAACTGTCCGACGTAATCCTTGGTTCCCAACTCATAGTGGTTCAGCAGCACCATCGTGGTCGAAACGGCGATAAACAGCCCGATATGGGCCCAATAGACCTGCCAGACCCGAAAGGCGACCCGGGCCGCCCCCAATCCAAATCCGCGGAGGCGAAACACTTTGCCAAAGGCGATCGCCGACGCCATGCCCGAGCAGAACACGAAAATCTCCGTCGCATCGGAAAAGCCGAACCGCGCCGGGATCCATAACGCCAGCCAGTTGCCCGGCGCATGGGCGATCAGGATGATGAACATGGCGATCCCCCGGAAGAAATCCAACCGGGGATCCCGGGTGGTTGCTACCGGTTGGGCTTTGGTCGCTTGTGACGGCGGCACCTGTGCCAGAGCGGGATCTGTTGTGATCGTCATCGAATTGGGCGGTCCATGATGCCGGGCCTATTGCGCCGGAATACGCTCCGCAACGCGCCGGGCGGCCGATATGCTGGCAAACCTGCGGGCGGCGAACGCATCCTCGATCCCGTCGCGGCGGGTACGGCGCTGGATCAAGATATCTTCTGCACCATCCAACTCACCGGCGCGAATGCCTGCATCGATGGTGATCCGCTCAAAAACATCACGTTGCGCGTGACTGCCGCCGATGGTCTGCAATACCGGATAGGCCTTCGACAGATTGCGGAAGGCATGGGCGTATCGGCCTTCACCAAATGCAGACAGACCTTGCGCCACGGCGACGCCAGGATGGCGGGCGACCACGGCTAAATCGCCTTGATCCGCACCGTCCCGATAGAGCCGTGCGATCAGATGCGTCACGGCATTGGCGCGGCTGTCACCGGTCAGGGCCAGCATGTAATGCAGATCCGCAAAGGCCAAGCATCCATCATCGGTGCGGGTTTCCGACAGATCCGCAAGCTCGGCCCAGCGGTTGCCCACATCAACGCCTTCCAGCTCAAGACGGCTCAGCAACGAAGTCGCGTTGGCGATATCGCGGTAATCATCAGTTTTCTCGTGGCGGATCTTTTGATCGTAAAGCGACAGCACGGTGGCGGTGTCGCCCATGTCAAGATGCAGCAGCGCCTTGTGCCACCACACATGGTACCGAAAATTGTTGCAGTGATCCCAAGCCTGCGTGTTGCGTTCGATCAAGGCGATGCCATCCTTCGACCGCCCCGTCATGTCGTGGACATGGGCCACGGCATGCAGACCCCAGGCATCATCGGTGGCAAGCTCTAGCCCGGCCAAGCCCGCACGCTCAGCCGCGGCATACTCCCCAGTCTCTTCCAGAGCGAAGGCATGGCAGCCCATGATGAAGCCCGATAGCGGATGATCAGTTCCATGGCTGGGCAGGATCCGTTCGATGGAGGCGCGCATGCCTGTGGCATCGCCCAAGATGAAGCGGATCGCGTGAATGACCTTCGCCGTCAGCGTGTCACGCGGATTGTCGTCCAGGACCCGCTCCAGCAGAATGATCGCCTGCGACGGATGCCCCTTCAGCCAGACATCCAGCGCCGCGCACCATTGCAGCGCACGCTGATCGGTATCAGACCGCAGACTGGCCTGCGCGGTTTCACTTGCGGCCCGGGCCGTTTCTACCAATTCGCGCCGCCCCATCAGCATCGAAAACAGCCCGCGCGCCGCCTGACCCAAGATGAAATCGGGCTCCCGTTCCAACACTGCACCCAAGCAAACGGGAGTTTGCGTTCCGTGTGCCAGGAAGGCCCGGATCATCGCGTTCCAATCGGAAAGCGCTTCGACTGAGCGCAGGCTTACGGGAGCGTCACAGATGTCGTAGTTCATCAAATACCTCGCAGGGGTGAACCATTAAAACAGGTATAGGTGGCCCTTTTGCCACCGTAACCAGCTGTTGCAGCCAAGAACGGATACGTGATCATAAGTGAGCCGTAAGTTGCTCAAATAAGGGTTAAATCCGCCCATCATACGCCTGCCTGTCAATTTCCACAGCAATGACGCTGAACGTTTCAGCGTTTTGCGCCTCAACAAGCGCCTGCGCGAGCGCATCGCGTGATCGAACCGTGTATCCAACCCCGCCAAAGGCCTGCCCGATGGCTGCAAAATCATGGTGGTGCAGGTCGACCGCATTGTTCGCAAGTTGGCGTTGGCGCTGTTTCAACTCGATCAGGGCCAGGCTGGAATCGACGAACACGACCAGAATCGGGCGCAGATCAAGTTCGGCCGCAGTGGCCAACTCCCCCGCCACCATCAGGAACCCGCCATCGCCGGAGAATGACACGACTGTACGGTCCGGCGCAGCCAGGGCAAGGCCCATGGCGAGCGGCACCGCACAGCCCATAGTGCAAAAGGCCGAAGATTGGACCAATTCGCGCGGCGCATCACACCGCCACATCTGAGAAAGGAGGATGCGGTGCGCCCCGCTATCGGCAGTGGCCAATGTGCCTTTCGGCAAGACCTGCCGACAGACATCAATGGCGGCCGCCGGACCCCAATCATCATCGATAGGGAAAGCGGCCTGCAAGGCAGCTTTTGCATGGCCAACCTGACCATCAGGCCAGCGCGCGTCCACCCCCGATCCGTCGGTGAGCAAACGCAAGGTGGCACCGGTATCGGCCACGAAATTGAGGGAGGCATGGTGCATGTAGTGGTGGTTCTGATCTGCTGAAATGTCTATCACGTTAACGCGCGACGTATCCCATATGTTCCGCCAGCCCGTCCGCATCTCGATCGGGTCATATCCCGCGCAAATGATGAGGTCCGCCGCGTGGAACAGTGGCATCAGATGTTTGTCCGCCAAGGGGGACAATCCCGCACCGCCAAGGCAAAGGGGGTGATCCTCCGGCAAAACGCCCTTGGCCTTGTAACTCGTGACGACCGGGGCGCCGATACGCTCTGCAAAGGCTTGCAGGTCGGTGGCTGATCCATCGGTCAGGATGTCCAGCCCAGCCACGATTATCGGGCGCTTGGCCTCGGCCACCATCTGGCGCGCCCGGGTCAGATCCGCCCCCTCCGCGGGGACAACCGGCGTCGCCAGCGAACGATCCGGCACAACCGCGCTAGGCCCCGGGGCATCGGCAGCAGAGATCGGTACATCAATGTGGACAGGGCCCTGGCGCGGTTCCATCGCAATGGTCACGGCCTTGTCGGCAATCACATCGGCCACCTTGGGCTCCAGCACGAAACTGGCCTTGGTGATCGGGCGAAACACCTGGGTTTGATCAAGGATCTGATGAGTGTAGGTCTGCCCTTCATCTGGATCAATCGCTCCAGTCAGCACTACCATGGGCACCCGATCCTGCAGGGCATTGACCACCACATTGACGGCATTCATGGCGCCCGGACCTATGGTGGCCAAAACAATCGCTGGCGCCTGACTGCGGTGCCACACACCTTCGGCAATGAAGCCGCCTGTATTTTCATGTTTCACGGTGATGACCTGGATGCCGACCTTTTCCAAGGCGTCGATCAGGGTCAAAACCTCTCCACCGGCCATACCAAAGGCATATCGGCAACCAGCGCGATATAGCCGCGCGGCAAGGATGTCTGCTGCGCGGGTCATATTCCGTTGCTCATGCGTCTATCGTTGTTTCCAGTCTGCTGCATTGCAGCAACAAGCTGTAACAACAACTCACATGTCTGTGCAAACCAGGTCGGCGCTAACCTGCCGTCGCGGAAGAATTAGACAGGATCTCGACCAGTTCATGCGCTGCGCGTTGCCGGTGGGTCCGGAAAGCCTCGCGCGTGCGGTCGGCATCACCCGTGGCAAGGCAATTCAAAATATCACGGTGATCCCGGGTCGAGGCGACGGGCTTGTCGCGGCGTCCCAATGTGGCGATCCGCGCCCGGTGTGCTTGATCGTTCAATGTGCCCACAATGGCGAGAAGCCGATTGTTGCCGCTCATCTGGATCAGGATCCGGTGGAACCGGTCATCAGCCTCGGCCCACACCTCTAGGTCATTCCTGTCCAGCGCTTGCTCCATGTCAGATGTCGCATCCGATAACGGCGCCAGTTCTGCTTCGGTCGGGCGCTGTGCCGCAAGCATTGCCGCTGCCTCGGGTTCAAGCGCTGTCAGGATATCGTAAATTTCCCGCATGTCATCGGGAGAGATCGGGAGCACGCGCACCCCCCGCCGGGGAACCAGTTCAACAAGCCCCTCTGTCTGCAAAAGAATCAGCGCCTCGCGCACGGGCGTGCGGCTCATGCCGAGGCGCATCGCAACTTCGGGTTCCGTCGCCTGGAAGCCCTGCGGCATGCGGTTAGACAGGATTTCCGATTTCAGCCGGGCATGGGCCTCGGATACCAGCGTTTTCTTTGGCGTCGTCACTGTCACGGTTCGGTTCCAAGCCGATTTTTGCACCTGGGTTTCATAAGACGATGCTGGACGGGCAGGTGTCAACAAAACACTCGATATCTGCGCAGTTCACTATAAACGGTCAAAATTTCTCCTGCTAAATCGCTGTGATTGGCGCAAAAGGCGCATCCGTTGATCCGTCACATAACCGATACAGAACTGAAACATTCACGTCATCCCGCAGCACTAACCAAGGTGCGTGCTGTTAGGGGAATGACGAATGCTGCAGCTTCGCGATGTGACGAAGACCTTTGGAACCGTCACGGCTGTCAACACAGTCAATTTTGAGATCGACACCCCGCAGGTTGTCGGCATCATCGGGCGCTCCGGGGCCGGGAAATCCACCCTTTTGCGCATCATGAACCGCATGACCGGTGCAACCAACGGCCAGATCATCGTCAATGGGGAAGACGTCCTGGCCCTGCGTGGGCGCGAGAAAATGGAATGGCAACGCAACTGCGCCATGATTTTCCAGCAATTCAATCTGGTGCCGCGCCTTGATGTGTTGACCAATGTTATCCTGGGCCGTTTGAACCAGCAATCGGTGCTGCGATCGTCGCTCCGGTTTTTCTCGAAAGAAGAGCGGCACGAAGCGTTGACGCTGCTCGACCGGTTCGGCGTCGCCGCCACCGCGCTGCAGCGGGCCGAGACGCTGTCGGGTGGACAACAACAGCGGGTCGCGATCTGCCGCGCGATGATGCAACAGCCTAGTTTCATCCTTGCGGATGAACCCATCGCCTCCCTCGACCCGCTGAATGCCCGGCTGGTCATGGAAGCACTGCACCGTATCAACCGCGATGAAAAAATCACTGTCGTCTGCAACCTGCACACGCTTGATACGGCGCGCACCTATTGCGACCGCGTGATCGGGATGCGGGCGGGGCGCGTCGTGTTCGATGGCCTACCCGAATTGCTGACCGACCAAACTGCCCGCGAAATCTATGGGGCGGAAGCGGATGAGGCCTTTGAAGGGTCCATCACCTCCACCTCGTTGGGGAATGCCCCAAAGCCAGATCGTGCCGCCATGGTGGGCGCGCATTGACCCGCACGACACACGTGCACCTCGTTCTCAGGGAGAGACCTTACATGAACACCTTCACCGCTCGCGTTGCTGCCTCTTTCGCAGCTGCCGCTATCGCTGGCGTCGCCTTTGCCGATAGCCCCGCAAACTATTCCGGTCCCACGATGGATCTGTCCGGCGTTCAGCCTGAATTTCGCGTGGGTTTTCTGGGCGACGAAGCCTCGCAGGACATCCTGACCCGCAACGAATGCCTGGGCGAATACGTCGAAGCCGCATTTGGCGTCCCTGCCAAGATGTACACGTTCAAGGACTATGCTGGCACGATGGAATCGTTTGTCGGCGGCAATCTGGATTACACATGGTTCGGCGCCTCGGGCTACGCGGGCCTCTACCTGCAGGATCCCGAAGCGGGCGAGCCCATCATGACACGCATGCAGCCCACGGGCGACACCGGATATTATTCCGTCATGGTCACCCTGGCCGATAGCGGGATCGAAACGCTGGACGATATGAAGGGCAAGACGCTTGGCTTTGCCGACCCAAACTCCACCTCCGGCTATCTGATCCCGTCGATCGAACTGGGTGATCAACTCGGCGAGCTGGACGGCTATTTCGCCTCAACCGAATTCCAGGGCGGCCACGAAAACGGCGTTCTGGCCGTTCTGAACGGCGACATCGACGCGGCGGTGACCTGGGTCTCCGGTGTGGGCGAATGGAGCGAAGGATACACCTCCGGCAACCTGCGCAAGATGGTCGACAAGGGCATCCTGAACATGGATGACATCAAACAGATCTGGTCCTCGAACCTGATCCCCAACGGCCCTATCGTGATGCGCAAGGCCCTGCCCCAGGAAGCCAAGGACACCATGCTTGGCATGAAGCAGTGGATCCTGGAAAACGATCCTGTCTGCAATGAAAACATCGCTGCCGGCGTCGTCAAAGCCTGGGTGCCGGTTGAGCATTCCTTCTACGACGTGATCGTGAAGGCCCGCAGAGCCAAGATCGAAGCCGAAAAGACCAACTAAGTCTTTCGTGATCAAACCGGCGGGACACCTGGCCCCGCCGGTCCTTTTTTGTGCGAGCCCCCTATGACCGCGATCCTGCCCGAGCACCTGACCCAGCTTGAGGTCGAGCTAAAGCGCCTGCAACGCCGCAAATCCAGCTATACCGTTGTGGCCATCGTCATCACTGTCGCGATCTTCATGGTCGGGGTGGATATGGCGAACTCCGCCAATGCAACGCCCTTCAGCCAGGGTTTCCGCAAGATCTTTGATTTCCCCATCGATATGTTCAAACTGTCATGGGAATTGGGTTTTGTGAAATGGGCCAACCGGGTCGTTGAATTTCTGCCGGATCTGATCCTGACACTAAATATGGCGGTCTTGTCCACATTCCTGGGCTTTGTCTTTGCAGTGGTGCTGGCGTGTTTCGCCTCGCAAAACATCATGCGCAGCACGGTGATCGTCACATTCACCCGACGTATGCTCGATCTGTTCCGGTCCTTCCCGGAAATCGTGATCGCGCTGATCTTTTTGTACCTGATGGGCAAAAGCCTATTGCCCGCCGTCATCGCCATAACGATCCACACGACCGGTGCCTTGGGCAAACTGTTCTCCGAAGCGATTGAAAACATTGACACCAAACCGCTGGAGGGCCTGCAATCAGTCGGCGGAAGCTGGGTCAGTCGCATCCGGTTCGGTGTCTTCCCGCAGGTCATGCCGATCTTCTTTTCCTACGCGATCCTGCGGCTAGAGATTAACGTGCGCGCCTCGACCATTCTTGGGTTCTTTGGCGCGGGAGGTATCGGCCAGGCGCTCAGCAACGTGATCCAATGGCGCGATGGCGGGCGGGTCACGGCCATCTTTGTCTTGTTGGTCGCCACGATCATCGCCCTTGATTACCTGTCTGACTGGATCCGGTCCCGCATGATTGGACGCCGCACATGAGCATGACGCTAGAGCCCACCGCACTTGACGCGGTTCGCGCCGACATTGATCGCAAGGCTGGCCACCAGCGGCTTTGGTTTTTTGGGATCATGGCCGTCATCCTGGCCTACCTGGCCTTTTCCTGGGTGCAGTTTGATATCGGGTCGCTCCGCAAGAACTGGAAACCGGAACGCGCCTCGCTCTTTCTCCTCGATACCTATGCCCACAAAGATCACGTGACCGTCAGGTGGAGCGATCCGGCAGAAGTCGACATCCGGTTCGAAGGCGGCAACAGGCTCATCTACGATCCCAAACCCGACTGGTATGCGGCCGACGGCACATCCAGAACCGTCAGCTTTGCCAATGGCGGCACCATCACATTGTATGATGACCAGGTCGCGCTGGATTGGCCGGGTCAGGACGAGACCATCGTCTTTCGACGGGACGCCGATGGGGTGCCCGAAGTTGCCAAACACCCCCGCCCCCTTTGGACGGATCGCACGGTGGTGGACCAGTATCTGGCCGATGGCCGCTGGTTCGATGGGCTGCCCGACGATATGCGCCCCGATACGACAGGCCCCCTGAATGGTGAGGAATGGGCGCAGTTGCGGCGTGATGTGGCCGCCCTTGGGTTGGATCAACCACCGGGCCTGCCGGACTGGATCCGCGTGACAGACAGCAAGGTCGAGGTGCGTCCCTCCCTTTACGAGCGTTTGCAGGTCGGCGGCTCAAAGGTAGAGATCCACCGCTACGAGCTTGGCTGGAAATATTTTTGGTTCGATTTCGACAGCCCGCTGGTAGATACCGGATTGTTTGGCGCGCTTGGCCTGATTGTCGCGGGCGAACGGGTCGTGCCGGACATGTCGAACCTGCAATTGGTCTGGTCCGAATTCAGGGACAATTCCATCTGGGGCCACGGCGCGGTGCTTTACGCGATGCTTGAGACGATCTTCATGGCCCTTATCGGCACGATGATCGCCTGTGCCGTGGGTCTGCCCCTGGCCTTCATGGCGGCCCGCAACGTGCAACCCGTTGGTCCGGTGCGCTTTGCCCTGCGCCGCCTGTTTGACCTGTTGCGCGGCATCGACACGCTGATCTGGTCGCTGATCTTCCTGCGGGCATTCGGCCCTGGATTGTTCACCGGGATTTTTGCCATCGCGTTCACCGATACAGGCACTATGGGCAAGCTGATGTCCGAGGCTGTCGAGAATGCCGACGACAAACAACGCGACGGCATCCAATCGACCGGCGCCAGCACGGTGCAGCAGCATCGCTTTGGTATCTTGCCGCAGATCATGCCGATTTTCGTGTCGCAGTCGCTGTATTACCTGGAGTCGAACACACGCGGCGCTGTGATCATCGGCGCCATGGGTGCAGGCGGCATCGGCCTGCAATTTCTGGGGGCCCTGCAAACCGGAAGCGATTTTGAGAACGTGGCCTATATCGCGCTGTTGGTCATCGTCACCGTCATGCTGATGGATGCCGCCTCGGCTCGTCTGCGTCGCGCCCTGATCGGGTATGAACGCCCCACTGACTGACTTCACAGGAGACCTGCCTTGACCCGTGCCCTGATCGCCGCCGCCCTTATCCTGTCCGCAAGTCTGGCACAGGCCCAGGAACAGCAGGCAGGCAACGCCGCCAGCCGCAATGCCGAGGAAACGTTCCAGAAACTGGTCGACCGATGCGATAACACCGACATGTTGATCCTACGCGCGAAGGTGCGCCTGCAACTCAGCCGCACGACCGAAAAGGCCGCGGCGACCGCACAATCGCTCATGGAAGACGGGTTTGGCCTGTGCGGCAGCGGTGATATCGACACCGCCATGGCCAAGCTGGAAGAGGCTTTGGTGGTCAGCGCCGCCGGATCGGATGAGAAATTTGGCACCGATACCGGTGCCAACCCCGTCGCGGCGGAAGCCGCGCCAGAGGAGCAGGACAGCGCCGACGCGTCGGACACACCCTGGTGGAAGCTCTGGTAACCCCCTAACCAGACTGGCAGATCGCCCCAATATCCTAGATCGGAACCGCAAAGGGCAGGTATGTTCAGACTGGATCAAACGACCGCTTTGATCGTTGGTATCGCCAATGATCAATCCATCGCCTATGGCTGCGCCCGCGCCCTGCGCGCCCAGGGGGCACGGCTGGCTGTAACCTATCTAAATGAAAAGGCCGAAAAGCATGTCCGCCCTCTGGCCGAGGACTTGGAGGCGGAACTGATCCTGCCCCTCGACGTGGCTAAACCCGGGCAGTTGGAGGGCGTTTTTGAAGCGATATCAGCACATTGGGGCCGCCTTGATACCCTGGTGCATTCAATCGCCTTTTGTCCCAAGGACGATCTGCATGGCCGCGTCGTTGATTGCTCTGCTGCCGGGTTCGGGCAAGCCATGGACATCTCGGTCCATTCCTTCCTGCGCATGATCCGGCTGTCAGAGCCGCTGATGCCCGATGGCGGCACCTGCATGACCGTCAGCTTTTACGGAGCCGAAAAAGTGGTCGAGAACTACAACATCATGGGCCCGGTCAAATCCGCACTTGAGAGTGTCACACGCTATGCCGCGGCGGAACTGGGTGAAAAGGGGATCAGCGTCCACGCCCTGTCACCCGGCCCCCTGGCAACGCGGGCTGCCAGCGGCATTGATCATTTTGACCAGTTGTTGCAAGACGCCGCAGACCGGGCCCCCACCCATACGCTGGCCACCATCGACGATATCGGGGCCTATGCTGCGTTTCTGGCCAGTCGCGAGGCGCGCAATGTCACCGGTGGCGTCCATGCCATCGATGGCGGCTACAGCATTATCGGATGACCGCCATGGGCCTCATTCTGACGCTGAATGCCGGATCCTCATCGCTCAAGTTCGGCCTTTACGGGGCGCAGCCCGAACCGGACCTGATCGTCACCGGTCAGGTTGAAAAGCTGGGTCTGGCCGCCCGGCTGGTGATCGATGGCGGCCCGCAAACAGAGCTGGGGCCGACCGACCATGCCCAGGCTTTGAGCCAGATCATGGCAGCCCTCGCCCCCTATCTGGACGGCGAGATCGTAGCAGGGATCGGCCACCGGATTGTCCACGGCGGCGTGGCCCATTCCGCCCCCGTGACACTGGATGAGGATGCCATCGCCAAACTGCGCGCACTGATCCCGTTGGCCCCGTTGCACCAGCCCCACAACCTGGCTTGTGTTGCGGCGGCCCGGGCGATGTTTCCGGCGGCGCCGCAGGTCGGGTGTTTCGACACGGCCTTTCACCGCACCCATCCGTGGGTGAACGATACCTTTGCCCTGCCCCGCGAATTCTATGACATGGGCGTCCGGCGCTATGGCTTTCACGGGCTCAGCTACGACTACATCACCGGTGTGCTGCACCGCGACTATCCAGAGCTTGTGCTGGGCAAGGTCGCCGTGGCCCATCTGGGCAATGGGGCCTCCATCTGTGCGGTCCGCAATGGCCAGAGCGTCGCCTCGACCATGGGGTTTTCGGCCTTGGACGGTTTGCCCATGGGTACACGGTCGGGGCAGCTGGATCCCGGTGTGGTGCTTTATCTGATGACCGAACATGGGATGAGCGCGGAGCAGATCACCGAACTGCTCTACCGCAAAAGCGGCCTTTTGGGGCTCAGCGGTGTGACCAGCGACATGCGCACGCTTGAGGCGTCGAATGATCCCCGCGCGGCGCAAGCCATCGATTACTATGTTTTCCGCATCCAGCGGGAGATCGGTGCCATGGCGGCCAGCATGGGCGGGCTCGACGGGGTCGTCTTTACCGGCGGCATCGGCGAAAACTCCAGCTATATCCGCGGCCGCGTGACCGAGGCGCTGGGATTTCTGGGCGTCACCGTCAATACCGGCCGCAATGCCGCCAACGAGACCGAGATCGGCGCAGGCGCCACCCGCGTGCTGATCATTCCCACGGATGAGGAGCGCATCATCGCCCGCGCCGTCGCGCGAGCTGTGGTCTAAGATTTTATGCCTCCGGCGGGGATATTTATGAACACATAATGGGGGCAGCCGGGACTTGCATCCCAAAGCTGCGCGCCGGATACAGGCATGATGTTTCGGGTGGAGGACCCTGTTGATGGTGAGATTTGCGGTATTAGGGGCCGGACGGATCGGGCAGGTCCATGCCGGTGCGATTGCGTCGGTCAAAGGGGCGAAACTTGTCGCGGTGGCGGATCCGGTGGAGGCCGCAGCCCAGGCGCTGCGGACAGAGTATGGCTGTGATATCCGCACAATCGACCAGATCGCCGCCTCAGACGATGTCGATGCCACCGTCATCTGCACCCCGACCTCGACCCATGCCGACCTGATCGAACAGTTCTGCCGCGCCGGGAAGGCGGTGTTTTGCGAAAAGCCCATCGACCTGAACCTCGCACGGGTCCGCGACTGCCTGCGGGTTGTGGAGGAAACCAACGGGACGCTCATGGTCGGCTTCAACCGCCGGTTCGACCCGGATTTCGCGGCCTTGCGCGCCGCCATCGATGCTGGTCAGATTGGCACGGTCGAGATGGTGACACTGACCAGCCGTGACCCCGCCCCGCCCCATTACGATTATTTCCCAACCTCGGGCGGAATTTTCCGGGACATGACCATCCATGACTTCGATGTTGCCCGCTGGATGCTGGGCGAGGAGGTCGAGACTGTTCAGGCCGCCGCCAGTGTCCTGACCGATCCCAAGATCGGGGAATGGGGCGACTATGACAGCGTCAACGTCATCCTGAAAACGGCCAGTGGCAAACAGGCCACGATCACCAACAGCCGCCGGGCCAGCTATGGCTATGACCAGCGGATCGAGGTCCATGGCGCCCTTGGGGCCGCATCTGCCCGCAACACGCACACGGCGAATATCGAGATTGCGACAGCATCGGGATACCAGCGCCCGCCGTTGCTCGATTTCTTCATGACGCGCTACAAGACCGCCTATGCCGCCGAAATTGCGGCCTTCGTCGAGACGCTGACACAGGGCATGCCTGCCCACCCGACAGGCCATGATGGGATGATGGCCCTGGCCCTGGCGGAGGCGGCGGTCAAATCGGTCGCCGAGGTGCGGGTCGTCGCCATGTCCGAGATCCTGGGATAGCGCGGGCTAGGCGCTGCCGGGATCATCCGGCCCGGGCAGGCGGCGCACCTGAAACCCGATGGGATGCGGGCGCTGATTGCCGGGATGGGCCGGATCGGGCCCCCAGAGCGCCTGGTACGTATCAACGCACATCCCGCGGCGCTGCAACAGCACGACGCAGGCCGCAAGAAAGGCCCACCAAAGCGCCAGGCCGATCCACATCCATTTCGGTGCATTGGCCAGCCACATGCCTGAGCAGATGGCGGTCACAGCCAGCAGGATGGCGGTATAGCCAGCGACCTTGTGCACATATTCAAACGCGATACGCCGAGGGGTCATGTCATAGTGATCCCCGGCCAGGGATCCGTCCGTCGGCCCACCTTTCGTGCCGCGCAGCAGCCCGCCGATCACCTGCATCGCCACAAAGGTCAGCACCGCATAGCCAAACAGATAGTGCAGGCTGTCGCCGACCTCTTGATCTCCGGCACGCACCAGGGCGATGGCACCCAGCGTCAGTACCGTGGCGGTGTATTGGCACGCGCGGTGGGTGTTCCACCAGACGCGGTTATCCACCTCTGCCGGCCAGGCCTGGCGCGGCAGGATTTTGAAATACCGCGCCGCGATTACCCCGATGGGGACCAAAACTCCCCAAGCCAGCACCATCGCCCGCCCGTGCCAGGACACATGAAAACCGACCTCATGGGCGCGGGACGGGTCGATGGAGGACATCAGCCAATCCAGCATCGCCCTAGCCCTTGACGGCCCCTGCCGTCATGCCCGTGATGATCTGGCGCGACGCGATGAAGGTAAAGATGATCGGCGGGACGGCCAGCAGCATGCCCGTGGCCATGATCACGCCCCAGTCGATGTCGTATTCCGTCAGGGAGTTCACGATGGTCACCGGCACGGTGCGGGAATTACGGTCAGCCAGGGCATTGGCCAGCAGGAATTCATTCCACGCCACTCGGAACGTAAAGATGGAGGCGGCGGCGAGGCCCGGTTTGATGATTGGCAGGACGACCAGGAAAAACACCTGGAACGGGCCCGCTCCATCCATCCGCGCGGCTTCCTCCAGCTGGATCGGGACCTGGATGATGAAGCTTTGCAAGATCCAGATCACGAAGGGTAGGTTCATGGCCACGTAGACCAGGATGATGCCCACGCGGGTGCCATCAAGCTGAAATTGGAAGGTCCAGATGCCAAAGACCGGGACGAGCAAAACAGCCGGGGGCACCATGCGCATCAGCAGCGTCGTGAGCGAGACCGTGTCGCGGCCCATGAACCGGAACCGCACCAGCGCATAGGCCGCCATGCAGCCGATCACCAGGGTGAGAACGGTCGAGGTGATGGCGATGATCAGGGAGTTGATCAGCGCACGGCCAAAGGTTTTGTCGCAGAACTGCACATGATCCGGCGTGTACCAGAGCAGGTTGCACATCGCCGTTTCGTAGTTGCGGATCGTGGGGACAAAGAGCAGCCCTGCCGTGTCGGACATGATGTCGACATTCAGCTTCAGCGAGGTCATCAGCATCATCACAATCGGCCCCGCCGACATGATCACCAAAGCGACGAGCAGCGCATAAAATGCGGGGTTCTGGCGGTCATAGGTCTTGTCGGACATCAGGCATCGCCCCCGGCAGCGGCGCGCAGACGGGCGGCGCGGGCCTCAACGGCCTTGTTGTAAAGATACATGGCGACGGTCAGTAGCAGGAGCAGGATCAAAAGGTAGTTGGACATGGCCGCGGCCTCCCCCAGTTCCCGGAATTCAGCCGCGGTGCGGTTGATCCGCAAGCTGAGGATTTCAGTGGACAATCCCGGCCCGCCATTGGTCATGACCAGGATGACCTCAAGCACCTTGAAGGCGTCGATCAGGCGCAGCAGCAGCGTGACGATCAGGACCGGCATCATCAGGGGCAACTTGATATAGATGACCTGCTGCCAGGGGGTGGCACCGTCGATGCGGGACGCCTCCAAGGCGGAGCGCGGAAGCGATTGCAGGGCGGCCAGGGAAAGAATGAAAATGAACGGGGTCCATTGCCAGATATCGGCGATGATCACCGAGGTGAAGGCCCAGCTGCCATCGCTGAGCCAGGGGATCGGTTCCAACCCTAAACTCTTGAGAGTACGGTTAAAAATGCCGACAGTCGGATGGTACATATAGCGCCACATCAGGCCCACCACGATGGGCGCGATCATCATCGGCAGGATGAAGATCGTCCTGAGCACCGACATGCCGCGAATGTTGCGATCCAGCAGCAGCGCAAGGCCGACACCGATGATCATTTCAAGCGTGACGACGATGGCCGCGAATTTAAGGGTAACCCACAGGCTTTCGCGGAAGGCATCATCCTGCAATAGATTAATATAGTTTGAAAAACCGACCCACTCCGCCTCACCGATGCGCTGGCTGGGGTTCCAGTTCAGGAAGCTCGCATAGATCATGTAGCCGATCGGATACATCAGCGCGACGGCCATCACGATCAAGGCGGGGGCCATGAACAGATACGGCGTCAGGCGGTTCACATTGGCGGTTTGCATGGGTCAAATCCGGGGTCAGTCTGGGGTCGGAAGATGCGGGTCCCGGGGGCGTGCGAGGGGCCCGCAAAACGCATGCAGAACGGATGCACATTCCATGCATATCCCATACATACGCGGCGTTCGGTGGTTCGTGGTTCGGGCAACGCCCATCCATTGGGATCGGCGCGCATGTTTTGGCCCGGTTGGGGGGCCAGCCCCCCAAACCCCCCGGAGTATTTTCACCAATAAGAAAGGGGGTTTGGGAGAGTGTATTGGACATTCGCCCGCTATGGGTGCGCGGGTCAGTTCCAGGTGTAGTAGCCAGCCTCATCCATTATGGCGCGAGCCCGTTCGGCGACACCGTCCAGCGCCTCTTGCGGGTCCAGGCCCTCGGTCAGGACCTTGGACATGGAAGTTCCGATATCGGCGTTGATCTTGCCCCAGGTCGGGATGATCGGGCGCCAGTCGGGATCGGCATATTTCAGGGCTTCGCCAAAGGTCGCGGAATAGGGGTACTTCTCGTTCAGTTCCGCATCCTGGTAAGTCGAGAACCGCGAGGGGTTGCCGCCTGCCATCGCGACCAGCTTGTCGCCTTTCTTGGAGGTCAGCCACTGCATCAGCAGGAAGGCGGCTTCCTTGTTCTCGGCATTCTTGGGGATCGCGATGCCGAAACCGCCGGTCTGGCTGCCACGGCGGACACCTTCGGGGTGCAGCGCATAGCCGACCTTGCCCGCAACGGTGGATTGGCTGGGATCCTCAAAACCTGAAGCAAAGGCGATGCTGTCCATGAACATGGCGGCCTGGCCTTGCTTGAACGCCGCGGCAGCCTCGGCCGGGCCAAAGGTGGAAGAGCCTTCGGGGCCGCAATCCACGATGGTTTTGAGGGCATTGGCCGCTGCCACGCCAGCCTCGTTATTGATGATCGGCTCCCATTTGTCATCGAAGACACGTCCACCCAGGGGGGCAAGGTGCAACAGGAAGGCATGGCTGGCCTGGTGGCCCGAGGCTGCGCGGGAGGCCATACCACCCATGCCGGGCTCGACCTCCGGGATCTTGCAGGCCGCATCCAGAAGCTGGTCATAGGTTTCCGGCACATCGATGCCGTGCTTTTCAAAGATGTCCTTGCGGTAGGCCAACACGCTGGTCTCTGATCCATAGGGGATCCCGAAAAGTGACCCGGTCTGGCCCGGCAGATACCCTTTATCCCCTCCGGCGACGCCAATATTGGCCACGTAGCCGTCAATCAGATCCGACGCATCATAGCTGGGATCAGCCAGTTTCGGGTTCATGAAATACTTGGCCAAATTCTCCAACTGGTCGGCAAAGACGTAATCCGCCTTGGAGAAGACCACATAGGCGATCATGTCATAATCGCCTTCGCGCTTGGTCAGTTCCAGCGTCTGCCGCTCGCGCATCTTCAGGTATTGCAGCTGGTCAACCTCAACCTCGATCCCCGTCTCTTCGGTGAATTGCGGCAGCACCTGCATCATGGCATTGTAATGGGGATGGGCCGGGACATTGATCACCAGCGTTGTGCCCCGGTAGGGTTCGTAAGGATCAGCCATGGCAGCAGTCGCCATGGTCGCGGCGACGGCGATGCCGGTCAGCCTGTAGGTCAGTGATAGCATTTTCGTTTTCCTCCCTTAATCGTTGGTTTTTTGGTCAGAGCCTAAGGCCCGACGCTTTATCGAAAATCATGATCTCATCGGTGCGGATGCCGAAGGTTTCGGTGGTGCCGGCCTTCAGGGGGGCCGCGCTTTGCATCTCGACCAGCAGTTCCTGTTGCCCGCAATGGGTGACCAGAACCGACTGTGCGCCCAGATATTCGGCCACGACCACCTTCAACGCGACCTGGCCCGGCAGGCTGGCATTGCGTTCAAACGAGGACGGGCGCAGGCCCACCACCACATCGCGGCTTGTCGCGTTGTGCAACCGTGCCGCATCCTCCGCCGTCAAAGGCAGGGTGTAGCCGTCACCGGTGACGCTCAGGCCGCTCTCAGCCTGTTGCAATGCGCCGTCCATAAAGTTCATGGTCGGGCTGCCGATAAAGCCCGCCACGAACATGTTGACCGGCGATTTGAACAGCTCTTCGGGGCTGCCTTGCTGCTGGATAGTTCCTTCATTCATGACGACGATCCGGTCGCCCAGGGTCATCGCCTCGACCTGGTCATGGGTGACATAGACCATATTCTTGTCGATCGTATCGCGCATCTCGGCCAGTTCGGTACGCATCTTACCGCGCAGCTTCGCATCCAGGTTCGACAGCGGTTCATCGAACAGAAATGTGCCCGCATCGCGGACCAGGGCGCGGCCCATGGCAACCCGTTGGCGCTGACCGCCCGACAGTTCCGCCGGTTTGCGATCCAAAAGGTGGCCGATATTCAGCATGTCGGCCACGCGCTGCACCTTTTCCGTGATCTCGGATTTGGGTGCCTTTTGCAGGCGCAGGGCAAAGGACATGTTCTTGGCGATGTTCATATGCGGGTAGAGCGCATAGTCTTGGAACACCATCGCGATGTCGCGCTCCTTGGGCTCCAGCGCGCCGATGGGCGCCCCGTCGAAAAAGATCTCGCCCCCTGACAACGTCTCCAACCCCGCCAGAATGCGCAATGTCGTGGACTTGCCGCAACCGGACGGACCGACCAAAACGGTGAACTCGCCATCATTCAAGGACAGGTCCAGAGGCGGCAACACGCGAACGGAGCCGTAGCTTTTTTCGACTTGGTCGAAGACGATCTGCGGCAAGGGGCCCTCCCAAACGCGTTGCCAAATATTGGCTGACAGCGTGACATGGCGACGCCTTGGTTGCAAAGCAGCGTCTTTCGATATTAACGTTAACGCTAACGTTGGGAAAGACCGCATGGCACGCAAGAGCCGGGCCAGCAAGCTGGTCAAGATTGAGGATGTGGCCGCCGCAGCAGGCGTGTCGATCATGACCGTGTCGCGGGCCCTGCGCGGGGTCGAGGGCGTGTCCGAAGGCAAGCGCCTTGAGATCATTGAGATTTCGCAAAGGCTGGGCTATCGGCCCAACCCCAATGCGCGATCATTGATGGGCGGGGCGTCGGGGCTAATCGGCATCTCTTTTCCGACGCTCTTCAACGATGTCTTCGCCGGCATCCTGGACGGGTTGCGCCCGGCTTTTGAGGCGAACGGGTTCACCACCGTGGTCAACACGACGGAATATGACGCCGACCGGGAACGCGCCTGGGTTGAACAGGTCCTGTCCTGGCGGCCTGCCGGTCTGGTCCTGACCGGCGCGGATCATGGCCCGACCGTGCGGGAGGCGATCCAGACGCGCCAGATCCCCACCTTGCAGGTCTGGGATTTTACCGACGCGCCCATCGATATCTGCGTCGGCGTCGATCATCAAAATGCGGGTTATCAACTGGCCCGCGCCATGATCGCGCTGGGATATCGCCAGCCGGGTTATGTCGGGATCCAGCACGGCAAGGATCAGCGGGCGGAAAAGCGGTTGAATGGTATCTGCCACGCCTTTGCCGAGGCCGGGCTGGGCGCGGTGGCCGAAATGCGGATGCCCGGCAGCTCCTACCGCGCGGGATATGACGGGTTTCAGGCTCTGTGGGCCCAGGCACCGCGGCCCGATATCGTGTTTTTCCTGTCCGATCATTTTGCCTTTGCCGGGCTGATGGCCTGCCAGGTGATGGGCATCCGCGTGCCGGATGAGGTCGGGCTGGCGGGGTTCAACGGGCTGGACATTACCGAGGTTTTGCCCCTCCGCCTGACAACGGCGCGCACCCCCCGGCGCAAGATGGGGGTGCAAGGGGCCAAAAACCTGATCGCCCGGATGCATGGTGTGTCCTCGGATCTGTCGGTCGAATTACAGACGGAGCTGATCCATGGGGAAACCACGCGCCGCCCCTGATCGCCCGCCACCGGGCACGCAGCCATCCACGGCCCGCGCGCAAACCCGTCCCGGATGCGCCCCCGCAGACGCGGGCCCAGGTGCGCCAGCGCCTGCCCGGCCCAACGGGCGGCAGGCATCGCAAGATGCCGTACCGACAGGCGGGAGCCCCCCAGATCACATCTGCTCCAAACGGTCCCGCACACGCATCCACCCGACGGCCACGCGCTTTCCCATCAGCTGCACGGCGCGAAACGGAAGGCGCCGGATGGAAGAGACAGGAAAGGGCAGATCCCCCGCGGCAACGCCCAGCGCGCGATCAGCCAAGGCCTCTCCCATCACATGGGACATCGCAACACCGCGCCCGTTATATCCCAGCCCCGCAATCAAACCGGGCGCGGGCTCATGCAAATGCGGCAGGCGATCATCGGTCAGCGCAATGCGCCCTCCCCAGCGATGCCGCCAGTCCACACCGCACAAACCGGGATAGATCCGCGCCGCATCCCGGATCAGCCAGTCATGGCCCGTGACCACACCACCGCGCCCCATCTGCCCCAATCCCCCGAACACGATGCGATCATCGGGCTCTCGCCGGGCATACATGATCACCCGCCGCGTATCAGAGATCGTATGCCCCTCCGGCAGGATCGCCGGGATGCGATCCTCCGGCAACGGGTCGCTGGCAATCTGGATCGGCACCAGCGGCAACAGGCTCGACTGCAATCCGGGCCATAAACCATCCGTGTAGCCATTGGTGGCCAGGATCACCCAGGCAGAGGTCAGCCGCCCCCGCGGCGTCTCGGCCAGCCATCCGCCCGATCCCCGGTAAAGGCCCTCAACACGCGTGGCGCCAAAAATCCGGGCACCCGCGCCCTCCGCCACCCGCGCCAGACCCCGCACCAGGGATAGAGGATGGATCGCACCGCCTTGCGGGATCAACGTGCCACTGCTGTAGACCTGCGTGCCGGTCAAATGCCGCACATCCGCCGCGTCCAAGCTGCGCATCGTCGCGCCGCACTGGGTCCAGGCCACCACATTGGCACGCGACATCCGCGCCGCCCTGGCGCAGTGATCGACCCGCACCCACCCGTTCTGGCGCGCCTGGCAATCGATCTGATAGCGCCGGATCAAGGCAAACAGCGCATCGGCAGAGCCCAGCGAAACCTCGGTCAGCCGCTCAAAATACCGCGCCCCGACCAGGCGGCGCACCGCCTCGGGGCCATGGAACGGCAACATCGGGTTCACCTGCCCACCACTGCGCCCCGACGCGCCATGGCCCACATCGCCTGCATCAACGACGACGACGCGGGCCCCGCCTTCCGCCAGCTTCACGGCAGCGCGCAAACCGGTAAATCCGGCGCCAACAACCGTCACATCGCAGGACAGATCACCCTCCAGCGCCGGACGGGCTCCGGCCGGAACCGCCGTTTCAGACCACAGGCCCCGCTGCCCGTCAGACATCACCGCCTCCCAAATGCCAGGCCCATACAGACGCCCCTCCTGTCTCGATACTTACCGTAAAACCCGCTGCCTGATCTCAAAAATGCACAAAACGCCCATGTCATCCCCAACATTCCAAGATCCGGCAACTTTTCTTCAGCCATCCTGCAAACCGTTTGACTCCCTTTGGCCATGCTGCGTAGCGTTGCGCCGGTTGAGCAGTGGCTGGACTATTTCGAACCAAGGATTGGACTTACGATCTTGGCTTGCGGGCCCGTAAAAGCCACATACAACAGGTGAAACAGGGAGATAACCATGAAAAGAACACTCGCATCGCTGCTGGCAAGCGCGGCCATGACGCTGTCGGCCACAGCCACATTCGCACAAGAGGAAATCACCGTCGCGTATTTCCTCGAATGGCCATTGCCCATGCTGGCCGCCAAGGCAGACGGCACTTACGAAGAAGAGCTGGGCGTCACCATCAACTGGCGCGCCTTCGAAACCGGGACAGCCATGTCCGCCGCCATGGCCTCGGGCGATGTGCAGATCTCCGTCAGCCAGGGCGTGCCGCCCTTCGTGGTTGCGGCCTCCGCGGGTCAGGACATTCAGGTCGTCGATGTGGCCGTCAGCTATTCGGAAAACGACAACTGCGTCGTGGGCACCAACCTTGAGATCGACAAGGAAAACGCCAGCGAATTGTCAGGCAAGACCGTCGCCGTGCCGCTGGGCACCGCAGCCCATTACGGCTTCCTGCGCCAGATGGACCATTTCGGCGTTGACTTGGCCAGCCTGTCCGTTCTCAACATGGCACCACCCGAAGGAGCAGCCGCCTTGGCCCAGGGTCAGGTGGACTTCGCCTGCGGCTATGGCGGCGGCCTGGCCCGGATGAAAGAGCATGGCAATGTCCTGCTGACCGGAGCCGAAAAAGAAGAGCTGGGCATCCTCGTCTTCGATGTGACCTCGACCCCGGCGAATTTCGCGGCCGAAAACCCCGAATTGCTGTCCCAGTTCCTGGCCGTCACCGCCGCCTCGAATGACGCCTGGAATGCCGACCCGTCCGACGAAATGCTGGAAAAGATCGCCAAGGAATCGGGTATGGACATGGACGGTGCCCGCGCCTCGATCTCGACCATGACCTTCCCCAGCGCATCCGATCAGCTCAGCGACAAGTGGCTGGGCGGTGCCGCCCAGACCTTCATGAAAGGCGTGGCCGATGTGTTCGTCGAAGCGCAAAGCATCGACAGCGCCCTGCCCAGTTATGAAGATGCCGTGAACATCGCGCCGCTGACCGCCGCGGTCCAGTAACCCGACCAGGCGGTGCGGGACAGCCCCGCGCCGCCACCCATATCCAGCGTTCCTCCACTGACGGAACGGCGCGCGCGCCTCCCCCTTTCTTATTGGTAAAAATACTCCCGCCGGAGGCAAGAAACTATGCCAGCGGCTCAGCCAGGCACCATGCCCCGATCCTGCAAAGCTGTCTCGATAAACCGGGTAAAGGCACTCACCTTGGCAGGCAGCGCCTCATAGGGCGGATAGGTGACGGTCAGCCAGATCGGCGGCGCCTCCCACCCGGCCAGGACAGGCCGCAAGGTGCCGCGCTCCAGGGCGTCTTCCACCAGAAATCGCGGCAATAGGGTGATGCCCTCCCCCAATTCGGTCAGCCGCGCCAGGGTCTCCCCGTTGTTACAGGTCAGACACGGCGCCAGGGACACCTGATGCGACGTCCCGCCCTTTGAGAGCGTCCAGACGGTGCGACCGGTCCGCCCGCCGTAATGCAGGCAATTCCGTCGCGCCAAGGCGTCGGGGCGCTCCGGAGCGCCATGCTGCGCCAGATAGTCGGGCGACGCCACCAGCAGGCGCGGCACGGGGCAGATCTTGCGCCAGATCGTTGACTGATCGCTCGGCGGGCCAGAGATGCGCAAGGCCATGTCATATCCCTCCGCCGCGATATCGACCATCCGGTCCGACAGTTGCAGGTTCACTGCAACCGCCGGGTGCAGGATACGAAACTGCGCCATCGCCTCCGGCAGAAAACGCATGCCAAACGACAGCGGCGCGCTGACCCGCAAGGGCCCGGACAGGCCCACATGGCGTTCGCGCACCGCCGCGTCCGCCCCATCCAGCGCGGCCACCACCGGAGTGGTTTGCGTGCGATAAAGGCGCCCGGCTTCCGTCAGGGAGACTTTGCGCGTCGTCCGCAAGAACAATTGCACCCCAAGCCGCTCCTCCAACTCGGCAACATGCCGGGTGACGATTGTCGGCGACAGGTTCAGATGTCGCCCGGCCACCGCAAACCCACCATGATCGGCCACGGCAAGGAAGGTCCGGACATGTTCTATATGGCCACTCATATCATTTGATTACCACGTTTCACGCAATAATATCACGCGCTTTATCGCGGTTAACATTGGTGATCCTGCCATTATCTTATCGGCAACATGGTCCAACAGCCAAAGGATGCCGCGATGATCACCCAGATCAAAGGATTGCACCACGTCACCTCCATGGCGGGCAATGCCCAGGCCAACAATGCCTTCTTTACCAAGGTTTTGGGCCTGCGCCGGGTCAAGAAGACCGTCAACTTCGATGCCCCTGATGTCTATCACCTGTATTACGGGGATGCGGCGGGGACCCCCGGTTCGGTCATGACCTATTTCCCCTTTCCCGACATGCCCCGGGGACGCCCCGGCACGGGAGAGGTCGGCACGACCGTCTTTGCTGTCCCCGCGGGGACACTCGGATTTTGGCAGGAGCGGCTCACACAGGCCGCCGTGGCCAATCTGGCACATGATACATCCTTTGGGGTCAACCGTCTGAGCTTTGATGGCCCCGATGGGGATCATTTCGCCTTGGTCGAAGATGCCGATGACACCCGTCCCGGCTGGACCGGGAACGGGGTGCACGGGGATGTCGCGATCCGCGGTTTCCATTCTGCCAGCATGCGGTTGCGCGATGATGCCGCCTCGGCCGAATTGCTGAAATTCATGGGCTACCAGGAGATCGCGCGTGCGGGGACCGTCACCCGTTTTGCTGTCCCCTCGGGGACAGCCCGCATGATCGATATCGAAACCCTGCCCGATATGCCCCAAGCGGGTCAGGGGGCGGGATCCGTCCACCATATCGCCTTTGCGGTTGAGAACCGTGGTAAACAGCTGGAGGTGCGCCAGACGCTGATGGAGACCGGATACCAGGTGACCCCGGTGATCGACCGGGATTACTTCTGGGCGATTTACTTTCGCACCCCCGGCGGGGTGCTGTTTGAGATCGCCACCAACGAGCCTGGTTTTGACCGCGATGAAGACACCGCCCATCTGGGAGAGGCGTTGATGCTGCCGACCCAGCACGAGCACCTGCGCGGTCAGCTTGAAACGCTGCTGCCCCCCATCATCGACTGACGCGGAGGACGCAATGACCTATCATTTCGCCGAACGGAGGGGGGCGCCGAACGCGCCCACTCTCTTTACCTTTCACGGCACCGGCGGAGACAAGGGACAGTTCCACGATCTGGCCGGTCAATTACTGCCCGACGCGACGGTGATCAGCCCCCGCGAAGACGTGTCGGAACACGGAGCCAACCGCTTCTTTCGCCGCACCGGCGCAGGGATCTATGACATGGAGAATCTGGCACAGTGCAGCCGCGCCGTGGTGGACTTTATCACCGCCCATCGAGGCAACGGGCCCGTCCTGGCATTCGGCTATTCAAATGGGGCCAACATGTTGGGGTCTGTCATTCTACAACATCTAGACCTGGTAGATGCCGCCGCTTTGCTGCATCCCCTGATCCCCTGGCAGCCCGTCCCTCATCCCGGTCTGGCGAACAAACTAGTCCTGATCACTGCCGGGCGGCAGGATCCCATCTGCCCCGCCCCCCTGACGGAAGCGTTGGAGGCCTATTTCATGGCGCAGAAGGCGCATGTACAGACGGTCTGGCACCCGGGGGGTCCATGACCTCCGTCAATCTGAGATCAGCACGCTGGCAGCATTCCTGACCCGCACCGCGCAGGCACATCACAACGGAGCCCACCCATGAGTTGGAACCACACAATCGAGCCGCAATGCCCCGATGCGGGCAACCTGGATGCGATCGAGACGCTGATCGTCCCGCGCAGTCGTGATCTGGGCGGGTTTGAGGTGCGCCGCGCCCTGCCTGCTCCGAAACGGCAGATGGTCGGGCCGTTCATCTTTTTCGACCAGATGGGACCGGCGGAGTTTCTCACCGACCAGGGCATTGACGTGCGCCCGCATCCCCATATCGGGCTGGCCACGGTGACATACCTGTATCAGGGTGAGTTTCAGCACCGGGACAGTCTGGGCACCAACCAGATGATCTATCCGGGGGAGGTCAACTGGATGATCGCGGGCAACGGCGTCACCCATTCGGAACGGACCAGTGCCGAGACACGCCAAGGCGGCAGCAAACTGTTTGGCATCCAAACCTGGGTCGCCCTGCCCGAAAAGGACGAAGAGACCGCGGCCGGGTTTGAACATCACGGCGAGGCCGCCTTGCCCTTTATCGAAGGAGAAGACAAAGAAGTGCGTCTGATCATCGGCACGGCCTGGGGAGAGCGCGCGCCCACCAAGACTTTTAGCGAGATGTTCTATGCCGATGCGGTGCTCAAGGCCGGAGCCAGGATCCCCCTGCCCGACAACCATGAAGATCGCGGGGTCTATGTGGTGCAGGGCAGTGTTACCGTGGCGGGCGACACGTTCGCGGCCGGGCAGATGATGGTGTTTCGCCCCGGCGATGCCATCACGTTGACAGCGGGCGCACAGGGCGCGCGGCTGATGCTGCTGGGCGGAGAGACCCTGGGTGGGCCGCGCCATATCTGGTGGAACTTCGTGGCCTCGTCCAAGGACAAGATCGACGCCGCCAAGGAAGCCTGGCGCGCGGGCGATTGGGCCCATGGCCGGTTTCAACTGCCCCCGGACGACCGGGAGGAGTTCATTCCGCTGCCGGAATAGCGCCCCGCGCAGCCTCACAAAAGGCCCGGATCAGATCCGGGTCTTTCACACCGGGCGCCGATTCGACGCCGGATGACAGATCAACCTGCCGCGCGTCGGTCAGGTGCATGGCCTCGGCCACATTGTCGATGGTCAGCCCGCCAGCCAGCATCCAGGGTACAGGCCAGCGCCGCCCCGCGATCAGCCGCCAGTCAAAGGCCACGCCATTGCCGCCCAGTCGGTCGGCCCCCTCTGGCGGTTTGGCATCCACCAGCAACTGATCCGCCACCCGGGCATATCGATCCAGGGCAGGCAGGTCGCTTTCATCCCGAACGCCAAGGGCCTTCATCACCGGAAGGCCGTAGCGTTGCCGCACCTCCAACACGCGCTCCGGTGGTTCGTTTCCGTGAAGTTGCAGCATATCCAGCGGCACGGTCGCGGTCAGCCGGTCCAGAAAGGCGTTATCGGCATTGACGACCAACGCCACCTTGGCGATTCCGGCGGGAACTGCGATGGCCAACTGACTGGCCGCCTCCAACCCGATGTTGCGCGGCGATTTCGGGAAAAAGACAAAGCCCACGTAATTGGCGCGGGCCGCAGTGACCGCGGACACGTCCTCGGGTCGGGTCAACCCGCATATCTTGATCCGCACCGGGCGTGCCATGGCCGTCAACTGGCCTTGCGGTCGCTTTTGTCGAGGATGGCCAGAACCTCGTCCTTGCCTTCGCCCTGCGCCTCTTTGAGCTTCACGACTTCGCGTGCCAGGGTCTTGGCCTCTTTACCACGCTGGCGCATGGCAACGCGGTGTTTATGCTCCCGGAACCATTCCCACACAAAGCCCACCAACAGGCCCACGGCAATGCTTGCAAAGATCACCGCATAAAGCGGCAGTTCGATGGCCATGTTGTTCATGACCCAATCCGACCAGCCATAGGGCAGCGGAAAGGCCAGTTCGGCCGGCAGAAGCTTGAGCAGAACGATACGATTGTTCGCCAACGCAATGATGACCAGGCAGATCGCAAGGACTGCCAGGAACAGGTATTTCAGAAACCGCATGATCGAGCCCCCTAAAGGTTCACCCGCCGTTGAGTCGGTCGCGCAACAGCTTTCCTGTCTTGAAGAATGGCACGTGCTTTTCGTCAACTGCAACCGCTTCGCCGGTGCGTGGGTTGCGGCCTGTGCGCGCGTCCCGCTGTTTGACCGAGAATGCCCCGAAACCGCGCAGTTCGACGCGATCCCCGCGTGCCATGGCGTCGATGACCTCCTCAAAGATCGTGTTGACGATGCGTTCAACATCGCGCTGGTACAGATGTGGATTTTCTTCGGCGATCTTCTGTATCAGCTCAGATCGGATCATCGTGCATGTCCCCCCGGACGCCTCTCTTTGCAGGCGGCTCTCGTGTTTTTTGTATCACCGACTATATGACCAAATCCTGCTCCAAGGAATGATAAAGGCGTGGTGATTCACAGGAAATCCACAGCTAAATCCCTGATCCAAGACAAAAAAAGCGGCAAAGCGGAGCGATTTTCCGCGCAGTGCAAGCGCTTTGATCCTGCCCAAATGATTAACGCATCAACCGATTCGGGCAGAGCACGGTTGACCGCGCAAGGGTTGGCGTTGCCGATGTGGCAACAATGCGTCCGTTATCCATAGGATTGAGGCGGGGGTCACGGGCTCGCCCCTTGCGGGAATGTCGCGGCGGACCGGGACAAAGAAAAAGCCCGGAACCTTGCGGTCCGGGCTTTTCCACTTGCTGGTACCGATGGTGTTTATTCGTCGCCCTTAAGCGCCGCACCCAGAATGTCGCCGAGGGATGCGCCCGAGTCGGAGGAGCCATACTGTTCGACGGCTTCCTTCTCTTCGGCGATCTCGCGCGCCTTAATCGACAGACCCAGGCGGCGGGTCTTGGCGTCCATGTTGGTGACGCGCACGTCCAGCTTGTCGCCGACGCCGAACCGCTCGGGGCGCTGTTCGGCCCGGTCGCGAGACAGGTCGCTGCGGCGGATGAAGGATTTCATGCCTTCATACTCCACCTCGATCCCGCCATCCTCGATCGCGGTCACGCCGACGGTGATGATGTCACCGCGTTTGACGCCACCCACGGCTTCGGCGAATTTGTCACCGCCCAGGGCCTTGACGCTCAGGCTGATGCGCTCCTTCTCGACATCCACTTCGGTGACAACGGCATTGACGCTGTCGCCCTTGCGGTAGCCTTGGATCGCATCTTCGCCACGCTCGTCCCAGCTGAGGTCGGAGAGGTGGACCATACCGTCGATATCGCCGGGCAGACCGATGAACAGACCGAATTCGGTGATGTTCTTGACCTCGCCCTCGACCTGCGTGCCCTCGGGATGGGTCTCGGCAAACACTTCCCACGGGTTGCGCATGGTCTGCTTGAGACCAAGCGAGACGCGGCGCTTGGAGGTATCGATCTCCAGCACCATGACTTCCACTTCCTGGGAGGTCGACACGATCTTGCCCGGATGGACGTTCTTCTTGGTCCAGGACATTTCCGAGACGTGGACCAGACCTTCGACACCGGGCTCCAGTTCAACGAATGCACCGTAATCGGTGATGTTGGTGACACGGCCATGGTGGACGGAATCCAGCGGGTACTTGGATTCAACGGAATTCCACGGATCGTCCATCAGCTGCTTCATACCAAGGCTGATGCGGTGGGTTTCCTTGTTGATCTTGATGACCTGCACCTTGATCGTTTCACCGATTGTCAGGATCTCGGACGGGTGATTGACGCGGCGCCACGCCATGTCGGTGACGTGCAGCAGACCATCAACACCGCCCAAATCGACGAAGGCCCCGTATTCGGTGATGTTCTTGACGACACCATCGACGGCCTGGCCTTCCATCAGGTTGCCGATCACCTCGGCGCGCTGTTCGGCGCGGCTTTCTTCCAGGATGGCACGGCGGGAGACGACGATATTGCCCCGGCGGCGGTCCATCTTCAAAATCTGGAATGGCTGCTTCAGACCCATCAACGGGCCCGCATCGCGCACGGGGCGCACATCGACCTGGGAGCCAGGCAGGAACGCCACGGCGCCACCCAGATCCACGGTAAAGCCACCCTTCACACGGCTGAAGATCGCGCCTTCGACACGTTCCTCGTCGGCATAGGCTTTTTCCAGACGGTCCCAGGCTTCCTCGCGGCGGGCCTTGTCACGGCTGATGACAGCCTCGCCCCGGGCATTCTCAACCCGGTCCAGGAACACCTCGACCTCGTCACCCACTTCGATCTCGGGCGCCTCGCCAGGATTTGCGAATTCTTTCAGCTCGACACGGCCTTCCATCTTGTAGCCGACGTCGATGATGGCCTGGCCCGCTTCGATTGCGATCACCTTGCCTTTGACAACAGACCCTTCAGACCCTTCATCGGGCGTGTCAATCTCGAAGCTTTCTTGCAGGAGGGCTTCGAATTCCTCCATGGTTGCAGCTGACATATGTGTGTATCGGTCCTTCGGTTTCGATATTACTGGCCGCGCGGTTGTCTCCGCCGGTCTTTGGGTTGACGTTGGTCGATCATGGCGCATCCGGGGAACAAGAAAGGGTCGGTGTGACCCGACCCCATTCAGATTTTCCGCCGGTTCCTGTCCCGAAACTTCGACATCGGCGCGTATAGGCGATGACCCCCAGCAATGCAAGGGCCTTGCCGGTAAACCCGAAACAACGGGCAAACCCAACCCGCCCCCATCATGTGTCTTAAAATATCCCCGCCGGAGGCACGAAATCCAATTGCCCTACGGCGCAACCAAGTCCAGCGTCAGATAGGTATCGGCGGCATGCTTAATGGCCCAGTTGGCCTTCCAGATCCCATAGGTGTTCGACACGCGCAAGGTCAGCGGCGCATCACCGGCAGGCACGTCCAACGGCAGACTGGAACACCAATCGATCGTCGCCTGCACCACAAAGGGATTGCTGGGCACATCCAGCTCCAGCCGGGCGTTGCGTTTGATCAGACCCATCGGCGCGCCGTTCAGCATGATCCCATAGGGTCGTAGAATATCCGCCATTTGGGAGGGCCGCTTTATCCGCAAGATCCGCATCCGGCCTACCCCATAACCTGTTCGACAATCGCAATGGCGCCCGCAATGGCATCACCAATCGGCAGGCAGGACGTGTCCAGCAACACGGCATCATCCGCGGCATGCAGCGGCGCGGTGGACCGCCCGGCGTCACGGGCATCACGCTGGCGCAGATCCTGGGCCACACCCTCAAGCGTGACGTCATGGCCCTTGGCCGCCAGTTCCTCATAGCGCCGGGTGGCACGCACATCGTCGGTTGCGGTGACGAACAGTTTCACATCGGCATCCGGGCAAATCACCGTGCCGATATCGCGCCCATCCAGAACTGCACCCCCGGCCCGGCGGGCAAAGGCGCGCTGAAAATCCACCAGCGCCGTCCGCACCTGGGGGATGGCAGCCGCCTGGGAGGCAAAGCGCGCCACCTCTGCCGTGCGCAAGGCGTCTTCGGGGTGCAGGTCATCGGCAGTCAGGGCCTGGGCTGCCGCAATGGCGTCTGTCCCGCCGATAACCTGCCGCCCCACGGCCCGGTAAAGCAGCCCGGTATCAAGGTGGCCAAACCCGAAATGCGCGGCCAGAGCCCGGGCAATGGTCCCTTTTCCGGCGGCGGCAGGCCCGTCGATGGCGATGGTGAACGACATCTCTACCCCGGCACCTGGGTGGTCATGGTCTCATCATCGCCCTGAAACTGCGGCAAACCGTCATCCAGTGTATAATAGTCGCCCTTGTCGGCACAAAAGATGTGCCCGACCACGGCAAGCCCGGTTGGGCCGTCCAACCCTCCGGCAAAGATCGAGATATGGGTGCCCGGCCCGTCCCAGAACAGGTTCGAGCCACAGATGCCGCAAAACCCGCGCCGCGCCTCGGGCGAAGAGTGATACCAGGTGACCGCCCCCTCAATCCGCAGATCACCCCGCAGGGCCGAGGTCGCCGCCACATGGTGCCCGCTCGTCTTGCGGCATTGCTGGCAATGGCAGGCCACGACTGGGCGCAGCGGTCCGGTCACCCGATACCGCACCACGCCGCACAGGCATCCCCCCCATTGCTCAGGCATGTCGTGTCCTCCATTGCGCCAGTACCAACACCGCCAGGGAGGTGGCAAGGCTGGCAAATTTCGCCTGTGTCACCCAACTGACCGCTGCCACGGCCTCGGGCGAGGGTGCGACCACCCCCGATACCAATGCGACCAGCCTGACATTCTCCAACAGATCCAGCAATGCGGTGTTGGCCGCGATGGCCACGCAGACCCACCGCCACCAGACCCTGGTTTTCAACGCAAAGGCCGAAATCGTAACCGCAAGCAGGACGGGGATCACGGTATCAAGCGGGCGGACCCGGTGGATATAGATCTCTGCGCCTTCGGGCGGCAGCGCGGCCAGAAAGCGCTGCACCCACTCGGCAGAATAACCCAGAACCTGCAAATCCCACACGACAAAGCCACCGCTGAGAGACCAGACCAGATACACGAAATAACCTAGCGGCAGATAAACCGCATGCGTGACCCAGAACAGGATCCTGGCCGGGTCGCGGCGGGGCCTGGGTGATGGCATCGGTGTCATGGTGCGCTGGGCGTCGCGGTCATCGGGGCCGCGTCACGCATTGCTCCGCACAAGCTGCGCGCCCAGGCGGGTCATCAATGGCTCAAAGATCGGGAAAGAGGTCGCGATGGGCCCGGCATCATCGATCTTTACAGGCTTTTGCGCGCCCATACCGGCCACCATGAATGACATGGCAATCCGGTGGTCAAGATGCGCCTGACATGTGCCCCCGCCGGGCAGCCCCTTTTGACCCAGCCCATGGACGGACATGCTGTCTTCGGTCTCATCCACCGTGGCACCGCAGGCGCGCAGGCCCTGGGCCATCGCGTCGATCCGGTCGCTTTCCTTGACCCGCAATTCCTTGATCCCCGGCATATGGGTCACGCCTTCGGCAAAACAGGCCACGACCGACAGGACGGGATATTCATCGATCATCGAAGGGGCGCGGTCCGGCGGCACCTCGATCCCGGTCATCGCGGGGGAGAATTTGGCGCGCAGATCCGCGACCGGTTCGCCGCCGGTTTCGCGCTCGTTTTCATAGGTCAGGTCCGCGCCCATCTCGATCAGCGTGGTAAACAGCCCGGCGCGCGTGGGGTTCAGCCCAATATTGGGGACCAGCACGTCAGAACCTTCGGTGATCAAGGCGGCACAGACCGGGAAAGCGGCAGAGCTTGGGTCCCGCGGCACCACGATATCCTGCGGCATCAGTTCCGGCTGCCCGGTCAGGGTGATCACCCGGCCCTCTTCGGTCTCGTCCACGGTCAGTTCCGCACCAAACCCCCGCAGCATCCGCTCACTATGGTCTCGCGTCGCCTCTTGTTCGATCACCACGGTCTGGCCTGGCGCATTCAGCCCGGCCAGCAGCACCGCGGATTTCACCTGGGCCGAGGGCATGGGCGTCACATAGCGCACCGGCACCGGTGCCTCTGCACCCACCATCGTCAGGGGCAACCGCCCGCCAGAGCGCCCGACCGCCTGGGCCCCGAACAGTGTCAGCGGGTCAGTGATCCGCCCCATGGGCCGCTTGCACAGGGACGCGTCGCCGGTGAAGGTCGCCGTGATGGGCGACGTTGCCATGGCCCCCATGATCAGCCGCACGCCTGTGCCCGCATTGCCGCAATCGATGACCGTCTCAGGCTCTGCAAAGCCACCGACACCCACACCATGGACCGACCAGTCGCCGCCGCCCAGATCCGTCACCTCGGCCCCAAAGGCGCGCATGGCGCGGGCCGTGTCCAGCACATCCTCGCCTTCCAGCAGGCCGCTGATCCGCGTCTCCCCCACGGTCAACGCGCCCAGGATCAGCGACCGGTGCGAGATCGATTTGTCACCGGGCACATCCGCCGTCCCGTTGAGCGGTCCGGCCGGGCGGGAGGTCATGGGAATGGGCGTGCCGTGGCCGGACATGGCGGTCTCTCCTGAACAGTTAGCGCTCGCTTAGCGGATCGTGTCAGGGGGGTCCAGCGCCGCTCCGCCGATCCCCTTGGCGGCGGCCAGGGCGGTGCCCATATGCTGGGGATGACAGTTTCACGCCTTTCGCGCCGTGCCACCCTTGCGGGCCTCGCCAGCACCGCCGCCTTGCCCACCATGGCCGCTACCACCGACCTACAACAGATGGCGGCGGATCTGCGCGGAAAGTTCCGCGTCCCGGGTCTGGTCCTGGCCACGGGCATGCGAGACGCTGTCGAGATTGCCCCGGCTGGCATCCTGGCAAAAGGGGCCGAGGTGCCGGTGACCCGGGACCACCTCTGGCATATCGGTTCCATCACCAAATCCATGACCGCAACCCTAGTGGCCCGCCTCGCCGCCGCCGGACAGTTGCACCTGTCCGATACGGTCCGCCAGCACCTAACCGGCGTGATCGACACCCATCCGGGTTACGCGGATATCACCCTGCGCGCTCTCTTGGACCACCGCGGTGGCCTGCCCCCGCATATCGACCTGCCCACGGCGCAATCCCTCGTCGGGACCTACCAGACCCGCCAGGATATTCGCGCGGACCGCGCCGCCTATGCCGCCAATGCCGCTGCCAATCCACCTAACCCCCAGATCACCTATTCCAATGCGGGCTACGTCCTGGCCGGGCTGATCTGCGAAACAGTGACCGACACACCATGGGAAACACTGCTGCGAGAGGAGGTGTTTACCCCCCTCGGCATCACCTCGGCCGGGTTTGGCCCGCCGGGCCTGGCCGCCCCCGAAAGCCAACCCTGGGGACATGGCGTCACATTCATGGGCCGGTACCGCGCCATGCCCCCCGGCCCGGCGGCTGACAATGTGCCCGCCCTGGGCCCCGCAGGGACGGTGCATATCGGCCCCGCCGACCTGATCCGCTACCTCCAGGCCCATGCCGCGCGGGACGAAGCCTTCCTCCCCGCCCCGTATTGGGAGGCGCTGCACGAACCCGTCGCCGGGGCGGATTATGCCTGTGGTTGGGTGGTGGAGGGCGATATCCGCCACCATAACGGCTCCAACACGATGTGGTACGCCGTGGCCGGGTTCGACCGGATGACGGGGCAAACCGCAGCGATCCTGACCAATAGCGGCGCCTACAGGCGGCTCTACCAACCGGGCCAAGATGCGCTGATGGCGCTGCTTCAGACCCGCTGAAAGGTCAGATAATGGGGCCGCCGCCCCTCGCGCAGCGCTTTCTGCTCATAACGGGTGGAATGCCAATCATCCCACGGTGCCCGCCAATCCCCCGGCCGCTCAGCCAGCCAGCGAAACCCATGGCGCGGCACCTGTTCCAGGGTCTGGCGCACGTAATCCTCGATATCCGTGGCCACCCGCAAGATGGCCCCCGGTGCCATCACCCGCGCCAAAGGCTCCAGATGCTCCGGCGTCACGAAACGACGCCGGTGATGGCGCGCCTTGGGCCAGGGATCGGGATACAGCAGAAACGCCCGCGCGATCGAACCGTCAGGCAATACATCGAACAGGTCGCGCGCATCGCCGGGATGGACCGCCACATTGTCCACCCCCGCTTGCCGGATCTTGCCCAGCAACATCGCGACCCCGTTGATGAAGGGCTCACAGCCGATGATCCCGACATCCGGGTTCAACGCGGCCTGGTGCACCATATGCTCCCCGCCGCCAAATCCGATCTCCAACCAGACGGGCCGCCCGCCGAACAGCCCCTCCATATCCAGCGGCACCCGCTCGGGGTTCTCCTCCCAGTCAACCGCGCCCGGCGACAACGCCGTCAGATCTTCGGCCAAATAGCCACGCTGACTGTCGCGCAAGGTCTTTCCCGCCTTGCGCCCATAGAAGTTGCGCCACGGCGCCCCTTTCGGAGAAACTCTATCTGCCATGCCCGCCTTCTCCCAACCGCGCCGCAAAAGATCAACCGGAACGCTTTGCCTCGGAGCCGCCCTCGCTTGAGCCAGACAGGATGTGTCCTGGCAGCGCTGTCTAGATAAATCGCGGAGGGTCCACGCAGTGGAAACCGCTATTTTTCTTGATGGCGATGACAGGATGCATCAGGGCAGGATCAGGCGAGGGTGGATCAGCGGCAAAACGTGTTTTGCCTTGGAGAGTCTGAAGCGCCTCTGTTTACAACCACCCGCGCATCCATGCCGCACCACCCACTCTTTCCCTCCTATACAACACCCCATACTGTCGCCAAATGACACCCAAAGACCCCATAGACCGCACCGGCCTGCGCGACCGTTACTGGGAACGGGTGCCCCTGAAAAACATGACGCCCCGGGAATGGGAAGCGCTGTGTGACGGCTGCGGCAAATGCTGCCTGAACAAGCTAGAGGACCCGGATACCGAGGAGGTCGCCTTCACCCGTGTCGCCTGCCGCCTTCTGGATGATGAAAGCTGCCGCTGCGCCCAATACGACATCCGCCATCAATTCGTCCCGGAATGCGTAACACTGTCGCCCAAGAATATCGACCGGATCGCCTATTGGATGCCCGCCACCTGCGCCTATCGTCTGCTGCACCAGGGCACGCCGCTTTACGACTGGCATCCGCTGATTTCAGGTACGGCACAGTCCGTCCACGACGCAGGCATGTCGGTCCAGGGCTGGACGGTGCCGGAATTCGAGGTGGATGAAGAAGACTGGGAAGACCACATCGTTGAAGGGATCCTCTGATCATGATTTTCGCGTCCGACAATACCGGCCCCACCCATCCGAATGTGCTGCAAGCCGTGGTTGAGGCCAATGCCGGTCACACCACGCCCTACGGTGCCGATCACCTGATGGAACAGGTCACCCAGCGCCTGCGCGATGTATTCGAGGCACCGCAGGCCGCCATCTACCTCGTCAGCACCGGCACCGCCGCCAATGCGATCACGCTGGCCTGCCAAACCCAGCCCTATCAGACGGTCTTCTGCTCGGATGTGGCCCATATCCACGAGGATGAATGCGGGGCCCCCGAATTCTTTACCGGCGGCGCGAAACTGACGCTTATTCCTAACGACGATGGCAAGATGACCCCGGCGGGCCTGCGCACAGCGATCGAGGGAGAGGAAAACCGCGGCGTCCACGGCCTGCAGCGCGGTCCTGTCTCGATCACCCAGGCCACGGAAAAGGGCACGGTCTACACCCTGGACGAGATCCGGGCGATCACCGACATCGCCCGCGAATATGCCCTACCCACACAGATGGACGGGGCGCGTTTCGCCAATGCCCTGGTCACCCTCGGTTGCACCCCAGCAGAGATGACCTGGCGCGCGGGCATCGATGCGGTCAGTTTTGGCGGCACGAAAAACGGCCTGATGGGGGTGGAGGCGGTGATCCTCCTTGACTCGGAAAAAGCCTGGGAATTCGAATTGCGCCGCAAACGGGCGGGTCACCTGATCTCGAAACACCGCTACATGTCAGCCCAGATGGGGGCCTACCTGAAAGACGACCTCTGGCTTGACATGGCCCGTGCCGCCAACACAGCCTGTAACAGCCTGACCCGCGGTCTGAAACAGAACCCCGATGTAACGCTCCACTTTGAGCCGCGCGCGAACATTATCTTCGCCGCCTGGCCCCGCGCCATCCACCGCAAGCTCCATGATGCCGGCGCCTATTACTATATCCTCGATGGCGGTCTCGACGGCCCGGGTGACGCGCCTCTCACCGCCCGTCTGGTCTGCGACTGGTCCGCGGATGAGGCCAAGGTCAGCGCGTTCCTCGCTAAAATGACGGCTTAGCCTTTCCCTGCTCCCAACCCAAGGGACCAAACCGATCTCTGTTTTGGTGAGCCTGAAGCCTCTACCAAAATCAAAACAGGAATAATGCGGGCGCAGCCCGCGCCGCCGGATCACGCATCCAACTGATCCCACGATGGGACGTAAATCCTAACAGATCGCCAATATATCGTGCGGACCAGCCGCATCGCGTATGTATGGGATATGCATGGTTTGTGTATGCCATGTACAGACGCGTTTTGGGGCTATGACGCCTCCTGGATCAAAGCCCGCACCGCGCCAGCCACTTCCCCCGCATGGGTCAGCGGAACCATGTGGCCCGCCCCCGGAACCCTCAGTCGGCTGGTTCGAGGCAACCGGGCCGCGAACACGTCCAAAATCGCCGAAATCACAGGTGGGCTCTCTTCACCCTCGACCAAAAGCACCGGAATATCCATTTTTTCCAGCGCATTAGCAGCCAGAACGCCCCCCGGATCGTCATAAAGGCCCGGAGCTTGCTCCGGAATAAGGTGGATGCGCGCGGCCAAGGCGTCTCGCTGCGCATCAGACAGATCGGACCAAGGGGTGCCATCCCCCCAAAGCTCGGTGAACACTTGGGCGGCCCGCTCCATGTCACCGGCGTTAAACGCCTGTTCAAACGGCAAAAAATCGGCGCTATGCCTCTCAAAATCCACCGTTCCCGCAACGGCCGCAAAGTAAACCGGCTCGATCAACGTCAGGCTCTTGGCCAGATGCGGATGCTGAACGGCCAGGCGCAAAACCACCGACGCACCATAGGAATGGCCAAGCAGATGGGCGGGCTGCCCGTCGAGCAGCGCCAAAGCCTCGTCCACGCAAACCGTCTGGTAATCCCCGCCCGCCCAATCGGGCGACCGTCCATGGCCCGGCAGATCAAAGACGCGAAAGGTCAACAGATCCCGCAAATGCCCACCCAAACCGCGCCAGGCCCCGGAATGGGCCAACGCGCAATGGATCGCAAGCGCCGGTTCGGTACCGCTCCCGAAAGATGTGTGAAAACAGCGCGCTGCCGTCACAGCTTCCCCGATAGATACAGATCCAGATCAGCCAGACGATCCTGTCCCCAGAACCGCTGATCCGTATCGGTGACGTAGAATGGCGCGCCAAAAACCCCACGCTCGACCGCCTCTTCGAGGTTGGCGCCATAGGTCTCGGCCCCGCTCAACAAACCGCTATCTGCCAGGGCCGGATCAAACCCGGCAGCAGACAAACAATCGCGGATCACACCATCCTCCGCCACGTCCTTTTCCTCGGCCCAGCAGGCCCTGGTCAAGCTGGATACGAGTGCGGCCAGATCCCCACCCCCCGCCGCTTGCGCGGCCACAATGGCATAGGACGATGGCGCGGGGTTCGTGGGCCAATGCGCCGGTTTCAAGTTCAGGGGCTTGCCCACACGCTTGGCCCGACGTTCCATATCCTGCAGCCGATACTCTTGCCGGTTCGGATGCCGATCCTTCGGAGGCGTCCCACCGGTGCGTGCGAATAATCCCATAATATCCATGGGTTTATAGGTAATGGTCGCCCCATGCCGCCTTGCGATTTCTTCCAACTCTGTCCCGGCAAGATACGTGAACGGCGAAATCGTCGCAAAGAAGTAATCGATGTGGGCCATGGGATCCTCCGGCACAGCAGTTTTCGCACGCACCCTACGGTGCTGTCCTATCAGTGAAAAGATAGTGTTTTTGTTGCCCAAACAACGAGAAGGGCTGTTCCTTTTCCGGGCCAACTGGGCTAGGCCGCGGGCGTGTCACTGTACCGTTACATCCCCGGCCGCGAGGAGCCTGCCGATGCCCGATTTGACCCAACCCAAAATGATCTCCGGCAATGCAAACAGGCCATTGGCGAGCGCCATTGCCCGGCGAATGAGCATGCATCGGGGCCGCACTGTAGATCTGGTCGATGCGCGCATCGAACGGTTCAATGACCAAGAGATCTTTGTGGAGGTGTTCGAGAATGTCCGGGGCGAGGACATGTTCATCATTCAGCCCACATCGAACCCGGCCAATGACAATCTAATGGAGCTTTTGATCATGACCGACGCGCTGCGCCGGTCCTCTGCTGCGCGTATCACGGCTGTGATCCCCTATTTCGGCTATGCCCGCCAGGATCGCCGGACCAAGGCGCGCACACCCATTTCCTCCAAGCTGGTCGCCAATATGATCGTGTCTGCGGGGATCGAGCGGGTGTTGACCATGGATCTGCACGCCGCCCAGATCCAAGGCTTCTTTGATATACCAGTGGATAACCTCTATGCCTCACCGATTTTTGCACTGGATATTCAACACGCCTTCAGGGACCGATTGGATCAGATCACTGTCGTATCCCCCGATGTGGGCGGCGTGGCGCGCGCCCGCGAATTGGCCCAACGGATCGGCTGCGCCCTGGCAATCGTCGATAAACGCCGCGAAAAGGCGGGTGAAGTGGCCGAAATGACCGTGATTGGCGATGTGCAGGAAAAGATCTGCCTGATCGTGGACGATATCTGTGACACGGCGGGCACCCTTTGCAAAGCAGCTGAAGTCCTGAAGGAAGGCGGCGCCAAAGAGGTGCATTCCTACATCTCCCACGGCGTTCTGTCTGGCCCCGCAGTCGGACGGATCTCGAAATCGGTCATGAAAAGCCTGGTGATCACCGACTCCATCGAGCCCACAGATGCCGTCAAAAATGCACCTAATATCCGGATCATACCGACCGCCCCGATCTTTGCGCAGGCGATCACGAATATCTGGAACGGCACCTCGGTTTCATCCCTGTTCAGTCACGAAACGCTCACTGCCATCTACGAAGGCACGTATTAAATCTACATCTATTATGTGTTCGGAAATATCCCCGCCAGAGGCAAAATCTCATACCGATGCAGAAGAATTCTGTACCTCCGGTGGGGATATTTCCCAACACATAAAGAAAAAAGCCGCCGCGTCACTGGGACGGGCGACCTTTGTTTAAGCTAAGGTTGTGTTCCTAAGGCAGCGTGACGGACATTCCCAATTCGGTGGCCAAAGCGCCTATATCGGCGAGCTGCTTGGCCATGTCGTCCTTTTGCTCAACCGCCGCGTTGTCGCGCGCATCGGCGGCGTTCCTGACCATGGTGTCCAGAATATCCTGGGTAACGTCATCGGCGGGCATAGCCATTTCAGCGAGGACCGAGGTACCGGAGGCCGTGATTTCGGCAAAACCACCCGTTACTGCATAGCGGGAAGCCCCTTCTGGCGCAGTCACCGTCAAGATACCCGGGCGCAAGGTCGTAATGAGCGGCGCATGGTCCGGCATCGCCGTCATATCGCCATCGCTGCCGGGGATCTGAACCTCTGTCGCCTGGAGTGAGGCAAGACTCCGCTCCGGACTGACCAGGTCGAATTGCATCGTATCGGCCATTGTCAGGCGGCCTCCGCGGCCATTTTCTGAGCCTTGGCCTTCACCTCATCGATCCCGCCGACCATGTAGAAAGCGGCTTCGGGCAGGTGGTCATATTCACCCGCAACCACGGCCTTGAACGAGGTGATCGTATCTTCGAGCGGTACCTGAACGCCGGGTGAGCCAGTGAAGACCTCTGCCACGTCGAAGGGCTGGCTGAGGAAGCGCTGGATCTTGCGGGCGCGGGCCACGGTCAGCTTGTCCTCTTCACTCAGTTCGTCCATGCCGAGGATCGCGATGATATCCTGGAGTGATTTATAGCGCTGCAGGATACCCTGGACATCACGGGCCACCTGGTAGTGGTCGTCGCCCACAACCTGTGGATCGAGGATCCGGCTGGTCGAATCGAGCGGATCCACCGCCGGATAAATCCCAAGCTCGGAAATGGCCCGGTTCAACACCGTGGTCGCATCAAGGTGAGCAAAGGACGTGGCCGGTGCCGGGTCGGTCAAGTCATCGGCCGGTACGTAGATGGCCTGCACCGAGGTGATGGAGCCCGATTTAGTCGAGGTAATCCGCTCCTGCAGAGCGCCCATATCAGTGGCCAGCGTCGGCTGATAGCCCACAGCGGAAGGGATCCGTCCCAGAAGGGCGGACACTTCGGAGCCAGCTTGCGTGAAGCGGAAGATATTGTCGACGAAGAACAAAACGTCGGTTCCGGACTGGTCGCGGAACTGTTCTGCCATGGTCAGGCCGGACAGGGCGACGCGAGCGCGGGCACCGGGAGGCTCGTTCATCTGGCCATAAACCAGGGCCACCTTACTTTCGTCCAGCTTTTCTTCGTTGATCACGCCGGACTCGATGAATTCATAGTACAGGTCATTGCCTTCGCGGGTCCGCTCACCCACGCCAGCGAACACCGAATATCCAGAATGCACCTTTGCGATATTGTTGATCAGTTCCTGGATCAACACGGTCTTGCCCACACCGGCACCGCCAAAGAGGCCGATCTTACCACCCTTGGAGTATGGCGCGAGCAGGTCGATAACCTTGATACCCGTCACCAGGATCGAGCTTTCGGTAGACTGTTCGGCAAATTCGGGCGCTTCCGCATGGATCGGGCGGGTTTCCGTCGCTTCAACGGAGCCTTTTTCATCCACAGGCTCGCCGATGACATTCATGATCCGGCCCAGGGTCGCATTGCCCACAGGCACCGAGATCGGCTTGCCGGTATCGGTGACCACGGCGCTGCGCACCAAGCCTTCGGTCGCGTCCATGGCAATGGCGCGGATGGTGTTCTCACCCAGATGCTGGGCCACTTCAAGCACCAGACGCTTGCCGTTATTGTCGGTTTCCAGCGCATTCAAGATCTCTGGCAGGGCATCCTCAAACTGGACGTCCACGACCGCGCCGATGATCTGGGTCACCTTGCCCTTTGCATTTGCCATTTTTTGACTCTCCGGGTCTAGCTTGTCAGGCCCGACAACACGCTGTCGGGAAGTTGTATACGGACCAGGGGCCATGACAGGCCCCGGCGTTCGAAAAAGAGATGCGCTTCGCCGTCCCTAACCTTGTCACTTGTCAGAGTCACGACGAACTCGTCATGGGACCGAAAAAAGGCCCAGGTCACATGGGCCACTGGATCTCGTGCGACGTCTTCGGCTGCATCCGTCTCACCACCGCGGCGGCTTTTGACGGAGGCCGCGCGCTGGCTGAGGGCGGCGACATTATCCGGTGTCACCATGGCATCCAGAACACCCGACACGACCGAACCACCCAAGGCGCCGATCAGTATGGATTTCGCGTCATTGCCACCCCCATCGGCCAAGGCAGCACTGATATCGGTGCTGAGTGAGGCGCGCACGCTGTCCCAATCCACGTTGCGTTCCAGGGCTGCACGGTCACCCGTCTTAACGGCTTGCGCCAGGGCATAGGCCGACCAGTAAGGCAGCGCCACAAAGCCCAGAAAGGCAAAGGCGAATATGGCCAACAGCTTGCGCATCAAGGCGACCAGGATCCCAGGGGCCGTAACACGTTACAGCGCCTCTGCACCCGAGATGATCTCGATCAGTTCCTTGGTGATCGCGGCTTGGCGGGAGCGGTTGTAGACCACCGTCAGCTTGTCGATCATGTCACCGGCATTGCGGGTGGCATTGTCCATTGCGGACATCCGCGCGCCCTGCTCAGACGCCGCATTCTCCAGGAGAGCGGCAAAGATCTGCGTGGCGACACCACGGGGCAGCAGGTCGGCCAGGATGCCTTCCTCGCTGGGTTCATAATCATAAAGCGTCGACGCTTCGGCGTTTTCATCCGGGGCATCGAAGGCTGCGGGGATGATTTGCTGTTCCGTCGGGATCTGGCTGATCACGCTTTCGAAACGGTTGTAAAAGATCGTGGCAACGTCAAACTCACCTGCCGCGAACATACCCATCACAGATTTGGCGATGTCCTGGGCGTTTACGTAGCCGACGCGCTTGACCTCTGTCAGATCCACATGGTCAACGAAATGCTCCCCAAAATCGCGCTTGAGCTGTTCGCGCCCCTTCTTGCCGACGGTAATCATCTTGACCGTTTTGCCAGCGGCGAGCAATTCGGTGGCCTTGGCGCGGGCCAGTTTGGCGATGGAGGAGTTGAAGCCGCCGCAAAGGCCGCGTTCCGCCGTCATGACGACCAGCAGATGGACGTCATCCTTGCCGGTGCCGCGCAACAGAACCGGCGCGCTGTCACTGTCACCGACCGAGGCCGCGAGGGAGGCCATGACCCCGTTGAACCGCTCTGTGTAAGGGCGGCTCGCCTCGGCAGCTTCCTGGGCGCGGCGCAATTTTGCGGCCGCGACCATCTGCATGGCCTTGGTGATCTTGCGCGTATTCTTAACGCTCTCGATCCGGTTTTTCAGATCCTTAAGGCTGGGCATTTAAGATGTCCTTTCCCAAGCCCTTAGGCGAAATCGGCGGCAAATGCGTCAAGCGCTGCTTTGATGCTATCGGCCAGATCACCGGAAACCTTGCGGTCATTGTTGGTGATGTCGTCCAGCAGATCCTGGTGCTTGCCGCGCAGATGGGTGATGAGGCCCTGCTCATAGCGGACCACGTCGCCGACAGGCACTTCGTCGAGGTAGCCGTTGGTGCCGGCGAAAATGACGCAGACGATCTCTGCATTGGTCAGCGGCGAATATTGCGGCTGCTTCATCAACTCGGTCAGGCGCGCACCGCGGTTCAGCAAACGCTGGGTCGATGCATCGAGGTCAGACCCGAACTGGGCAAATGCAGCCATTTCTCGGTACTGCGCCAGTTCCAGCTTGACCGGTCCGGCGACAGATTTCATCGCCTTGGTCTGGGCAGAGGAGCCCACGCGGGACACGGACAGGCCGGTGTTCACGGCAGGACGGATGCCCTGGTAGAACAGTTCCGTTTCCAAAAAGATCTGACCGTCGGTGATCGAAATCACGTTCGTCGGAATATAGGCAGACACGTCACCAGCTTGTGTTTCAATAATCGGCAGCGCAGTCAGCGACCCGGATCCATTGTTTTCATTCAGCTTGGCCGAACGTTCCAACAGACGGGAGTGGAGGTAGAACACATCACCGGGATAGGCTTCGCGACCTGGCGGACGGCGCAGCAGCAATGACATCTGGCGGTAGGCCACGGCCTGTTTGGACAGGTCGTCATAGATGATCAGCGCGTGCTTGCCGTTATCGCGGAAATACTCGGCCATGGCGGTCGCAGCGTAAGGTGCGAGGAACTGCATCGGCGCAGGGTCAGAAGCGGTCGCGGCGATCACGATGGAATAGTCAATCGCGCCGGTCTCTTCGAGCTTTTTCACCAGCTGTGCCACGGTTGAGCGTTTCTGGCCCACAGCAACATAAACGCAGTAGAGTTTCTTGCTCTCATCATCGCCAGCTGCGTCATTATACGACTTCTGGTTCAGGATCGTATCAAGCGCCACGGCGGTCTTGCCGGTTTGGCGGTCACCGATGATCAATTCGCGCTGGCCACGACCGATCGGGATCATGGCGTCAACGGATTTCAGGCCGGTGGCCATGGGCTCATGCACGGATTTGCGGGGGATAATGCCCGGCGCCTTGCTGTCGGCCACACGACGTTCAGCCGCCTCGATGGGACCTTTGCCGTCAAGCGGGTTGCCCAAACCGTCAACCACACGACCCAGCAGGCCGGGCCCCGCGGGCACGTCCACGATGGATTTGGTTCGTTTGACGGTGTCGCCTTCCTTGATGTCCCGGTCAGAACCGAAGATCACGATACCGACGTTATCCACCTCAAGGTTCAGGGCCATCCCGCGAATGCCGCCGGGGAATTCGACCATCTCACCAGCTTGCACATTGTCGAGGCCGTGCACACGGGCGATCCCGTCACCGACGGACAGCACGCGGCCAACCTCGGCAACTTCGGCCTCCTGGCCAAAGTTCTTTATCTGCTCTTTCAGGATCGCAGAGATTTCTGCAGCTTGGATAGCCATTATCCGACCTCTTTCATCACATTCTGGAGGTTGGCGAGTTTCGAGCGGATCGAACTATCGATCATCTTGGAACCCACCTTGACGACAAGACCGCCGATGAGGCTTTCATCGACGGTCGTATTCAAAATCACATCCTTGCCAACCTGCTCTTTCAGAGTCTTGGCGAGGGCTTTTTTCTGGTTCACGGTCAAGGGCTGGGCCGAGGTTACCTCAGCCGTCACTTCACCCTTTTCATCGGCGATGCGCGCTTGAAGAGCTGCCACAAGCTGCGGCAACGCGAATAGGCGGCGCTTGTCGGCCATGAGCCCCAGCGTGTTGGTGAAAAGAGGGCTCAACTCCATCTTTTTGGCAACGGCTGCAATCGCGGCGCCCTGCTCACCACGCGAATAGACCGGGGAGGAGATCATTGCGCCCAGTTCGGGGCCAGCCTCCAGGGCATCGGACATTGCGTTGGTATCGTTTTCGAGGACAGGCAGCGCCTTGTCGTCTTTGGACAGTTCAAACAGCGCGGCGGCATAGCGCTGTGCAATACTTGTGGAAATCGAAGCCGTCTCTGACACGTCCACCCCTTTTGTCTCGTTGGCCACCGGACCCATCCAGATCCTGCAGCATCGCCCCATGACGCCCAGCGCGTCTCAAAGTCGTGGGGGATGTAGCAGACGCCTCTGACCCCCGCAACTCCTCAAAATGGGGGTGTTTCAGAATGCTTTCGCATATCATTTCCGTTATTTTCCTCGAAAAGCGGGCCGTCTCAAATCGCTGCGACCCTTTGAAGCTGGATCGCAGCGGGCACGAGTCGAGGTGTTACCAGCGTCGCGAGTCAGTCGCTGGCAAGCCGCATGGCCTCCCGCGCGTATCGCTCAAACAAGGGCTGACTTTTCCGCGCCAAGATGATCCCGGCCATGTAGGGTTCCAGGGGTTTCTCCACCAGAAAATAAATCATGTCCAAACCGCCGGACTTCCGCAGGTCAGACCAAATCTGACGGTCCAGCATTTTCAGCTTGCGGCTGCCCTTTGAGGCGCGCTGTGCAGTGCCCTGGAACAAAGCGAGGGAGATCGGGATGCCAACCCCGCTTGCAGTCGTACCAGCCGAAATTCCAAGTTTGGTCGCCAGTTGTTTGAAGGCGGTGGAGGCCGCAACCTTCAACGCCAGTCGGGTGGCCAGCTTTTTCGCGATCGCCTTGGCGATGGCTTTACCGGCCATCCCCGGTGCCACGGAGGCACCTGCTTTCTTAGCCGCATCAAGCGCGAGATCTTCGGGCAGAAACTCGTAATATTCCACAATCACACGTGTGATCGCAGCCGTCAGCGGATTGCCGGCAACGCTGATGCTAGTGTTGACCGTTTTGGTCAGTAGGCCCCAGAGAATTTCATTCTCTGTCCCGATCTCAACGATACGGTCGGTTCCGCGAACCCCCAGCCCCTCGGCCGTTCGTTCAATGCCACCAACGAAATCTTCACCAACCGATAAGGCACCTTCGCCCAAACCTTTTGCGACGCTCCACGCGTCATCCAATAGTCCCATAATCTATCTCCGAAACAAAGTAAGGTCGTGAAAAATAGTGGTTCAACGGTAACAGGTGCAGATCAGATCACAAGACTGTCACGCAGGTTCAGGCGCGGCCGGGGTCGGATCAAGCACGGCCAATGACCGGCGCACACGGTCGCGCACCGCCGTGCCGCCCGGCGCATAGACCTGCTTTGACGCCTCGACCATCAGCACGCCTCCGGCAAAGACCGATGACACCCGGCAGCCTGCATTTTCCCACATCGGCGCCGTACGCAGCCAGAACCGCTTGGACGACGGCGGACTGAAAAGCGCCGCCAAATGCCGTTCGGGCGCGAAATTGTGGCGCTTGAGCTGCGCCTCCAACTGGGTCAGCGTATAGGGCCTGCCGAACCCAAAGGGCGTTGCATCACGGCGCGCCCACAGACCCGAACGGTTGGGCACGATGAACAGAACGCGCCCACCAGGACCCAGCACGCGAAACGCTTCGTCCAGGACGCGCGCATTGTCATCGGATGTCTCCAGCCCATGCAGCACGATCAATTTATCGACCATGCCCGTCGACAGGGGCCAAAGGGTCTCTTCGCACAGGACCGAGACGTTGTCGCCATTGGCGGGCCAAGGCATTACCCCCTGTTGGCCCGGCATCAAGGCAATGACCCGCCGCGCATCCGCGAGGAAAGGCCGCAAAAGGGGAACGGCAAAGCCAAAGCCAGCCACGGTCTGGCCTTGAGCCTCGGGCCAGAAGGTAAGGACCTGATCACGGATCGCCCTTTGCGCGACCCGCCCCAAGGGCGTTCGGTAGTAAAAATTTCTCAGATCCAGCACATCCAGGTGCATTGCGCCGCGATCCCCGATCAGCAACTCTTGCGACAGACCATATCGTCAGCCACGGAAAACGCCATGCCCCTTGAGATCGTCACCATCCCCTGCCTGAACGACAACTATGCCTACCTTTTGCATGACGATGACACCGGCGCGACGGCTGTTGTGGATGTGCCCGAGGCTGGCCCGATCCAGCGCGAGCTGGCGGTACGCGGCTGGATCCTGTCGGACATTCTGATCACCCACCACCACCATGACCATATCGGCGGCGTGGATACCCTGCGCGGACCTGAGGTGCGGGTTGTGGGCGGCAAGGCAGACAGGCACCGCCTTCCGAACCTGGATCTGGAAGTCGAGGAAGGGGATTCGGTGTTTGTTGGCTCAGCCGAGGGCGAAATCCTCGACGTGTCGGGCCATACGGTCGGGCATATCGCCTTTCATTTTCCTGCAGCACCCGCCGTTTTCACTGCGGATAGCCTGATGGCACTGGGATGTGGGCGGCTGTTTGAAGGTACCGCTGATCAAATGTGGACCTCGCTGTCGAAACTTGCTGCCTTGCCACCGGAGACGTTGATCTGCTCGGGCCATGAATACACCCAAGCCAACGCCCGGTTCGCCATAACGGTCGACCCCAACAATGCTGATCTAACGGCACGTATCGAAGATGTGCATAAGAAAAGAGCGGAAAATCAGCCAACAGTGCCCAGTACTTTGGCAGATGAGCTTGGAACCAATCCGTTTCTGCGTGTGGACAATCCCGCGATCCGATCCCATCTGAACATGGAAACCGCAACGAATACAGAGGTTTTCGCCCATATCAGAGGCTTGAAAGATGCCTTTTGAACCGCCCCCTTGCGCGATCACTTTTTACGCATAAATCATCATAAACTTTGTGATCGGGCAGAAAAGACTTGAAGCCCGGGAAATCCCAACCAAACTTTAAGGTCATGAGGCCATGGTCAGAGACGGGTGCCTCGCGCGCCCCCTTTGGCCCTACAGGAAAGGAGCACGGATCGTGCCGTCGTTTTCAAACTCCCTGGAACAAGCCATCCACGCTGCCTTGGCGCTTGCCAATGAGCGTCGACATGAACTGGCCACACTTGAACATCTTCTTCTCGCCCTGATCGACGAGCCGGACGCTGCCAAGGTGATGCAAGCCTGTTCGGTCGACCTCACGGAACTGCGGGATACGCTTAACAAATTCATCGACAGTGATCTGTCCACCCTGGTGACGGAGATCGAAGGATCGGAGGCCGTGCCAACGGCCGCCTTCCAGCGCGTCATCCAGCGTGCGGCGATCCATGTCCAAAGTTCGGGTCGGACCGAGGTGACCGGGGCCAACGTGCTTGTTGCGATCTTTGCCGAGCGCGAATCGAATGCTGCCTATTTCCTGCAGGAACAGGATATGACGCGCTATGATGCCGTGAATTTCATCGCCCATGGTGTCGCGAAAGATCCATCCTTTGGCGAGACACGCTCGGTGACCGGCGCGCAGGATGTTGAAGAAGAAGGCACCAGGAGCGAAAGCGCGGGCGGCGGTGAAGAGGATGGCAAGGAAAGCGCCCTTGCCAAATATTGCGTTGATCTCAATGCCAAGGCCCGCAAGGGTGATGTCGATCCACTGATCGGGCGCGACTCAGAGGTCGAGCGTTGCGTGCAGGTGCTGTGCCGCCGACGCAAGAACAACCCCCTGCTGGTGGGTGACCCAGGCGTTGGCAAGACGGCCATTGCCGAAGGTCTGGCGCGCAAGATCGTGGCCGGTGAAACCCCGGAGGTTCTATCTGGCGCGACGATTTATTCGCTGGATATGGGCGCGCTCCTGGCTGGCACGCGGTATCGCGGTGATTTTGAGGAACGGCTGAAAGCCGTTGTGACCGAGTTGGAGGATCACCCTGATGCCGTCTTGTTCATTGACGAAATCCACACGGTCATTGGCGCCGGTGCAACGTCGGGTGGAGCGATGGACGCGTCCAACCTGCTGAAGCCCGCATTGCAGGGCGGCAAGCTGCGGTGCATGGGATCGACCACCTACAAAGAGTTTCGTCAGCATTTCGAAAAGGATCGCGCGCTTAGCCGGCGCTTCCAGAAGATCGATGTGAACGAGCCTTCGGTTGAGGATAGCGTCAAAATTCTCAAGGGTCTGAAGCCCTATTTCGAAGATCACCACGCGATCAAGTACACATCTGACGCGATCAAGACAGCGGTGGAACTGTCGGCGCGGTATATAAACGACCGTAAGCTGCCCGACAAAGCCATTGACGTGATTGATGAGGCCGGTGCTGCCCAGCATTTGGTTGCCGAATCCAAGCGGCGCAAGACAATCGGTACGAAGGAGATCGAAGCCGTTGTGGCCAAAATCGCCCGGATCCCGCCGAAAAATGTCAGTAAGGATGACGCTGAGGTTCTGAAAGATCTGGAGACAACGCTAAAACGCGTCGTCTTTGGTCAGGACGATGCGATCGAGGCTTTGGCATCCGCCATCAAACTGTCGCGTGCCGGACTGCGCGAACCCGAAAAACCCATCGGCAACTATCTGTTCGCAGGTCCGACTGGCGTCGGTAAAACCGAAGTCGCCAAGCAGTTGGCTGACCAGTTGGGCGTGGAACTGATCCGTTTCGACATGTCAGAATACATGGAGAAGCACGCCGTTTCACGGCTGATCGGGGCACCTCCCGGCTATGTCGGGTTTGACCAGGGCGGCATGTTGACGGACGGTGTCGACCAGCACCCCCATTGCGTGCTGCTGCTGGACGAGATCGAGAAGGCTCACCCGGACGTCTTCAACATCCTGCTGCAGGTCATGGACCACGGCAAGCTGACCGATCACAACGGTCGCGCTGTGGATTTCCGCAATGTTGTGCTGATCATGACCTCAAACGCCGGTGCGTCCGAGATGTCCAAAGCCGCCATCGGTTTTGGTCGCGACCGGCGCGAGGGCGAAGACACGGCAGCCATCGAACGGACCTTTACGCCCGAATTCCGCAACCGACTGGATGCTGTAATCAGCTTTGCACCCCTGGGTAAGGAGATCATCCTGCAGGTCGTCGAAAAGTTCGTGCTACAGCTTGAGGCCCAGTTGATGGACCGCAACGTGACCATCGAACTGACCCGTCCCGCCGCGGAATGGCTGGCCGAGAAAGGGTATGATGACAAAATGGGGGCCCGCCCACTTGGCCGCGTCATTCAGGAGCATATCAAAAAGCAACTTGCCGAGGAGTTGTTGTTTGGCAAGCTCATGAAAGGTGGCATCGTCAAGGTTGGTATCAAGGACGGCCAACTGGACCTACGCATAGACGAGCCGCAGACCCCGCAATTGTCGACCAAGAAACCACCGCTTTTGACGGCGGAGTGACGATTGTTGGCATATCAAGAAAAGGGCGCCTTGTTGCGCCCTTTTTTATGTGGGTTATCGCATTCACAGCCTCGTCACAGGATTTTACGATCGGATCCCCTGTACGATGCGAGCCCTCGGATAAATGTTACATCCGCCAGTATTTTGATCGTGATCCCACCGACGGCTCCGCCATGGACTATCGCTGTGGGACGTTGGCCAATGATGGCCATTCCGGCACCGATTTTGCCGTGCCGACAATCGCGGAGATGAAGCGCGGCGTTCCGGTTGTGGCCGTGGCTCCCGGCACAGTTACCGCAGTGCGGGACGGAATGGCTGACACCCCCACAACCACAGGAAACGCCGCCGAGGTCGCAGGGCTGGAATGCGGCAATGGGGTCGTGATACGTCACGAAAATGGTTGGGAGAGCCAATATTGCCACCTGAGGCAAAAAAGCATCCGCGTCAGCACAGGTGATAAGATTCAGATCGGTGATCCGTTGGGCCATATCGGGCTATCAGGCGAGGCATCCTTCCCCCATGTCCACCTCAGCTTGCGTCGGGATGGCCGCGATATCGATCCGTTTTCACCACAGCAAGGGACTGCTTGCGGTTCGGCAACGGAGCATCTTTGGTCAGAACTTCCAGAGTATCAACCAAGTGGGCTACTGAAGCTTGGGATTGCCGACCGGGTCCCGGAACTCATCGAGGTCGAAGGTGGTTTGTCCTCCGCCCCCACGATTGCCACCGATACACCAGCCCTAGTCATCTGGTCCTATACCTTTGCGACGAAGGCTGACGATATTGTGCAAACAAGGATCATCGGGCCCAACGGCGTCGTTGGTGAACATGATCAGAAATTGGAGCGCGGCCACGCCTTTTACCTCGACGCGTTCGGCAAACGTACACCGCCAGACAACTGGCCGCCGGGGATCTATACGGGGACGGTCAAACATATCCGGCACGGGAATGTCATGTCGGAAAAATCGGTCTCAATCGAGCTTCGATAACTATTTCTCAGTTAGTTTTAACTCGATTCGCCGATTTTGGGCGCGCGCCGCCGGGGTATCCGCAGCGTTGATCGGTTGATACTCACCAAAGCCATTGGCCGACAGCCGGGTCGGCGGAATGCCCAGATTTCGTGACATATAACGCACGACAGACAGCGCGCGCCCCTGGCTGAGCTCCCAGTTATCGGCAAAGGCACCGGTGCCACTCAGCGGAACGTTGTCAGTGTGACCGTCAACGCGGATGATCCAGTCAATGCCCTGTGGGATCTCATTCGCAACCGATTGCAGGATCTGTGCGATATTGGCGATCTGCGCGCGCCCCTCTGCCGACAGGTCCGCGCGCCCCGGGGCAAACAGCACCTCAGAGCTGAACACGAAGCGGTCACCGACGATACGCACACCTTCCTGATCGGCCAGGATTTCGCGCATCCGTCCAAAGAATTCGGACCGGTACGCAGCGAGTTGTGTGCTTTCTTCGCGCAGACGCTCCGCCTCCTCTCGCAGTCTTTCGGCTTCCGCTTCCTCCAGTACCGCACGCCGCCGCTCCTCGGAGGCGACGCGCGCCAAGGCCGCATTCAGCTGATTGCCCAAGGATTGGATCTGTACCTGCGCGTCATCCTCGCGATCGTTGGCATCATCCAGGATGACCTGGAGAGAGCCAAGTTGCGTACGTAAGGCCGCCACCTGCTCGTTCAAAAGGGCAAGGCGGCGCTGGTCCGCACCGGATTTTGCCTCCAGCTCCGCCAGTTTGGTGTTGGCGGTGGCCAGCAAAATATCCCGCTCTTCGCTATCGGTGATCGCCTCGCTCCTGGCGCGCTCTGCTTCCAGCTTGGCCGCCAGAGCCGCGGTCAACTGTTCCCGTATGGTGCCCGTATCGGTTGCGGCGGTGCGCAAAGCGGCATTTTCAGCTTCCAGATCGGCGAGGCTGCGCTGCAAGGAGGACACATCAGTCGCAGTCTGCTGAAGCGTTGCCAGCTGATCATCGCGGTCATCAACGGCGGATTGGAGCCTGTTCAACTCCGTCGAAAGGCGCAATCGCTCCGCCGCGCTGCTGGCCAGCGCTGTCCGAAGTTTTTCTTGTTCGGCCACCAGGGCGCTCTGACTTTCGGTCAATTGTGTCTGCAGGGTCGCGCTCTGATCATTGGCGCGCGCCAGATCCTGCTCGAATGTGTCGCCTTTCAGGATCGCGGCGGCCAAGCGGGCATTCAGATCCTCCTCTGCGGCCTGTGCAGCTGCCAGCAAGGTTAAGGTCTCCTCCGCCTCGGCGCGCTGCTGCTCCAGCGATAGGGTCAGCGCAGTCAGCTCAGTATCGGCCTGCTCCAGCCGCTCCCGCAACAGGCGGGCCGCTTCAGCTTCGGCAAGGCGCGTCTCCTCGGCTTCCGTCAGTTTCTCGGCCAGGTCGGCATTGGCCGTCTCAAGCGCAAGCAATTGCGAACTGCCAGCGGTTTGCGACGACCGCAAATCGGCCACCATGGCCTCCAACGCTTCGCGGCGAGCGGCAGCAAGACGTGCTTCTTCGGCGGTGGCGTCAACCTCATCACGGGCCGTGGCCAGAGCCAGCGATAGCGCGTCCCGCTCAGATGCCAGTTCCGCGCTGGCCGCTTCGGCAGTTTCCAGATCCGCATTCAGTTGGCGGTTCTGGGCAAGCGCATCATCCCGCGCCGCCAGCAGCGCGGTCACCTGCTGTTCAAATGTCGTGAGGGCTGTTCGCGCCTCGGCCAGTTGGCTTTCCTGCGTCTCAACACGGCTTGTCAGGGTCGCGATCAGCGCCGATTGAGTGGCGATCTCTTCCTCCGCAGCGCTGGCTGCATCGCCCAACCGCGTCGCCTCGGCCTCTAGTGCTGCACTGCGCGCACGCTCCAGGCCCAGCGTATTGGCGAGCCCCTCCAACTCTTCGGACAGGGTGTTCAACTCGCTTTCCTGACCGGTGATCGTTTCCTGCAAAATGAACTGCATGATCATGAAGATCGACAAAACAAACATCAGGACCAGCAACAGGGCCGTCATCGCATCCACGAAGCCAGGCCAGATCGAGCCAGAAAACCGGTTATTTGTCCGCCGCGCCAGCGACATGGGCGTTGCTCCTAGTGGGCTGAATTGCGCGTGCGTTGCAGCTCACGCGTGAGGGCCGCAAGATCTCCGCGCAACTCCGCCATGCTTTCCTGACGGCCGGCAGACAATTCTTCCAAGATGCGCAACATCTGGACGTCGATAGACCGCAACCGCATCCGGGCCTCTGCATCAGTGTCATCATTGTAACCGCCATCACCACGGGACCCTAGTGCATCGGCCACACGTTCCTGTGTCTGCGCCAAGCGCTCCAACCCCTCGGCCACGCCATGTTCCTTGTCCATCCGTGTGGTCAGTTCCGATACGGCTTCAGCGACCTGTCCCAGTTTTTCATCCACCAGCGCACGACGCGACTCCGACTGGACGAACATCTGGTGCATCGCCTCCATCTGCTGCCCCAGATAATCGACCAAGGCGCTGGCATTGCTGACCTCTCCGCCTCCTTCGTTTTCGGAGCCCGCATAGCCAATACGCGTGATCGACGACAGCCACTCTTCCAACTCCCGGTAGAACCGGTTTTGGCCATGACTGGCGAACAATTCCAGCAATCCGACCACCAGCGACCCCGCCAAACCCAGCAGGGACGAGGCAAAGGCCGTGCCCATGCCGCCCAATTGGGATTCAAGACCGGTCAGAAGGCGGCTAAAGACCTCCACCCCCTGATCACCTTCCTGCGGAGCAAGGGAGCGGATCGTGTCAACAACCGCAGGCACGGTCGTGGCGAGACCGTAAAACGTGCCAAGCAGACCCAGGAAAATGAGCAGGCTGACCAGATAACGGGTGATATCGCGGGCTTCGTCGATACGGGTGCCGACAGAGTCGAGGATCGACCGGGAGGATGTCGAACTGATCTGCATCAGCTTGCCACGGGACCGCAACAGGGCCGCAAGGGGCGCCAAAAGCCGTGGCGCCTCCGTATCCATCTGGCCCGGCGCGTCGAGCAAGTAAGCCTCGATCCATTTGACCGAGGCAATCAGTTGGAACATCTGCCAGAAACAGGCGAGCAAACCGATGATGAACACGCCCACAATCAGACCGTTCAAAAACGGATTGGTCCAGAAAACCGGGGCGAGTTGCGGATAAATCAGCGAAGCGCCGAAAATCACCAACGCGATCACGATGATCATCGTTGAAATCTGGCGGATCGGCTGCGTGAATTGCGGCTCGGCTTCGGTGTCGATCATCACCATGGACAGTTTCCGGTTCTGGTACTCTTGCTGCGACGATAGGTGAGCAGATTCGGTAAAACCATAGCCCCCATATCCCAAAATACCGTTTGATGCGTATATATCATGGCCGTTTTAGGGCGCGGACGCGACCATCCAGCCATTCAAGCTCAGGGTCCTGGATTCCCAGCTCCCGCAGGTGATCCACGGTGTTCCAAAGGTATTCGGTGTTGGGCCCGCGCCCCCCCTGCGCCCCGGCGATGATCTGGGCCTGACGTTCCAGATCCATGTCGCCCCGGTATTGGTCATGGGTCTGATCCACGACATAGGCCAAGGCCTGGGTCGCACGCCCATCTGCCAGATCAAGCGGGATCACCGCTTCGTAGTACGCTGACGAGATCAGTTCCCGCTCGCGCAGGGTGGCAAGGGTGTCAGCCTCGGCCCCCTCCGCCACCTTGAAGGCGACCCCGTGGCAGGAGGCACCCGCCAAGATGTCCAACGCCAGAACGAGGCCCGGCGCCTCAACACTGCCACGGTGGTGGATCGATGACATGCAAAAGCCGCGTCGATACCCGGACAGCATCGCGATTGCCTGCTCCGCCACCGGGAAGCCGGGGTTCCAGATCAGGCTGCCATAGCCAAAGACCCAAAGGGGGCAAAGATTTTCGGGGGCGGTCATACCAAAAGCATCCACTGGCGGAACAGAACACACCCCTCTAAGACCAATCGACAGGGGGCGCAAAGGGAACAATGCATGCTGACGCGACTATTGATTGCGATCTGTGCCGCGGGTGTCCTGTGGGGGGGCACGTGGTTCTGGGGACAAGGGAGCACCAAACGCGATGTAACAGACTGGCAGGCCGCCCGGCACGCAGAGGGATGGCAGGCAGATTGGGCAGATCATTCCGTTGCAGGATTTCCCAATCGGTATGATGTCACACTGACCGATGTCGCCCTGGCCGATCCGCAGACGGGATGGGCCTGGCGCGCCCCATTCTTTCAGGTGCTGCGCCTGCGCTATCGGCCGAACCATCTGATCCTGATCTGGCCTGAAACGCAGACTCTGCAAAACCCACATCAGACACTCACCATCACCAGCGAACAGTTCCGCGCCAGTCTGGTCTATGGTTCCGGTGATCCAGCGGTCATTGAGCGTGTGACCATCGTGGAGAACAACGTCGCCGTCGCCTCCACCACGGGATGGACCGTGACAGGGGCAGAACTGCGCATGGCCTCCAGACCCGGAGATGATCCGAAAACCGTCGATCTGGGCCTTGCGGGAACGGGGTTGCGTTTGACCGGCTTGCCGATCCCAGATGTTGGGGCCGCGATCAATGCCGATCTTACTGCCACCTTTGACCGGCCCTGGGATGCGCGGGCGCTGAATGACAGACGCCCCCAGATTGACCGCCTGACGATCCGCAACATCAATGCGCGACTGGGTCAGTTGACGCTGCGGATTGCGGGAACTCTGACTGCGGATCCCGATGGCCGGGCGGTAGGAGATGTGTTGGTCAAGGCCACGAACTGGCGCGATATCCTGGATCTTGCCGTGGCGACTGGCGCGCTTCCAGAGGCTGTTGCCCCACCCATTTCAACGGCTTTGGAAGCTGTATCGAAACTTGCCGGTCATCCCGACACGCTGGACATTCCGATCAGCTTCCAACGCGGCCTGACCCGGGTGGGACCTGTTCCCATAGGTCCCGCGCCATCGCTGCGCATCCCGTAGATCAGCGGCAATAGGTGCCGTTGCGATACCGGGCCGTATCAAAGTGAAAGTGATCCTGATGATAGCGGTCCGCATCGGGGCCCAGAACCGTCCCAAACGGTCCACATGCCGCGCTGTGTGCCTTTTTCAGGATCGGGCCCGCCTTCTTGTCCCGCCATCCATTCGAAACGGTGAGGGACGCGCCATTCTTGAGGTTGATGGCAGAAATATCGACCGCGCGGCCCCGCCCATGTTCCGAGATCTTCGCCCCGGGGCGATTATTTCGCGTGCGACACGAATAATGCGCTGCGATTTTCAACGACGCCACACCGCCGCCAGCACGCCCTACCGCCGGTTTCACCCCGTTCTCAACCCAACTGTTCAGCGCTTGCGCCGTGATGCAATCCACGGTGATTGCCGTGCTTAACGCGACACCGGCAACAGAGGTGACTTTAACAGGATCTGCCACCCCGCATCCCTTGATCCGGCCCGGGATCGGCGCAATCGTCTGTCCCCGGATGGACCGGATACCACAGACGGAGCCTTTCTTTGACTGGGTTACAGTGCCGGGTTGGCTGCGTTGCCCGCCAACCAATCGCTGAAACCGGCGTTTCAATCCCCGGGGGCGCTCCTTGGGCGGGGAAACCCGTGCCGCGCGGCTGGCTTGCAGGCCCTGCCGTTCGGCAGACGCGCGCCGCGAAGGATTGACCAGGTTGCGCACGGCTTGCGCGACACCGACCGTCGCCCGCCCCTCCACCGCCGTTCCAGGCCGAGACTCCGGGACCAATGACCTTTCCGGCGCATCGGCCCAGGCCGCATGGGACAGGCTGACCGCCAACAGAAAACCGGCAAATGTTCTAAAGCTCATCGCGTGCGTCCCCGTCCAAAATCCGGTGCGTCAGTGTCTTGCCCCGCTTCAACGATGCCGCGCCGGATCGCGCGGGTGCGGGTAAAATAGTTCTGAAGATGCGCGCCGTCCCCGGTGCGAATCGCCCGTTGCAAGGCGAATAACTCTTCGGTGAATCGCCCCAGGATTTCCAGGGTAGCATCTTTGTTAGTCAAAAACACATCGCGCCACATCACCGGATCACTGGCCGCGATGCGGGTGAAATCCCGGAAACCGGCGGCGGAGTACCGCACAACCTCGCTATCAGTGACACGCCTCAGATCATCCGCCACGCCGACCATCGTATAGGCGATCAGATGCGGTGCATGGCTCGTGACCGCCAAGACCAAATCATGATGATCAGCATCCATTTCCTCGACATTCGCGCCCATTCCTTCCCAAAGCTGCCGCAGACGCATAACAGCGGCGGCATCCGTGCCGGGGCGCGGCACCAATAGATGGAAACGGTTGTCAAAAAGCTCTGCAAAGCCTGCGCGCGGCCCCGACTTCTCGGTTCCCGCAATGGGGTGACCGGGGATAAAATGCACATCATCGGGCACATGGGGCCCGACCGCATCCATCACAGCGCGCTTGACCGACCCCACATCCGTGACCGTCGCACCGGGCCTCAGATGGGGTGCGATCTCAGCTGCCAATGTGGCCATAGCCCCGACAGGCACACATAAAACAACCAGATCCGCATCAATCACGGCTTCGGCCGCCGTCTCGGTCACGCGGTCGCACAGATCGTCATCACGGGCAATCTGCCGGGTTTCTTCCGACCGGGCCGTGCCAACGATTTCACCAACCAGATTGCCGCGGCGCATGGCATGACACATGGAAGACGCGATGAGGCCCAGCCCGATCAACGCGACGCGGTTATAGATCACGCGCCTTCCCTCCACCGGGTCAGCGCGGTGATCACCCGTCCTGTTTGGTCTTCGTCACCCACGGTAATGCGCAATCCTTCGGGGAAACCGTAGCCACCGACCCGGCGCACCAGGATCCCGTCGGCCTGAAGTGCGGCATCAACGGCGGTCGCTTCGGCCTCATCCGCCAGGCGGGCCAAGACGAAATTGCCATGCGCCTCATCGCAGGCCCATCCCAATTGACGCAAGGCCCCGGTCAACCGCGCCCGTTGTGCGCTGTTCAACGCCGCGCAGTTTTCCACCCAAACCCTGTCCCGGATCGCCGCCTCAGCGGCAGAGAGCTGCAGGACCGACAGGTTAAAGGGCTGCCGGATACGGGTCATCACGTCGATCATCTCGCGATCCGCATAACCCCAGCCGATACGCAAACCGCCCAAGCCATAGATCTTGGAAAAAGTGCGCGTCATCAGGACGTTAGGCCGCGATCCGGCCAGCGCCGTGCCGCCATCATACCCGTCGGCATATTCCGTATATGCCCCATCAAGCACGATGACGATATCGTCCCGCACGGCATCAACCAGGCGTTCAAGCTTCGATACCGGCACCATGGTTCCGGTGGGGTTACCCGGATTGGTCACTAAGATGACCCGGGTACGCGGGGTGACGGCCGCAATGATCGCGTCAATATCCACCTGGCGTTCGCGTTCGGCGACTTTGACAGCCGTCGCGCCAGCCATGTGGATCAGAACGGGATACAGCGAGAACCCGTGTTCGGTATGAATGATTTCATCGCCTGGGCCGGCAAAAGCCTGCGTCACGAATTGCAACACTTCGTCCGAGCCCACACCACAGATCACTCGGTCCGGGTCCAGCCCATGGACCTCACCAATCGCCAGCCGCAGGCCTGCATGGTCGGTCGAGGGGTAAAGATGCACACCCGCCGCAGCCTTTGCCAATGCCGCCAAGGCAGAGGGCGGCGGACCCAGCGGGTTTTCGTTAGAGGACAATTTCAGGACATCGGTGCGGCCCGCGATGGCCGATTTTCCCCCCTGATACAGGGCAATATCCATAATTCCCGGCTGTGGTGTGATCCCCATGGTGCCTCCGGTGGTCAACCCGGCCTGTCTAGACCGAGCCGTGCCAAAGAAAAAGAGCCGCGGGAAGCGGCTCTTTCGCACAACTTCACCGCTGAAACGGTCTTAGTTCTGTGCGTAATATTCGATGACGAGGTTCGGTTCCATCTGAACCGCGAACGGCACGTCACCCAAGCCCGGTGTCCGCACGAATGTTGCGGTCATCTTGTTGTGGTCGGCTTCGATATAGTCGGGAACGTCCCGCTCGGGCAGCTGCGTCGCTTCGATCAGCAGCGCCATCTGGCGAGATTTCTCACGAACAGCGATCACGTCGCCTTCTTTCACACGGTAAGACGGGATGTTCACGCGCTGACCGTTCACCTCCACATGGCCGTGGTTCACGAATTGACGTGCGGCAAAAATGGTCGCCACGAATTTCGCGCGATAGACAACGGCATCCAGGCGGCGCTCCAGCAGACCGATCAGGTTCTCACCTGTATCGCCCTTGACCCGCTCGGCCTCGGAATAGATGCGGCGAAACTGCTTTTCGGTCAGATCACCGTAATGCCCCTTCAGCTTTTGCTTGGCGCGCAACTGCAGGCCAAAGTCCGACAGCTTGCCCTTGCGGCGCTGACCGTGCTGGCCGGGGCCGTATTCACGGCGATTGACGGGGGATTTGGGGCGGCCCCAAATGTTTTCGCCCATGCGGCGGTCGAGTTTGTACTTGGCAGAGGTGCGTTTGGTCACCGTCTGATCTCCTTCGGTTGCGGGCGCCAAGGCGCCAGATGTGAAGGGCGTTGTCCTTTGCCGTGGCACTGATGCACCGGGCCGACAGGCATCCCCTTGCGGGGGCCACCAACACCAGAACCCTAGATATCTCTAGAGAAGCAGCGCTTGTATACGGCGAGGCGCAGGTGTCAATACTCTTGCAGCGTCAATGTAGGCGGTGGCCCAGGATCACAGCCTCTGACAGGGTCAAGACGCGCCGGGCCGTCGGGCGTTGACGCCCCTCAGGCAGGCTCCAATCCGGGAAAACCTTTTCCAAAGCCGCGCGATCTTCGGCCTCAAGAGCCGAGAAATCGGCGACCTGGGGATCAAAACTCTCGCATGGAACACCGGCAGCCCACAGGATCTCATGTTGCTCCATGGCAAGGTGAACATAGGTGACGTGATGCAGGCGCAGTTCGGTCGCGACACCGGGCTGGGTCAACAGATCTTCGGCCCGGACCAGCACTTCTGGTGTATCGAACAGCGCCCGCGCGCCTGGCCCCTCAATCATCACCCGATGGTCGGGAGAGACCAGCAAATCCCCATCAGGGCGGTCCACGCCGATGGATCCAGCGCGCAACCGAATGGGCCGCTGGTGCGGTGCGTCATACAGATCCGCACCGCTGAAATGTCGGGCGCCGCGCCAACAGATGGACTGGGCCCCGTTATCGCGCGTCAACACTTTGTCACCTGCCCGCAGCCGCTCCACCGGTACAGGGCCGCGCGGGGTGCCGATTGGTGTACCCTCGACAAAACAAATGACCCCGCCATTGCCCCGGGCCATGGGTTTGCGCCGTGTGGCTTGGGTGACCAGCAAAACAGTTCCCGGTTGCGGTACTGGTCCGTCAAACACAAGATGCGTGGCCAGCCGCCAACAGGCAAACGTCGTCGCGCCGTCGGTTAACTCAAAATCAGCGCCACCGGTTGGGGCCGGTTGTGGATCCGTCGATGACAGCCCCGTCAGGCGGGCGGCACGGGCCGCCGCGCGTGTTGATAGCGCCGCCTTGCCATTCGGATCACCCAACCGGATCAGATCTGTCGGGCCATCGATCCGGTCAGGGCTGGCATGGAGCGTAACTTCCGCGCCAGGATTTAGTGGGGGCGCAGCAAGGCCACGCACGCCATCAATCGCAATATCCTGCCAATTCACAACGAACACGCCACGCAGACCGTTAAACATAACGGCCTCCACGCGCGCGAAGAGGGAGGTTCAACCTCCACCACACCTGATTATTCATAAGTCTGCCCAATACCCACGGGCGCCGTTTGCCAGCGTCCCTTTACGGGAGCAAATGTAACGAGATTGCACCGTCCGGGCGAGTGCAGAACAGCAACAATCCCGCATTATCAACGGCATGGCAGAGGTATTATGGCGTTTCTGACTGCGTATGGCCTGACAGATCTTCTGACGGGCGCGACAATATCTTGACCAACCGGGTCCGGGCTTGCGGCAAAGGCTTGTCGCCCAACGACGGTCGCACGTGATGTTCCAGGAAATGACCGGTCGTGACCAGCCCCTGCGCGATCTCTCCCGGCGCGGGCAATCCACCCAACAGGCAGGCCGGAAGGGGGAGCAAACGGTCAGCCCAAACGCCGGCCCCTGCCGCACTGACCGCCCGGCCCGTACGGGGGGAGACGTAACGCAGATCATCGACCGCACCGGTGGCAGCACATTGACCAAGGTCCAGGCCAAACCCCATCTCCTCCAGCAGCGCCAATTCCCAACGCAGGTAGGCCAGGGGCCACAATTCGCTGTGTCCCAGCAGGTCCAACACCGTTTGGGTCTGCGCGTAGAGCGCGGGATAGCTTGCGCGTTCCGGCAGCGCGAACCCCAACAGGGCCGAGATCGCGTTGAGCCCGGCCAAAGCCGCCCGATCCGCCATCACAGCGGCAGAGCGGCTTCGGAGCGGTTCAACACTGTAGACGCCCAAGTGATCTTCAAGGCGGGCCCGCCATTCGACCTGTAACTGGGCACCCGGCTGCAAAACGGGGTGCATCTTGCGGCTGCCCCCGCCGCGCACAACACCTGCATGGCGGCCATGCTCGACCGTAAAGACATCAATGATGGCCGCACTTTCACCATGGCGACGGACCGACAGCAGCACGCCTTCGTCGCGCCATTCCATCACTCCAGCCCCGGCTGATCCAGCAGATGACGACCCTGGCGGCTCTCGACCTCGATCACCCACAGGTCAGGGTCAAAGCTGCGCTGGCGGGTGATCGCCGCGTCAACCTCGGTCTCGGCACCTTCGGCCAGCACGTCCCAGGGGCGAGAGCCGTCCATGGCCATGACCCGCTGAAAGACCTGCGCCCGCCCGTCCAATGTGGCCAGCTTTACCAGAACGGCACCCGCCGTCGCATCGCCCCGCGCCACGATGAAGGCCGGGATCAGATCCAGATCCAGCCGCCGCAGATAGGCATCGACCCATAGACCAGAGGTCAGTCGGGCCATCATGGCACGTTACGCCCCATCCTTGAAATCAAGGCCCATCTCGGCATAGCGCTCTGCCTCGTCCAGCCAACCGGGCCGGACCTTGACCTGCACGAACAGATGAACGCGCCGATCCAGGAACTCTTCCAGTTCCAATCGCGACGCCTGACTGACCCCTTTCATCGTCTCACCCTTATGGCCCAGCAGGATACCCTTGTGGCCATCACGCGCCACATAGACGATCTGATCGATCTTGACAGAGCCGTCTTTGCGCTCTTCCCAGCTCTCGGTCTCGACCGTCAGCTGGTAGGGCAGTTCCTGGTGCAGGCGCAGGGTCAGCTTTTCGCGCGTCATCTCAGCGGCAATCATGCGCAGGGGCAGATCGGCGATCTGATCTTCGGGGTACATCCAGGGGCCGTTGGGCAAAGTCTCGGCCAGCCAGGTCCGCAAATCGGTGACGCCATGCCCCTTTTCGGCAGAGATCATGAAGGTCTGCGTGAACGGGTAAGCCTCGTTCAACTTTGCCGACAACGCCAGCAGCACTTCGGCTTTCACACGGTCGATTTTGTTGATGGCCAAGGCGACGGGATGATCACCGGCCCGGTCGGCCAGGGAATCGATAATCGCCTGCACCCCATCCGTCAGGCCGCGATGGGCCTCGACCAGCAGCACCACCAGATCAGCATCCGCAGCCCCGCCCCAGGCAGCGGCGACCATGGCCCGGTCCAGCCTGCGGCGCGGACGGAAAAGGCCCGGCGTGTCGACAAAAACGATCTGGGTCGCGCCCTCCATCGCCACGCCGCGGATCCGGGTACGGGTCGTCTGCACCTTGTGGGTGACAATGCTGACCTTGGCACCCACCATACGGTTCAAGAGGGTCGATTTGCCAGCATTCGGCTCTCCGATCAGGGCGACGAACCCGGCGCGGGCCTGTCCCTCCGGCCCGCCAACACGGTCATAATCTGTCATGTCTCGGTCTCCATCCGCGTCAGAAGGTCGGCGGCAGCGGCCTGTTCCGCCTGGCGTTTCGAGCCTGCCACAGCCTGGGCCTGCGCGCCATTTGCCAGCTTGGCCGCAATCGTGAATTGCGGCGCATGGTCCGGGCCGTCGCGGGCCACTTCCACATATTGCGGCGGGGGCATCTTGCGGGCCTGTGCCCATTCCTGCAAGGCAGTTTTGGGGTCACGGGCGTCTTCTGCGACCCGCCCGATGCGCGCGCCCCAAAGCCGCATCACCATATCCCGGGCGGCGGCAAAGCCCCCATCCAGGTAGACCGCGGCGATCACGGCCTCCATGGCGTCGGCCAGCAGCGCATCCTTGCGTCGTCCGCCCGATAGCATTTCAGAGCGGCCGAGCTTCAGCACATCGCCCAGCCCGATATCACGGGCAACGTCAGCGCACGCCTCCTTGCGGACCAGGGCGTTGAACCGGGGCGCCAAAAGCCCCTCATTGGCGGCAGGATCGGCTTGCAACACGGCCTCGGCCATCACAAGGCCCAGCACGCGGTCGCCCAAAAACTCCAACCGTTGATTGTCGGCCCGCTCTCCGCTGGCCAGCGATCCATGGGTCACCGCCTCCACCAGAAAGGCCGGGCGCGCAAATCGGTATCCCAGCCGGTCGGAGAACTGGTTGAGTTCAGCGGACAGCTTCATCGCAACGTCCGAAACAGGCGCCTGGGCTGTCCGTCGAGCCAGACCAAGATGAGATCGGCCCGCCCGGTCAAATTCTCCATCGGGACAAAACCGGGCCCGCCAGGCGACTGCGGCACACGGCTATCCATTGAGTTGTCCCGGTTATCCCCCGTAATGAACAGGTGGTTTTCCGGCACCTCAAACAGGGAGGTCTGGTTCTGTCGCGCGGATTTCATATCAGCGCCAGATGCATAAGGCGAACGTCACACCACCAAACCGGCACGCACCGGCGGCCCCAACCAAAACCGATCAATGCCCGGATCAATTGACCGCCTTGAAGAACCGATCTGACCGCCATGTCCAGAAAAAGAACAGCGACTTGCCGCCAGAGGAGAACATGATGCGGTCTGCTCGCCCGATTAGATTTTCATAAGGCACGAAACCAACCCCGCGGGAGACCTGGCCGACGCGGCTATCGGTGGAGTTATCGCGATTATCCCCCATCAAAAAGTAATGACCCTCGGGCACGGTAAAGACTGGGGTCTGGTCCTGCTGGATATTCAGGAACTGACCGGCACTCAAAACCTCATAGGACCGACCCTCGGGATTGGTCTCCACGAACTTGTCCTTGATGCAGGTGCCGCCGACGCCGACAGGCGCATTGATGCATTTTGGGGTGATGTTTTCGATCCCCTGGGGTTCATAGACCTCTTCAAAGGTACCCGCGGGTTCGGTTTTCAGGGCCGTCCCGTTGATATGCAGGATGCCTTCCTTCACCTGAACCCGGTCGCCGGGCATGCCCACCAGGCGCTTGATGAAATCCTGATTGTTTACCGGATGGCGGAAAACGACAACATCGCCCCGCTCGGGCTCGCCGCCCCAGATTCGACCATCAAAGGGGCAGAACGAAAAGGGGCAGGAATGCTTTGAATATCCGTAGGCCATCTTGTTGACGAACAGGAAATCCCCGATCAATAGTGTCTCTTTCATGGAGCCCGACGGGATCCAGAAAGGCTGGAACAGAAGCGTGCGAAACACCCCGGCGATGAGCAACGCGTAAACCACCGTCTTCACGGTCTCTATGAACCAGTTCTCGCTCGCCTCGGTGGTCGACATATGCGGGGTGCCCCTGTTTTCTGTGCTCGCGCTACATGATGGCGCATCCGGGTGAAGTCAAGAAACGTGCGGGTGACCGCGGCCCTACCGCGCGGTCAAAGGGGCCGTGGCCTGATTTATGGTCACAGGGACACGGTCGGGTTGGGATCGGGCCCTGTCATAGCGCCCCACGAGCATGCCAGTCTTTGGCGCAGTCCATCACGGTCTGGGCAGGCGCAGGCCACATTGCCGGGATCAAAGCGACAGTGGCAACTCCAAGTGCCGCGCATAGATCGCGTCACGATGCTTCAGAAGGATCGGATCAAGCGCTGCTTCAGTCTCTGGATCCGTGGTTTCAAATGCTGTCCGGGTCTGCGCGCGCATCTCACACTGGGCCTGCGGCAAGGGTCGAAAAAGCGCCATCGCCGTGGCCAGATAAATGTCCACGCAGCTGATCCCGTCCCCCATCAGGTAATCGCTGCCCCGTGCCCGTTGCGCCTTGAGCCGCGCCGCAAAAAGGCCAAGAAGGGCCCGGATCCGCTGTGGTGCGGTCTGTGCGATATTGGCATCATAGGCATATTTGGCAGCCAGATAAGCGCTCACCATGGCACTAAAGCCACCCCTCCCGTTCAGGCCGAGATGGGTCAGCCACAGCCGCCTTGACCACGCCAAACCATGTTCGCCACAGATTTCATGGGACAGACCGATGGCAAGCGCGCGATCAACCGGATCCTTGGGAACCAGCGCGGGCGATGGCGCCAAACGCTCTGCCAAAAGCAGGATGTCGATCCAGCGGTCACGCGGGGGTTCCTTATCATACAAGACAACGGGCGCGCTTTGTCGTCCGGTCCATTCGACCTGCACGGGGTCGGTCGGGTCCAGACGCGTCGCCACCCAAGGCAGGTCCTTGACGTGCCAAATCCCCTTGGCGGCCTCCCCCCAGGGGCTTGGCACACCCTCCACCACGGTCATCCGCAAACCGGATCGCGCGATGGCAGTGGCGGTATCAACATAAGTAACCGGCATAGTCCCCGACATGCCGGGCACCCTCAGGCCCCGACGTTTTGACGTTCGATATAGGCGCGCAATTCCTCGGCTTCCTGCCGGGCCTCGCGCAGTCCATCCATCGCAGCTTTCAACTCCGCCTCGGTCTGGGACAACTGATTGGTCATCTCGGCCTCGCGCTGCTGCAGATAGGTGATCGCCTGATCCCGCGTCTCCTCCGCCTCGTGCAGCGACTGTGCCATCTTGTCCAACTCACCCATTTCCGACTGGGTCACCCGAGTGATGCGATGGATCACCCAACTGGCAAACCATCCCAGCAAAAAGGCGACGAACAAAATGATCGCCGTCACCAAGATAAATTCAGTTCTATTCACTGGCCGTCTCGTCTTCTTCTTGGTCTTCGCTGGCTGCGGGCTGTTCAGCAGGATCCTGCACCGGTCCGATCACCTGAACCGCGTCGATCAACCGAAACTCGATCCGGCGGTTGGCTTCGCGGCCCTCCTCCGTGTCATTATCCGCAATCGGCGTGGTTTCGCCATAGCCCCGAGACGTAATATTTCCGGTCAGCACGCGCCGTTCAATCAAGGCGTTCAAAACGGCATCGGCGCGTTGCTGGCTGAGGGAGCGGTTCATTTCCTCCCGACCCTGACTGTCGGTGTGACCCCCAATCTCGATATCCATGGTCACCTTGCGACAGGTTTTGAACACCTCGGCAACGCTGTCCATGATCCCTTGCGAGGGCCCCGCCAGATCGGCCGAGCCCGGCTCAAACGTGATCTTGCTGGTGGTCAGGATTTGGTTGATCCGGGTCAAACACTCTTTCGGTGTGGGAATGGCTGCCAGCGGATCCAGCTTTTCATCATAGCTGACCGCGATCTCAAAATTCTGGGCATCGCCCAGACTTTCCGACAGCAGACGTGACACGGTGTCACTCGCATCCTTGCTGCCGCTGGTACCGCGCAGTTCCAGATAATCGGGCTGCACCACGACCGAACCATGGGCCAATTCCGAAAGCGCCTGAAGCCCCGCCAAGACCCGAATGGGCCAGCCTTCGGGCAATTCCGGGTCAAGGCGCGCCGCAGCATAAACCGATTTCGTTCCGAACCGCGCGCGGGCAAAGCTTTCAACGGCCTCTCGCACCTTGGCATCGGTCAGCCGCCCGCGCAGCTGCACCTGGCCTTCGGGGCTCCGGGTCGCCACAAATTCGGGCGGGCCGCTATCCTGATCGCCTGTCCCGTCTACTTTCACCGGCTCCGGCAAAACGGAATACAGCGAAAAGACCTCCGGCAGGTTGCTTTCCAGCTCGCCAACAACGCGGTCAAAATTGGATTGCGGCGTGCTGGGCAGGGCAACCAGCGTGATATCCACGTCCGACATGGTCACAGATCCACCACCCAGTTCGCCAACGGCCGCTATCGCCTGTTCCGCCGCTTCAGACCATTCGGTCGTGGGCACACCCAGACCCAGGGTGCAATCGGCCTTCCCCTCCAAACCCAGCTTGCGGGCCGCCGCCAGGATGCGCGCGCGGGAGACCTGGCTTTCAGCCGAACAGGCATCAAATCGCGGTGCGATCCCATTCCCAACATCGCTGGTAAAGCGCAGGGTGAATGGCGTGATAACGGGCCGCGGTGCCGTGATGTTGAGGGCCAATCGCAGCCCGCGCGGGGCAGAGCGGGCCAGCCGCGTCTCAAGCCGGCTTTTCTCTGCACCATCGCGTGAAATGGCCGTGACGCGCACCTCCCCCGCCGCAATGGAAATCTTGGACCGCGGCAGATCCTCCAGCGCCTCCAACCCGAACGACACGGCCTTGCGCCATCCGTCCGGCTCGGGATAGTCTGCGGTTTCCAACAGATCGGTCACCCGCACCCCATTGGCCAGGTTTTGGATCGGATCGATGATCTCGGCCCGGTCGAATGCCGCGGGCACAAGACCGATCAGGGAAATCCCTTCATCATTGCGCAGCAATTCGACCGAAAAACGCGGGGGCGCCAGAGGTTCCGCGGCCTTGACATCCATCCCGTCGATCACGCGGGTCGCATCCACGATGCTTCCGGTGACCGCTACGGCACGCAGGCGCAATGCCTCGCTCGGGGCGGTGCCGGTCAGAATCACTTCCAAACCATCTGTCTGGACATCGGCCCAGTCGTGACCCGCATCCAGCAGAGCCGTCTTTACGGTGGATCCCGATACGCGTTCGATCAGCCCCGCTGACAGAACGGCGGAACCGACAGCCACCAAAGCGGCAAGGACAAAGGCAGATATCGTCAGGATCTTGGGACCGAGGCGCATGTCATCCTATCAGGCAATTTCAATCCAAACGGTGTAGACCGCCACCGCCACAGGTTCAATCATGCGAATAAAACAAGGCTAAGAAACGCCACAGGGATCAGCCCTGCATCACGGTTCGACAAAAAGGCGGACCAGCAGCTCTCCGGCTCTTCCAGATCAACCCGGCTCAACTGCCAGGTCATGTGCCACCCCATCGCCCATGCGCCCCCCAACGCCAGGGCCAAGGCAACCGGGTTGGTTGTCGTCCCCAAGGCGAGGATGATGGCCAATGTCAAAAGCAGGACGGTCGCGACCATGAAACCGCGCAGCCAGGCGCGGCTGTTCTCACCAAACAGGCGGGCGGTTGATTTGACGCCAATCATGGCGTCGTCTTCGATATCCTGATGGGCATAGATCGTGTCGTAAAACAGCGTCCAGGCGATCCCGGCAAGGTACAGAAAAACCGGTGCTACCGACAGGGACCCGGTATGGGCGGCCCAGGCCAACAAGGCGCCCCAGTTAAAGGCCAACCCCAAAAACACCTGGGGCCACCAGGTGAACCGCTTGGCGAAGGGATAGATCGCGACCAGCGCAAGCGACCCGATGCCCAGCCAGATCGCCGTCGGATGAAAGGTAAGCAAAATGCCAAAGGCCAAAAGCGACTGGATCACCAGCCAGATCATCGCGCCGCGCACCGTCGCCTGGCCCGACGGGATCGGGCGGGAACGTGTGCGCGCAACCTGGGCATCGAAATCCCGGTCCGTGATGTCGTTCCAAGTACAACCCGCCCCGCGCATCAGAAATGCACCGATCGCGCAGCCAAGGGCGATCCACAGATCTTCCCACCGCGGATCCGTCGACGATGCCGCCAGCAAAAGCCCCCACCAGCATGGCAGCAATAACAGCCACGTCCCGATGGGCCGATCCGCCCGCGACAGGCGCAGATAGGGTCGGATCGCCTTGGGCGCCAAGGTATCGACCCAGTTTCCGGCGATGGCGTCGGCGACCGTATCCGTGTTCTCTGGAATATCCAGCTGGCTCCCCATAGGTTGCCCCTTGTCATGGCTATGATCCGCCTCTTTTTAAACCAACCGCTTGCGTCTGGCGAGCGTGTCGCGCTGTCGCGGGACCAGGCGCATTACCTCTTTGGGGTCATGCGTTTGGGGGCCGGGGCAGAGCTTTTGGTGTTTGACGGGCGCACTGGCGAATGGCGCGCGCAGGTGGCAGAAGCGGGCAAACGCGACGGCTTGTTGATCTGCGTCGAACAGACCCGTCCCTTGCAAATGCCGCCCGACCTGTGGCTGCTCTTTGCGCCGATCAAAAAGGCACGCACCGATTTCATCGTAGAAAAGGCGGCAGAGATGGGCGCGGCCCGCATCCTGCCCGTTCAGACCGAATACACCAATTCGGAACGTATCAGGCAGGATCGCCTGCAAACCCACGCCATTGAGGCGGCAGAGCAATGCGGCGGCACCTTTGTGCCGGAAGTCGACGCATTGACCAAGCTGGCCGATATCCTGCGCAACTGGCCCCCCGACCGACGGTTGATGTTCTGCGACGAGGCCGAAGTGGGCAGCGGCCTTGTGTTGAACGGCGATCCCGGCCCCTGGGCCATTGTGATCGGGCCGGAAGGGGGATTTTCCGATGCCGAACGCACCCGCCTGAAGGCCATGCCGCAAAGCGTTCCCGTCTCCCTCGGCCCCCGCATCTTGCGTGCCGACACAGCCGCGGTCGCCGCCCTGACACTCTGGCAAACGCTGTTGGGGGACTGGTGATCACATCCCACCAAACCCACCTGACGCTCTACTTCGCGCACGATACCGACCGCGCCGTGATCCTGCGGCGGGGGCCCCGCAAGGACACCCGCATGATCCTGTGGAACACGGGCACTGACACATTCGAAGACGGGCAATGGCTGCGCCAGGATTTCGACCTTGGCCGATGCGCCCTCTCCCCGGACGGGTTGCATTTTTTGTTCATCGGGCGGGATTGGCGGCGGTCTGTACAGGATGGGCAGCATTTCACGGCGATCAGCCGCCCGCCCTACTTCACCGCCCTGTCGCTTTATTGGCATCGCAACCCCTGGATGGGGGGCGGGCGTTTTCTGGATGCCGGTCATGTCCTGTTGAACCCGGCCTTGGACCCGGTGCAAGACAGCCTTGGCGCCGCAACCGGCCTGCGCCGGGTCATTCAAGGCGACCCCGGCAAAGGATGCACCAGCGGATTGCGCTACCCGAACGGGGAACCGATGGAGATGTCGCTGGACCTGCGCGCCCAGATCCTGAACGGCGTGCAACCGCCGCAACAGATCCCTCCCTACATCACCAAGGGTGGAAAGCTGTTCCGCGTGACCGAACTGGAACACATCTTGATCCGCGACCTCACGGACATGACCTTTGAACCGATCCGCGCGCCCTATGCCGATCACGCCCCCACCCCCGATGCCTGGCACCCGTTGGACCCCAAAACCCCATGAGCTTCATCCGTCCCGAACTGCGCGACGGGCTGGTCCGCTGGCGCGAGGTGATCATCGCAACCGGGGCGGCCGGGTTCGGCCTGCTCCTCTATTCCCAGGGCGGTTATGTGTTTGGCGTCCTTGGGATCTTGCTGATGATCGGCGGTGGCGCGGGGGTCTGGGTGGCCCTCCGGCGGATGCGGTTTGCGGCAGATGGTTCCGCCCCCGGCCTGGTCGAAATCGATGAAGGCCGCATCACCTATCTGGGTCCCTATGGCGGCGGGGTGGCAGAGCTTGACCTGTTGACCCGCATCCTGATCAACCACGACACGGCACAACCCGGTTGGGTCCTGCATTCCGGTGATGGCAGCGTTTTGACCGTACCGCTGGCGGCCGAGGGGGCGGAGGCTCTGTTTGACGCCCTGTCGGCCTTGCCCGGCTTCTCTGCCCGCACGGCCCTGCGCGCCCGCTCCGATGAAGCCAATGCACAGACCCCGGTCTGGAGCAAAGATCTGTGATCCAGCGCACAGAGGACATGCATTGACAGTCCCTCCGATTGGGACCACCTCTTGCGCTTGACCCAAACCGACCGGAGCCAGCGCGATGTCCATTCCTCAATCCGGCGGAGGCCCGATCGAGCATCACAGCCAGCTTGCCGAGTATATGGCCAGCGGATGCAAACCCAAGGACGATTGGCGCATCGGGACCGAACATGAAAAGTTCGGCTACTGCCAGGATACGCTCAAACCCCTGCCCTATGACGGCGAACGCTCGGTCCGCGCCGTGCTGGAGGGTCTGCGCGACGCATTCGGCTGGGATCCCGTGCATGAAGGCGGCCACATCATCGGCCTGACCAAAGGCCCCGCCAATGTCAGCCTGGAACCCGGCGGCGCGCTTGAACTGTCCGGCGCGCCCCTAGAGACGATCCACGAAACCTGTGACGAGGTGAACACCCACCTGGCCGAGGTCAAGGCCGTGGCTGACAAGATCGGCGTCCGCTTCATCGGCCTGGGTGCCGCGCCGGAATGGACCCATGAGCAGATGGATCTGATGCCCAAGGGCCGCTACCAGCTGATGAACGACTATATGGAGCGCGTCGGCACCCACGGCACCCAGATGATGCGCCGGACCTGCACCGTGCAGGTCAACCTCGACTTCAGTTCCGAGGCTGACATGGTCCAAAAGATGCGCGTCGCCATCGCATTGCAGCCCATCGCCACCGCCCTTTTTGCCAACTCTCCGTTCTTCGAAGGCAAGGTCAACGGCCACAAAAGCTGGCGCAGCCGGATCTGGCGCAGTCTGGACGACGCCCGTACCGGCATGGTCCCCTTTGTGTTCGATGACGGCTTCGGGTTTGAACGTTGGGCCGAATACGCCCTCGATGTGCCCATGTACTTTGTCTACCGCGATGGGGAGTATATCGACGCGCTCGGCCAGTCTTTCCGCGACTTTCTGAAAGGGCAATTGCCCGCCCTGCCCGGTGAAAAGCCGATGCTCAGCGACTGGGCCGACCATCTGACCACCCTCTTCCCCGAGGCACGTGTGAAGAAATTCATCGAAATGCGCGGCGCGGATGGCGGCCCCTGGCGGCGTCTTTGTGCCTTGCCCGCCTTTTGGGTCGGCCTGACCTATGATCAGGGCGCGCTCGATGCCGCATGGGACCTCGCCAAAGGCTGGGATGCCGAAACTCGCGACGCCTTGCGCGTCGCCGCGTCGGTCGATGGTCTGCAGGGGGAGGCCAACGGGCTAAACCTGCATGACCTCGCTCGGGAAACCGTGGCGATTGCCCAAGCGGGTCTGCAGGCCCGCGCCCGCCCCGGCGCTGGCGGCCTGATCCCGGATGAGACCCATTTCCTCAACGCCCTCACCGAAACAATCGAAACCGGCCAAACCCCAGCGGACGAACTCCTCGCCCATTACGACGGCGACTGGAACGGTGATCTCAAACGGATCTACGCCGAATACAGTTACTGAATCCTGGCGAGCATCAACCACCGCTCCCAGGTGAGCAGCTGATAGAGGGCAGAAAACAACGCAGCCCAAAGCGGGGCGAACACGGCGCCAAACCCCGTCATAAGGACAATATTGTGGAGGGTCGGTCCTGTTTCATAGACCAACACACCCAAAACAGCGACGCAGACGGGTGTAGCGACCAGATTGGCGACAAAGGCGAAACCAGCCATTTGTGCCGGTGACCGTTTTCCACCCCGCAGGACCATCCAAAAAACCGGGGCACCAACAATCAGGTAAATCGGCCCGCCAGCAGATATGGCCGTTTGGGATGCCATAAAAATGAAATAATGGCCTACTTGCAGGGCGTCTGGCACGCTTTCCTGCATGATACCCAAACGTCCCGAATACATAAAACGTTGCCATCCAGACGCTAGGACCGGAATGACCAATGGGACAATCACAAAAGCGCATAGAAACGCCATCGGATAGGCCTCTGTCTTCTCTTGAGCTTTGCTGTTGGGCAACTCTCCCGACATGACGATGCCTTATTATGAGCAATGGGGATGAAGCGGCCCGACAAAAACGGATCCCTCGTCGGGCCGCGAAGGCGTTTCAAACTGCGGGGTCAGCTTCATGTTCAAGACTGGCGCGTGCGGCGGATCGCACCGCCGCCTTATCCATTGCCTTGGTGATCTGGGCGATCACGTCGCGCATCGTCGCCACGGCCTGGGTGAATCCCAGCCCCAGCGCGAGGCTTGCCAGTCCTAATGCGATCAGCAAGGCCACCGGATCCTCCTGGGGGATCACTGCAATAAGCGCCGCCAATAGGCAGACCCCGCCCGCCCCGATAGCCAGAAATCCGGTGGCAATCGTGATCGCCGCCGACCGGGCGGACGGGCCATTGATGGGGCACGCCCCCAGCATCACGCCGATCTTCAGGATCATAATCGTCAGCGCGATCAAGGCACTGAAGCTGAGCAGAAAGTACAGTCCGTACAGATAGATCATTCTTCCATTCCCTTCATTGTGTGTAAATTGACGGCTTCGGCCCCGCATAGAGCCAGGCAAAGACAGCCCCCCAAAGCGGTGCAAAGATCGAACCGAAGGCCAGAAAGAGGATGCAGATCCCCAATGCATCGGCGATGTCCGGCTGGCCTTCAAACAGGGCGAGGATCGGAAAGGCAACAATGCTGGCCACGGCATTCGTTTTGAAACCAAGCCAGGCAAAATAAGCCTTGCGCCTATGCCCCCGCCGCAAGGCGCGCCACATCACCGGCGTGCCGAACAGCAGGTAAAGCGGCGCCCCCATGCCCAAGGCAAAGATCGGGATCACGGCCCAAAAGGTCAGCAGGGTCACCAGGCAGGGTGCCCCAATGAGCGCCAGTGTGAAGGCCACCGGATCGATGATATCTCGCGCGTCGGGGGCGGCTTGGGCTGGCGACAAAGCGAACGTTGTCATGACGCAATCCTCCCTTGCCCCAGGCCGAAGCCAAACCGGATTTGGGTGTAGATCAGGCCGAACATCGCCCCCCAGAGCGGGGCAAACAGGCATCCATAACCGCCGATCACAAGCGCAATGGACCAACTGGTGTCGGTATCAAAGCCGAAGAGCCATGCAACCAGGAGATAAACAGCCGCCATAGTCAGGTTGGTCGCCAGGGCGAGCGCTGCAAGCACGACCGGATTGCTCCAGTTGCGATCTAACGCATAGATCAGGACCGGTATGCCAAACAACAGGTAGAGTGGCCCACCGCCCAGCACAGAATAAAGTGCGATGATAAACCCGACGGGGATCGAGCCGGTCAAAAGCGCTGCGAACGGCACGCTCACAACCGCTCCCAAGAACGGCGCGCCAAACAGGGCGCCAAGGAAAGCTGTCATGTTAAAGTCAGCTTTCCTGGTTCGTTCAGATCTTTTTGTCTTGGCAGTCATTTCAGTATCTCCTGAAATTTTTGGGCAAATAAAAAAGGTCAGTCGCTGCCGGGCAGGAACCGCGCAATCCGCGATCCCAACTTCAGCGCGCCCATCTGCACCCGGCGGGGCAGTTTGGCGACGTCGCGGTACCAGCTATCGAACATCTCCATCGTCTCCAGCGTCTCGACCATGCGCTGCCGTACCGCCTTGGGGGTGTTGTCGCCTTCGGTGGCTTTCATCAGGTCCTGCATGGCCTCCAGCGTCGGGGCAAATTCCCGCTCCCGCCGTCCTTCGATGACCACATTGACCAGGTCGAACATGTCCCGGACCGACGTGAAGTGATCCCGACGGTCCCCCAACTGACGGCTGACCTTGACCAGTTTCCACCCCTGCAACTCTTTCACCGCGGTCGACACATTCGACCGGGCCAGGCCAAGCGTCTCGCTGATCTCCTCCGCCGTCAGTGGATCAGGGGAAATATGCAGCAACGCGTGGACCTGCGCGACCGAACGGTTGGTGCCCCATTTCGCGCCCATATCCCCCCAGTGAAGGATAAAGTCCTGCATGGCTTGTGTCAGTTTCACGGGTCAGTTCCTGCAGTTTCTGTTAAGACAGAAATAACAGAATAAACAGTTTCGTCAAGAACGATTGGCGCTCAGGGTTTTTGACCGATCTTTGGCTCTGTTCCCGCCTTGAGCCGCGCGATGTTTTCCCGGTGCGCGACAAAGACCAGCACCACCATCACGCCCGCCAGAACGGCCACATGCGACTGGTTCAGCAAGATCGCCCACAGAATTGCAGATGCGGCAGCGGCCAGCGAGGCCAGTGAAGACATCCGCCCCGCCGCCGCCACGACCAGCCAGGTCAGACAACAGGCAAGGCCAACGGGCCAGGACACGGCCAAAAGGGTGCCAGCGCCGGTGGCGATACCCTTGCCACCCTTAAAGCCCAGGTAAATCGGATAAAGGTGCCCCAGAAACGCACACAGACCCGCAAGCTGCGCCGCATCTTCCGCCACAACGGCCCGGATGATCAGCACCATGACCCCACCCTTCGCCGCATCAAACACCAGCGTCAGGAAGGCGGCCAACTTATTGCCCGTCCGCAAGACATTGGTCGCCCCGATATTACCTGACCCCACGTCCCGCAGGTCCCCCAGCCCGAACAGCCGCGCCAACAGCACGCCAAATGGGATCGAACCGGTCAGATATCCGATCACCGCGGCCAGGGCGAGGATCAGGGGGGCAGTCTCGATCAGCGGCATTCCAGGTCCTCTCTTGGGATCAGGGGGTCAGGCGGGCGTGGGGAAAATCCGGTCGCCGCCAATCCAGGTGCCCAGCACGCGGCCCTGCATCCGCTGACCATCGAACGGCGTATTCTTGGATTTCGAGTTCAAGGTAAAGCGGTCCAGGATGAATGGCGCATGGGGGTCAAACAGCACTAGGTCCGCGGGGCTGCCCACGGCCAGCGATCCGCCTGGCACGCCCAGCCGCCGCGCCGGGTTCAGGGACAGGGCGCGAAACAGCTGCGACAGGCTCAGATGACCGGCATGGAACAGCCGCAGCGCGGCAGGCAACAACGTCTCCAACGCCACGGCACCAGAGGCGGCCTCTTCAAAAGGCAGGCGCTTGCTCTCTTCGTCCTGGGGGGTGTGCATCGAACTGATCACATCGATCAGACCACTGGCCAAAGCCTCGACCACAGCCAGACGGTCCTCTTCGTCTCGGAGAGGCGGTTTGACCTTGAAAAACGTGCGGTAGTCGCCAACATCCAGCGCGTTCAATGTCAGGTGATGCACCGATGTCCCCGCGGTGACATCCAACCCCTGACCCTTGGCCCGTTCCAGCGCAGGCAAGGCAGCAGCCGTGGTGATCTGGTCCGCGTGGTAGGCGGCCCCCGTCATCTCGACAAGGGTCAGATCCCGTTCAAGTCCAAGCCGCTCCGCCATGGGCGACACAGCAGGCAGCCCCCTGAGGGACGCAAACTTGCCAGAGGTCGCCGTTGCACCGGCGGACAGGCCGGGTTCCTGCGGATGGCCGATGGTCACAGCACCGAGGGACCGGGCATAACTCAGGGCGCGGGTCAGCACCTTGGTATCGGTTGTCACGGCATCACCGTCGGAAAACGCCACCGCACCCGTGTCTTGGAGAAAACCGATCTCGACCATTTCCTGGCCTTCGCGCCCCTTGGTCAGGGCCGCCATGGGCGCGATGCGCACCCGCGTCGACTCAGCGGCACGGCGGGTGACGTATTCCAGGGTCTCCGGCGTGTCGATCACGGGGACCGTATCGGCACGGGTCACCATCGTGGTCACACCGCCCGCCGCGGCCGCCGCCCCGGCCGTGCGAAAGCTCTCCTTGTGGCGCTCCCCCGGCTCCCCGATCTTGACGCCGATATCGACGATACCCGGCGCAAGGGCGTGGCCATCGCAGTCAACCACCCGCGCACCACCAGGACCTTGCGCTGACGGCGGAAGAACACCGGCGATCCGACCCTCCCGGATATGGAGGCCACCAGGCAGTTCAGTGCCCGCCTCCGGATCAATCAAGGTCGCATTGACCATGTAAAAATCGATCATGTCAGGGGATCCATCGGAGCAAGGCCAAGGCGCTTATCCAATCCAAACGATCAGCGCGGTGAACAGGAACAAAAAGAGTAGCGCCGCCGTCGCCACCATGCCCGAAACCCGCGCTTGGCTCATGGGCTTTTTGGTGCGTTCCTGGGGTTTGGCGGGCTTCGGCGTCACGTCAGCTTTGGGCAGCGGCTTCACGGTATTGTTGGCCGCATGCATGGGCAGTGTCGCGATCAACGTCAGGTCGGCACCCGGTTGAGGGTCGGACGCAACGGCCTTTTCTGGCACCAGCAACACATGGCCCTCCAGATTTGCCAGACGGCCGCGATGCTCCGCCAGCGCGACCTCATCCACGTCAAATGCCTCAACCAGGTACGTCGCCAGGGGCATCTCCGCCAAGGTCGCGACCGCAAAAAGCTCGATCTGGTCCGTGTCAATGTCCCCGCCCCCCAGCCAATCGGACAAAGGCGGCAGATCAGGCACCGTCCCTTCCCGACGCGACAGGCTGGTATGGGTGATATCAAGCGGATGGTTGACCGCAAAAACGTAAAGATCAGGCACGCTCACTGTTTTCCTGTGATGCAATGATATGATGCGCGGATGACAAAGCCGCCGATGATGGCACCATGAAACCCACAAGATGGCCCAATGGCCCGGTCCGGACAACGCCATCCGAGCCCCTGTGAGGACTGTCTAAAGCCGCTCATACCATCACCTCAACCGGGCCCGCGCGCAGGTTGCGGGCCAGCAGGTCCATGGCAGCCATGCGGACGGCGACGCCCATCTCGACCTGTTCCTGGATGACGGAGCGATTGATGTCGTCGGCGATGGTCCCGTCGATCTCGACCCCGCGGTTCATGGGGCCGGGATGCATGACGATGGCATCGGGCTTGGCATGGGACAGTTTCGCGGCATCCAGACCATAGCGGTGGTAATACTCGCGGCCGGACGGAATGAAGCCACCATCCATCCGCTCCTTTTGCAAGCGCAGCATCATGACGACATCGGCGTCGCGCAGCCCTTCGGCCATGTCGTCATAGACCTCCACCCCCCAATCCGCGGCACCGGACGGGATCAGGGTCGGTGGGCCGATCAGGCGCAGGCGGCTTTCCATCTTGCCCAGCAGCAGAATGTTGGACCGCGCCACGCGGGAATGGGCGATATCGCCGCAAATCGCGATGGTCAGACGGTGGAGCCGCCCCTTGGCCCGACGAATCGTGAGGGCATCAAGAAGCGCCTGAGTGGGATGTTCATGCCGCCCATCCCCGGCATTCAGGACCGCGCAGTTGACCTTTTGCGCCAGCAGATCCACGGCCCCCGATTGCGGATGACGCACCACCAGCAGATCGGGGTGCATGGCGTTCAGCGTCAGCGCCGTATCGATCAGGGTTTCGCCCTTTTTGATGCTGGAGGCGGCGACCTCCATATTCATCACATCGGCACCAAGGCGTTTGCCAGCCAGTTCAAAACTGGCCTGGGTGCGGGTCGAATTTTCAAAAAACATGTTGATCTGGGTGAGACCGGCCAGAACATCGGTATGTTTGTTCCGGGCGCGGTTGAGGGTCACGTATTGCTCGGCCAGGTCCAGCAAGGTGGTGATGTCGAGCGGGCTCAGATGCTCAATCCCCAGCAGGTGGCGGGCGTGAAATGTCATTCGGGCCTCCGGTCTGGGGCCGGTTATAGCAGCGCCCGGGCCGGTCACAAGGCGGCGGGTTCTCATGGGCCGCGCGATGGCATAAACGTTGTCCCCGTGGGGACGGACCTGACATATGCTCAGCTGGTGGCGGCGCTGGATTGGCAGATCGAGCTGGGCGCCGATGAGGCGATCTGCGACGCGCCTATCGACCGTTACGGATTGGAGGGTCCGGCGCCCAAAGCCGATGCCTGGACCAAGCGGGACGCGCCTGTCCCCGCGGGGACACACGACAATTTGGCGGCTGTCCCCGCGGGGACAGAACCGGCGGATCTGCCCGATCCAGTGACGGAAGCGCGCCAGACGGCTATGGCCGCGCCCGATCTGGAGGCACTGCGCGCCGCCCTAAGCGCCTATCAACATTGCGAATTGCGCAAGGGTGCCCGCAATCTGGTCTTTGCCGATGGGCGGCCCGAGGCGCGGCTGATGATCATCGGGGAGGCCCCGGGGGCGGAGGAGGATCGGGTTGGCAAACCCTTTGTCGGGCGGGCCGGCCAGTTACTGGACCGGATGTTTGCCGCCATCGGGATGAGGCGCGACGCCCCCGATGTCCAGACTGCGATTTACATCACCAATATCCTGCCGTGGCGGCCCCCGCAGAACCGTGACCCAAAACCCGAGGAGGTTGCCATGATGCGCCCCTTTGTGGAGCGGCATGTGGATCTGGTTGACCCTGACCTGTTGATTTTGATGGGAAACCACGCCTGCCAGGCCTTGCTGGGCAAGCGCGGCATCACGCGATTGCGCGGCACCTGGACCGAGGCGCTGGGCCGCCCAGCCTTGCCGATGTTCCACCCCGCCTATCTGCTGCGCAACCCGGTGATGAAGCGGGAGGCGTGGTCCGATTTGCTGGATGTGCACGCCCGTCTGAGCGGATGACGATCACAGACCGCACGGTGCATTTGCCAAAGGCGCAACATTTCGCGTCTAGCCCGCTGATTTCATTCAAAAATTCAGATGCACAAAGCATACACAACCCGTATGTATTCCATACATACGACCGTATGGTTTTGGCGGATCGGCACCGCACACTTTTGCCCCCTTCGGTGGCGCCGTGACAGAGCCCGCGACGCCGCGTGGCAAGGCAGCAGCACTTTTGGCCTATGCCCTGGATATCGAGGCACCGGATAGCGTGTCCCCGCCTGTCTTGCGCCAATTGGTAGACGAGGTTTGTCTGGATGACCTGGAACGGGCGCGGCTGGTATCGCTTTTGTCGACAAGTCAGAGCCCGCAATTGCCCAGCGTGATCCTGGAATTGCTGGGCACGCGGCTTGATACAGCGAAAAACGCGCTGGAGACAGTCGAGGACAAGGATGCCGTCTATGGGATCTGGAGCCAGCGGACGGCAAGCGGTGCAATCCTGGCGGGCGTCGGTTTCGCGGCCAGCGGTATCATTACCGGCGGATGGGCGATTGTGGCGGTGGGGGCGAGCATTTTCGCCGGGGGCGCCACATCCTATGGGCGGGATCGGCTGAAGCGCCGGGCGCGGTCCGCGCGCCGAGCGGTCGAACAGACCGAACGTTTGATCGAGGCGATCAAATCCCTTTGACCCGATCATGGTATCCGAGAACCCCTGGTTAAGCTATGCTGGCTAAAAAAAGAGATGTTGATGTTGCGCGAAAGGCTGTTGACCAGGATAAACTGGATTTTTAGCCCGCGATGGTTATGTTACCTTCAGCGATGGAACGGGAGTTTGGAACGATGACAATCGAGATCCTTCTGTCCTTGACGGCGGTCAGCCTGAGCATTTTGGCCGTTGGTGGGATCACCAATGCCCTTTGGGCGACGCGGGAAGAGAACCCTGCGGTCAATCTGGATGACACGATTCGCCGCGCACCCTACCACCGGCTTCACAATATCGTCGCAGTTGAACGCGGGTGAGATCGGGCCGTTAGGGCATGGGTGCCGTTGACCTATGAATCTGACCTGATCCGGTGATCAACGGCGCGGCAGACCGGTTGAATTGCGGTATTGTGGCTGCACGGCGCTGTTGCGCGGTGCGCAAGAAGGGAACTCGGATATGCGTTTTGTCCTTTATGCAGCGGCCCTGATATTCGGCACACCCGTGGCCGCGCTGGACCTGGAACTGACGGGACGGTTTGAGCTGAATTACCCGGCAAGCCTGGATTACGATCCGACATTTTGCGGGCTTTGGATCGCGAATGAGGGGCCGGAGGCGATACTGGTGACCCTGGACGGGTTGGAATTGCGGCGCGTTGGGTCGGATCTGACGCGGATCAAGGCCATCGCTATCGAAGATGATCACCTGATCGTTGCCGATGGCGGCGGTGGGTTCCAGCGGATCAGCAAGGATGGCGATGTCCTGGCGCCGCCATTTCAGATCGAAGGCGACTGGGCCGATACCGAAGGGATCACGATTGACGACGATGGCAGCCTGATCACGGTCGAGGATGATCCGGAATACCTGACATGGCTGTCGCGCTCGGGCGAAATCCTGCGGCGGGTCGACACGATGACGCTGGATCCCCCGCTGAGCGAGGCGCAAGGCATCGCACGGGATCCCCGCAGTGGTCACCTGTTGATCGTCGATGACATGGAGGGGACCAACAGCCTGTATGAATTCAATGCCGCGGGGGAGCTTTTGGCGACGGCGCCCCTGTCGCCATATGGCATGGATCCCGAGGGAATCGCGATCCGGCCCGGATCGAACCAGCTTTTCATCGCCTTCGATAGTGGGGCCAGCATCGCGAGCTTTGACTACACGCCCACATTGCCCGACGGCACCCCTCCCCTGCCGCCGGGTGGTGATTGCATGATGATGTAGCTGGAGCCGCCTTGATGTTAAGGACGGCGGTGGTGACCCGGCGCGATTGACGGATCAGCGGGCGGTCCGAGCGTGGATCCAATCGGCGATACGCTCAAGGCTGCCGGGGGCAAAGGCGCGACGGCCTGCGGCGAGGAAGCGAACCTGGGCAATGGTCGTCCACTCATCCGGCAATTGGAAATTGTAAGGGCCACTGCGCAACAGGCTGTGTGTGGCATCGGGGATGATCTGAACCGCGTTTGCGGCTGTGTCGGGAAGGTGTTCGCCGTAGATGCGGGCGCTGTTCAGCGGGTTCACGTTCAGATCGTCAGCCCCAAGCAGGATCAATGCGGGCGCGGTCATCTGCGCGATGTCGTCCGTGGCATCGACGGTATAATTGGCGCGGACAAAGGCATATCGATCAGCGCTCATCCCATCGGGTGGCTGGGTGGCCGCGGTAAATAGGCGGTCATTCTGAGCAAGCTCTGCGGCCACCTGCGCGTCAACGTCGAGGGGGTCGAGGCCCTGCCGCTCCAGCCGTTTGGCGGTATAGTACGCGCCCTGGATGCGCCAGTTTATGGCCGGGCCGATCAAGACGACAAACGCAGCGTCAGCTTGAATGCTGGCCTGGGGCACGACCCAACCGGCCTGGGAAAAGCCCAGATAGCCAAGATTGCCCGCCGCGATCCCGTGGGTGTCGCGCAGATAGGCCAAAGCGGCGGCGGCCTCTGCCGCGCGGTCCTCCATGGATTGGTCAAGCCAGTTGCCGGTGCTGTCGCCGATCCCCGGTTTATCCCAGGAAAAGACGCCGATGCCCGCATCCAACAGCGTGTTGACCAGCGGCAGATACCCGTCATCGGACCAGCGATCCTGCGGGCCGTCGCCATGGACGATCAGCGCAACAGGTGGGTTGACGGATTGACCAGGCAGCACGAGCGTGCCGCTGAGCCGGGCGGGGCCCGCGTCAAAGCGGTGCCGGGTCATACGGTCATCAGGGTGGATCTGGAAATCCGCGACCCCAATCAGCCCCCAGAAAAGCGCCGCTGCGATCAGGGCAAGGCCGAGGATGATGGGCAGGGCAAGACGTTTCAGCATGGGGTTCAGACAGCATTCGGGTTGGACAGACCCCACGCTTAGGATATTTCGGGAGGGTAAGACACCCGGACAAAGGAGGCTTCATGGCGCGGATTTTGGCGTTTTCGGATTTGCACCATGCCCGCGGGCGGGCAGAGGCCCTGGTCGCAGCCAGCGGTGACGCCGATCTGGTGATCGGGGCCGGGGATTTCTGCAACAGGCGCACGGCGCTACCCGAGGCATTGGCCCTGCTGGACGGGATCACCCGGCCCATGGTTCTGGTGCCCGGCAACGCGGAAAGCGCAGGGGAATTGCGGGACGCCGCGCCTGCCCATGCAACCGTTCTGCATGGGGAAACGGCCAAGATCGCCGGGGTGACGATTTTTGGCATTGGATATGCCATCCCCGAGACGCCCTTTGGCGACTGGTCCTGCGACCTGACCGAGGCGGAAGCCGAGGCGCTGTTGGCCGGATGCGAGGGGGCGGATCTCGTGATTTCGCATTCCCCGCCCAGGGGCGTGGCCGATGTGACCTCAGCCGGAGCGTCGATCGGGTCGGTCGCGGTGCGCGCCATGATCGAGCGGGTGCAGCCGGCCCTTGTGGTCTGCGGGCATATCCACGACAGCTGGGGCGTGTCGGGTCAGATCGGGGCAAGCCGGATCGTGAATCTGGGCCCAGTGCCAAACTGGTTCGATATGTGAGGGATGCCGATGTCGCGGATTGATGAGACCTTGGAATTTATGTCCGTGCGGATCGCGGTCTTGACCGTGTCGGACACGCGGGGGCCGGATCAGGACCGGTCGGGCGACGTGCTGGTGGAGCGGTTGCAAGGGGCGGGCCACGTATTGGCCGCGCGCCAGATCCTGCCGGATGAGCGTGGGCAGATCGCCGGACAATTGCGGGCGTGGTGCGCCGATCCGGAGATCGACGTGGTGATCAGCACCGGGGGGACCGGGTTGACGGGCCGCGATGTGACGGTCGAGGCGCACCGCGATGTCTATGAAAAGGAGATCGACGCGTTTGGCACGGTCTTTACCATGATCTCGATGCAGAAAATCGGGACAAGTGCCGTGCAAAGCCGTGCCACGGGCGGAGTGGCGGGCGGCACCTACCTGTTTGCCCTGCCCGGATCGCCGGGGGCGTGCAAGGATGCCTGGGATGACATCCTGGCCAAACAGCTCGATTTTCGGCACCGGCCCTGCAACTTTGTCGAGATTTTTCCGCGCCTGGACGAAGATCAGCGACGGAAATAGACGGCCCTTGCGTTCAACCTGGCGTGGGTGCGGCTTTGCGCTGAGCCGTTCGGGTACTATCTTGGGGTTAAGTCAAGCCATCCGCCAGACGTAAGGAATTGGACAGAATGCAATTTTTGCGGCGTTCCCTTGTGGGTTTGTTTCTGATGTCGTTGACATTCGGCATTCTGGCCGTAGGCGGAAACAGCTTTTACAGCGCCTTGCAGGAACGCCTGAACCGGGAGGCGACGGAACGCCCGGTGCGCGAACGGGTGCTGGGGGTCAGCACCGTGCGCGTAGTGCCCGAGACGATCACGCCCGTGATGACCGCCTTTGGAGAGGTGCAAAGCCGCCGGACCCTGGATGTGCGGGCCAGTGCCGCGGGCCGGATCGTGGATTTGTCGGACGATTTCGAAGATGGCGCGCAGGTCTTTGCAGGCGACCTTTTGGCCCAGATCGACCCAACGGATGCAGAGGATGACACCCGCGTGGCCCGGACCGAGCTTTTGGAGGCCGAGGCGGAGCTGCGCGATGCCGAACGCGCGCTGGTTCTGGCGCGTGACGAGGTGCAGGCGGCCGAGGCGCAGACCCAATTGCGGAGCATGGCCCTGACCCGGCAGCGCGATCTGCTGGGGCGCGGCGTGGGCACGGATGCCGCCGTGGAAGATGCGGCCCTTGCGGAATCGGCCGCCCAACAGGCGGTTCTGGCGCGCAGGCAGGCCGAGGCACAGGCGCAAAGCCGGTTGGACCTGGCGGGCACCCGGCTGGAGCGGCAAAAGATCAACCTGGCCAACATGGAACGGCGGCTGGCCGATACGGAGATCCGCGCCGCTTTTGACGGGGCCATCGCCGATGTGCAGGTCGATGAAGGTGGTCTGGTCGCCGTGAACGAACAGATGGCGACGTTGATCGACCCCGAGGCATTGGAAGTGTCGTTTCGGCTGTCGACGGCGCAATATGCCCGGCTGCTGGATGATGCAGGGCGGCTGATCCGCGCGCCGGTGACGGCGACGTTGGACGTGCTGGGCCTTGACCTGGTGGCGACCGGGCGGATCACCCGGGTTGGCGCGGCTGTGGGAGAAGGCCAGACCGGGCGCCTGCTTTTTGCGCGGCTTGAGACATTTGCCGGGTTCCGCCCCGGGGATTTTGTGACCGTGCGGATCGAGGAGCCGCCCCTGGACCAACTGGCACGGATTCCGGCAACGGCAGTGGATGCCGCGGCCACCGTTCTGGCCATTGGCGAGAATGAGCGGTTGGAACAGGTCCGGGTCGAGGTGATGCGGCGAGAGGCCGATGACGTGCTGATCCGCGCGCCTGACCTGGCGGATCGTCTGTTGGTGGCGGAGCGCACGCCGCTGGTGGGCGAAGGCATTCGCGTCCGCCCCATGGGAACGCCGGAGGGTGAAACGGCGGAGACCGCAGCAGCGCCTGCTATGATCTCTCTCACGCAGGAGCGGCGCGCGCGGTTGATCGCCTTTGTCGAGGGGAATACGCGGATGCCGGCCCAGGCCAAGGAGCGGGTGCTGACCCAACTGCAGGAAGAGGAAGTGCCGACGCTGGTCGTGGAGCGGATCGAAGCGCGGATGGGGGGCTAGATCATGGGGCGCATGGGCGGAATGCTGTCGTATTTCACGCGGCATGGCACGGCGGCCAACCTGTTGCTGGTCTTGATGATCGGGGCAGGGATCTGGGCCTTTCCGAACATGCGCGCGCAGTTTTTTCCGGACGTGGTAGTCGATAGCGTCAACGTCAATGTTTCGTGGGAAGGGGCGGGGGCCGAAGACATCGACCGCACCATCGTCGAGCTGATGGAACCGACCTTGCTGGCCATCGAAGGGGTCATGCTGGTCGAGACGACCTCTATCGAGGGGTTGGCACGGATGCAGTTGGAATTTGAGCCCGGTTGGGACATGTCGCGCGCCGCCGATGACGTCGCCTCTGCCGTGGACACGATCAATGACCTGCCTGACGAGGCCGAGGAGCCTGAAGTACGCCGCGGGAATTGGCGTGATCGGGTGACGGATGTCGTGATCACCGGCCCCGTCGGGGTGGAGCCCCTGGGCCGGTTGGCCGATGAGCTGGTCGCCCGCCTTTATGCCGAGGGGATCACCCGCGCCACGATCCGCGGTGTCGTCGCACCGGAGGTTTTGGTGGAGGTGCCGTCCTTTGCGTTGATCCGCAACGATGTCACCTTGCAGGAGATTTCGGCGGCCATTGCCGGAGAGGCCGAGGTCAGCCCGGCAGGCGATGTGGACGGCGCCAATGCGCGGGTGCGCACCGGGGTCGCCAAACGGTCCCCCGACCAGATCGCCGATATCGTGATCCGCACCAACCCGGACCGGTCGCAATTGACCGTGGGTGATGTCGCCCGGATCGAGGTTGGCGGAATCGACCGGGTTCGCACCTATTTCAAGGGAGAGAATCCAGCGATCTCGATCCGGGTCGACCGTTCGCCGCAGGGCGATGCGATTGCGATTCAGGAGGAGGTCGAGGCGGTGGTGGCCGAGATGGTGACCACCGTGCCCCAGGGGGTGGAGATAGACCTGATCCGGACGCGATCCGAATCGATTGAGGGGCGGTTGAACATCCTGATCGAGAATGGGTTGACCGGATTGGCCCTGGTCGTGGGCCTGTTGTTTTTATTTCTGAACGCGCGAACGGCGCTTTGGGTGGCGATGGGCATTCCGGTGGCCATGTTCGCCGCAATTTTCCTGATGTGGGCGGCGGGTCTGACGCTGAACATGATCTCGATGTTTGCGATGCTGATCACCCTGGGCATCGTGGTGGATGACGCCATCGTGGTGGGCGAACATGCGGATTTCCGCGCCCGGCGGCTGCGGGAAGATCCGACCACAGCGGCAGAAAATGCGGCCCGGCGCATGGCGGGCCCGGTCTTTTCCGCGACCTTGACCACGGTCATTGCCTTTTCGGCCCTGACGATCGTGGAGGGGCGATTTGGCGACTTGATCGCCGATATCCCGTTTACCGTCTGCGTAGTGCTGATCGCGTCGCTGATCGAATGCTTTTTGATCCTGCCCAATCATATGGCCCATTCCCTGGCCGCCGCCCAGCGCAAGACGGCGTGGTATGACTGGCCCAGCCGGGTGGTGAATGTGGGCTTTGACTGGTTCCGCAGGGCGATCTTTCGCCGGGTGATGCAGGTGGTGATCTGGGCGCGGTATCCCGTGCTTGCCGTGATGCTGGCCCTGTTGGCGATGCAATCGGCGGTGTTTTTGCGCGGCGATGTACAGTGGCGGTTTTTCTCGGCCCCTGAAGAGGGGTCGGTTTCGGCCAATTTCATCATGCTGCCCACAGCCGACCGGGCCGACAGTCTGGAGCAGGTGCGTAGCTTGCAGGTGGCCGTTGAAGAACTGGGGCAGGAATACGAGGCAGAGTTCGGGCGCAACCCCGTGGCCTATGCCCTGGCGGAGATCGGCGGGAATACCGGGCGTGGCCTGAGCGGGGCGGGCAATCGGGATGCCGATCACCTGGGATCGATTGCGGTTGAGCTGATCGACCCGGATCTGCGGCCCTATTCCAGTTCGCGCTTTGTGCGGGACCTGCAGGACCGGGTGGAGCGGCACCCCCTGGTGGAGACGTTGAGCTTCCGTCGCTGGGGCAGCGGACCCGGCGGAGACAGCCTGGATGTGCAGTTTTACGGGGCCTCGTCAGAGGCGCTAAAGGCCGCATCGGAGGATCTGAAGGCGCAATTGGCGCAGATCCCCGAAGTGTCCGCCGTCGAAGACGACATGCCCTATGACAAGGAAGAGCTGGTGCTGGATCTGACGGCACAGGGCGCGGCGTTAGGCTTTACCATCGACGATCTGGGGCGGACCTTGCGCGGGCGGTTGAACGGGATCGAGGCCGCAACCTTTCCCGATGGTGGACGCTCGGCCAGCATTCGGGTGGAGCTGCCCGATGCGGAACTGACAGCGGACTTCATGGACCGGATGCTGCTGCGCACGCCGGACGGGGCCTATGTGCCGCTTGCCGATATCGTCGATGTCACGCGGCGCACCGGGTTTTCGACCATCGAGCGGGAGAATGGCCTGCGGATGCTGTCGGTCACGGGAGAGATCTCGGAAGATGATCCGGCCCGGGCCGAAGAGATCACGTTGCAGTTGCGTGAGCGGATCCTGCCCGACCTTCAGGAACGGTTTTCCGTGGGCTGGAATCTAAGCGGGCTGGCCGAGCAGGAGCAGGACTTTCTGACCGACGCGTTGTTTGGGTTCGTCGCCTGTCTGGTGGGGATCTACCTTGTTTTGGCCTGGGTATTTTCCAGTTGGGTGCGCCCGCTTTTGATCATGGCGGTGATCCCGTTCGGGTTGATCGGGACGATTTATGGCCATGTGCAGTGGGAATTGCCGCTGTCGATGTTCACGGTGGTGGGGCTGATCGGCATGACCGGGATCATCATCAACGATTCCATCGTGCTGGTGACCACGGTCGACGAATATTCGGAAGAGCGCGGGTTGATGCCGGCCATCGTGGATGCCACGGCGGACCGGCTGCGGCCTGTCTTTTTGACCACGCTGACCACGGTAATTGGATTGACGCCGCTGCTATACGAGCCGTCCTCCCAGGCGCAGTTTCTGAAACCCACGGTGATCACGCTGATCTATGGGCTTGGATTTGGCATGTTCATCGTGTTGCTGATGGTCCCGGCATTGCTGGCGATGCAGCAGGATATTCGGCGGCAATTCATGGCTTTGCGCCGCGCCTTGTCCTGGCCCGCGGGCGGGCGGGTCGTCGCCTTGGCAACCGTGGTGGCAGTGGCCGGGGTTCTGGCAATCTTTGCAGCGACGCTGGGCCATGCGATCCTGGTTGGGGGGTTATGGCCGCCTTTGGCCGCTGCATTGGGCACGGCCGGCGCGACGGTTGGTATGGCGCTGCCGGTGTTTCTGGGGCTGGTTTTGCTGTGGTTGATGGCGTTGTTCGCCCTCGCGATCGGGATCATGCCCCTGATCCGCGCCGCGCGCCCGGTTGCGGAAGGCTAACCCCCTCCCTTGATCCCTCCCCCAGAGGTGGAGGGAAACGCCAGTGGCCGGACCTGGGCGCAGAAGATGTGGTCGAATCGCGTTTGCCTATGCTAGATATTGCGGCATGGTATTGGATGCCCCCCATATAAGCGCTGACTTGCCGGTTATCCGGCAATTGGACGACACGGTGATCAACCAGATCGCGGCAGGTGAGGTCGTGGAACGTCCGGCTTCTGCCGTTAAGGAACTTGTCGAGAATGCCTTGGATGCCGGTGCGCGGCGGATCGAGGTGGCCTATGGCGATGGCGGTAAGACCCTGATCCGCGTCACCGATGATGGGTGTGGGATTGCGCCGGATGATCTGCCTTTGGCGCTGGCCCGCCATGCGACCTCGAAACTTGATGGGGCGGATCTGCTGGATATCCGCAGTTTCGGATTTCGGGGGGAGGCGTTGGCGTCGCTTGGGGCGGTGGGACGGCTGGTTTTGACATCGCGTGTAGCAGGGCAGGATGCGGCGCGCATCGCTGTGACTGGCGGGGCGATGGGGACGGTGCGGCCTGCGGCCTTGTCCAGCGGAACGGTGATTGAGCTGCGCGATCTGTTTTACGCAACGCCCGCGCGGCTGAAATTCCTGCGAACGGATCGGGCCGAGGCGCAGGCGATTAGCGATGTGGTCAAGCGTCTGGCGATGGCGGAACCGTCGGTGAGTTTCACGTTGCGCGATATCACCGCGGACCGGGTTGTGTTCCGCGCCGATGCCGAGACCGGCGATTTGTTCGACGCCTTGCGCGGGCGGCTGGCGCGGATCCTGGGCGCAGGGTTCGCCGAGAATGCGCTGCCGATCGATGCGGAGCGCGAGGGCCTGCGGCTGCTGGGATATGCCGCCTTGCCCACCTATTCGCGCGGCGCGGCAGTGGCGCAATACCTGTTCGTCAATGGGCGTCCGGTGCGGGACAAGCTGCTGATCGGCGGGCTGCGGGGCGCCTATTCAGACGTGCTGGCGCGGGACCGGCATCCGGCGGCAGTGCTGAACCTGGAATGCGACCCGACCCGCGTTGATGTGAACGTCCATCCGGCCAAGTCAGAGGTGCGGTTTCGGGAACCTGGCGTGGCGCGGGGGCTGATCGTGTCGGCCATTCGCCATGCCCTGGCCGGGGCCGGGCACCGCGCCTCCACCACTGTGGCGGGCGCGACACTGGGAGCGATGCAGCCGCAACCCGCCCCGTCAGAGCCGCCGCGGCGCTATCAGATGGACCGGCGACCCGAGGTTTCCATGCCGCCTGGTTTTGCCGAGATGCAGGCACCCGCTGCCCGGATCGAGGCGCCGGTTGTCGAGGAGGCCGCGCGCCCCTTGGGGGCGGCCCGCGCACAGGTGCACGAGAATTACATCATCGCCCAGACCGAGGCCGGGATTGTGATCGTTGATCAACATGCGGCCCATGAACGTCTGGTTTATGAGCAGTTGAAAGCGCAGATGGCCGATACCGGTGTCGCGGCACAGGCACTGTTGATCCCCGAGATCGTCAGCCTGAGTGACGGCGATGCGGACCGGCTGCTGGCCGTGGCCGAGGGGCTGCATAAGTTGGGCCTGGGGATCGAGCCCTTTGGCCCCGGTACAATCGCCGTGCGCGAAACGCCTGCGGTGTTGGGGGAGGTCAATGCCGAGGCCCTGTTGCGCGACATCCTGGACGAGTTGACGGATCAGGGTGAGAGCGGAACCCTGACCAGCCGCATCGACGCTATTCTCAGCCGGGTCGCCTGCCACGGCTCGATCCGGTCGGGCCGAATGATGCGTGCCGAGGAAATGAACGCGCTGTTGCGCCAGATGGAGGCGACACCGCTGTCGGGCCAGTGCAATCATGGTCGGCCAACTTATGTAGAGCTGAAACTGGCCGATATCGAACGGCTGTTCGGGCGCACATGATCCAGGTCGGAGAAATGCAACTGTCCTATGACGACCCGCTGGTGATTGGCCTGGGCGTGGCGGCTGCCCTGATCCTGCTGCTGCTGATCATGGCGGTGCGGCGGGCGGGGCAAGCCGCCTCCATGGCGCAGCCGATGATGCAGCATTTGGGCGTGTTGAACCAGCAGATCGAGACGTTATCGATGGGCCAGCAACAGTTGACCGGTGGCCTGACCCAGGTGGCCGAGGCCCAGGCCGCGGGCCAAACCGCGACGTTGCAGCACCTGGAGGCACGCCTGGCCGAGGTGACGGCGAAAATGGGCGAAACGCTGCAGGGGTCGGCGACCCGCACCGCGCGGTCGCTGGGGGAATTGCAGCAGCGGTTGGAGACCATCGACAAGGCCCAGGACAATATCACCAAACTGTCGGGCGACGTGCTGAGCCTGCAGGACATTCTGTCAAACAAGCAAACGCGCGGCGCCTTTGGCGAGATCCAGTTGCGCGATATCGTGGCCAAGGCGCTGCCCGCGGACAGCTATGCCTGGCAGCCGACCCTGTCGAACGGCAAGCGCGCGGATTGTCTGATCCATTTGCCCAACCCGCCCGGGCCGATTGTGATCGACAGTAAATTCCCGCTGGAGCCTTACGAAAAACTGCGCCGATCCGGCTCGGACGCGCAGTTGAAGGAGGCCATTCGCGACATGCGCGCCGCGGTGCGGCTGCATATCCGGGCGATTGCCGAGAAATACATCATTGATGGCGAAACGGCGGATGGGGCGCTGATGTTTCTGCCATCGGAAGCAGTCTACGCGGAATTGCATGCGAATTTCCCCGAATTGGTGCGGGAGGGGTTCGAGGCCCATGTCTGGATCGTCTCGCCCACCACCTGCATGGCGACGCTGAATACCATGCGGGCCGTTCTGAAAGATGCGCGGATGCGGGAGCAGGCAGGTGCCATTCGCAAGATGTTGCGGCAGTTGCACCGGGACGTCGAACTGGTGGTGGAGCGGGTCGAGAAGCTGGACACCCATTTCGGCCAGGCGCGCAAGGATCTGGACGGGATCGGCACTGCGGCCGAACGAGCCGGTAAACGGGCCGCAAAATTGGACAATTTCGACTTTGAGGAATTGGAGACGGAGGCGGCACCCGATCCCAAAGTGCTGCCGCTGAAGGCCTGACACGATCCTGTTGACTGTATCTGCTTAGAACTTAGGCACCTGCCGCCCGATTTGGCGCGGGCCGTTAATCTTTCATTGACAGTCGGAAAGCGCGAACCAATTGTCGATTGGTTCGCCCCGCAGATGGACTGCACAAACCTATGAGTACTGACCTTCTCTTCCTCCAGCGGCTGACCCTTGGCTTTCGCGGGCAAGCGGCAGCGGTGGTGGATGATGTCAGCCTGCAAGTGAAACGAGGGGAGATTCTGTGCCTGGTTGGTGAATCGGGCTGCGGCAAGAGCGTGACGGCCATGGCGATGATGGGTTTGTTGCCACCGGATGCGACGCGTATTTCCCAGGGAAATATGGTGTTCGAAGGTCAAACCTATGACCTGACGCGCGACAGTTTGCCCGGTCAGATCAAAGGCGACCGGATCGCGATGATCTTTCAGGAGCCGATGTCATCGCTCAACCCCGCGTTTCGGATCGGGGACCAGATCGCGGAGACTGTGCTGCGGCATCGCGGCGGCAGCCGGACGGATGCGATGGCCCGCGCGACCCAGATGTTGGACCGTGTGGGCATTGCCAGCCCGGGCCAAAGGTTAAAGGAATATCCGCACCAATTGTCCGGTGGTATGCGCCAACGCGTGATGATCGCGATGGCCCTGGCCAATGATCCACAATTGCTGATCGCGGATGAACCGACAACGGCGCTGGATGTCACCATTCAGGCGCAGATCCTGGACCTGATCCGCGATTTGCGGGCCGAGATGGGGATGGGCACGATCATGATCACCCATGACCTGGGCGTGGTGGCCGAAATCGCCGACAGCGTCGCGGTCATGTATGGCGGGCAGGTCGTCGAACAGGGCCCGGCCGCGGATCTGTTCGCCAACCCGCAGCATCCCTACACAATCGGATTGATGAGCGCGATGCCGCGGCTCGACAGCCCCGGCGGGCGGCTGGCCATCGTGCCTGGCACCGTGCCAAGCATTGCCAACATGCCCCAGGGCTGCCGGTTTCGCACGCGCTGCCCTTTTGCCAATGCCGTGTGCATCAAACGGCCCGTGCTGGACGATCTGGGCAAAGGCCACCGGGTCGCGTGTCATTACGCGCCACTAGAGACACATTTGGCGGTCACCGCATGACCGGTGATGTCATCCTTGAGGCCCGCAACCTGGTCAAGCATTTCGGCCAAAGCGGTTGGTTGAACCGCAATCCGGTCGTTCAGGCAGTCGACGATGTCTCGCTTGAAATCCGGCGGGGGGAAACCTTTGCCATTGTCGGCGAAAGCGGATGCGGAAAGTCAACCCTCGCCCGGTTGTTGATGCGGTTGATCCAGCCGACATCGGGCGAGGTTCAGTTTGACGGGGCGCCTGTGAGCCAAGCCGCCGGTCCCGCGCTACAGGACCTGCGCCGGGATATGCAGTTCATCTTTCAGGACCCGTTCTCATCACTCAACCCGCGCATGACCGTGGGCAAGCTGGTGGCGGAGCCGTTGGAGGTGCATGCGCCTGATCTGCCTGCCGCGGAGCGCCAGACAAAAGTCGCGCATCTGCTGCGCCAGGTGGGTTTGCAACCGGACCATGCCGGGCGCTACCCCCATGAATTTTCGGGCGGGCAGCGGCAGCGGATCGGGATTGCGCGGGCCCTGGCATCCGGTCCGAAGCTGATCATCGGGGATGAGCCTGTCTCGGCCCTCGATGTCTCGGTCCAGGCGCAGGTGATCAATCTGCTGGGGGATCTGAGCCGCGATCTGGGTCTGACCCTGGTGATCATCGCCCATGATCTGGGCGTGATCCGGCATATGAGCGACCGTGTGGCGGTGATGTATTTGGGCCGGATCGTCGAAAGCGGGCCGACCGAACAGGTCTTTGGCGCGCCACGGCACCCTTATACCCAGGCGCTATTGGCCTCGATCCCCGGGAACAAGGTCGATCAGACCGCCCATGCGACGGGGGAGATGCCAAGCCCGCTTGCCCCACCCTCGGGTTGTCGATTCCACACACGGTGCCCCCATGCCCGGGCCGATTGCACCACCGACCAACCTAAGCTGAAAGCAGCAGGTCATGCGGCACATCAGGTGGCCTGCCACCATTGGCAACGGATCGGCAAAGGGGTCAAAGCCCCTGGAACGGCCCCGCGCAGGCCCGAGGCTGAGGCGCGTTTTGAATTGTACCGCGCCGCCAGCGAAGGCGGCATTGTCACCCATAAAGAAAACCTGACAGAGAGGAGTTGAGATATGCGAACCGGACTATCAACAGCCCTACTTGGTGCCACGGCCCTGAGCCTGATCGCAGGCGCCGTCGCGGCCAAGGACCTGCGCATCGCATTGCAATCAGATGCCGATGTGCTCGACCCGGACCAGTCGCGCACCTTTGTGGGCCGCATCGTCTATGCCTCTCTCTGCGATAAACTGGTCGATATCACCCCGGATTTAGAGATCATCCCGCAACTGGCCACGGAATGGGAAACGTCATCCGACGGCCTGACGGTCACCATGAAACTGCGCGAAGGCGTGGTCTTTCACGATGGCACGCCATTCAATGCGGAGGCCGTGGCCGCCAATATCGAACGCTCCCAAACGCTGGACGAATCCCGCCGCAAATCGGAACTGGCCTCCATCACCGGGACCGAGGTCACGGGGGAATATGAGATCGTCATGACGCTGGCTGGCCCCGACGCAACGTTGATCGCACAACTGGCCGACCGCGCGGGCATGATGGTATCGCCAGCTGCCGCGGCCGAAGCGGGTGCCGATTTCGGGCTGAACCCCGTCTGCTCGGGGCCCTTCAGCTTCACCGAGCGGGTGGCGCAGGACAAGATCGTCCTGACAAAGTTCCCGGATTACTGGAATGCCGATGCAATCGCCTTTGACAGCGTGACCTTCCTGCCGATCCCCGACACGACCGTGCGCCTGGCGAACCTGCAATCGGGTGATATCGACATGCTGGAACGGCTGGCCGCGACCGATCTGGCGCAGGCCGAGGCCGACGCGGAGATCGTCGTGGCCGATGCCGTATCGCTGGGCTACCAGGGTCTGACTTTCAACATCGACAATGGCGACCGCGGCGACAACCCGTGGGGCAACGACAAGCTGCTGCGCCAGGCGCTGAGCCACGCAATCGACCGCGAGGCGCTGAACCAGGTCGTGTTTGAGGGGGCGTTTGCCGCGGGCAACCAGTCCTTCCCGCCGACATCGCCCTGGTACAATGCCGACCTGCCGGTGCCACCGCGCGATGTCGAAAGAGCCAAGGAACTGCTGGCCGAAGCCGGTTTCCCCGACGGGCTGGACCTAGAGATCCAGGTGCCCAACACCACGGTGCCCCTGCAAGTGATGCAGGTCGTACAGGCCATGGCCGCGGAGGCGGGCATCAATATCTCGATCACCTCAAAGGAGTTCGCGACGCTCTTGGCCGACCAATCTGCGGGCGACTACACGGCCAGCCAGATCGGGTGGTCAGGCCGTGTGGACCCAGACGGCAACAATCACCAATTCGCCACGACCGATGGTGGGATCAATGACAGCAAGTTCTCGGACCCCAAGGTGGATGAGTTGCTGAATGCCGCCCGCGTTGCCCCCACGCCCGAGGAGCGGAAGGCCAAGTATGACGAGGCCATGGTGATCATGCTGGACGAACTGCCCCGCCTGTTCCTGTACCACCAGAAATGGATCTGGGCCTATAATGATAGCCTCAAGGGGTATATCCCCTACCCCGACGGGATGATCCGTTTGGAAGGCGTCACCTGGGAAGAGTAACCCCTATGGCCGCGCCTCCAACCCGGGGGCGCGGCCTGATCGGAGCCCCTATGCTTCCCTTCCTCGCCAACCGTGTGCTGATCGCGATCCCCACGATCGTCCTTATCTCGATCTTTGTGTTCGGGTTGCAAAAGCTGCTGCCCGGCGATCCGCTGCTGGTACTGGCAGGGGAGGAGCGCGATCCCGAGGTCTTGGAGTTTCTGCGGGAGAAATACCGACTGAACGATCCAATCCCGGTGCAGTACTCGGCCTGGGCCGGAAATGCGCTGCGTGGTGATCTGGGCGTCTCGCTGCGCACCAATCAACCGGTGACAGAGCTGATGGCTGAAAAGCTGCCTGTGACGCTGCAACTGGCCACGATGTCGATCCTGTTTGCGCTGCTGATCGGGATCCCTGCGGGTATCGTTTCGGCCTACAAGAAGGGCACTTTGACGGACTACGTGGCCAATGTCGTGGCGTTGTCGGGCCTGTCGATCCCCAATTTCTGGCTCGGGATCATGCTGATCCTGCTGGTTTCGGTCCAGTGGCAGCTTTTGCCCGCCTCGGGCTATGTCCCGCCGGGGGAGGATTTCTGGCAATCGATCCGCACCATGCTGATGCCGTCTTTCGTGCTGGGCACCGCCTTGGCCGCAACCCTGATGCGCCACACTCGGTCGGCCATGCTGGGCGTGCTGAGCGCCGATTACGTGCGCACGGCCCGCGCCAAGGGCCTGACAGAGCGGCGCGTGGTGCTGAAACACGCCTTGCGCAATGCGCTAACGCCCATCGTGACGCTGACCGCGCTGTTGTTCGGAGAATTGGTGGCAGGTGCGGTTTTGACCGAACAGATCTTCACCATCCCTGGATTTGGCAAGCTGGTCGTCGATGCCGTGTTTAACCGCGACTATGCCGTCGTGCAGGGGATCGTGCTGGTCACTGCCGTTGGATTCATCTTCATGAACCTGTTGGCCGATGCGCTGTATGTCATCCTCAACCCGCGCCTAAGGGGGCAATAGCATGGTGGCCACAACAACCGCGCCCCCGGTAGACCCCGTTCTGGCCGCAAAGCCCGAAAACCGGGTATGGAAGAAATTCCGCGGCCATCGCAGCGCGGTCTTGGGCGGCATTCTGGTGGTGTTCTTCGTTCTAATCGCCATCGCCGCACCGATCCTGCCCATCCCCGACCCGGCCGACACGGATTGGGGCGCGGTCCGCAAAGCGCCAAGCTGGGCGCACCCCATGGGCACCGATGACATTGGCCGCGATGTGCTGTCGCGGATGATCTGGGGCGCGCAGGCCTCGTTGCTGGCAGGCGTGGTTTCGGTCGGCATCGCGGTGCTGGCAGGCGTGCCTTTGGGCATCGTCGCGGGCTATTTCGGCGGTTGGACCGATGCCATCATCTCCCGCTGTACGGAGGCTGTGCTAGCCGCACCCTTCCTGATCCTGGCCATCGCTTTGGCGGCCTTCCTTGGGCCGTCGCTCACCAATGCAATGATCGCTATCGGCATTTCCGCGACGCCCATTTTCATCCGCCTGACCCGCGGCCAGGTGATCAACGTCAAATCCGAGGATTATGTGGACAGCGCCCGCGCCATCGGCCTGCCAACGCCCAAGATCCTGACACGCTATATCCTGCCCAACGTGATGCCGCCGATCCTGGTCCAAGCCACCCTGACCGTGGCCACCGCCATCATCGCAGAGGCGTCGCTGTCATTCCTCGGCCTCGGCCAGCAACCCCCGGCGCCCAGTTGGGGCAGCATGCTGAACACGGCCAAGAATTTCCTGAATCAAGCGCCGTGGATGGCGCTGTGGCCCGGCATCTCGATCTTCCTGGTGGTGCTGGGGTTCAACCTTTTGGGCGATGGCCTGCGCGATGCGCTGGACCCCCGCGAACACTGACTTCGGAGGCTTCATGTCCAACTTCACCACCCGTCCTGAGATCAGAGGCACCTTTGGCGTCGTCACCTCGACTCATTGGATCGCCTCTGCCGTGGGAATGGGGATCCTGGAAAAAGGCGGCAACGCCTTTGACGCCGCCGTGGCCACCGCACTGACATTGCAGGTGGTGGAGCCGCATTTGAACGGCCCCGCCGGTGACATGCCTGCCATTTTTCGCACAGCGGAGGGCACACCGCAGGTTCTGTGTGGCCAAGGCGTAGCTCCCGCCGCCGCCACAATTGAGCATTACAAAGGGGAGGGTCTGACCCTCATCCCCGGTTCCGGTCTACTGGCCACGGTGATTCCCGGCGCGTTCGATGGATGGATGCTGATGCTGCGGGACCACGGCACCCTACCCCTGCGCGACGTGATGCAAGCCGCCATCGACTATGCCCGCGATGGCCATCCGGTCCTGCCCCGCGTGGCCGACAGTATCGCAGGGCTGGCGGACTTCTTTGCCACCGAATGGCCCAGCTCCGCCGCCACCTGGACCCCAGGCGGCAGAGCACCCGAACCCCACGCCTTGTTCAGGAACCCCGACCTTGCCACTACCTACGAAAAGCTGGTGACGCTGGCCGAATATAATGACGACCGCGTGGCCCAGATCGATGCTGCCCGGGCCGAATGGCGGGAGGGATTTGTGGCCGACGCCATCTTTGATTACCTCAAAACCGCCCATGTCATGGATGTGTCAGAGGCCATGCATTCCGCCGTCCTCGCCCCCGCAGACATGGCCGACTGGCGCGCCACCTATGAAGAACCGCTGAGCTACGACTACCACGGCTGGACGGTGCACAAGACCCAAGCCTGGTCACAGGGGCCGGTCCTACTGCAAACCCTCGCGATCCTCAAAGGGATCGACATCGCCGCCATGGACCCGAACGGCGCCGACTTCGTGCACACGGTGATCGAGGCCATGAAGCTCGCCTATTCCGACCGGGAGGCTTATTACGGCGACCCCGATTTCAGCGAAATCCCCATGGATCACCTGCTGAGCGACGCTTACAATGACGCCCGCCGCGCCCTGATCAGCCCGCAAGCCTCCCATGACCAACGTCCGGGCCGCGTCCCGGGGTTCGAACACCTGGCCGATGCCTATCTCGACCGTGCTGCCCGCGATTTCCACGTCAACCATGTGGCCGCACAGGAACCGACGATGGCGCACCTGACCGAGAAACGCGGCGATACCGTGCATCTGGATGTCATCGACCGCTGGGGCAACATGGTCGCCGCCACACCCTCGGGCGGGTGGCTACAAAGCTCGCCTGTCATCCCTGGCCTGGGCTTCGCGCTGAATTCCCGCGCCCAGATGTACTGGCTGGATCCGAACCTGCCCTCCTCCCTGGCACCCGGCCGCCGCCCCCGCACTACGCTGACCCCGACCCTGGCCGAGAAAGACGGGGCGCGCCTGGTCTTTGGCACACCCGGCGGTGATCAACAGGACCAGTGGCAACTCATCTGGTTCCTGCGCTTTGTGCATTTCGGCCTGGGCCTGCAGGAATGCATGGATGCACCCCTGTTCCACACGATGCATTTCCAGGGCTCGTTCTTCCCGCGCGAAGTCAAGCCGGGGGAGATGATGATTGAACCCAATATCGGCGAGGCCACCATCGCCGACCTGCGCGCTCGCGGCCACACCGTTACCGTGGCCGACCCCTGGACCGTGGGCCGCCTGACCGCAGCTATGCGTGAATCCGATGGCACGCTCCGCGCCGCCGCGACCCCCCGCCTGATGCAAGCCTATGCGGTGGGTCGATGACCTGGTCCCTGATCGCACGCGAGGCGGACGGCACCATCGGCCTGATCGTCGCCAGCAAGTTCTTCGCCTGCGGGGCGGTCGTGCCATATGTCGGCGCCCAGGTCGCCGTCGCCTCCCAAGCGTTCTGCAACCCGATCTGGGGCACCGAAGGACGCGCGCGCCTGAACGCCGGTGAAGCCGCCGAAACCGTCTTGGCCGATTTCATCGCCCGCGATGACGGTCAAGCCATTCGCCAGGCCCATGTGATGGACAAAACCGGCACCTTCGCCGCCCATACCGGGGCCGATTGCGTCGATTGGTGTGGTCACATGATCGCCACCGACCATTCGGTCGCGGGCAACATGCTGGCCGGGCCGCAGGTGCTGCAGGCCACGTCGCAAGCCTTTGCCAACCATGCAGGCCGCCCGCTGGCCGAACGCCTGATCACCGCCATGCAGACGGGCGAGGCCGCAGGGGGCGACAAGCGCGGGCGCCAAGCCGCCGGTCTGGTCATCCACCGGGGCGAGGATCACGCCTGGCTCGACCTGCGCGCCGATGACCATGCCGATCCGCTGGGCGAACTGGCCCGCCTGTGGGATGTCGCTCAGGAACGCTATGTCCATTTTGCCAAGGGGATGCCCACCGCCGCGCGCTTTTCCGGCCTGCCCACCCGCGATGGTATCGACGCCGATATTGCGGCGGCCGAGGCGCGGCGCAAAGCCATGGGGCAATCCAGCCGGTCCCACGCGATTGAAACCTGAATGCTTAGTGACCCCGTCTCCCACCCGCTCAGGGCCAAGATCCTCGCCCTGATCGATACGGAAGCCACCGGCGATGACGGCAAGCTGCCCCCTGAACGCGATCTGGCCGAGCGGTTCAATACGGGCCGCCGCCACATCCGTCAGGCGCTCAACAGTCTGGAAGCAGACGGCCTCGTTTGGCGCAAGCAGGGCAAAGGCACATTCATCGGCCAACCGACCGACCCGACCGGCGACCTGGCCGCCCGCATCACCGGTGAGACCAACGCGCTGGAAGTAATGGAAGCGCGCCTCTGCATCGAGCCGGAGCTTGCCGCCCTTTGCGCCACCCGCATGGCACCGGACGAGGTCACTCGCCTCCGCCACCTCGCCCAGCGCCAGTTCGAGGCGGCGGACCCGCAAGCGACCGAACTGTGGGACGGTGCCTTCCACCGCCTGATCGCCCAATGCGCCCGCAACCGTCCGTTGCTGACGGCCTTTGCGCTGCTGGACAAGATCCGTTCCAACCCGCAATGGGTCAGCATCCGGGCTCGAGGGCGGACCACCGCCTCCCTCGCCGTCACCCATAGCGAACATATGACCATCGTCGAGGCCATTACCGCCCGCCATCCCGACAGCGCCCGCCACGCCATGCGGGACCACTTGGCCACGCGCTTCACCGCCCTGCGCGGCGAACTCGCCGAAGCCGCCCAACACAACGCCCCCTTCTTCGCCCTGTCCGAAGACGCCCCAGACGCCCATCCCTAAAGCGCCATCCTCAAGAAATGACATGAGAAAAGGACAGGCAGGATCCAACATACAGCACCAAATCGAACCATGGCGCCAGGCAATACCGACTGATAACAAGAGCGGCATTTGCTCTGATCGGGCTTCGTAATATAAAGTGATCCGCCTACTCGACCGAAACAGGTGGACCAGCTTGCGAAATATCACGGTGCTTATAGTCGATATTGCCCTTTAGGGTTTTCACGACTTCGTCCAGTCTCGATTGATTGCACCAGTAATCGGAGAATTGCCCGAAGACCCTATACTGAGAACAGTTAAAGCCCCCCTCGATGTCGTTGCACCAGACAACAAGGCTTCCGAGTATCGCTACCACCCCAAAGCTACCACCACTATCGCCCCATCCGGGGCATTGCCACTTCTGTTGATCAACACGGATCGTCTCCCAAAAATGGCGCTCGGGAGGGGTCATCCGATCCCAATCATAGTTTATCTGATCCAGCAGCTCGAGTTCAGAGGTTGGTCGCTATGTCACTGGGCTTTTCCTATTCCCAATCACCAGTTACGAAAAAAGATTAATGTATTGGCTCGGGAACCCAATGTCAGAGCTGTGCTAAAATCAAACATTTTTTCTCGCTCACAGAATGTCTTAGGCTGGAAACGACTTGCACGTTAACGTCATACGAAGTGCGACATGAGCGCAAACCCCTCTGACAGGAGCCTCCATGCCCATCCGCAATCGCTTTGCCGAACTGCATACCGACATCACCGCGTGGCGGCGGGACATCCATGCCCATCCGGAGTTGCAGTATGACACGCCGCGCACCTCGGCGCTGGTGGCTGAGAAGCTGCGCGACTTTGGCTGTGACGAGGTGGTCACGGGCATTGGTCGCACCGGCGTCGTGGCGCTGATCCATGGCAAAACCCGCACTTCGGGCAAGACCATCGGCCTGCGCGCTGATATCGACGCGCTCCCGATCCTTGAGGCGACGGGCGCACCCCATGCCTCCACCATCCAGGGCAAGATGCATGCCTGCGGCCATGACGGCCACACCGCCATGCTGCTGGGCGCCGCGCAATACCTGGCCGAGACCCGCAATTTCGACGGCACCGTGGCAGTGATTTTCCAACCCGCTGAAGAAGGCGGCGCAGGCGCCGAAGCCATGGTCCAGGACGGCCTCATCCCCCGGTTCGGTATCAGCGAGATCTATGGGCTGCACAATTCCCCCTACCTGCCCTTCGGTCAGTTTGCGATCCGCGAAGGCGCGTTCTATGCCGCCGTCGACAGCTTCAAGATCCAAGTTCACGGCAAAGGCGGCCACGCGGCCCGCCCCCATGTGACAGTCGACACGACCCTCGCCGCCTCGGCCATCGTCATGGCGCTGCAATCCGTCGTCTCCCGCAACACCGATCCGCAACAACCGCTCGTCGTCTCGGTCACGTCGCTGCAAACGGAAACCGACGCCTTCAACGTCATCCCCGAACACGCCACCTTGCGCGGCACTGTCCGCAGCTTTGACATGGAGCTTCGTGCCCAGACGCTCGACCGCATCCAGGCCGTCGTCGACCTGACCGCCCAAAGCTACGGCGCGACCGCCACCTTCAGTTTGGAGGAAGAGCCCTACCCGGTCATGACCAACCATCCGGATGAGACGCAGCACTGCGCCGCCGCCGCCCGCAATGTGGCGGGCGTGTGCGACACCGACATCCCCCGGACCACGGGCGGCGAGGATTTCGCCTATATGCTCCAAGCCTGCAAAGGCGCCTATATCCAACTGGGTGTCGGGGACGGTCCCGGCCTGCATCACCCGGAATACGACTTCAATGACGAGGTGATCCCCATCGGCTGCTCCTACTGGGTCACACTCGCCGAAAGTCGCCTGGCACCATGACCGCCCCCGTTGTCGAGGCCGCGCCCGAAACCTGCCACTGGGGCTATTTCGACGCGACCCGCGCGCCGGTCCTAACGGTCGAAAGCGGGGCGGAAGTCACAATCCGCACGGTCTCTGGCCCGCCCCAGGTCCTGCCCGGCCCCGGCTTCCATGTCCCGCCCGAATTGCTGGCGATCCACGCCGCGGGCCCGCCGCCCCTGCCCGGCCATATCCTGACCGGCTCCGTGGCCGTCACAGGCGCACAACCTGGCGATGTCCTGCAGGTTGATATCCTAGACGTGCAGCTTCGCCAGGATTGGGGCTACAATGTCATTCGCCCACTCACCGGCACCCTGCCCGATGATTTCGACGAGACACACCTGACCATCCTGCCCCTTGATGCCGACCGGGGTATCGCCACCCTACCCTGGGGGCTGGAACTGCCGCTCGCCCCGTTTTTCGGGGTCATGGGCGTGGCCCCGCCGCCCGGCTGGGGGCGCATCTCTACCATCGAGCCGCGCAAACATGGCGGCAACCTCGACAATAAGGAACTTGTGGCAGGCACCACCCTCTACCTGCCAGTCCATGCCGAGGGCGCGCTCTTTTCCTGCGGTGATGGCCACGGCGCCCAAGGCGATGGTGAGGTCTGCGTGACCGCCATCGAAACCGCCCTCGAAGGGCGCTTCCGCCTGACGATCCGCCGTGACCTGGATCTCGACTATCCCCAGGCGGAGACCGTAACTTACCTCATCACCATGGGCATGGCCCCCACCCTTGACCGTTGCGCTGAAATGGCCCTCCGCCACATGATCACGCTCATCACCCAGCGCAGCGACCTCACGAAAGCCCAAGCCTATATGCTTTGTTCGCTCGCCGCCGATCTGCGCGTCACCCAGACCGTGAACCGCGAAAAAGGCGTTCATATGATGCTGCCGAAAACAGCACTCGCCAAAGCCTAGGCCGCCAGAGTCTGCACGCGCTGGACGATACCGTCGACCGTCAGGATCGTTCCTTCGGCCACGGGCTCCCATGCGTGGGGCAGCCCATCGATGGGTTCAGACGCCACGACATGGCCGCCAGCCCCGGCCTCGCGCCCCACATACAGCGACGGGCTGCGCCGATCGCTGGAATGGCGAAAGGCAATGACACGCGCACCATCCGACAACGCACAGGTCAACCGGGTAGGTTCAATGCCCGATCCCTGCAAGTCGACAATATGCTGAACAGTCCGCTGGATCGCCGCGTAGGGATCGTGCTCCAGCCCGTGGGACAGCAACAGCAGAAACAACAGCTCCGAATCCGTGGTCCCCTGGCAGGCATGGTACAGCGCATCGGGCAGGCTCTCCTCCAACGCGCGCCGGATCCGCAGGAAATCTCCGATCCGTCCGTTATGCATGAACGACCACGCCCCGAACGTGAACGGATGGCAATTCACCCGCAGCGTCCGCCCGATGGTCGACGCGCGGACATGGGCCAGAAACAGGCGCGATTCCACCAGGCGGCAGAAATCCGTCAGGTTCCCGTCCGACCAGGCCGGCAGCACGTCGCGGTACAATCCAGGGCGCACCTGTTCGGCATACCAGGCCACACCAAACCCGTCACCATTGACGGCCAACTTGGCCTCGGTTGCGTTATGGCTTTGCTCCAGCAACGAATGAACAGGCAAAACAACGACCCGCTCCAAAGGGATCTTCGGGCCAATATAGGCAGTAAATCGACACATCTTTTGGAGTTCACCACCTAGTCCGTGCTCTGGCGGCGGGTCAGGTCGTCATGCATCGCACGGATGCACCGGCTGGCCGTGGTCTCGCACAAAGCCGGAACAACCGCGTGGATCAGCGCCGCACCACCGGCCACGAACAACCTCCCGGAAAAGCGTAAGGCAAAGCCGAAATGCTGCCAGTAACTTTCGCCAATGCTGGCCGGGTGATCTGTGAACGCCGCCAGCACAGCAGGGCGTTTCGTCTTGGTGATATCGGTTGGCATGCAGCATCTTCCTTTGTGGACCATTCGGCACGGATATCACGGCCAAAGGCAGCATATGTCCCAATCGAGGTTTAATATTACCGATTGATGAGATAAAATCCCATCAATGGATCAGATCATTGACGAAACAGACCGTAGAATCCTGAATGTGCTGCAGAACGATGCCGCCATCAGCATGGACCTGCTGTCAGAGCGGGTGCATCTCTCCCGCAATGCCTGCTGGCGCCGTGTCCGGCAGATGGAACAGCGCGGCATCATCCGCCGCCGCGTCGCGCTGGTCGATCCGGCCTCCGTCGACCTGTCCCTGCTGGTCATCGTCATGATCCGCACAAGCGCCCATAACCCGGACTGGCAGGCCAGGTTCGAAGCTGCCATCCACGCCTTGCCCGAAATAATCGGCGCCCATAGGATGAGTGGCGATCTGGATTATGTCCTGCGCGTCCGCGTGGCCGACGTACCGGGCTATGATCACTTCTATCAGCGGCTTATTGCCCGCGTGCCCATCGCAGACATCTCCGCCAGCTTCGTCATGGACGATATCAAAGACACCACCGCCCTCCCCGTGCTATAATAAACGCGACGCCAAAGGGACGGTGGGCGGGGCGATGTGCGCAGCACGAGCGTCGTCCCCGTCCAAGCCCAAAACGGACACGCCCATGGAAGCTCAGTTCTGGTACGACCGGTGGACCAACAACCAAATCGCCTTCCATCAACACGAAATCAACGCGCTGCTCATCGCCCATCTCCCGGCGCTCGCCCTGCCTGAAAACGGCCGCATCTTCGTCCCGCTCTGCGGCAAGACACGCGATATCGGCTGGCTTCTGTCCCAGGGCTACCGCATCGCGGGCGCCGAACTCAGCACAAGGGCAATCGAAGATCTCTTCCAGGATCTGGGCCTCACATCGGCCCGCAGCCAGACCGGCAGGCTCGAACGGTTCAGTGCCCCTGGCATCGACATCTTCGCGGGCGACATCTTCGATCTCAACGCGGCGACCCTCGGCCCTGTCGATGCCAGCTTCGACCGCGCCGCCCTGGTGGCCCTACCTCCGGATATGCGCCCGCGCTACACCCGCCACCTGACCACAATCACAGCCAACGCCCCGCAACTGCTGATCACCTTCGAATATGACCAGACCGTGATGGACGGCCCGCCCTTCTCCCTCTCCACCGAAGAGGTCACGAACCATTACAGCGCCGCCTACACCCTGACCAACCCAGCCCGGGTCAAGGTCAGAGGCGGCCTCAAAGGCAAATGCCCCGCAACCGAGGTTGCGTGGCTCCTGGCGCCGAGAGTGTAACGCTCCCTCCAATCAGGGCAAATGTTGTATTTTTAAGTGATCATACGCCCATCTTCATCTACCCTCCAAATCCCATCACTTTTTAGAAAAACTGTCATGAAAAGATTTATGAAGCGGACACTTCTTTCCAGCTAACGAAAGAGCCGTCCCCAGACGAGATCCATGACATATTTTTGGGGCACTGCACTTCTGATCGCTTTGGTTGCCCCGCTAAGCCTCCATGCCGCAACCTGCAACCTGAACAGAACACAGTTCCGGTACACCATGCTGGACTGTGACCCGATTTTTTCGGCGACCGACAATGTCAGGGTCACCGTTCCCGCTGCGAGGCCGTCCGCGCCCAAGTCAATCCATCCCGCGTAGACATCCGAAATGAAGGCACCGTCGGATTGGTCGATCCGTCGGTCGAGGATGCGGATGGCGTCCAGTTTGCGACGGGCGGTCTGTCGAATGATGGAATGATCACCGGTAGCGAGGATGGCGTCGAATTCGTCGAGGATACGGTGTCGAATCCTGACGAAGAGGCCGTCATTAGATCAACAGCATCCGAGAGTTCCAACAGTAGCGGCGTCAAAATTAGTGCCATTTACAACGACGGTATCAATCCCGAACGTCCCGGTGGACCCGTAACTATCCTAAACGAAGGGCCAATGGTCATTCGCTCGGAAGAGGGCTCAACATCCGCCGTTTTAACTCGAACTCCGGGACGCGGTGGCACCGCTGTTCAACTGGCCGAAAGCCAAGGCAACAGCCTAATAAATATCGCTGGGGATCGCCGGATCCTAGGCGATATCGTATTCGGCGGCGGTAATGACATGTTCCGGATCCTCTCCACCTCCGTCTAGCAGAGTGAAGCTGACCTCCACGCGATTCACCGATGGTCTCATCGATGGCGGTGCGGGGAATAACACTGTCGATATCGGCTTCGGGCCTGGCCTCGAAGAGGTGGTCGGCCCCGACGTGTCGGAAAATGGCCAGGTGGATCTGTCTCTCCTGAACGACGGCGAGGTCATATCCGGCACCTTCGTGAATTTCGACTTTTGGCAAGTAGACGGACAGCGCTTTCGGACCTCCGCATTCCAGGACTTGGTTGACCCGACCCCGGCCATCATCCCACTTCCGGCCAGCATACTGCCGATGCTTGGTGCCGTCAGTGGACTTGGCGGGCTCGGCTCCACGCGCCGCAAGCCGCCACGCCGATTTCGGATCGGGCGACCCCGTTGCCCGATCCGGCCAGCGCCGCGCGGCGCGTATGCATGGGATATGTATGGAATACATATTGGTTCTGTATCGCGTGTTCGCGACCTCAAAACGGGCAGTCGGCCCGAAACCTCATCCCCTTGCCACCATCGGGATGGCGCAACCGCAACTCCAATGCATGCAGCATCAGACGCGGAAAATTCCGCGCGGCCCCGGTCGCATAGAACGGATCGCCCAGGATCGGATGCCCGATCTCCCGCAGGTGAACCCGTAACTGATGCGACCGCCCGGTTTGCGGCATCAGTCGGACCCGCGTCTCCCCCTGCCCCACCTTCAAAACGCTCCAATCCGTAATCGCCTGTTTGCCATTTTCATGATCCACCATCTGCAGTGGGCGATTGGGCCAATCGACGATCAGGGGCAGGTCGACGGTTCCTTTACGCGCGTCAAATTCCCCCCAAGCCCTTGCAACATATGCCTTTTTGATCTGCCGTTTCTCGAATTGCAGGCCCAGATGCCGCTGCGCGTGTGGGGTCAGTGCAAAGACCATGACGCCCGATGTGTCCCGGTCCAGCCGGTGGACCAGCAGCGCCTCGGGGAAGGCCGCCTGCACCCGCGCCAGCAGGCAATCGGCCAGATGGACCCCCTTGCCCGGCACGGACAAAAGGCCAGACGGCTTATTGGCCACAAGGATCTCATGGTCCTGATGAACGATCTCCAGCGGCGTCTCTGGGGGGTGATACTCCGCCGACATCACCGTTGCGGCAGCCCCTGATTGATCCGACAGCAGGGAGTAGTCCCGCGGGCATGGCCTAATGACCTCTCAGCCATACGAAACCGGATAACCCCTTGAAGAAAAATGCAAGTACCGTTAAAGCCCATTGCCTATGGCTCCTCTTTATTCAGGCGCGGCTCGGCCAAGCCGTCGCGCCCAGCGCTATTCCATAGACCACGAAACACCCCGCCATCACGCGCCTGACCCATAGGTTAAGGACTGCGCCCAAGGCAAGTTTGCCCAAACCTGCGCCCAAAGCCGTGTAGCCTGTGTAACTCAATGCCGTGATCGTCAATGCCGTTGGCATGATCATCCCCATCTGGTCCCAAATCGGGATCTCGGGCTGAACAAACTGAGTAAAAGCAGCAAGATAACCGGCAACACTCTTGGCATTGATCGTCGCAATCGCCAGCGCCTGACCATAGACATGCCGCCCCGTCAAAGCCACCCGCACCGGCTGCCCGGCCCGCATCCAGCCCCGCAGACCCAGCCAGATCAGGAACGCCGCCCCAATGAGCTTGGCCCAGAAAAATGCCGCCGGGGCCGCCACGATCAAAGCCGTGACCCCAGCCGCTGACAGCAACAGAAAGGCCGTCGCCTGCGTCAAAATTGCAGCAACACCCCACATCGCGCGGCCAAATGGCAGGATCATGCCATTTTGGATGCAATTCACCGCATTTGGCCCCGGCGTCGTCACGAACAGCACCCAGAACAGCGCAAAGACTGCCCAGCCGTCGAAACTCACGCAGCGGCCTTGAACGTCGCCGTCAAGATCCTGCTCAACGCGGTCGCATCCGTCTGGGTAAACGCGGCCGGTTGGTCGCTGTCGATATCAAAGACGGCCAGCAAACCATCCTGCCCGAACACCGGCAAAACCAGCTCCGACCGGGTGGAAGAGGCGCAGGCGATGTGGCCCGGAAACGCCTCCACATCATCGACCAGTTGCACCTCGCCCGTCCGCGCAGCAGCCCCGCAAACCCCTTTGGAGAAAGGAATTTTCAAGCAACCATGGCCGCCTTGATAAGGTCCGATCTTGAGCATTTGGGGCCCCGTGACGCGGTAGAACCCGGTCCAGTCAAAGCGCTCATCACTGTGGTGAACCTCGCAGGCCACGGTGGCCATCAGGGCAACGGCGTCGGTCTCACCTTCCGTCAGGCTGGCAATGGTTCCTGCCAAGACGGCATAGTCGACCATCATGGACGCTCAATCGCGATTGCCGCGCCCTCGCCCCCACCGATGCAGATGGCCGCCACGCCACGTTTCAGATTATGTGCCTCCAAGGCATGGAGCAGGGTCACGATAATCCGCGTCCCCGACGCACCAATGGGATGACCCAGGGCACAGGCCCCACCATTCACGTTCACAATCTCGGGGCTCAGGCCCATTTCATGCATGAAGGCCATGGGAACGACGGCGAACGCCTCGTTCACCTCCCACAGGTCAACGTCCGCGACGGACCACCCGATCCGGTCCAGCAATTTTTGCGCTGCGGGCACCGGCGCGGTGGTGAACCAGCCGGGTGCCTGGGCGTGGCTGGCATGGCCCAAAATGCGCGCGCGCACGGTTTCGGCGCTGTCGGCCGCCTGGACCATCAAAGCTGCCGCCCCGTCTGAGATACTGGAGGCATTGGCCGCCGTCACCGTCCCATCGGGCCGGAAGGCGGGTTTCAACTGGGGAATCTTGTCAGGCCGGGCATTGCCGGGCTGCTCGTCAGCGGCGACCACGGTATCACCTTTGCGCCCCTTGACCGTGACGGCCACGATTTCACTGTCGAAGGCGCCAGAACTTTGCGCCGTCTGCGCCCGGGTCAGCGAGCGTAAAGCATAGTCATCCTGCGCCTCCCGGGTGAACTGGAACTTTTCGGCACAATCCTCGGCAAAGGTGCCCATCAAGCGACCTTTGTCATAGGCGTCTTCCAAACCGTCCAGAAACATCGAATCCTGAACATTCTGATGCCCGATCCGCGCCCCGCTCCGCATTTTCGGCAACAGATACGGGGCGTTGGTCATGCTTTCCATGCCACCTGCAACCACTGTACCGGTCTGGCCCAACGCAACCTGATCGAACGCCATCATGGTGGCTTTCATGCCGGAGCCGCACATCTTGTTGAGCGTCGTGGCGGGCACGTCCTCACCCAGTCCGGCGGCGAAACCGGCCTGCCGCGCCGGGGCCTGACCCTGCCCCGCAGGCAGAACGCAGCCCATCAAGACCTCGACCGGGGTCGTGTTGGATTGATCCAGAACCGCGCGGATAGCCGCACCACCCAATTGCGGCGCATCAAGGGAGGAGAACGCGCCCTGAAAAGCCGCCATCGGCGTGCGTGCCGCACCCGAGATCACAACATCGCGCATGGAGACATCCTATTGTTTGTGGACATGAAACCCGTTGGTAAGGATTGGCCGCTACCTTCACCTTATCGCAAGAGGAAGGGAAGCCTTGATGCAGTTGACCACCGAGGTTCACGATACCCTGATGATCGTGCACATGCAGGCCGATCGTTTGGACGCGGCTGTCGCCATCGAGTTCAAGGATAATATGCGCCAGATCGCGCAGGGTGGGCCGGCCCGCGTCGTGCTTGACCTGAGCGAAGTTCAGTTTCTTGACAGTAGCGGCTTGGGCGCGGTTGTCGCCTCCATGAAACTTCTGGCACCGGACCACCGCCTGGAATTGGCGGGATTGACCCCAACGGTCGCCAAAGTGTTCAAATTGACCTGCATGGACAGGGTTTTCGCTATCCACGAAACCTCCCAAGGGGCCGTTGCGAGCGCCAGCGACGTTGCGTGAAAGATGCGCAGATGCAACCGTCACGCGATGTGACTGACCATCAGGGGGACAGGTGTCTGACCGATCAGCCAGATCAGGTGCCGACGCAGATTGAGCGGCAGTTGCAAAGCAATGCACAGGATGTCCGCCAGACGTTGACGGACCTGTTTGCAGAATTGCGTGCCAGCCAGATCGGCGATGATGCGCTCGCCACAGCCGAAACGGTGCTGGCAGAGGTACTCAACAATGTTGTTGAGCACGCCTATGAAGAGCGCGACGGTGGAAAGATCTTTGTCACGATCGCGGTGGATAACCTTGGTCTGTCTTGCACCGTCGCTGATCACGGTAAGGCGATGCCCAATAATGAGGTCCCAGGAGGCGCCGCGCCGGACGCATCCGGCCCATTGGAGACATTGCCAGAGGGCGGGTTCGGGTGGTTCCTGATCCATTCGCTGACCGAGGATCTGACATACACCCGGTTGTCATCGCAAAATGTGCTGAACTTTCGCCTGCCGCGTTAGTCAATTTTGCCTTGCGGTGAGGCGGATCCCAAGCCGTTGCGAAGCTGACAAACAACGGGCAGCCAACCGCGCAGCGGGAGATCCGAGCGGCATCTCAATGCCCATGTCACCGCGCCTGGGCAGCGGAATTTGGGTCGGGACCAGACCGAAAATTCAGTCAGATGGAGCCATCAAATCGACTGGGTGATAGGGCGCGCCCGAACTTTGCCCCATTCTCACCTTACCGCTGCCGCGCAATATCGGAATAGTGGAGATGTAGCTGCATAGCTTCCCTCGGCGCCGCGCTTTTTAGCCCCCACCCAGCGTGCGGCGTCGAGGATCAGCTTCTCTCATCACCATGCTCCCTTGCCCTCGCCAGACCGCTGCTTAATGTGGCGCCATATGCCAAGCGAGGATCCCATGCGCGACTTTCAAACACCAGGCCGGTCGGCCGTCTACGCCGTCAACGGCATGTGCGCGACATCGCACCCATTGGCCACGGCAACTGCCATCGACATCCTGAAGCAAGGCGGCAATGCCGTGGATGCAGCCATTGCAGGATCGGCGTTGTTGGGCCTGTGTGAGCCGCAAATGACCGGTCTCGGCGGGGATTGCTTTGCCCTGGTGAAACCGGCCGGATCAGAAACGGTCGTGGCGCTGAACGGATCCGGGCGGGCGCCAGCAGGCATGCAGTCCGCGGCGTTGCGGGCCCAGGGCCATGCCGTCATCCCCGACAATTCCGCCCATGCAGTGACTTTGCCTGGCGCAGTTGATGGCTTTTGCCAGTTGTCCGAACGGTTTGGAGCCCTCGACCTTGGTCAATGCCTTGCGCCTGCAATCGCCTATGCCGAAAGTGGCGTGCCGGTGGCGCCCCGTGTTGCGTTCGATTGGGCCGTCGCAGCGGACCGGCTGCAGGAAACTGCGCGGGACCGCTACCTGATCAACGGGGCTGCTCCCCGGGCGGGTCAGGTCTTTCGAGCGCCCGACCAGGCGGAGGTTCTGCGCCGGATCGCGGCCGAGGGGCGCGACGGATTTTACACCGGAGAGGTGGCAGAGGATCTGTGCGCAGCTTTGACGGATGCCGGAGGGCCACATACACTGGATGACCTCGCCCAAACCCGCGCCACATGGGAGACACCTATCGAAGGGCCCTATCGCGATCTTCAGATTGTCGAACATCCGCCAAATAGCCAAGGCACGGCGGCGCTGCTGCTGGCGGCCATTCTTGCAGAGTTTGATCTGGGTGCCATGGATCCGATGTCAGCAGAGAAGCTGCATATCGAGGCAGAAGCCCAAAAATTGGCCTATGACGCGCGCAATCGCATCGTGGCAGATGCCGATCACATGGCAAATGTTGAGCAATTGCAACGGCCCAGCCTGGCAAAAGAGCTTGCCGGGCTGATCGATCCGAACCGCGCCATGGCATCCGCCAAACAGATCAGCGAGGCGGTGCACAAGGATACGATTTACATCACCGTGATCGACAAAGACAGGATGGCGGTATCGCTGATCTATTCGATCTTCCACAGCTTTGGGTCGGGCCTCGCCTCAAAAAAATTCGGGCTGTTGCTGCATAATCGAGGGGCAGGTTTCACGCTGGAAGCCGGACATCCGAACGAGGCTGCCCCAGGCAAACGCCCGATGCACACGATCATTCCGGGCATGTTGCGCAAGGGTGGCAAAATTATTGCCCCTTTCGGCGTCATGGGCGGGCAATACCAGGCTGCGGGTCACGGGCGGTTTGCCAGCAACCTGGTGGATTACGGCATGGATATGCAGACAGCGCTTGATGCGCCGCGCGCCTTTGCGATTGACGGCCAGTTCCAGTTGGAACGGGGCTATGGTGATGACATCCGCGCCAAATTGGCGGACAAGGGCCACCGCGTGGTGACTCCCGAAACAGCGATTGGCGGCGCACAGACGATCCGGATCGACCACGATCTTGGCATTCTTGAGGGGGCCTCTGACCCGCGCAAGGATGGCTGCGCGCTTGGATATTAGAGCCTAGATCGAGCGTAGGTCGCGAGCCAGGCGATCAATATCGCCGCCGCGCCGGTCCAGCAAAGCGCCAATTTCCGATCGCTCGGTCAACAGCAAGTTCACGCCTTCGATGAACATGTTCACGAAAAGCGGGCGACCGGTGCGATCAGACAATTGGAACGTCACATTGTAAGGCGGCTGCCCGCGCAGATAGGCAACGGTTTGGACCTCGTACACGGATTTGACCTTGCGCGCGCCTTTGACCTCAAGCCGCCCACCGATGAATTCCCGGAACCGGCGACCGTATTTGCGCGAGATATACGTCTGGAAAGATTTGGTGAATGTGCTGAGCTGCGATTTGGACGCCCGCCGCCGATCCGCCCCCAAAGCGTATTGCGCCATAAAGGAGGTATCGGCGTAGCTGGCAAAAATGCGTTCGAACTTGCCGATTTTGGCTGATTCAGAGCTGCCATCACCAATCACGCGGTTCACATCTGCCACGAGACGTTCCACCTGCGCCTGGGCGCCATTACTGGTCAACGCCGCAGCAGGACCCACGAGGGTTGCTGCGCCGATCAGACCAAGCGCGGTGCGACGGGGGATATTATTCAACATCAAATTCCTCGAACGGGTCAAAGGCCTCATCCTCACTGGCTTGTCCGCCAAGCTCGAACCGGCGGTTTTGCAGATAAAGCAGCCGCGCCTGGGCGTAGCTGTCAGCACTTTCATATAGGATCGAATCGACAGTATCCGAGAACTGAAAGCGATCACCAACCGTTGAACTGGCCCCGGCCACGTTCGCCGTGATCTGAAAATCATCACTTCCCAGGGACCGGATCGGGTTCAACGCCGCGTCGACGACGATGCCCAAGGTGTCGCGTTCGGTCGACGGGCCAAGGAACGGAAGCTCAAGATAGCGCCCCTCGCCCGATCCCCAGACATGGAGTGTTTCGCCAAAATCGGTGTCGCGTTTTTCAAGGCCCATTTCGGTGGCCGGATCCAGCACACCGGCCAAACCGAAAATACCATTCACGAAAAAGCGAAAGGTATTGTGGGCAGCGTCTTCAATCCGACCCTGCAACAGATCATTAATGACCAATCCGGGTTGATCGAGATTCGATGCAAAATTTGATACGAACAATTGCGCAGGTCCAACCGCGCCACCGTACCTTTTTGAGACGGGCCGCAAGACCTTTTGATCAACCTTGCGATTGAAATTGTGCACTTTGCGGTTTCTCGCCTCTAGCGGATCATAGACAGAACCACTGGAAACAGGGGGATTTGCACATGCTCCGGTCAACAACACGATGGCAGTTGCCATGATAGGGCCGAACCGATGAGTAACGTCTAGAAACAATGGATTGTCCGTTCGCTTCGTCGTAAGGGACATTGGCGAAGAAAAAGGACGCCTGTCCCGATCAATTGATTTGCAACGTAGCGTTGCAACGGAGCAGGAACAAGGTGCGCGCCCGGAACCGGCGAAACGTGGCGCGCATTCAAGGAGGGGCGGAATGGCCACACCAGATACCGAGCGCGGCATAGCGGAACTGCGCGACGCGCGGGCCAAGGGCAAATCCCTGTTCAGATCGGCCTTTGTCTTCTCGATATTCGTGAATATCCTGATGCTGACCGGTCCGCTTTTCATGTTGCAGGTCTATGACCGCGTGCTGGGCAGCCGGTCCGAAGCGACGCTGATCGCCCTTTTTGCCCTTGTCGCGTTTTTGTACCTTATGATGGGTATTCTGGATTACGCCCGTGGTCGGGTCACGGCGCGGGCTGCAGCCAAGTTTCAATCCCTGCTGGATAGACGTGTGTTTTCGGCAGTGTTGCGGGCCGAAGCCGTCAAGCCGGGCACGGAGGGCGTTGCGTCCGGGTTAAGCGATCTGGAGGTTGTTCAGCGGTTCATGGGCTCACCGGTTCTGCTGGCCTTCTTTGACATGCCCTGGACGCCAATTTTTCTAGCAGCGCTCTTTATCTTTCATCCCTGGTTGGGGATTTTGGCGGTTGCCGGTGGATTGATTCTCGTTGCGATCTCGATCATGAACCAGGTGATGACGCGCGCTCCCGCGCTCGAGGCGGCGGGGCTGGGTCAACGGGCCAACAGCATGGCCGACCATATGCGCCATGAAGCCGAGATGGTGCAATCCCTGGGCATGCGCGGTGCCACGTTCGAGCGTTGGCATCAGGCGCGCGGCAAGGCGCTGACCACCAGCGTGAATGCTGCGGATAAGGCCGGTGGTTTCACCGCCACGACCAAAACCCTACGTCTGTTTCTGCAATCCGCCATGCTGGCTTTGGGTGCCTATCTGGTGCTGCAAGAACAACTGACGCCCGGCGCGATGATCGCGGGTTCGATCCTGATGGGGCGTGCCCTGGCCCCGATCGAGATGGCGATTGGGCAGTGGGAATTGATGCAGCGGGCCAGCAAAGGCTGGAAAAACCTGTCGCGATTGCTGTCGGACGTGCCTGAGGAACGCCCGCGCACGCCGCTGCCCAAACCGCGTGCGATTCTTGAGGTGCAGCAGGCCACTGTTGTGCCCCCCGGGGAAACGCAGGCGTCCTTGCGGATGGTCAGTTTCAAGCTGGGTGAAGGAAAAGCGCTGGGGGTGATCGGGCCGTCTGGTGCGGGTAAATCGACCCTCGCCCGGGCCCTGACCGGTGTCTGGCGCACGGCCGGCGGCAAGATCCGACTGGATGGGGCCGCACTCGATCAATACGATCCGGATATTCTGGGCAGCCATATCGGCTATCTGCCCCAACGGGTGACATTGTTCGACGGCACAATTGCAGAAAACATCGCCAAACTCAGCCCAAACCCCGATGCACAGGCCATCGTCGCCGCGGCCAAGAAAGCGGCCGCCCATGACATGATCGTCAAACTGCCGCAGGGCTATGACACCCAGGTTTCGATGGCGGGCGGGCGGCTGTCCGGCGGACAAATCCAACGGATTGGTCTCGCCCGTGCGCTTTATGGCGATCCGATGATTTTGGTACTGGATGAGCCCAACTCCAACCTCGACAATGAGGGGTCAGAGGCGTTGAACCGCGCCATCCGGCAGATGAAAACCGAAGGTAAGTCGATTCTGATCATGGCTCACCGCCCGGCCGCCATTCAGGAATGTGAACTGCTTCTTGTGCTGGATGGTGGTATGCGCAAGGCGTTCGGTCCGCGTGACGAGGTGCTGCGCGAAATGGTGAAGAACGCCAATGAGATCAGCCGCGCCCAAGGACAAGGAGGTGTATCGTGAACGACAAACCCAGAGGCGCGAACGAGGCTTCGCTGAACCCCCGTTTCCCCATGGTCGTGGGTTTTATTGCGCTGTTCCTTTTGGTCGGCGGTTTCGGGACCTGGTCGGTGGTTGCCAACATCTCGGGTGCGATCATCGCGGGCGGTCAGATCGAGGTGGAGCAGAACCGCCAGGTCGTTCAGCATCCCGATGGCGGCGTGGTCGAGGAAGTGTTGATCCAGGAGGGCGATGTCGTTATGGCGGGCGATCCGTTGATCCGCTTGGAAGATCAGCTGATCCGTTCGGAACTGGCGATTGTCGAAGGGCAGTTGTTTGAGCTGATGGCACGGTCTGGCCGCTTGAAAGCCGAGCGGGACGGAATTGAGACCATCGTCTTTGAAGACGAATTGCACGAATTGAACCAACTTCGCGACGATATTCAGGGGCTGATGGACGGGCAGACCCGCCTGTTTGAAGCGCGTCTTGAAAGCGCCGAAAAGGAGGCCGATCAGCTAGCGCGCCGGGCCGAACAGATTCAAAGCCAGATCGTTGGCATCGATGCGCAGCGCGAGGCGCTGACGACCCAGCAGGAACTGATCGCGCAGGAGCTGTCCGACCAGCAGACATTGCTGGAAGGCGGATTGACCCAGGCCAGCCGCGTGTCGTCGCTGCAGCGGGAAGAAGCGCGGCTTTTGGGCACAATCGGAGAGCTTTTGGCCTCCCGCGCAGAGGCTGAAGGCCGCGCCACCGAAATCGAGATCGAGATCCTGAAATTGGGGACTGGACGCCGCGAAGAGGCAATCACCCGGTTGCGCGATCTGGAATACAGCCAGGTCGAATTGTTGGAACGCCGGCAATCGCTGAAGGAGCGTCTGGTCCGGCTTGAGATCACGGCGCCCGTTTCGGGCATTGTCTACAGCCTGTCGATCACCACACCGCGTTCGGTTATCAAGGCGGCAGAGCCGGTTTTGTATCTGATCCCACAGGACCGCCCGCTGGTGATTGCCGCCCGGGTCGAGCCGATTCATGTTGATCAGATCTTTGTCGGGCAGGACGTGGTGCTGCGATTCTCGGCCTTCGATGCCAATGACACGCCGGAACTGGACGGAACGGTTATGAAAGTATCCGCCGACGCGTTCCTGGACGACCGGACACAGATTTCCTATTATCGGGCTGAAATACATCTGCAGCCAGGCGAGATTGATAAGCTGGAAGGCCAGTCGATCATTCCCGGCATGCCGGTCGAATCATTCATCCGGACCGATGACCGGACGCCCATGGCTTATCTGATCAAACCCTTCACCGACTACTTTAACAAGGCCTTCCGCGAAAGCTGATTGCGGATCTGTTTCGACGGTTTCACTACCGCCGAAATCCCCCTACCCTGCCCGCAAATCAGGGGAGAATCCTATGTCGGGAACGATCGAGACACGTCTATCAGAGCTTGGGGTGAAACTGCCGGAGGCGGGCACAGGCCCCAAGGCGGCCGGAAATTATCTGCCTTTCGTCATCTCAGGCAACCTTGTCTTTGTGTCGGGCCAGATCAGCCAAACACCGGACGGACTGATCACGGGCAAGCTGGGCGCTGAGTTGGATATAGACGCGGGTGCTGAGGCGGCAAAACACTGCGCCATTGCCCTGTTGACGCAGGTCAAGATTGCGTGTGATGGTGATTTGGACCGGCTGGTGCGTGTCGTGAAACTGACGGGCTTTGTCAACTCGACCCCCGATTTTCCCGACCAGCCCAAGGTGATCAACGGCGCGTCGGATTTTCTGGTCGCCACCCTTGGCGATGCCGGTCGCCACGCCCGCGCTGCCGTAAGCGCAGGCGCGCTGCCTTTGAACGTCGCGGTCGAGATCGAAGGCATCTTCGAGATTAAATGACCCTGCCACAGATCTTTCTGGATCGCCCAGTCGCCCATCGGGCCTTTCACGATGCGGCGCGGGGGCGGCCGGAGAACTCAATCGCGGCAATCAAAGCCGCCATCGATGCAGGCTACGGGATCGAGATTGATCTGCAGCTATCGGCGGATGACCAGGCGATGGTTTTCCACGACTACGACCTAAGCCGTTTGACAGGCGTTAAGGGGCCGGTGCGCCAACGGACCAAGCGTGATCTGGCGGCGATCACGCTCAGCGGCGGCAGCGATGGCATTCCGACCCTCGTTGACGTGCTTGCGCTGGTCGCCGGTCGCGTCCCTTTGCTGATCGAGATTAAGGATCAGGACGGAGCGATGGGCCCCGATGTCGGCACGCTCGAACAGGCGGCGGTGACGGCACTTGCCGATTACGCGGGTCCGATTGCGCTCATGTCGTTCAATCCTCACAGCGTTGCGGCCCTGGCAGAACTAGCGCCGGGCCTGCCCCGTGGTCTCACCACCTGCGCCTATGGCGCGGCCGATTGGCCGTTACTGCCAAAGGACGCGCGCGACCATCTGCGCCAGATCGCGGATTTTGACCGCACCGGCAGCACGTTCATCAGCCATCACGCCAATGACCTGACCGCGGACCGCGTGCAGGCGCTTAAGTCGGCGGGCGTTCCTATCCTATGTTGGACCATCCGGTCGCCTGAAGAAGAGGCAACCGCCCGGCGGATCGCCGACAATATCACCTTCGAAAACTATCCCGCTTGACCCGGACGGGCCCTGCGCCACTTCTCTTTCAAGTTTTTCAGATCAGAGCAAAATGACCCAAACCCAGATCGAGATCGAGGTTGTGGACAGCCTGTCCGCCATTCCGTCAGAGACATGGGATGCCTGCGCGGCGCCCGAAACCGCGGATGGTGGCGCCCCGCTTGATCCGTTCACGACCCACCGGTTTCTGAAGGCGCTGGAAGATAGCCGGTCCGTCGGCGTAGGCACAGGCTGGCAACCGTCTTACATCGTTGCGCGCCAAGGCGACCTGATCATCGCCGCGGCCCCGCTTTTTGCCAAGAACCACAGCCAGGGCGAGTATATCTTCGACCATTCCTGGGCCCATGCGTATGAGCGGGCAGGAGGGCGTTACTATCCGAAACTGCAGGTTGCCGTGCCTTTCACCCCGGCCACGGGACGACGGTTCCTGTGCCGTCCGGGCCATGAAGAGACGGGGATGGCCGCGCTGACCCAAGGCGCTGTGCAGGTGGCGGCGCAAAACCAGATCAGCTCCCTTCACATCACATTTTGTACCGAGGCCGAGGCAGAGGCCGGTGCCCAGATGGGCCTGATGCATCGCCGGTCACAGCAGTTCCATTGGGAGAATCCAGGCTACGAGGATTTTGATGGTTTCCTCGCCTCCCTCAGTTCTCGCAAGCGCAAGAATATTCGCAAGGAACGCGCGACGGCGCAGGCATTCGGCGGACAGTTGATTCGGCTGACAGGCGATCAGATCGAGCCGCAGCATTGGGATGCATTCTGGAGGTTCTACCAGGATACGGGCGCACGCAAATGGGGCACGCCGTACCTGACCCGCGCGTTTTTTGACCGCGCGCAGGAGACATTGCGGGATGATATGCTGCTGGTCCTGGCCGAACGAGACGGGGCCTATGTGGCGGGCGCGCTCAATTTCATTGGGCGCGAGACCCTGTTTGGTCGCTACTGGGGTGCAATCGAAGATCATCCCTGCCTGCATTTCGAGGTATGCTATTATCAGGCCATCGACTATGCCATCACCCACGGATTGCGCCGGGTTGAGGCAGGCGCACAGGGCGAGCATAAGCTGGCCCGCGGCTACCTCCCCGTCTCGGTCCATTCGCTGCACTGGGTTGGGGATCCGGGGTTTCGCGATGCGATATCCGAATTTCTGCAAGCCGAAGCCTGTGCAGTCGACCAGGAGATTGAGATCCTGACCAGCTATGGCCCGTTCAAGAAGACAGGAACCGAAGACACATGACCGAACAGCTAAAAGACCGCGCTGCACTGACGCCCTTGCTGGAGAACGGGTGGAGCCTGGATGACAGCCGCGATGCCATTGTCAAAGAATTCGTCTTTGGTGACTTTATCGAGGCTTTCGGCTGGATGACCCGGATCGCCATCATCGCGGAAAAGATGAACCACCATCCCGAATGGTTCAATATCTACAAAACCGTTACTGTCACGCTCACCACCCATGATTGCGACGGGTTGAGCGCATTGGACGTCAAGCTGGCCACACGGATGGACAAGCTGGCCAAATGACGGGGCGCGCCGTAAAGCGCGCCCATTGAACCTTAGATCGCGTCCAGCAGGGCCTCGCCGCCCGAAATCTCGCACTGGCCTGGGCTTTCCTCCAGGTGCAACGCCTTCACGACGCCATCTTCAACCAGCATCGCATAGCGGCTGGACCGCGCGATCAAACCGGCGGGCGGTGCGCTGAAGTTCATGCCGATGGCGGTGGTGAACGCGCTTTCGGCATCGCCCAGCAGGGTTAAGCCGGCTTCGGTCGCCCCAGTGGCCTCACCCCAAGCCTTCATCACAAAGGGATCGTTGACGCTGATGCAGATGATCTCGTCCACACCCTTGGCGGCGAACTGGTCCTTGGTCCGCATAAAGCTCGGCACATGGGCCGAATGACATGTCGGGGTAAAGGCGCCCGGGACAGCGAACAACACGACCTTGCGGCCCTTGGTCAGCGTGCCCAGCTCCACCGCCTCCGGCCCCGCCTCACCCAGTTTCGTTAATGTTGCCGCTGGCAAACTATCCCCTACGGAAATCGCCATCATCGCCCCCTTGGTTGATTGCAAGTTATGTCCGCCCGCATATAGGCTGTTCCCCTGGGACTGACCACCGGGAAGGGCGCAATGGGCCATGTAATTGTAGTCGGCGGAGGACAGGCGGGCGCATCCTGCGTCGCCAAGCTTCGGCAGTTGGGCTCCACCGACGAGATCACCGTGATCGGGGCGGAAGCCGTCCCCCCCTACCAGCGGCCGCCGCTTTCCAAAAGCTACCTGCTGGGAGAGATGGAGCGAGAGCGGCTCTTCTTGCGACCCGAGCAGTACTACGCCGATCAAGGGATCACACTGCTATTAGGAGAGGCTGCATCGCATATCGACCGCTCGGCGCAGACCGTGACCGTCGGCGATCGTCAACTGACCTACACGACACTGGTTCTGGCCACGGGATCCAGCGCACGACGGTTGCCCGATAGCGTCGGCGGGGGATTGTCCAATGTTCACGTGGTGCGGGATTTGGGGGATGTTGATGCCATGGCACCGGCCTGCCTGCCGGGCAAGCGGGCGCTGATCGTCGGAGGCGGCTATATCGGATTGGAAGCCGCGGCGGTGGCGGCCAAGGTCGGGATGAAGGTCACCTTGGTCGAGATGGCGGACCGCATTCTGCAACGTGTGGCAGCACCCGAAACGTCAGACTATTTCCGAGCGATCCACCGGGCCAATGGCGTTTCGATCCGTGAGGGCATCGGCTTATCGGGATTAGTCGGCAACCGCGCAGTAACCGGTGCCAATTTGACCGATGGCAGCCATGTGGAATGCGATCTGGTGATCGTGGGGATCGGCATCTCTCCCAACGTTGATCTGGCCCGACAGGCTGGCCTGACCGTCGATAATGGCATCGCCACTGACGTATATGGCACGACCTCTGATCCCAATATCTATGCGGCGGGGGATTGCGCCAGTTTCCCTTGGCAGAAAGGAAGGATGCGTCTGGAAAGCGTGCAGAACGCGATTGATCAGGCAGAGACCGTTGCGGCCAACATCATCGGTCCCCGGCTGCCCTATGTGCCCAAACCATGGTTCTGGTCCGATCAATACGATATCAAGCTGCAGATTGCCGGGCTGAATACTGGATATGACCGCGTTGTGGTGCGCGAAGGCGACGGCCGATCCCACTGGTATTACGCTGGCCCCACGCTTTTGGCGGTGGATGCCATGAATGATCCGCGCGCTTACATGGTGGGTAAGCGCCTGATCGAGGCGAACCGCTCCCCTGATCCCGCAGAGATCGCGGATGGTAAAAGCGATCTGCGCGCCATGCTCAAAGCCTAATGCGGATCATCGCGGGTCGGTTCGGCGGGCTGCGATTGGCCGCTCTTGGCAAGGGAGATGCTGGCGCGCATCTTCGTCCGACGCCTGACCGGGTCCGTGAGAGCCTTTTCAGTCTGCTCGTCTCATCCTGCGGTGATCCGGTGCCCGATGCGCGGGTGTTGGATCTGTTCGCGGGATCGGGCGCACTGGGGCTGGAGGCTTTGTCGCGGGGCGCAGCGCATGCCGTTTTCGTGGATAGCGGCGGCCTCTCAGCCCGATTACTGAATGAAAACATCAGCAAGACCCGAACCACCGACATTACTCAAGTGATCAAACGAGATGCGACCAAGCTGGGAGAATGCGCTGGTGAGGGGTTCGATATGATCTTCCTCGACCCGCCCTACGGTAAGGGATTGGGCCTAAAGGCGCTGACCGCGGCTCACATGGGAGGCTGGATCAATCACGGCGCCTGTATTGTCTGGGAGGAGAATGTACCGCAAGAGCCGCCCCCCGGGTTCACCTTGGCTGATCACCGCCGATACGGAGACACTAAGCTAACAATACTCTTCCGTGACGGCACCGATGGTGTTGACTGAACGCCTAGGAGAAACGCTATGGCTGAAAACACCCTGCCTTGGGCATTAACCGCCGCGCCGACGGCGATACGACACCAACCCCCGCGCAAACGCACTGGTCCGGTCTTGATGGGCGATATCAATGCGGCGGTCGGCGACACCCCACTGCTGTTGCTGCTTTGGCGGCAGTGGGAAGAGCAGACCAAAGACTGATCAATTGGCCGCGGCGGTGCCTCGCGCGCCTTCGACCGCCGCTTCGACATCCGCGACAAGGCCAGTCCCGTCCAGCCCTTTGGCTTCGGCTTCGGCGATCCATTCGGCGGTCACCTCTTCGGCCAGGGTCCGAATGCGGACAGTCTCATCATTGCTGAGTGTGACGATGTTGTTGCCAGCGGCTGCGATGATCTCCAACCCCTCGACATCACCGACATCATGGGCACGGCCTGCAAAGGCGCTCGTTTCAAGACCGGAATTTGCATCAATCACAGCCTTCAGGTCATCGGGGAGGCTGTCATACTTGGCCTTGTTCATCGCCCATATGAAATAAAGGTTGTACAGCGAGTAGTCCCCCGCCACTTCGGTATGGCTGTCGGTCAATTGATCCAGCTTCAAAGAGGGCGCAATCTCCCACGGGATAACCCCACCATCGACGATCCCCTTGCTCAATGCCTCTGGGAAGGCGGGCACAGGCATCCCCACCGGCGTGGCACCCAGCTTTTTCAACAACGCCGTGGCCGGGCGGGACGGGCCCCGCAGCTTCAGCCCGGCAAAATCCTCCAGTTTTTCAATCGGAGTACCCTTTTTGTGGACCACACCCCGACCATGGAGGTGCGCGGCGATCAGATGAACATCGCGAAAGTCATCCATCAAATGCTTTTCGGTAAAGCTCCACGCGGCGCGGCTGGCCTCCTCAGCGTTCTTGGTAACCATGAAGGGCAGTTCCAATGCCTCCGCCTCGGGCACCCGACCCGGCTGATATCCCGGGATCACCCAGCCGCCATCGATTACACCATCACGGATCAGGTCGTATTGGCTGGGAGCCTTTCCGCCCAGTTGCATGAAAGGATAAATCTCGATCTTGATGCGTCCGCCGCTTTCCTCCTCAACCTTCTTGGCCCAAGGCTCGATAAAGTATTTCGGGTTAGCGGAGTTGGGCGAGACGAAGTGCTGAAACCGCAACGTGATCTCTTGGGCCACGGCTCCGCTTGCAACAAAGACAATGGCCAATAGGGCAAGAACGGCACGGCAGATCATGGTGGCTCTCCAACGGAACAAACAGTTGGAAAGGCTGATAAGATGCGCGCGTGGGAGGTACAAGAGCTTACGGCAAACGCCTTGGTGATCAGCTTGTATATGTCGGGTGAAATACTCCGGCAGGCGACAGCGTAAAGATGTCGACGCCGTCAGACGTCACACCGACCGAATGCTCGAACTGCGCCGACAGGGATTTATCGCGGGTCACGGCTGTCCAGTCGTCGGCCAGCACCTTGGTCTCCGGACGGCCCAGATTGACCATGGGTTCGATCGTAAAGAACATGCCTTCTTCGAGGGTCGGACCAGTGCCCGCCCGCCCGTAATGCAGAACGTTCGGCGGCGCATGGAACACCCGGCCCAGACCATGGCCACAAAAATCGCGTACGACCGACATGCGCTGTGCTTCAACATAAGACTGGATAGCATGCCCGATATCGCCAAAGGTGTTGCCCGGTTTAACCGCCTCGATCCCCAGCATCAGGGCGTCATGGGTCACTTCAATCAGACGTTCGGCTTTGCGCGGCAGTTTTCCGGCGACATACATCCGGCTGGTATCGCCATACCAACCGTCCACAATGACGGTGACATCGATATTCAGTATATCGCCGTCTTTCAGCAACTTGCCACCGGGGATCCCGTGGCAAACGACGTGGTTCACACTGATGCAACTTGCGTGCTGATAGCCCTTATACCCAATCGTGGCCGAGGTGGCGCCCGCGTCGTTCACCATTTGCTCGATCGCTTTGTCGATCACGCCGGTGGTCTGCCCGGGAAAGACGAGCGGTGCCAGTTCATCCAGGATATGCGCAGCCAGATGGCCCGCTGTGTGCATACCCGCAAAATCATCCCGATTGTAAATCCGGATGCCGTCTCGGGTCAGATGTCCGCCGGTATTGTCCAAGGGTAGAGATCCAGTCCTCATATTCAGGCGGGAATATAATGCGACCGGCAGAGAATTGCCAGACGGAGGTCAAGCCTGCGGCGACGGATCGACCGGTAACGCTGCGCCAAATGTCACGCCGGATCGGTCAATATTCGTGCCATAGCACAGCATCTCGACCCCGCGGGACCGCGCCCTGTCAAAAGCTGCGGCGTAAGTTGGATCAAGATCCGGTGCCATGCGCAACCGCGCGCAATCGGTTCGCTGCACCAGGTACAACATCACAGCGCGGTGCCCGGCCTCGACCATGTTGCCCAATTCGTCCAGGTGCTTGGCCCCCCTGGCGGTCACGCTGTCGGGGAATTCAGCCCAATCATCGCTCCGCCGCAGATGAACGTTTTTCACCTCCACATAGGCATCGGGCAGATCCGGTTCGGTCAACAGGAAATCCACCCGGCTGCGCGTGCCGTATTTCACCTCTGGCTTCACGGTGCCGTACCGGGCCAATGGTGCGACCATGCGCGCGGTCAGCGCCTCCTTTACCACCTTGTTGGGGGTGGCTGTGTCGATTCCGGCCCAATGGCCGCCGGGCAGTTCACATAGGCGCCAGCCATAGCGCAGCTTGCGTTTGGGATCGTCATTCGGTTCAACCCAGACACGCAGTCCGGGCTCTTTCAATCCCATCATCGAACCGGGATTGGGGCAATGGGCCGTCACCTCATTCCCACTTTCCAACTGAATATCGGCCAGAAACCGATTGTACCGGCGCAGCAGATGTCCGGAAATAAGGGGGGTTTGAAAGCGCATGACAGGGGGCCTATACCGCTGCAGATGACAGGGCAAGGAGTACACGACATGGCCAATCCGACCGCGGCAATGCTGGTTATCGGGGACGAGATCCTGTCAGGCCGCACGCGCGACGCCAACATGCATCACCTTGCCGGTCAGTTGACCGAACGCGGGATTGACCTGCGCGAAGTGCGTATTGTGGCCGATGATCCCGATGCGATCGTGGAGGCAGTCAATGCCCTGCGCCTGCGGTGGACCCATGTCTTTACCTCGGGCGGCATCGGTCCCACCCATGATGATATCACCGCCGATTGCATCGCAGCCGCGTTCGATGTGTCCATTGATATCCGCGACGATGCCCGCGCGCTGTTGGCCGCGCATTACGCCAAAACCGGATCCGAATTGAACGACGCACGCTTGCGCATGGCCCGCATCCCCGCCGGGGCCGTGTTGATCGACAACCCTGTATCGGTCGCACCGGGCTTCACAATCGGCAATGTCCATGTGATGGCAGGCGTTCCCAAGGTCTTTCAGGCGATGGTCGCGACAGTGCTGGCGCATCTGACGGGCGGTGCGCCCCTTTTGTCTCGCAGTCTTCGGGTCGAACGGGGCGAGGGTGACATTGCCGGGCCTTTGGGTGTGCTGGCAGCCGAATATGCGGACCTGTCCTTTGGGTCCTACCCCTTCCAGCGTGACGGGGTCTTTGGGGCCAATATCGTTGTCCGCGGGACGCAAGCTGATCGCCTGCAACACGCCATGGCGGGACTGTCCACGCTGTTCCCCGAGGGGGTGGAGTGACCGCAACCGAACTCTACCACACGCTCGACCGGACCTGGCCTGCGGCCCGCACTGTCCAAGTGAAGGGTTGGACCATTCGCGAAGGCCAGGGCGGCGGCAATCGTGTTTCCGCGGCCACGGTTGATGCACCAAAGGCCGATGTCGCGGTCATGGAACAGGCCCAGGCTGAGCTGGACCAGCCCGCGGTGGTGCGGGTTCAGCACGGGGACGACGCGATAGACGATCAACTGGCCAGCCAAGGCTACATCAAAAAAGATGAAACCCTTTTGATGGCCGGACCGGTGGCGCAAATCATCGAGAATCCCCCACCCGTCACGGCATTTACCGTGGCATGGCCCCCACTGCATGTGCAGACCGAACTTTGGGCCATGGGCGGCATTCACGCCCCGCGTATTGCCGTCATGTCCCGGGCGCAGGGGGCGAAATGCACGTTGATGGGGCGCCTCCATGACCAGATTGCAGGCGTTGGTTTTGTGGCATGCGACGGTGAAACCGCCATGGCGCATGCAATTGACGTGCATCCGGATTTTCGTCGGCAGAACTTGGCACGCAACATGATGCGGGCAGCTGCGATCTGGTCCCAAGATCAAGGGGCTGGCACATTATGTGTTGCTGTGACGCATGCCAATACAGGGGCACGCGCACTCTATACTTCCCTCGGCATGCGGACCGTGGGACACTATCATTATAGGCAAAAGCCCCAGTGACCTAACCAGAGGGCAGGCAGGTTGACCAAACATATGGATGCGCCGACGGCGTTGGATCTTCCCATGGTTGATCCACTCCCTCCGGAAACACAGAAATACTTCGACATATGTGTCGAGAAACTGGGACTCGTTCCCAACGTTCTGCGCGCCTATGCGTTCGATATCGAAAAACTGAACGCATTCACCGCGCTGTACAATGACCTGATGCTGGGCCAAAGCGGGCTGAGCAAGCTGGACCGGGAGATGATCGCCGTCGTCGTCTCCTCCATCAACAAATGCTTTTACTGCCTCGTGGCCCATGGTCAGGCAGTGCGAGCCCTGTCCGGCAAGCCCGAATTGGGCGAGATGCTGGTGATGAATTACCGCGTCGCGCCGTTAACTCCACGTGAACGCGCAATGTTGGATTTTGCCGCAAAGTTGACCGAATCAACTGACAAGGTAGAAGAGGATGACCGGAAAAAGCTGCGTGATGTTGGCTTTGGTGAGCGCGATATCTGGGATATCGCTTCTGTGGCCGGTTTCTTCAACATGACCAACCGCGTGGCGGCGGCCACCGATATGCAACCGAACCCGGAGTATCACGGCCAAAACCGATGATCTGTCGATCCAGCCTCATTTGCGCCGCTCTCGCGGTTGGTAGCGCTGCTCATGCGCTGACCCTGGACTTTCCGGGTTCGGCCCGGCAAGTGGCCAAAGAGATGACTCCCCTCGGCAGCTACCAACTGCCAACCGGTGCATTCGCGGGCGACAAGGTGCCCGCCGTCCGGGTAGAGGGTGAAGTTCAGCGGCAAGCCTGGCAGATGGCGGCACCCGGCGTGACGACCTTGCAGATCCTGGCACCGCTACGGGCGCAGCTTGTTGACCTGGACTTCGATATTTTGTTCGAATGCGAGGCGCGCCGATGTGGCGGCTTTGATTTCCGTTATGCAACCCAGGTCATGGCAGAGCCTGACATGCATGTGGATCTTGGCGATTACCGGTTTCTGTCCGCCCAACGCGGCACGGGCAAAACCGCCGAATTTGTCAGCCTGATGGTCAGTCGATCCAGCGCCAAGGGGTTTGTCCAACTAACCCGCGTCGGCCCTGCCCTGCCCGGGGATGAGAAGGTGGTGACCTCCACCAAGAACCCCGATGCAACTGCGCCGATCCCGACAGCACCCACCCGCAGCATCGTGATCGGAAATGACAAGCCGCTGATCAACGCGCTGGAACAAAGCGGCCGCGCCGTTTTGAACGATCTGACATTCAACACCGGCTCTGCCGATCTGGGGCAACAGGATTTCGCCTCGCTCGATCTGTTGGCCACCTATCTGCTGGCAAACCCCAAGCGCAGCATTGTCCTTGTTGGTCACACCGATGCCGAAGGGTCCCTGGCGGGCAACATCGCGCTTTCCAAGAAACGCGCCAGTTCCGTGAGCCAGCGCCTGGTGGACAGCTTTGGTGTGCCGTCGGATCAGGTGAAAGCCGAGGGGGTCGGTTTTCTGGCCCCCCTGACGACCAACCTGACCGAAGCGGGACGCACCCAGAACCGCCGGGTCGAGGTCATCCTGAGTTCGACGGAATAATTCGAGCGGATCTAATGAAATAAGCCGCAGCTGATGCTGCGGCTTCGCGTCATGAAATGTCGGGGCCCTACCAGGAGGTCGGGCCTTTTCCATTGAACGCCTCGACCAGGAAATCGATGAAGGCGCGCACCTTGGGCTGTGTGAACCGCCCGGGCGGGTAAACAGCATAGATGCCCAGCATCTCAACCGGTAGATCGGGAATGGCTTCTTCGACCGTTCCCTGTGCCAGAGCATCCGCGTAAAGGTAATTCGGCAGATAGGCGATGCCCAAACCGGACACAGCGGCGTTCAGCAGGGACTGACCGTCATTCACGGTCAACCAGCCAGCCGTGCGCACCTGCCGCTTCTCGCCCGAGGGTGCGGTCAGCTTCCAGACATTGCCCGACGACTGGTTGGAATAGTGCAGCAGCTTGTGCTCGTTCAGGTCGTCAATCTTTTCAGGACGGCCGTATTTCTCGAAATAGGCCGGGGCCGCAATCATCCGTTTCGACGTCTCGGTCAGCTTGCGGGCCCGCAAGGTGCTGTCTTCCAGATCACCGACGCGAATGGCCATGTCGAACCCTTCGGAGATCAGTTCAACGTAGCGATTGTTCAGCACCATATTCACGGTGATATCCGGGAATTCCGCCAGGAAGTCGCCCAGCACAGGCGACAAATGGTTCACGCCAAAATCCGTTGCCACACTGATCCGCAGCAGGCCCGATGGCGCAGACTGCATCGAGGTGACCAGCGCATCGGCTTCACCAGCATCGTTCAGCACGCGGCGGGCGCGGTCGTAATAGGCCAGCCCAATCTCGGTCGGGCTGACCCGGCGGGTCGTACGGTTCAGCAACCGTGCTCCAAGTCGCGCCTCAAGCGATGAGACATGCTTGGAGACAGCCGACTTCGAGATACCCATCTTCTTAGCCGCATCGGTAAAACCACCTTGGTCAACGACCGTGGCGAATGCCTCCATCTCGGTGAGACGATCCATTCCGTTCCCTTCCTCAAGTATCTCCGTGATCGCATATGCGGGACAATTCGGGCAGGATTGCGCCATTGCACAGACAATATCGGGGTTATGGCATGGATTGTCGGCAAGACCGATGCAGTCGGCAGGATCGTGCCATGCCCGTTACCTCCCATCGACCTGTCGATCAGCAAAGGTCAACAAACGTTGGCTAGAGCGTCGCGGCCAACCGGCTGCCCTGATCAATGGCGCGTTTGGCATCCAGTTCGACTGCCACGTCCGCCCCTCCGATGACGTGCGCTTTCTTGCCAGCCGCAGCCAGATCATCGGCAAGCCTTCGCTCAGGAACCTGCCCGACGCAGAGCACGATCGTATCTGCCTGAATGGTCTCCGGTGTCTCGCGCGCAGCGCCGTAGCTGACGGTCAGCCCATCAGCGGTGATCTTTTCGTAATTCACGCCACCCTTCATTTCGACACCCAGCATCTTCAACTCGGACCGGTGGATCCAGCCGGTGGTTTTCCCCAACCGCTTGCCCAGCTTCTCGGCCTTGCGCTGCAGCAGCGTGATCTGCCGGACAGACGTTTCCGGTTTCGGTCCAGCGGCGGCCAGGCCACCGGGGGTTTCAGCGGGATCACCGACGCCCCAGATCTCTTTCCACAGATCCAGATCCTCGGTCGGGCTCTGTATACCATGGGCCAGGAACTGCGCCGTATCGAACCCAATCCCGCCTGCGCCGACAATCACGACACGCTCGCCCACCGGGGCCTTGTGGCGCAGAACATCAACATAGCTCAGGACATTGGCGCCATCCTGGCCTTCCATCTCAGGGTCGCGCGGTCGTACGCCGGTGGCGATGATCACCTCATCGAACGGAACCAGCACATCCACGGTGGCTTTGGTGTTCAATCGAATGTCGACGCCGTGATGCTTGACCATGGTGGCAAACCAGTCGACCAACCCGTGAAATTCCTCCTTGCCCGGAATAACCCGCGCCATGTTCAACTGCCCGCCAATCTGATCGGCCTGTTCAAAGACGGTGACCTTGTGACCACGCTCTGCTGCGACAATGGCTGTGGCCAGCCCAGCTGGGCCCGCCCCCACAATGGCAACAGTCTTGGGAACCCCAACCGCATCGTAGGACAGGTCCGTCTCATGGCAGGCCCGCGGGTTCACCAAACACGATGTCAGCTTGCCGCTAAACGTATGATCCAGGCAGGCCTGGTTGCACGCAATACAGGGCGCGATCCGGGCCGCCTGGCCCGCTGCCGCCTTTGCAACAAACTCGGCATCCGCAAGGAACGGTCGCGCCATCGAGATCATGTCGGCACATCCCTCTGCCAGCACCGCCTCCGCGACCTCGGGCGTATTGATCCGGTTCGAGGTGATAACCGGGATCCCAACCTTCCCCATCAGTTTTTGCGTGACCCAGGCAAAGGCGCGGCGGGGCACTGACGTCGCAATGGTCGGGATCCGCGCCTCGTGCCAGCCAATCCCCGTGTTCAGGATCGTGGCACCCGCCGCTTCAACCGCCTGGGCAAGTTCCACGACTTCCTCGTGGGTCGAGCCGTTGGGGATCAGGTCGATCATGCTCAGCCGGTAGATCACGATGAAATCGGGGCCCACCGCCGCCCGCACCCGGCGTACGACCTCAACCGGTAAACGCATCCGGTTCCCATAGGACCCGCCCCATTCATCATCGCGTTTGTTGGTATGGGTCACCAGGAACTGGTTCAGGAAGTAGCCCTCTGACCCCATGATTTCCACGCCATCATAGCCAGCTTCGCGGGCCCGCGCCGCAGCGGTCGCAATATCGGTAATCTGCTTTTCAATGCCCGCCGCGTCCAGCTCCTTGGGTGGAAAGGGGGAGATTGGTGATTTCACCGCACTCGGTGCCACGCAATTCGGGCTGTAGGCATAGCGCCCGGCATGCAGGATCTGCATCGCGATCTTGCCACCGGCCCCGTGGACACGGTCCGTGACGACCCGATGGTTGGCGATATCCTCTGGCGTATAAAGCCCGGCCGCCCCGGGAAACACACCACCTTCTGCATTGGGCGCCATCCCACCCGTGACGATCAAACCAACCTGCCCCGCAGCACGCTCCGCGTAAAAGGTGGCGACCCGGTTCCAATCCTTGGTCTCTTCCAGACCGGTATGCATCGACCCCATCAACACACGGTTTTTCAGGGTCGTGAACCCCAGATCAAGCGGGGCAAGCATGTGCGGATAATGGGTCATCAAGGCCTCCCTTTACGTTTACGTCACTCATGCGCAGGATACCTCCCCAAGTCACGCAGGACGCCACGTCAGTCCAGCACACCCGCCCCTCCCGTTATGTGTTCCAAAATATCCCCGCCGGAGGCAACCGCGCGCCAGCGCGGCCCGGCCCAACAGCCGGGGGTCGCAGCTTGCTGCGCCACCCCGGCTGGCGGGAGCACTACCGGCCCGAAAAAAGCCCCGCCGTTTGACGGGCGGGGCAAGGTATGTGCCGCGGCAGCAGGGGCCACAGGCACGGGCGGTAACCTCTGTGTTAGCTGGGGCGCAGCCGCATCTCGGCCCGGATCTGCTGGCGCAGAACATCGATCGAGACCGGCGCGCCATCGCGCGAGAAATGCCAATAGGTCCAACCGTTACAAGACGGCGCCCCTTCCAACGCCGCGCCCACCTGGTGGATCGATCCCTTGACCTCAGCGGCAACCAATGTGCCGTCGGCGCGCACCTTTGCGGTCTGTCCCCGCGGGGACGTCAGGACTTCGCCGGGCCGCAACATGCCGCGCTCCACCAATTGACCAAAGGGCACCCGCGGCTCGGCCCGCTTGGAGGTCGTAACCTCCAATGCCGCACGCTCCAGCCGCCGCACCTTGGCAATGCGCTTGTCGGCTAAATCCCGGTATCCCGCATCCTGTTCGATCCCGATGAAGTCACGGCCCAGCATCTTGGCCACTGCACCGGTTGTGCCTGTGCCAAAAAACGGGTCCAGAACGACATCGCCCGGATTGGTCGTGCCAACCAGAACCCGGTGCAACAGGCTTTCGGGCTTTTGTGTCGGATGGGCCTTCTCGCCCTTCTCGTCCTTCAGACGTTCATGCCCCGTACACAGCGGCAAAACCCAATCGGACCGCATCTGCACGCCCTCGTTCAACGCTTTCAGCGCTTCGTAGTTGAACGTGTATTTTGCACCCTCGGATCGGCTGGCCCAGATCATCGTCTCATGGGCATTCGTCAGCCGCTTGCCGCGAAAGTTCGGCATCGGGTTCGATTTGCGCCAGACCACATCATTCAGGATCCAATATCCGGCATCCTGCAACTGTGCTCCGACCCGATAGATATTGTGATAGCTGCCGATGACCCAGATCCCGCCATTGGGCTTCAACACACGCCGCGCCGCCCGCAGCCAGCCATGGGTGAACCGGTCATAGGCCGCAAAGCTGGAAAACTTATCCCAGTCATCATCGACGGCATCAACCCGGCTGTTATCAGGGCGATGCAGGCTCGTCTTGAGCTGCAGATTATAAGGCGGATCTGCGAAGATCAGATCGATACTTGCCGCAGGCAATGCATCCATCGCGGCCACACAGTCGCCAGCAAGGATCGTATTCAATGGCAGCACGGCCTTGCCTGCCCGGGTCTCGCTCGTCTTGGTCATGGTCGCCTCTGGCTGGGCACAATCTGCGCCGCGGGAGTTGAGGCAAAGATGAGTCAAAGGCGATTCGTGGTCAATTTCTTTCTTGAATCAATAACTTGGACTTTTTTCTTGCCACAAGATATTGCGGACTGGTGCAAAGGAACGTCTATGATGTGGGGTGATCCCAAGGTCTTGCAGTGCCTTTAAATGCACAGCTGTGGGATAGCCCATGTTGCTCTCCCAGCCATAGCCGGGATGCTGTTGCGCCAAATCCACCATGATCCGGTCACGGGCCACTTTCGCCACGATGGACGCCGCGGAAATAGACAGGCTGCGCGTATCACCTTTGACCAGCGGTGTTGCGGGACATACCAGATCGCCAGGCACACGGTTTCCATCGATCAATGCGTGACAGGCCGGCCGCGCCAACCCCGCCACGGCCAAGGCCATCGCCTTTTGCGCCGCATTAAGGATGTTGAGGACCTCGATATCCGCGACCCCCACATGGACGATGCTGACCTGCGCACTCTCATGTAGTTGCTCCGCCAGCGCCTCCCGCCGCCGGGCCGTCAATTGCTTGCTGTCATTCAAACCGTCTGGGACCGCGTTTGGGTCCAGGATCACGGCCGCGGCCGTGACCGGGCCAGCCAATGGTCCCCGCCCGACCTCGTCAACCCCGGCAATGTGGGTCAGGCCGCGCTCCAACAACTGGGTCTCGAATTGGAAATCAGGGACAGATCGCATCCCGAAGTCAAAGCAGGACCAGCCCAGGCCTGCAACGAAAAAGGGGCGGGAGGGCCAAATCCTCCCGCCCCCTGGGGCACCCGGTGCTGGTGTGTGGGGATCACATCAGGTGCCCCGCTGCCGACAGGTGCGCATCGCCAAAGGATCTCAAAGAGCCGATGCGCCATCCTGCCTCAACTGGTTATCCGCGAATACGCACGCCCCGGTTCAGCAGGCAGCGCTTGCCATAGGCCGCCACAGTCCGGCGCGGCAGATCCAGGGTGCGCAAGCAGGTTTGCGGAAGCCGTCCGCTGAAACCCGTGCGGTCCAGACAAGGGCGGCCAAAGAACCGGCGCGGCCCGTTGCGGGTATCTATGATCCGCTCGCATGAGCCGGGAATGGTCGCAATCGCATTATGTCCACCATGGCGTCGCGGTGTGCCCCGAACCACGGGAACCTGGGCGTGGCTACGCTTTTTCGCGCGCTTGGCCTTTTCGCGTTTCTTGTCACGCTTGCGCTTGTCATCAATGCTTTTGGCAATGATCGCCAAGGCAGCGGCACCGATCACCAGGCGCGCCACGTCATCCCGATCTCGGGCTTGCACCGGCGAAGGTACCAACGAGGTCAGGGTGAGGGCGATGGCAAATATGCTTGCGGTAAAGAACTTAATCATGGGGCATCCTCCGTGGGGACAGTCGGGCCGAATGAGGCCGGTTGCGATGGACAGAGGATGGGTCGTGCCACCTGTGACAGGCAATTACGGCGCGGTGTTATCGAATATCACGCGGGCCAAAGCCCCGCAGTTATTGAATATCCGGCGACATCTGGCCATTGTCGGTCCCATGATACAGACACTCAAAATCCTGGCACTTCTGGGCGCCATTCTGCTGGCAGGCCCGGCCCATGCTGCCTGCTATGCCGACTACAAGGCCAAGCGCGACAACCCGTTGCGCCTGCATTACGGGGTCATCCAACTGAGCGGACAGTGTTCGGCCCGCGCCGCAGCGAACGAAATCGCCCGGCGGATTGCAGGCGAGGGCTGGACGTTGTTGAATGTTTTGTCGGTCTTTGACGATGCGGGTCTGCAGGAAAGGCGCCAGAGTGCAGGAAGCTTCTACCTCCGTTACTGATACCCGCAGGTCGGGCAACCGGGTCGTTATTGTCGGGATGATCGCCATCGTGGTGATTTTGCTGACGGCGGCGCTGTTTTTGTTTTTGAACCTGCCCGATGCCAATGCCTTCAACACGAAGGTAGAGCGGATCTTTGTCGAAAATGACAACCTGACCTCGAACGCCGAGATAAAGTTGCTGGAAATCCTGGCTGAAAGCGGCACCTCGTTTTCCGGTGTGCTGTCCAGCTATAGGGTGGTAATATTTGTGTTGTTGGTCTTTTCCAGCGCGCTTTTGATTGCGAGCCTAGTGTTCCTGGTCACGATCATCGCCTTGAACCGCCGCATGGAAGAGATTGAGCGCGCTGGCCTCCAGGTCACCTCCCTGATTATCAGCCGGGAAGAGCGGGCCGTCTATCTTAACAACATGGAATTCAAACTGACCGAAGCCGCGATTGAGACGCTGTCGGTTCTGGCCGAGGCACGCATGGATGAAGACGTGCTGAGTGGATCCGAAATCGAGAGTGTGATTTCCGGCCGGTCTTCGGAAGACTGTGACGAAGCTGCTGGCGCCACCCGGATCAAGCGCCTGCGCGATGCCTTGGGCAATCAGATGGTCAGCGAAATGTTGGTCAAGAATATTGCCCGGCGCGGCTATGTCCTGGCCATCGACAAGGCCGTCATTCGCATGGTCTGACCCCCCGGCGCATGTAATATGCACAGCGTACATATTACATACACAAACCATACATACGCACCGATCGCTGCGTTAATCGCAAGACAAGTATTCGACGCAAGCTTGGCCGGTCAGGATGCCCGCCTTGTTGTTAGCCGATCCTGCCTTTGATACCGTCGCCCACCTGGCCACGATGCAACAAGAGGTGATCCAGCAGCGTACAGGCCACCATCGCCTCCCCGACGGGGACCGCGCGAATACCCACGCAAGGGTCATGGCGGCCTTTTGTGACCACCTCGGTCGTCTCGCCGGATTTGGTGATCGACGCACGGGGGGTCAGAATGGACGAGGTCGGCTTTACCGCGAACCGTGCCACGATGTCCTGACCCGTGGAAATGCCCCCCAGGATGCCACCGGCATGGTTCGAGCTGTAAATCGGACCGTCCTCGCCCATCGTGATCTCGTCGGCATTGGCTTCTCCGGTTAACACAGCGGCCTGCATGCCTTCGCCGATCTCAACGCCCTTCACGGCGTTGATCGACATCAGGCCCGCAGCGATATCCGTATCCAGTTTGGCATAGATCGGCGCGCCAAGGCCCACAGGTACAGCTCGGGCCGAGACCTCGATCATCGCACCGACGGAGGATCCGGATTTGCGCAATCCGTCCAGATAGGTCGCCCAATCTTCGGCCGCTTGGGGGTCGGGCGTCCAGAACGGGTTCTGGTCGATTTCGGTCCAGTCGAAGCGCGCGCGATCAATGCTATGGGGGCCCATCTGGACCATATAGCCTTTGATCTGCAATTCTGGCGCCAATTGTGCCAGTGCGGCACGCGCGACGCCACCAGCTGCTACACGCGCCGCGGTTTCCCGGGCCGATGACCTGCCGCCGCCACGATAGTCGCGGATCCCGTATTTCTGCCAGTAGGTGATATCTGCGTGGCCGGGGCGAAAGGTTTGGGCAATACCGCCATAATCCTTGGACCGCTGGTCTGTGTTGCGGATCATCAACTGGATCGGCGTGCCGGTCGTCTGACCCTCAAAGACGCCAGACAGGATCTCCACCGCGTCGGCTTCCCGTCTTTGGGTCGTATAGCGGTTCTGGCCGGGTTTGCGCTTGTCGAGCCAGGTTTGAATGTCAGCCTCGGTCAGGGGCACGCCCGGCGGACAGCCATCGACCGTGGCCCCCAAAGCCGGGCCGTGGCTCTCCCCCCAAGTGGTGACGCGAAACAGATGACCAAAGGCGTTAAAACTCATGGTCTTCGCTTAGCGGTCAGGCGGGAGATTGCCAAGGCGCGCGGCAGAACAGTCTGTGTTGTAGGTCAAAATATCCCAGTTTCGGGACGGCAACACACAAGCAGAACGTGATCTACCCGGGTAGGTCCCGTCGTCGGGCTTTGGCTTTGTCGGTGATGAAACCCGTCGCGCGGTCCGTGGCGATGACCAGAAAACTGGTAGCCCAGACAGGCAGCGGCGTTTCGGTGGCGAGGCCGTAGAGTGTGTAAACGGCCCAAATGAAAAACAGCTCTAGTGCAATGATCAAGATACGGGTTGCCCCAAGGGGTGCCTCCTTTCCGGTTTGAATTGTGACTATATCTGCAACCTACACGATTATCCTGTGGTATACCAGGAAGACGCGCTGAACTCTTTGACACATAATGAAAAAAACGCGCCCGAAGGCGCGCTTTTCATAAAAATCTAGCAGCTGGCCGAGTTATTCTGCCGGCGTGCTCTTTGCGCGCGTTTTGACCGGCGCCCAGATACGCTTGTTGGTCAGGTAGAGCAGCACAGTCAGGATGCCGAGAAAGATCACAGCCACAAAACCGGTCTGCTTACGCGCCATCATCTTTGGTTCGGCCGTCCACATCAGAAACGCGGAAACGTCCTGTGCGACCGCTTCAAGCTCGGCGGAGGCACCGTCCTCATATTCCACATCATCTCCGTAGAGCGGTGGCGCCATCGCAATCCAGCCGCCGGGATAGGCGGTGTTTTCGTAAAGGACAACACCCGCCTCTTCCTTGTCTTCGCCGGTGTAACCGACCAGCAGGGATGTGATGTATTCCGGTCCGCCCATGCCTTTAAAGAGCTGTGCCATACCGGTACCGTAGGGGCCGTGAAAGCCAGCGCGGGCTTTGGCCATGAGGCTCAGGTCAGGCGCGTTCGACATACTGGATGCCGGGAAATGGTCAGTCGGCCTTGCGGCGCGAAAATCACCCTCGCCGTCCAGAAGTTCGGGATCCCACACCTCATAAAGCTCGGCATAGGCGCGCACTTGATCTTCGGGCAGTTGTGGCCCGCCGGGATCGGCCAGCGTCCGGATCGGTACGAATTTCAAACCATGGCAGCTTGAACAGATCTCGGTATAGACTTGAAGGCCACGTTGCAGTTGCATCTGGTCGAAGGTGCCAAACGGTCCTTCGAACGAAAAACTGTAATCGTCAATATGGCCATCGCCACCGGCCGCCCAGGCACCACCCGCGAGGGTGATACTGGTGAGCGCAGCTAAGGTTAGGTTCCTGAGCATAATCAGACGCTCCCTTTCTTTATTCAGCCGGTGTGGCCGCGGCGGACCCACTGGCCGAGGACGCCTTGGCAGCCAAATGCGCCTTGAAGTCTTCTTCGATCGTAGCTGGTTGCGGTGTCGGTTTCTCGATCACTCCGAGCAGGGGCAGGATCACCAGGAAATAGGCAAACCAATAGGCCGACGCGATGAGTGACAAGCTGGCATACGGCTCCTCCGCTGGCATGGCACCAAGCCAAGTCAGGGCGATGAAGTCGACAACCAGCAGCGCAAACCACCATTTGAACATCGGGCGATACCGACCGGAGCGGACCGACGATGTATCGAGCCACGGTGCCAGAGCCATGACGGCGATCGCACCAAACATGGCCAGCACTCCGAAGAATTTCGCATCGATGATGCCAAAGCTTAAGAACTGCACGATCTGCACAAGCCAAACATCTGCGGTGAAGGCGCGCAGGATCGCGTAGAAGGGCAGGAAATACCATTCGGGCACGATGTGAGCAGGTGTCGACAGAGGGTTCGCCTCGATATAGTTATCGGGGTGGCCCAGATAGTTGGGCATGAAGCCGACGATGGCAAAGAACACCACCATGATCAGGCCTAACGCGAATAGGTCTTTCATCACGAAGTATGGCCAGAATGGCAGGGTATCCCGCTCCGCCTCTTCCTTGCTGCCACGGCGCACTTCCACGCCGGTCGGGTTGTTGTTGCCCGTGGTGTGGAAGGCCCAGATATGTACGATGACCAGTCCCGCGATGATGAACGGGAACAGGTAGTGGAGCGAGAAGAAGCGCGTCAGCGTCGCGTTATCAACCGCCGGTCCACCAAGCAGCCATGTCTGGATCGGTTCACCAATGAAGGGGATTGCGCCAAACAGGCCGGTGATCACGGTTGCACCCCAGAATGACATCTGGCCCCATGGCAGCACATAGCCCATGAATGCGGTGCCCATCATCAGCAGGTAGATCAACATGCCGATGATCCAGGTAACTTCGCGCGGGGCTTTGTAGGAGCCGTAATAGAGGCCACGGAAGATGTGCAGATAGACCGCGATAAAGAATAGCGACGCTCCGTTTTGGTGCAGATACCGCAGCATATGACCACCATTCACGTTGCGCATGATGTGCTCAACACTGGCAAAGGCGTGATCGACATGGGGCGTATAATGCATCACCAGGATGATCCCTGTGATGATCTGAAGCGCCAGACAGAATGTCAGCACGATGCCCCAGATCCACATCCAATTCAGATTTTTGGGTGTTGGAATAAGGATCGTATCGGCCAGCAAGCCAACGATGGGGAGACGCTTATGCAGCCACTTCTCACCAGCCGTCTTAGGCTCATAATGGTCGTGAGGAATTCCAGACATGCGGTTTTCTCCCTTTAACCCAATTTGATTGTGGATGCGTCCACGAATTCTGCGATTGGCACCGGCAGGTTGGTCGGGGCCGGGCCCCGGCGAATACGGCCAGCGGTATCATAGTGCGAGCCATGGCATGGACAGAACCAGCCATTAAAATCACCTGCATCACCAAGGGGCACGCAACCCAGATGCGTACACACGCCCATCATGACCAACCATTCGCCTGGCAGCGCATCTTCGCTGTCTTCGGGCGGGGTCAGAGCACGGTTTGCGTCATCCGCTGGTGCATCACCAATGTTTTCATTACGCGCTATCGGGTCGGGAAGTTCCGACAATTCCACCGCCGCGGCCTCGGCGATTTCTTCCTCGGTCCGGCGGCGAATGAAGACAGGCTTACCCAACCATTTCACGGTGATTTGCGTGCCAGGCTCAATACCAGATACATCGACGCGGATCGAGCTGAGCGCCTGCACGTCAGCGGATGGGTTCATCTGGTTCACCATCCCCCAGCCCGCAGCACCGGCAACAACAGCCCCGGCGCCAGCCGTGGCGTAATACAGAAAATCGCGGCGTGTGCCTTCATGATCGTCAGTTTGGGACATGGTCCGGTTCCCCTTCGTCTGGCACCGTTGCGTGGCGCACTGAATTCAAGACCCGTGGCATAAACCATTGGGTGTTAATCGCTCATGTAGAGCGGCAATAATTGACCGTCCACCGGACAATGCAGCGCAGCCGCGGCAGGGTGTCGCATAATTGCAATGGCACGGCGCTTTATTCAATCGAATTCGAGGGATCCGCCGCGCGTGTGCAGGGACGGTTGATCGGTCTGTGGCGAAATAACACCGCCATGGGTGAAATTTGGCCGCAGGGTAAAGATGTGATCGGCGGCCCCCTGTACTTGGCCCATGGGCATGGTATCCGACATAACTGAACAAGGCAGTACAGATAGATCACCGGAGGCGGGACATGCAACGCATTCTGACATTGGCAACAGGTCTTGGGTTGGCGATGACTGCGCCGGCAATGGCCGATTTCGAACTCAGCATCTATACCGGCTTCCAGACCGCCCCCCATAGTCGGGTCGAAGGTGAAGACAGTACCGGAGAGTTCAGTTTCCTGTCCGAATGGGAAGGCCGCCCGTTTGAGGCGCCCCCGTATTACGGTGTGCGCGGAACGTGGTGGCGCAATGAAAACTGGGGCTTTGGTGCAGAACTGAACCACGCCAAGGTCTATGCCGATGATGATACGTTGGACGATAACGGGTTCGAAAGTTTCGAGCTGACCGACGGATTGAACATCATCACGGCCAACATCTTTTATCGCTGGCCCAACCAATGGTTGAAGGGTCAGATCACCCCCTATGTTGGCGGTGGGGTCGGCATCTCGGTTCCCCATGTCGATGTGGAACGGGGGCCGGACAAAACGTTCGAATATCAATTGACCGGGCCCGCCGTAATGTGGGCGGCGGGCGCGTCTTTTGACCTGAACGAGACCTGGGCACTGTTCACGGAATATAAAGGGACATTTTCGTCGAACGAGGCGGATCTCGATGGCGGCGGTTCATTCGAGACCGACATCGTGACCAACGCCATCAATTTCGGGGTCACCTATAAGTTCTGACCGGCATCCGCATCCGGCTCGCCCTGGCGGATCGTCTTGATGTCGTGGCCAGCGGCCCAGGTTTGGATATCGCCCCGCGCCAGGGCGGTGGCCATAAGATCAGGGAACTGATCAGGCGTGCAGGCAAAAACCGGCGCACCAAGGGCGGACACCTTGGCGGCCATGTCGCTGTCATAATACGGGCGTCCTTCATCCGTCAGGGCCAACAGGACGATCACGTTGACGCCTTGAGCGATCATTCCCGCGAGGCGTGCGATCAGGGCTTTGGCATCGCCGCCTTCCATCAGGTCTGTGATCAGCAGGAAATGGGTTTTTGACGGCTTTTCCATCCGGTCTTCGCAATAGGCGACGGCGCGGTTGATATCGGTGCCGCCCCCCAGTTGAACGCCAAACAGGACCTTGACCGGGTCCTCCAGATCCTCGGTCAGGTCGATGATCGCGGTGTCAAAGCAAACCAGTTTGGTAGCGACCGACGGGATCGAGGCCATGACGGCGGCAAAGATCGACGAATAGACCACGGACGTTGCCATGGAGCCCGATTGGTCGACGCACAACACGACCTCATCCAGATCGGCCAGGCGGCGCTGCTGGCGCAGGAAGCCCACCAGTTTTTCGGGCACCACCGTTTGGTAATCCGCCTGGTAATGTTGCAGGTTCGCGCGGATCGTGCGGGGCCAGTCGATATCGGCGAACCGGGGCCGGTTGGTGCGGGCGGCCTTTTTGACGGCACCCCGGATAGCATCGGACGTTTTCTTTTCCAGCCGCTCCATCAGGTCATCGACGACTTTTTGCACTACGGTACGGGCCGTTCCGATGGTCTTTTCCGGCATCGCCGATCGCAGGGAGATCAGGTCGGCCACCAGGTGGACATCAGCCTCGACCGCCTCCAGGAATTCAGGTTGCAGCAGCATTTGCTGCAGGCCCAGCCGTTCGAATGCGTCTTTCTGGATGACCTGCACGACGGGGCCAGGAAAGTATTCGCGGATATCGCCCAACCAGCGGGAAACTTTGGGGGCGGATTTGCTCAGACCTGCACGGCGCTTTCCGTCACCTGCATCTTGGTACAGGGCGTCGAGGGCGCCAGACATTGCGATGTCGCGATCCGTCAGGCCGCAGCCTTCGGCATCTTCGGTCTCACCCAGGGCCATGCGCCAGCGGCGTTCGTGTTCCTTCTGGTCGGTCATGTGCCCTCGAACAGACGGTTGATGGTGGCCTGTTGGGCCGCCCAAAGGGCCTCTGCCTCGGGAGCGAATGTGGCGGTCAGGTTGCCCCCTGCCCGGCCCAGCAGGTGTTCCAGCAGGACCTTGCGTTCATTGCGATCGAGGGTTGAGAAGACGCGGCGGAAAAGGGGCAGGTTTTCAGTGAATGCCTCTTCATCCAGGGACATGACCCAACCATCGACGGCAACGCGGAGGTCGGTGTCATGGACCAGTTTCAGGCCCGCGCCGGTAAAGAACCCCTCAAAAAAGCCCGCAGCCTCAATGGCCGGGCGCGATTGCGACAGGCGCAGGCTCATGAGGCTTGCCAGATCCTCGACCGCGATGGTGCCCACCTCGTAAGCCAGCCGCATCGTCAGCCCGCCGACCAGGGGCGTGGTCTTGTCTGAACGGCCCGTATCGGTCAGCGCGGCGATCCAGGCATCGCGGATCGGTTCGGCGCGTTCGGATAGGGCGATGGCCTGATCCGTGGCGTCGATCAGATCGCGCAAGGCGGTGGCGGCGTCAGCGTCCAGATTGCGGGCGGCGTAGGGCAGTGCGACGGCGGATTGGATGATCAACCGATCCAGCAGGGTTTCCATCTGGTCCAACGCCATTTCGCGGGCCGTGCCATAGCGCAACGTGTCGACGATAGGCGGGATAGCGGCCAGCAAGGTGGCGCAATCGTCCGTCTCGGCCGCCAGCGCGTCGAGCCGTTCGGTGCCGGTTTGGGCCACGTCCGGGAGTTGGGCCACCAACGCGCCGCGGACAGTTTCGGCGAGGGTGGAGAGTTTGGTCTCCCTCCGGATCGCCTCGGCCATGCGGCCCCCGGCGGCTGCAGCGATGGTTGGGCCATAGACCAGATGTTCGACCAGGCGAACGGCAAATTCGGGCTGCCAGGCGAGCAACCATTTCTCGCGGAAGGTGCCGCGGCTGCGGCCAGGGTCGGTCAGTTGGCCCCAGGGGACGTCGAGCGCGGTCAGGCGGTGCAGCAGGGTCGACCGCGCGAGGCCGCGTTCGCTGCGCAGGTCGAGGGACAGTTCGCGTTCCAGGGCCTCCGGCTTGAGTTGCAGCTTGCGCTGCTGGCGTTGCAGGTCGTCAAGCAACGGGGCAAGCGGCAGGTTGTCGGGGATCTGGCCCACATCCCTACCCAGCAGCAGGCGGGTTTCGATGATCTGCCATGGCAGCGTTTCGCCATGCATCAGGATGGAGATCGCAGCGTCGCGCATCTCTTCGAACCCCGGCGATGGCCTCTCGCGGACTGCGGCCAGCGACCGGGTCAGGCGCACGGTTTCGATCAGTGACGCGGTGGAGGCGTCGAACCCTTCGTCGCGCAGGACCTCCGCCATGCGGGCAACCCAGAGCGCATCGGCCTTTTGGCCAACGCCGTGCTGCCACAGATGCGCGTACCAAAGCGGGGCCTCGATGCCAGCGCCATAGCCCGTCGCGCGGGCCAGGCGCGCGGAGGTCCAAGGCGCCCAGGTCGCCTGCACCTTGGTTTTGGGCAGGCCCTTCAGCAGGGCGGTATCATCGCTGGCCTTGACCTTGGCGCGCAAGGCAGGGACGTGCCAAGCCCCGCAAACCACCGCGATGGGGCCTTCGGTGTGGCGCGCGGCCTTGGCGATGGCGCGCCGCATATGCGCCTCCCGCTGGGCCTCCCGCCGGTCGGGGATGTGGCCTTCGCGCAGGGCCTCCATTGCGGTGGCGATGGCCGCAAAGACCTCACCCGGGTCCGGGTTCTCCTCGATAACATCGGACCACCAGCTTTCTCCGTCTTCATAGCCCGCGGCCTGCGCGAGCGCCCCGATGGGATCCCGCGCGATGGCGTCAGTGGCAGGTTCGGGCAGGGTGACGGCGGTGTCGTCGATCTCCTCCAAAACGTCCCCATCCTGGTCTTTGAGCGCGTCGGCGACCTTGGCGTTAAGTTCTGCCTCGGCCAGGTTGGTGGCGGCGGGCAAGTCGATGAAGCTCGGCACAGCGCCGTGGGCAAAGGCCCATTTGATCGCCTGGTATTCGGGGGAAAACTCCGCAAATGGCCAAAAGCTGGCATATTCCGGAGCCTTGGCAGCATAGGCCAAAAGCGCGACGGGCGGGACGATGCCGGGACGGCCCAGGGGCTCCATCAACTCGGTCAGATCGGCGGGGCCTTCAATCAGGACCTGCGCGGGCTGCAATGCCTCCAACGCGGCCAGGACCTGACGCGCAGATCCCGGCCCGTGATGGCGAATGCCCAGATATGTGACCGGCGCGGGCAAGGGTCAGAGCATTTCCGACAGGACAGAATAATAGTCCGCATAGTCCCGGCGCTTTTTGACGACGGTTTCCAGGTATTCGGCCAGCACGGTTTTGTCCTGCACCGGGTCCTTGACGACCGCACCCAGGATATTGGGGGCAAGGCCATCCACATCTAGCGTGCCGTTGGTGAAATAGGCGGCTTGGGACAGGCCGCCGACCATGACGGCAATGGCCTCTGCCGTGGACAGCGTGCCGGAAGGAGCCTTAAGGGCCGTCTTGCCATCAAGTGTCCGGCCATCGCGCAACTCACGAAAGATGGTGACAACGCGCATGACCTCGGCCGCGGCGTTCTTGGGCACAGCAAGTTGCAGGCTTTCGGCCATGTCCGAGACGCGTTTGGTGACGATCTGGACCTCTTCATCGATATCATCCGGTAGGGGCAGGACAACCACGTTGAAGCGGCGTTTGAGGGCGGAGGACAGCTCATTCACGCCTTTGTCGCGGTTGTTGGCGGTGGCGATGATGTTGAAGCCGCGATTGGCGTAGACGGCGGAGTTCAGTTCGGGGATGGGCATCATCTTTTCCGACAGGACCGTGATCAGCGTGTCCTGCACGTCTGATCCCATGCGGGTCAGTTCCTCAAGACGACACAGTTTGCCACCATCCATCGCGCGGTAAAGCGGCGTGGGCACCAGCGCCTCGGTACTGGGGCCGTGGGCGAGGAGTTGGGCATAGTTCCAGCCATAGCGGACCTGGTTTTCATCCGTCCCGGCAGTGCATTGGACCACAAGCGTGGAATCGCCCGCAATCGCGGCGGCCAGATGTTCCGACACCCAGGATTTCGCGGTGCCCGGCACACCCAGCAGCAGCAGCGCCCGGTCCGTGGCCAGGGTCGCGACGGCAGTCTCCATCAACCGGCGTTGGCCAACATATTTGGGCGTAATCTCGGTCCCATCCTTGGCCGCGCCGCCCAGCAGATAGGTAAGCGTCGCTTGCGGCGACAGGGCCCAGCCTTCGGGTTTGGGCGCGTCGTCATGGGCGGCCAGCGCATCAAGCTCAGTTTTCCAAGTGACCTCGGCGGGTTGTCTTAGAATATCACTCATGACGGGGGTCCTTTGAGGCCGATATTGAATGTCAGGGAGTACAGAATGGGATGGGCACTGTGAAAGCCAGCGCCTTTCAGCGTCTCAAGAACCCGAATGGCATGGGTCGAAGACAGCAAAAGACCAAGCGCGCGCAGGGCCGGTTCCAACACGGTAAGCGCCTGGTGGTCCTTGGTATCGCCCGGCATATCCGTGCCCGACGCCACGGTCGCACCGCCCAGGATATCGCGCACTTCATCGGTTGCGAGCAACAGGTCACAAATCCGCGGATCAAGGTCGGGGCCAGTGACCATCAACAGGGCATTCAGGTCGATCAGCCGCCCCTGCTTGAGCAGCCCGGCCGACAGATCCAGGATATGTGCGCGGTTCAGGCGGGGTGCGATCTGACCCAGATAAAGGAAGCCCGCTGTCTTGGCCGCCGAGAGCCGCTCCCAATAGGCCAAGATTTGATCCTTTGTCGCCGTGCGGGCCAGGCATCCGATGAAGGGGCCAATCAGCGGGTGCTCATCGACCGTCCATGCCGCGATCACCTGGGCCGGGCTATGATCCAGGGCGTTGGCCAGTTGCAGCAGCGAGACCGTATCAAGTAAGGCAAAGGCCCGTCGCCGCTGCACATCATTCAGTTTCTTGCGGAACGTGATGACAGAATTGCGGCGCAGCAGACCCTTTGAGCTGACCTCCAAGAAATCCGCCAGCTCGTGGGCCCCGTCATCCTCCCCATCGACACCCAATCGGGCAAGCAATTGGCGCGCCGCGGTCTTCACCTTGCCGGACCGGTCGGATGCCACGAGGCCTTCCAGATAGCCTTGATCGTCGTGGCCCAGATTAACCGCGAACAGGCCGACAAGCCGCATGCGTTCCTCTGCCGGAACTGTGCCCGCCTTGGCAACCATCAGGTCGCGGGCCGCAGCGGCATCGACTTGGCGCAGGATTTCAAACGCAAGCCGACGCTCTGCCGGGAACAGATCGCTCCAATTGTCTTCGGTCAGGTCGGGGGTGATTGTCTCTGCATCCTCGCTGGCATGCCATTTGGCCAAGGGGATGTAGATGTCGGGATAGCCGTCGGTGTCGCGCGGGGGCAGCCAGTCGAACGGATGCGCCATTACACCACGGGAGGCCATGAAGCCGATCAACGCCTGCATATAGTCACGGCTCTGCGCGGGGCAGAGCAGCCTGCGAAAGATCGGCCGCAGGTTTTCGGGCAAAAGCGGTAGGGCAAGACGGGGGTAGTTGGGCACAGGGCGTGCGGTTTCCGGCAGCGTGGGGCGCAGGCAGGTCTGGCGAAACTGCCCGGCCAGGGCGAGTTCGCGCAACTGGGCCGCTGGGCCGGAAAGATCCGGCGCGGTCGGAACATCACCCCCGCTCATCCAACGCAGCTTGGCGCTTTCGAACCGCGCCAGATCATCCATCGGCATGGAACCGGCCCAGATTTGTCTGTGCAGCCAAAAGACTGGCACGGTGACCGTTCCACAAAACAGCGGCACTTTGGATTTCGGCGCCGCAGAGCGAAAGATCGACAGTTTCAGACAACAAAGGCAGCGCCGTGTCGTGATCGCCTGACCACCAGGGTGTGCTGCCCGCCTCTGCCACGCGGCCTTGGGGCAGCAGGATGGGCAGTTCCAGCAGCCACGGTTCGTGTGCCAAGGCGGCGGCGAAGGATTTCAGAACATCCGTCGCGGGGGAGATTTCGGGCCAATGCCGCAGACCCTCCCGAGGACGCCGTTCCACGATCTGAGCGCGCAGGGGATGGGCCGACGGATAAAACGCCATCTCGGCATGGAACTGCTCCCCTAGGGAAAAGGCCGCGCCCTGCCGCCCGGTGCTTGCTGGAAAGAAATCCTGCAACAGGGCAAAGCGATGACCTCCATCCAGCGCCAAAAGCCAGGTGGACCGGGCAATCAGATTGTCGCGGCGAGTTTCCTCCCGCGTGGCCAGAACCTCCCACAGGCCAGTTTGCCGCACCGTTTCGGTATTGGCCAATAGGGCATCGCGTGGCTCCGCCCCCGTGATCTCACGCCGAACGGACGGATCCGCGGCGACCCCATCGCCCCAGGCGCGGGACAGGATAACCAGCTTTCCCAATTCCGCGATCACTGCATCGGCACGGTCGCCTTGCGGCAGGCCCAGGACCCGCGCGGGAATGCCGTCGATCCGCGCGGCCAGGGTGCCCGCCTTGGCGTCAACCAGACGTGCCGCAATCCGACGACAACGTGGTGTGAGATCCCCCAGAAGGTCTGACAGGCCGGTGCGCAATTGATCGGCAATCCACCGCTCCAGATCGGCCATGCCATCGGTAATCGCCTGGCGGGTAGCCGCGGCACGCTTTTGCTTGGCCGCCTCCCGCTGTGCCTGGGTTTTGGCATCAACTGGGACGGGGATGTCATCTTTCAGCGCATCGGCAAGGCTCTTCCCGGTCCCGATGATCTCATCTTTTGGAACTGTATCAGTTTTGCGCCTGCGGCCCAGCCATTCGGTCACCCAGTCGGGTACAGTGCCGGGCAAGAAATCATCTGCACCTTCCCCGTAAAGAAGCATCAAGGCCAAGGCATGTTTGCACGGAAATTTGCGCGACGGACAGCTGCATTTTGCCCCCAGATCCGACAGGTCAACCACCACGCGGTACGGGTTTGCCCCTGATCCCTGGCAGGCCCCCCAGATCAACCCATCGTCCGCCGATATGAGCCGTTCCGGCCATTTCGCCGGTGACAACAGCTTGGCAGCCGCCTTCAGGGATGCCTGGTCCGGGGCTGTTTGTTCAATCGATGCCGTAGTCAGTGCCATGGCACCGTGAAAGCAAATAAGCCCGGATGCCGCAAGGCAGATCGAGCCATTCAATTGTCGAAGGAAGGTCCCGGACGCGCCCCGTTTCCACCGCTTTTTTAAAGGAGATTAACGATGAAGATACTTATTCTTGTTAACACTGTCCCAGTATGGAGGGGCCCATGAAACAGATGTTGTTGGTACAAAATGATCTTGGTCAGGCATTGTCGCTGCGCGATGCATTTACCGAGGCAGGTTACGCGGTGTGCTGCGCCACCTCCATACGCGAGGCGATGCAACTGATCCTGACCCATCCCTTTGCCTTGATGCTGCTGGACGGCACGATGGAAGACACACCGCGGGTGCGGATGGACGACCTGATCTCGGTCGCCAGTGACGACACACCAGTTCTTATGCTGGGCGCAGATGAGCAGGCTACGGATATTTTCAACGCGCGGCACAATCTGCACGTTATTGAACGCGATCAGACCCTGCGGGATGTGAAAGCACTGGCGAACAAACTGACCCGGAATGCCTTTGAAATGCGCGATACGGGTGCCGCCAGCTACGTCTGCAAAGAAGCCGCTTAACCGACTGTCACGCTTGATATCACACAGTCATCGGCGGCCGATATCCTTATGTGAGGCACGGAGCCAGGCTTTGATGTGGATCCGGTCACTTAGGTCGCCAGATCGCAAAAGACGCCCCCAGTCTGTGGATTACATCGAACGGATCAAAATCCGTCCCACCGCGACGGCAAACGCCGGCCGAGACAAGCTGTGAAGCTGTCTCACCCCCGTGGCAGTCGATGAATACATGAAGCACGAAGGCGCGCAAATATCTGAGCCCGGTATGCTGATCAGAATATCACGACAGACCGGATCGACTTGCCCGCATGCATGAGGTCGAACCCTTCATTGATCTGATCCAACCCCATCGTATGCGTGATCATCGGATCGATCTCGATCTTGCCGTTCATGTACCAGTCCACGATCTTGGGCACGTCTGTCCGACCGCGGGCACCGCCAAATGCAGTGCCGCGCCAGATCCGGCCGGTCACCAGTTGGAAGGGACGAGTCGCAATCTCTGCCCCTGCCGGAGCGACCCCGATAATCACACTTTCGCCCCATCCCTTGTGCGCGGATTCCAGCGCGGTGCGCATAACGCTGACGCTACCTGTTGCATCAAAGGTATAGTCCGCACCGCCGTTGGTCAGGTCGACGAGGAAGGGCACCAGATCGCCCTCGACCTCGGACGGATTGACGAAATCCGTCATGCCGAACCGCGTCGCCATCTCGACCTTGCCGGGGTTCAGGTCGACACCCACGATCTGCTCCGCACCGACCAGCCGCAAACCCTGGATCACGTTCAGACCAATGCCCCCCAGACCGAACACGATCGCGCGGCTACCGGGCTCCACCTTGGCCGTGTTGATCACAGCGCCGATGCCCGTGGTCACCCCGCATCCGATGTAGCAAATCTTGTCAAACGGGGCATCCTCACGCACCTTAGCCAGCGCAATCTCGGGCAATACTGTGTGGTTCGAAAACGTGGAGCACCCCATATAATGTAGGATCGGATCACCATCCAAGGTTGAAAACCGCGAGGATCCATCCGGCATGAGCCCGGCGCCCTGGGTCGAACGGATCTTCTGGCACAGATTGGTCTTGGGGTTCAGACAATACTCGCATTCACGGCATTCCGGCGTGTAAAGCGGGATCACGTGATCACCAGGTTTCAGGCTGGTCACGCCCGCACCCACCTCCATCACGACGCCAGCCCCCTCGTGGCCCAGAATGGCGGGAAACATCCCCTCTGGATCGGCACCGGACAGGGTAAATTCATCGGTGTGGCAGATGCCGGTGGCCTTTATCTCGACCAGCACCTCACCGGCCCGTGGGCCATCCAGGTTGACGTCCATCACCTCAAGTGGTTGACCCGCCGTCGTGGCCACGGCTGCACGCGTTTTCATCTGAGGCTCCTCCCGTTAAACTGCCCGATGACCGTGTGCCAAGGCGCATACAAATGCAACCGTGCGAGGACGAAATGAAGACGTGGCCTGCCCTGATACTGATCGGGTGTCTGACAGCATGCACTACTGTGGATACGACCGACCCTGTGACCGACGTTGGTGGGGTCGGCGGTGGCACTGCCCTGCCCGTGGGGCGAGATGGATTGATCGAGCGGGAGCCGGATACCTGTAAGGCGTCGCAATACCAGACCGCAGTGGGCCAGAACCAAAGCATCGTTCCGACGTTGGGCTTGAACCGGCCCACGCGTGTCGTCGGCCCCGACGATATCGTGACGCAGGAATACAATCCCGGGCGGATCAACTTTGAGGTCAACAGATCGGGCCAGATCCGGCGCGTGACCTGCGGCTAGGTCTGGTGCCTGGCCGGTGCGCGCCTTAGGGTCCCGTCAAATCATTCGGGAGCTTTCACATGCCGTTCACCCTGGCCACATGGAATATCAACTCGGTCCGGTTGCGGGCCGATATCGTGGCGCGGTTGCTTCGGGAAGACGCGCCAGATGTGCTGTGCCTGCAGGAATGCAAATCGCCAGTCGACAAGATCCCGCTGGACGTGTTCGCGGCGCAAGGCTATCGCCACATGGTCGCGCGGGGTCAGAAAGGGTATAATGGTGTTGCCATTATCTCTAGCCTGCCTGTGGAAGAAGTCGCTGCAGAGGATTTCGCCGATCTTGGTCATGCCCGCCACATTGCCGGGCGACTCGAAAATGGCACCGTCATTCATAACTTCTATGTGCCAGCTGGCGGCGATGTGCCCGACCGCGACGCGAATGAGAAGTTCGGCCAAAAACTAGATTACCTGACCGCCATGCGAGACTGGTTCAGTGCCAACAAACCGGAAAAGCAGATCCTTGTGGGCGACTTGAACATCGCCCCCGGCGAGGAGGACGTCTGGTCCCACAAGCAATTGCTGAAAATCGTCTCCCACACGCCAATCGAGGTTGATCATCTTGGCCAGGTGCAGGAGGCTGGTGGCTGGATCGATGTCACGCGAAAGGACATCCCCGACGGCAAACTTTATAGCTGGTGGTCCTACCGGTCGCCCAATTGGGATAGTTCCGACAAGGGGCGACGGCTTGACCATATCTGGGCTAGCGCGGATATCGCCAATGCCTCCCATTCCAGCCGGATCCACCGCGATGCGCGTGGCTGGGAAAAGCCGTCGGATCACGCCCCCGTTTTTGCCACCTTCGATCTTTAGCCCGAAACCCTTGCAAGACAGGTCCGGTTGCGCCATCTAACCGACCGGACCACGCGGAGAGATGCGATGCTTGAACTCGGCCAAAACAGCGACGTGCCTGCGGGCGATCTGATCAAGGACAGCACCGAAGCCACATTCATGGCAGACGTGATTGAGGCATCGATGAATGTCCCTGTCATCGTCGATTTCTGGGCGGCCTGGTGTGGGCCGTGCAAGACGCTGGGCCCCGCGCTGGAGGCTGAGGTGCAAAAGGCCGGCGGCAAGGTCCGCATGGTCAAGGTCGATGTCGACCAGAACCAGGGCATCGCTGCACAGTTGCGCATCCAGTCGCTGCCAACGGTTTATGCCTTTTGGCAAGGCCAGCCAGTTGACGGGTTTCAAGGCGCGCTGCCAGGGTCCGAGATCAAGACATTCGTCGACAAGATCGCCGCATTGGCGGGCGATGGCGGGCTGAGCGATGCCGTTGACGCGGCAGAGGCGATGCTGGCCGAGGGGGCTGCGGCGGATGCGGCACAAACCTTTGCGGCGATCCTGGGCGAAGATCCCGTAAATGCTGCTGCTTATGGGGGCCTTGTGCGCGCTCATCTGGCCACGGAACAAACCGACCAGGCCGAAGCGCTGCTGAACAATGTACCCGATGAGATCAAGGATGCCGCAGAGGTTGAGGCGGCTCGCGCACAACTTGAGCTGCTCAAGCAAGCAGCGAATGCCGGGCCGGAAGCTGAACTGCGCAATGCCGTGGATGTAGCGCCGGACAACCATGAAGCCCGGTTCGACCTGGCAACCGCGCTCCATGCCAATGGCGATGTCGAAGGCGCCGTCGATGAACTGCTGGAATTGTTTCGCCGGGATCGGGAATGGAATGACGGCGCCGCCAAGACACAGATGTTTGTTATTTTTGATGCCCTCAAACCCGAGGATCCCATCGTGCTGCGCGGTCGCCGAAAACTTTCTTCGATGATATTTGCCTGATCAGGGTTCGCGCCTAAATCATGTCCATGTTTTCGGCAGCCGACCTCCCCGACGCAATCCCGGTCTTCCCGCTTCCGGGAGCGCTGCTTTTGCCACGCGCCCGGCTTCCGCTGCATATCTTTGAGCCGCGATACCTTGCCATGCTGGATGATACGCTGAAAACACAGCACCGGCTGATCGGGATGGTGCAGCCCCGCCAAGTACCGGAAAATGAAGACAAACGCCTTCACAGCATCGGGTGTGCAGGACGGGTCACCGCCTTTTCTGAAACCGAAGACGGCCGGTATATGATCACCCTTGCAGGGATCTCCCGGTATCGGATCAAATCCGAGGTAACCGGTTTTTCACCCTATGTGAAAGCTGAGGTCGATTGGGCCGGTTTTGATCGCGACCTTGGGTCGACCGAGCGGGACAAGGGCTTTGACCGGCCTGCCTTTCTGGACACGTTGGAGCGCTATTTCTCGGCTCATTCCCTCTCCACCGACTGGGACAGTCTGAAAGATGCGGAGGATGAGTTGTTGATCAACTCTCTTTCCATGCTTTGCCCGTTCGAAGTCGAAGACAAACAGGCTCTTCTGGAAGCGCCATCCCTGGCCACGCGGCGCGAAACTCTTGTAACGCTGATCGAGTTTTCGCTTCGCTCCGGCAATGGTGAAGAAATCATGCAATGACCGAGGGCGGCGGCACATTTGATCGCCGCATGCTGGAGGCATTGGTTTGCCCCCAGACCCAGGCCGTGCTGACCTATGATGCCGATCAGCAAGAACTGATCTCAAAATCCGCGCATCTCGCCTTTCCCATCCGCAACGGCATTCCGATCCTGTTGATCGACGAGGCGCGCAAGATCGACGACTAGCGCTAGATCGGTTGGCCCTGCAGCAGGCGGGGAAGATCACCGTTCAAACCAGCCGCTTCTCGCATCAATCTGCGCCGCAGGCCAGGCATCGCCGTGACCAATGACATGCCAAGGTCACGCCCCAATCGCAAAACAGGATTGTCATTCGAGAACAGCGCGTTGAACCCGTCCGTGGCCATCGCCAGCGCCGCCCGGTCAAAGCTGCGCCACTGGCGATATCGCGCCAGCACATCGGATGCACCAAAGTCTTCACCCCGCCGGTTGGCATCTGCGATAACCTCCGCCAGCGTCCCCACATCGCGCAGACCCTGGTTCAGACCCTGCCCTGCAATCGGATGCACACCCATCGCCGCATCCCCCACTAGGGCAAGGCGCCGATCCGTGATCTGACGCGCCATCGACAGGCCCAGGGGATAGGAAAACCGTAACCCGCACAGCCGGAAATCACCCAGAAAATCACCCACACGCGGGCACAGCATCGCCAAAAATGCAGCGTCATCCAAGCTTGCAATGTGACGGGCCAAGGGCCGACGCTCACTCCATACGATGGAGCTTCGGTCTTGGCTCAGGGGCAAAATCGCCAGGGGTCCGCCCGGCATAAAGAATTGATGCGCAATCCCATGATGCGGCTTTTCGTGCTGGATCGCACAAACCAGCGCATCCTGATGGTAATCCCGCTCGAACCGCTTGATGCCTGCGCGCGCAGCTGTTCCGCTTTGTCGCCCATCCGCGCCCACCAAAAGACGCCCGCGCAGGGTCCGGCCCGACGCCGTCTCGGCCTCCGCATGGGAGCCCACGGTCTGGGCTGTAATCGTCTCATCCGGCAAATGATCAATCCGGGGGCTTTCATCAACGGCGCGCAGCAAAACCCGGCGCAGGAAGCGGTCCTCAACCAGATATCCCATCGGGCCGTCTTCAATCTCTCCTCGGTCAAAATGCAAAAAGAAGGGGCTGCTTCCTTCGCCTGCGCGACCGTCGCTTGCCTTCACCTCGTGGATCGGTTGGGCGGCCTTATTCAGCATATCCCACAGGCCCAAGGCACCCAACAACCGGGACGACGCCAATGCCAGGGCATAACTGCGCCCGTCAAAATCGGCCGCGCTACGATATTCAGCAGAGAGCCTGTCTACCAGCGCGATGCGCAGCCCGGCCTGGGCCAACGCCAGGGCAAGTGTGGTACCATTCAATCCACCACCCGCGATAATAACGTCATGATCATTTGCCATGGCTTCAATATGAACGCGCGCGCGCCATTGTCCATAAGCCCCACAGACGCTAGTTTGCCGCAGGCAGGAGGACGGGGTTTTGAACAAGTGGTTAAGCACGGGCGCAGTTGAACTGGGCCGCGCGATTGGGACAGGTGAGGTTGATCCTGTTGATCTGACAGAGGTTTTTCTGTCGACCATCGCAGAACACCCCCATCGCGACAGGATCTATGCCCGCTTGACGCCCGACCGTGCCCGGGCCGAAGCGCGGGCCGCGTCACAGCGCGCCAAACTCAAGCTGCGGCGCAGCATCCTCGACGGCGTTCCGATCTCCTGGAAGGATCTGTTCGATACGGCTGGCACAGTGACAGAGGCCGGAACAGCCCTGCTACGAGACCGCTCGCCCAACCGGGATGCGACCGTCCTGGAAATGGCGACAGGCGCCGGGTTGGTCTGCCTGGGCAAGACCCACATGACCGAACTCGCCTTCTCGGGGCTTGGCCTGAACCCGGTCACGGCCTCCCCTCCTTGCGTCAATGATGTCGATGCCGTGTCGGGTGGGTCGTCTTCGGGGGCGGCGACCTCGGTGGCCTTTGGCTTGGCCGCAGCGGGCATCGGGTCGGATACCGGCGGGTCGGTCCGGATCCCATCGGCTTGGAATGATCTGGTCGGGCTCAAGACCTCAACGGGCCTCCTCCCCTTGACTGGTGTTGTGCCGCTATGCGCCCGCTTTGATACGGTGGGCCCGCTCTGTCGCAATGTAGAGGATGCTGCCCATCTTCTGGCTGCCATGTCTGGCACCGCGGCACCCGATCTGCACCAGACCTCCCTGACCGGTGCCAAGTTGCTCGCCCTGCAGAACGTGGCACTGGATGACATTCGCGATCAACCCCATGTTGGCTACAAAAGCGCAGTCGAACGTCTGCAGGCCGCGGGTGCAGAAGTGGACCGCCGCGACATCCCGCTGGTCAGCGACGCGATGGCCCTGTCGAGCACCCTTTTTGCTCCCGAAGCCTACGGAACCTGGGGTCACCTGATTGCGGCCAAACCCGACCTCATGTTCAAGGAGGTCCGCGAACGGTTCGAAACGGGCAAATCCGTCAGCGCGCCTGACTTTGTCGCCGGTTGGCAAAAGCTTGAAGGTCTGCGTGTGCGGTTCTGGGCCGAGGTTGCCGGGTATGATGCCGTAATCCTGCCGACCAGCCCGATCATGCCCCCGAATATGCAGCGCCTCACGGATGACAGTGACTATTTTGTGGCCGAAAACCTGCTGGCGCTGCGCAATACCCGCATCGGCAACCTGATGGATGCGGCGGCACTGACGCTTCCCACCGGTGTGCCATCAACAGGCATCACCCTGATGACCCCACGGGAGACGGAACTGCGCCTCCTCCGTCTGGGCATGGCTGCGGAGGAGGCCTTGTCCTAGGCGCCCGCCAAATAGGCCATCACCCCAGCGGCGCAAAAGCCACATCCGCACCACCGCCCCCATCCCGCGTCAGTTGTTTTTCTGGACCCTCCCGCTGGACTTCCCTACTGTGTTGCCAAACCGGGACACCTACGATCCCGACCTGAGGCAATAGCGGTATCCACATGACGTTCCCCGAGCGGTTCGAAGACCTGCCAGAATATGCGTTCCCGCGTCTTGCGACCTTGCTCAAGGGCCGCGCGCCGGGCGGCCCCGAGATCAATATGACCATTGGCGAGCCACGCCATGACATGCCGCCCTTTCTGGCCGATGTCCTGGCGCAAGCGATGGCAGGCTTCGCGAAATATCCACCCAATCCGGGCTCGGACGATCTGTTGGCAGCCATCGCAGACTGGATTGGCGAGCGCTATGGCCTTGATGTAGATCCCGCGCGCCAGGTCATGGCTTTGAACGGCACACGCGAAGGGCTGTTTAACGCCTGCGTGGCGCTTTGCCCTGAAACCAAGGCGGGCCAGCGCCCGGTTGTCCTGATCCCGAACCCGTTTTACCAGGTCTATGCCGTCGCGGCGATGGCCGTGGGCGCTGAGCCGGTCTACGTTCCTGCGACGCCCGAAACCGGCAACCTGCCCGATTTTGGGGCCCTGCCGCAGGATATTCTGGACCGGACCGCCATCGCCTATCTCTGCTCCCCGTCGAACCCACAAGGCGCGGTTGCCGATACCACCTACTGGACCCGGCTCATCGCACTTGCCGAACAGCACGATTTCAAGGTCTTCGCGGATGAGTGCTATTCGGAGGTCTACCGCGACGCACCACCCTCGGGGGCCCTGCCCACCGCGCGGGCCATGGGGGCCCATCCCGAACGGGTCGCGATTTTCCATTCCCTATCGAAACGGTCGAACCTGCCGGGCCTGCGATCTGGCTTTGTTTCGGCAGGCCCCGAAAGCATCGCCCGCATCCGCACTTTGCGCGCCTATTCAGGCAGCCCCCTTCCCCTGCCCCTGCAAATGGTCGCCACGCGGGTCTGGCAGGACGAAACCCATGTTGAGCAAAGCCGCGCACTCTACAATCAGAAATACGCCATCGCGGACCGTATCCTGGGCGATCTGCCCGGCTACAAATCCCCCGAAGCTGGCTTTTTCCTGTGGCTCCCCATCCCCGATGGGGAGACCGCCACGGTCAAACTGTGGGAAGAAACCGGCGTCAAGGTCCTGCCCGGTGGCTATCTGGGCCGCGAGGTCGATGGCACAAACCCGGGCCACCCCTATATCCGCGTCGCAATGGTTGTCACGCCCGACGAATTAGAAGACGGACTGACCCGTCTCAAGACTTGCCTCTACCCATAAAAATATAACGAGCAGACACATATGGCCTATCAGACAAAGCAACGGGACCCCCTCTTTGACAGCACCATGCAGGCCGCCCTTGAACGGCGTAGCAAGGAGTTGATCGGGATCGGCCTGGTTGCCGTCGCCCTGTTGCTGGCGGCGCTGCTGTTCTCGTTCGTGCCTGAAGATACCAACTGGATCTCTGCCACCGACCAGGCCGCGCAAAACTGGCTGGGCCGCGGGGGCGCTACGGTCGCATTGGTGCTGTTTTTCGTTCTGGGTTTCGCAGCCTGGATACTGCCCCTGGTGATTGCCGCCTGGGGCATACGCTTCATCCTGAAAACCGGGCATGAACGGGTCTTGGGGCGGTCCCTTCTGGCGATCCTTGTTGTGGCCATCGCCTCCGCCTATGCCGCATCGCTCGGTGCGCCCACCGCCTTGACGGGTGAGTTTGGCCGTGGCGGCGCGTTGGGCGATACGGTGCTGGGTCTGCTTGTCATCCTGTCGCCGATCCAAGCCAGCTTGGTGGTCAAGATCCTGGGCTTTGTACTGGGTCTGGCCACACTCGCACTGACCCCCTTCGCCATGGGCTTCACCTGGGCAGAAACAAAGCGGCTCCTGGCATTCCTTTTGATCGGTTTGATCCGCGTTTATGGCAGCCTGATGACCACGGCCGGTCGCGGCGCACAAACCACCGCCGCCATGGCCCGCACCATGCGCGACCGGCAAGCCACCCGCAAAGCCCTGTTGCCCGACCCCAAGAATGCGGATTTCGTGGCTGAACCACTGACCATCAACAGCCCTCCCATTTTGCGCGCCGAAAAGCCGGTCAAGCAGGGTCTGCTGGGTCAGATGACGGCTATCGTGAAACGCCCCGCCGAACCGGTCGAGATCGAAGACGAATTGGTGATCGAAGACCTGGCCGCCAACCTGCCAGACGACGCTCCGCCCGAAGACCGCATCAAGGCGCGCATCGCCGATGCGATCCGCCTGCGCGCGCGCCAGGGCCGTGCCGCCACAACGCGCGCCGAACCCCCGGTTCTGCGGTCCGAACCACCCCTGCGCGCCCGCAAACCAGAACCGCTGTTGATCAAGACGCCCGGCGCGATCCCGCCCGCCCCCATGGCCGAGCTTGATCCAGTAATCGAAGAGCCGCCAGCGCCCGCAAGCTATACCATGCCCACGGCGGATCCGGTCGAACAGCCCCGCGCTGTCGTCCAGCACCCCGCGCGCAAAGCCCCTGCCCCGTCCCGCCAGGCCGCGGCCGAAGCGCAGCCTTCGCTCGCCCTTGGAACCACGCCCGAGGCCGATTGGGAATTTCCACCGTTATCGCTGCTGGGCAGCCCCGAAGCGATCCAACGCCACCAGCTCAGCGATGAATCGCTCGAAGAAAACGCCCGTATGCTGGAAAACGTGCTGGATGATTACGGGGTCAAAGGCGAAATCGTCAGCGTCCGCCCCGGCCCCGTCGTCACCATGTATGAATTGGAACCTGCCCCGGGTCTCAAAGCCTCCCGCGTGATCGGGCTGGCCGATGATATCGCGCGCTCGATGTCCGCGCTCAGCGCCCGCGTCTCGACCCTGCCGGGCCGCAGCGTGATCGGGATCGAACTGCCCAATGCCACACGCGAAAAGGTCGTCCTGCGTGAAATCCTGTCAGCCCGTGACTTTGGCGACGCCAACATGCGCCTGCCCCTGGCACTGGGCAAGGATATCGGCGGCGGCTCCATGGTCGCCAACTTGGCCAAAATGCCTCACCTGCTGATCGCAGGGACAACCGGCTCCGGTAAATCCGTGGCGATCAACACCATGATCCTGTCGCTCCTCTACCGGCTCTCGCCCGAGGAATGCCGCCTGATCATGATCGACCCCAAGATGCTGGAACTCAGCGTTTATGACGGCATCCCTCACCTGCTCTCCCCCGTCGTCACCGATCCCAAAAAGGCGGTCGTCGCACTGAAATGGGTCGTGGGTGAGATGGAGGATCGCTACCGCAAGATGTCCAAGATGGGCGTCCGCAATATCGAGGGCTACAACGGCCGCGTCAAAGACGCGCTGGCCAAGGGCGAAATGTTCAGCCGCACCGTCCAGACCGGTTTCGACGATGAGACCGGCGAGCCCGTCTTTGAAACCGATGAATTTGCGCCCGAGGCCCTGCCCTTCATCGTCGTCATCGTCGATGAGATGGCTGACCTGATGATGGTGGCGGGCAAGGAGATCGAGGCCTGTATCCAGCGCCTCGCTCAGATGGCGCGCGCCTCTGGTATCCATCTGATCATGGCCACGCAGCGCCCCTCGGTCGATGTGATCACCGGCACGATCAAGGCCAATTTCCCGACCCGGATCAGCTTCCAGGTCACGTCCAAAATCGACAGCCGCACGATCCTGGGTGAAATGGGCGCAGAGCAACTCTTGGGCATGGGTGACATGCTCTACATGGCGGGTGGAGGTAAGATCACCCGCTGCCATGGCCCGTTCGTCAGCGATGAAGAGGTCGAAGAGGTCGTAAAACACCTCAAGATGCAGGGCCCGCCTGAATATATCGGCGGCGTCGTGGACGGCCCGGATGAGGATAAGGAAAGCAGCATCGATCAGGTCCTGGGCCTTGGCGGCAATACCGATGGTGAAGATGCGCTCTATGATCAGGCCGTGCAGGTCGTACTGAATGACCGCAAATGCTCCACCTCCTACATCCAGCGCAAGCTTGCCATCGGCTATAACAAGGCCGCCCGACTGGTGGAACAGATGGAGGATAATGGCCTCGTCAGCGCCTCCAACCATGTCGGTAAGCGTGAAATCCTGGTGCCCGAGCAGCAATAAACTGCAGGGTCGATCCATGCATGACCAATAACCAACGGAGTTAAATTTCGGGGCTCAGGCTCACGGTATTGATCTTCCCGTATTCATGGATAAAATATATCCACGAATCGAAGGACGCACGAAATGAAATTAGGCGACGGGGTCGAACAATCCATCCATGCCGTGGCGATGTTGGCGGGGCTCGCCGAAGGCGACCTTCTGTCTGCCGCCGCCCTCGCTAAATTTCACGGTGTCTCCACCAGCTATCTGCTCAAGCATCTCCAGGCGCTCTCCCGCGCGCAAATCCTCGCCACGGTCCCGGGTCCAAAGGGCGGCTATTTCATCGCAAAACCGCCTGAACAGATCACGCTGCTGGACATTGTTCTGGCGGTCGACGGGCCGGAGCCCGCCTTTCGCTGCAAGGAAATCCGCCGCAACGGCCCCAATCCTTTGCCGGATAACTACTTCACCGCGCCGTGCCAGATCAGCGCCGCCATGCTGCGCGCCGAACGCGCCTATCGATCTGAATTGCGGATGGTGACCATCGCCGATCTGCTCGCCCAGGTCATCGCCCAGGATGATGGTCGGCTGGCCGCGCGCAGCTGCGCTTTTCTCGATGCCAACCTGCGCCATACCAAACCCACCTGACCCGAAAGGATACCCGATGGAACCGCGCCTCAACTACATGACCGCCGCCCCCGATGCGTTCAAAGCCGTCCTCGCGCTCGAAGAGTTCGTGACCCAAAAATCCGGTCTCGACCACCGGTTGCTGCACCTGCTGAAACTCCGCGCCTCCCATATCAACAGCTGTGCCTTCTGCATCGACATGCATGTGAAAGAGGCACGCCGGGCCGGTCTGTCAGAACAATGGATCGCCCTTGTTCCCGTCTGGCGGGATACGCCGATCTATGACGCCCGCGAACGCGCGCTGCTCGCCTGGACCGAAGCGTTGACCAATGTCGCCCAAACCGGTGCCCCCGCTGCCGATTTCGACGGCTTGAAGCCGCATTTCTCCCAAGATGAGATCGCAAAACTCACCGTCGCCATCGGCATGATCAACGTTTGGAACCGCATCGCCGTCGGCTTCCGAACCCAGCATCCTGTCGATCCCGTCAACTGATCACCCAGGTATGCGCGGCCCAACCGCGCATACCATCACGCTCTTGTGATGGTGCCACACCTTTTGCAACCCGACAACACGGCCCTGATATTGCCTATCAACGGCCCGGCTGGCTATTTCCTGCCAAAGGTGCTGCAGACCCGCGGCAAAGTTTCTATTTAGGAAGCCATGAAAATGATCAAAGCATTGGCGGCAATCGCCCTTTGGACCGCGCTGGCGATGCCCGCCCTGGCCCAGAAAATTCCGTTGAACGAGTTGTCCAGCTATCTCAACGGCCTTGAGACCGCGAAAAGCACATTCACCCAGGTCAATGAAGACGGCACAATTTCCACCGGCACGATCTATATCCGGCGCCCGGGTCGCGTGCGGTTCGAATATGATCCACCCGACAACAACCTTGTGATCGCAGGCGGTGGTCAGGTCGCTGTGTTCGATCCCAAATCCAATGTCCCGCCCGAGCAATATCCGCTGAAACGGACCCCGTTGAACCTGATCCTTGAACGCAACGTCAATCTGGGTCGCGCCAAGATGGTCACCGGTCACAGCCAGGATGACGCAAAAACCCTGGTCCGCGCCCAGGATCCCGAACATCCCGAATACGGCAATATCCAACTGGTCTTCACCGCCAATCCGACGGAGCTGCGCCAGTGGATCATCACCGATGACAGCGGCACCCAGACAACCGTGATCCTGGGGGAGCTAGAGAAAGGCATCAACATGCAGCCTTCGCTCTTTAGCATCACGCGCGAGGCGCAAAAGCGCGGCTTCAACTAAGCCGTATTCGGGGGCGATACACCGCCTTGTGATCTCGCGCCGCGTCATGCCGGGCCCCGGCCGCGGGACCTGGCGATTGACGGGACCAGGCAAATTGGTCCATTAGAGTGCCATTAAGACACCGTTCATTTTTCAGGACCAATGCACATGCAACGCTTCTCGCGCGATACCTTCGCGCGCATCGAAGACCGCGCGGCTGACCAATGGGATACGGCCACCGCCATCTTCCTGAAACAGCAGTTCCCCGACCATATCTCTGCAATGGGGGCCGAGACAGACGACCTGAAACGGCTCAGCCAGACCGTTCGGCAGGACCTGTCTCGCTACAATATCGCGGCGGATCAATCGGTGCGCCGTCTCTGCATCGTCGCATTGACCCTGGGCACGTTTTTTACCGTCGATCCCCGGTTCGTCCCTGATATCACCTACGCGCTCGACAAATACTGGCGGCCCGAGCAAGACCGCGTCAGCACCGCCGTTGCCGCCACCCATGAATGGGCCGCTTATGCCTGGGCAGAGGATGGCCTGCCCGCCTTCGGAATCCGCTTGGCCGACCTGATCCAGGCAGACGCCCCCCTGCGCGACCCCTATCCAAGCCACCCCGCCCTGCCGGGTCAATCGCGCCTGATCACCGCCCAGCTTGATCAGACCTTTTTCGAAACCTGCGGGACAGAAAGCGCCCGCCACGGGATCGATGCCCATTGGCAGCGCCGCGCCCATGCCTATATCGCCTGCGCCCACGGGGCCCGGTGGCTGGACGATCCGCAATTCCCCCGCCTTCACCGTGCCTTTGCAGCAGCCACGACCCGGGATGATCTCGCCACAGCGCTCAACACCTATTACGGGGGCTTCGCATAATGGGTGGTCCGACAGATGCCGCCGCCCTCGCCCAGGCCGATGCCGCCGCCATGTCCGGGTCGGGACCGGCCCCCGCCGCCACGTTCTGTGAATGGTGCGAAGACAACTGGGTGGAGGTTGCAGGCGTCGATGAAGGGACAGGCGAGCCACTGGCCAACGTGCCTTATCGGGTCTACGACCTGCCGACGAAAACGCTCCTCGTCTCGGGTATCCTGAATGAGGAGGGCATGTCCCCCCGCCACCCGATCCCCGTCGCCTATCAAAACCTCTTTGTGGTCATCGGCACCCCACAAGCAATGGACGAGGCGCTCGCGAATATCGACGAGGCCCAACGCCAGAACGCGCTCCAGGCAAATGCCGTGCCCGATTGGCGCGGCATACCCGCGGGCCTGAACGAACAGCAATTCAACGACGCCTATGACCAAAACACGATCGACAATGGCGGGCGCTTCCTGAAACCCAGCGTCGGCCTGTTCGAAGGTGCATTCTACGGCTATCGCCACCTTTGGCGTTCCATGACCCAGGGCTCCGACGCGGCCATCCAACAGCTGTACGTCGATGACCGCGCTCTGAGTTTCGAGGATTATCAACTCGCCACCGGCGCCCGCGAAGCCACCGACGGTGAAAGCTTCGCCGGTGGCGCGGGCCAGGGCCTGACCTTTGGGTTCGGAGACGAGGCGATGTCGGGTCTCCAATCCATCTTCGACCCCCGCCCCTATGACGAGGTGCTGGCCGAACGGCGTCAATTGATGGCAGCCGAACAGATCGCCAATCCGAACTGGTTCATGGGGGGTGAGATCGTGGGCGCCGCCGCCACGGTCTTTGTCCCCGTCGGCGCGGCCGCCAATGCTGCCCGCGGGGCAGGCATCGGACGTACCATGATGGCAGGTGCGGGAACCGGCGCGGGCCTGGGCGCGGTATCGGGGTTCGGCCATGACGAAGGCGGCTTTGTCGAACGACTCGACGGCGCAGCCGAAGGTGCGATCTATGGCGGCGTGGCGGGCGCGTTGCTGGCAGGGGTGGGTGTCCTCATCGCCCGTGGCGTGGCCAAGACCCGCATCTGGGCCCGCGCCCGGAGGCAAGGCGGACGCGCCGCACCCAAGCGTGAACCCTACCACAACCCCAACCTCGATGAGCAATGGTACCGCGCCGATAATGGCGAACTGCGCTGGCCGCCCAATGATGGCTTCGCAGGTCCACCGCAATCCAGCACGCTGCAACCCGGCACCATGATCGATCGCTATGCCGGTCGTCCACCGGAGCTCGACGGGGGGCGCTATTTCTCTCCGGCGGGGGCGTCCTTTGAAAGCCGGGCCCTGCCCTATAACCCCGCCACGCAGCAATTGTCGCAATTTGAAGTTCTGCGCCCGATCCCGGTACAATCGGGCACCGCAGCGCCGTGGTTCGGCCAAACCGGCGGGGCGACGCAATACATGACCACCATGAGCACCAGCGAAATGCTGGAACAAGGCTTCATCCGCGTGGTCCCTTGATCACCACCACCTGCAGGAGGGAACACGAAAATGAGAATGACGGTCACCGACATGATCGGGCGTCTCACCGCCCATGGGGTGCCCGACTGGATGTATACGGTCGGCAGCCTCGGCGGGGGGGAGATCGACGGCATCGCCCAACGCAACGACGGCACCTGGATCACCTATTACAGCGAACGGGGCGCCATGCGCAGCATCAAGGAATGGCCGTCTGAGGCCGAGGCCACCGCCGATCTTTTCGCCAAGGTTGAAAAATTCGCGCGCTTCAAAGGTGTCTGGAAAGATATCCCCTGATTGCTGCTGCGGCCAAACGCGCCGTTTGACAGACCGCCCCCGGCCTCACCCCCACTGACCAAACCTTGTGCAGCCGCGTAGCCCTTCACGCGCAATGTGATCGACACCGATTGGAAACAATTGGACCTGTCAGGGGTCATTGGGCATGCTGACCCCATGAAATGGCTCACATCAGCGTTTGCGGCCTTGGCTCTGGCCCTCACATCCCCCGCGGCGGCCGATGGGGTCGAAGTTGACCTGGAGCTTGTGCTGATGGTCGACGTCTCCCGCTCCATGACCGAGCGGGAGTTAGAGATCCAGCGCCGCGGATATGCCGCGGCTTTACAATCCGAGGCTGTCTATCAGGCCGTGCAATCGGGCCTGCTGCAAAGCGTCGCCATGACCTATATCGAATGGGCGGGCACGCAGGAGGTGATCGTCGATTGGCGCGTGCTGCAAACGCGGGATGATCTCGCCGCCTTCGCCGATACGCTGACCTCGCAGTTCAATCCGGCGCTAAGGCGGACCTCCATCTCCGAAGCGATCCTCTTCGGCGCAGAGCGGATCAATAACAACATCTATAGCGGGCTGCGTCAGGTCATCGACATCTCGGGTGACGGTCCCAATAACCAAGGCCGCGGCGTGATAGAGGCGCGGGATGCCGTCCTCGCTCAAGGGATCGTGATCAATGGCCTGCCCCTTCTGACGCGAGAGGGGCTGGGTCAGGATTGGCATCTCGACCGGCTGGATCTCTACTACGAAAACTGTGTCATCGGCGGGCCGGGATCCTTTGTCATTCCGGTTCTCGAATGGGACGACTTTGCCGAAGCTGTGCGTCGCAAGCTGGTGCTTGAAATGGTCTCGAACCCGGCACCCGAACAGCTGATCCAAGCCCAAGTCGTGGAGCGTGACCCGACCGACTGCCTGATCGGTGAAAAGATCTGGCAAGATCGCCGCCGGTACTGGGACCTACCCTGACAACGGCCCCGGTCGTCACTTCAACGACACCTATCTCCCGCGAAATGGCATCGACTGTCGGATCATCATCGACCTAAACTGCGCTACGATGCGGAACATGTCCGCAAAGAGCTTATTTTGTTGAAGAGGTCGCAGTGATTTGAGGTTCTGGCAGCCTCGCTGGGCTGTTCGCGGGCTTATTGTTCCGCTGGTTGTACCGGGCGGCCTGTCGGTCTGTCGTTTTGCCGGTTCGG